>JAHCHE010000012.1 GCA_026129905.1 Bryobacteraceae bacterium | reverse complement strand
ATGCCCAGTCGCGAACGCATTGCTGACGAGCGCCAGTCGCCTGATGATCCCGAGCTTCCGCGTCGATTACAATGAAGCCCTCAAGGGAGGCGACGATTTGAAACGGCATGACATCGCGATGGCTGTCCTGATCCTGGGCGCTCTTTCGCTGCGTCCGGTCCCCGCGCAGACCCTGAAGGTGATGACCTTCAATGTGCGTCTGCCCACCCCGAACGACGGGCCGAACCGTTGGGAGAATCGCCGGGACCTCCTTGTAAAGACAATCCGCGACCAGTCGCCGGACCTTATCGGCACGCAGGAGCTGTATCGCGAGCAGGGCGATTACATCGTTGAGAAAGCGCCCGAATTCGCCTGGTTCGGTCTCAGCCGCCGCGGCAATCATAGCGACGAGCACATGGGCGTTTTCTACCGGAAAGAGAAACTCCGCCTGGCGGATTCCGGAGACTTCTGGCTTTCGGAAACGCCCGACAAGCCCGGCAGCATGTCCTGGGGCATGTCACTGCCCCGCATGGTTACCTGGGGGCTGTTCGAGCTGCGCGAGACAGGCGAAAAGTTCCTGTTCTGGAACACCCATTTCGCGCACCGGTCGGAGGATGAAGCCGCTCGCCTGCGCGCCGCCCGCCTGATGGCCTCGCGTCTCGAATCGACGGACCCGGCCACGCCGTTCTTAATGACCGGGGACTTCAACGCGCCGGCCGGAGGCGACGTCTACCGCGCGCTGGCGCCGCCGCTCGAAGATGCCTGGATTCGCGCCGCGCGCCGCCTGGGTCCGGAGGGCACGTTTCACGGGTTCACCGGCAAACCGGATCCGCCGCGGATCGACTGGATTCTCTACCGAGGTCCCTGGCGCGTCCTCGCCGCCGAAACCCTCACCGTCAACGACGGCGGGCGCTACCCTTCCGATCATTTTCCCGTGGCCGCCGTGCTGGAGTTGTCAGCGCGTTGAACCGGCCCGGTCCGCGTCGCGCGCCTCGCTGCTACCATTGGAGAAGACCGGAGCAACGAGGCCGGGCGGTTAGCTCAGTTGGTTAGAGCGCCTGCCTTACAAGCCTCATTTCCGTTTCCACTGTTTCCACAGAGTTCCTTGGTTTCCATAGACTTACAGGCATTCAGGGAATCTGCTTTCGCTCAGAGTAGAAGCCCTTTGGCCCTCAGAAGATGGATTTTTGGCACGGTTTTGGCACGGTGGGATGGCCAGTGTCCTAGATGGCGACACTGTTTTGAACGTCTCACAAGCAGTCTTCGAGACTTCGGTCTCCGGATTCGTAGTCGAAATCTTGGCAGCGGCTGTGGGCCGACTTCTGGCCCGGCGAAGGAGAAGGTACCGGGGAGGACGAGCCTGTACGGAATCAGAACTCGGCCGAGTTTCGGACCACCACACCAAGGGCCGCATAGACAGGATGTTCCCTTCAAGCCGTCAGAGGCCTAGCTCCTCTGCCAAATAGCAGTCCAGGCACGCGCGCTCATAGAGGTGGTCAAGCGTGGGGTGCAAGCGGAGCACGGCCGCGAGGCGGTGCACCATTGCACGAAGGTGGGTCATTTCTTGCACGGACAACGGAACGCCGGGCCGACGACCACGATCCCTGTAGCCGAGCCATTTCTTGATGACAGGATAGCCGCCGAGTTCATAGCGCCAGACACGCTCTGGAACGTGCCTGAAGAAGACCGAATCGTTGATGTACAGGTCACCGGTGCTACCGCCCCACTCGTCATGCATCGGCTCATGGGAGGCTGCAGCACGAGGGCGCCAGCCGCCTTGTGCCGCACCGAAGAATGAGTATCCGACCAGCAGTTCGTCGCCGCTGACGCTGCCACCGCCAAGCTTACCTGGCACCGCGAGGCTCTTCGCGTCCCCGTCAAGAATCTCTTTGATCGCCTTGGCCGGATTGGCTGCCGGGTTGAGCAGTGTGGCCAGGAAATCTCCAGCCGCCGCGATCTCATCGAGGAGTTGGCGAGACTTGGGAACGGGTACGTGCGCCCAATCCTGAGCAAGCGACTCCTTATGCTCGGCCTGATATGACGGAGCGTGGCAGACAACAAGGCACAGCCGGCTGAGCGCCCGCGAGAGGGCGCGGGCATCTCGTCCCGGCAGGCCACCCTTGAGATTCCAGACGCTCTTTAGAACAGTCCAGGCACATGGTGCAAGGTTCGCCTCACGCTGGGAGGATCGGTCCTGTTCAGCGAACAGAGTTCCTTCTGGCGCAGCTTCGGTGACGACTTCGGCTGGAAACGCGACCGACCCTCTATCGTGGAGATGCAGGTCGAAGGCCGTCGTCAACAAAACAGGTCGCGTCTCCGATTCCTTTCGCGGCTCTGGAACCGTCACCAGGAACTCGTTCGAGTCCAGGTTCTTGAGCAGCTCGGGCCGGGGCCGGTTCAGGAGTTTTCCGTCTGCTTCGTAGTAGAGCCACCGCTGGTCCAAGGGGAATACCACATACGGAACCGCCGTACGCTCATCGAATTGATGTTTGGATCTGAGATGCTTGCGAACATCCTGTGCGTCGTATCCAGCTCGGTTCTGCAACAGGACAGGGTGCTTTTCGCGAAGCTGGTCAAACGGGAGGTCCGAGAAGAACTCGTGCATCCTCTCCAGCAGCGCTTGCCGATCGGTGTCAATCACACTTCCATCAAGTCCGCGATTTGGATTCACACCCTGCAGTTTCGCTACGAACAACTGGTCCAATGCCGGCCAGTCATCAAAACCACCTTGCGCGGAGAAGGGGACCAGCTTCCAGCGCGAGTGCGCTGACGGCTCGAATGTCTCGAAGTGGCGTGGGCCTTCCGGGAGAGCAGCCGCTTCTACCCTCCTAGCCGCTGGCCAGTCCGCCATGCCTGTCGTTGCAATCAGAGCTTCTCGCTTCGCCTTGGAGCGTCCCCAATAATTGCGGTGATGGACGACTGGTGGCACATCTGGTCCCCTGTCCTGGCCTCTCTTGAGCAACGTTGTGATTCCCGTTCCCACCTGGATGCCGCGAGGATCGTGTTCCGTCGTGAAAATGCTCTGATCAGTAGTGCCTTCGCCGGGCAGACCTCTGGGAACGACTTTACCGGTCTTGTACTTGTCGCCGTTGAGGCAGTCAATCCAAATGTCACCAAATGACCTCAGAAGCGACTCCCTCATGATCGGGTGCGAGCGCCCCGTGTAGAAGCTGTAGTTCGAGATGAAGCTGACAACCCCGTACTCGGCGCGCTCGCCAATGCACCGTTCCGCAAGCCGAAAGAAACGGATGTAGAGGTCATCAAGAAGTTGCTTCCGTATGCCCCATCGGGTGTACAGTTCGCTCGCTCCGACTTGCCGCCCTCTGTCGTCACGTCGGATGCCTTTGTAGTGATCGACCAGATCCGCTTCCTCCGCCAGCGGTACTCCAACGAAGCGATTGTAAGGCTGTCCCGGTTCAGCGTGAAGTGGAGAGCGGGCGTTCTCCGTTAGTGAGTATTCCGCCCCTGCGGGGCGGGGATTTTCAAGGCATCGGGGTCTACCGATCCGATGAGGTTGGGGAAGGAGCGCGGAAGGCTTGCCTCCGCGCCCCGTCACATCGTCTCGATGAGCCCACCAGGTTATCCCTCGGCATGGTTGCGTCCCCGCAGAGCCCGCTTCCGTTTCACCTGGCCATGTCATTGTAGCTCTCCTCATGCCGCCTGTTGCCGGCGCATCTGCCGTTGCTCGCGCGCCTGCTCCAACTTCCGATCCCGCGCGGCGTGGATCTGCGCCTGCCTGCCGGCCAGCATATCGGCCGGCGTCACGAAGCCGATCCCGCTGTGCAACCGCACCGTGTTGTAGTGGTCCACGTAGCGTTGGATCAGCCGCCGCGCATCCTCCGGCGTCAGCGGCGTGCCGGGCCGGATGCATTCCGTCTTCAGCGACTTGTGCCAGCGTTCCAGTTTTCCGTTCGATTGCGGATAAAACGGCGCCGTCTTCACGTGCGTCATCCCGGAGATCCGGATGAACTCCTTGAAGTCCTTGGCGATGAACTGCGGACCATTGTCAGAGATGATCCGCGGCCTCGCCTGCGGGTGTTTCTCCTTGGCGCCTTCCAGAATGATTTCGATGTCCGTCTCCTTCATCTGCTCCCGCAGGTCCCAGTGCACCAGATACCGGCTGTAGCCGTCCAGCACGCTGCACAGGTAGTAGAACGTGCCTCCGATGTTGATGTAACTGACGTCGATATGCCAATGTTGATGCGGCTCCGGCGGCTGTTCAAAGCCGGTGCCTTTCTTCGACGGTTTCCCGTTCCACCGGTTTAACACCCCGGCCTGACTCAGCACCCGCCATACGCTGGACGGACTCACCGCCACCACGTCGGCGTCCAGCATCATGAACGCCAGCCGCCGGTAGCCCTCCAGCGGATTCTTCAAGTGAAAATCCAGGATCGCCTGCTTCTCCCACTCCTCCAACCAGAAGTCCCGGGGAACCCAGCCGTTGTGTTCGTTCACCTGCCCGTAGCGTTCTCGCCAATCGTAGAACTTACTGGCCGTGATACCCAACCAGCCAACGAATCGCCCGGCGCCGATCTCACTGGCATCGGACCAGCGCCGGACGAAATCCACGATCTGGTCGCGCACGTCGTGCGCCACCCAGATCCCGGTCAGAGCTCCCCAAGTTCTTTTTTTAACGCGATGTGCTCCTCCATCAGCTCGGCCAGCACCTCGTCCTTGCGCTGGATCCGCTTCTCCAGGTACTGGATGCGCTCCTGCTCGGCTTGGCTTGCCGAGCGGGCCTTGCCCTGGAAGGCCACCGCCCCGTTCTCGAAGAACTCCTTTTGCCAGCGGTAGAATACCGTCGGCTGCAGCCCCAGTTCGTCACACAGCTTCGAGACTGGCTCCTGCTCCAGCAGATGCCGTCTCAAGATGGCGACTTTCTCATCTCCCGTGTAGTGCTTGCGCGTCTTCCTCATGCGTTCTCTCCGCTATCTTAACGGCAGAACGCTCCCTCCACTTCCAGCTGAGGCGGAACAAGGCGGGTTGCCGATGACGACGATAATCTTGCCGCCTCGTTTTACCGTCTGCGCGGCGTCATACTCAGCCTGAAGCTCGGGGAAGTGAAGCTTCAACTGCTCTGGCCCATCCCAACCTGTCAACGCATTAGTGAGGAACACTGCGGGACGATGGTCAGCGGTCGGTCTTGCACCAAGCTCCGACAGGATCAAGAACATCTGAAGTTGGGCGATAACGAATGGAGCCGTCAGGATTTCGAAGCCGATTAGCCGCCGGGTTGCCGCGTCCAGGAGCGCTTGTCCCATGAGGGCCTCCGCGCCCTCCGACTGAAGTTGGTCGGCAACGCACTTCATGATCTCGATGAGATAAGCGCCAGTGCCACAACATGGATCCAGGACGACTACCTTCTCATCGGCGAAGCCCCGTTCACAGCCGAGTTCTTCCCGCAGCAGGCGGTCAACCGTCTTCACTTGGTAGTGAACCACCTCGCGCGGGGTGTACCAAACGCCCAACGTCTTCCTCAGTTCGGGGTCGAAGGCCTCCAGAAATGGTTCATAGAAGTAGAGAATAGCCGCGGTAGCTTCTCCACCGGCTTCCGGAGCGTGGTGGGGCTTCACGCTCGGCAGCTGAAACCTTCGAAAGAAGGCGTCGGTGTCGACTCGGTGCAAGGTCTCGGTTGCCAGATCTAGATGTGGCCGGAGTCCGAGTTCCTGAATGCGGCGAGGATGCTGGAACTCGTAGTAGAGTTCCGCCAGGAACGGGATCTTTAGATGATCGGCCAGGTCTTCCCATCGGAATGGAGTGGGCCCCCAAACTGAGACAACCGGTTAAGACTCACTTTTCATTAAATGGAGAGGAGAGTCATGGGCCAAACACGAAGGAAGTTCACGAAGGAGTTCAAGGAAGCCGCGGTGCGGCGTCTGGAGCTGGGAGCCTCGATGGCGGAGGTGGCGCGCGCCTGTGAGGTGGACCCGAACGTGTTGCATCGCTGGCGGCGGGAGCTGCACGAGCACGGGGCGAAGGCGTTTTCCGGCAACGGGCGGGGCCGAGCCGAGGAACACCGGGTGGCCGAACTGGAGCGCAAGGTGGGCCGCCAGGCGATGGAGATCGATTTTTTGCGACGGTGCCTGCAACATGCCGACGAGCAGCGCAAGCTGCAGGCGTTGACTACCCGCGGCTCATCTACCCGTACCTGGAGCAAGAAGTGAGCCTGGCCACGCTGATCCCGGTGGGGCGCATGTGCGAGTTGACCCAGGTCAGCCGAGCCGGCTTCTACCGCTGGCGGCAGGCGACGCCGGCGGTTGCGGCCGAGGAGATGGACTTGCGGGACGAAGTGCAGCGGATCGCACTGGAGCACCCCTGCTACGGCTGGCGCCGGGTAACACACCAGTTACGCAAGCAGGGCTGGACGGTGAACCACAAACGGGTGCGGCGGATCATGCGCGAGGACAACCTGCTGTGTGTGCGGAAGCGGAAGTTCGTCGTGACGACCGATTCCCACCACGGCCGCCAAGTCTATCACAACCTGGCCCAGCAGATGACGCTAACCGGCATCAACCAGCTCTGGGTGGCCGACATCACCTACATCCGGCTGGAGACCGAGTTCGTATATCTGGCGGTGGTGATCGACGCCTTTTCCCGACGGGTGATCGGCTGGGAACTGGACCGGACGCTGGAAGACGATCTCCCGCTGGCGGCACTGCGGATGGCGCTTGTGTTGCGGCAGCCGGTGCCGGGCCTGGTGCATCATTCCGACCGCGGCGGCCAGTATGCGTCCGGCGAGTACACGGCGCTGCTGAAGCAACACGGCTGCCAGATCAGCATGAGCCACAAGGCGAGCCCCTGGGAAAACGCGCGCTGCGAATCGTGGATGAAGACGCTGAAGACAGAAGAGGTGTACCGGCAGGAGTACCGGGATCTGGCCGAGGCGCGGGCTTCGATCGCGCGTTTCATCGATCAGGTCTACAACCAGAAGCGACTGCACTCGGCGCTCGATTACCGCTCACCGGTGGAGTTCGAGCAAGCGCTGGCGGCGGCCTCCGGAGCGGAGGCTGAGTCATGAGCCGTACACACAGGGCGGGGGAGAGACGGCCCCCCGGCACGGGCGAGGGTCCGGCGCAGGTAGTCGGCCGGATCGCCGTGGCGGCGGGGAAACTGGGGGCTGGCGAGCCGGAGAATGTCCTGGACCCGCGCCGGAGGTGTGTCCCGCGACAGCAGATGCCGGGCGACCCACAGATCGACGATGCTCCAGTCCGGCTGCGGGAAACGCTCACGGACGCGCCACCGTTCGAGGCACGCCTGGTAGATGTTGAGGGCCTCGGCGGCGGCGATGGTGGGGACAGCGTCCGGGACGCTCGTGTGGGGAGCGGAGATGGGAGGGGGCGGCGACGAAGCCGACTCTCGGGCCGACTGCAGCAAGGCCTGCGATTGCGGGGCCAAACCCGCCGCGGCATACACGAGCTTCACCCATGGCGCGAAGCACCGCCGTGTGCGGCGGGCGGGCTTCTGATTGGTGAAGCCGGCGAGCCGACCCAAGTGTCGCCAGTCGGTGCTGGCCGGATCGCCGCCATAGGCGCGGGCCAACAGCCTGCCGGCCGCGCTGGCGACGGCTGGCTCCAACGGCGAGGTGCTGAGGTGAACCCAGGCTTGCAGATGACCGGGACTGGTCTGCGCCACCACACACGGGCCATACCCGTCGGCGCGCATGGCTGTTACCACTGCGGGAGCGGCCTGATCGAGGTCGACGAGAATGTAGCCTGCGTTCCGGTCGCCGGCGAAGGGTTGCAGGTAGACCTCGCATCCTTCCCGGTTGCGGGCTCGAAGAAAGCGCACGATGGCTGGGCTCCCCAGTTCTCTGGCTGTCCACAGCCGTTCGCCAGGCATCGCCCGGCGGGTGTGGTGGTGAATCAGACGGATCAGGTACAACTCGCTGGGCATCGCCCCGAGCTGCCTGCGAACCGCCTGCAAGGTGAGAAAGAATCCGCGGTCGTCCACGACCGCAATCTTGAAGCGGAACCGAACCGCCGTACAATGAATTTTCACGGAACGGCGAACAGTGTCTTAACTAACTGTCTCAGCCCAGGGGCCCACCCCAGAATGGGTCTTGTGAGCCGGAACGGAGCCAGAGGGTCCATCCGGCAAACAGCCCGTAGAAGACCGTCTGGACCAGGGAAGAGCGGAAAAACTCCTCGCCATCTTCACCTTCAAAGGTGACACCGAGGGCCTTTCCAAAGTCCTCAGCCAAGCCCTGTACGGCCTGCGTGAACTGCGGCGGCAACTGAGCTTTCGCCCTCTTCGCCTGTCGGGCGAGGATCTTCGCGAGTGACTCCGGTTCAGCAATGGGTGCATAGCGTGTGACCGCAGTTTCGACGAGCAGGTAGAGTTCTTCGACCGCGTTGGCCGGAATCTGACGCCCTTGCTCCAATGCCGAGGTCGAAGGCCAGAGCTCGACGATGTGCTCCAGGACACGATCGGCCGGTGGAATGGTAGTGCCTCGGAGGCTGTCACGCCGGACTGTGAGCAGGCCGAAACCACGCACATTGGAGACCAGGACAACACCGGTTTGAGCGAGGTATCGCCCGATTTGGTCATTTCGATCTTCCGAGTAGGCTATGTCCTTGATTTCTTGGGAGGGCAGCTTCACCTCACTGCAGACCACGACGTAGTCGCCTTCACCGTCGTAGAGCGCCAAGTCTGGCTGGTCACGCCCACCGCCCGACCTTGATTCACTCGTGGAAGCCCGGACCTCAAACGGCAAGCTCTCACGGCTGAGCATCTTTGAAAGCAGGGCTTTGATCGCCGGGTAGTAGGTCGGCTCCGTCGTGGAATGCGAGGCAGCCAGCCGCCTGACCTCGTCCGAATAGGCCTGGAAGATGTCATCCATCAATTGAATGATCCTACTTTGCCATCTACAGCACAACATGGGCAGAGAGGAATGTTTTGAGCTGCCGATACACGCCATCGTTCCGGATAGCTCGATTCTAAAGGTCGAATTCGATCCCCGGTGCAATCCTCGAGTTCCTCCGTGGGGATTTTCACGTAGGTTACGCGGGGAGGCCAAGGCCTCACCGCAGACTGTGCTACGTTTCTGTCAATCTTTTTCCGTTTTCTGCAGCCGAGCGCCTCATAGTACAGTGGCCAACTGCGACTCAAGGAGGACAGGAGGGATGCGATGCTTCGACAAGTCCGAGAGAACGAGGGGCAGGCCTCCAGCCATGCGCGCCTCAGCGGGTGCCGCGATTCACCGGGCGATGCGGGAGCAGTCGCTCATGGTGCCGTGGCGCGACCTTGCCGATTCCTGCGGGCAGTTGGTCGCGTGGCTGTCCTTCGGTCTCTGGGTTCGAGCCGTCATCAGTGCCGAACGAAAACTGCCCGACTGGCTCCGCCAGCAAGTTGACCAACGATGCCCGGGTTTCCTCGATGGCCGGGGAAAGTCATCCGACCACGAATCAATCTGGGTCGATCTTTCAAGTTGGGTGGACGAGCACATGTTCCACGCAGCTCGCGATGGTGGCTGGCTGGACGCTCTTCACTATTACTGTGGGCGCGACCCCTGTTCCGAGCAGGTCTGGGAGCACTGGACGCGCACCGAATCAGCCTGGCACGACTGCCCGCCGAAGTCATACCCATCCTTCGACGAGTGGCACCACCAAGCTTTGGGGCACCGCGCGTGTGCTGATGACGTGACGCCGACCGCCGGTGAACCCGCCGCTCTCGTGAAGGAGTACATCGAGTGGGAAGCGTTCGCGTTCTGGGCTCGCCTCGTTGTTGAGACCGCCGGCGAGGTCCCCGCGTACCTCGTGTCCGTTCTCGACCAGCGATGCCCCGGCTTCGCAGATCAGCTCGCCAGAACGAACGCCGAGCGCGCTGGGGATCAACCTGGCTGTGGCAAGAGTTGATAGCGTGGACCGAGAACCACTTCTTCGCGGGGGCGAAATCCGGCCTTGACGCCGTTCACGCTGCCGCGCGAACCCACCTGTGCGGCGAGAGGATTGCCGCCTACTGGGCACATTGCAGCTCCCGGTGGATTGAAGCCCCGCACGCTCGCAATCCCAGCTTCGAAGAGTGGCTTCGGGACGCCGACGCCTTCGTCACACGGTAGCGCCCGCGGCGGGCACTCGGCGGGCGCCTACTCTGCGGGATTGCCTCGGGTGATGCCGACAAGGCCACCCCACGTGAGGCTCGGGAGCCCGCTAAGGCCGCGACCAGTGTGAAATTCCGAGGAATTTTTCTCCGTTCTCCTGCCATAGGCTCCTCATACAGTCAGTGGCCGAGTATGGCCCAATAGGAAGAGGAGGGGATTGCGATGCTTCGACAAGTCCGGGTGCGAGTTTTCCTTATCCAGTTCTTGGGGTTAGCGACCAACCTTGCTGTAGCACAGCTGCCTACTGGCGAACTCGGAGGAACCGTCTACGACGAATCCGAGGCCGTCATTCCGGACGCACGAGTCACGGCGACAAACCAGGCGACCGGCCTCAGTCGCAACGTGGTCACCGGAGGAGACGGGAGGTTCACAGTGCCCGTCCTGCCTCCCGGAACATACGAGGTCACCGCAGAGGCGGAGGGTTTTCAGACGCCTGTGAAGACAGCTCTGGTTGAAACCGGTCAAACAACAGCGGTTGACTTCACGTTGCCCATCGGCGTACTGCAGCAGCTCGTCGAAGCTGTCGAATCGGCGCCTCTCATCGCACATCAGAAACACAGCATTGACGCGGTGATTTCGCGTCGTCAAATCGAAGACCTGCCCCTGAACGGGCGCGAATTCCTCCAGCTCGCTGTACTGCAGCCGGGCGTCACGACAGTGCCGGATGCCGGCTTTTTCACGAGCCAGTTTGACGTGTCGATCTTGGGATCTCCCGCGGACCAAACCAGGGACACGATGGATGGAAGCCCGATAATCAGTCCGATCATTGGCGGCACGCCCCAGAACTTCTCTCAGGAGGGCGTGCAGGAGTTCCAGATCTCAACAGTGAACTTCGACTTGGCGACCGGCCTCACGGGAGCGGGTGCGGTCAATGTTGTCACACGCTCGGGCGGCAACAGCTACCACGGAAGCGCGTTCGTCTTCTTCCGGGATCACAATCTCGCGGCATACCCTGCGCTCCTGCGCGAGCCGGCCAATCCAGACCCCTTCTTCGCCCGGCGCCAGGCCGGATTCCACATCGGAGGTCCGATCAAGGAGAATCGGCTCTTTGTGTTCGCGAACTTTGAGCACAACAACCAGGACGGGGTCGCCGCTGTGCAGCCGCGCGCATCTGGGCTGACAGGGTTCGGTGGAATCTTCCCGACGGATTTCACTGGCAACCAAATCAGCGTCCGCTTCGACTGGCGCGTGAACAACAAAAACAGTGTGTTCGTGCGGTACTCCCATGACGGCAACGACGGTTTCAATCCGCCGACATCTCCTGGGAGTCTACCTTCGAACTGGAGCAAGAACACCAACTGGGCCGACCAGAGTGTTGGCTCCCTCATCACTGCCATCAATCCGAGCACGATCAACGAGTTCCGGTTCTCTTACTGGTACTGGCACACGCGGAACTCAGCGCCGTCAGCTTCCGACTGCGGCAACAACTGCATCGGCCTGCAACAGCCCCAAATCGGCATCCTTGGCGCAGACCTGGTGATGGGCAATCACGCACTTGTGCCCCAAGGCGGGGATTTCCGGCGATACCACATGGTGGACAACGTAACGTGGCAGAAGGGTCATCACCAGCTCCGCTTCGGCTTCGAGTGGCACTTCGACCGGGGATCTGGCTTCAGCCAGTTCGCGGAGCCAGCCGTCATGGTGCTCTATTCGCCGGATGTCGTGAGAGCATATAACGCCAATCCAGCCGTGCCTCCCCAGGCCAGGATCCCGCTTCCTCCATCGTTCGACACCTTCGAGGACATCCTCCAGCTACCGTTGCTCGGCTTCTCCACCGGCTTTGGAGATCCTCGCATCCCTCCACGGTTCAACTTTGATGAGGGTCGGACCAGCCACGTCCTGAGGTTCTACTGGAAGGACACCTGGCGCGTACGGCCGCGTCTCACTGTCAACTTCGGATTGTCGTACGCCTATCACGCCGATCTCGCCAACCACGATTTGAGCAAGCCAGCCTATCTCGAACCGCTGCTTGGACAGCAGGGACTGGCGCCCACCCGTCGGGACCTCAACAACTTCGGTCCCTCGCTGGGTTTCGCATGGAGCATCACGGATGACCGCAAAACCGTGCTGCGCGCTGGCGCCGGCATCTACTATGCGCTGCCTTTGGCAATCGACCGCCTCCAGGAGCGCTCGACGATCGGCCCACGCGGGAGCGGACGGTTCGTGGTCGACGGTTCGATCATGCCGAACCCGCTGCCAGGCGTCCCCGGCGTTCCCCTTTTCCGCCCGCTCGAGTTCCGAGATGGGCCGACGAACTTCAGAGCACAGCACCTGATGATGATTCTTCCTGACATTCGCTCATTTCTCGAGCAACAACTCGGCGATCCGGACAACGTCGACGTGTCGGTTCGGAACATCGAGGTCTTCAAACAGGGCTCGGGACTGATGGCCAGGGACTTCACGGCGCCCTATTCACAACACTTGAACGTCGGCATCCAACGTGAGCTCGCTACGGACATGGTTCTGAGCGTGGATTTCGCCTACAAGCACCACATCCATCAGAACACGGGCAACATCGACTTCAACCGATGGAGCAGCGTGGCCGGTCCCGTGATTCGGCCGTGTGCAGGCCTTGAATTGCTGGAGCTGACCGCGCAATGCTCGTCCGGCCGCATCGGCGTCCAGGTGAGCGGGGGACGCTCCAAGTACAAAGGGCTGCTGGTGAGGGTCGACAAGAGGTTCTCCCGCGGATTCCAGTTCCTGGCTTCCTATGCCCTTTCGAGTACGACAGGCCTGAACGGCGTCATCAACAACAATGACTGGTTCGAGAGCTACGGCCCGCTGCCGAATGACCGCCGGCACCTGTTCACCGTATCCGGCATCGTCGACCTCCCGTGGATGTTCCGGTTCTCGTTCATCTCGACCGTCGGTAGCCGGCCGCCATTCACCGCCCAGATGTCCGGCCTGGACCTGAACGGGGACGGCACCATCAACGATGTCCTGCCCGGAACGGAGTGGAATGAACTCAATCGAGGAGTCGACGAAGCGGATCTTGTGGGGATCGTCGAGGAGTTCAACGGGAACTTCGCCGGCGGCCGAACGCCCGCGGGTCAGTTGATCCCGCCCGTCACACTGCCGGCCCAGTTCCAGTTTGGGGATACGCTGTACTCGCAAGACCTGCGGCTGAGTCGCACATTCTCCCTCACCGAACGGTATACGCTGCTGATTCTCGGCGAGGCATTCAACGTCTTCAATGTGGCGAATCTCTCTGGATACAACTTCAACTTACTGGAGCCACAGAGCTTTGGCCAGCCGGCCAGGCGCATCACCCAGGTCTTCGGCTCGGGTGGTCCCCGGGCCTTCCAGTTCGGAGCGCGATTCAATTTCTGAACCACCGCATCTGAGCTCTCCGCGGCGACCGCGCTCTCGGCCCGGTGGCGTGCACTATCTTTTTCCGTTTTGGCTGCCGAATTCCCTCTAGACTATAGGGTGTTGGGGATCTCCCGGCGCCAATGCGCCCTCAAATTTCGCTGGCAGGTGCCACCGAATGGCTGCTATGGACGAGAGGAAGCCGACACAGCCGCTCTTCTGGGTGAACCCGGAGGACCGCAATGGCGAGCCAATCGGCCAGGACCTGTTGAAAGCGGCCGAAGCGATCTTCTCGCGAGTTGTCTACGTCACCGGCCACTTCCTGCATGACGAGGCCCGGGCGCCTCAGATCCTCGAAAAAGTCGTACATTCCGTGTGGGAGCGGATACAGAATCAATCGAAGGGAGAGGAAATCGTCAACCTGGAGGCCTACCTTTTCAGGTCCGTCGTCCGAGAGCTGGCGGGCATCCAGGCAAAGGAATCCCGGGTGCAGTATGGTTATCCTACTGAGGCCCTCGGCCGGATGGGGGCTCGCGACGAGGATGCCTGGGTGACGAGCCTGAATCAGGAGATCCAGGTGGAGATACTGCTGAGCCACGCTGATCAGCGGACCCGCGCACTCTATGAGTTCTGGTCGGCCGGCGACTCCTGGAGAACGATCGCGAGGCATCTGGGGATTGCGCGTGGTGAAAACGCCAGAGGCTTGTTTCGCTATGGAATCCGAAAGGCTTGGGAACGCATGCTAAGCCGCAGACGTCGACCGCCAGAAGGCGAAGGCGGTTCGGAGCAATGACGAGCAGCAGGATGGAAGAGCGGGACACAGATCGGCCTTTCTCGAAAGACCAGGAGCGGCATCTTCTGCGGCTTGCGAAGAAGCTCTTCATGGAGCATCATCCGAACCCGCAGAGACTCGGATGCCCGGACCATGAGACGCTCAAGGCTGTCGCGCATGGGAGTCCGGATCTTCCGCGAGCTCGGCAGGAATCTGTCATGGATCATCTTTCGATCTGCTCCCCTTGCTTCCGTGAGTTCTACGGCTATCGGCGCGGAGTCAGATTTTGGCGCCGTGTGCCGGTCTTTGTCGGCGTGGCGGCCCTCGTGATCGTGGCCAGCGTACTGGCCTATGACTACTTTGGCCGTCAGGGAGCCCTGCCGCGAGAGCCACAGACTGTCAGGGAAGAACCGCCTGCCCCGGTGTACGAACAGGCCTCCCTCGATTTGCGAGGCCATTCCCCGGTAAGGGGCGAGTCCCCGGGGATTCCCGCACCCGAAGGAACCGACCTGGTTCTTCCTCGGCGCCGTCTTGCTTTGACGATCATTCTGCCCGTCGGCAGCGAGGAGGGGGCCTACTCGATCCGGCTTGGCCCGCCGGGAGAAGCAGCTGCGGTGACAGGCAGCGGGCGGGCCGAGATCCGAGAGGGCACCACCTCACTGGATGTTCGACTGGACACCTTAACGCTGGCGCCCGGTGAGTACGTCCTTGGAGTTCGGGAAGAGCCGTGGCCGTGGACGGAGTATGCCGTGGAACTTCGGTAGCCCGGGATTGGGTCGCAGACTGTGAAAGGCCAATGGACCGGCACTTGTTCCCCGTGGCGTACGTCGCCAGCCCTTCGATTTGTCGATTGAGCTGCACGGACATGCCTGGAGATAAGCGGAGTGGGCCCCCTAAACTTGAAACAACCCGTTAAGACTCACTTTTCATCTCAACGTTGGCCTGCAAACCGTGGGGTCCGGAAGACTTCCAAGTCCACTGACCCTTTTGGCTTTTACGTTCGATTCAACTGACATAGGTGACTGGAGGCAAGCGATGTGACACCTTGCAGGGCGGGCTCGAGGATGGCCGTACCACCCGTACTTGACACTAAAGTGTCCAGCACAAGAGATGATTGCCTTAGTTGATGGTGCTTGCGGTTCCGCCCGTGAGCGCTCCAGCCCGCGCGTCCTCACTTGATATGTGCCTCTAGGAGAACTCTCATGCGCCTTGTTCTCGCTGTTCTCGCAGCTTGCTGCTTTGCCGCCTCCCAGGATCTGCCCGCTGGTATCGACCAATTGGTCGGCATCAACTGTTTCCCGGCGATAGCTCCTTGACAATCTCGACAGCTCGTTCGAGCTGGTTGTCTTTCCCCTCGCGGACTGCCTCAAGCGACCAGGGTACCTCGTAATCCGGCTTGATTCCCTTACCCTCGATGAACTGGCCGTTCCAGGTTAGGTACGCTGCTGTTGGCACCACGAGCATGTAGCCGTGCCCGACGCGATGTGGATCGCCACTGAGTAGCCGCCCTACGGTCGGAGTCCCGACAATTCGTGCCAGGTTGTTCTCCTGGGCGAACGCGGCAATCACCTCGCTGGCGCTGGCGCTGTGCTCGTTCACCAGGATGACTATCTTGCCGTGAAACCGCTTCGGGCCAAGGCCCTCGGTCACAACCGCAATTGACTTGTCCACGAAGCCGTATCGTAGGGCGAGCCAGATCAGGGCGATCTTGCGCGAAGGAATCCAGCCGAACCGGGCAAGATCCTCCTTGCGGTAGCCCTTCCGCGCCCGCCGCCTGGTCAGGCTGTACCCAACCGGCAACTTGTGCGGCGTGAGATAGCTCATGAGCCGGAGCATGCCCATCCCGCCACCGGAATTGCCGCGCAGGTCGATGATCAGCCGGTCGCAGTCCTGCAACTGACGGATGGCCTCATCAATGTCATGGGAGATGTCGATCCCCACCTGGCCTGGGAACATGCTGACCTTCAGCCAGCCCACACCCTCTTCCAGCTTCGACCAGGAAACGAGACGGGGCTCGGTATAGGGGAACTTCTTCGACTTGGATTTTGGAACCGCCAGTTGAATCGAGTGCCGTTGTCCATCCTTCCTCTCGATCGTCACGGGCATGGTGATGCCCATCGGGAATTCGGGATCCTCCGGCGGACGGATCTCGCGGCCATTGACTGTGCACAGAACATCACCCGGTCGCAGGCCCGCATTGAAGGCAGGCCCGTCTTCGTGGACGTCATGGAAGACCCAGCACGGCCCGTTAGAACCCTCGTGGTTGCGGAACGTTGCGCAAATGGAACGGCGGGAGGGTACGCGCCTCGAACTCTCGTGCCCAAAACCGATATGGCTGACCCCGAGCTGAGAAACCAGGCTGTGAACTTCCTTCTCGAATTCTTCCGGGCTCCCAGCCTCCAGAATCTGTTCCTCCCTGGCCTTCACCAGCGCAGGCCAGTCGTGGCCATTGAAGTTGGCGTCGAAGAACTTGCGGGCGACGAGCCGCTCGACCTTGCCCAGGAGCTTCCTTCTCTGTTGTGGCGTCAGGTCCACCTGCCAGTCCCTACTGAGTGAATTCCGTTGGATCTGAGCCCTCTCCAACCAGCGTGAATCCTGCCCAATAGTATGGCGCAATCTCGCTGCCGTGGGTCTCGATCAGGTCCAGCTTGGCGCGCCGGAGAGCCGAGCCTCTGTCGAGTCCCTCGGCCAGACGTGTGTAGAACCGCTTCATAAGGGCCGAGGTGGCAACGTCATCGGCCGCCCATTGGCTTGCGACGACACTCCTTGCGCCAGCAAACAGGAAGGCCCGCACCAGGTTGGCCACGCCCTCCTGACCTTCCAGCCGGCCGATTCCGGTGTTGCAGGCCGAGAGGATCACGAGGTCCGCCGAGAGCCGGAGACGCCCGATCTCGCGGGCTTGCAGCAATCCGTCCTCGACCGATGCCGTGTCCGGTCCGAAGACAAGCGCTGCGCGTTCCGGATATTGCGTGCTGGCGACCCCGTGCAAGGCGAGGTGGAGGACCCGGAAGCTGGACAACGGCTGGGCCTTGAAGGAAGCCTCGGTGGCACGCCCGCCAACGAGCAGCACGCTCTTCGCTCCAGCGATCGTGGCAGCTTCGCTGACTTCCTTCAGCGTCGATGGCAGTGCTCCGAATCTCTCTCCCTCAACGTCATAGAGACCGCGCGTCTGTGCGATTCGGTCGGAGCCGTACTGGACGTTGCCCACGGCCAACAGCGGTAGCGTCGTCTCCCCGTCGCGCTGGGAGGTGCGCAGCAAGTGCAACACCGTACCCGATGGAGCCGCCGTGATCACGTGCGACTGTACGAGGTACTCCCCGTCTGGTCGCACAAGGCTCCCGAATGGAAGCCAGTGGAGCTTCCCGTCAGGAACGACAATCAGCTTTGACTTCTCCGCCAGGCGCGAGTTCACCGGCGCCAGCAGATCGCGGAACACATCTCCGGCCAGCGACCGGTTGACTTTCATCGACCGAACTGCTGAGAGGTACTGCTCGACCTTCTCCTCTATTTGCCGGCGGCCGTTCAGCCTCACTACGCCGACGTCATCGCGGTCAATCATCAGACAGAACGAAACAGGCTCGCTCAGAACGTACTCAAGGACGAGCTCGTCTTCTCCCAAAACCCGCTGCAGCTCGTGCAGCTCGACTGGAACACCACCGCTCATCACCGCGACGCCTTCGAGCTTCAACTCCTGCTCAACCTCGAAGATTTGGTCCAGCAGCGCTGCCCGCTGGCTGGGATCCTCGCTTCGTCGCAAGTCCATCTGGAGCCTGGCGATCTTCGCGTCCGCCGGGCTCCGCTCGCCAGGTTCGCCAGTCAGCTCAAACGGGCGTGCCCGTAGTCCGTCCGCCGCCGACCGGCCCCTGGCCTGCTCCACGATATGAAACGCCTTCTGCAAGTCTTCGAGCTTCTCGATGGCCAGAGTGAAGTGCTTCACATAGATGTCGCTCTTCGCCGCCACCAGCGAACTGCGTGCATCCAGCGTGGGTACGTTCACCAGCATCCCGTCGACAATATCCGTTGCGCGAGCGTACAAGGCGTCGGCCTCGTCGAAATCCCCTTCCGCCGTTTTCAAGTCTGCTTGGACTGCCAGGTCCGCGGCATGGGTGTACACCTCCCCAATGGCCAGTCGGGCTTGCGCGCCGATGGCGGCATACACCTCAGCTTTCTCGACGTCTCCGCTCTCGCGGTACAGCTTCGCGAGTTCCAGCATGGCGCGGGCAGTCAGCCTGTCCAACTGTCCCTCCACGGCCGAGTTCGAGGCTTTCTCCAGGTACTCGATTCCCAGTTGCCGATTGCCGTTCGCCGCGTGCAGCGTTCCCAAGTGGGTGAGCAACTCGACCTCGTAGCCAAGCGCCCGCGACGCACTAGCCTTCTCCAAGGCGCTTTCAAAGACTTTCCGCGCCTCAGACAGCTTGCTCAGCGCCATGAGCGCTTCTCCGCGCCCGATGATCGCAATGTATGGGTAGCCGGCGCCGGGCGTGCTTTCGGCCAGCAGAATCGCGCGTTTGAAATATTCGAGCGCGGTGTCGTGTCGCCCGAATTGCGCCAATGCGCGGCCGATGAGCCCCAGATATCGGATCTGGGAGCCGATGTCGCCGGTAGCCATGGCCGACTTCAGCGCTTCTCCAACCAGCGTGAGGGCAGAGGCGCTGTCACCTTCAAGGAAGGAGATGATCCCCAGTTCCCCCGACGCGCGCGCCTCCCAGCTTTCGTCGCCGAGCTGGCCAGCCAGTTCTCGCACCTCCTCCCAGAGCGGCCGTGACTCAGGAGGAGGCCTTGAAGTGATGTCGAACTCGGCCTTCGCAGTCAGGCAATGGAGCCTCAACTCGGGGTCACCCCGAACGACCGGAGACTCGAGGAGGCCGCCCAGGTAGTCCGACGCTTCCAAATATGACATGGAGCCGACCTGAGATCGCAGGCGCCCGATTTTTGCGTAGAGGGCATTTCTGACGTCGCCCTCGTCCTCGTAGAGCAGTTCGGCTTGCGCGTAGAGCGGACCCGCTTCCGGCCAATTCTTGAGCCACGCCAGCCGGTCGGCCTTCTCCAGGAGCCTGTCTGGCTCGGCCGCGTGTGCCACGGGCCAAAAGGCGAGCAGGCCCAGAGCCGCTCTCGCGAGGCCGACATGCAGCAGCGATCTGGATCGAACAACCACCACTTCACCCTTCAACTCGGACCTGGGAGTGAGGGCTCGACGACTCGCGTGGTTCCCAGAGCCGACATGCCAGCAGTCCCCTCCGTGTGGCGCTTCTTAGATTGTAGACTGACCAGTCGTGCGATTATCCTGGGATTATATTGGTATTTGACCGGGATTCTGATATCCTTTGGATGAGGGCGGCACGAATGCTCGAGACTCCAGCGCGTCCAGAACTGAAGGCACATCGGGAGGCGACGACCACGGTCTTCTCCGACCTGATCCGCCAGCTCGTGGATATCCTTGGCAAGAAGCTGATCGCCTACATTGGCGGCGTGAAAGATGTCCGCGCCGTCGATCGGTGGATGGAAGGCGGCGATGCGTACAAGGACGCCGACGTGCGCCTGCGATTTGCGTTTCAGGTGGCCAAGACCTTACGCGAACACGATGACAAGCGAGTCGTTCAGGCTTGGTTTACCGGGCTGAACCCCGAGCTGGACGACCGTGTACCGATCCGTTTGATCCGTGAGGAAGACCTCGAGATCGTGGGCCCCGAGATACTGCGCGCGGCCCGGTCGTTCGTGGCGGGAGGGTGAGCGCTGCACCTACCCTTTGTGACCGCGCCTTCGGCCATCTACCGTCTCGGCAGACGTCCTGATCCCTGGCAGCCGCTGGACTGGGCACTCGCCGGTCCCGATGGCACCTTCGGGAACCGTTTCGATGATCCCCAAGGCTTTTTCCGGGTCCTTTACGCATCGTCACGGAGACTCGGCTGCTTTCTGGAAACACTGGCGCGCTTCCGCCTGGATCTGAGTCTCCTGGAGGAGCTTCGCGAGATAGACGGGGATGACGACTTCTTCCCCCTCGCCACTGTGCCGTCCGAATGGCTGGAGAAACGCGTAATGGGACCGGCTACGACTAACGGCCGTTATGCGGATCTCTACGCCAGCTCTTGGGTCGGTCATCTCCGAACCAGCCTCGTCTCCGATCTCCGTGCGCTCGGTGTCGAAGACCTCGATGCCGCCACATTGCACCTGTCAGCACCCAGACGCCTGACGCAACGAGCGGCCCGCATCGCCTTCGAGGCCGGCTTCGACGGCGTCCACTACAGGTCGAGGTACGGCCACGAAGTTGAGAATTGGGCGCTGTTCGAACCGTTTCTTGTTCAGCCGAAGGAGACCGAAGAAATCGACACAGCCGATCCAGAGTTGCAGGAGGCTTTGAGAATCCATGGTCTGCAACTCACTGTCGGGCGGTGAGCACGTTTCTGGGCCCGGCATCGCCTGAGGCCGGTGGCTACGGGCGACTTCCTTGCCTCGCGGCATTTCATGCGTCCCTCCTGATGGCCTCGGACCGGACGTGACGAGGCACCAGAACCGACAGCATCCCAAGATCCGGGTAAGAGTCGGAGGAGCCCCCGACTGTACAGGTTGGCGGCTGATAAGCTATGAACACAATACAGGCGTCCCTGCGGTCTGTGGAAAGCATTGCTGTCTTGGATGGATTGCAGGTGCTCTTCGGAGATGATCGGCATGGACCCGTCCGAGAGAGGAATGACACGGAGCTGGCTGGTCGCTCTCCGCAGGCTTTCACCGAGCATTTGGGCGCTCGGGCTGACTTCGCTGTTCATGGACATCTCTTCCGAGTTGGTTCACAGCCTCCTGCCTATCTTCATGTCGTCGGTGCTTGGGGCAAGCATATTGACGATCGGCGTGATCGAAGGGATTGCCGAGGCTACCGCATCAGTGACGAAGGTGCTCTCGGGAGTTCTCAGCGACTACTGGAGCAAGCGGAAATCGCTGGTGGTTTTCGGCTATGGGCTCAGTGCCCTGACCAAGCCCATGTTCCCGCTGGCCTCCTCAATCGGATGGATCGCCGCGGCACGATTCTTTGACCGTATGGGCAAAGGTGTCCGTGGCGCGCCACGGGACGCCCTGATGGCCGATCTGGCGCCAGCGGATCTGCGCGGAGCTGCCTACGGTCTTCGCCAAGCACTCGACTCCGTGGGCGCTTTCTTGGGTCCGGTGCTTGCCATCGCCTTCATGGCGTTACTGAACAACGACATCCGGGGGGTATTCTGGGTGGGTGTGGTGTCCGCCTTGGTCGCCGTGGCTGTGCTCGTAACGGCGGTGCCAGAGCCAAACATCGGACCCGAATCAGCCCGGCGCACCCCTATCAGTGCGCGCGACGCCCGGCGTCTTGGGCCGGGTTACTGGCTGGTTGTGACGCTCGCTGCCATGGTCAGCCTGTCGCGCTTCAGTGAGGCCTTCCTCGTTTTGCGAGCTCAGCACGTTGGGATCAGCATCACCTTCGTGCCGATCGTAATGATCGTTATGAACGCGGTCTACGCAATCGCAGCCTACCCCGCCGGCAGTGCTTCTGACAAACACAGCCGTCGAACACTCCTTCTCCTCGGGCTCATCGTCTTGATCGCCTCGGATCTTGTTCTGGCAACTGCGTCCTCGGTCGGAACGGTTCTTGCCGGCGCGGCTCTCTGGGGACTGCACATGGCGCTCACGCAAGGCTTGTTCTCCAGGCTGGTGGCGGACATCGCTCCGACGGAGCTGCGAGGCACGGCGTTCGGCGCATTCAATCTTGTTACGGGAGTATCTGTACTACTCGCCAGCGTGATTGCGGGTGCCTTGTGGAACTCCCTCGGCCCGGAAGCAACTTTCTTTGCAGGGGCCGTATTCGCAGCGGCTGCGGCGATGGGCCTGGCCGCGTACAGAATACCCACCGCCGCGGCGTGATGCGGTGGTCAGCCACGGTTCTCCGACACGCCATCCGGACAACCCAGTCGGCAAATTGTAGCAAGATGGTGATCTACAGTCTCCGGCCTCACGGGAGCCTTTCGCGTCGCACGGCGAGGAGCCCGGCGCGACAGATGGCACGAAACAGCACTTCCTCGTCGACTTCCGCTCCTTTGTCGAAGGCTTCGCCATCGTGGTCCACAGCGTTCGTGACGTGGGCGATGATGCCGACAGTGGCATTGCGCGCGGCGGCGAAGGCGAACAGGGAGGCAGCCTGCATCTCGACAGCCAGTGCCCCCGCTTGTGCGTGTCTCTCCAACTGGCTCAGGGTTTCACGGTAGGGCGCATCCGTGGTCCAGACCAGCCCAGTGGAGACAGGTAGTCCGACAGCCGCTACTTCTTTCGCCAGTATTGCGGCAATCTCCACTGGCGCCTCGACGGTCGCCGATGGGGGCAGATAGTGGTAAGAGGTCCCCTCGTCCCGCAGGGCGCTGGTGGCGACCACGAGGCTGGGAAGCGGGATGGTCCGGGAAACTCGTCCGGCCGAGGTGAGGCCGATCACCACCTGGGCGCCGGTGGCGATCAGTTGCTCGGCGATCAGAACGGAATAAGGCCCGCCGATGGTTCGCGGGATGACGCCGCAGAGAGCGCCGTCCACATTCACCGCGAACATCTCCGTGTGGAAACAGGCCCACTCATCGTATTTGTGAGCGATCGACTTATGGACGAGCTGGTCGGTCAGGTCGCCATCGAATTCGAGCACGCAAACGCGTGGTACGGGTCTGGCCTCATTTCCGCGTCGGTTCCGCACTGCCTCGATCAGCGCCTCGGGGGTAAAGGCGGGAGGTTCATTGAGGTCGTGATCGAATAACGGTAGTAGTTGCTGCTTCAGACTCATAGCTTTTTACGCATCGCGAATTGTGCAGGCAAGGCTCCACGCGGCCGGAGTCCGCAAGATCACCCGTCTGCCTCTTCGGGCAATCTCCGGAAGGGTGTCCCCATCATCCCGCGAAACGTCTGGTAACGGTCTCCCACCATCTGTGCGAGGCCGTAGCGGATTCTTCGATAGTCCGCACGCTCGCGATAGGTGCGAAACACACGGTCCCAAAGCGAGAGGACGCTCGCGTAGTTCGAGTCGGTCTCAGGCCGCTCCTGCGAGTGGTGGACCCGGTGCATGTTGGGAGTCACGATGATGTAGCGCAGCCGCCGGTCCATTCGATCCAGCAACCCGATGTTGGCGTGATGGAACTGAGTGACCACGAGGAGCACAATGTCATAGGCGAGAATCGCTTCGGCTGGAATTCCGAGCAGTAAGACCGGGCCGAGCCGAACCGCCGTGGAGATCGCGATCTCACCGAAGTGGAATCGTGTGGCCGTGGTGACGTCCATGTTCTCATCGCTGTGGTGCATCCGGTGGAATCGCCACAATAGTGGGATGCGATGGTTCGCGCGGTGCCAAAGGTACGTCCACAGATCGAGGGCAATCATGCCGACGCCGATCGTGGCCCAGATCGGCGCTTCCATTTGCGGTAGGAGACCGAAATCGTGATTGGCAGTCCAGACCGCAGCGGCGGCGGTCAAGGCGGAAAAGGCGAGAACCGTCAGGGCCGCGTTAATCCCTGCCAGGCTCAGGTTCCGGACCGCGTGTTTGAGCCGGCCCGTCATCTCAAAGAACGGATTCCAGGACTCCCACAACCAGAAGGCCACGAGCCCCGCCAGCGCGAGAACCGGTTGCCAGTTTTCAAGTATTGCGTACAGCATGATCGCGGTTACTTTCTCTGTGCTGGCCGTGCAAGAACTCGGCTCAATTGATCCACAACCTCCTCGATCTCCTCCGCGGTGGTAGTGCGGCCCAGGCTGAACCGCACCGCGCCCAGCGCAAGATCAGGCGGCACACCCATCGCCGTCAAGACCGGTGACGGCTCCACGGCTCCCGAGTGGCAGGCGGAACCGGTGGACGCGGCGAGATCCGGCAACTCCGCGAGAATCTCGGTCGCCGACGCTCCCATAAAGCTCATGTTGAGGGTGTTGGGCAGGCGCTCGGTAGGGTGACCGTTCAGAACAACCCGGTCTCCGAAGCGCTCCTCCAGCCGGGACCAGAGCAGGTCCCGCAACTCCAGGATTCGGGAGTCGGACACCCATGATTGAGCCAGCTCACAGGCCGCCCCAAGTCCCACATCGAGAAGGACGTTCTCGGTTCCCGCGCGGCGTCCCGCCTCGTGACCGGCGCCGTGAACGAGCGGCTCAAGTTGGACGCCTTTCCGAATGTAGAGCGCCCCGACGCCCTTTGGCGCGTACAGCTTGTGGCCGGCAACGGAAAGCAGGTCCACACCCATCTCAGTGACGCGCGCCGGGATCTTGCCCACCGTCTGAGCGGCGTCCGTGTGAAACAACACTTCGTGCTCTCGGGCGATCCGGGAGATGTCAAGGAGCGGCTGGATTGTGCCCACCTCGTTGTTGGCATGCATCACTGAGATCAAGATGGTCTTGGATGTGATCGCCCGCCGCACGTCGTCGGGATCGAGGCGGCCGGAGCCGTCAACGGGCAGATAGGTAACACTGGCGCCCAGACGCTCCAGGAAACGGCAGGGTCTCAGGATCGCCGGGTGTTCAATCCGGATTGTGATGATGTGCGGCTGAGGCGTTGGGCTGGCGTAGAAGGTTCCTTTCAGCGCATGGTTGTTCGCCTCGCTGCCGCCGCTGGTGAAGACGATCTCAGCAGCGTCACATGCCAGCAGCGCGGCAACCTGCGCTCTCGCCCTCTCCACCGTCTCTCGAGCCGGCGCGCCGGCCCAATGACCACTGGAAGGATTGCCGAACGGCTCCGTCAGAACAGATTGCATCTGTTCCGCGACTTCTGGCGCAATCGGCGTACTCGCATTGAAATCGAGATAGATACGACGCGTCATTGACTGCAAGCATCCCGCTAATCCATTATATAATAAAATACTGAAGGATCTATGGCAAGCCCCAATCGTCGCTACAAGACCGCCATCTACGAGCAGTTCGCCCGCATCGGCAAGGCAATCTCGAATCCCAGTCGGTTGGAACTGCTCGACCTGCTCTGCCAAGGTCCACGTACCGTTGAAGTCCTTGCCAAGGAGGCGGGCCTGGGCCTGGCCAACACGTCCCAGCACCTGAAGGCCCTGCGCGAGGCTCGGCTGGTGCAGTCCGAAAGGACCGGCCTGTACGTGACCTACCGGCTGGCCGACAAGCACGTTTGCGACTTCTTCCGGTCTCTGAGATTATTGGCTGAGACGCGGCTGGCCGAGATCCGGGACATCACCAGTCAGTTCCTCGAAGGTCGGCAAGGGATGGACGCAGTCAGCCGCGAACAACTGGTGGCCAAAGTGCGGGGCGGTGAAGTGACCGTGCTAGACGTGCGGCCACCCGAAGAGTTTGAAGCGGGTCACCTGCCAAAGGCTCTTTCCATCCCACTGAATGAACTGGAGCGCCGCCTGTCGGAGTTGCCACACGACCGGGAGATCGTTGCCTACTGTCGCGGCCCCTACTGCGTCCTCGCTGTAGAAGCAATCGAGATGCTCCGGAAACGCGGTTTCACGGCGTTTCGACTGGAGGACGGCGTGCCGGATTGGCAAGCGCGAGGCCTTCCGGTCGCGGTCGGTGAGGCAAGGTAGCCGCCGAATTCCCACTTCCATATGACACGAGAGCAGGGGCGAACTTCACTATCTAAGGAGTATAGGCTATGAAACTAGGAATCATAATCAGTCAAACGGAACCGGAAACTGTATTTAATGTGCTGCGCCTGGCGCTGTATAGCCTGCAACAGGGCGACCGGGTGCGGATCTTCCTGTCGGGCAAGGGAGTGGAGATTGACCAGATCAAGGACTCCGCGTTTGACGTGAAGGGTCAGGCACAGAAAGTAGCGGACGCAGGCGGTGAGTTTCTCGCTTGCGGTACGTGCCTGAAGCTGCGTAATTCCGAGGGATCGGAGATCTGCCCACTCTCGACTCTGAAAGACCATTACGAAATCGTGCGCGACTCAGACAGAGTGGTAGCAGTCTAGCGTGAAATCTACGCCGCGTTGCCCCCGCGAGGGCCTAGGGAGAGACAAGTGATTGGCCCCGCAGACTACAGCCGCTGGCGCAGCGCACGATTGGGCTCGTTGACCGAGTCCATCGAGGAGCGAACTATCCTGGGGCTTTGCGGCAGTCTGTCAGGCCGACGGGTTCTGGATATCGGTTGTGGCGATGGCACCTATGCCCTTCGGGTGTCCCAGGAGGGAGCATTTGCCGTCGGCATTGACATTTCACGCTCGATGCTGAGAGCCGCCCGTACCCGGGCGGCGGCTCAACCGTCGCACGGACGTTGGTGCCAGGCATCGATTGCCGCGCTTCCGTTCGCGGCGAACTCCTTCGACGTAGTGCTCGCCGTCACGGTATTGTGCTTCCACCGTGATCCAGATTCTGCGATCCGGGAAGCGGCGCGCGTTCTACGCCCTGGCGGATCCCCTGTAATCGGGGAACTGGGGAAGTACAGCAGCTGGTCGGTGTCCCGCAGGGTTCGAGGATGGCTCGGATCGCGAACGTGGCGCAGCGCCCGGTTCTGGAGCATGCGGGGACTCCAGAGGGCAACCGAGTCAGCCGGACTCCTTGTCGACGGAACCCAAGGCTGCGTGTATTATCCTCCGGTCGCATTCCTTGCCGAGATTCTCAGGCCTTTCGAACCTGTCCTCTCTCGACTTGGTCAGCTTGGCGCCGCGTTCCTAACGGTCAAGGCGAGGAAGCCGTGACCGGCGTAGGAATCGCCCCACCTCCAGTGAAGCTAACACCACAGCCGGTGAGGAGTGAGCGCTCTCCGCGGGATTGTGTTCCTCGTGTGCTCCTACCAGCCAAAATGAAGAGATGGCCAGTCGTGCCGAATCCTGGAAATGTAGTAGTGCTCGAACACGATCTTCAGATACCTGGCCCACTTGCCTCGGCGATGGACCACTTTGTTCCGCGGAGGCAGGAAGGGATCGGCGGAAAGATAAAATCCCGTGTCACCCGCGTCCGCAATGCAGGTCGACGGCAGCGAGAGCCCGTCGACTTGCGCTCCGCCGGCGATGTCCGCGGCGATATTGTGAGCCGCCGCTTGCGCCATCAGCTCCGTCATGTGCCCGGTCTTGGGGACGGCCACGGGAACCGGCGTGGGCGACGGCGGCGGAATCGCGACCACAACTCCGGCGGCATAGATGTTCGGGTACTTCAGACTCCTCAGCTCTCGCGTCACCGTGACAAACCCCTTCGGATTTGCCAGTCCGTCGAAGTTGCGCACGTATTCGCTTCCGAGGAACGAGGGGATGACGAGCGCGAAGTCGAACGGATATTCCGAGCCGTCAGCCAGGGCCACGCGGTCTGGACGAATCTCGGAGATGCGCGCATTGACGACGGATGCGATGTGCCGGTCGGCAAATTCATCTTCGATCATCCGCTTAGACATGCCAATCCCATCCACCCCGAAATGACCGAGGAATGGTTCCGGCGTGAGGAAGAGCACGGAAAACTGGTGCCGCCTGCGCCGCCCCCTGAGCGCGGCGTCGATCATCATCGCGATCTCGTACGCGGGCCCGATGCAGCTTGCTCCAGGCGCCGCTGCCACGATCAAGCGGCCGCCGTCCGCGGCCAAGATACGGGTGAGCGCGTCCCTTGCCGCGATGGCCTCGTCGACCGTGAATGTGGACTGCGTATAGCCGGATTCCGGCCCCAGTCCTGGAACCGCTTTGTAGTCGAGCTCCGCTCCGGAGGCGACAACCAGGTAGTCGTAGGGAATGGCGCTCGATCCTGTGCGGATCTCTCCCTTTTCGGGATCCAACTCCCGTACCTCTCCGTGGATGAACCGAACTCCACGTCGGGCCAGTGGTTTCTCCAACGGGACGAGAAGTTGTTTCGGGTCCCGCCAGCCCAGGATGACCGACGGAAGCGACGGCAGGAAGGTGAACTCGCGGTCTCGCGAGATCACCGTGATGTCAACTCGCTCGCCGAGTTTCCTTCTCAGGGCGTAAGCCGCATTGATTCCTCCAAAGGATCCACCGACGATGACAATTCGTTTTTTCGTCACGACTATAAGCCCCTCCCGATCTTCAGAAATCGAAGCGCACGCTTGCGTAGACGTTGTCGCTTCTCCGGAGCCGCCCGAAAAACGATGTTTCGCCAGCCCCGCCAAAAGCGTTGGCTCCCAGACGGACGCTGAGCCTGTCCGTAAAACGGCGAAGCAGTTCTGGTTGAACAAAGTATTCGTTCGCGGTCGGGCTGTGGGCCACGAAGACCGACAGTTTCCACGTCTGGTAGCGCAGAAACTGTGTGAAGCGCATTGAGATGACGCTCCAAAACCGATCTTGAATTGGCACACCCAGTGGCAACGTATTCCGATAATTGCGATAGTCGTCCATGATCTCCGAGTAGAACTGCAAGCCGAGCGTCGAATCCTTCCAGGGCTGGTACTGGTAGCCGGCGAGCGCGCGCCACTGTGAGTTCGGAATTTGCGGCGTGGTTCCCGCTGAGTCGTCACGAGAGGCGTAATAGCCGCCTTCCAGGCTCAGTACGCCTGCCCCTAAGGAACGTTGGGCAGCGGCCCCGTAAACATTCAGACGGGGATGGAATCGCATTGAGGTACCTGTAGCCTGCAAATCGGCGAGCGGTGCCACCGGCGATCGCCAGAAGCCCCGATATCCATGTAAGGCAACGTCGAAACCAGCCAGGCGTCGGGAAACGCGGAGGGCGACTTCGGTGTTCACGGCTGTCGTCGCTGGCGTCGACGTTCCTTGCGGAGCGACGTTCGTCATCGGATCAAAGATCACGAAGCGCCTTGGCGAAGGAAACAAATCGGGCGTGAAAAACGGTATCGCCAGGACGTCTATGCTCACCGCCGAGGGAGTGTATTGCAGGCGCACGCCGTCCACTCCAAGCTTGAGATACTCCATCGGCCGGCCCGAAAAGAACGACTCCCAGTCCTTTGGAAACACATCGTTAACAAAAAGGAGGTCGCCTACGCCCCAGGTTATGATCTGGCGCCCAGCACGAATGTCCACGGGCCCGTCCGTGTAGCCGCCATAAAGTTCACGGATCTCCCCGTCGAGCCGGTTCTCCACCGCGTCATGGAAGAGATCGCCTTTGAACTGCAGGAAGCCAGAGCCGCTACTCGTCGAACCTGCTACGTCAAGACGCAGCCTTGCCTCACCCAACACAAAGTCTCCTCCGACTCCCCCAGGAGGCCTTTCTCCCGTCGTGCGTAGCGCGGCCGTGCCAACCACGAAGCCATGGACCTCGAAGGGGAAATTTTTGTTTGCCTGTGCCTCCAGCGGAAAGCAGAGGGCAAGCACGACGGACAGCGTTGATATCCAGGTCTTCGCTCGCATTCACTGAATCCATTTGCGCGGCGGCTGCTGCAAAGACCGCTGGGTGAATATGCCTTCCGGCAGTCCCATTTCGTATTCGATCTGCTCAAACGTCACCTCGGTTCGGTGCGCCCGTTTGACGTCTTCCATCGTTCTCTTCACCACCGTTGGATAGCCCCCCACCACCTCGACCACGTGAGCGGTAAATACGCGGGCCAACTCCTTCTGCGAATCGTAGTACTCCTCGCGCTTCGGCAGAAACGTGGATTTGTCGATCCAGGCCAGTTTTCGTACGTATTCAGCGGATGTCTTCGGGACGCTTCGGATCACGTAGCAAGGCACTCCATCCAGCTCTTCCTCTCGGACCAACGTGTGCGTGTCGCTCTCGACATCCCGGCCGGACACGTCTTCGTAGTTGAAATCAGAACCGACAAAACTGGAGCGGCTATCGCTGGCGGCCAGTCTCCGCACCATGTTGACAGCGGGGATGAAGACCCAGCGGTCATCGTCCTTTCCGGGGTAGGTCCAGACCAGAAAGGTCGTCGCCCGCACATCGCCCGGCTGATGGAAATACATAAAGTATCGCTGTTCCCGTCCGCCGGTTTCGTTTCTTCGAAGCATCGTCAGAACGCGTGTCCGCTTGCGACCGTTGGCTGCGATCAGTTCCATGGTCACTCGTGCTTTCATGTCCGCACCGGCGTAGTAGAACGCCTGGTGCGATTTCTCAACCACTTCGGCGGCGGTCGCGCTGCTGGCCGCTTGCGGCAAGACCAGCAGCGGCAACGTGGCGAAGATCACACTGCGCAACGGACGGCTCAAATCTGTGTTTTCTCTGGATCGACTCATACACCTACCCTCCCTGCGATTCGTCTTCCCGCCGCCCGGAGAATCGCCGGGAGCAGCAGGAGCGTTGCTATGGTGCTGAACAGCATCAATGTGGCGAAGAACAGCCCGACGGTGACATAAGGCGTGAGGCTGGACAGCATTAGCGGCAGGAAACCGAGCGAGATCACAACCGCATTGCGGCCGATGGCGCGGCCCGGCTCGCCGAACATGTATTCATTGGTTTCGCCCAGGTCTCCTGACAGCCGATAGTGCTTACGGAAACGGTCAAGGAAGTGAATCGCATAGTCCACTGCCAAGCCCAACGCCAGCGAGGAGCAGACCGCAATCGGCATGTCGTAGTCTTTTCCGACCCAGCCGATCAGGCCATACGAGAGCAAGATCGCAAGCGAGAGTGGCAGCATCGCCAAGGCAGCCATCCAAAGTGAGCGGAACTGCAGCAACATCAAAAGGAAGACCACAACAAAACTGCCGAGAACAGCCTTCAGCATGCCCACGACCATCAAATCCTGCCAGATTCTATTGATGTAGGTGAGGCCGGACCAGCGGAACTTCAGTCCCGATGGTGGGGGATTGAAAGCAAGAAACTCGTCGAGGCGCCGTTCTATGGCGCTCATCTGTTGGTTGTCGCCTCCCTTGAGCTGCACCCAGACATTGGCTCGTTGGGCGTCGTAATCAATGAAGTTGTCCAGATCGTCCGGATCACCCGAAGACTGGAAGAGGAATAGAAACTGGCCGATGGCGTCAGCCCGCTCGGGGACCTCGTGATAAGACCGGTCGCCATCATGAAGCACCAGATTGATCCGCTTGACGATGTCCGCCACCGAGGATGTTTTGCCGACGAGCTCATCCCGCTCCAGGTGGGTCTGGATCTGTGCAATATACGCCATGACATCCGGTTGCTTGATCTGCTCGGGCCTTTCACCTTCGATCACCAGGTAGGCCATGTAGGTTCCCCCGAACAGACGATTCACGACCGAGTCGGCCAGCCTGATTGGATGAGCTTCCTTGAACCACCTCACCGGGTTGTCGTTAACCTGGATGCGCTGCACGCCAAGAACTCCCAAGAGCAGCAGCGCCATGCCAAGCAGCAGAACCAGCCGGTAGCGGGCGAACGCGAATCGTCCGACTGATCTCACCAACCGGTCAAGAAGCGGCGCGCTATCGCCCTGGGGAGGCAGGAGGCTCCTGCGGAGACGCTCCTCGCTCATCAGGCTCACCGTTGCCGGAACCACCGTCATCGAAAACAGCCAGGCAGCGATGATCCCAAAGGCAACGAAGAGCCCGAAAACTCGAACCGGCGGAATGTCAGTGAGCGCCAGGGAGGCAAACCCGGCGGCTGTGGTCAGCGACGTAAAGAGCATTGGCCGATAGAGTGGGACCATTCCCTCCAGCAATGCCCGGCGCTTGTCGCCTGTTTCGCGATACCGGTCGTAAAAGGCGCTCAGGACGTGAATGTCGTCCGTGATTGCGATCGGCATCAGGAAGACCGGGATCATCGAACTCATGATGTGCACGGTATGTCCAGTGCCGATCAGCAAGCCCATCGCCCAGATAACAGCGAGCATCGCGTCCAAGCCGATCGGCAGAAGAAACGCGGATTTGCGAAAGAGCAGGAACACGAGGAGCAGAATGCAGCAGAACGCGAGCGGCGCGGTCACGGCCATCTGAAGGAACATCTGGTGACCGAAAGTGTCCTCGGCGACCGGCAGGCCGGCCAGGTGGTAGCTCTGACCAGGCAGCAGGTGGTCTTTCAGAACTGACTGTATCTGCTGAGCAATCCGATAGCTCTGGTTCTTTTCTCGAATCGGAATGTAGAGGGCGACACCTGTGCCGTCAGTGGAAGCAAGCTTCTCATGGAGGAAAGGGTTTTCGGCCATCTCCGCTCGTAGCCTCGACGATTCAGCCGGGTTCTGGGGCACCTCGCCCATGACGGGATGAATGTCCAGCAGGCCGCCTGCCGAGGTGATGTTGTCTGTGGTGGTCAGGCTCACGACGTCCGGGATGATGACTCCGGGAATCTTGAGGATTTCGGCCGTGGCGCGCGAGATCCGTTGCAGCGAATCGGGACGAAAGATGCCTTGCTGATCGACCAGTCCGACCACGATGAGATCGTGAACCCCGAAATCTCGCTTCACGCTGTTGTAGAATACACGCTCGGACTGATCCGGCTCGAGCATGTTCTCGGGGTCGGTGTCGATGCTGATACTGCGAAACTGGAAAGCGAAGGCCGCGGTCAAGATGATCGCAAAGGCAATCACCTTACGCGGGTGATCGAGGGCGATACGTGTCAGTTTCTCAAGCGGATTTGATCCCTTGATGTTCATCTCGATCCTCTCCGCTCGCCACCGGGAATCCCCGCCGGCGCCAGTCCGGGACTCCGTCTTCCAAACGAACCGCCCGGAATCCCCTGGCCCGGAGAGCCTCCACCGCTTGCACCGCCAGAACACAATACGGGCCGCGGCAATAAGCCACGATCTCCCGGTCCGTCGGCAGGTCCGCAAGATGTTGCTCGAGTTTCTTGAGCGGAACCGAGATGGCGCCCGGGATGTGTCCCGCAATGTACTCGTCTCTCGGACGCACATCCAGCACCGTCACCGCGCCTTGCCGGACCCGCTCCAGAAGCGGCTCCTTTTCCAGTGGCTCCATCGGCTCGCGGCCTTCCATAAACTGGCGCACGATCTGCTCGATTTCGGCCAACCGGTTCTCTGCGAGGGTGCGGAGGGCCAGGAAGAAAGCACAGACCTGTTGATCCGCGAGGCGATAGGTCACATAGAGGCCATTCTTGTCCGCCTCAACCAAGCGCGCCGTGCGTAGCGTCCGTAAGTGTTGCGAGGCATTGGCGACGCTGAGCCCCGCTTCACGGGCAAGCTCTTCCACCGTCCGCGGTCCCTGGCAAAGCAAGTCCAACAGTTCCAATCGGGAAGGACTTGCCACAGCCTTGCCGATTCGAGAGAGCTCCTCGTAGATCGCCGTCTTGAACTGTCTTCCACTCAGCATATTAAATTAATTAAGCAATTACTTGAGTATAATCCCAGCCTGGGCTGCTGTCAATGAGAGCCGGACTCCGACGGAACAGAACCTGCCTTGGACGTGCCTACAGATCCGGCGACGGGCTCAAAACGGGGTTTGCTGGGCGGCTGGTGTCCGGGAGGAAGGCCGCCGTGAACGCATCACTCGCCTGCACTATCACCCTGTCGCCGTCGGGGGTCAGTAAGCAGACCGCGAGACTATGGCGGTTGGCGAACCGCAGGGCGCGTTCGACTCCCATTATGTACAGTGCTGTCGAGAGGATATCGGCAGTCAACGGGTCGCTGTGCCAGACGCTTACCGAAGTCTCTGACAGAACGGGCCGACCGGTGCGCGGGTCCACGATATGGCCGATTCGCGCGCCGTTTCCACCGACCGTGTGCACTGTGACGTCACTCTCCGAGCCACCACTGGTCGCCAGAGACCCCGACTTCATATTCAAGGTCAGCACCGGTTGCGACCGGTCCGCAGGATGGGCGATCGATACCTCCCACGCCTCCTTGGCGGGCGGTGATCCGTGAACTGCCACTTGTCCGCCGCCATTGATCATCCACGGGTACCCGGACAGCCGACTATTGCGAAGCGCCCTTCGGAGCCCCACCCCCTTGCCGAAGGCGCCGGTGTCGATGCGAATGTCCCCGGTGCGTGCCGCACGGCAGCCATCCGAGCCGGGATAGACGGTCAACAGGCTCATCCCGGAGCGCTGCAAGGCGTTCCGGATGTCAGCGTCGGCAGCCAGGCGGGGCTTCGTTTGCAGCCCCCAGGCGTCGATGAGGCGGCCTACGGCAGGGTCGAACGTTCCATCTGTCAGGTGGCTCCAATGCCGCAGTTCGGCGAGCAGATCGCATATCGATCTATCCAGTTCGAGAGGGACCCCGATCGGCTGACGGTTTAGGCGGCTGAGCTCGCTACCAGGCTCCCACGTACTGACAAGGGTTTGGACACCTTCCAGTGTCCGGACCAATTCCTCCAACTGCTGGAGGCCTTCAGTACGCTTGGCCGCGAAGGTTTCCAGAGTCACTGTAGTTCCCATCAAGTGGACCTGGCGAACCAGGGGCGTCTGCGCGATGGAGGTCGGAACTGTGACACACGCCAGTGCCGACGACAGCCAAATCGCGAGTCTTCTCACGCGGCGAACCGTCCACTGTCGCGCCGGAATCCACCCGCATTGGTGGCCCGTGCAACAGCCTTGGAGCGAAGACCGGCGATCTGGTGGGCCGCGTAGGCGATAACGAAAACCGACGACGAAATGATGTGAGTGGCCAGGGAGATGTCTGATAACAACCGAGAGGTAATGATCTGAAGCGCGTAGCCGGAAGCGATCATCAACGGCAAGGTGATGATCGACAGCAAGCCGCTGCGCCGGCCTTCGCGTTTCCCCACCTCCAATTTTTTCCGAATGTGGGAGTTCGTTATCAGACCGGCGGCGAACACCAGCACCGGCGCGGCTGCTACGTGCAAGCTGAGCATCGCTGGCTGCCAGGGATGATTGACGACGCTGAACGGGTCATCGTTGACTAGGGCGTACTTCATCCACAGATAGGCGATCCCGCTCACCGCGACGAGTATCGTCGAGATGTGTGTCAGCCATGTCTCCCACGGTCTCATTTGTCGAGCAATCCCTCAGTTCCTCTCCGATAGGATTCGATCGATCGCCAACACCCGCCGCACCGCTTGCGTCGTTGCTATCCCGGTCAGGCTGGCCCCGGCAATCGGCCGGATCGCCCGTTGAAGGTTCAGGTCGTCACTCAGTCGACGGCCGTCAAACTGGCTGTACCAGGCACCGGAAGCCTTGTACTCGGGCGGTTCCAGAAATGCCGTCACCTCGATACGGCGCACGCTCCGGTCAGGATTGAGCGCGATCAGCAGGCTCTCATTCTTGGTACGAACCACGTGCGTGTCGACATAGGCCCACCCCACTACCTCCCCATCCTTTCGCGCCACATAGCGTGCAATCAGCAGCGAGGGGACATTCACGCCTGAGAGCTGTTCAGCCCGCGTACGCTCCGCCTCGGTCAAGAAGATCCGTTCACTCTCGATCCTCGCGTCCAGGAACGTTTGCGCCAGCGCCTCGGCCCTCTGGATCTGACCGCGGGCCGGCACGAGTAAAAAGAGTCCAACAGCCAGGATCATCCCGCCTAGACAGGCTCTGTTCCGCGAAATGATCCCGGCCGTCTTCATCGTGATTTAGAAACTGTAACCGAGAGCGAGCCCGAACTGATTCACCCCAGTGTTGGCCGCGTTTCGCGTCACTTCGTAATCGGCTTTGATCGCCACGTTCGGGATCGGTTTAAAGGATACGCCGAACACGTGATAAGTGCGGTCCCGCGCCGGATCCTTGATGAAACCCGGCGCCACCCGCGCCTGTGTGTCCAGCTTTTCAAACCGGTAAAACGGCGTCAACTCGATTCCCTCGCGAACTTGCGAAAAGATGTTGTAACCGATTTGCACGTATCCGCCCTGCTGCGCCTCACCAACTCCATCGGCGCCGGTCAATCCCTTTGCCAGGCTGAGCTCGGCGGCGTTCGTGAGGCTCGACCGGGCATACAAGGCGCGGAAGTCGATACCGCGGATCTGTGCTTGGGCGTGCGCCTCGCCGATGGTCGTCTTCACGGAGAACTCGTTGCCCGCCGCGTTGGTGATTTCACCCTGGCTGGAATCGCCAACGTAGAGTGAGGCGCCCACAAAAACGCCCGGCATGGGTGCTACGTCAGCCCGCCCGACGAAGGCCATATCGGTGGCTAAAGCCCGAGCGCCCTTCTGCCGTCCGCCGCGCAACCCGTCAGCCGTGAAACCGGTAGCGCGCAGCCCGTTCACCACGTAGGCACGATAGCTCAATATGCCGGCCGAGCCGACGATTCCGGCGCCGTTTTCCCGCCAGGTCGTGGGGATCAGGTTGGTCTCGGTTCTCGACCGCCGGGCGCTCAAGAATGCGGTCGGCTCGTGGAATTCGTTGGTTAGGCCCATCGGTACCAGCAGCATCCCGCCACGCACAGCGAGTTCTGGACGGGCGATCCAGTCAATGTAGGCGAACTCCACGCTGATTTCATTGGAATGTTCCAACTCGATCTCCGAGTTGAACAGGAACTTGTCATTGAAGCGGTAGCCAAAGTAGATGATGGCTCTCAAGAAGTCGAGCCGGTTGCCAGTGCCGACGGGTGCGCCCGACTGATTCTCTCCGTCATAGGCTTCGAAGAGCATCTCTCCGTAGCCTGCGATCGATACGCCTTCGCTGCGCCGGTATACCGACGCAGCCGACGATCCCAAGCCCAACTGACGGGCTTGGTCGTCCGTAACCACGATCTCGGGTTCGCTGCTGCGCAACCGCTCCACCTCTTCGGCCAGAATCTCCACCTGCCGGGACAACTCCGAGATGTCCTGTTGATCTGACGTCTCGTCCCTGGGCGTTTCCTGTGCTGTCAAACCTCCACTCGTCACCAGGGTCAAGACCAATACAACTGCGGCGATCGAAACGGATCCGCGCGCGCTGGTCAGTCGATGTTTCATTAGTGCGTTCTCCTTCCCTCAGTGCCAACTCCGGGCCGGTGAGGGTATAGAGAAGGGACCGCCGGCGCAACGCATGCTATACTGCCAACCGGCGCGGGTAACAGCAGTGTCAAAGCGCCCAAGGGGGTCCGCCGGGTGCCATCCGGCGGGTCCCCGTCCTGCTCAAAATTCCCTCGGAACAATCCTCGGCTCTGGCTCCTCGTCCGCGAAGCGTCGGAGGCGGCCAACCTTAGATGACAGTGAGTTTCATCTACAACAGTATTGCCCGCTCGGGATGCCTTGTCAAGACGCTCTCCATCTTGGAGCTTGAAAATGGGTGTGAACGGTTGACAAGCGAGATTGTGTGCAGACTTCGCCTTTCGGTTCTCCGCAACTGATATGCAAAATAGAGACCGCGACCCCAGTTCGACTCTGCCGGGCGTTCGGTGATCGACTTGACCGGTACACCAGACGTGCTCGAAAGCGCAGACGCTGTGGGCCTCATTCCGAACTTCCGGAAGACATTGCGGCGGACCTGGAGGCACGGCGGGTTCTATTTGTCCGAGCGGCTGCACGATGCCGCGCTTCAGCGCCACCGCAGGCGGCGCCGGACGCCCGAGTGACAGGGACTGGTTGCCAAAGACTTCCTGACGGAACCGTTCTGGATTCGGGAACTGATGTCCATACCTGCTTTTCATGACGGCAGCCACGAGGCGGTATGGCGGCCCACTGTGACTCCGTTCAAGATCCTGCCGAAATCATTCGGCTCATCGATATCAAACCAACTCTCGCCGGTCTCGACGGATAGGCCAGTTCGCGCTCGAAGGCGGCGTCTTCTAAGCGACTGCAATCCTTGGAGACCTTCCAGCGGGGCGTTCCTTCTCGCGCTAGCCCGCGTTGAGCCTCCCGATCCACGATCATGATCGTCAGGCGAACTGACGCTATCGTTTCCGGCACTCCGCAAGGAGCGCATCGTACACAATGAACTCGCGATCGAGGATTTCATGATCCGAGAGGCCCAGAGCCGAGAATCCGTGCGCGATCCAGCGCAGCCCCTCTCCCGCCGGGTGCGGATTGCTCGGGCGTGAATCGGCGGCTCGTACTATATCGGCGAGAAGGCGTAGTGCCGGGTCGTTCAATTCGTACTTGTCAAGGATGGCATCGAATGAGACGCTCTCTCCGTGGTGTCCCAGCTCCGCCCCGGGAGTGTCGAAAACCATACCCTCCACGTTGCTCCAGTCGGTATCGTGCGGCAGAAACACGAACTCGGCCTCAGGGTCGATGAAACGCCGGATCAGCCATGGACAGGCAACTCGATCGACTCTCACTTTTTCGCGAGTGACCCACCGCATAGCCTCACCTGATCTCCTATCGGCCTTGCGCGTCGAGAGCGGATTTCAATCCATTCGCCAAAGTCGCGGCCGGACCCTTGCCCCAGTAGTGCAGAAAGACGTACTGAGGTTCTTCATGGGTCATGTGGTTGTGAATAGCCACAATGTTGATGCCCGCCTTCCGAAGCGCCTTCAGGACAGGCTGTAGCTCGGACTCCACCATCGCAAAGTCTCCGTCCACGAACGCCGCGGCATCCGTACCAGCAAACGCCGCCCAGGTATTGACACCCATCTGGTTGCCAACTGTCTTGCCATGCATCGTGGCCTCACGACCGATCGCAACCTTGTACATACCCGCATCCGCTTGACCCTCGACTCCCAGGATGCGGTCGATGGTTGAGGCAGTGATGGAATTCGTTTCCGGAGCCGCGGGGCCGGGAAACTTGGCGGCGGGCTCCGAATTCATTTTCCGAATCTCCTTGACTTGGTCCATTGCCTGTGCAACCGCCGTCGCGAGCTGTTCCGCCGCGCCACTGCCTCCGATGTGCATGAACATCACGCGCGGCGAGTCGAAGAAGAAGTGATTGTGGAGGGCGGTCACCTCGAGGCCGTTGTCCAGAGCGGCTGACATCACTGGATTCACCTCGTCCTCGAATAGCACGAGATCGCCCATGACCATCAGCTCATTCTGCGAGTGCGATGTGAACGCCGCCCACGAGGTAAGGCCAAGGAAGGGGTGCATGGAGCGTCCTTCCACTGAGACCTTGACATCAGTGCGCGGGAAGGTAACGCGATAGACATCCTCGCCGGCCGTGTAGGCGCCCTGGACGCCAGTCACCCGATCGATCGTGTTCCTCTGAGCCTCCGAGATTGCCGACAAGCCCGGCGTTGCGAGAAGCAACGCGAGCCCCAGTGCAGAAAAGGTTGGTGTCCCAGTCATGCTGCGATTATCGCTCAGGAACCTGAAATCCTTCTGAAACGGCCCCTACCCGCGAAGTACCAGTCCGACGCCTCCGGCCAGGAGGATAACGAGGGGTTCAGGTAACCGTTTGATCTTGAGCAGGACTACCAATGTAGCCGCGGCGATGAGTGCGGTCGGCAGATCGACAATCGCCCGCTTGCCGAGCACGAAGGCGGCTCCCGCGATCGCGCCCGTGGCGGCTGCCGTGACACCGTCAACGAACGCCTTCAAACGAGGATTGCCTGCAAAGCGACGAAAGTATGGGGCGGGAATCACAACCAGCAGGTAGCACGGCAGAAAGACCCCGAGCGCCGCCAGCGTGGCGCCGAGCGGTCCCCCCACCAGGTGGCCGATGAAAGCCACGGTGATCACCACCGGGCCTGGGGTGATCATGGCGACGGCCACCGCGTCGAGGAACTGCCTCTCAGTCAGCCACTGGAAGTCGCGGACGACTCCGCCGTAGAGGAACGGAACGATGGCCAGGCCGCTTCCAAATACAAACGCACCAGCTTCTGCGAAATACCAGAACAGAGCAGCCAGCGTTGTGCCGCCGGCGGGCCCGTGGAGTCCGGAGATGAACCAAACGGGTAGGACAGCAGCGACACTACGGCGGTGAAGCGACACTTGCCGCACGCCGAGCGCAATGATGCCGGAAAGCACGAATAGCCAGATGATTTCGGACTCCGTCCATGCCGTGGAGGCGGCGGACACCGCGAAGATCGCCCAGAGGAGCCAGTCCTTCGAAAGAGTGGATTTGGCGAGTTTGTACGCGCTTCGCCCTATGATCGCGATCACCGCCGCTCCGATGCCATAGAACATGCCCTGCATCCAGGGGAGCCCGCCCAGCCGAAGATACATCACGGCGAGGGCCAAAACCATAAGAAACGATGGAACTACGAAGGCCACACCGACGAGCGTGGCTCCGAGGACACCGCCGCGCACCCAGCCGAGGTAGATCGCCAATTGCGCGGCAAGCGGCCCAGGCGCCAGCTGCGCCAAGGCCAGACCTTCCTTGTACTCCTCTGATGAGATCCACTGCCTGGTCTCTACCAGGTCTCGTTGCATATAGCCCGCCAGAGCGATTGGCCCGCCGAATCCGATCGCTCCAAGCCGCAGAAAGTACAACGTAAACTCGGTCAGCGACGGCGATGTAGCCATACCCAGAATTCTTGATTTAACTGTACACTCCGCGCCTGAAGATTCCCTGAAAAGGCACCAGGGGTAGGCTGCCGCAGATCGCCCGTCCGAGATAGATGCGCGTGGGGGCGGCCCGGAACGGTATCGTGCTGGTGCTACATGTCAAGCATCTCCGGACGAGACAGTAGACGCCGATCTCCGAGATCTCCTATGGGCTCAGCGGCGCCAGTGGGATAACGAAGACGAGTGAAAACGACCAGCCGCTTGCGTTGTCAAGGAAGACTTCATTGCCGAAGCGGTCGCCCGCGCGCGGCAGGCCCGTGGCGACGTAGTCCAGCGAACCTTCCACTTCGATATTGCGCAGCCAGTTGCCCTGGGGCAGCCAGTTGAAGACCGACACGGCGGTGTCGAGCTCGAAGTTCAGCTTGTGGGTATACGCGCCGGTGTCTCCGGGCCGCTCCGCGGGACTGATCTTGTCCACGATGTCGAAGTGGCTCCCCACCCAGCCCTTGGTGTCCTCGGTGCGCAGCCACTCCAGGTTGAGCTCGATCTCGACCTCCGGTGGATTGTCCCGGATGGACCGTCTGCCAAGATCTTGCGCGGTCATGCCTGTGAATGGATTCTGCGACCCTTTGGCAAACGGGACAAAGATCGCCTCGAAGGTGAAGCCGACCCTGGGGATCTCGGTCGGGACATCCAGCGCGGCAATCACCTCGAACACCTTCTCCCGCGTGGCCCGCGTGACGGAAACCACCTGCCCTTCCGAGTCCAATTCGGCGACGCGATGGCGGCTGAACAAGTTCTCCACCGTCACCGTAGGTTCGATTTTCAGCTCGGGTCGGCAGAGGAAGAAACACCGGTCGCTGTCCTGGGCAGCGACCGGCGCGACATGCAGGAAACCGATTGCCAGCGCGATGGTTGTTCGAGCAAGAAAGTGAGTCGTCAGTGGTTCCCTCCTGATGCCTGCGGGAGTTGGTCCACAAAGGCCCTCAGCGTCTCGGACACCGGCGCCCGCAGCAAGTCCCGAATCCGGCCCTCTTCGCGGACGCCGCCGTGCTCAATGACGGCGCCGTGAGAGCACAAAGCCGTCGCCTCCATGGGATCGTGAGACACCAGGATCACGGTCACGCCAAACTCCCGGCACAAGCGCGTGATCTCGGCGTACAGGTGAACCTTGATGGCGATATCGAGTCCCGAGAACGGCTCGTCCAGCAGCAGCGCCCGTGGCTGCGGCGCTAACGCCCGCGCCAGTGCGGCCCGCTGCTGCTGTCCGCCCGAAAGCTCGCCCGGCCGGCGGCTGCCCAGCTCCTCGATGCGGCATGCCCGCAGGGCGGAAAGCGCACGCTCCCTCCGTTCCCGCCGGTCCAGCCCGGCGCCGGCGAGCCCTAACTCGACGTTCTGCAGGACGGTCAGGTTCGGCCACAGCGCCAGGTCCTGAAACACCATTGTGAACCGGCGTTTGTGTGGCGCGAGCCGGATTTCCCCGGCAACCGAAGCCGGCGATCCATCCACCCAAACCTCACCAACGGCCGGCGGTTGCAGGCCCGCGAACAACCGGAGCAGCGTGGACTTCCCGCAACCCGAGGGACCAAGAAGCGCAAAGTGGCAACCATCTGCGATCTGCAGATTGAAGTCCCGAAAAACTTCCACCTGTCCGTACCGCATCGTGACATTCTTCAACTCGACAAGTGGTGCTGTCATGTCGCACTCACGGACCCGCGCGCCAAGGCGAGAGGTTTTACCAGGATGTTCACTAAGAGTACAGCCGCAATCGCGATGCAGGCAATCATGACATACGCCAGGGCTAGACTCCCAACCATCGACTCCGGCGCGTTCGCCATTACCGTGAACAGAGCGACCGGAAACGAACTCTGTCCTGGCGGCTGAAGCAGCAGCACGGTGGTTACGTCTGCTGTTGCCAATAGTGCGACCAGCGCAACGCTGATCGCTATCGGACCGGCAAGGAACGGCGCAAGCACGCGTCGGCAGTACGTCCCCAACGGGACCCCATGAACGGCTGCCGCAAGCGCCCACGAAGCTGGCGCTGTACACATTGCCCGAAGCAGCACAATCCCCGCCAACGGCGTCAATCGGAGTCCCAGTACGGCCCCGACGGTCAGCCGGCTACGCAGCACGGGGTCCAGCCACGCCGGGGCTCCGCTCGCCGCCAAGGCCGTGCCCAGTGCGTTCAGAGCCGGCGGCAACACGAAAACTACAATGAGGCCGGCAACGAATGCGATCCGCAGTGAGGCCACGCGCGCCGCGCAGACTGCCAGCCAAGTGGCAAGCCCCGTCGCCACAAGGCCCGCGAGGAGTGCGTAGACCACCGTGTTCGCTCCTGTTCTGGCGACCGTTTCCCAGGTGCGGTCCAGCCAGAAGCGCCCGAGGACCGGCTGCACCAGCCCTGCAACCGGCGCGAGCACACTAAGCGCGAATACGAGTCCCAGCAGCAGCGGCGCCGCCCATTCGGCGGCAGGCCATCGCGCCGGCCGCATCGGCGTTGCGTTCCGCGGTAGAAGCCCGGCCGCCAGCTTGCCGGCTGTGAACCAGACGAGCGGCGATGCGGCCGCCAGGACGACACCGGCAACCACGATGCACTGCCGCGCCGCCAGTTCAAAGTCATACAGTGCGGAGAAGCTGACCAGCACCTGGGTGGCGGCGCCGGAGAATCCCAGGATCTGCCCCGGTCCGGGATCGGCCAGGCTGAGAATCCCTCCGAGCAGACAGGCGGACAGCGCGGCTGGAAAACAAGCCCGGCCGGCGTAGCGAAGGACTGCCAGCTCACCGCCCGCCAGTCGTGTCGCATCGAGATTGCTCGCCGCGGTGGAACCCACCGCGAGCAGAACGGCGAAGATTACGAGTGGCACTCCGATCGCGGCGAACGAGAAGATGCATCCGGTTGCACCCGAGAGAAGACTTTCCCGTGGCAGGCCCAGCTCGATACGCAGCATCGACAGGCCGATGGCCCACAGAAACGACGGAATCAGCAACGGCAAGGCAACGCCGGCCAGCAGAACGCGCCGTCCGCGGAACCGATACAAGCCAGCCAGCAGCCCTGTGGGAAACCCGACCACAAGCGCCAATATGGCGGCGCCTCCCCCGACGATCAGGCTGCGGCCCACGGCTAACGCAAAGTCGCCGCCGAAGACCGACGCAGATCCTGCACCTGTCACGACTTCCCACACCAAAGGCGCCCCAGGCAGGAGCGCTGCCGCCAGTCCGGCCGCCAGCCCCAGAACGCGCCATCGTCCCGGCCGCTCCAGGACCGCGGCCGAAATCATCGGCTGCTCGCTTCCACCCATTCTCTCAAGAAGCCCGCGCTCAATCGCTCAAGAAGGTCCGCCAGTTCCCCGTAGTGGACCTGCATCGGCTGGAGCTCATCCAAGGGCTGGACATAATCGGGGACAGCGACCCCCGGCCGCACCGGCATCTGAGCGGCCTCGCTTTCAGCCAGCGCTTTCTCCGTCTCGGGCCGCAGCAGGTAATCGATGAACTGCTTGCCGCCATCCGGATTCGGACCGCCCCTCACCAGCACCGCGGCGTTCGGGACGATCAGCGTGCCCATGCCGTCCTGATCCGGATACACCGCTGCCACCGGCTTCCCCTCCTGGAACGCTACGTTGAAGTCGTCGGTGTCGGTGATGCCCACAGCGAAATCGCCCGCCGCCACGCGCCGGCGCACCTCGCCGTTGGAGGAGACGATGGAGCCCCCATTCTCGATGAACCGCTGGAAGAAGTCGCGGGCCTTCTCTTCGCCGATCACCTGGAACAGCGCCGCAGCGTGCATCGACGTCGTGCCAAATAGGGGATTCGCGATACAAGCTTTGCCCTGGAACCGCGGATCGTTCAGATCCAACACGGACCTTGGCTCCTCGCCCTCCGCCACCAGCTCCTTGTTATAGATCAACACTCGAGCGCGCGCCGAGAAGCCGGTCCAATGTCCCTCCGCGTCGCTGTAAAGCACGGGCAGCGCCGCCGCGTTCGGCGAGCGATACGGTTCGCTCACGCCTTTCGATTTGAGAATTGCAGCACGAACGGGATCCCCGCTCCAGAAGACATCCGCCTGGGGCCGCTCCCGCTCCGCGATCAGGCGATTCAGCAGTCCGGTGCTCTTTGTCTCTTCGGTGTCCGGAACAAGGCGCACCGCAATGTCGGTGTCTTCGGAAAACCGTTCAGCCACGGGCCGGGCGAACACCTCGTCGACCGAGGAGTAGACAACGACCTCCGCCGGCTTGTCCGAGGTGCGGTTGCAGCCGGCTGTGAAGAACGCGAGTGCCGCCGCTGCGATCAGACTTTCGATCGTGATTCGCATACCTTCAGCCTATTGCGCCTCGATCTGGAAATCGTCGAAATACGTCACGCTGTCGGCTTTGGTCCAGAGCCCGACCCTCCCCGCGCCGGAAAACGTGCCGTCCTCCACCTCGAAGAGCTTCTTTCCGTCGAAGGAAACCGTGAACAGATTCCCCTGAAACGTCACGCTAACAGCGCTCCAGGCGTTCGACGGCACGGTGTGTTTTACCCCGTAGGTGCCGGCCGCCGTGCCCTTCGGAGCCAGGGAACTGCGCCTGCCTCCCTCTACCTTGTAGAGCACGACGTTGTTCTCCAGGGCGTTTGCCCGGACAACGTAGTAGTTGTTCGCGTCCCGATAACGCCACACCAATCCGGCGGCTTGGTCCCCTTGGCCGGAAACCGGCTTGAACCGGACGCTGACCTTGCCGTTGGCGGTGCTGACCTTGTCATAAACGGCGAGCGGGAACCGCCCGCTCGTGCGATCGTTCGATGTTTGCGCCAACACGTTTTCTGGGCCGTCCCTCAGGACCTCCCATTTCGGCGCTCCGCCCTTGCTGGTCATTGCCACAGACCAGCCGCCCGGCACGGAACCGGCGGCGGCCGAATCGAAATTGATCGTTTGCGCCGAGAGCATCGCTGCCCCCATCAAGATGGTAGTGATCATGCGCACCATAATTGTGACTCCTTCGCTCCCATCATGCCGAACGCATCTGAAAATTGGCTGAAACCAACGCGGGCTCAGAGAACGTGCGGCATCTTGACGAAGAACGTGTTGCCCTGTTCTTGACCGGCAAGGTCATCGGCGACTCACTTCAAAGGAGAGTCAGTGATTCAGCGTTACTCGGCTCCCGTCTCGACCAAACCGACTGCGAGGCGTTTCGGTGACTCACCGACAGGAACCGTGGCGACTACCTTTCGCAGAGACACATCGATCAAGCTGACGTCGTTCGAGCCTGTGTTGCTTACCACGGCCAGCCGACCGTCCGGTGTGAAGCCTACCCAGTTCGGATCGCGGCCGACGGGAACGCGGCCGAGTAGTTTGTGATCGCTGGTCCGAATGACTGCTACGTCGTTCGATGTCTGTGTCGTGAGCCAGAGTTCATTACCATTGGGCGTCACGTCGGGACCGTGCGCGTCCTTCCCTTCGGGCGCGAATATCGGTTCCTCGAACGCGATCCGATCCACCACCTTGTGTTGTTGTTTCAGGTCCAGAACCAATACGCCGTTGAGCCAGCGCATCGTTTGGTAGGCTCGTGATCCGTCGGCCGTGACAGCCAGCACGCGAGGAAAGCCGAAGAGTGGGATCTCGAACAGTACCTGCCAGGACTTGGCATCGAGCGCGACCAGTTTCATATCGCCTTCACTGGTTACAAAGATGGTGTTGCCATCCGGGCTGCGCAGAGCGATGTGGGGAGTGCGGCCGATGGGAATGACCCTGACGACTTGCTTCCGCTCAATGTCGACGACGGCAAGCGAGTCCTGCCCGTGGAGTGTCACGAAGAGATGGCGTCCATCCGCCGACACAGCGAGCTGGTTCGGCTCCTTGCCGACTGCGATGGTGTGTACGACGTCGTTGCGGCGCGGATCGATAATCGAAACGGTTCCGTCTCCTTCGTTGGAGACGTAGACGGCGTTACCATCGGGCGCGATGGTGACGCCGTGAGGTCTGGAGCCGGTCGGCACGTGCGCAACGAGACGGGAGGCGACCGGATCGATAACAGAGATACCGTCACCCCCGAAGTTCGTGACATACGCGATTACGTGCTTCTGCTGTGCCCTTGCCGGGCTTTGGCCAGCGCAGAACAATCCGAGCGTGAACGCCGCCAGCATCCCCATTGACATCCTCTGACTCTTATTCATGGTTGCCTCTTTCGCTCCCATCATGCCGAACGCATCTGAAAATTGGCTGAAACCGAAGCGGGGTCAGAGAACGTGGGACATCTTCACAAAGAATGTGTTGCCCTGTTGCGACCGTTCACCGAACTCCGCGCGCCCGCGCTGGAATGCGAACTGGATCTGGCCAAAGGGCGGGGTGTGGCGCCACACGAAAACCACCTCGACGTTTCTTCGGTCGATCACCGAGTTCGTCTGGTAGAAGGCCCTGAGGAAGAGGTCGCGGCCGAAGTTCTGCTGTACCCGCAGGATGTTGATCCAAGTTGCCCGGTTGTCCGGATCCGGGTCCAGCCACACCTTGGAGAACTGGTACTCGGCGGACAATTGATTGGTCAGCTTACGCCGGAACCGGGCTCCAACCTGCCTGAGATCCGAGTCGAAGTTTCTGCCGGTCTCGTACTGGGCTGAAATGGAGTTGAACTCGCGCACGTTGTAGCCGGCTTCCACCGACCCGGTGTCGTTGTGAAAGCCCTTCTCGAAGAGCCGGTAGAGGTTCGTGTATTGGGTGGCAAAGAACCAACGGTTTCTGAGATCGACCTGGCCGCCAACGCCATTGTGGTAGCCTCGCACTTCCCCCGCTTGGCTCCAGAAGATGTTGTTCCTGGACGAGAGCGTCACCCGCTGCAAGGCTCCTGTTTCGAACCAGAAGACCTTCTCAATATCGCTGTCCATCTCCCGCCGGTCGTCGTCCTGAACGAAGCCCACCGCATTGATGTTGTCGGCGAAGTGTTCGCCGAGGCTCGTGAACCTGTAGTGCATGTGAAACGTGTTGGTGTCGTATGAGGGTCGTACGAGAAAGCCGTAGTTGCCGTCGCCATACGGCCCATGGGAACGAACGAGCTGAGCGGTAAGATTCACCCTCCGTGTCAGCTGCATCGCCGTGTCCACGCTGGCGGAGCCGGTGTTGTCGCCGCGCAAGCTGCGATTGGCAACTTGAAATCCGACGGCCGATGAACCCAGGAAACCCAGCTCGCCCCGGGCGACCGTATAGTTGGCGGCGCCGAGAGGATCACCATCCGGCGCCGCATCCGGAATCCGCACGTTTGGCGAGCGGATCGAGAGCACGGTCAGATCCCAGGGCCCCTGGCGGGACACCAGCTTGCCGCCTACATCGATGTCCTGAACCCGGCGTGAGTAGAAAGTCTGAATCCGTTGCCGAAAGCGGTCGTTGCTTTCGAGGAAGAATGGGCGCTTCTCCTCGAGCCGCGCCTCGTAACGGGTCAGGTTGATGAATTCCTCGTCGGCCTCGATGATGGCGAAGTCCGGGTTGAGGGTAAAGTTGGCTATGGTTTCGGGGCGCACGACATACCGAAAATCCAACCCGGCCGTTCCCCGCGTTGGTCCGTCCTGTTGGTAGGAGCCTTGCACGTAGGGAATGAAGGAGTAGCGCTTCGCGCCTCCCATCGTCAAATCCAGTCCGGTGATCTCGCCGTATTGGGAAATCCGGTTCGCGCCCTCCAGTGGTCCGTACCAGAACGACGTCTCGAGGCTGCTGCGGCGAGTCCGTCCGATATTGAAGCCCCACATCTGGCCTTCGCCCTTTCTGAACGTAAGCTCCCGGAAAGGGATCGCGAATTCCGCCGACCAGCCATCTTCGACTCGTTGCGCCGCCGACGTCCAGGCCGCATCCCAACTGCTGTCACTCACCCGGCCGTCGTCGCGCACACGGCCGTCGGACTGAGTCCCCAGGGGGTTGGTGCTGAAGTAGTACGCGGTGCGGCGATCGTGGAACGTGTCGAGGACAATCGTGACCGAGTCGTCAGAGTTCAGGTTGTCGTCACGGCGGTTCAGGCGCGCGGTGATCGATGCCGGATCACTGTCCAGGCAATGCACGCCGAAGTACAGGTGTGTGTCGTCATAGAAGAAGTAGGCGATAGTCTTTTCCGTGGCAGGTGCACCGCGGACAGGCTCCAACTGGACGAAGCCGTCAATACGGGCTGCTCCCTGCCACTCGTCCGGCTCAATCCGGCCGTCAATTACAGGCGGTGTCGATGTCCGCACCGCCATGATAGGGGAGTCCCCGGCAGCGAGTGGAAGCGCCAGCACGGCAAGCAATCCGGCCAGCAGGCGTGTAGTCATCATGTCCTCCCGCCTATTGTGACCGGGATGTCTGAAAATCACCTGAAAGCGACGACCAAGCGCTTTTTCATCAGAACCGGACGGTGTAGTTCACCTTCACCCTGAAGTTCGTTCGCAAGGCCTCAAAGCGGTCCAGCGTATTTTCCTGCCAGGCGTGGTTGAACACGACGTACATCTCGTTGCCGGGCCGCCAGATCCAGCGCATACGCGATTGCAGTCCGATGTTCCGGCTCTCGGTGTCGTATTGTACGAAGTTGGAGACGGTGAGCCTCGGAGAGAAGGCGTAATTGATCCGGAGGAGTGCCAAGCGCTCGGTGAAATCGCCTTCTGCGAGGTCGACGAAATATTGCTGAAGCTCAAAACTGGTTGTCAGATGACGGTCCTTCCTCCAGAGCGCAGCCGTACGAAGCTCGTGGCTTGTGCCGCTGTAGAACGTTCCACCCCAGTAGGTCATGTCGAACATCCAGCGCTTGTTCTGTGCCGAGTTGAACTCGAAACGGTGGCGGTGAAACCAGTAACCCCCTGGTGGAATGATGACGCCGGGACGGATCTCGAACGGCTTGAACAGTCTCTCATACGTCGGCACCCAGTTGTACTCGAGGTGCTCGCCGTTGTGGAAGCGCCAGTTCAGCGGGGCAGTGAAGATGCGGCGGCTTTCCACGGCGTGCTCCACCGTGTCGTAATACTCGGTGTAGTTGAGCTGATGGTTCATCTGCCGGATATGCCAGAAGTGCGGCCGGGGACGGAAGCTGGTGCTCAGGTCCTGTAGGCGGACGCCGCGCCGGCCGACGAAACCAAGCGATGGGTTGTAGTTCGCGCCAATGTTCCGCCACCGGTAAGACACGTCCACAAGGTCATTCGGATAGGAGACCTCGAAGCCATAGGCCGTGTCACGATCCGTCAAGCCCGGCGTCTGAGTCTTTGTTCCGTAGGCAGTGAAGCCGGCGTTCTTGCCTCTGCCAAGGAAGTCCGAGGTGAACAGTCTTAGATCCGCGCCGGCGAGCGAGTTCGTCGTCACGCCAGTCGGCTCGCCGCTCGTGAAGATCACCCCGAAATAAGACTGGTCCCAGAAATTCGTCTTAAGCCGGCCAACAGCAACTGTTTCCGCCGGTGCCACATCGGAGGCCCGGGTTCTGACACCGAGCAAGCCAATGTCGAGCCGCCCCGCTTTCCCGGTGAGCTTCGTGCCCACCAGGATGGGCGCTTCCTCGCCGCTCACGAGGCCGATTTGGCGGGAGAAGAACGGGATGAACTCCCGGTCGTTCCCTGCGTATTCGAAGATCCCTGCGTCCTCCAGAAAGAAATCTCTCTTCTCCGGGAAGAACAGCGGGAACCGGGTGAGGTTGATCTGCCGGGTATCCACCTCGGTCTCCGCGAAATCCGTGTTGATCGTCGTGCTGGAGAGCAAGTTTGAGGTCACCCGCCAGAAAACGTCAACCCCGCCGTTCAGCTCGCCGGTGAAGGAATCTGTGCGCGTCACATCACGGGTGAAGCCGGTCAGCCCGTAGGGTTTGACGTCCATGCCTACGCCCTGGGAGAGACCCTCGAACTTCCCCAGAGACCCCGCTAGCGCTACTTGGTAGAACCTCGCGTCGTAGGAGAAAGCAGCCCAGCGGGACTCTTCACGCAACCGCGCAAGCGTCCTGGACACGTTGAATCCCCAGGTCGTCGCGTGCCGGTTGAATCCGATGCTCTGGAAGGGGATCTGGAACTCGGCGGTCCATCCCTGGTCATCGATCTGTGTTCGAAGATCCCAAACGGCATCCCAGTCGAGCGCTGGACTGTTGCTTTCCGTGATCCGTCCGTCCACGAGAGCGCCAGCCGGATTGGTGGCGAAATAGTAGGCGTTGCGCCCATCCTGGAAGCTGTCGACTAGAATCTCGACTCGGTCGTCCTGATCGAGCTGGGCGTCACGCTCCATCTGAGTCGCCAGAATTGAGCCGGGCCGACTGTCGAAGCAGCGTATGCCGATGTAAAGGAAGTGCTCGTCGTACAGAACCCGAACTTCGGTCCTCTCGGTAGGGGCCGCACCGGAGATTGGTTCGCGTTGGGTGAACTCCCCGATTGGAACCGCGTCCCGCCAGCTTGCCTCGTTCAGGCCGCCATCCACCGTGATCCGTTGCTGGATCCGCAGCGCGTCTGCCGTCGGCTGTTGTGCTCCAAGAGCGACTGTTGCGCAGAGGAGAAGAACGGCCGCAGCTGCATGGAGCGTCTGGAGCATCAGATAACGGAACCGAAAGCTCCACTATACGGAGCGAATCTGAAAATCCCCTGAAGACTTGTTTCATACATTTTTCAGGTTGGATATTGTAAGACTACTTGTAGATGAGGCTACTGCTCGTTGAGGACGATACGAAGCTGAGCGCCTCCCTCAAGAAGGGTCTCGAGGAGGAGGGGTGTTCCGTGGAACTGGCTGCGGACGGCGAGTTGGGGCTGGAACTGGCACTCCATTCCGACTTCGACGTGGTGGTGCTAGATGTGATGCTCCCGAATCTCGATGGCTTTCAGATCGTCCGGCGATTGCGGGGATCACAAAACAGCACGCCCGTACTGCTGCTGACGGCGCGGGACGCCGTCTCGGACATCGTCGCCGGTTTGGATCTCGGCGCGGACGACTACCTGACCAAACCATTCTCCTTCGAGGTGCTGCTAGCCAGACTCCGCACCATCGCTCGCCGTCGCGCGAACCATCGTCCCCTGACCCTGCGCGTCGCCGATCTCGAACTGGATCCGTCCAGCCGCACCGTTTTGCGATCCGGGCGCGAGATTACGCTCACGAAGACGGAGTTCAACCTCCTGCAATACTTGATGCGCCGATCGGGCAAGGTCGTCTCCCGTGACGCTCTCATCGATGCTGTGTGGGGGCTTGACAGCGACATCGAGAACAACACCCTTGACGCGTTCATCCGGCTCTTACGCAGGAAGATCGGGGTAGAGCCCGACAACCGGTTGATCCAGACGATAAGAGGTGTCGGGTATTCGATCCGGGAGGAGACGCCGGAGTGAAAACAAAGTCGATCCGAACCCGTCTCACATTGTGGTACTTTGCCGTCCTCGCGCTCGCTCTGGTTTTGTTCGCGGCGGGCATGTGGCTAGCCATGCGCAATAGCCTGTACCACGCGGTGGACGACACACTCCGTGACCGCGTCGTGGGCATTGCCCACTTCATCGAGCAGCAGGGCGAATCTCTCCCGCTCGAAGCACTACGGCTGGAGTTCCGGGAACACTCGGTTCTTGGGCCAGGAGGAGACCTTTTTCAAGTGGCCGAGGAAGGCGGCAACTGGCTCTATCGCTCCGATCCTTTCTACGACGAGCGGATGCCCATCTATGAGGCCGCCGAGATCGGCTCTGGAAAACGCTTTGAGACTATTGAGATCCAGGGAACACCGCTACGTCTGCTTTCGCAGAACACAGTAGTGAGTGGCCGGCAGTATACCGTCCAGGTTGCCGCGCCGCTCAGCGAGCTGAATGAAGGCATTGCGGACTTCTTCTGGACTCTATGTGCGGCAGTTCCTGTCTTTCTTGCGGTCGCTGGCGTCGGGGGCTACTGGCTGAGCCGGCGGGCTTTGGCGCCCGTCGATGAGATCACTCGAACGGCCCGTTCCATCAGCGCGCAGAACCTCTCGGCCCGGCTGGCCGTTCCGGCTACGGGCGATGAGCTCCAGCGTCTCTCTGAAACGCTCAACGACATGATCCAGCGTCTGGACTTCGCCTTCCGCAAAGTGACCCAATTTACCGCCGACGCTTCCCACGAACTCAGGACGCCCGTGACCCTCATGCGGACAATCTCCGAGATCGCCTTGCGCAAGGAACGCTCCGAAACGGAATATCGCGAAGCACTCGAGCAGATCTACATGGAACTGGACCGGACCTCCCGATTGATCGAGAACCTCATGATGCTCGCCCGGGCGGACTCCGGAAGCGACGGTCTGCAGCGGGAGCCGATGGACTTGGCGACCTGCGCCCGCGAAGCCGCCGTCCAAGGCGAGATGCTCGCCCGGCTGAAAGGCGCTGCCTTTCAGGCCGACCTACCTCTGGATGATGGTGTCTCGATCCACGGGGATCCCCAAGCGATCCGCCGGCTGTTCCTGATCCTCATTGACAACGCGGTCAAGTACACACCCGAGGGCGGTCGAATCTGTCTCTCGCTGTCAACCACAAGTGGTGAAGCTGTCGCGGAAGTCTGCGACACGGGTGTCGGCATTTCGAAGGATGACCTGCCGCACATCTTCGAACGCTTCTATCGGGCGGACAAAGCGAGGTCGAAAGAGAGCGGCGGGACCGGACTTGGGCTTGCGATCGCCCAGTGGATCGTCCAAGCGCACGGCGGCAAAATCGCCATCACCAGCGAGCCACGCCAAGGGACCCGATGCCGATTCACCATCCCCCTCGTACGAGATGGCGGCTGAACACGGCCTGAACCGGCGGATGGGTCCCGACAACGGTCTGGCAGCCCGTCAAAAGCCGAGCTTAAGTCCGAGCTGGAGAATCCGAGGCTGCGATGCGGCGATGTAACGGCCGGGCGTCGACGCGAGGTTCGTGACCGGTCCCTGAAAGTTCACGTTGTTGAAGCTATTGACCGATTCAACCCGGACCTGCAAGGTCCACCGCTCATCAAAACGGAAGTTCTTGAAGATGGAGAGATCCACGCTCTGGAATCCATCGCCCCGGATGATGTTGCGCCCCGCGTTTCCAAAGCTGCCGGGCTCAGGCGCCGCGAAAGCGGCAGGACTGAAGCTGTGTCCTTCGGGAATGTTCGACAAAGGATCGCCAACCACGTTCGGCCGGTTGAACGCCTCGTTGCGGTAAGGGTCGAAGACGCTGGTGAATGGTGTGAAAGGCTGACCGGATTGGAGTGTGACTATCCCGTTCACCTGCCAGCCGCCCCATAAAGAGTTCGGGTGGCCAGCAAGATGATGCGGAAGCTCGTAAGTGAGCGCCGCGGTAAAGCGGTGGGGTCAATCCCAAGCGAGCGTATCGGTTGCTGCGGGAGGACAACCTGCTGTGCGTGCGGAGGCGGAAGTTTAGAAGCGCAAGCACTTGTGCGATCATCTCGGTTTGGTGACGATGCGTTTCGGTGCTGGAGTCAAGTCTTGAGGCCGTCTCAACCGAACAATCTGATCTGGACCACCTGGAAAGAGGCGTTGCGAGTGGTCGGACACCCTCCGTTTCTGAAGAAGACAACCTTGACGGCCATTACCGTGGGATTGATCCTCCTCCTTATCAATCACTTCGACGAAGTCCTCAGCTGAGACGTTAGCGGCACGACATGGATCAAAGGTGCGGTGACGTGCGTCGTTCCGTTCTGCATCGCGAACATGGGCATACTTGTTGGCTCTCGACGCGGCGCATCAACGGAACAGCGCAATTCGTCCGCAAGGTCGAGCCCGCGATCTTGAGCACCACGTCACCAGCCAAGGTGACCGGACAGAAACAACCAATGTCCGGGGCGCTCTTTAATCACTCTCGGCCTCGTCCGCAGCGAAATCCTCCCCGCTCCGCTTGGCATCCAACGCTCACACCTTCGGATGTTCGAAACTGGAACTAGGGAGACGTTTTCAGTGCTGATCGCAGACGACCTCACGCGGTTGTTGCGGGAATAGCAGTCAATGCAGGAGGTTATGGATGGAAGCCAGACTACCGAAGTCGATCGAGGAGTTTCAGAAGAGGTATCCGAAGATTTGGGAGGCGTTCGACAAGCTTGGCGAGGCATGCCACGAGAACGGCGGCCCGTTAGATGAGCGAACCCGCCGGCTGGTCAAGCTCGGAATCGCCGTGGGATCCCAACATGAGGGAGCCGTTCATTCGGCCGTGCGCAATGCCGTTGCCGCCGGTCTCGCAGCCGAGGAAATCCGGCAGGTCGCTATCCTGGCGATCACCACAATCGGCTGGCCGGCCGCTTATGCAGCATTGAAGTGGACTGATGAGACGATCGCCGACTCGGTCTGAATCTCAGTTGTGATAGGAGAGACTCTCTTCGAGGTAGGGGTCGCGCACAGGCACGGCCCGGGCCTGGCGGAGTCCGCGAAATAGCGAGAGAAAGAACAGCCCGGCGGCCCCCACCATCACGCCAACCTCCCAAATCCCGAAAGCGGGAGTCTCCCCAACCAAGGGCGGGAAGATCATGAGATAGAGGTCCACCCACCGACCCACCAGGATCACCCAGCACACTGTTAGCAGCAGCTTGGGGCTGCGTTTCGCGGGAACGTGAAGCAGAACCAGAAAGGGCACTGCCCAGTTCAGCAAAAGATTCAGCAGGAAGAGCGGCTCCCAAAATCCCTCCAGCCGTTGCACGAAGTAGACTGACTCCTCGGGGATGTTCGCGTACCAGATCAGCATGAACTGGCAGAACCAGATGTACATCCAGAAGGTGCTGAAAGCGAACAGCAGTTTGCCCAGATCGTGCAGGTGTTCTTCGGTCAGGACGCTGCGGAGGGGACCCATCCGTTCCAGCCAGATGGCGACGATGGTGATCATGGCCAGGCCGCTGAGAAACAGACCGGCGAAGTGATACACGCCGAAAACCGTGCTGTACCAGTGCGGCTCGAGCGACATGATCCAGTCAAAGCTCGCGAGCCAGAAGGTGACTCCGAAGGCGACCAGGAAGCCGGCCGAGAGGCGGGCGTTCTTCCGTGTGTGTGAGACGTCACCGTCTTCGTCCTGCCGCCGTGAATGCCGGATGATCGCGTACGAGAGACCGGTCCACACGAACAGGTAGAGGAGCGACCTGGCGATGAAGAACGCCGGGCTCAGCCAAAGTTCCCTGAACCAAGCCGAACCGTTCGCCTCGTGATGCGTCGCTCCGAACCACGGATAGAGCTGGGGACTGACGATCAGCACCAGCAGAAAGGTCAATGCGACGATCGGAAGGACGCCCGACATCGCCTCCGGTACGCGACGGAACGCGGTTGGCCAGCCGGCGCCGGTCACGTAATGGATGGCAACGAACACCATCCCGGCCAAGCCAAGTCCCAGAAGGTAGAAGCTGGCCAGCAGCAGGTTGGCCCAAGCCCGATCCGGCGACATCAGGGCGCCTGCTGCGAGCGTCACCACTCCCATGCCAGCCATTAGTTGCAGCAGCCGGACAGCGCTCGTGGGCGGCTCGAACCTTTGCAGAGTCAGCTTTCCGGTTGAACGGCTGTTGACTGCTGCGTCACCTGGTTCTTCTGCTGTAGCGAGCGGATGTAAGAGATGACTTTCCATCGGTCCTCCTGCGAAATCTGCGCGGCGTGGCCGGGCATGTTGCCCTGACCGTAGGAGATGATGTGAAAAAGCTGACCATCGGGGCGCGTCTGTGTCTGCTCCGCGAGCAATGAGGGCGGCCCGGGATAACCGCGGCGAACCACCGCTCCATCCCCCGCGCCGGATCCGCCGTGACAGTGTGCGCAGAAACTCATGTAGATCGACACCCCGCGCTCAAGCGCTTCCTTGTCGTCCGCAGGAAAAGGACTCCTTAGCTCCTCACCGGCGCGCACGGCTTCTTCAGGTGTTGGGCCGTAGTGGATTGGCGCAAAGCCCCGCGGTATGGCGCCTTCCGGCGGGCGTTGCAGCGTTTTTCCATCGGAGAAATTCGGGTTTGCAGAAAACGAGTTGAAGGGCACCGAGCGCACCATCTCGGGGAGAAACTCGAAGTTCGGCTCAGAGGTGTTCCACTCGACCGTCCAGTTCAGGACACCGGCGAGTATCAGGCCGGCCAGCAGCACCAGATTGAGCGGCTTCCCCCTCATCAGCGCACCTCCTGTTCCGACTCCACGCGCTCTTCCACCCGGATGACCCGGAACTGCCTAAGAAGTTGGTGCACTTTCTCGGGATCGAACGTCGCGTCTGTCTCCTCGATGACGAGAATGAAGTGGTTATCCGTGACGGCTGGATCCGCCAGAACTGCTTTCCTGGTCGGGCCCAGACGAGACACCGCGAAGAAGGCGATCACTGTGCTGACACCCGCAAACAGAACCATGACCTCGAAAGTCACCGGAACGAAGGCCGGCAGCGAGTTCCACGGCTTGCCGCCAACGTTGATGGGCCAGTCCTGGGCGGTGGTCCAAAACTCGAACCAGACCTTGAGAGCGGCGCCGAGAAGCCCCAGAAGGAAGCAGACCCAAGGGAGTTTCGACGGCGTCAGACCCATCGCCTTGTCCAGCCCGTGCACGGCGTAGGGTGCGTAGACATCCGCGATTCGAAGGCCCCGCTCACGCAAGGCGCGGGTGGCGCCGAGAACGTCGTCCTCGTGGTGGAAGAAGGTCACCAGTGTGCGCCGGCTCATGCGGTCACTCCTTCTTGCCGGACGGGCGCGGCATGTTCCGGCTCTGGCGCGGCTCGCCGCTCCCGGCCGACGCTGAGCACGCCCTTCACCTCACTGATGTTGATTACCGGTACGAACTTGCAGAACAACAGGAAGCAGGCAAAGAAGAGCCCGAAGCTCCCCGCCAGGGTCGCCAGTTCGATGGTGGTGGGGGCGTAGCCGGCCCAACTGGACGGAAGGTAGTCCCTATGCAGCGAACTTACGATGATCACAAACCGCTCGAACCACATCCCGACGTTGATCAGAAGCGACATCACGAATACCACGGCCAGGTTGGCACGCACCTTGCGGAACCAGAACAGTTGGGGTACGGAGACATTGCAGAGGACCATGATCCAGTACCCGAAGGCGAAAGGACCAGCCGCGCGATTCAGAAACACAAACTGCTCGTACGAGTTGCCGGAGTAGAAGGCGGTGAAGAATTCGGTCAGATAAGCCAGCCCTACCATCAGGCTGGTAGCGAGCGTCACTTTCGCCATCTTGTCGACGTGGGCGTGGGTGATGTAGTCCTCCAGCCCCATCGTCTTGCGGGCGACGATCATCAGTGTCATCACCATCGCCATTCCTGAGAAAATCGCGCCCGCGACGAAGTACGGCGGAAAGATCGTTGTGTGCCAGCCGGGTATCACCGATGTCGCGAAGTCCCAGCTCACGATCGTATGGACGGAAACCACCAGTGGGGTCGCCAGGCCGGCAAGCAACTTGTAGACCGTCTCATAACGTTGCCAGGTGCGGTAGGAGCCGTCCCAGCCGAGGCTGAAGATCTCAAGCATTCGCCGGCGGAGGCCGGGCGCGGTACGGTCCCGAATGGTTGCCAGGTCGGGGAGCATGCCAACGTACCAGAAGGTCAGGGAGATGGTGAAGTAGGTGGAAATGGCGAAGAAGTCCCAGACAAGCGGCGAGCGAAAGTTCACCCAGAGCGGACCGCGGTCATTGGGGTACGGAAACATCCAGAACGCCAGCCACGGCCGCCCCATGTGAATCACCGGGAAGATGCCGGCGCAGATTACCGCGAAGATCGTCATTGCCTCGGCTGCCCGGTTCACTGACGTGCGCCACTGCTGCCGGAGCAGAAACAGGATCGCGGAGATCAGGGTCCCGGCATGCCCGATGCCGATCCAGAAGACGAAGTTCGTGATGTCGAACGCCCAGCCGACGGTGTTGTTCAGCCCCCACGTGCCGATACCGGTGACTACCTGATACGTCACCGCAACAGCGCCCACAAGCAGAAGCGCCAGCGCCGGCAGAAACGCGGCCCACCAACCACGACTGAGCCTGCGGTCGAGCACCGCGCAGATGTCGCTGGTCACCTCGCCGGGCGTTTTGTCGCCCGCGATCAAGGGCTGCCGCAAGAGAGAAGAGGAACTAGCCATGCGCTTCGCCCTCCGTGGCCGGCGACTGTTGCCGGACTAATCTCAGGTAACCGACCGAAGGCCGCACGTTGATCTCCTCCAGCACCTGGTAGCGGCGTGAGCTGCGGAGCAGTTGTGAAACGCGGGAGTCCGGATCATTGAGATCGCCGAAGACGATCGCACCGGCCGGACAGGTCTGCTGGCAGGCCGGCTGGATCGCACCATCTTCCACCGGCTTGCCTTGCCGCCTGGCCTCGATTTTGGCCTCCTGGATGCGCTGGACGCAGAAGGTGCATTTCTCCATCACGCCGCGCGAACGCACTGTGACGTCGGGATTGAGCACCATGTTTTCGAGCGTGCTGTTTCGCGGGTAGTCGAACCAGTTGAAGCGCCGGACTTTGTACGGGCAGTTGTTGGCGCAGTAGCGCGTGCCCACGCAGCGGTTGTACACCTGCTGGTTCAGCCCCTCTTCGCTGTGGACCGTGGCCAGCACCGGGCATACCGTTTCACAAGGCGCGTGTTCGCAGTGCTGGCACATCATCGGCTGATGCGCCACCCGGACGTCATTGCCATCACCCTGGTAGTAGCGATCGATGCGCAGCCAGTGCATCTCGCGCGAGCGACGCACTTCATCCTTGCCGACCACAGGGGTGTTGTTTTCCACCTGGCAGGCGACCACGCAGGCTGAGCAGCCGGTACAGGCGTTCAGATCGATCGCCATGGCCCAACGGTGGCCGGTGAACGGATGGTCCTCGCCCCAGAGATCGGCGTGCTCGTGCTCGGAGTATTCCTTGCCCGACCGCACATTGCTCTGGTGTTCCGCCAGAGCTGTCTCCTGAATGACAGGCCGAACCTCGCCTCCCGGCGGCGCCAGATTCTCCGGCACTCGAATGTTGTGGTGAACCTGCGTGCAGGCCAGCGGGTGACGCTTGCCGGCAGCTTGCAGTTCTACTGCTGCGACATAGCGCAGGGTCCCGCCACTCAGTTCCAGCAGGGGAGCGGAGTTCGTGCCGACGCGGCCATTCTCCGCGACCGTTGGCTTGGCCTCCAGCCAGCGTGGTGCGAGGTCGGCGAACCGTTCCGTGATTTTGCCGCCGTAGCCAAGTGCAACGGCGACAACCCGATCGTGCTGGCCCGGCTGGATAACCACGGGAAGCTCAAGGACGCTGCTGGCGCCTTTGATGCGAATGACATCTTCCTCGCTTACACGCAGCTGTTGGGCCGCCAATGGGGAGAGGCACGCGTAATTGTCCCAGGTGACCTTCGTGATCGGATCAGGCAGCTCGTGAAGCCATGGATTATATGCATGCCGGCCGTCGCGCAAGCCGACCTTGGGATAGAGCACGAGGGTGAACTCGTTGCTGGTAGCGGAGGGAATCGGCTGAACAGCAGCGGCGTTGAACTGCCGAGCTGGCGCCGGTGCGTGGTCGAGCTTCACGCAGCCATCGCGCACCGTCTTGTCCCAGAAAGACTGAAAACTGACTTGCTCGGCCTGTTGCGGGAAGATGTGTGTTCTCCAATGCTCTTGAACGACTTCATGCGCGGCCTTCGGCGCGCTCCGCCACGCCGACAGGCTTTCGATCAACTGTCTGGTATCACCCAAGGGGCGGATGCAGGGTTGCAGCAGGCTCACTGTGCCCGCAACCGGCTCGCGGTCTCCCCACGACTCCAGGTAGTGGTGATCCGGGCAAACGAAGTGGGCTGTTTCGGCAGTCTCGTCCAGCCGCTCGGCGAAACTCACCACCAGGGGGACCTTACGGAGCAACTCCTCCAACCGTTCGCTTCCGGAAAGATCGTAGAGCGGGTTTACGCCGACGATGAACAGAACGCTGACGCGGCCTTGATCCAGTTCTTGAATCAGCGTTGCCAACTCCCGGTCGCTGCCCTGAAGCTGGTGTGACGGCTCTTCGATGTCGAGAGTGATGCCGTAGTTGCCAAGCGTCTGGTTGATGAAATTGCAGACCGCCTGTGCGTCTGCGTCCTGGGCGCCGCACACCACAAGGCTGTCGCCGCGGGCCCCCCACAGGCGCTGGGCAATCGGTTCGAGTTCCTCCGTAGAGCCACTCGCTTCGAATGACACTCCGGCGCGCCTGGCAACCAGTGCGGCTAGCCGCGTTAGTGTTGCGCCCACCTCGCCCGGCGCGATTCGGATTCGCTCATCCGCCTTGCTCCCTGTGAGTGACAAGCGAGATTCAAATTGAACGTGATAGGACGGCTCGGGCCGCGCAACTTCGAGATTCCTGCCGGACTGGTAGGCCGCGGTGAATTCTACGGGCGAGATCCACGTTCCGAGGAAGTCGGCGTCGAAGCTCACAATTACTCTGGCTTGGTCAAACCGGTAGTGTGGCAAAACACGAACACCGTGGGTCCGCTCATGCGCATCGAGAATCGCCGAGGACGACAGCGGATCGTACACCACGTGACGGGCATCTGGAAAATCAGCAAGAAAATCGCCGATTGCGGTGCGCATCGTCGGGCCATGGACGGTGTTCGTCAGGAACCGGACGGCACCTCCATCCGCCCTCACGCGTTCGAGGGTCTCCATCACGATGCGGTCCACCTCCTCCCAGGAGGATGGCTGGCCACGCCTGAGCGGATGCCGGAGGCGCTGAGTGTCGTACAGCCCCAGAATCGACGCTTGACCGACGGCGCACAGGCCGCCTCGCGAGAGCGGATGTTGAGGGTCGCCCTCCAGTTTGATCGAGCGTCCGTCCCGGCATTTCACCAGAAGGCCGCAGGCGGCCGTGCAGCCGTCGCAGGTGGAGGCATAGTAGACCGCGCGCCCCGGTGTGATCTCCTCGGGCTTGTCCAGGAATGGAATGGCCCTCTCGACGGGCGCTTTTCCGCACCCGGACAGGGCTGCGCCGCCGAAGACGAAGCCTGCCGCCCGGAGAAACTCGCGCCTTCGGAAACCCACCCGGGTAGCATCCAGCGGCTCGGGAAACTCATCCCCGGCAGCCTGCGGCTCGTTCAGACTCTTCCAATACTGATCTGTTGTATCCTTGGTCATTAGTAGTGACACGTGGCGCAGTCGATCGATGCATTCACAGGCTTGCCCGCGACGCCGATTTCGTTTGCCTGACGATGACAGTTGACACACCAACCCATGCTTAGGCTTTCGAACTGTCGGACCCGCTCCATCGTCTCCACCGGGCCGTGGCAGGTCTGGCATCGGACCCCTGCCTGCTGATGAGCGCGGTGGTCGAAGTAGACGAAGTCGGGAAGGTTGTGAACCTTTGTCCAGGCGATCGGCTGGGCTTGGCTCGGATCGGGCTTCCGCTCGTCCAGACCCATCGCATTGTACAGTTTGGCCAATTCCGGAGAGATCAGCTTCCGCGGCTCGCGGCCCTCCTGTTTCGCCAGTTCGTCCTCAGCCCGCAGCGCACCCAGCGACGTAGTCACGAAACCGTGACAATTCATGCAAACGCCGGCCGGCGGGACGCCGGCGTGTCGGCTTTGTTCGGCTCCGGAATGACAGTACAGGCAGTCGACCTGCAACTCTCCGGCGTGGAGCCGGTGTGAGTAGGCGATCGGCTGAACGGGCTCGTAGCCCTGCTGATTTCCCGGCAGGCGGACGTCACTCAACCGTGCCGCCAGCGTCAGGACGGCAAACACTAGCCCGGTGGCCAGGACGATGGTGGCGATGGAACTCTTCATGACCCTACCGCTGAACTCCCTCTGTTCTGCCGCTGGCGACAGATGCTCCGGCAGGGACCGCATCACGCGTGTACTTCAGAATCCAGGCCATGGAAAGCGAGAACAGCGCCAGGAAAATGAACACGACAAAGCCAATTGGATAACCTGGCCGTCCGAGGTCCCGAACGGCGAATCCCAGCATGGGTGGAATCGCGAATCCACCGAAAGCACCCACTCCGCCGACCCATCCCGCCGCACCCCCGACGGCCTGCGGCACCTCCTGAGGAACCAGCTTAAAAACGGCCGCATTGCAGACACCCATGCCGACGGCGAGGAGGATTGTGCCGGGCACGGCCAGCTCGAACTGGTCCGTGCTGGTCATCACCATTGCGCCGACCATCGTGATCAGCAACGCCAGGATCGCCGTGTTCTCTCCGCCCTCCCGCAAGTGGTCGGAGAGAACACCACCCACGATTCGGATCACCGAAGCGAGGACGGAGTAGAGCCCGGTAAGCAGTCCCGCGGTCAACGCACTCACCTCGAAGTACGACTGCCAGTAGGTCGGAAGCCATGCGGTCAGCGCGATGAAGCCGCCGAACGTGGTGAAGTAGATCCATACCAGCGCCCAGGTTCGCCAAACACGCGCCGAGATCCGCAGGCTGTCCGCGAGGTTCTTTGCCGGAAACAGGGACTGTCCCTGCTCCTCCGCGAGCCGCCGCGATTCTTCGGCAGAGTAGCCCTGACCGCGCAACTGGAAATACCAGGCGTTCCGTCCAAACACGGCATAGAGCACTGTTCCCGCCACAAGAAACGACAACCATGCCACGTAGGACATGCCCAGTCCCCAACCTGCGAGTGCGGCCGGGAGCAGAAAGGAAAACAGACCCGGGGCGACGTTTCCAAAGCCGGCGAAAACCGCTAAGGCTCGTCCCTGCTGCTTCTGTGTGTACCAATAGGAAACCTGGCTGATGCCGACCGAGAAGGTCGCGATCCCGCAGCCGCAGAGAACGCCAAGGAACAAGAGCAAAGGGTAGTAAGCCGCCGTGAGCCGGTCGGGATACAAGAACTGCACAACCAGGGTCAGCCCCACCATGCCGGCAACTGAGAGCGCCAGCAGCACCAGGAACGGCTTGCGCCCGCCGGTGGTGTCCACCCAGGCCGAGAACGGGATCCTGAGAATCGAACCCGATAGCGCGGGCATCGCCACCAGGAAGCCGACTGCCAGCGGACTCAGATGCATCACTTCCTGGAACTGCCTGGCGGTCGGGCCGAACAGCGCCACCGCGGCAAAGCCGACAAAGAAACCGAGTGTGGCTCCGAACAATCCCTCGCGCGGGCTGCCTTTAGTCTGTGCCGCCATGCCTCCTCAGCCTTTCGATGCCGCCATTGTTCCCGGACGCCGGTACCACCGGACCACCTGCGGTTTCCGCCACAAGTACGGGTTGGGAACCACCAACACATGTACGAGTCTCGTGAAAGGCATGAAGCCAATCACTACGTAGGCGTTCACAATGTGGAGCTTCACTGCGAGCGGCATGGCGGCGATCGTGCTGAAATCGGGATTCAACTTCACGAGCGACCAGAGGTACGGTGATACCGACGCCGCGAACCAGGACGATCCCCACGGATGGAACACAGCCACGTAAACGCCGCTCGCCACCTGGAACAGCAGCAGTGCGAAAAGCACCCAGTCCGACGTGCTGGTGACCCTGCGAATCTTTGGCTCCCGAATCCTTCTGACCACCGCCGCCGTCAGACCCACCACGGTCAGCAATCCGAAGATCAGGGCCGAGACCTCCAGAATGTACAGGCGCAGCGGACGGCTGTTGAACAGGAGCAGTTCCCGGGGAAACAGAAACGCGACCACATGCCCGGCCAGAACCACCAGGATGCCGTAGTGAAACGGCACCAGACTCCAGAAATGGCGTTGGTTCTCCAGAAACTGCGAAGACAGACTGGAGTAGGTGAACGTCCGTGTCCGATACCGCTGGATGGTTACCAGAAAGAAGGTGAAGAACACAACGTAGGGCAGGACGGCGAACAATAGGGGATCGAAATAGGATTGCGTGTTCGTCATGCCGTCACCTCTGTCAATTCCGACTGAGCGTGAACGAGCAGCAAAGATTCGACTGCCAGCAGCAGTTCCCGGAATGGGTTGTCCTTACCTTGGAACGCCGCCAGCATCTTCTTGACTGCTGGGCCCGCGAACTCCGCAGCGAACTCCTGTGCCACGTTCGGTTCCAACCGGTCCAACAGCGGCAACAGGTGAGTCAGGTGATCAGGCAGTTCCGTCGATTCGGGAATCCCGTGCTGCCGCAGCTGGTCCCGCATCGCGACCAGGAATCGTCCCCGCGCATATTCCTCGCCGTAGAGTTGCCACCCAACCTCCAGTGAGCAGACGGGATTCAAGTCAAATGTCCGAGTGTACAGTTCTTGCAGCTCTACCACCGGTTTTCCGCGGAGCTCGGTGGCCAGACGCGACAGTCTCCGGCAAACCTCCGGAAACCGCTCACGGCATTGCTCACAGCAGTTATCCACCCGGTCGAGATACTCCCTGTCCGGGTACGCCAGCAGCAATCCCATCAACGCACCAACCCTTGCCATCACATTGCCCTCCCCGGTCCCGTCAGGAAGCCAAAGCCAGCGAACGATTGATGTTCGCGCGGGTCCTTCATCATTTCGATGGCCTGCTCGCGGTGCGAGGGTGGAATGACGAAGCGCTCGGAGAACGTGCAGAGAGAAGTCAGCCTGTAAATCGCTTCCGCTTCTTCGGTAGAGCAGTCCGCTTCCCGCAGCATGCGCTCCGCCGTGGCCATGTCGACGTCGCCTACGGTCAGCGCCCGCCGGTACCAGCGGACCGCCTTCTGCTTGCGTAGCGCGTAGCGCACCTTGCCTTCGTGGCCGGCGCCGAACAGGTTGGCCAGAAACTTCATCGGGACTCGCGCCTGATCGATATCGTGGAAGAGATCATCCGACGTGTGATTCACGGTCTTACCATCCTGGGATGCCATCACCGGTGACATCGGCGGAACGTAGAACAGCATGGGCATCGTTCGATACTCGATGTGTGGCGGCAGCGCAAGCTTCCACATCTTGACGAACTGGTAAACGGGCGATTTCCGTGCTGATTCGATCACCGCTTCCGAAATTCCGTTCTGACGCGCGGCGGCGGCCACTTCCGGATCGTGTGGGTCCAGGATCACCGAACGCTGGGCTTCCACAAGCTGCTCGTCCGGGCTCTTGGCCACCTCTTCAATGCGATCAGCGTCGTAGAGCAGGACACCCAAGTAGCGGATACGTCCCACGCAGGAGTGGAAGCACGCCGGCGCTTGCCCTGTTTCGATACGCGGGTAGCATAGGATGCACTTCTCGGACTTGCCGGCGAACCAGTTGAAGAAGACCTTCTTGTACGGGCAAGCCGCGATACATGACCGCCATGCCCGGCACCGCTCCTGGTCGAGCAGCACGATGCCGTCTTCGCCCCGCTTGTAGAGCGCCCCCGACGGGCATGAGGCTACACAGGCGGGGTTCAGGCAATGATTGCAGATGCGGGGAAAGTAGAAGAAGACCAGGCGCTCGATGGCCGACAGTTGTTGCCGCTGATCCGGCGTGAGGCCCTTCAGGTTGGGGTCGTTCTCGGCGTATACTGGCGATCCGCCGAGATCGTCATCCCAGTTGGGGCCGGACTTGATCTGAATCAGCTCGCCCGTGACCATCGAGACCGGACGCGCGGTAGGCTGGTCCGGGCCCTCCGGGGCGTTGAAGAGATCCTGATAGTCGTAGGTCCAGGGCTCGTAGTAGTCGTCCATGCTCGGCATGTGCGGGTTGTGGAAGATGTTGAAGACCACCCGCCCCTTGCCGGTGGATTTCAGGCGAAGCTTTCCGTCCTTCACTTCCCAGCCGCCGCTGTACTTGTCCTGGTCCTCCCACTGCGTCGGGTAACCGGTGCCGGGCTTGGTCTCCACGTTGTTCCACCACATGTATTCGGCGCCCTTGCGATCGGTCCAGATGTTCTTGCAGGCGATGCTGCACGTGTGGCATCCGATGCACTTGTCGAGGTGAAACACCATCGAGATCTGTGAGCGAACATTCATATCGTGCTCCTTGTCAAATCGTCCCTACCATTTCAGGTCCGGCAGCTTCCGTACCAGAATGTGCGTATCCCGGTTCGCTCCGGTCGGTCCCCAGTAGTTGAAGTGGTAAGTGAACTGACCGTAGCCGCCGACCATCAAGTTGGGCTTCAGTCGCACGCGCGTCAGGCTGTTGTGGCCCCCGGCCCGCCGGTAGCCGCGCAACGGTGATTTTGGAACCGAATACGTGCGCTCCGGCGAGTGGTACTGGATGCAGATTCCCCGTGGGATGCGCGCGCTGACCGCCGCCCGCGTCACCACCACACCGTGGTCGTTGTATACCTCCACCCAGTCGTTGTCGGCGATGTCGAGCTCGGCGGCGTCCTGATGGTTCATCCAGAAGGGCTCCACGCCGCGGGAGAGTGTGGTCATCCTCTGGTTGTCACCGTAGGTCGAGTGAATATGCCACTTGCCGTGCGGCGTCAGATAATTCAGCATTTTCGTGGGGCCGGCTTCCTTGCTGAACTTCAAATCGGCGTACTGGGTCGGCAGCGGCTTCGGCTTGTAAGTGGGCAGATGCTCGCCGAAGTCGAGATAGCCGGGGTGGTCCAGGTAGAAATGCTGCCGGCCGGTCAGTGTGCGCCACGGAACCAGACACTCGACGTTATATGTGAACGGCGAATACGGCCGGCCGTTTTCGATCAAGCCCGACCACATTGGGCTATTTACAAAGCGCTGCGGACGACTCTGCAACTCCTCGTAGCTGACCCGCACGTCGCGGCTCTTTTCCACCAGATGGGCCAGCGGCAGCCCCACCTTGGCCTCCATGTTTTTGTAGGAACGGTAGGCCAGTTCCCCGTTTGTCACTGTCGCGAACTGAAGTACTAAGTTGCAGGCGTGCTCGTCCTCGTTTAGGGAGGGATACGTATTGCCATCCCAGGTCACGGTCGGACCCGTGCGCAGCGCCGTGTCGTACAGGTCTGCGACCTCGTAGTGCGTGCCGTGCGCACCCAGCCCGTTTTTCCTCACCCCCGGACCAAAAGAGATGAACTGGTTGTAGAGGTTCTTGTAGTCACGGGTGACCACCTTGAGGGCGGGCATAGTCTTGCCGGGGATTGCCTCCACCTCGCCCCGCCACCAGTCCTTCATGTCCGGTTGTGCGATCTCGGCCGGAGTGTCATGAGCCAGCGGTACCGCAATGATGTCCTTCACCGGCTCGGGAAAATGCTTGGCCGCCAGTTCGGAGAACTTCTTCGCCAGATCCCGAAAAATTTGCCAGTCGCTCCTCGACTCCCAACAGGGCGGCACCGCCGCCGACAGCGGGTGGATGAAGCTGTGCATGTCGGTGGAGTTCAGATCCGCCTTTTCGTACCAGGTAGCCGCCGGCAGGACAATGTCCGAGTACAGCGCCGAGGTGTCCATGCGGAAGTTGAGATCGACGACCAGATCCATCTTTCCCTGCGGGGCAGTCTCGTGCCAGGCGACCTCGTGAACCGAGCCCCCGGCCAGTTCCTCCGCAACCTCGTTGTGGTGTGTCCCGAGATAGTGCTTGAGAAAATACTCGTGTCCTTTGGCGCTGGCCATCAGCGCGTTGCCCCGCCAGATATACCAAACGCGCGGCCAGTTCTCGGGGGCATCCGGATCTTCCACGGCGAAACTCAGTTGCTTTTCCTTGAGCTGCCGCACCACGGTATCGGCAATCTCCTGCTCGGTTCGGGCGCCCGCGGCCTCGGCCTCCCGCACCACCTCGAGCGGGTTGCGGTTGAACTGCGGGTAAAACGGCAGCCAGCCATTACGCACCGCCTTCACTTGCGTGTCCATCGTGTGGCCGCTGGCAAGTGAATTGCCGTTCTTTCTAGTCGGAACGGTGTGGTAATCAGTGAACGAGCGCTCGTAGCGCCACTGGTCCGTGTGTACGTAGTGCCAGCTCGGAGCGTTTTGCAGCCGCGCCGCGGGCATCCAGTCCCTTCCGAATGCCATCGCCGACCAGGGCTCCATTGGAGCGAGCTTCTCCTGCCCGACGTAGTGCGCCAGGCCGCCGCCATTGACGCCAACGCAGCCGCAGAACATCAGCGCGTAGATGCCGGCGCGGTACATCAGATTGTTGTGATACCAGTGATTGATTCCGGCCCCAATGATGATCGTGCACCTGCCCTTCGTAAGGCGGGCCGTCGTGGCCCACTCCCGAGCGAATCGAATCAGCATCGCCCGGTCCATGCCCGTGTATTTCTCCGACCATGCCGGCGTATAGGGAAGGTCTTCGGCGTTGTAGTCCTCCGGGTACTGGCCCTCCAGCCCGCGCGGGACGCCGTACTGCGCCATCAGCAGGTCGTACACCGTTGTGACCGTCACCGTCCCGCCGTCGACGGTCTGGAGCCGCTTCACTGGAACACCCCTCTGTAGAACGCCTCCGTCTCCAAAGTCATCCAGCTCTACCAGGACCACGCCGTCGTTCTGATTGAGGAATGTCAACGCAGGCCGGATCTCGCTGCCGTCGGCGCCATCGTTGAGCGTGAGGTTCCACTTGCCCATGGCCTGTCCCCATCGGAACCCGGAGCTGCCCATCGGCATCTTAGGCTTATTGTCGCCCTCGTCCCACATAAGGAACTTCCAGTCGCCGTTCTCGGCATCGGTATACGGATTCAAACGGTTGGCCCGTAGCAGTTGCCCCGGCAGGCAGACGTCACCCTCCTGCTTCAGCTCCACCAGGTAGGGCGCGTCGGTGTATTTCTTGGTGTAGTCAATGAAATAGGGAACTTGCTGCTCGTGGTGAAATTCCTTCAGGATCACGTGGTTCACTGCCATCCACCACGCGCCGTCCTGACCGGCGTTCACCGCCACCCATTCGTCGGCGTACTTGGAGACCTGGCTGAAGTCCGGCGAGAACACCCACATCTTCGTGCCGTTGTGCCGGGACTCGGCGGCGAAATGGCAGTCCGGGGTCCGCGTCATGTTCAGATTTGAGCCCATCACGGCCAGCAGCTTGGCGTTGTACCAGTCGGCCGACTCGTGGACGTCGGTTTGCTCGCCCCAGCACTCGGGCGAGGCCGGCGGCAGATCGCAATACCAGTCGTAGAACGAGAGCGAAACACCCCCCATCAGTTGCAGCATGCGCGCGCCGGAGGCGTAACTGATCATCGACATCGCCGGAATGGGCGAGAAGCCGGCAATGCGGTCGGGTCCGTACTTCTTGATGGTGTGGATGTTGGCCGCGGCCATCATCTCCAGCACCGTGTCCCAATCCACACGCCGGAAACCGCCCTTGCCGCGAGCGCGTTGCCACCGTCCACGCGCCTCCGGATTCTCCACCAAAGATTTCCAGGCCTCCACCGGATCCTCGTGGTGGGCCTTTGCCTGGATCCAGAGATCCAGTAGCGCGCCCCGCGCGTAAGGATACTTCACCCGCAACGGGCTGTAGAGGTACCAAGAGAACGAGATGCCCCGCTGGCATCCGCGTGGCTCATATGGAGGCAGCCCCGCCTCGAGCAACGGATAGTCCAGTCCCTGCATTTCCCACGTGACAATCCCGTCCTTCACATGGATCTGCCACGTGCAACCCCCTGTGCAGTTGACCCCGTGTGTGCTGCGTACAATCTTGTCGTGCTGCCATCGGTTCCGATAGAACTCCTCCCACCGGCGCAGCTTCGGGTCGAATTGATCCTTGATCCAGACCAGGCCATCGTCTGCCATTACGTTTCACCTCTCGGTCGGCCGCCCTGGGCCAGCGGCGCTCGGACCGCGCGGAATCTCCACTTCCAGATCGCATCAAACGAGATCAGCGCCACAGCGGTGCCACCAAGCGCCAGGAAGAAAAAATTCAAGAGGGCAACGGAAGTGTCCTGTCCGCCCTGTTGCGCGGAATGCTCGAAATAGGCAATCAGAGGCAGAACCTCATCCTGCTGCAACGGATACCTCCGAAACAAAGGCCCCATGGTCGGTGTGGCAGGCGCTGTCAACCACGCACCCAGTCCCTGGCGGCCCTGAAGCCTCTCATATACCCGAGTCAGGTCCGGTCCCAGGCGGCCCCCACCCAGCCCGCCAAGTCCCTTCATCGTGTGGCACGAGATACACGCTGGACTACCGCTGGTCAAACCCCGGTCACCGGTGAACATCTGCCGGCCCAGCTCGATCTCCCTCTGGGTGAAGGGGCGGTCCGTGATCTGCAAGCCTTTGAACGCCGACTCCGGGAGTTTCGACTCCTCCTCAATCAGGTCGAGAAGGCTGGCCGCCGTTTCCGGCGTAAGGCCCGGGACGGCGGGCATCACCACCCCACGCGCTTCCTCAAGAATTTGCTGGGCGTAGGGATCGCCGCTGTCGATCATGCCTTTCGGGTTGACCATGAACCTGATCAGCCACTCCCGATCCTTCCGCTGCGTCACGTTCTTGAGATCCGGTCCGGTCAGCCGGCCCCCGCCGATGGTGTGACAACTGGCACAGTTTTGCTGGAAGAAAGCAGCCGCCTCCTGGGCGCCGAGGGCGATCGGGAGCAGCAACATTAGGGAAACAAGATAGAAGGGCATCGGGGTTGCTTTGTTCTTCACGGCTGCTGGCTCTCCTCTACACTCAACGCTTTCGGGACGGAAGCGATGTCTGCCAGCGTCGTGGTTTCCAGGAACTGGATGTAGGCGTTTCGGACGTCGCGCCACAGGGTGTGCGCCGAGCAGGGATCGCAGTCTGAACAATCACCTTTTCCTAGTAGACAAATAGGTTTTACCTGCGGCGCATCGAAGATTCCAACGACTTCGATCAGGTGTATCTCCTTCGGGCTCTTCAGAAGCCTGTACCCGCCTCCGCTACCACGAGCCGTGGTCACCAACCCGGCATTCCGCATCGCCAACATTACCTTGGAAAGGTAATTCGCTGGAATATCAGCAAGTTCGGCGAGGTCTCGCCCAAGCATCGCTTCTCCCCCCGAGATCCCCGCCAACTCCGTGAGGGCTCGTAGCGCGTACTGAGACGTCGTGGAAACCATTTGTGGATCTCTACATGAACAACTCTCTTGACATCAACATCCAGATATATTCAATTCTCCGCTGGTTGTCAAGTGGAAAAATCAAGTTGCCCTGTTCTGGGCCGAAGAATGTCTACGCGCAATCCCCTGCCGAACAGGGTCGCCTCTGTCACACCGTCGGGCCTCTCAATATCTCCAACGGCGTCCTGGGGCCCTGTCGCATTGGACTTCGAAGAGGTCGTCCTGCATGACTTCGGTTTGGAGCATCTTGTACTGCCCAAACCCAAAGCGATCAGCTCGCCACGATAGATCAGGCCGATCCGGTCGCGGTACTCGGCTTCGTCCATGTAGTGGGTGGTGACGAAGATGGTTTGCCGGAGAGCTCGCAGATGAGGTCCCAGAATTTGCGGCGGCTGACCGGGTCTACTCCCGCCGTCAGCTGGCGTGCGTGTAGCACCCCCGGTTGAAGTCTGCACCGGCACTCACACAACAAATGGGAATTCCGACAGGTGGCTTACTCTATGACGTTCAACAGACGCCTCGCCGGAACCGGTTCGTTCACCACGCCACCGCCAAGACGCCGGCGGTATGCTGCGCCGAACCTCCTTGACATCCAAAACAGTTCGGCGACCTTCACCACACCACCGAGTCTGTACCTCCCGACCGATGCTAGCCCAGCCGACGCCATGCAGCCGCACTCCGAGCACACCGGCTTCCCCCCAAATTGACAGGGTGTGACGCGCGTCGTCAGATCGGCTGAAATGCAGGTCGTCGTCTGCGCGAAGATGCAATCCTCGGGCGAAGCTGGCGGCTCCCGGTACCCCTTGACCACGAGTCCTGGCAGATGGACCTTGGGAAACATCGAGACCAGCGCCTCCATCCGCGCCAGCGCCTCCTTGCGTTTCCCGCTGTCCAGCCGCTCATCGGATGCGTCGCCCTCCTGGGGTGTGAACAGACTGAACCAGATCCGTCGCACGCTCGCCTGTGCAGACCAGAACCCGGCGAACTCCGCGAGGTATCCCGGCCTGGCGAGCATCTGTTTCGTGACCGTGCAATGCACGATCACCTGATGACCTTCGATGTGGTCCAGGATCCGATCATAGGTCGCCGGGGCCCGGCGTACATCGTGCTCCGGTTGTAGCCCGTCGATGGACACAACCAGATGCAGATCCGCAAACTCGGTCCACTCCAGTGGGATCGGGCGGACCGCGCTGGTAACCAGTTGTACTTCGATCCCCATTGCGTTGAGCCGTGGAATCAACTCACCCAATTCCCGGTAGCGTACGAGAGGCTCCCCGCCGACGATGGAGATATGAAGCGGTCGGAATTGCCTGGCCAACCCAACCACGCCATCTACAAGCTCCGAACCCCTGCGATCAGCCAAATCCCGTATGGTCACCCCGCTGTTCAGATGTCCGGCTTCGTATGCGTAGCATCCTGGGCAGCGGAGCGGACACTCCTTGGTGATCTCCACCGACAGAAACGGCCTGTATCCACGGAGAATCCGGCCCCATGCGGGTAGGATTGCCCTCTTGCGCATTGTCACTTCCTTTCTTTGCCACGCGAACGTTTGGTTGGCTCAAGGCTTGATCGGAGCCTCCGATGGATATCTTCACGTTTCAGCGACGCTCCACTTCGCCAAGGGATCCTTCGTATTGTCCCCGGCCGGCTTCTCGCAGAGATTCCGCCACCCGTCGCAGCAGGCGCGATTCGCGATTTGCGCACCAACCACGTCCGGTGTGATTCCGCCATCCGTCTGTCCAGTTCCAGGCCAACGTGCCAGCGCCGTTGACCATTGGCAGCATTCGGCTCCATTAGACACTCCAACCAATCGCTTAGGACGCAAGATTCCACCGAACCGCCTGAATTCGCCCTCAGAAGGTGCTCTCGGCGCTTCCGGCCGCCTCGGCTCTTGTGAAGTGGACAACCCGGTTTCCCCTGTACGGAAGAAGGTTCTTGGAGTCCTGTCCGGGTCCGTGACTTTAGTCACAGACCATCGTGAGCCCTCGGGCGATAGTAGAAACAGAACAGAGGGACTCCATCCACAAAAGGACACCACATGACTACTACGGAACTTCATACCGTCGGAGACTTCGCGGCGGCGTCGCTGGGCGCGGTTCGCGTCCTGGAGAAGAATGGGATCGACTACTGCTGCGGCGGCCGCCGAACTCTGGAGGAAGTCTGCGCTGAGCAGGGACTCGATGCGAGCGAGGTGCGAAAGCAACTCGAGCAGGCAATTACGGCGGAACCGTCGCCGCAGCGCGACTGGGCCACGGCGTCGCTTCGCGAGTTGATCTCCCACATCGTGTCCACGCACCACGAGTACCTGAAGCTCGAGCTCCCGCGATTGAAACAGCGCCTGCAAAAGGTACTCAACGCCCATGGCGACAAGGACCCTGAGACGTTGCAAGCCCTGTCGCGGGTCTTCTTGGGCCTCTGGCAGGAACTCGACCAGCACATGCACAAGGAGGAGATGATCCTGTTTCCGGCCATTGATCGCTGCGAACAAGCCTCGCGTAACGGTGCGCCGCTTCCTCCGTCGCCATTCGGCAGCATCGCCAATCCGATCGCGGTAATGGAACGCGAGCACGACAGCGCCGGCCAGGCGCTGCACCAGATGAAAGAGCTGACAGGCGGTTATACACTCCCTGAATACGCGTGTGCTACCTACCGGGCTCTGAATGACGGCCTGCAAGAGCTGGAAGCGGATCTTCATCTGCACATCCACCTGGAGAACAACATTCTTTTCCCTCGCGTCATCGAGATGGAGAAGGCTCGCCGGTGAAGCGGGAGACTGTCGATGAGCCTGACCGAGAAATGGGTGCCGGTCATCCGGGAGGAGAATTGCACGGGCTGTGGCCTATGCGTGGATGCCTGCGGTCCGAATTCCCTCGATTTGGTGGATGGCATCGCTGTGCTTGTCCGTCCTCATACCTGCGGTAGCGAAGAGCACTGCATTGGCGTCTGCGAAGACGACGCTATCCAAATGGCCTGGGTGCCGATGAGTGTTGGCAAAGATTGCGGCAAGTGGCGGACTGCCAAGCCATATGAGGTTTCTCGGGAAAGGAGCTGGGACGGAGCGATTCATTAGGGAGGCCGAGGCACTGATGGAGAAACCACCTTCCACCCGCCAAGCCGACCTGTCCACCCAGGGCCAGTGTGCGATTGTGCTGGCACGGGTCCGGTAAGGCGTTGAACATCCTGCTCTCAAAATCTGGTGTGGATTCTTCTCGTCCAACGATTATCCAGGGCGGTATGGGAGTTGGCGTCTCCAACTGGCGGCTGGCACGGGCAGTTTCACGGCTGGGCCAGTTGGGCGTTGTATCCGGGACCGCTCTTGATCAGATCTTCGCCAGACGGCTTCAGGACGGCGACCCCGGCGGACACATGCGGCGGGGTCTCGATCATTTCCCTATTCCAGACATGGCCAAACGTATTTGGAAGGCCTACTTCGTCCCCGGCGGCAAGCCCGCGCGTGCGGCCTACAAGACGCTGCCCATGCATTCGAAGGACGATCCACCGAAGGCGCGTGATTTGTGCATCGTGTCGAACTTCGTCGAGGTCTTTCTCGCCCGTGAGGGGCATGGCAATCCGGTAGGGATCAACTATCTAGAGAAGGTTCAGATCCCCCACTTGCCCTCGATCTATGGCGCCATGCTGGCCGGTGTCGGGTTCGTTTTGATGGGTGCGGGCATTCCTTTGAAAATCCCCGGCGTGCTCGATCGTCTGGCCCACCACCAACCTGCGACATATCCGCTCCAGATCGCGGGCTCGCGTGACGGGGATGACACGAGTCTGCGCTTCGCGCCACGCGATATCGTGGAGCGGGAAATCCCACCGCTCATGCGCCCGAAGTTCCTGGCGATTGTCGCCTCCAATACCCTCGCCGTGACGATCTCGAGGAAAGCCAATGGCAGGGTGGACGGGTTCGTGATCGAAGGCCCGACGGCGGGTGGACACAATGCCCCGCCACGCGGGAAGCTGACGCTCAATGAGGAGGGTGAACCGATCTATGCAGAGCGTGACACGGTGGACTTGGCCAGGCTGCGTGAACTGGGCCGGCCGTTCTGGCTTGCCGGCGGGTACGGCAGCCCGGAAAAGCTGCGCGAGGCGCTCGCCCTGGGGGCCGCCGGCGTCCAGGTGGGAACGGCCTTCGCTTTCTGCGCCGAGTCGGGCCTGAGTGAGGAATACAGACGTCCCATCCTGAACGGCGTGGCCTCCGGTGCGGTTCGGGTATTCACGGATCCGCTCGCCTCCCCGACGGGCTTTCCGTTCAAGGTTGTCGCGGTCGAAGGCTCGCTGTCTGAAGAGGATGTCTATGCAGGTAGATCGCGCGTCTGCGATCTTGGCTACCTGCGTGAACCCTACCGGACGGCGGAAGGCCAGATCGGCTATCGATGCGCCGCCGAGCCAGTCGCAACCTATGTGTCGAAGGGCGGAAGGGCAGGCAACACCGTCGGCAGGAAATGCCTCTGCAACGCACTGATGGCAAACATTGGGCATCCCCAGATGCGGGCGGGGAGCTACGTCGAGAAGGGTCTGATCACGGCGGGTAACGATCTCAGCGGTGTCGCGCGGTTCCTGCCGGCGGAGGGGACCGTGTACTCGGCGGCGGACGTAATTGCCAAGCTTCTGGGTCACGAGAGCGCGCGCCCGGCTGGGGCGGGCGGTATGAAGCCACTCAGCAGCGGCAACTCTTGAAGGCACAAATATGACGATCACACAGGTGTTGCGGGGCGAACATGGAGCGATCAAGCCACTGCTGGATTTCATTGAAGGACGGCTCGAGGGAGCCACGGCAGGCGAACTGGCGTTTCAGGCGGAGATGCTCAGCGCGACGCTGCTCACGCACGCGTCGATTGAGGATGAGCTCCTGCGGCCGGAGATTATCGACTACCTACCCGCGCCGGATCCGGGGGGCGATACCCGGACCGATCATGAAGTGATCGCGGCCCTGCTTGAGGAGGTCTCGGAAACGCCGGAGCGAATGGCCCGGCGCCGGCTGCTGCGAGACGCAGTCGCGGCGACACGAAAGCACCTCCAGAAGGAAGAGGAACAAATCTTTCCGCTCTCCGAACGAATGCTCTCATTGGACAAACAGCAAGCCCTGGGCTCCGCGTGGGCTTGCCGTCGGAACGTGCGGTGAGGCGGTCGTTTGAGCAGCCATTGACAAACGGAGTCCCTGCTTGAAACGACGCGTTCGGGAGGGTTGGGTTCCGGCGCTCGGACGCTGGCGCTCCGTAACAGCTTACGAATCATGGCTGCGCCGTCTCTCGCTCGATGATCTTCCAGCGCTGGTTTCGGCCGAGCTGCGCTGCGCACCGGCCTCCTCGGTACTGGATCTGGGGTGCGGTCCCGGACAACTATCTCGTGCGCTGCTAAGCCGGCACTGCGGCGTTCGAGTCACCGGACTGGACGTCGACCACCGAATGCTCGCACAAGCCGTACGTCAGGCTCCGGCGGCGGGGGCCCAATGGGTATTGGGGACTGCTCGGCGCCTCCCATTCCCAGACTCCACTTTCGACTATGTGACGGCGGTCCTGTTCCTGCACCATCTGGTCCGCAGCCAGAAGATGCTGGCGCTGTCCGAAGCCAGGCGGGTGTTGCGGCCTGGCGGGAAGTTGCACGTCGCGGACTGGACCAAGCCCTGCGGCAAATCGGCCCTCGGATTCCTGCTGGTGCGATTGCTGGACGGCTTCGAGCAAACCGCTGATCACTCGGCCGGCCGGCTGGCCAGTCTTATCCACGAGGCCGGGTTCAAGCGCCTGGAGACTCTTCGCTCCCGCATTCATCCGTTGGGAACAATCATTCACCTCCGTGCGGAGAAGCCGAAGCACCCATGATACGCTGGAGACAGAACCTGGGAGCAGTGTTCCAAGCCCCACGCACGAAATAATGACTCGAGAAGTCTCAATTGCCACTAGCTGGGGAGTCGGCCTCACCCTTGCCCTCGGGGCGCTCATCGTCGCGGGTTCGCGCAATCTCGCACACTTTGACGCGGCCCTCGTCGCCTACACGTTCTCCATTCTGTTCGCGACGTTCGGCTTGACGTACCGCTATGCGATGTGGCTGCAACGGCCGCCCACCGCGGTCTACTGGCGGCGGGGGTGGCAAGTATTCTTCCGGAGTGGGTGGCGTCTGCGCAACGCCGGCACATGGTTCCGGCGGCTGGTTTCCGAGTTCCTCGCGAACCGCTTCATTTTTCAGCGCAACCGGCTGCGAGGGATCACCCATCTGCTGATCATGTGGGGATGTCTCATTGCGGTTGCCATTACGTTCCCGCTGGTCTTCGGCTGGCTTCACTTCCAGCCGGTGGCCGGCGACCTTTCGCTGTACGAGGCGGTGATTTTCGGTTTTCCCGTTTTTCGCTTTCCGCATGAATCGGCGGTGGCGTTCTTTCTGTTCCATGGACTGGTGTGGGCGTCGTTTCTCGTCATTGCGGGAGTGATGTTGGCGATGCGCCGCCGGATGCGGGAAGAGGGCGCCGCCGCTTTGCAGCGGTTCGCCGAGGACTTCATGCCGCTGATCCTGCTGTTCGCAGTGAGTCTCACCGGACTCATGCTCACTGCCAGCTACACGTGGATGAAGGGCTACGGATACACATTCATTGCCATCCTTCATGCGATCACGGTGATCGGGACGTTTCTCTGGCTTCCTTTCGGAAAGTTCTTCCACATCTTCCAGCGCCCAGCGCAGATGGGCGTCGGCTTCTACAAGGACGTCGGACGGGCCGAAGCCAAGGCTTGTTGCAGAGGGTGTGGGCACGCCTTTACGTCGCGCATGCACGTCGAGGACTTGATGGAAGTCGAGCGCAAGCTCGGGTATCGCTACGAGATTCCCGGCACTGAAGCAGAGCATTACCAGTGGATCTGTCCGTCCTGCCGCCGTGCCTCGCTTGCCATCGCTCAGGGTCTGCTGTGGCGGGGACGACGTGGGGGAGTGCCGCTGGAGGCGGACGCGCGGGCCATCTCGATGCCGGTTCGGGTCAACCGCGGTATGGGCGAGGGGCCGCTGGGGGTCGAGGATGCGGAGAATTTTTATCCATGAAGTCACCCATAACGATCTCTGGCAACCGCGGCGAAGAAACGCCGCCAGCGCCGCCGCTGGATCTGGAGAGCATTCGTACCTTCGGACCATTCCGGGCTTACGCTGACGACATCCGAGTAGACACAGGGGTAGAGCCGGACAAATATGTAAAAACGCACTGTTGTTTCTGTGGCCAGCAGTGCGGCCTCCAACTCAAGGTTAAGGACAACACCATCATCGGCATCGAACCTTGGTACGAGTTTCCGTTCAACCAGGGAATGCTTTGCCCGAAAGGCGTCAAGCGCTACCTGCAACAAGACCACCCGGACCGCCTCCTGCACGCCTACGAGAAGGACTCGGTCGCTCCGGGCGGCTTTCGACCGATACCGTATCCGGAGGCGATCCGTCGCGTTGCCGCTTCGATTGACCGCCTTCAGAACGAGTTTGGCCGTGACGCCTTTGCCGTTCTTTCGGGCGCGAGCCTGACGACCGAGAAAACCTACTTGATGGGCAAATTCGCCCATATGTGTTTGCGCACGGCAAACATCGATTACAACGGCCGGCTCTGCATGGTGAGTGCCGCGGCCGCGAACAAGAAGGCGTTCGGCATCGACCGCGCAGCCAACCCGTGGAGCGACATTCTTGGCGCGGAGGTCATCCTGGTCAGCGGCGCCAACATTGCCGAGTGCGCGCCCATTACCACGAACTACGTGTGGCAGGCTCGTGAGCACGGAGCGAAGGTCATTGTCGTCGACCCGCGCATCACGCCTCTCGCCAGAACCTGTGATCTGTTTCTGCCAGTCAAGCCGGGCCGAGACACGGCGCTCTTCAATGGCATTCTGCACCTGATGATCGAGAATGATTGGCTGGACCACGATTTCATCGCCAAGCACACCGTGGATTTTGACGCCGCGGCCGGGCAAGCGCGCGAGTGGACGCCGTCCCGGACAGCCGAGGTGACCGGAATCGCCGAGAAGGCCATCCGGCGGGCCGCCGAGTTGTGGGGTACGGCCAGGACTAGCTTCCTGCTACACGCCCGTGGCCTCGAGCATCACAGCCACGGCGTGATGAATGTGCTGAGCGCCATTAACATCGTACTGGCGTCCGGGCGGATCGGCCGGCCCAACTGCGGATACAGCACCATCACGGGGCAGGGCAACGGCCAAGGCGGCCGCGAGCATGGGCAAAAGTGCGATCAGCTTCCCGGAGGTCGCGACCTGGATAACCCCGAGCACCGCGCCTATGTCGCCAAGGTCTGGGGAATCGACCCCGGGGACCTCCCCCGCAGCGGAGCCGACGCCTACGAAATCATCCGCAAGATCGACAGGGGTGAGATCAAGGGTCTCCTGAGCATCTGCTTCAATCCCGTCGTCTCGCTCCCCGACAGCAACTTCGTCCGCCAAGCCCTCGCGAAACTCGACTTCTATGTGGCCATAGATTTCTTCATGAGCGAGACGGCGCGCTACGCCCACCTGGTGCTGCCCGGTTCACTCCAAGAAGAGGACGAGGGCACGGTCACCCAGGTCGAGGGCCGGATCATCCGAATCAACAAAGCGGTGGATTGTCCGGGTGAAGCGCGGCCCGATTGGCAAATCATCCAGGATATTGCTCAGTTCTTGGGTCGGGAACGAGGCTTCACATTCAGCAGCCCGCGGGAGATGTTCGAAGAGTTGCGCATCGCGTCCAAGGGCGGCGTCGCGGACTACTCGGGTGTCACCTACGAGCGTATCGAGGAGAACTTCGGCGTATTTTGGCCGTGTCCGAGCGAAACGCCTGAGGGCGTGCCCACACCGGGCCCTCAGGGAACACCGCGGCTTTTCGAGCCAGAATCCTGGAATCCGGTGGCGAAGGGCGCCGGCCCATTCTATTTCCCCGATGGCAGAGCCCGGTTTCACGGCATACCCTATTCCGGACCGGCGGAAGACGTCGACGGCGACTTTCCGATCATCCTCACCACGGGCCGCGTGGTAAGCCAGTTCCTGTCGGGGAACCAGACGCGGCGTATCGGACCGCTTGTGGACCACTACCCGGAGCCGAGAGTCGAGATGCACCCGCGGCTCGCTTCACGCCTCGGAGTCGGCGACGGCGATTGGGTGACAGTAGAGAGCCGCCGGGGCAGTTGCACGCTCCGCTCGTTGGTGGTGAACACGATCCGGCCCGATACTGTGTTCATCCCCTACCACTGGCCCGGCCGCAAGAGCGCCAACCAGCTTACGATCGCGGCGCAGGACCCCATCTCGAAGATACCGGAATACAAGGTCTGCGCTGTCCGGGTGCGCAAGGCCGATGGCCCGCCGGAATACGCGGGGCTCCTTGAACCCCAACAGTGAGAGTGTGCTGCTCATGCCTGTTCCTGACAACCTGGAATTCTTCATCGACCCCAGCCGGTGCATCGGCTGCCAAGCGTGCATCCAGGCATGCTCGGAGTGCGACACCCACAAAGGACAATCGATGATCCAACTTGACTGGGTGGATCGTGCGCAATCGACGCAGACGGTTCCCGTCGTGTGTATGCACTGCGAATCGCCGACCTGCGCCGAGGTTTGCCCGGCCGACGCGATCAAACGCACTGGCGATGGAGTCGTCCAGACTGCGCGCAAGCCGCGTTGCATTGCATGCAACAACTGCGTGTTAGCATGCCCGTTCGGCGTTCCGAAGATGAACACCGGGATGAACCTCATGATGAAGTGCGACATGTGCTACGATCGGGCCTCCGTCGGGTTGAAGCCGATGTGCGCGTCCGTGTGCCCCAGCCAGGCTCTTGCGTTCGGAACGCGTGAGGAAATGGCGCGGCTGCGGCCCAGCGCCAGGCCCGCCAACACGTTCCAGTTCGGCGCCCAGACCATCCGCACCAAAGTCAACATCATGATTCCCCGGGATTCACCCACAGACATCGTGGATGTGACCTCGAGCATGTACGAGCCGGCGTTGGGATGCGAACTGCTGGACGGCTTGTTCGCCGAATCCTTGTATGAGGGGTAACGCATGAACCACGAAGAAACTGGCTTCCCCGGAAGTATGAATGACGAGGCGGTTTCGCCGGACGGCGCGCCGGCCGCCGGGCAACCCAGGTGGCGCCAGGATTTTCCAATCGACTGGCCGGAAGACGATTACGTCTCGCGGCGCGAGCTGGTGAAGTTCATTGTGCTGACCAGCGCCGCATTGGCGGCGGGGCAATCCTGGGTCGTGGTAAAGAGTTGGTCGGACGGCGGCGGAGACTCCCTGGCGGATGCCGCCGTAGCAGCCGTGGACGAGCTTCCCGTTGGCGGCGCCAAAACATTTCACTATCCCGAAGGAAGCCCACCCCGGCTCCTGGTCCGGACAGGACCGGAAACGTTCGTCGCCTACGACCAGCAGTGTACCCATCTCCTTTGTCCTGTTGTTCCCGCAGTCGAGCGGAGCCAACTCCATTGTCCGTGCCACAACGGCTGGTTCGACCTGGAAACTGGCCGGCCCCTCGCCGGTCCCCCCAGACGCCCTCTCGCCCGGATACTGCTCGATATACGGGAAGGAACTGTCTATGCCACCGGCGTGGAGGAGCCAGGAGTATGAGCCGGCGCAGCCGCTTCGCGCGCTCTCAGCGAATGACGATCGTGAATGGCATCCTCGTATTCGTGATCCTGATCGTTGCGCTCCAACTATGGCTGTTTACGGCGACGATGAACGCCTATTTGGGTGGAGACACCAGCATCGTGCTGCCGGCTGCCTTAGCGAGCTCGCTCTGTCTCGGACTCAACGCCGGGTTGTTGTGGTACCTCCACCAGATGCAATAAAGGGGTGCCCACGAACCCTGGCGTGTACTCTCAAGATCCCGTAACTCTGGACATCGCAGCACCGGGCCTTCCATACGAACGCGGAACTTCCCGCTGTGCGGCATCTGTGGCTGGATCGGGTCCGACAAGAGTGCGCCTGTTACGCCAGTAACGTCCAGACTGCTTTCGTTGCGAAGCTACTGTAACTTGGACAAGAGTGCCGAGGTACCGACCTGCGTTGGCAACACAATTGCAAATATCTCGGTCGATCCTGGGATCTCCGCGAAATATGGGTACGCCAAACGAGAGAGCGAGCCACCAGACCCACTCGGTGGGGCAAATCACGCGAACAGGTGCGCTGGAAATGTTGCGGTCGCATCCCTTCACACAAGAACTGACGAAGCCGCAGCTTGGCATTTTGGCCCGGCTGGCCGAAGTGGTGTCGTTCGAGCAAGACCAGCAGATCTTCGGATCTGGCGATCGCTCTGAGTTCTTGTACCTTCTTGTATCGGGAACGGTGTCCCTGGAATTGCGCACGTCTGGATACACCGTGCGCATTCAACAGCTCGAAGCAGGGGAGACGTTCGGGTGGTCGGCGATGGTCGATGAACCGTTCCGAGCGTTTCAGGTTCGCGCGCTGGAGGAATGCGTTGTTGCCCGCCTTCCTGGCAGGCGCTTAATGAGAGCCTGCGAAGAAAATCCTCGGATGGGCTTGCTTGTGTTTCGGAACCTGGCAGGCATGGTCGCTCGCAGACTACGGGCAACCGAGGCGCGTTTCGTGGAGTTCTTGGGCGCAGGCAGCAAGGCCCGAAATCCGGCTTGAACAATGGAAACCGGTCTCATAGATGCGGCCCAAGCCGGATTCAACTTGCAGCTTCTGTCGTGAGTCTCTCGAAGCACCTCATAAGGCGACCTGCTGGCAGGTGGGTTATGCATGACGTTCAAGAAGACGCCAAGGCAGGTTGACACGCGGGAATCTAAGGGATGGTGCGTGGCGACTTCCGCAGTAGCTCCAATAGACCGCGACCCAGCGTGCGACAGAGACCCAGGAACGTAGCCAGCCACGCCGCCAGAGCGACGTAGACAAAATAGCGAGGGACCACGAACAGGAAATCCAGTTCCATGGCGCGCGCCATCTGGAACGTTCCTACGGTGTACATTCCGAGCGGAAAGACGGCGCCCCAATAGAGAGGATCATACTCCAGCGGAAACCTCTCGTACACGTACCGCCAAACGGCCAGGATCACCAGCATGGGTATCCACCACGTACCGGTCGCCCAGTAGAAGACAGTGAAGCCCTTGAGGAACGGGAGAAGAGAATGGAGGAACCAAGCGTCTGGAGCGTTGACTATCAGGCGGGCGCCTGCCAACGTCGAGATCGCCATCGCCCCCATGTTGATCCAGTAGGGCGGCGTCAGGTCGCCCGGCGAGAACCGGAAGAACGTATAGCGGTAGAAAATCAGGGAGATCATCCAGATATAGAGCATCCCTCCCCACAACCACAAGCACAGGCCGAGGAAGTTGATCATCAGCCGGTATGGCTGTTCCCAGTGCGGAGCGATGAGGGCACTCAGGGCAGCAACTGCTTGTGTGGCTACGACCGCCAGAAGCCAGGCTCCGGTTATCCCTTCCTGCAACGCCGGCTTGTCCTTCTTGATCGTGAACGCCGTGAAGATCGTGTACGTCAGCAGCAGCCACAGCACGATACCCAAGATCCATAGGACCGTCGCCGTGCGGTAATCCTCCGCGATCAGGATAAACTGACTGCCCAAAACACACGACCCGGCGACCGAGGTGAAGAACCCAGGACCCCGCTGATGATCGATTAGATCGGCGGCTACCAGACTGGTGAACCAAAAGACGCGAAGACCGTTCAGCACCCAAAGAACCACATACGCGGCCACGTTGACTCCAAACAGCACGACCGCAAGCCGGGGCATTCCCAGCATGTGAGCGGCTAGCGAGACAATCCCGGTTGCCATCACCAAGGCGAAATAGGCGGCAGACAGACCCATGAGGGTCCTCTTCAAGGTCGACAGTGGCGAGGCGGTCAGCGGTGGATATCCGGACGAGTTGGAAGCGGTAGCCATGTGGTGCAGAGACAGCTTACCACCCGGACCGTGCGGGTGCGGGACCAAGAGAAAACGGTATTGACTCGGCAGGCCGAACACAACGTCTCAAGACGGCGGCCACCTTGAAAAGACTCACGGCTGCCCTGGGCCTTCGATGGGCCTACAGCGGGAGTCGGATGCCGTCATCGTCGCCGAGGTCTTTACGGGGGGCGCTCAACGAGAGGCTGCCGGCGGTGAACCTGAAGTGGCAAAGACCAGTACGGGGCTGCGGGCCGATTGACACCTCCACGCTGCCTGAGTTTCAAGACTGGGGACGGTTCCGTCGGCAGGTGGGGGCACGACAGAGCACGATTGGTTTAAAGAGTGGCAATCAGAATAGCGGGTCCGAATTCTACAAATAGTGCTAGAATCAAGCCAGGTCTGGGAGGCCCGAGGGATGCGGCGATCGATCCGCGAGATCCAGGATGTACTCGAGGCGGAGTTGTGTGGCCTCTGTGGCGAACAACCCTCTGATGGGAGGTGCCGTCTTGCCGCCTGCCACGAGTGCGGCGCGTACGAGCGACTGCGTTCGGTCGCGACCGCGATTCTCTCGGCCAGCGACGGCAACCTCGGCCAGATGTTCCAAGCGATCACAGTGCAGCTTTGTTCGACGTGCCCCCGCCCGGCGCCCGATGGCACTTGTATCTTCAGAAACAAGGTCACCGAAGCTATGGTGATCGAGGCGTTGCTCCGGCCGCCGGTATTGTCGTCCGCGGCCTTGAACATGGGCTCGGCTCCCGTCACAGCGGCCGTCGAGAGGGCGATCAACACGATCGGTCGCCAAGTCCTGACGCGTTTGGGGGACCGAGAAGCTCAGAAGTCGACTCTCAGGCCGAGCTGAATCTGTCGCGGATCGAAAGCGGTCAACGGTTGACCGGCGTTTCGGAAGTTCGTGTTGACCGATCGGATGTTATTTCGATTCAGCAGGTTGAATGCTTCGACAGACGCCGATAGAGAAACGCGTTCGTTCACGGGGAAGCTTCGCATCAAACGCGCACTTACCGACGCATACGCATGACCGGTCAACGCGTTTCGCCCAAGGTTGCCTGCCCGGCCTCGATCCGGCACGACGTATCGAACGGAACCGTTCGCCACGAGCACATCCGGCCGGTCGCTGGACGGGAACTGGTCCAGGTTGTTGTCGAAGCCCAGAATGACATTGTACGGTCGTCCCGATGCAACTTCGCCGATTCCAGAAACGGTCCAGTTGGCCCAGACCGCATTCCAGCCCCTGCCAGTCGAGGCAGACTGCCACACGACAGTACTGACCAGCCTGTGACGTTGATCGTAGAGAGACAAACCGCGTTCGGAGCGGAAGTCGGTTTGATCTTGCGCACGGGTCAGGGGAAAGACATCGTCGGCGTCGTCGATTGCCTTGGCCCAGGTGTAGGAACCGCTCCACGATAATCTGCTCCATCGCTTTCCAATCTCGGCGGACAACGAGTGATAGGAGGAGCGGGCAGCTCCTTCAATTGTCATCACCGAGGCGGCTCCGGAATGAGGACGGAAGAAGTTCATCGCGAGCAGTTGTGGATTCGCGCCTCCCGCTTCGAGAAAGGCGGCTGCCCGCATGCTGTCGGAAGGGTTGCGGTCCCTCGATCTGCCCAGGGCCGTGCCACGCACGCCGAGGTAGCGCAGTGTGAACTGGCCGTTTTGCCCCACGCTGCTCTCCAGCGCTGCCACAACATTCTGACTATATCCAGTCCGCCAGTCGGCATCATAGACCAACAATCCGCTTGGCGGCCCGCCAGAAACGGATTCCTGCAATTGCTGGGTCGGGGAACGGAAGACTTCGATCGCAGCCGGTCCCACAAGCGTCGTCTGCGTTACGGTGACGCCGTTCAAGACCCTGGCCGCCCAGAGTGGGTGCGTGATCAGCCGGTCATAGTGCATCGAATAGGAGGCGCGCAGCACGAGACTCCCATCTCGCCGGAGACGATACGCCAGGCCCACGCGAGGCGCCCAGTTGTTCGTATCCGCCGGAGGCTTCTGTACGGCATCCACCGCCGAATAGACTTCCTGGATTTCGTTGGGTAGCAACAAGGCCTCGCCATGAGGGCGCTCCTGGTCATACCGCAGGCCGAGCTCGGATGAGAACCGTTCACCGAACTGCCTGCGCACGGAGCCAAAGATGCCGAAGCTGGTCTTGCCGGTCTCCGCGCGGGTCTGCCCCATCTCCTGCACGAATTGCAGCGGCAGGCCGAGCCCGTATGCCTGGACCGTGGTCAAGGGAGGAGCGTCTGCGAATCCTGGGGCAGGCCGTTCCCCGAAAACGAAGAGCCCTCTGGATCTTCGGGCGAAGTCCATGTCGAGCGGCGCGTAAAGGAGATCGCCGCCAAAACGGACCAGTGTGTCGCCACGTGTCCAGTTGGTTGTGTGCGAGAATTGCCACCGCTTTTCAACGCGCCGAACGGGAGAGAAGGGTTCCTGTCCCAGGAAGGCCACGCCACTGAGATTGGCGGGGGTCGCATTCGACGTTGGAAGAATCTCGAAGTTCCTTCGCGCCCAGCTCAATCGTGAATCCATCACGAGGGAACTGCCCCACGCCGATTCGAGCGCCACGGAGATCGTCGGATCGATCACGTGCATGCGGGTGAATCTTTCCCCGCTCGACAGGCCGAGAACCTGATCGCTGTTCTGGACCTCAAGCGCCGTGTCCTCGGTCCCGCCGTAACTCGCCAATGCGGACACGCGGTGGTGGGCGCCGATGTGGCGGTCGAGCCGCGCGCTCAGCGATGTTCCGCGCAGCCGTCGCGGAAACGTATCGGGAAGGTCACCGAGAGGCTCGATGCAGTACGGGAGCGGCTGACCGGCGGGATTCTGGCCGGTCCTCGCGATTGCGGCGCCGCGCTGGGCCATTGCGAGGTACTGGGCCATGGAGGCATTGCCCAGAAGTTGCTGCTGCTGTGGTGAGTATGCAAACAGGTCGCGCCCGGCCCCGATGCGATGGTACACCGAAGACTGCTCGCGCAGCTCTTCGCCGGCGAGGAAGAAGAATGTCTTGTCCGGCTGCACGGCGCCACCAAGGCTGGCGCCGAACTGCGTACGCGTATAGGCCAGGTCGTCAACCGGAGAGAAAGCGTTCGACGCATCGAGTGACCGGTGGCGGAAGAAGCCGAATGTACTCCCGTGCAACTGGTTCGCTCCACTTCGCGTAGTGATCTCGACGGCGCCGCCCAGGTAGCGGCCCTGCCGGATATCGGACTCACCGGCCCGGACCTGGACCTCCTGTACGGCATCCACGGGGAGTTGGCTTCGGAAAGCGCCGGAGACCTCGTCATTCATCTCGACACCGTCCACGATCAGTGTGTTCGTTCGGGGACCGTTTCCGGCGACGCTCAGTCCCGAAGTCGCGGCAACGGCGAGCACTTGCAGGCTGTCACGGTTCACCGGGGTGGAGAGCAAGGCGAAGTCAAGGGGCCTGCGCTGGTTCAACGGCAGAGACTCAGTCTCGGCACGCCCCACCGTCCGGACGGGCACCTCCGACGCTGGCTCGAGAAACGTCTCCGTCACCACGATGGTTTCACTCTGAGGATCCAGCGCCAGCGTTACCCTCACCCTGGTGGTCTTCGGGGCACCGACCGCAACTGTGTGCCGCCAGGACGCAAAGCCCGGCGCCTGAACCACGATCTCGTAGCTCCCGTCCGGCAGGTGTGGCACCCGGTAGACCCCGGTATCTGTCGTGACGCCCTCCGACATCCACTGGCTCCCTGAGGCGGCCACCGTTATGTGTGCGTCCGGCACGGATCGATTGGCCGGATCTTCCACTCGTATCTCGAGGGAGGCGGAAGAGAGCTGTCCGCGTGCGGGCACCGGTCCACTCAAACTGAGGACGGCCACAAAAACCAGCAGCAATCCGCTCCAGTATCTCGACACTGTTGTTTTCATCAGTAGTTCCCTCATCGAATCGAAGCTCGACCGGGTCTAGTCGCCCGGTTTTCTACAAACGATGGCCACGGCGCTCAAGTGCGCGGCATAGCGACGGAACATCTTGCGCATGGAGAGAACGCGTTGTCTTGCCTGCGGTTTCTTCAAAAGGTTGAAGCCGATGCGGAGGACGCCGGTGACGCCTTCGTCACTCAGCACGCGCTTCGGTTCCAGCAGGTGCATGGGGGCGGTGGCCTGCCACTCGACAGAGAAGCCAGCCTCCTCCAGAAGGCCTTGCCATTCGCGGACCGTTACCGGCCTGACTCCGACATGGATGTTCATCGACATCTCACGCTCGATCGCCTTTCGAGTGCGATCATCGATGTCGTCCGGCAGTAATGTTAGCTCGTGAATCCCGCATCGTCCTCCTGGCTTGAGAAGGCGAAACGCTTCGGCCAGGATTCGTGCCTTTTGTTCCGGGGTCTGCATCGAGAGCATCGCCTCGCCGTAGACCACGGTGGCGGATTCGGAAGCAAGTCCAGTCGACTCGGCCGATGCGGTGACGATTCGAGTTGAATCACTCCCGAGTTTCGAACCGAGGTCCCCGGCCACGGCCTCTTCGCGTTCTATCCCCACGTAGCTGTGCGGTCTCCGCGCCAATGTCATCCTCGCGGTGACGCCCAAGCCCGGGGCAAACTCAACAACGTCATCTGAGGTGTCGGGGCGTATGCGTGCGATCAACTGGCGTGTGAGCTCCAATCCGCCGGGGCGGAGTACGCGCTTGCCCAAGCTGGCGAGCAGCCAATGCCCAGGCTGTTTGTTGACAGGAATTTGCGTTCCAGTACTAGATATTCGCATTTCCCTCGAAATTGTGGAGATCTGCATGAGTTGATTATGCAATTGGATTGCATGTACGTCTGTGACTAAAGTCACAGACGTCGGATTCCCGTCCGTACGCACAGGTCAGTCAAGTAGCGGCGCAAGGGGAGCCGAATGCAGCATCATCGAGCCACGGCGCGGGTAGGCACTCCTACAAGGTTGACTCCGGAGGGTTTGCAGCGCGGATGATGCGACCACCTCAGCTGGCCACAACGCCAGCCCTGAATCCTGATGGGGAGGTGCGTACGGTGGAAGCCACGGTCGGCCAAATCATCCCCAGATACGGGCTGCGCAAGTCGGACCCACCGAGCCTGTCGAACGCCTCCAAGATCTTGGGGTGCCTCTTCTGAAAGTCGTCGGCTGTGAACCGTTCAAGGTAGAACGACAACATCATGATGCAGCGAGCTACGCAGATCTCGACAATTGCCTGAACTCTTCTCTCGTGTTCACGCTTGTCCAGGCGGCAAACAGATGCTCTGGGGGCAACGGGCTCATGACCATCTTTTCTGTCTGGAGCCTCTGAATGCTGCGTGTTTCCCCGCCAGCGAGTGCTTCGAGTAGAGGCCGCGCCTGAGGCTCGTAGACAGCGAACAACGGCTCGACACGACTGGGAGATCTGCGCGGAAGAACCGCCCAGGCGCCCGGCCTGCGCTGATCGAGGACCCACCGCATCGCATCTGCTGTCGCCAACGGCAGATCGCAGGCGGAGATGCACCAAGCTGCGTTGGGAGACCACCGGAACGCTGCCAACAATCCGGCCAGTGGGCCTCCGGAACCCCTGATATCCGGTAACTGGCTATAGGTGCCGAGAGAAGCCGGTATCTCGCCCGAACCGAGCAAGATGACCTGGTCCACGAGGGGCTCCAGCGCACTGATGGCGATTTCGAGCAAGCTTCTGTTGCCATACTGCAGAAGTTGCTTTGGCCGACCATCCATGCGTGTACTACGTCCCCCAATCAACACGCCGCCCAAACGCGGCCTGCATTGCCAAGTCGCATCCAGCCATCGGTCAACAAACGCGAGAAACCGTGGCACTCTCTCCGGGGACCATGGGAACACCTCCTGAAGGCTCACAAGTCCGTCGGGACAAGACCGATTCGCGGGCGACGTTAACCAGACCTTGGGAAGAGGTGTCTGCTTGTGGCCCTCGACCAACACCAAGTCATTGGTGAGCAGCAACTCATTGACAGCGAACTCCAGCCCGCCAAGCGGGCCTTGTCGGCATCTCCACATCGATTCGTTGGGGCCCTGAAGAATCACGTCCGCTCCCGCGCGGAACAGCCGGTCCGAATCCGAGCCGGCTTTGTCGATGTCGAGACCGTGGGCGTCGTGCTTAACTACACCAATTTTCAACGCACGGGCATGGAGATGCTGAATCGCGCATTCCAGGAGCGTCGTCTTGCCGGAGTCCTTCCATCCGCACACCGCTAAGACTGGATGGCTGGTCCATGGGACTGGATCATTGTGATACATTGTTTGCCCGCTTCAAGTCTCTCTTGGTGAATCCTATACCCCTATACCGGCGGTGTACCGCGGACAGCCGCGGACGGAATAGACGTTCAGAGCAAAAACTGCAAGCGAATGCCAAAACTATTGTACAACCGACCCCAACCACCGGCTCGGCAGCGTCAAATCCGTACTGGACAAAGCCAAGACCGACCATCATCACCGGAAGACCGATGTTGTGTCCCCAGAAATGCCAGGCGGCTGCCTACGATTCGCGCATTGTGGCTCAACGATGTAGACGATACCGGAAATCGCCATGGTCACCCATCCGAGCAACAGGATGTTGAATGCACCGACATCAGCCTCCAGTCGTGGGATATTGCCATCGCAAGACTCATCACAAGGCCAAGCAGCATATAGAAGAGCGCGATTCATACGAGCATCCATCCGATCCTCATCCTGATCCTCCATCAGCTTTCCCGGTACATCTTCGGGCTGCACCCCCGCCTTCTTTTGTGAATCGCGGCAGCCTCGGACCAGAGCCTGTATCAGAACGCGGTTGCCGGTGTCATTTCGGCCAGCGCCGCCTGGAACCCGCTCATGTCCTTGTCGATGACATCTCCTACGAGGCAGTTGATGAGCGCGCCTCGCTGCTCCGGGTAGCGGGTGAGAAACGCGCGGAAACTGAAGTTGGAATCATAGAAGGCGCCGATGAGCTGGCGGATCACCCCGACGCCCTTCGTCAGCGGGACTGGGAATGTCCCCAGCCGGGCAGCGGAAACGTCGCCGGCTTGGAGTGCCACGTGAATGCTGCCGGCGGCGAGCTCAGCGGAAGTTAGTGCCAGGAAGAGGCCCGACGAGTAGATCGGGTCGAGGAACGCGGCCGCGTCGCCCACCATGACCCAGCCATCGCCGGCGATCTGCCGGTTTCGGTAAGCAAGCCGGCGAACGCCCCGAACCGGCGCGGTGCGCTCGGCCTGCCGCAGCCGCTCCCCCAGTGGACGGCAGCGCTCGACCTCACGCAGGAATACTGGTTCAAAATCCTCGCTCTCGTCAAACAGGTAGTCTGGGGAAGCCACTACGCCCACGCTCACGATGTCGTTCGGCAGCGGAATGTACCAGAACCAGCCGCGTTGCGCGAGCATGAAGACCGTGGTTTCGCCGGCGTCGATCCCGGAGAGGCGTTTGCCACCCCGGTAGTAGGACCAGACCGCGGCTTTGTGCAGCCCCGGCACGTGTTCTTTCAGGTCGAGTTGCGAGCCGATCAGCGTGGCGAACCCGGAGGCGTCGGCCACCACCCGGGCGCGGATTTTGTGCCGCTCGCCGTCCTCCGAGCGCGCCAGCACTCCAACGGCCCGGCCGTTGTCGAGCAGGACCTCTTCGGCACCGACGCCGACCCAGACATCCACGCCGTTTTCCCGGGCGTTGTCGAGGCAGATCTGATCGAACTCGGAACGCTCGACCTGCCACGTGCGTGAGGCCTCCCCCGCAATCGTCTCCGAGAAATAGAACGGATCGGTTTCGGTCCCCTCAGGCGATACGAACCGGACGCTGTGTTTTTCCGGAAAGTGGGAACCCCGGAGCTTGGCCAGCAGGCCCAGCCGGTCCAGCGGCCCGTAGGTGTGCGGAATCAGCGACTCGCCAATGTGGTATCGCGGAAACCTGGAGCGTTCCAGCACCAGGCAGCGGTGCCCCGCGCGTTGCAGGAACGTGGCCAAAGCGCTGCCCGCCGGACCGCCCCCAATGACGCAGACGTCACAATAGCAGTCGGAACCAACGCTACTCGCGACAACCCTGTCTTCCAAACCCTGCCCTGCCAGAAGCGCCGTCATTGTATACCTATTCATGATCTATAGAATCAACCCTAGACCATGTCAACCAGTCAACCAGTCAACTTACACCGATAGCCGCCACGGCGGCCCTCCCTAGCCCGACACCCAATTCCTCCGCTCGACGAACGTCTTCGGCTCATAGGTCTGTCCACGCTCCAGCCGCTTGCGCTCCCTCCGGGCAGTCCACAACAGAAGAGATCCTACCGCACACGACGCCAGACGTGTCCAGATACCAAACTCCATGCCGATCTCCCGCCGCAGATCACGGACTCGACGGCTGATTTCGGCGTTGGACCATTTCAGTTGCCGCTCGATGGCCCACAGCATCCCGCCATACGCGCTCTTCAACGCGGCCGCATCCCGTTGGAACCGGCGACGGATGCGTTCGTTGGCGTGGTGCTTGTAGCGTTTCCAGCCATCGAGCGCGGTTCGGCAGACGCGATACAGGCTTGGGCCGTTGCGTTCGAAATCACGCCAAAACGCTCGGTCGAGGTACTTCTTGGAATCCTCCCGCGAGATGGCGGGGTGTTCGAAGTTGAACTGGAACTGCCCATGAATATCTGACAGGTCAACGTCGAGCAGCTTCCTCTGCTCGTCCATCTTCGAGTAAAGCGGTGTCCCTGGCACGGGCGTATACAGCATGAATTGATGAAAATCGGTTTCATGCGACACGGCGTAGTCGATCTCTTCCTCGATGTTCTCCGGAGTGTGATGCTCCAGCCCCACGATCGTCGAGCCGAGCAATTTGATGCCGTGGGCGCGAAGCTCGCGGGCCAATTCCCGCGTGTCGGTCCCCTGAAGCTTCGCGTAGGAGGAATTCGGCGATTCCAATCCCAGCCATATCCACGAAATACCCATCGCGACCAATTCCTCCACCGCATACTTGCGGATGGCGTTGGCGGAGGAGAATACATACAGGTCCCAGCTCTTGCCACCTCTTTCCATGCATTCGAGCAGTTGCATCGCACGGCGCCGGTACAGGAGGAAGTTCTCGTCCATCATGAAGAATGAATGGACTCTCAGGCGCCGCTCGAAGTCCTCCATCAACTCGTACAACTTGTCGCCGGTCTCGTAAAAATTCAGGAACTTCCCCTTTCCCCCGAAGAATGCCGAAGTCGTGCAGAAGTTGCAGCCGAGCGGGCACCCGACGGAAGAGATAATCGTTGCGGCCGGAGACAACAGACGCCGTGGAAGCCGCAGCCCCATGGTTCTGTGCCCGAAGCCGGAGCGGATTGGTGGATGCCGAATTGGTGCTGACTCACCTTCGCCAAGGTACCGCCGCATCCATGCGATCCCGTCTCCGCGCACAATGTAGTCGGCGTCAATCATACGCTCGATCCCCGGGATTGCCGTCACGTGCCCTCCGACGACGATGACCGACTGCGGGGAGATCTTCCGCACCATGCGACACATCTCTCGGACCTTTCCGATGTTTACGACGATCGAGGAGATCCCCACAATATCGTAGGCGTGAGACTTCAGCTCTGCTTCGAAGCGCTCGCGGGTCGGAAAGTCGAGCAGCGTGGAGGGTGCGGAGATGTTCTCCTGGATCATCATGATGCCCCAGGAGCGATGGAACATCCTCAGGGAGAACTCACCCTGAACCCGGGTGACCTGGTTGTGGTAAAGCTCCATCGGGTTGATGGAGCGGCTCCCATATTCGTCGTCCTGAGCATAGGGTCCGAAAACGGAAGTGAGCAACACATGGGCATCGCTGCCTTTGGGATGAGTCGAGTCGAGCTGCTTGGGATAGGTTTTCACTATCGGTCACCTGAACTGAGCCCGCAAGTACTTCTCCACCTGCCTGAATACCGTGTCCGGGTCAAGCGACCCATCCCAGCGATCCCAAAGCGCGGAGAGGCAAGTGGAAGTCGAGTGCATTAGGACACGTACATCCCCTTCCTCCGCGCTGCCTTCGGGTCTCCACTCCTCGCCACGAGCCCGGTGCGCCTCCGTCAGGTACCGGCGCGCTGCCTGCACGTCGCCGCCCTTCCAGGACAGATATCCGAGCAGAAAGAACCCGCCAACGGCACGGGGATTCGTACGGCAGACCCATTGCAGCCGTTGCTCAGCCGCTCGCGTGTCGCCGCGGATGAGGGCGATCTCGCCCAGAATAAACAGTGATCCCGTTTCTTCTGGATTGAGCGCGACCGCTCGATTGAGCGCCTGTTCGGCAGGGGCCAATTGCGCGATTGATCGGGACGTTGTTGCGGCCAGGACCCCCCATCGTTGGAAGGCCCGGTGACTCTGCGGGTTTTGGCGTTGTAGCAGTGTCAGCTCCGCCAGCGCAGACTCCACATCGCCTTGAGCCGCCAGGCAGTTCGCCAGGTAATAGCGCGAGTCCTCATGACCCGGATTCAGCGTCAGCGCCTCTCGAAAAAGACGGATGGCCCGTGGAATATCGCCGTCCCGTTTCATCGCATCCATGGCGGCACGCTGCTTCGCCCAGAATCTGACGACCGACCCGCGCTCTGCATGATGGTCCAAGCCAGGCGCCTTTTCAGTGGGAGAGCTCAGGGCGATGCGCCGCGGCGCGGGAGCGCCTTCGGTCAACTCCCACACAGTGTTTGCGGCCAGATTTGAAAAGGTCTGCCGGTAGCCGGACGCCCAATGGACCTCCAAAGTTTCAACCTGCGATTCCTTCCCCAGGCCTAAGTGGACCCTGCGGCTGCTCTGCGAGAGGTACGAAGCGCTGGTGACGGTGCGTCGCAGACGGAAGTCTCCCGCGGCGGCCACCACCGTGGCGCCGTCGCCATGACCGATCGGCTGCCCCGGCGTGCCCACGCGGCTGATCAGCCGGAGTTGCAGCCAGTTGCCCTGCTGAATCTCGTTGCGCAGCAGGCGCACACCAGCACCATGGTCGACCAGAAGTATATCGAGTGCGCCGTCGTTGTCGTAGTCGGTGATCGCCAGGCCGCGGCTCGCGTACGGTGTCGACAGAGCCTTGTTCCACGGCCCGAGGTTGTGGAAAAACTGCCCTCGATCGTTCCAGAACAAGAAGGATTCCATCGGAATGAGTCGCCTCGGGTTGTCGTTTGTTTCGAAGGTGCTGCCATTCGCGACGGCAAGATCCAGCCAGCTGTCGCTGTCAAAGTCGGCAAACTCAGTGCCCCAGCCTATGAACCGGAGCGAGGCTTGTCCGATCCCGCGCATTTCGGCCACATCGGCGAAATGAAGCTCCCGAGCAGCTTGCGGCAGCAGATCCTTCACGTCGGTGAGCAGCGACTCATAGAGGGCGTACTGCTGCGCTACCCAGTGACTGATAAACAGGTCGTCGTCCCCGTCGCGGTCGTAATCTCCAGCGGCCAGCCCCATCGATCCACGATACTCTCCCACCCAGGCCGACTGACTAGCATCGATGAAGCCGCCGCCCTGGTTCAAGAAAAGCTTGCTTTCCGAGATGTCGTTGGCAACGTACAAATCCAGCCAACCATCTTGGTTGAAGTCGTGCCAGAGGGCGCTGAGGCTGCGGCCTCTTGTATTGTCGACACCCATCTCTTCGGCGATCTCTCGGAATGTCCCATCGCCACGGTTGTGGAACAATAGGTTCCGCTCCGGTTCATAGGAAGAGGGATTGAGTGTGAACGGCACCTCCAGTCCGAATTGCAGGGTGCTTCCCGTGCTGCCGACGGCGCTCGGAAGATATCGCACGTAACCGCAGATATAGAGATCCAGATTCCCGTCACGGTCGAAATCCGCCCAGGAAGCACCGGTCCAGAATCCGGGAAGACTGGCGATCCCGCGGGCGAGCACGAACGTGCCCTGCTCATTCCTGTACAGCAGTAGCGTATCGTAGCCGGTCACCACGAGATCCAGCCAGCCGTCGCCGTTGTAGTCGCCCCATGCGGCGCCCATTCCGAGGATTCGCGTTTCCGGAAAGCCCCGAAGTTGCCGGAACGATCCATCCCCGAGATTCTCAAAGAGGAGTGAAGGCGCGCGTCTCTCGGGCGGGGTATTCAGCGGGCCTCCGGCGCTCACCAAAAACAGGTCGTCGTCTCCGTCATTATCGTAGTCGCCCCACGCGGCCCCGGAACCCATGTCCTCCGGCAACTGGGACGTTCGAGCGCCTTCGAATGTCCGGAATTCGGCGAGGCCGGCTTTTACCGTGACGTCAGCGAAGCGGGGCTCCGGAGCGCCGGTTGGAAGCTTGCGTTCGAGGGTGCGGGTAATCTCGGGCATCGCCTCGCCCGGCTGGTAGGGTTGAGGCCGGCTCGCCAGATACCAGTAGATCCCTCCACCGGAGGTGGCTGCTGCTGTTCCAAGGACGGCAGTCACCGTCCAGAGCAGGCGTCTCCGTCTACGGCTCGTTCTTGTCTGAGTGAAGGCCGTGCTCCCTCCCGGCGGGCTCGATCTCAACCGTGGCTGTTGCCCGCGAAATCTCCACGATCGGTGCGGTGATACCGGAATCCTGGCCTAGAACGTAGTTGAGCAGGAACTGGTCTACTTTGCGGTAGAGCAGTTTGGCGGTGACGAAGTATCTCCGAGCCAACCCGCCCGGCACTTCGTACTCAGCGGTGTCCGAATAGCCAGGGAACAAGGACCGGCGGTACCGCACGCCTACCATCTCCCAGAGATTGTGGCGGTCGATCAGGTTTCCGTACTGATCCACAGGCTCGGCCTTGAACAAAAACGTGCCGGGCTCGATGAAGTTCCGCTCGTCGCGCTGGCCGGAGGCGAAAATCACCTTGCCGCCGTCGTCAGTGACGCGAAGCTCCACCCAACTCTGGATCATATCAAGCGGTCCGGTCGGGAAATCGTGCCCCACCTTATTGGAAGTGAGGATCACGCGTAACGGAATCTTCGACCCGCTACTGACCTTCCGAGGAGCCTGGATCGTCAGACGCACAATCGGACCGTCTGGCCACTTGTCGCGAATTTCGGGGATCACATATCCGCCCTGGAGCCAGTGCTCCGTCAGCCGCGTGTGTGTCTCGGCTCCTTCCAACTTGAGGAGAGCTGGCATCAAGTTGTTCGCCGCCAGGAACCGGTGGCTTCGGTGTTTGCCGTCGTTCGGGCGGCGGTTGTAGTCGCTGCTGTCGCCGGCGGCCGGATCCTTCGAGTCCACGAGCGGCATGTGGCATTCCCGGCATTCGATCGTCTTTCTCGCGTTACCTTCCTGGTTCCAGCGGCTTGCCGCCCAGTTGTCATACTGGTTTTGAAGCTGCACCCAGCCGACACGGTTCACCTCCTGATCGATGAACTGCTTGTGGCAGGCGGCGCAATACTCCGGCGCCTTGAACATGCGTTTGCTCAACCGGTTGTGTTCCGCCGGGTAAGTGCGGATGAGAAAATCGCGAGCGATCCTGCCGGCGCCGGTGCTCTTCCACTGCCAGAGATACTCGCGCGGCTGGCTCACCACAAAGTTGGCGTTGCCCTGGACGTCCGTCTTCTGAATCGAGTGGCAGGCGAGACAGGAGACGCCCTCGTTATACCCTTCGAGCGCGGTCAGGTCGGCAACGAAGATATTCTTCGTTCCCGAGAACAACGAAACCGGATCGTGGCACCCGCCGCAGTACCGCGTGGACTCCGGACCGTTCTGTTCGGCCATCACCTGCTGGATCCCTTGAAATAGCGGGTCCATCGCGGCATAGCGATGAGCGCTGGGCAGCCACTCTTGAACGATTTGTTCGTGACACCCCACCGTTCCACAACTCGCGGACCCGGCGAGCGACCGTGCGTCGAACGCCCCTCCCGTGGACGTGCGAGCCAGACTCGGCGCGAACGGCCGGTCTTCGCCGTAGAGAAAATTGTAGTCCTCGGGAAACTCGTTGACGTAGCGGGTGCCCGGGTGTACAAGTCCGAATCCGGTCGCTAGACAGACGCCGATGCCTGCCAAAACAAGGCTTCGCCGGGTGTACACACGCACAGCCGGCCGGATCAACACCCACCGAGCGCGCAGAAGCGCAAGTACGAGGTGGGGTACGACAGCCGCCAGCAACAGAAGCGTCGAGATGAGGTGCGTAGTCCTCCAGAAGGGTGAAGTCCGCAATGCCAGCAGCCCTTGCCAAGTCACGATCACGCCGGACAGGCTGCAAACAAACAGCGCCACCACCGCCACGTAACCAAGCAAAACAACGTCCGATAATGCCTGCCGGCGGTAACCGGCCCAGTGCGCCGTCGCATACCAGGCCAGCGGCAGGAGAGCCGCGGTACCGCCAACCGTGTGGAGCAACAGCCCCCACTGCACGGCGGCGTGGAATGGCGCGAAGCTGACCGCAAGGCCGGTGATGGCTTCGAAAAGCAGAAGCCCCATGCTGATTCCCGCGGTGCGGGACGCCCACGAAACTCCGGCGGTCCGCTCGTCTCGAGTGGCGCCGATGACCGTTCTCGGCTGCGCTGCGTCCGCTTGCTCGATCATGCAGGGTATTTGCCCGCAATGTAGTCGCTCAATTGACGAACGATGTCCGCCTGGGCCGACATGAGCGAATTCACCAGGTCGCCGATCGAAACGACACCAACGACTCGCCGCCCTTCCAGCACCGGGAGGTGCCGGATGCGGTGAACTGTCATCATCCTCAGACACTCGCCAACGTCGTTTTCAGGGGTGACCGTGATCACCGTGCTCGTCATGATTTCTCCCACCGGGGTGTTGCTCGATGACCGTCCCCTGAGAATCACCTTGCGAGCGTAGTCCCGCTCGGAGATCACACCCACCAGTTCGCCGTCGGAGACCACCATCAACGCGCCGACCTGCCTGTCATCCATGAGCGCGATCGCTTCGAAGACTGAGGCGGTCGGGGGAATTGACCAGATTTGATGACCTTTCCTTTCCAGAATGGAGCGGACCGACCCGGCGCTCATCCCCGTCATCGCATAACTGATGCTGTCCGTTTCGAGGCGCATCGACGGCCTCCTCACGCGTTCTGCCGCTCCAGGTAGTACTCCGAGAACTTTGTTCCCTGGCGCCGAATCTCCTGCATCCTATCGTCGAGCTCTTGCTGCTCCGTCGGAGACAGCCGCTCCATCCAAAGAGTCAAGCCGTCGCAGCCGATGGGGTGCTCGTAGATCAATTCGAGGTTTGCCTCCGCTGAGGCGCGATCGGAATCAGACCATGCCTCCTTCTGGGCGAGCTGGGCAATTCGCCGAACGCTGCGGAAGATCCCGTCATGTTCGTTGACCAGTCGTTTCACGTGACTCTCGCCGAGGAACTGCTCCAGGGCGGGATACAAGTACAGTTCCTCGAATTTGAAGTGCGGACCGATCAGACCTTCGGCATCTTCCAGGATCGAGCGGACCCGCGTGATGTCGAGAGCCGCAATCGCCTGCCGCAACTCAAAAAGCGCGCCGACGACCTTTTGGTGGTCCGCGTGGAACTCTTGCATGAGAGTCATAGACGCCTCCTCTTTCCGCCCGCTTTCGCAACATCACTGGCGAACCGCACGGAGCGGGCTGAAACTAACGGTGTTATTCTACAGTTGTTCATGTTCAACTCTATAATGGCTGCACATCCATGTCAACCGGTGCTGAGCGGGAAGCGGTGCTGAGCGGGAAGTTGTGACCCAAATGATACGTGTCAAGCGCATTCACCAGTCACCCGGGTCCGACGACGGTGTTCGACTTCTGGTGGATCGCCTCTGGCCCCGCGGTCTTAAGAAGGATCAGCTCCGCCTCGATAGTTGGCTGAGAGATGCTGCCCCTAGTGACGCGCTGCGCCGCTGGTTTCACCACTCCCCCGGGCGCTGGGAGACGTTTCGCGATCGCTACTTCGCAGAGCTGGATCGACGACCTGATACCTGGAAGCCGATCCTGAAGGTGGCGCAAAGCGGAACCGTGACATTGCTCTACGCGGCTCGAGACACAGAGCACAACAACGCTGTTGCCTTGCGGGACTACCTGATGGGGCAGATAAGGCAACGGAAGCGAGCGTGATCCGATGCAAATCCTGACGATTCGGCATGTCCCTTTTGAGCATCTTGGCAGGATCTCCGAGGCTCTCGAAGCGGGCGGGCTTGACTGGACCTCCCTTGATCTGTACCGGGAACCCAGGGCGGCGTGTTCTTTGGATTCGCACGCCGGATTGATTGTGATGGGCGGACCGATGTCGGCCAATGACAATCTCGACTACATTCGTCGGGAGCTGTATCTCATCCAGGAGGCCTTGTCGCTGGACAAGCCCGTATTGGGCGTTTGTCTTGGCGCGCAGCTAATCGCCAAAGCGGCTGGAGCAACAGTCTATCGGAATCCCGTGAAAGAGATCGGCTGGGCGCCGATCTATTGGACGGAAGCAGCCCGAGAGGATCTCTTGTTCTCCGGCCTAGAACAGCCCGAAACCGTGTTTCACTGGCATGGTGAGACCTTTGACCTACCCCGCGGGGCACAATGGCTGGCGTGGTCGGACTCGTGTCGGCACCAAGCTTTCCGCATTGGCCGTGCGTACGGACTTCAATTCCACCTGGAGGTGACGGCCGAGATGGTGTCCGATTGGCTAAGCCAGGAAGTGAACAGCGCCGATGTCGCCGGCTTGGCGGAGCCCATCGATCCTGCCGCGAACGTCCCCCGGCTGGCCGACCTTTCAGCGACCGTGTTTGGCCGTTGGTGCGAGATGGTGAAGTCGGCTGCTGCAGCCCGCCGCTCTGATCGAGGACGGGCATGACCGTTACCGAGTCCACTCGGCGGTTGACAAACACACGCGGCGCCAGCGCTTCGATCTGGTCGATGTTGCCGAGGGAGCATGGAGCGTGGGGCATGTTGACATTGCCGTTTCTGTCGGCGATCATCCTTGCGCGTGACGTTGATTGGCTGATTCTCCCGGCAGCTCTGGCGGTAGTTGCCGCCTTTTCTGTCCGGGAACCGCTGGTCGTGCTGGGACGCCAGTCGTTCGTTTGGCGGGAACCAAGGGCCGAGTCCCGCCTGGCCTTGCGCTTTCTGGCTGGCAACCTGATGATTCTCGCCGCGAGCGGGGTAGTACTGTTAGCTCGTCGGGACTGGCGAATGCTGTCACTACTCGGTATTTCGGCCTCCGTGCTCGTCGGGTTGGCGGTAGTGATGACGGTGCTAAATCGCCAAAGGTCTGTCTCCCTGCAACTTGTCAGTGCGGTTGGGCTCAGTTCTTCGGCACTCGTAGCCTGGCTCTCCGCTCAGCCGAGACTTGAGCCGACGGCATGGTGGGTGTGGATAGTCCATTCCGCATACAGCGCAGCCGCCGTTTTGGTAGTGCATGCAAGGCTCGGTGCCCGAGTCGCCGCACGGCAGCGCGAACAGCGCCACGAATGGGTTCAGTCCTTTCGTTGGGCCCTTGCGGCTCAGGTTGTCCTACTCCTGGGAGGAGCCCTACACCTGGTCTGCGGCCGTTTTTTGCTTGCGTTGCCGTTGGCATTAGCTGCTGCCGTCCACTTAGCTGCTTTGATGCGCTTGCGCCGGCCGGTCTCTCACACCGTTCCATTTCGCCGCATCGGACTGCGTGCTCTCGCTCTGTCAATCGCCTTCTCTGCCTTGGTGGTCATCGCTCTGTGGTAGGTCGTTCCAAGCTTGCCTGCTACCGGGGCAGCTGGAGCTGGTCATGAAGGCACTGCACACTTGGCGAGCCAAAAGGCACCGGAAATCAGGCTGACTACAGAGGACTTGTGCCACGTGGGCGTGCTGGCGATTGCCCAGGTCGGATTGCCCGATGCCGACTCGGCGATGACGTGGATGTGGGATCTCGTCGACCGATCAGTGAGCCTTACAGTTCTTACGGTAAGCTGCCTGGCTGCTCCGCGAGGTTCATCTCGGTAGCGAACTGGGAGCGACAGCCTCAGACTGGCGAATGTTGCCTCAGCCTCGAAGCGCTCAGAGTCGGCGACCTCCCCCGCCGTAGCCTTTGACCGCAATCTGTGAATCTTGGGAAGAGGTTGTCTTTCATCTGCCGTTCCGCGTCGCTAGCGAACGCGGCTCACCGCGACCCTGGTCCGCTGACGCTTGGACCGGTTCACGGAGCGGTCAGTTTTCCCGCAGACGAGATGTCCAGGAGGGTTGTGGTTTCCAGGAAATCGAAGTAGGCCAACTTCGCCGGCCGCCAGGAGTTATGCGCCATGCAGGGATCCTCGTCCGAACAGACTCGCCGCAAGCCGAGGAGACAGGCGCGCTTGGCCACGTGGCGCTCAAAGAGTTCGACGACACGGATCAGCGGAACTTCGTTGGGGGCGCGGGCGAGGCGATAGCCGCCGGCGTTCCCGCGTACCGCTTCGACAATTCCAGCGTTGCCAAGTGCGAGCAGAATCTTGGAAAGGTAGTTTTTTGGTATGCCAGTCTGCCGCGACAACTCCTGGCCGCCCACCATCGCATCCGGCTGCTGCGTCGCCAGGTACGCCAGCGCGCGAAGGGCGTACTGGGAAGTCACGGAGAACATTCTGCTCTTCCCATCGCAACAGATTGCTGACCGAGCTGTCAACAATGAGTCGTGGCTGCCAGGGTTTAGCGATCGGACGGGTCTGTGATCCACATCAGCCCGGTCGAAACACAAGAACGCATTTCATAAATCATTTCTGGCAACAACTGTTTTATCTTGGAGAGTGCCTCCTCACCATCCTCGAGACTTAGCTGATGCCCAATGGGAGCGTGGCCAGCGGGACGTCGAACGTTTCTGATATGCCCTTGGGGATTGAGGCCCTCGCGACTTCCGTCATCGGTGTGTGGTCTGTCGGTTGATACAATTCCTTTTTGGGAAGCTGATTATCTGAAAGGAGCGTCACAGATGTATCGTCTGATCGCCATCATCATCATTTTCGGATCCACTGGACTCGGCCAGGAATGCGTCGACTGCCATAAACAGGTTACGCCCGGCATTGTCGCGGATTGGCAGTTGAGCCGACATGCTCAGAACGCAATCGATTGCTCCACGTGCCACGGTAGCGACCATGCGTCCGCTGACGACGTCTCCCAGGTCCTCATCCCGACGCCGGATACTTGCAGTAACTGTCATCCGACCCAGGTTCAACAGTTCAGTGCTGGAAAGCACGCCTTCGGGTGGGCATCCATGAAGGCCATGCCAACATTCCATTGGCAGGCCATGGCGATGACCGAGGGCATGAAGGGTTGCGGGGGCTGTCACAAGCTCGGTCTCAAGTCGGAAGACGAGATCAAGGAATTGAAAGCGCAGGGCGCTGGTTTCGGCCTCGCCTCCTGCGATGCATGTCACACACGCCACACCTTTTCCAAGACCGAGGCTCAACAGCCACAGGCCTGCCAGACCTGTCATATGGGCTTTGACCATCCGCAATGGGAAATGTACTCCGCTTCCAAGCACGGCGTCCGCTATTTGCTGAAACAGAATGGCATCCTGCCCGAAAGCAGTTCCGCTCCGACCTGTCAGACCTGCCACATGCAGGAGGGCAACCACGAAGTGCGGACCGCCTGGGGCTTTCTCGCCGTGCGGCTTCCGATGCCGGCCGATGAGCAATGGGCAGCGGACCGCGTCATCCTCCTTAAAGGACTCGGCGTACTCGATCCGGAAGGGAATCCCACGGCCCGGCTCGAAGTGGTCAAACAGGCACAGGTAGCAAGGCTGAGTCAGGAGGAGTTCGACGCTGAGCGCAACAAGATGATCGGAACATGTCGCGGATGCCACTCAGAAAATTTCGCTAGAGCGGAACTCGAGAAGGGCGATCAGATGATCCGCGAGGCCGACAGGTTGATGGCCGAGGCGATCGAGATTGTGGCAGGGCTGTACGCTGATGGAGTCATCAAAAAACCAGAGAGCTACACCTACAACTACCCGGACCTGCTGACCTTCCACGACGCGGCGACCCCGGTTGAGATAAAGCTCCATGAGATGCATCTTGAGCACCGCATGCGAACTTTCCAGGGAACCTTTCACGCCAACCCGGATTACGCGCTATGGTATGGCTGGGCGGCGATGAAGAAGTCGCTCACCGCGATCCGCCATCTGGCGGGGGAGATGCGCTCAGCAGACGACCGCTGACGGTGGTCAGCGGAAGTTACACCGGTTCGCACTGTAATAGACCTCCACCGCGTATGCGCCCGATTCAGAACCACGCGTTCACTTGGGGCTGCCGAGGCAGGCTCTTGGCGTCGTGCAGCGAGGTGCCCCCGGCTTGGCAGGCACGACGCCAAGGTTCTGACCGATCAGTCGTCCGGAAACCTTCGTTCGCGTTCTCCCAGGCACCGCAGCGCTACTGGTGAATCGCAGGATGTTCCTGGGTAGCTAGGTAAAGGCCCTCGACATAGTGGAGGAATTCGACATAGGATTCCACATATTCTCGGCCTGAGCGAATATCGGTCGACGCATACTGCTTCGTTGACATCACTCGGCTGAACCGTTGTTGCACTTCGTTGAACCTTTCTTGCAGTCCGTCCTCGATCGCCTGTGTCAACAGCCGGATCACGTCCTCCAGCGATCCGGCTTCAATCGCTTCGTCGGCCGCGGGAATTGCTGGCCCAAGGTCCCGTCCCGCGGGCTTCAAGCCCGTGTAGGGGGCGCCTTCTGCGCTTCGGTGGATGCGGACGACTGTCTCGAAAAAGTATCGATCGGAAAGGTCCTTTGCCGCCGGACTCAGCTCTCGGACCTTCTGCGTTTCCGCGAATGCTTCCCTTACGGCGGCCTCGTCTTCCGCAGGGACCCAGATCAGGACCAGGTCGACATTATTGGTCTCAAGAGCATCGCGGGCGGCTGTGACAACCGGCCCATCCATGCCGTCGCAGTGAGCCTGCAGGCGGACCGGAGCCAATAGCAAAATCGCGGTTAAGATGCCGGCAACCGCTATGTTGGCGCGGCAGCCGCGAGAGAATCGAGTATTGTTTAACATATTCTTTCCTTTCACTCAATGCCCCTGACCGGGGCAGAACTAATCGTTTTCATGCCGCAGCCGGCCTCACGGATTGGTCTCAGCGACAAGATTCCCCACGGATCTCCGGAACGTCGAATGCGCGATCTGGTAACCCCACTCGGCCTCGGCCCGCATTGCTTCGGCTCGGGCCAGGGCAGCCTCCGCATCGAGGAGGTCGTTGATTGTTCCAGCTCCCACCTCGTAGCGTTCGGTGGCCAGACGGAGACTCTCACGGGCCTCTCGCACGAGAGGTTCGGTGGCAAGAAAGGCTGCGTGAGTCTCCACAAGCTTCGAGTGCGCTGACCAGACCTCCAATTGCACGTTCTGAATCGCGCGTTCCAACTCCGCCTCTTCGCGCGATAGTTCGTGCTTGCGCTGGGCCAGCCGGTGCTTGTTGGCGAAGCCCGTAAAGAGCGGGAGTTCAAGCGATACTCCGACCGACCAGTCTTTGTCGTTTGGGTAGAAGGTCTCGTCGCGCCATCCGAAGCCCGCTTCACCTCTGATCTTGGGACCGAACGCGCTTCTCGCGCCGGCCACGCCGCTCCGCGCCACCTCAAGATGCTCCCGGACTGCCTTCAACTCAGGGCGCGCGAGGAGAGCGTTCTCCAGAGCTTCAGCGACGTTGATCTCGGCCGGCGGTACGATCCTTCCCGACGCGCCTTCCACTGCAACTGGCGTTTCGACCCGCAATCCCATCGCGGTGTTTAGCGCGCCTCGAGCAACGCGCGCCAAGCCGTGGGTCCTCTCGAGAGCAACTCTCGCATCAGCGACCTCCACCTGCGCCCGGAGTACATCTACCTGGGGCACGGCGCCGACCTCCTTTCGCGCCACGGCGAGGCGCAGGTGATCCTCAGCACGCCCCAGCGCTCCGTCGGCAACCGAATCCAGCTCGATCGCGGCTGCCAAATTGAAATAGGCCCTGTGAACCTCCAGCACAATGTCCTGACGGACGGTCTCGGCGTCCTCCTCGGCGGCTCGTAGCCGTGCATGAGCTGCCCGGAGCCCCGCGCGCCGTTCGCCGAAGTCGAACAGCGTTAGCCGAGTCACTCCGCCACCGGACCAGTCGTTCACCGGCCCGATCGTGTTCGGTATGCCAGGCCTGACTACGCCGCTGGGCAGAAAGGCATGCCGCTGCCAGCGGACGTAGGAGCTTCGCAGGCGCAAGTCGGGATAGTAGGGCGCACGCGCTTCTCCGACGCCATCGGCGGCCACTTCGACGCCTTCTTTCGCCGCCCGGTTGAGCGGGTTCTCATCGAGCGCGATCCGGACGCAAGCATCCAGGGTCAGTGGCTGGGCTAACGGCTCCGTCGTGCCGGGCTGGGCCTGACCTGCGTGACCCGGCAGCGCAATACCCAGCGCGAGAATCACTGTGGGCATCCACCTGATCGATCTGACAGAACTTGTGTGCATTTGTGTTTTCTCTTCCTAAGCCAGTGTCTTCTTGAATCTCTTGGAGGCCAGCCAGAGCATGAGGCTCCCCATCGCCGCCAGCGCCACCATCTGCGGCCACAGGATCTCCGGTCCCACCCCTTTGAGGAATATGCCGCGGATGATCACCAGGAAGTAGCGCAATGGGTTCAGATAGGTTAGCCACTGGATCAGCTCCGGCATGTTCGCGATCGGAAACATGAACCCCGACAGCAGTACCGCGGGGAAATAGAAGAAGAAGGTGCTCATCATTGCCTGCTGCTGCGTCTGGCTGACGGTTGAGATGAGCAGGCCGATGGCGAGCGTCGTCAGCAGGTAGAGTGCCGTGGCGACGAACAGCAGGACCAGGCTGCCCCGGATGGGCACCTCAAACCAGAAGACCCCGATTAGAGTGATGAGGATGACATCGGCGAAGCCGATCAGGGCGAACGGCACGGTCTTGCCAAGAATGAACTCAGCGGACGTGATTGGCGTGACCATGATCTGCTCCATGGTGCCGATCTCCTTTTCGCGCACCACCGCCATGCTGGTGAGCATCAGCGTGATGAGCATGACGATGATGGCGATCACGCCCGGAACGTAGAAATTGCGGCTCTCAAGGTTCTCGTTGAACCAGGCCCTGGTTTCGACAACCACCTGGCCGGTTTGTCCGAGGGGGCCCGATGAACGGAGGATTCGCTGAGTCAAGAGATCCGCCGAAAACTTGCCGGCGATCTTGGAGCTGTATCCGAGCACAATCCCGGCGGTATTCGAATCGGTTCCATCCACGATGACCTGCAACTGCGAAGTCCTGCCAGACCGGAGATCGTCCTCGAAGCCCTTGTTCATGCGGAGGACCGCGCCCACTCTGCCGCGGTCCATTAGGTCGCGAACCCGGTCCTCACGGTCCGTGTATTCCACGACGTTGAAATATCCGGATTTCACGAACCGGCTTACGAGTTCGCGGGTGGAGATGCTGTTGTCCAGGTCATAAACCAGCGTTGCGATATTCTCTACGTCCGTGGTCACCGCGTAGCCGAAGACGAGCAACTGAATGATCGGCATGAGGAAAATGACACCCTTCATCCGGGGGTCTCGAAAGATCTGGATGAACTCCTTGATGAGCATATGCTTGATGCGTTCCCACATGATCACACCAGCCTCTTCTTGAACTTCATGTTGGCAAACAGCACCACCGCGGCTCCGAAGGCCGTGAGCAGGCCTGCTTCCAATGCCAGAATTTCCAGCCCAATGCCTTTCAGGTAGATTCCTTTGAGCAGGGTGACAAAGTACCTCGCCGGAATCAGGTAGGTCACGAATTGGATCACATTCGGCATGTTGCTGATCGCGTACATGAACCCGGACAGCAGGAAGGACGGCAGAAACGTGAGCACCATGGCCAGTTGGCTGGCCAGAAGTTGGCTTTTGGTCACGATGCTGATCACCATCCCGAGTGAGAGAGCGCCGGCCAGAAAGATGGCCGCCATTGCGAAGAGCAACGCCACGTTTCCACGCAGGGGGACCCGGAACAGGAATTGGCCCATCAACACGGCCAGTAGGACGTCGAGCATGCCGATGGCGAAATACGGCAGGAGCTTCCCCAGGATTAGTTCCGAGCCCTTGAGTGGCGTCGAGATCAACTGCTCCATGGTGCCGCTCTCCCATTCACGCGCCACGGTCAAGGAGGTGAGTAGCGCGGCGATCACCATCATGATCACCGCGATCAAACCGGGGATAATGTAATTCTTCGACTCCATGTCGGCGTTGAACCATACCCTCGGGCGTAAATCCAGGGGCGTGTGGATCATCCGGCCGCCGGTCCTACGGAGCGTGTCGACGGCCACTTCCCGCGAATAGGCGAGAGTGACCACATCCGCATATCCCATGGCGATCGTGGCGGTGTTCGAATCGCTGCCGTCGACGATGATCTGCACCGGGGCCGGGCGCCCGGATTCGATACGGCCGGCGAAGTCACGAGGGATTACGAGCGCCATCAGGGCCCGGCCGGAATCGATGGCTTGCTCCGCTTCCGGGTAGTTGTGAACGTGGGATCGCAGCAAGAAGTAGCGGGAGCCAAGGAAGCCACTCACGAGTTGGCGGCTGGCCGGCGACTGGCTCTGGTCCCAAACCACCAGAGGCACGTTGTCCACATCGAGGGTGAGTGCGTAACCGAAGAGCACCAGCAGGAGCATGGGGATCGCGATCCCCATGCCCAGACTGCGGGGATCACGGATGACGTGTGTGACTTCTTTGCGGGCAACCGCCCAAACGCGAAGCGGCTTCATTTGCGCACCTCCTGTTGCGGCTGTTCCGCGCGGTCGCGCGACTCGATCAGTGATACGAAGACATCTTCGAGCGAAGGGGCGATCTTTTCGACGCTGGCGGTTGTACCTAGCAGGTTTCGGATTTCGCGGGCGGCCCTCCCCGCGTCTTGAGCAACCACGTGCAAGCCTTTCCCGAACAGCGCAACTTCCTTGATTCCGGGGAGCTTCTCTATCTCGCCCATGGCATCCTGGGGCCGCTCGCAAAGAACCTCCAGTACTTCCTCCTGCATGAACTCGGTCTTGAGCGTGTCCGGGCTTCCGATGGCGATCAGGTCTCCGCGATAGATGAGGCCAATGCGGTTGCAGTACTCGGCCTCATCCATGTAGTGGGTAGTCACGAAGGTGGTGACCCCCTTGCCGGAGAGTTCGTAAATCAGGTCCCAGAATTGACGCCGGCTGACTGGATCCACTCCCGCGGTTGGCTCGTCCAGAAAGATGATGGGCGGCTCGTGCAAAATGGCGCATCCGAATGCGAGGCGCTGCTTCCAGCCACCGGAGAGAATTCCCGTGCGGGAATGGCGGTGGTCCTGAAGGCCGGCCATTTCGATCACCCACTCTTTGCGCTCCTTCTTCTTCTCTGGCGGGATGCGATAGATGCCGCTGTAGAAGTCGATGTTCTCCTCCACCGTGAGGTCCTCGTAGAGGGAGAACTTCTGGCTCATGTAGCCGATGTTGGCCTTGATCTTTTCCGCCTCGGTCCGCACATCGAACCCCGCCACAATTCCGGTACCCCCGGTGGGGGACAGAATCCCGCATAGCATGCGGATGGTAGTTGACTTGCCCGCGCCATTCGGACCGAGGAAGCCGAAGATCTCGCCCTTCTGCACTTCGAAGCTGACGCGGTTTACTGCGATGAAGCTGCCGAAGCGCTTCTCCAGGTTGCTTACGACGACCGCGTTTTCGTTGCTGCTCGCGCTCATCGCTTCAGTTCTTCCTCTCGGCGGCCAGGACCGATATGAAAACGTCTTCGAGTGCCGGCTCGATCGTGCGGACGCCACTGACGGAAAGGCCCGCGTCGACGAGCACCCGTTCCGCCTCTGCCGCAGCTTGATCCGGATGCTGTGCCAGCAGGTGAATGCGGTCGCCGAACAGGCTTGCTGTGGAGGTGATCATCTCTTCCCGCAGGAGAGCGGTGGCTCTGCGCGGCTCCGAGGAGCGGATTTCCAGAATGGTGCCCTGCATCAGCTTCTTGACTTCGCCGGGTGTCCCTACGGCCAGGAGTTTTCCCCGGTGCATGAGTCCGACCCGGCCGCAGCGCTCAGCCTCGTCGAGATACGCGGTCGAAACGAAGATGGTCACGTTCTCGCGAAGCAATTGGTACAGGATGCGCCAGAAGTCGCGGCGCGATACGGGGTCCACCCCATTCGTCGGCTCGTCCAAGAACAGGACCTTGGGCGTATGGACCAGCGCGCAGGCCAGACCGAGTTTCTGTTTCATGCCTCCGGACAGCCTGCCGGCGTGACGCTTCTTGAAAGGCGTCATGTTGCTGAACGACAACAGGCGCTCGATCTTCTGCTCCCTGCCCTTCTTCGGCACGCCGTAGATGTCGGCGTAGAACTCGAGGTTCTCCATCACGGTCAGGTCCGGGTAGAGACCAAACCGCTGGCTCATGTAGCCGATCTCTTCCTTGACCGCCTCCGCCTCCCGCAACACGTTGTGGCCGGCGACCCAGGCTTCGCCGGATGTGGGTTCCATGATGGAGGTGAGCAGCCGCATAGTGGTGGTCTTCCCGGCGCCGTCCGGCCCCACGAGACCGAAGATCTCCCCCTCCTCCACGGTCAGGTTCAGTTGGTCAACCGCCGTAAGATTGTCGAAGGATTTCGTCAGGGCCGCGGCCTCAATTGCGGGCATCGCTGACCTCTCCGGCAACGTCTGGTCCAATCAGAATCTCGGCATCAGCGGGCATACCGGGCTTAAGCTCCATGCCTGGGTTCTGGATATCGACCTTGATGCGGTAGACGAGCTTTACCCGCTCCTTCTCGGTCTGCACATTCTTGGGAGTGAACTCGGCCTGGGAGGCGATAAAGGAAACTCTTCCGTGGTACTGCTTGCCGGGATAGGTGTCGGTGGTCACCCGCACCCGTTGGCCAACCTTGACGCGGCCGAGGTCGGTCTCAGCGATGTAGGCCCGCAACCACACGTTAACCAGGTCGCCCACCGTGACAATGGGGGTCCCGGGGGCCGCGTATGATCCTGCCTCCAGGTTCTCCGAGAGGACCACTCCGCCGATAGGCGCAATAACGGTCGTGTAACCCAGGCGCGTTTCAGCTACCGCAAGCGCCTGTCTGGCTTGTTCCAGGCGAGCGCGCGCTTGGTCAATCGTCTCGTGGCGGGGACCTTTCTGGACCAGCGTCAGGCGTTCCGTGGTCTGCTTCAAGCTGGCGCGGGCCTGCTCGATCTGTTCCTTGCGAGGGCCCTCGATGACAAGCTTGGATCGCTCCTGGTCCTCGCGGAACCGCGCCTTTGCGGCCTCTAGGGCGGCTTGGGTGGCCTCGTACTCGCGGGCCGAGATGACATCGTTCTTGTAAAGGGTCTGCTGTCGCGTGTACTCTGCCTCCAGCCGGTCCACTTCCGCTTTTGCCCGCGCGACCGTCGCTTTGTGTGCCGCGATATCTTGCGGCCTGGATCCGGCCACTAGCTCATCGAGCCACGCGCGTGTCTGGTGGACCGCTGCTTCCGCCTCGCGGATTTCCTCTGGCCGGGAGCCCGCCACTAGCTCGGCTAGTGCCGCTTGTACGGCGCCAACTTCGGCACGGCGCAACGCAACTTCTTGATTGAGTTCACTGGGGTCGAGCTTCGCGACCAGTTGACCGGCCTTAACGGTTTCGCCTTCGGAGACAGCGCGCTCCTCCAGCCGCCCTGAGATCTTGAAACTCACCTCGACGTCGGTGACCTCGATGTTCCCGGAAACGCGAATCGCCGTCGGATCGGTTTGGTACTTGCTCCGAACGAACCTGTAACTGACAACCGCAGCCACCGCCAGTACCGCCAACAGGATCAGCACCTTCTTCTTGCTTCTCACTCCTCCACCTCCTAAGTGAATTTATATTCACTTCACAGCCAAACAAATTCACGATGCCTTGAGGGTCTTGCTCAGCAGGTCCCAGGCTTTCTCGACGTGCCGGGTTACATCGAACCCGCCTCCACTCAGGTGCCACAGGAGCGCTGCCGGCTGAATCAGCCCTAGGAACATCACTGACACCGTTCCAGGGTCTGCGTCGGCACGGATGTGGCCCTGTTGCTGCCCGCGAGAAACGATTTGCGCCACCTTCTTTAGGTATCCTTGGATGATCGAGTGCACCAGGGCTTTCCGTGCGGGGTGCCCGTTGTGGACCTCATCCGAGAAAACAACGCTCAAGATCCCTTCGTTTTCCCGGATCAGCCGCACATGGGCCATCACCAGCCGTCGCAGAACCTGGAGTGCGTCCGTTGCGCCTTGGGAGGCCAGCACCACGTTGGCATTGAGGCGCTCGCGGATCATTTCGAGTACCGCATCCAGAAGTTCGTCTTTGCTTTCGAAGTGGCGATAGACCGCCGAAGGGACCAGCCCGACCCTCCGGGCGACCCGCGCCACACTGAGACCCTTCAGACCCTGGATGGTGATCAGGCTCAAAGCGGCCTGGGCCAGTTGTTCCTGTCGGACTTCGGTATCGAGTTTTTCTGTGCCCATTGATGTGAACTATTATTCACATGATCCCTCAGGCTGATCTGACGTGTCTGTGACTCTGGTCACCGCTGCCACGAAACTGCGGTGCGAAGTAGATATTCGAAACATTCTTCGCCCCGAAACGCAGTCCACGTGTATCTCGCTTGCCGCCCATCGCCGCCCCAGACTTGGGCACCCGTGGTCATCGGACTGTTGGCGTCGGCATTCAAACCAACCAGTCACACCGGCCGGCTGAACAAGGCACCGGAGCGTCGATGTAGTCGTTCCGCATGGTGCAAAGCACGTTCATGGCCGCCTTTGCTTGCCGAACATTTTCAGGTATTAGGGCCTGATCTACTTCAGACAATTCGGCACTCCAGTGCAAAAATGCGCGAAACAGGGATGACCGCATGCGGCCACCTGACCATATGTGGTCAACGGGCATTGGGGTTGATTTGGGAACGCCTGGATGGGAGTCGCGGTACACGGGCGGAACCTCAATTTGCATGGCGTCGCCATCCATACATGCGAACGAGACTCCAACGGGCGAGCCGCACTTCACTCCCCACAAACCAGAGCAACCTGACACAAACGCGACTTTCGCTTTGCATATGCGGCAATTGCGTCTTGATCCCGGCGATCTTCAATCACCGTCGTCATACAGCGAATGTGACTCCTTCTTTGGAACGCTGCGTGCAGCCAATGAGATCCAGTCAGCTAAACGGAAACGAGAGCCATAAAACGAAACCGACAAAACCGGCAAGCGACGGCGTCAAAGAGGCTCTTGAACTGAGAGAAGCGGAGTTGGTGCGGACGTTGCGCACTCGAGACGGCATCGCCGTCGAGAAGAGCGCGGACCAAATGGAGGCCAAACCGGGTTCGACCCTTTCAGCACTGAAACTCGTCAGCCCGCTGGGCGGTGTGGTAAGCCTGCTTGCGGGCGATGCATCACGGTGTACAAGCCCCCCCGGGCGTTGCGCCGTTGCTTGCCCCCGACAAAAGGCAGGAATCTCATGCCTGTAGATCATTTTGCCAGATCGCTCTCTGTCTTTACGATCGGCTTCGTTCTCCTAATGACGCCCGCCAAGGTTTTCGGCCACTGCGACGGGATGGACGGACCAGTCGTTCAGGCCGCTCAACGCGCGCTTGCCAAGGGCGATGTGAACCTGGTTCTTATCTGGGTACAGGCCAACGATGAAGCGACAATCAGACAGGTGTTCGTCAAAACCATGGCCGTGCGCAAGCTGAATTCGGAAGCCAGAGAACTCGCCGATCTGTATTTCTTCGAAACACTCGTTCGAATCCACCGCGCTGGCGAAGGCGCCCCATACACCGGGCTAAAGCCGGCCGGGCGTGACTTGGGACCGGCTATTCCCGCGGCGGATAGGGCTATTGAGGCTGGGTCCGTGGACCACCTGGTGACGTTGATCACAAGCGAATCCGCCAACGGCATCCGCGAGCGATTTCAGAAGGTCGCGGACGCAAAGACGTTCAAACCGGAAGACGTGAGCGCCGGACGGGGGTATGTGAAGGCATATGTCGACTTCCTTCACTATGTGGAGGGGCTTCACAGGTTCGTTCAGGCGAGTGGCCACCAACATCCTGCGGACACTGACGGCGCCGCTAAACACGCAGAACCCTAGGGAGGAGCACGGCATGGCTAATGCAAGTCGGACAGCACCAAGAGAAGACCGCGTCCTATCTGGACCGGCGATTAGCTTCGCGATTACCGACGAAATCAAGCTCTTGAGGAGGGAGCCGGAGTGGATTTCCGGAAAACGCAACTCGGTCACGGTGGTCAAGACTACGAATCTGAGCATTGTCTTGACGGCTATCAAGAAGGGTGCCACCCTGTGCGGGCACCAAGTTGATGGGCCGATCACCCTGCAAGTGGTTTCCGGGGCGATCCAGTTCGGCATCGCAGGTAAACCCCGCAGGTTGGCAGCCGGGACTGTGATTGCGCTGGACAAAGCCATCCCTCACGACATCGAGGCTCTGGAGGACAGCGACCTTCTGCTGACGATCGTCAAGGAGGTCCAATGAGCGCGCTAACGCCGATCGAAGCACTGGAAGCGGAACACCGAGTCATTCAAAAGGTTGTGGCCGGCATGGTGGTCCTGGCAGAGAAGATCGAGGCCGGAGAGGACGTGCATGTCTCTCTGCTCGAGAGCATTGTCGAGTTCCTGCGCACATTTGCCGATCGCTGCCACCACGGCAAAGAGGAGGCCCTGCTGTTCCCTGCGCTACAAAGCCGCGGTGTGCCAGCGCACGGCTGCCCGTTGGGCGGTCTGACTATGGAGCATCAAAAGGGCCGGGACATGGTAAGCGAACTTGCCCAGGCCATCCGCACCTACGCCGGGAACGAACCGTCCGCGCGCGCTGCCCTGGTGAAGAACTTGCGCGACCTGGCGACCTTGTATCCTAACCATATCTGGAAGGAAGAGTACCTGCTCTTCCCGCTTGCCGTCAGGGTCCTCACACTGGAGGACCAACAGTTGTTGGCCGAGAAGTTTGAGGACGTCGAACACGAACTCGGCCACGAGGTGCACGAACGATTTGAGAAGCTCGCCTCGAAACTTGAGTTGGAGGTGTCCGGAGTCAATTCAAGGTGACCGCCACGTTTGCTTGTGACAACCTCCGCGCGGATCATGGGGAGATGGAGGCATACTTGGACCACTTACTGGCCAATCTGCAGCGCCTGTCTCCCGAACTGGTTCCGCAATCCGCGAGGATCTGCCAGCCCTTGAATCCCTTCGGAGCTAGGTACTCAGCAGCGAGGTGTGACACCAGAGGAAGAGCCCGCGTTTCTTCTTCGGAGTGGCCTCTGCGGGACCGTATTTTGCCTTATCGTGTGAGTGGCCGGACCGACGACCCCTGGCCCGTTTGATCGGCTCAAGAAGTTCGTGGCTGTCGGTCCCTACCGTTACCCTTCCACAAGCCGGCAGTGGAAATGTGCGTCATCACCCATCCGGGAGTTGAATCCAAACAGTGACTGGGAAACAATCCGTGCATGGCGTTTCCGGTTGAATGCCAACGTGGCCAGGGCATTCAATGGGAGCAACCTCTTCAAAATCAGTAGTTTGGCAGCAAAGGCTCTTTGAGCTGTCTCCATTAAGAACGGGCCGCCAATTGGCAGAAAGCAGCTATGTGAGTGAAAACATGGAGCGGAAGGCGGAACTCGAACCCGCGACGTCCAGCTTGGGAAAATTGGGCAATGGTTTTTTTTGAATAACATGGCTGCGCAAAGCGTTGATTTGGGCGCACCAAAATGCCAACAAATCCGATTCCGATTTCCGGACTCGTGCTAACGAACGGTGGGTTAATGGAGGGCACGTCTTCGTGGCGTGTTCATCCACTCAGGTGGCTCTGACCGGATTTACGGTACCCGCGGTGGGGGTCATGTCACGCGGTGCGCGTTCACCGCCCGGCATGCACGGAACCGGTTGAGGAATATGCCGGAGTCAGGATTTAGCTCTGGTGTTTGGTTCCTGCGCGGGTCACCGTCCGGACGAACCGATAGCTTGCGGACAGGACTGGCCGAACCGGCGGGTCCCGCCACCCCGGCTGACGATTCACAGGAGGTGCCCGGGGTCCATCACCTGAGTCCCCGAAAGCAACGTCACCCCATGCGGAGCGAAGACCTCGGGATAAGTGGAGCAATTTCGGAGACCACACCAGACTGCCAGCTTCCGGCGGCTCCGAGGGGTGTGCGCGAACGGCAGTGACTCGCAGGGGGCTCTGACAAAACGTGGTCATGTGACCGTATCGGTTAGTCCCACATTCCGCAAATCGAGCTCCGATGCCCCGGCGGGCCTATCGGCTCAACGAAAGAATGACGTTGGCTCGACTCGTGCGCATCGGAAGTCTGGCGCCCTAATCCGGCGGCGAATCGGATCGCTATGCACCAAGAAACACACTTCGGCGCAAGACGGCAGCGATGACTATAATCAGCAGCAGCTTTCCGAGCGGCGCGGCGCCGCCGTGCGGGATTACCTCACACAGCAGGGAATCGCGGCGAGTTCCGTCACGTCGAAGGGATTGGGTGAGACTCAGCCTACTGCTTCCAATGACACTGCCGAGGGCCGGCAACGGAACCGGCGCGTGGAACTCATAGTATCCGACGAGTTAATTGGGACGGAGCTCGGTCCGCCAATCGCGGCCAGGTAGATTGAAGACCGCGACTCAATGCCGCGTGGTCCCCACCGTCACGCGGCATCGAGGAAGAGACCGGATAGGTACTCCTACAAGGCTGACTCCGGAGGGTTTGCGGCGCGATGAAGCGACCTCCTCAATCGGCCGGACCGTCAGCCCTGAATCCTGATCCGGTGGTGAATGCCGTGGAAGCCGCGGGCCAAATCGTCCCCAGATAACAGGCTACGCCAATCGGACCCACCGAGCCTGTCGAACGCCTCCAAGATCTTGGGGTATCTTCTCTGAAAGCCCTCGGCTATGAACCGTTCAGGGTGGAACGATAACGTCATGTAAGCAGCGAGCTACGCAGATCTCGACAATCGACTGAACTCTTCTCTCGTGTTCACGCTGGTCCAGGCAGCAAACAGATGCTCTGGGGGCGACGGACACATGACCATCTTTTCTGTCTGCAGCCGCTGAAGGCTGTGTGTTTCGCCGCCAGCTAGTGCTTCGAGCAGAGTCCGTGCTTGTGGTTCGTAGGCAGCGAACAACGGCTCGACACAACTGGGAGATCTGCGTGGAAGAACCGCCCAGGTGCCGGGCTTGCGCTGATCGAGGATCCACCGCATCGCGTCTGCTGTCGCAAACGGCAAATCACAGGCGGAGATGCACCAAGCTGTATTGGGCGACCACCGGAACGCTGCCAACAATCCGGCCAGGGGGCCTTGCAGACCCCTGACATCCGACAACCGGCGACAGTCATTGAGGGACGCAGGAATCTCGCCTGAGCCGAGCAAGATGACCTGGTCCACGAGGGGCTCCAGGGCACTGACGGCGATCTCGACCAAGCTCCGGTCACCGTATCGCAGCAACTGCTTTGGGTGACCACCCATGCGCGTACTGCATCCCCCAATCAACACGCCGCCCAACCTCGGTCTGTTTCGCCAGGTCGCATCCAGCCATCGGTCAACATAAGCGAGAAATCGCGGCAATCTTTCCTGGGACCATGGGAACACCTCCTGAAGACTCGCAAGTCCATCGGGGCAAGAGGGATCCTCGAGCGACGTTAGCCAGACCTTTGGAAGAGGTGTCCGCTTGTGGCCCTCGACCAGCACCAAATCGTTGGTGAGCAGCAACTCATGGACGGCGAATTCCAAACTGCCTAACGGAACTTGTCGAGATCTGCGTATCGATTCACTAGGCCCCTGAAGAATCACGTCCGCTCCTGCTCGGAAGAGCCGGTCCGAATCAGAGCCGGCTTTGTCGACGTCCAACCCGTGAGCGTCGTGCTTGACGACTCCAACTCTCAGCGAACGGGCGTGGACATGCTGAATCGCGTGTTCTAGGAGCGTCGTCTTTCCTGAATCTTTCCATCCGCATACGGCCAGAACTGGATAGTTGGTCCACGAGCCCGGATCATTGTCGTACATTACTGCCACTCTCCATCTTGTGTGATTTCGAAAATGCTGGGGTACCCTAGCCGATCGTTGGATTTACTTGGGTACTCATGCAGGGGGGAATCGCCAGGATCGTGTGGCCAACAGTCACCGTCATGTCTGATGGCGCGGGGCTGAGAATGGACGTCGCCGAAAAAGTACCGGTAATCGTCGTGGTTCATGATCATGATTCCAATCATGCCCTGTTCCGCAAATGAGTTCTTGTGCCCGGCGAATCCGGTCTATTCGGATTTGCATTCTGGTCTACCTCCTCCCGAGAGCCGGCGGCACGCCGGGCCCAATTGCAGCTCCGTCGGCGTCGAGTCTGGCCCGTTCGATGTGCAGCAGCGATTTCAGCCGGGTGGCGTCCTGTAGCAGGTCTGCAAGCGTGTACTGATCAAGAACATCGAGAAAGGACTGCACCGCTTTGCCCAGGACCACCTGCAGTCGACAAGCAGGGGTAATCACACACTCGTGCCGGCGCCTCGGCTCAAAGCACTCCACAATGGCGAAATCCGGCTCCACCTGCCTGACAAACTGGCCGAGGTTGATCTCCTGCGGTTCACCGGCGAGCTTCATACCTCCACCCCGGCCGCGGATCGTCTTGATGTACCCGAGCTTGGCCAGGTTATGGATGATCTTCATCAGATGATTGGACGAGATTCCATACGCTTCCGAGATCTCACCGATAGTCGCCAGCGCGTCATTCTTGAGGCCCAGGTACATGAGAACCCGCAGGCTGTAGTCGGTGTAGGCAGTGAGTCGCATGATCTCGCTTGACAGATAAAGATGTATTCTATATACTTCTTATACAGGATCCGAGCGCTGATTGCAACTGCGATTCGGGGCGCCACATGGGTGGCCCGGTGACGGCCTGTGCAGGAGGGTTCATGGCTACCGCAATGTTGTCTCCTAACACGACGAATCCGATTGTACCGCACGAGCTCACAATCGATCTTTATCGGAAGATGCTCGCCGTCTACTACCTGGAGGAGCGGATGAAGGTCCTTGCGCGCCAAGGAAAGTGTTCCTTTCTCGCTTCGGCGAGAGGTCACGAGAAGATCCAGATCGGGATGACCCTGCTGTTGAAACCCGGGCACGACTGGTTTTTCACTTACTACCGCGAGAAGGCCATCCCGATCGGGCTGGGGATGCCACTGAAGGACATCTTTCTCGGGATGCTCAGTCGCGCTGGCGACCCGAACTCAGACGCGCGAAACATGCCTGAACACTTCTCCTCTCGTGCGCTGAATCTAGTTTCACAAACCGCTTGCACGGGTACCCAGTTCCTGCCGGCCGTGGGGATGGCTCGAGCGCTCCGCCAGGACGGCTCCGATGCCGTCGTGTACGTCTCTTCGGGAGAAGGGGCGACCAGTGAAGGCGAGTTCTTCGAGGCTCTGAACTGGGCGGCACGGGAGCGTCTCCCGGTGTTATTCGTGATCCAGAACAACGGCTATGCGATCAGCGTCCCCCAAGCGACCCAGACTGCGTCGGAGATCCACCGGATCGCCCGCGGGTTCGGGATGCCGACCTACGACGTGGATGGCACGTGGTTTGAGCCGATGTACCAAACCTTGCCACCGGTGATCCGCCGGATGCGTGAAGGCGGCGGTCCCGCTTTGGTTGAAGGCCGCGTAATTCGAATCGATTCGCACTCCTTTTCGGATGACCAGCGCAAGTACCGAAGTGTGGACGAGCTGGCGGAACTGGCGCTTCGGGATCCCATTTATCAGACGGAGCAGTATCTATTGCATCGGAGCCTGCTCAGCAAGGAGGAGATATCTCAAATCCGGGCGGAGATCAAAGAAGAAGTCGACCGTGCTGCTGCTGAGGCAGACCAGGTACCACCTCCCGAAGAGAATGGTCTGCTCGCACACGTCTATTCTGGCAAAGCGCTCACCGCCCGGGATCACGAAGATCCGGTATACATTTCAGATGCGCCGGTAACGATGATTGACGCGATCAATCACGGTCTTCGAGAAGAGATGCAGACCAATCCGAAGATTGTCATGTGGGGAGAGGACATCGCGGATCCCAAAGGTGGCGTCTTCGGGGTGACTCGTGGCTTGACCGAGGCATTTCCAGAGCGCGTCCAGAATTCGGCTTTGGCCGAGGCAAGCATTGTCGGGATCGCTGGCGGCATGGCGATCGGCGGATACAAACCTATCGTCGAAATACAATTCGCGGACTACCTCTGGCCCGGTTTCATGCAGTTGAGGAACGAGATTGCCACTGTCCGCTGGCGAAGCCAGGGAGAATGGACTTGCCCGGTTGTCGTCCGAATCCCGGTGGGGGGCCACATCAAGGGTGGTCCCTGGCATTCTGCCTGCGTTGAGGGGGCGTTCGCGCACATTCCCGGCTGGTATGTCGTGTTTCCAAGTTGTGCGGAAGACGCCAAGGGGCTCATCAAGACCGCAGCGCGCTCGGAGGATCCCGTCATTTTTTTCGAGCACAAGGGGCTCTATCGGCGTGTGCAGGCCAAGACTTCGGAACCGGACAGCCGTTACCTGATTCCGTTCGGGCGGGGACGCATCCGTCGCGAAGGAAGCGACATTACCATCGTGACCTGGGGCAGCTCAGTCTACTTGACCCTGGACGTAGCACGGCGCATGGAAAAACGCGACGTCTCAATTGAGGTGGTGGATCTGAGGTCCATCGTTCCGCTCGACGAAGATCTCATCGGCGAAAGCCTCCGCAAGACCAGCCGTGTTGTGGTGGCTCACGAAGACACGATGACGATGGGCTTTGGAGCGGAAGTGTCTGCTCGGATAGCCGAGAGATTCTTCGACCTTCTGGACGCCCCGGTCGTGCGGGTGGCCGCCAAGGATTGCTTCGTGCCGTCGGCCGCCAATCTCGAACTCGCGGTACTGCCGTCAGCAGAGGACCTCGAGAAGGCCGTCGAGAAGGTTGTCAGCTACTGACAGCGACTTGAGGAGGAGGACCGGGGGTTGATGAGCTGCAACAGCGTCGATGCTTTCCCGTGCGAATGGAGCATGCCACCAATGAGTGCAAATGTAGAAAGTTCGCGAAAACCGCTATCTGAAACAGACACCTCGCACGTTGGCAGTGCCCTATATGCCGAGTTGCTGGCTCAGGGATTGAGCTACTTCTTCCCATCCGCCAGCCTGGAATCCGGTGGACGCGCTGATTCTACAAGGGCTGCTCTGGTTTGCGATTGCGAGCCGGATCGAGAAGAAGGGGATCGGGTGACATTCGAATGGCTGGGGCACCGTTATGTGCTTCAGCAACGGACAAATCTCTTCACAAAGAGCGAGCGGGCTCTGATCCATAGTGTTGGCCAAGTTCTCTCGGCCCGTTACGAAGCACTGCTCAACCCCGATCTTGCGGCGAAGAACCTCCATCTATTTCGGGGACTGCCGGAGGACCGTCACGTCTCCGCCTTTCTGGATCCCGGTCCGTATGCGAATCTGGATACGCTCACGGCAAAGCGGGATCGGGTCACTGACTCGATTGAAGTGCTGCGCGCTATCTCCCTCATGACGTATGAGAACCGCAGGGTCTCAACTGGAGTCTTATTGCTTGGGCCGAACTCCGCTGGCGCGAGTTGTCTGCCGCCGACTCCGGAACCACTACGCTACTCATCGGCATTAACATCGATCCATGCGTTCGGCCGGCTCTGCGACGGCGTTCACACCGCCGCGCTTGTGGACGCCGCCGGCTGGTGGAGAGATATCGTCGATGTCGGCAGATGGGCGGAGTCAATCGACCCCAGCACACTTCCCCTTCCCAGCTCGTCCGTCTACCGCAACCACTGTCTGTCCACCTATCGGACGGAGAACCTTTGCCTGGTGCTAACTCCGAATGGTGAAATCAAGGCGTTTGCCAAGGGCGTACAGGTGTTCTCGTTTCTGAACGGACGCTGGCGGTTGACCGACATGGAACTGAAACACCGTCGCTGGCTCGATGCTGTCCCGGATGAAGGGCTGGCTAACCGGATCCTCCAGGTCGTACTGGATCTCGCTGAGTCGCGGCGCGGCGCCTTATTCGTGATCCTCGACGATGCCAGAGCACTCACGGAGCTTGTCAGTTCCGGCGATGTTCTCGGTCCCAGTGAGTCCAGATCGTCGTCGGCGCCAGGAACCGATTCGAAGCGAAGCGTCTACTACCTGCTCCGGGGCAAGCGGCCAGAGGACATTGCTCCGTCGCTGTTGAGGACGTTGGCCGCGATCGATGGAGGAATTGTTCTGGACAGAGAGGGCAATCTGCTGGCCTTCGGAGCGATCCTGAGACACCATGATGAGCCTCACGTGCTCGGTGGCCACGTTCCGGCAGGAGGCCGATCGACGGCTGCTCTGGCGGCGTCACACCTCGGAAAGTCCCTCAAAGTCAGCGAGGACGGCATAGTCAGCTTCTTCGACAAAGGCCACTTGGTCTGGGAGATGTGACCGTGACTGCTCGAGGACCGGGAGAGACTAGCCGTAAACTTCCGGAAGCGTGGCGGAGAGCCTTTGACAGAGACGCCACGATGCAGGGCAGACTACCTCAGGCTGATCCTTTGCCCGAACGGCGGCGTGCGCGTCTGCTGGCCGGGTTCATCGCCGTGGGGCTACTGTTCATGGTGCTGCCTGGAACATTGCTTGGCGTTTGGAACCTCCTCGGCATCAGTGCGAGCAGGGAGGCTGGTTCGGCGCCCGATGCGTGGATTCAAGCTCACGGTCACGCTCAACTGTTTGGCTGGATCGGCAGTTTTGTGCTCGGAATTACCCTCTACACATTTCCGAAGTTCCGCCGAAGCCGGCTTCGGTCCGTATCTGCTGGTTGGGTGATGCTCGCGCTGTGGACCGGCACCGTTTCTCTACGCTGGCTCTCGGTCTTCCAGGAGTGGCATTGGCGGACAATCCTTCCCGCAACAGCAATGTGCGAACTCGTGGTAGCTATACTGGCGATCTGGCAGGTGTCAGCACACGGTGGCGCCGGCAGAAAGATCGAGGTCTGGGAAATCTCGATATTCGGAGGTCTCGCGGGCCTCGTGGCGACGTTTGGGTATCAGCTTGCTTTGCTTTGGCCGCCGGTTGATTCACTGACGATACCGCTCGATCAGAACAGCCGGCTCATTCATTTCGCCGCCTGGACATTCACCTACCCCATCGCGTATGGGTTCAGCATCAGGTTCTTGCCGGCATTCCTTGGGCTGGCGCCGACTCACAAGGCAACTGCGTATGCAGGACTAGCGGTCCTCATCGCCAGCATTCCCCTTACCCTCCTCGAAACACCTCACGCGGCCAGCGCCGCGATCTTGATCTCAGTCCTGCTGGCGTGCGCAGGTCTCCGGATCTTCGAGACGAGTGTACGTCCGGCGAAGACAATCGGTGTAGACAGGCGGTTCCCTTGGTTCGTCGGCGTCGCATTCGGATGGCTGATCTTCTCGGCGATACTTGCGTTTTCCGCGTCCTGGCCGGGCGGACTGGGGGCTTCCCGCCACGCCTTCACTGTTGGCTTTCTTGCGACGCTGGTCTTCTCGGTGGGGCCTCGTATTCTACCGTCGTTCTTGAACAGCCGGGAACTGAGAAGCACGCGCCTCATGTTGTATTCCCTGATGCTGCTGACCGTCGGCTGCACCCTGAGGGTGATCGCGGAGCCCCTCGCCTATTCAGGTCTGATACCAGGCCTGTGGAGCGTCCTGCCCGTGTCCGCAACGCTCGAACTGCTGGCGGTCGTCTTCTTCGCGGGGAATCTGATGGCCACGATGTTAAGTCCGGTTCCAGCTTGGATTTCAAGGAAACAGGTCAACGACAGCATGTCTCTCTACTGGTACATCCATAGCTATCCAGCAACCAGACGGCTGCTGGTGAAGGAGGGACTCACGACCCTCGCTTCTGCTAACGCTGTGCCTCGCAGTCTGACATTGCGAGAAGCCGCCGAGGCGGACGGCGCCGATCCGGACGGTCTGGTTCGAATCCTCGGCGAGTTTTTTGAGTCGCGGCTGGCCAGAAGTCTTCGGGCGAACTCACAGCGTTAGACCTCGCCTTGCCTTCATTTCCCGCGAGATCGCTGAGAGTTGAGCTGCGTCGAGCACGCCACGCGCTACGCTGATGAGCTGATCATTCTCGGCAGCGATATGCGCTCGATAGAGTCTGCACAGTCGTCGCACCACCTCCACGAAACTTCCGACATCTTCGGCCTTCAAAGGCACTACTTCCGACAGGACTCGACAGCGCGCTTTGACCTCCTCATACACGCCCTCCACCTCCCTGTGATCGGCCTCGAGTTCGCGAAGGAACCGGTCCTCTTGTTCCTTCACCTTCCCTCGTAGCCGAGGGAAGACGCTTTCCTCCTCGTCTGCTGTATGCCAAACGCCGTTAGAGTCCAGAAAACGAAAACAGTTCTCGATCGCCTCCAGAGCCTCTTCTCTTCGATCCAAGAGATAATTCGCCGCTCGTTCCAATATCTCCAGTCGCTCTTCAATCCGCCGATGGCAGGCGACCAGATGTTCGAGCGGCTGGTCAAGAGTCACACTCGCCTGGCCCGGACCGGCGGCGATCTGTTCCGTACGTATCATTCGTCGTCCTCATTTCCAGTTTATTCGTGCGAGCACTAGCGCGCACCGGTATCGTATCTTCACTACTTGACAGAAGAAGATGTATCGAGGATACTCCTTTTAGGAACGAGGATCAAGGGCTTTGGCGATCAGGCGATCAGATCCCGTCTTGGAGGGTGTCATGCAGACTGAAGAAACACAAAACACAACCGGTGTCAGGGTTCTTGGCACCATCCCTTCCGCCGCTGGGGTCTTCGATAAGGGCTGGATTAGCCATTTTCATGGCAGCAACGACGCCTTAAGGACATCGTTCTAGCCGGAGCGCTGTTCTCCGGCCACACGGCTAGTCTAGCGATACGTTGAAATGTGAGCGCTACGTGAACCACATCTTGTGAAGTCCACGAAGGTGCCGCACTGTGGAGACATGCGGACGCGAGGGCCTGAGGCGTGGGCGAAGTGGCGAGGCGTGGTCGCCGAGCAGCAGCAGAGCGGGCAGAGCATGGCGGCGTTCTGCCGGGAACGCGGGATCTGTGCGCCACAGTTCTACGCCTGGAAGAAGCGGTTGAACCAAGCCGAGAGGGACCAGTTCCTCGCCGTGCGGGTCGCTGGGGGCGGCGAGGCGGCGGCTGGCCGGACGATCGAGATCCGGCTCGGCGGCGGCCGGAGCATCGCGGTGGAGCCGGGCTTCGACGCCGGTCACCTCCGGGCGGTGTTGGCGGTGCTGGAGACACGCTCTTGACTAGTCTGCCGAGCCTGCGCGCGCTGGACCTGGCCCACGGCTCGCGGATCTGGCTGGCGGCTGAGGCGGCCGACATGCGCTGCGGCTTCGATCGCCTGGCCGAACGGGCCGGGAAGGTCATCGGAGAGGACCCGCTGAGCGGTCACCTGTTCGTGTTCCGTTCGCGGCGGGGCGACCGGCTGAAGATACTGTTCTGGGACCGCGACGGATATGTGCTCTGGTACAAACGGCTGGAGGCGGGCGTGTTCAAGCTGCCGCGCCTCGAAGCGGGGGCGCGTTCGGTGGAGTTGCGCGCCAGTGAACTGGCGATGCTGTTGGACGGCATCGACATGTCGCGGCTGAAACGGGTTCCGCGCTATAAACGGAGCACCAGAAACTCGGCAAGCGAGTAACATTCGTTTCACCCTATCACGTCTTATTATCCGTGAAGGTCGCCGGCATCGAGTTAGTCGAGTTACCCGAGGACAGCGAATCGCTGAAAGCCGTGGTGCTCGCGCTGCTCGAGGAGCGGGACCGGCAGGCGCAACGCGCCGAGGAACAAGAGCGCCGTGCCGAGGAGCAGAGACTGCGCGCCGCCCAGCTTCACATCGAGATGCTGCGCCTGGAGCGCGAGCTGGCGCGATACAAGAAGTGGTACTACGGTCCGCGGGCGGACCGGCTCCCATCGGGCGGCGACGTGGCGCAACTGCTGCTCGATTTCGCCGCAGAGTTGGAACGCAAGCCGGTCCACCCCGGCGATCTGCCTGCGGAGGCCGGGCCGGTCGAGGAGGTGCGGCGCGTGCGGCGGCGCAAGGGCCGGCGCAACCTGGCCGCCTTCGAGCATCTCCCCGTCACCACACACGTTCACGAACTGAGCGGAGAAGAGCGCGCCTGCCCGTGCTGCGGAGCCGAGCGCCGCGAGATCGGCGCCGACGAGAGCTGGCAGATCGAGTACTTCCCGGGCCACTTCGAGCGCATTCACCACCTGCGCAAAAAGTACGCCTGCCCGGCCTGCGAGAACAGCGGCGCCGGTCCGGCGATCGAAACGGCGGCCAAGCCCGAGGCGGCGATCGACAAGGGGCTGGCCGGACCGGGGCTGCTGGCTTATATCGTGACCAGTAAGTTCTCCGACTATCTTCCGCTGTACCGGCTGGAAGACATCTTCGCGCGGCAGGGATTCGAGATTTCGCGGGCCACGCAGTCGGTCTGGTGCGGCGACGTGGCCGATTTGGCCGGGCCGCTCTACGATCTGATGGCCCAGCGGGTGCGGGCCTCGCACGTCGTGGCCACCGACGACACCATCATGCCGATGCTGAGTAAAGGCAAGGCAGCGAACGCGCGGATGTGGGTGTACGTGGGGGACGAAGCGAATCCGTACAACGTCTTCGACTTCACCCTCCACCGGGGCCGCGACGGGCCGAAGTATTTTCTCGCAGACTACCGGGAGGTTCTACTGGCCGACGCTTACGCCGGCTACAACGGCGTGGTGGCCGGCAACCAGATCACGCGTGCGGGGTGTTGGGCGCATGCGCGGAGGAAATTCATCGAGGCGGAGAAGGCGGCTCCCGAAATCGCGCGGGAGGCTGTGGAACAGGTGCGCCTGCTTTTCGCGGTGGAGCGGCAAGGGAACGAACTCTCCGTAGCCGCGCGGCTGGAGTTGCGCCGGGGCAGTTCGGCGCCGGTGTTGGCCGGGTTGCGGGAGAAGCTTCTGGGCTGGAAGGAACAGTTGCTGCCCAAGCATCCGATGGCCGAAGCGATCGGCTACGTCTTGGGCCAGTGGGAGGAACTGAACGTGTTCTGCTCCGATGGCGCCGTTCCGATCGACAACAATGTCAGCGAGCGCGAAATGAAGCGGGTGGTTCTCAACCGCAAGAACTCGCTGTTCGTGGGCAACGCGCGCGGGGGCCGGACGGCGGCGATCCTCGCGTCCCTGACCAGCAGTTGCCGGCGCCACGAGGTGGACCCGCAACTATACCTGACGCAGTTGCTGGTCAATCTGCCGGCGCTGCGAGTGAGCGATCTGCCGGACTGGTTGCCCGACCAATGGAAACGCAACCAGCCCCCGCCGCCCGAGGCGCCCGCCAAGTAGTCGCCCCCTCCCCTCCCTGTGGTTCACGTAGCGCTCACGTTGAAATGGTCCCGCCAGTTCGTATACATGTGAAGGACAACGCCAGTTGCCCGGAGCAGGTGCTGTAAATCCTGAACGAATAGGAGGGGAGTCGTTCAGGCGTGGTTCACTAGTCTGAATCCGGAACTCGACGACCCCGTGCCCATTCGCTTGATCCGCGAGGAACCCCTCGACGTTGTTGGACCCGAGATTCTACGTACGGCCCGGTCCTTCGTGGCGGGAGATTGAGCTCTGCCGCTGCCCTACTTCAGCCCTCCGTCGCTCATCTACCGCCTTGGCCGCCGACCGGATCCTTGGCGGCCGCCTGACTGGGCTCACGCTGGTCCCGACGGGACCTTCGGCAATCGCTTCGATGATCCCCAAGGCCTATACCGCGTCCTGTATGCATCGTCGCGGAAACTCGGCTGCTTCCTGGAAACGCTGGCCCGCTTCCGCTTGTATCCGAAGCCCCTGGTAGAACAGAACTCCGTGCGCTCGGTGTTGAAGATCTCGATGCCGCCACGTTGCTTTTGGCAGCGCCCCGGGCACCTGACACAACGAGCAGCGCGCGTCGCCTTCGAGGCTGGATTCGACAGTGTACACTACCGGTCAAGGTACGGCCACGATGCCTCGAACTGGTGTCTCGAACTGGGCGCTCTTTGAGCCGTTCCTTGTTCAGCCGAAGGAACTCGACGCAATAGACCCAGCCGAAGCGGAGTTGCAGGAGGCGTTGAGAATCCACGGTCTGCAACTCGGCGTGGCACGGTGATAGAGTTTGTCGGCCAGGAGAATACCCCGGGGAGCGATCGCCACGGCTCACAATTGCCGCGTGCCCTGGCGAGAGTTCACTGCCGCATTGCTGGCGTTTCTGGTATGGAAGCTCTGGCAGGTCTCGGACCCACATCCCTTGTCCCTGCTCGCGGTGCTTGCGGCGCTCCTCATTTTCTGTTTCTCCCAGTGTGGACGACTCCGTCAACTGGGCTTCGAGTACCTGGCATGGGACTGGCCCGGCCGCGGCTGGTGCTGGCGCGGTCTCCTGGCCTGCGTCGTCATGGTCGCCTACACCGGTATGCTGTACCAGGCTGCACACGAAGTGTGCCCATTTCCACCCCTGGCCCGTCCACCAGCAGCGGGCTCTCGACCGCGACCCTCATGATGATGGTCACCTTCGTGCCCCTCGTCGAGGAGTGCGTGTTCCGTGGCTACCTGTTCCTGATGCTCTTCGCCGTTGGCGGCGCCATCTCATCGTCTTGGGCTTCCGCGATCGCGATCTGCGGTACGGCAGTCCTCTTCGCAGCGGCTCACAGTGCAGGTGCCTGGTCGGCCGGGCAACTCCTCAGGATCGCGACTACGTTCACAACCGGCCTCATTTTCGCCACCCTCCGCCACAGGTCCGCCTCGACCGTGCCCGGCGTTGTGGCCCACGCCGTGTACAACGCCGGCATCGTTTTGCTCGGCAGCGCAGTAGGTCAGTGCATGTGAACGATCGGCCTGCAACTGCTTTCTTATCAATGGAATTTGCACGCTCCACTGAGCCTGCGGCAACTCCCTTTGTGATTCCCGTCGTTCGGCGTATTCTGCTGATGTGGCTCGGCCGGAACTCGTGTATTGGACGGTCCGGGAACTGGTACCCGGTGACGATCGCTACCGCTGTGTTTGTGACGAGGGCCATTCCTTCCACGTGGCACCGTTCCTCGGGTGCTTTCTGCAGGTCTCAGACCGGGTCACACCACTGTGTGCTGCCGACCGGGATGTCTGCAACGATTTCCTGATCGAGCGAGGTACCAGCCACGGCAGGCGGACCCTGCTGTCCGCGGCCATCGGCCATGTCACACAGCCGAAGACCAATCGCAACGGGGCCAGCTATGTTCGAGCCGAAACGGAGAGTGGTGCTGCGACAAAGGCCATCCACATCGACACCTCCGCCTTGCGCCGCTACTTCTACCTCCTGGAGGAGGACGGCTCCGGCGAGAGCCTGTACGGTATTCTCGGCATCACGGAAGAGGCCTCGCCGACGGACCTCAGGCTCGCCTGGCGGCTTCGTTCCGTAGAACTGGATGCCGGCGACGATTCGGTTCGAGACCGGGTCCGGGCGGAGCGCGCCTTCAACGTGCTCGCGCACCCGGACCTGCGAACCTGCTACGATGCTCTGCTCCGCTCACAGGACGCGCCGGCGTTGTTCCCCTATGGCGGTCACGGTTGGATCCTTGTCGAGGGCCAGCTCTCAGCCGATGCGGACATCTTCTTCGGGCGCCGGATTATTGCCTACCGTCCGGAGATGAGCGCGCAACGACTGACCCTTTTGCTCCGCCGCTGCGAGTTCCTCGCCGATAGGGTTGTCTGCCGAGATCCCCGCCGGAAAGTGGAGGTCTGGCTCGATGGCGGGCTGCTCCCGTTGCGCTGGGACGCCACCTGGAACCAGTGGAAGCATTGGCTCAAGAGCCGCATTGAGGTTGAGGCGACGCTCGTCCACGCCGGCAGGTACCGGCTACACGAGGGTGAATGGCGGCTCGTGAACTGGCAAGCGGCGTTGCCGTCGCGACTCCAGGTCACCCTTCCCGACGCCCTTGCTGACGACATCGAGCAGGCCCAAGCCATCCATGCGCTGTTGGGCGAGCACGCCGCGGTCGTCGAACGGATTCGGAAGCAGGTCGAGAGCCATCCTGTAGAGCACACGGTTATCGCGCGATGGTTCGACGAGCTGGCAGTGTCGCCCCGGCTCAAGCCCCAACACGTGACCTGGCGTCCCGACTACGAACCGTTCTATTTCGACAAGCTACGCGAGAAGAGCCGCTCCTGGTTCCTGATCCGAGATGAGTACCTTTTCGACTGGGAGCATGCGCTCGTGGCCGAGATACCGCAGCCAGGCCACGCAACCTACGTGTTTGCGAGGCCGGAGAATCTCGATGACTTCCTGCACCGCTATGCCCGTGCCACCCGCAAAGACGTTCGCCAAAATCGAGACAACGTCGCGCGGGATCTCGGTTTCACAGGCCGCGTGGTTCGGGGACGGAAGAAGAAGCGCTGGCTCGCTGATGTCATGAAGCGAGCCGGCCAGAATTCAGATTACGTGGAATCGTTTGACTGAAGGAAGGAGTGTGTTGGCGATGAAAGATCTCACGGAAGAGCAGAAGCAGGCGATCATCAACGAGCACCCTGACGGCATCTGGATCGTCCTGGCGGAGGAGTACCCGCAGGCGCAGACCACAACTGCTGATTTGCTCGGAACCGACGACGGGGTTGATGGCCAGGGGCACGGAAGAACCTGATCTCGTCTCGGATGATCATAATAGGATGAGGCGGTTTCTACCGCTTCTCTTGGCTGGCCGGTTGGGGGATTCCACGTCAGACGACAACCGGCGAACGAAGCTTGGCAGCATCTCGATCGGCCAGGAGATCAAACGCATCTGGGAGGGCTCAATGCTGAAAAGCCACCGCTTTCTTGTGGGCGCTCTTCTCATCTGGCCGGCGCTCCATTCCGCAATCGCTCAGGCGCCCACGCCGTTCCCCAGAGCCCAGCGCGCCAAGGAACGCGCAGAGCACCTCGCCGACCTCTACAACTGGTATGACGCGCACCCCTATTTTTCCGAAGCGGAGAAGATGTTCATCGAGGAAGGCGATGAGCGGAACGCTCTTCTTGCAGGAGCAAGTCGCCTGCGCGGAGAGATGCAGATCCTGCCGAGATGGATCGCTGATCGTGGTCCGTGGTGTTCTGATGACCTTCGAGGGCACCTGCACGGGCAACAAAATGAATCTCATGGTCACGTTCGCCGACAATGATCGCAAGATTCAGATTACGGCTGCCCGCGACTAAGGATGCGATCCTCATGCGGTTCACGAACTGTACTTGTCTTCGGGGCCGGGCCGGTACAATTGGGAATGCCGGAAGACCACCTTGGAGACGCCCAATCAGAACCACCGACCGGCCACGCCAGACCGTGATCACGAGCTCATGCGGCGTGTCGCAGCCGGGGACTTGGCTGCGTTCAGTGAACTTGTACTTCGCAACCAGAAGAGCGCCTGGGCAGTGGCGTGGCGCATCCTGCGTGACTCCGCCGAAGCCGAAGATGTGACTCAAGAAGCTTTTCTGAGGGTATTCCGGGCCGTTTCCAGGTACCGGCCCATTGCACCGTTCCGCACATACCTCCTGCAAATCGTCACCCGCCTCTGCCTCGACGTCCGGGCGAAGAAGCGTCCCGACTACCTCGACGAACTGCCCGAGATCGCTCAGGAGTTTTCAACCCCGGAAGAAGCTCTGGAGCGACGGGAGAGGGCGCTGCCGGTGCGGCGCGCCATAGCTCGCCTTTCGCCGCGCCATCGGGCAGCGATTGCCCTCCGCCACGAGGAAAACCTTTCCTATGAAGAAATTGCCCGTGTGTTGCACGTTTCGCCGAAAGCGGTCGATTCCCTCCTCCAGCGCGCCCGGCAGTCTCTGCGCAAGTTGTTGCCGGGCGTGACAGAAGCGTAGAGCTGAAAAAACACTCCCACTGCCGGGGGATTCTCCGCGTTGATCCGTTTCCCTGGATGAGGACAAGACACGGTGAGTTGTCGGAAAACCAGAACCAAGTTTGGGCGCTACCTCGACGGAGAACTGCTGCCGCAAGAAAGGCAAAGCCTGGAAGGTCACCTCGCCGAGTGTCTGGAGTGTGCCCGCGAGGTTGACGTCCTGCGCCGGATCGACGACTTCTTGGGCGAAGATGCCGCCCCACGGCCCCCGGACCTATCCGAGGCGATCCTGCGGAGAGTCCAGAGCGAGCGCGCCGAGGAGCGTCCGTGGATGTGGCTGCAAGCCGCGGCCGCCTCTCCCTGGCCGATGAAGCTCGCGGCCACCGGAGCCGCCGCGCTGGCCGTGTACATGGGTTTGCTGATCGGTGGCATCGGTCACGAGAGAATCCCTGCGGGTGACACCGCCTGGCTGGTGTCCGCCTCCCAGAGTCCGATCGTGACCGCTTATCAGGGGGCACCCCGATGAAGGAGAATCTCAAGACCCTCGCGCTGGTTTTTTCGGTTGCATTGAATGTCACACTGATTGCCATCCAAGCCGCTCCCTACTTCCGCGGCGAATCACGGTTCGTCTTTCAGGAGCTGGAGCTGAGTCCGAAGCAGCGCGCCCGCTTTGAGGCCGGCCAGAAGGACTTCGTCGCCTCCATCAATCAGCGAGGCAATCAGATGATCGCCAGACTCAGCGAGCTCATGGACCTGTTGGCTGCCGACCCGGTCGTCGAAGAGGCGGTCCAGGCCAAGCTCGACGAGTTGAATGAGCACCACCGTTCGATGCAGCGGGCGATGGTGCGTCACCTGATGAAAGACCGCGAGATTCTCGCCGGTGAGCAGCGGCGCGAGTACTTCTCGATCTTGAAGGAACGACTCCACGCACAGGGAGCGCCCGGCCCGGTTTGGGTTCCTCGTGGCGCTCGCCGACGCGAATAGCGGAGAAAAGAACCAATGGGCTGTCGCACCAACAAATTAAAGAGAATCGGCCCCTTTGGCCTTGTAGCGGTCGGCCTCTGGCTGACGCCTTCTCCCGCGCCCTGCGCCGGCCCGCTCGTTCACTCGTATCAGGCCAAGCCAGTCCCGCCGGTGAACCTCGCCAATTCGGACCGGCTCGATTCTCTGATTCGGGCCGGTAGACTCTACGTTTCCTTGTCGGACGCCATCGCGCTCGCCCTGGAGAACAACCTCGATCTGGAGTTGCGCCGGTACGACGCGTTCCTTGCTGGAGCAGAGCTACGGCGGGCGCAAGCCGGAACTACACCAAGAATGCTGGTAAGCCCCGGCGGTACGCTGACGGCGCCGGTGACTTCATCCGGCACTGCCGTTCCCAGCCTTGACCCTGTAATCGTGAGCGAGGTGGACCGGTCACACCTCTCCCAGCCCCTAACCAACGCCTTTTCCACCGGCACAAACTACCTGTTCTCCGATTCCACAGTCGTGAATATGGGCATCGAAAAGGGATTCCTGACCGGCACAACCGTTCGTCTCGATTGGGAGAACAACTGGGTGAAGCAGAACTCCCCGCGGGCCGACTTCAACCCGTACACGACCGCCAGCGTGGGTCTCACTCTTCGTCAGCCGGTTCTGAAGGGCTTCGGCGTCGCTTTGAACTCCCGCTTCATTCGCATTGCGCGCAACAACCAGCGTGTGACGGAGGAGGCGTTCGCGGGACAGGTGATGGCCGTTGTCTCCTCGGTCGCTACGCTGTATTGGGACTTGGTGAGTCTGGGGGAAGAGGTGGATGTCCGGCGGCAGACGTTCGAACTCGCGCACCGGCTTCTCGAAGACAACAGGCAGCGGCTCGAACTCGGCTCCCTGGCGGAGATCGAGGTGGTCCGGTCACAAGCCGAACTGGCGCGCGCGCAGCAGGAAGTGACAATCGCCGAGACTGCACTGCGCCAGCAAGAGACCCGGCTGAAGGACGTGCTCACCCGCACCGGAGTGGTAAGCACCATGCTCTCCGAGGTACGGGTAGTGCCCACCGACCGCCTGCGGATACCGGGCGCTGAACCGCCACCGTCCATCCGGGAGCTGGCCGCCACCGCGCTCCAGTCCCGTCCCGAGATAGAACAGGCCAGGCTCGAGGTCGAGAACTCGCAATTGACCCTCAAAGGCACGAAGAGCGCCCTGCTGCCTTCACTCGACTTTGTCGCCAGTATGAGGAACAACGCCCTAGCCGGAGAGGTGAACCCCTTGCCGGTCTCTCCTCCGGGTTCGACGGCGCCACCTGCCCCCCGCGATTCCTCCATCGTAGATCCCTTTTTCCTTGGCGGCTACGGCACAGCTTTTTCTCAGATCCTCGCCCGGAACTTCCCCGACTATGCGGTTGGATTTCAACTGACCATCCCCCTGCGTAATCGCGCCGCTCGCGCCGAAATGGAACGTGATCAGCTCCTTTTACGGCAGCAAGAGATCCGTCGACAGCAGTTGGAAAAGAGCATCGAGGTAGAAGTGGACGAGGCGGTCGTCGCGATGGAACAGGCCAGGGCCCGCTATCGTTCGGCGGCTGAGTTCCGCGAATTCCAGGAACGGACCCTCCGTGCCGAGCAGGATCGCTATGAGTTGGGCGCGTCGACAACCTTCTTTCTGATCCAGGCGCAGCGGGACCTTGCCCAGGCACGTTCCGCCGAGATCGCCGCATTGAGCGCCCACACTAATGCGCTCATCGAGCTCGACCAGGCGACCGGCCGCACGCTGGCGGCCAACAACATCGTGATCGATGAGGCTCTTCAGGGCCGGGTGACTCGCCCTGCACCAGTCGCGATCCCCTCCCCAGGGAGCGAGACGGATCGAGGAGAAGCGAGGTGAGCCGATGAAGTTCCGGTGGATTGTTGTTTTGAGCGTGACCGTTCTAACCGTTGCCGGCGGAAGCTGGTGGTTGCTGGGCCGCCAGAGTACGGAACCGGCCACAGAGGGCGATTGGATTCCGGTCGAACGAAGGGACCTGATTTCGAGCGTCGCAGCGGTCGGGAAGATCAATGCGAAGGTGGGGGCCGAGGTTCGGGTCGGCTCCCGTGTCTCGGGCACGGTCGAGCGATTGCACGCCAATATCGGCGATGTTGTGCGGGCTGGACAAGTGATCGCCGAGCTGGAACGGCAAGATCAAGAAGCGTTACTCGCCCAGCGGCGTGCCGAATTGAAGATCGCCGAAGCCCGGCTGGCTTCAGTGGAGAGCCTGCGGCCCGGTGAGATCCAGAAAGCGGAAGCCGCTCTCCGTGACGCCGAAGCCACTGCGGAGCTGGCCCGGATCGAGTTCGAGCGTGAAAGCGCTCTCCTCCAGCGCGGTCTCATTGCCCGGAAGGAGTTGGACTCGGCACGGAAGGAACAGGAGGTAACCGAGGCGCGTGTGACATCCGCCCACCGTGAACTGGAACTGGCCAGGCAGCGCTACGTCGAGGACCTTCGGGCGGCGAAGGCCGGGTTGGAACAGGCGGCCGCGGCCGTCGAGGTGATTGACGCCCAGCTTTCCTATGCGACCATCCGCGCTCCCATCTCGGGGATTGTCAGTTCCATCTCTACGCAGGAGGGCGAAACAGTCGCAGCAGGCTTGAACTCGCCCACCTTTGTGACGATCATCGATCTTGGCCGGCTCCAGGTGGATGCCTTCGTCGATGAGACCGACATTGGGAAGATCCGCGTGGGACAGAAAGCGACTTTCACCGTGGACTCCTTCCCCGACCGCGATTTCCACGCCACGGTACAGGCGATCTATCCGAAAGCCGTCATCATGGACAACGTCGTCTACTACGACGTCGTTCTGGAAATCGAAGAATCGCTAACCGGCGAGCTCCGGCCGGAGATGACAACCAACGTCATCAATGCGCTGGACGCGCGGGAGAATGTGCTCACTGTTCCCTTGCGCGCCGTCACGCGGGAGCAGGGCCAGTCCGTCGTCTATGTTGCCCGCGACGGCCTGGCCGTCCGCCAGGCCGTCCGTGCAGGGTGGAGGGACTCGAGATGGGTGGAGATTCTCAGTGGATTGGAAGAAGGTGACCAGGTGTTGATTCGCAGAACACCGCTGACGAATGGAGACTTTTAGACCATGTTGGAGTTCGTTGACATCGCCAAGAGCTATGGTGCGGGACCGATGGAGACCCGTGTTCTGACCGGAGTCAATTTCCAGGTTACCCGGGGAGAGTTTGTCGCCATCATGGGCGCGTCGGGCACCGGCAAGACAACGCTCATGAACATTCTCGGCTGTCTCGATACGCCGACCGGTGGAACCTATCGGCTGGACGGAATGGATGTGTTCCAGCACGACGACGACACCATCTCGGCGATCCGCAACCGGAAGATCGGCTTCGTGTTTCAGCAGTTTCATCTGCTCGAACGGGCGTCGGCCCTGGACAACGTGCTGCTGCCGTTGATTTACGCCGACCACTACCCGAAGGACGCGGAGAAACGGGGCGCCGCCGCGCTGAAGGAGGTCGGCCTTCGGGACCGCATTCACTATCGGCCGAATCAACTCTCCGGCGGGCAGCAGCAACGCGTTGCGATCGCCCGCGCGCTTATCACCGACCCGGCACTCATCCTCGCCGACGAACCAACCGGGAATCTCGATCGCGCCAGCGGACTGGAGATTATTTCGATTCTCCAGAAACTCAACCGGGAGGGCCGAACCGTCGTTCTGATTACCCACGACCAGGCTATCGCGGATCACGCCAGCCGGGTATTGATTCTGCAAGACGGCCGGATTCATTCGGAGACCCGGCCTCAGACGCCGCTCAACGCGGAGGAAGAACTGGCCAGCGTGCGGGAAGGAGGTGCGCAATGAGGACATGGCGGCTGTTGAAACAGTCCACGACGGCGCTGGGCCGCAACAAGACCCGTTCGTTCCTGGTCATGCTGGGCGTCAGTATCGGCATCGCAGCCTTGACTGTGGTGGTGGGAATGGCCCAGGGCGCCAACAAGATAGTTATGCGCCAGGTCCAGACCTTCGGCCCCACCACGATCATGCTCTTTGCCGGCGGCGGCAGGAATGAACCGGGAGCCGATCCGACCGTGGTGACGCTGACTCTTGATGACGCGCAGGCGGTGGAAACACAGATCCCCGGAATTCGGATGGTTTGTGTGCAGGCAATGCGTCCCCGCGTGTTGGTCAGTTATCGTGACCAAGCTTCCGAAGTCACCGTCGGCGGGGCAAGCGGCAACTTCCAAGAGTCCTGGGAATGGTATGTAGAGGAAGGCGAGTTCTTTACCGAACAGGACCTGAACGGTATGGCGCGGGTGGCGGTCGCGGGCCAGACCGTCGCCAGCACGCTGTTCCAGGGGGTAAGTCCCATTGGCGAGACGATCCGCATCAACAACGCCAATTTCACGGTGACTGGTCTGCTCTCCTCCAAGGGTTCCAGCGCCGGGGGAGGCGACATGGATGACCGCATCATCATTCCCATCACTACCGCGATGCGGCGAACTTTCAACACCGTCGGACTGACTAATGTCCGGATCACCGCGATGAAGGCGGATGATGTACAGCGGGTCGCCAACGAGGTCCGGGCGCTGATCCGGGAGCGTCACATGATTCAGCCGCCGGAGCTGGACGATTTCCGCGTCGTGACGCCGGACGTGATTGCCGGACTCAGCCAGTTGGTGGCCGGAACGCTCAACAAAGTACTCCTGGCTGTCACGATTCTCTCCCTTGTTGTGGGAGGCATCGTACTGATGAACCTCATGCTACTCTCGGTCACCGACCGCCGTCATGAAATCGGTCTCCGCCGAGCCTTGGGCGGGCGGCAACGCGACGTGCTGCTACAATTCCTGTTCGAATCTCTTCTGCTGACCATCTCGGGCGGGCTCATTGGCTTGGTGGCGGGAGCTGGCGCGGCCCTGGTGGTGCGTTCATGGAGCGTCCAGCCGATTGTGCTCTCCTGGGAGCCCGTCGCGGTGGCACTGGCGCTCTCCGTGCTGGTCGGTCTGGTCTTCGGACTTCTGCCTGCCCGCCGGGCGGCCGGTCTTCACCCGGTGGAGGCATTGCGCTAGCGATTCGTGGGGCGACCCTGTGAAGTGGACTCGTGGGCTGAAAATTTCGGTCGAGATGCTATGGACGCACAAGCTGCGGACGTTGCTTTCCGTACTGGGGATCGTCGTTGGCGTCGCCACTGTAACGGTGATGGCCGCCGTCGGCAAGGGGGCGGAGCAAAAGGTTCTGGATGGTATCCGGAGAATGGGCACGAACCTCATCACGGTGACAGCGGGCAAAGTGGCGGTGATGGCCGGCCGTGAACGCCAGACCGCTTTGGTCACGACGCTCCTTCCCGCCGACGCCGATGCCATACAGTCCAGCGCGGGCGACCTGGTGTCCCTCGTGGCGCCTGTTCAGTCCCGCAAGATGCCGGTCAAGTTCGCGGAAATCAGCCTCAATACGAACATCGTCGGCACATCCCCGGAGTTTCTGAAGATCCGGCATCTTCGCCTGCAAAGCGGCGATCTGTTCGATGAGCAGGACAACCGAGCGTCCCGTCGCGTGGCCGTTGTCGGCCAGACCCTGGTTCACGACTTGTTTGGCGGTGCCGACCCGGTCGGCCAGCGGATCCGAGTTGGCCGGGTACCGTTCGAGGTGATCGGCGCCTTGGCGCCCGCTGGTGTCGATGCGAATGGCGTCGACCAGGACGACCAGATTTTGGTTCCGCTCCGGACCGCCCTTCGCCGCGTGTTCAACGTGATCTACCTGAACAATATCTATGTCCAGGCACGTTCCGAAGACCTAATGGACGAGTGCGCCGCGCGCGTCGGTCAGATTCTGCGGGAACGTCACCATCTGCGTGAGGGGATAGCGGACGATTTCACGATCCAGACCCAGGCGGTGCTGTTGCGGGCCCAGCGCGAGACCCAGCGGACGTTCTCCTCGCTCACCATCAGTGTTGCCTCGCTTTCTCTGGTGGTGGGCGGCGTGGGCATTCTTGCGGTGATGCTGATGTCGGTGCGAGAGCGGGTCCGAGAAATCGGGCTCCGCCGCGCACTGGGCGCGCGCCGCCGGGACATCCTCTTTCAGTTCCTCCTGGAAGCGATCATTCTCAGCGTCTCCGGCGGCTTGGCTGGCGCAGCGGTTGGCATTGCCGGCGTCTCGGTTCTCGCCTACCTGGCTTCCTGGGACGCGGTGGTAGCGCCCGAAGCGGTATCGCTCGCGGTCGCGTCCTCAGCAGCGATCGGCCTTGTTTTCGGAACGATCCCCGCCCGTAAAGCTTCGCTGGCCAACCCCGTCAGCTCTTTGCGGGCGGAGTAACTCTGCACAACCGCATCCTGCCGCGGCGTTTACCGCTTCGGAAGCCCTTATTGGTGGGGCTGGCCGATTGTCGTCATCGCAACCGGATGTGGTGGCCCTTGTACAGCCGGGCGCCGGTGACCGCTTCTCCCTGGAGCAGGGCGGACCGAACGGCTCCCTGGGCGATATCGAGCTCTTCCTGGAGCGCTTGCTCCAGTCTCTGCCGCAACTCACCGTCCGGCAGTTGTGCCACAAGCGCCTGTAGTTCGGTCTTGCGGAACCGCACGGAGGTCTCGTGAAAGCAGTCGGGAATGGACGAGGGATCGTCGATTGCCAGTGAGGGTTGGCCATTCTTCTGCAGAGAGATCGTGTTGAGCTCGCCGTCCATCTTCTTCAGGCCCCGCGCGAGGAGGAAGTAGACGAGCATCTCCTTCAGCGACTTCACGCGGTTCTCGGCTGCTCGTTTCCGCGCAGCCAGGCGCTGCTCCTCCCTTCTCGCGGTTTCCGCCACGATCTCCTGGTAGCGGACGTAGCCGGCGATCGCGTCCACCTTCTTGTGGAGGGCCTCCAGATACGCCTCGATGGCCTGCTTCGTTTCTTCTGAGAGCTGTCCCCGGTTGTCCTCGGCTTCCGCTTCAGCGTCATCGAGGAGTTCGTCCAGTTCCCGGTCGATCTCGAACAGGGTGAGACCCCTTCCTTCGCCATCGCTCTGAACAGGTCTCGGAACCGTTACAGTTGCCATTTCGCACCTCCCTTTGCGCAACACCTCGCCGCCCCAAACAGTTAGAAGCCAAGCGAGAGCTGAACGGCTTCCCGCAGGTCGCCCAACAGACCCACTTCCTCCGGTTCGCTGGTAGGTATGTCCGGCACCAGCTTGAGAGAATCCAGATTCGCGGCCGTCCCCTCATCCGATTGGCAGAGTGAAGCCTGCTCCGCTTGCAGCCGCTTCCAGACCACGCTGGCTTGTTCTCCGACGTTCTGTTTGGTGACCAATTCGCGGGCCATCGCAGTCAGCACGTCGTCATCCTCGTCGAACGAGTGCAGGCCTTCGCCCGCCAGCTTCCCCTCCATGGCGAGCGACACGAGCAGCTTCTTACCCATGAGGCGCAGACATCGTTCCTGTGTCGTGCCTTCATACATCAGAAAGCCAACTCGAACGGGCTGCTTCTGACCGATCCGCCAGCTCCGCCGGCTGGCTTGGCGCAACACGTAGGTGGAATAGCCCGTTTCGTAGAATAGGATGGCCGAGAAGGGCAGGAGGTCAAGTCCGACCTGTACCAATTTTGGATGTGCCAAGCATACCTGCATCCCTTGCCGCAGCTTCTTCTCGTACCACGCCTCGCGTTGCTCGGGAGGCACGCTCGCCGCAAGGACCTCAGCCCGAACACCCTCCCGGCGCAGGCGTTCGCAAAGGCGAGCCAGGACGTTGTACTTCTGCGTGTACACGGCAAACACCTGAACGCGGCGGCCTTGATTCAGCTCGCGCTGGACCTCTTCAATCAGCCGTTTCTCTTTGGCGTACGTCGCCGACTCCGGCAGTTCGCGCGGCTCGGCGATCAGGAATCGTGACCGCTCTCCGGATTCCGGATCCGTCTCGTAGCCCCACAGTCGCCCCAGGCCGTAGGGGTGATCCGGGTACACGAGCAGGCCATTCATGGTCGCACCCACCACCGAAGAGTTGCCAGGGTGTTCGCGGATCGCGTTCCGGACTTGCTCCTCGAATTCTTCGTATGCCTCTTTCAGCACCGGATCCATCTCAACGGAGAGAATCTCCTCCCGGTAAGGAGGCAAGGCCTCCGAGATGTCTTCGAGTGAAACGAATGCTCCCATCTCCAGCAGGAACTTGCCGAACAGCAGTGGGGAAGCGCCGGGACGCCGCTTGGTCCGGCTCTTCACCCGGGCCTTCGAGCACGCGTTTTCGGAGGGCTCGATGGTCGTGACCTTCTCGAGCACGCCATAGCACTCCATGAACTGGCGCACTCCGGCCTCGCTGTACTCGAAGCCCTCTTCCACCATCCGGCGCGCATCCAGCCGATGAAGGATGAAGAACAACTCATCGGCGTAGCCGCCGAGAAGAGTCCCGGTCAAGATGACGATCTTGCGGGCGGCCGCCGCCAGCGTGCCCAGGGCATTTCCCTGCGCCGTCGCCCCACCCTTCAGCTCGTGGACCTCGTCCGCAATCGCGTAGTCAAAGAAACCTTTCAAGTGCCTTCCAATGAATTCGATGGGCGACATCCGCGCGATCTTGGTGTTGTCCGCCTGCCAGAGCGGGGAGTGGAACGTCCGCCGGCACTGGGCGGTCTCGGGAAAGACGGTCTCGGCGTGCTTCGCCTTCTTGAAGTCGGCGCGCCGCAACTGGTCTTCACTGGTCAGCACCGGTCTCCCCGTGTCCGGATTGACGACGTGACCGATATCTGGACCGCTCTTCGGCACCTGGTAGGAATGGCGCCAGAAGTAGTTGAGCTTCCCCCGGTCGCGCGACGAGATCCAGACCGAAGGCCCTGGTACCAGAGCATTCCATCTGGCTCGGGGCGATCGGTGACTTTTCGCCAGGCGCACATCCGACAGAGTCGTCTTGAGGCCCTCGCGCACGATCCTGCCGTGACGAAGCCGCACTTCATTGACGCCCGTGTGGCCGTGGGATCCGACTCCGTTTCGCACCCCGTCGATGATGAACACACGCACACCCGGGATGGTCAAGAAACACTCTCTGGCCCACTTCTCGACAAGAGTACCCGGCACCAGAGCCAGCGCCGTGAACGGCTTCCCTCGCGCGTCCGCGAAAATGCTGCCCAATGACACCAGAGTCTTGCCGGTTCCGCACTCCGCGATGGCCGCGGCCGTGCGCGCCGTCTCCCAACGCCGCAGGATGCTCATCATGCATGCGGTTTGGACCGCGAACGGCTTCCGCTTCAACAGGCCTATCTCCGGCGCCACTGGATCACCCGGCTGGTACAACGGCGGAAAGTGAGCCAGCACGCGATCGCCCAGTTCTTTGCCGTAGAGGCGCAAATAGTCGGCAATGTCTGTGGGCTGATCCTGATGTGGCGCCGGCCGGTGGATAGCCGTCCCTGCGGGTCCCGGCGCCGCGGCCAGTTGTTCACGAGTGATCTTGCCGTTACACGCAATCAACGTGCTTTCTGACATGGCTCCTCTCATGGATTTGAGAGTGCGGGGCCGGTTTCGGCTCTCGTCCCTGGTCGACCCCGCGGTCACGCCGCGATCCGGCGGCTCGGCTCCCGCTACGCTTCCAGCGCGATCGCTGTGCGCACGCGGGCACAAGAATCCTGCTATTCCGTTGGTGGGTTGCCCGGAGGCTCCTCTACGAAGCGGCGCCGAGGGCGGTCTCCGCCGCCGCCGCGGGCGATCCGTCTTCGATGCAGTGCTCGTCTTCAGGGATTGAGATGGCCTTCTGCTTCAGGCCCTGGCTCAGGATGTTCAGCAGACGCCCCTTGCCGCCGCGCACCAGGACCGGAGTGCAGTTCCAGCCCAGCAGAGGCTCGATCAGGTTGCGGCCGGCGAGCTCGGCGTGGAACCATTCACCCCACTCCGGCAGTACCGGCAGTCCGAATCGCACGGCCAGGCGATGCATCACGAACGCAGGCGCCTCATCATAGAGCACCGTGCGTCGCACACCCTTCCTCGCCGCCATTGTCGTGTCCGCAAACTCGCGCGAGATCGCGATCAGGTGCCGGACCGGCCGTTTCCTGCCCGGTATCTGCAACGAGGCTCGGTGAAGCGCGGGCTTCTCGCCAAGTGAGACGGTCCAGCTTTTCTCTGGCAGGGTCACACGGAACCGCGCTTCCTCCATTAGTCCGGCCGCCACGGCGCCTATCTCCTGGTCGTTGCCAAAGACGCTCACCAGGTGCGCCCGGTCCGGCAGCTCGGCGATCAGCTTCTCAAGCCACACCGACACGTCCGTCACCGTGTCGCGAGTCCTCCTCGTGAACCTCAGCCGCCCCATCCGAAGGTGTGCGTTTTTCATCCTTCTGCTCCCCCTTCCCCTCCGACAACAGCGCCACACGCCCATCTGCATAGAGCAGCGTCAGCCGCTGGGAGAAGCGCTCGCGCTCACGGATCTCTGTCGTGCCATCCTCCTGCGTGTCTTCGTGGCGATCGATCTGCTTTGCGCTCTGCCAATGGGCAAGATGAAGATCACGTCCCCGACCGAAGCGGCCATTCAGCAAACCGGACGTGCACAGTATCGCGAGGTGGCCTTGGTTGAGTGGGAGTAGCGGCCTCCCGCGGAACTCCGTGCTGGGCGCATGCGTAATTCGCATCGCCTGCCTCCACGCTGGCGACTCGTGCAAGAGATCCTCCACGACATCGAGTGGCATGCCTCGGTAGCTCATACGTGCCGGGCCGCTGGGCGGAACCAGGTAGGTCCTATCGGGCACGTTCGGCAATCCTGGCAGATCCTGCTCCCGATAGATGACCTGATAAAGCCGCCGATGTGCTTGTCCAAGGGATTCGTCACTGATCTTGTTGATCTCGGTCCGGGTACGCCGTACCCCGAAAAGCACAGCCTGCTTGTATTTGACCGATTCCGCTTCCGTGAGCCGGAACACCGCCTTGTCCTTGAAGTGAACGTTCAGCACCTCGCGGCAGTCGTACAGCCGATCCAGCGGGATCACCAAAACCAGAACCCCGCCAGGCTTCAGCCAACGATAGGTGTGAGCCAGGAACAGTTCCTCCATCCGGCGGTTCCCGGATTCCCCGATCTCGAACTGGTATGGAGGATTCAGGTAGAGAAGCGAGAAGGACTCGACGGGCGCGTGAACATCGAAGCAGTCGCCCTGGATGACTTCGTCCAGGACCTGCGCCGCCTTCTCGGCCCGGTAGGCATCCAGCTCGATTCCGTACCGGCGCGCACCGCTTGAGGCGGTGATGTCACACAGCGCCGTACCGCATCCGGCGCAAGGATCGACGACGGAGCACTCGTCCGGCGGCAACTGCAGGAACCGGCGGATCCGTTCCGCTTCCGCTGTCACCAGAGGGAAGTACGAGAGCTTGGCAGCCGAAGCAAGCCGCATTTTCAGATACACTCCTCTGCTTTGAAATATGATTGTGACTTGAACCATAAAGTGGCAGTGACTGCCACATTATGCTTCCGATCCCCCGCCGCGCCGGCGGGAGTCGCTGATGAGATTACGGCGTGGGGCTCATGGCTGGTTCGATGAACTTGCCGCGGCGACAAGCTTTATGGGTCCAGACTCTTCTCTCTTGCTGGCCGTCTGCCGCGGATACTGCCCATCCGCTCGCTACAGCCGTAGCGGTTCTCGCTGTCATTGGGCAGCCAGCCAGCGTAGGTGGACTGATCGCATTCCGACCGCCGACGGGATTAGGTCGTGAAGTGGCACGACGATCACCAATCCTGCACCCAGTGCCACGTTTCGCTTCCGTTTTGCACCTGCTGCCACTTTATGCTTCGTAGGGAGGCACTCGCCCCAGAACTTCAGTAGTGAGGCACAAGGGCTTACGTGATCCGGGACTGCCACTTTATGCTTCCCGGCGCTGCCAGTTTATCCTTCAAGGCACAGATATGATCAACAGTCCCACTTGCCGCGCTGTGTTGTGCAGCGACAAGCCTTGGCATCCGCGCCGCCCGTCTGCTACAACAACGGGAGGAGGTTAAGGCAACATGCCTGCATTCTGCGCCCGCTGGCCCGACGGCAGCTTTTCGATCGTCGATGCCGACGATGAAACCGACGCACGCATCCAGCTCGATGAATTCGGCGACGAACCCGCAGAGCTATGGCCAATGCAGTCCTGCATGCTGGCTTTCGACTTGGCGGACGACGGAACGTTCCGCTTCAAGCAGTTTGGAGAGCAGACCGGACCCGAGATCCTGGAGAAAGGCTATCCAGTTCTCGACAAGGCTCTGCAGGATGACGCGTTCGTTGAGCACACAATTGAGGCGCAAACCGAACCTCAGGAATACGCTTCGGCAGCAACCAAGATCCTTCGCAAGGCCGTGGAAGCGGAACGTGAGCGACTGAAGGCACTTCGACGCTCAGCAGCCACCACAGAACACGGGAAAGCGATCCAGCGTGAGCTCGGGGGTTCTGGGGCATATGTGGACGCCATCGTGGAACAGGTAGCCTCTGAAACCCTCCGCCGGTACAAGCCAGCGAAAAAGACGAAGCCCAACTGAGCAAATGCCGGACCGCTGTGCCGCGACTGGCAGACGCAGACTTCCTGCACGTTGTTGCGGTGGGCAGCCTGGATGCAGTTTCGTAAACGCTGGCGACTGGGCCTCGGGGACAATCTCGCGTTAGGCTTGGCCGCAGGCACCCCCACGAGTCGGCGACAAACCGTCAGGTTCTGTGGCCGCCGTTCGGCGGCCGATAGCCGATAGCAGGCCATGCACGTCTACTTGTCCGCTTTCAAACTCAATCCTTCGGCTCGCCGGACATTGGGTTCTCGCGCGAACCCGATTCGGTCTGGCCCAGCTTGTGGGCTTCGAACTCGTTGCGGATCAGGAAGAAGATTCGGCGCAGGATCATCAACAAGCCGAGGAGAAGAGCAAAAGCGCCAGTGATGAGAATTGACGATGACAGACGACCAACCTTGAGGTCGGGATTGTTGTCACCCAGTCCAAACAACCCGGCAAGAGCCGTCGCCACCAGACCTATCGCCGTGAGAATGCAAAAGCTGAGGTTCACAGCCACCTCGCTGAGCAGCGTCTTGCGGAGCTGCAGCAATTGATCCGCCGGGTCGCCTTTGGTGGCCCGGAGGTACGTCAGGACCATGACGAGCAAGTTCAACAGCAATGCGACAAACAGCGCCGACGCAGTAAGAACGCCCGTTACGGCTATCGCGCGAAGGTGAAGGCCGCTCCAGGCGGCCGCCGCGCCCACCACGAGCGGCAATCCAAGAAACAGGGCAAGGTCGAAGTAGGAAACCTTCCCGGTCCTATAATCCCGCAGCGTTCGGATGTGTTCGGCGACGATCGGGGTGATGTCGATTTTCCGCAACCACCGGCGCATCGGTTAACCTTTCCCGTAGAGAGCGGCCCCGTGTTCGTCTATGAGACTAGATGCGACCTGGTGAATGCTTTCAAGCGTGGGGTGGCCGCCTTCCAATACCACCTCATCGGTGACGTCATAATCGGCGCGCAATCCGCGCCGCGGATCGCCGAGATTCACCGTTCTGTCTTTCTCCCCTGTGCGGGTCTTGATCTTCACATTGTCAACGTCGAACGGTATGTCAAAAAGCTCAACGAGAGACTGCGGTGAATCGGTCCCCCGGACGCACCGGAGGATAGCATTCTGAAACGGAAATCCGGCATCACGCAGCTTTATCACAAAATCCAGGCTGCCCTCCTGGGCGGGCGCCCCGGATTTCCTGAACGCATCGGCAATATCCGAAGACAGCTCGTAGCGCAAAAAGTGGATTTCGGTCAGCTTCGAATCTTTGGTGATGTACTGCTCGATGACCTCCTTGGTGGCGACTAGCAGGCTGCGGAAAAAGCCTCCGGGCGGCGGCATTACTGCTTCCGCTTGGTTTTTGGCGGCTTCGTAGGAGGCTTTCGGAGCTTTTCCGAGGAGGATTGGCACCCCGAACGCCCTGTTTTAACGCGTTCGGGCGCACTTCTCCCCGGACTTACGCGGCTTGAACCGCCGCCGGGAGTAACTTTCGCATCCGGACCAGATTGTATGCCGCCGCCGCAAATGTGAAGATCCAGCCCACCTTGTGTATCCCTCGATGACGCACCTTCCGCACCAGCGCAATCGTCTTCAGCCACCCGAAGCTCTCCTCGATCCGCTTCCGCTTCCGTTGACTCACTTCGTAGCCCGGATGCCGCGTCGTCCGCGCGTCAATCGCGCTGCCGCCCCGCCGCTTGTCGTTCTGGGCCACGTGCGGGGTCGCATTCAGGTTCCGGCATTCGGACACGAAGTCCGCCGTGTCGTAACCCTTGTCGGCGCCCACCGTGACGCGGTGATCGCCGGGAACCTCCTCGATCATCGTCAGTGCGGCGTCGCGTTCGGCCGTCCCGTTGGCTTCCAGCAGCTCGGCGCCCACGATCAGCCCGTTGCGGTTCTCCACCAGCAGATTGCCGCTGTAGCTCAGCTTCGCTTCCTTGCCGTTGCCTTTGCGGGCCAGCTTCGCGTCGGGATCGGTGGTGGACTCGTGTGTTTCGTTGGAGCGCTTCTGGCCGTGGAAATTCACCGTCGGATTGCCCGGATCATCGGGCGGTGGAGCGTCCTGGCGGTCCTTGGGCTGGAAGCTTTTCAGGCTCGCCCAAGCCTCGATCAGCGTGCCGTCCACGGTGAAATGCTCGTCGCTGGTGAGACGGTTCGTCTCGGCTTGGCTCACCACCGCCGCGAGAAACTCTCGGGCAACGTCGCCGGCCAGCAGGCGGTCGCGGTTCTTGGTAAAGACGGTCACGTCCCAGACCTCCTCGTCGAGGTGGAGGCCGATGAACCAACGGAACAGCACGCTGTAGTCGATCTCTTCCATGAGCAGGCGTTCGCTGCGGATGGAGTACAGCATCTGGAGCAACTGCGCCCGCAGGAGCATCTCCGGGGGGACCGACGGCCGGCCGATCTTGGAGTACATCTCGTCGAAGCGCGGCGACATCTGCTGGAGTGCCTGATCGGCGAGCGTGCGGATGGCGCGCAACGGATGGTCCTGGCGCACGCGCTGTTCCGGCGACAGGTAGCTGAACATGGCCGACTGGTGACGATCGTTGCCTCTCATGAGTGAGAAGACGTCTGGAACATTATTGGTGTAACTTGTTCCAGGGCGTTTTTCCGCATCCTGCTAGGTTCAGAGCCAGCACCATATCGGGAAAACGTTGTTTCAGTTCCTTGGTCAGACAGCTGCTCAAGGGGCCGTGAATGCCAAACATGCCGGTCCGCTGAAGCGCCAGGATGCCCTTATCTCTGCCCTTGGGCAGATCGAAGTGGAAATAGAAGGGCATCATGTCTGCGTGCCATTCGCGCTTTCTATAGGCCACTGTGTTGTTGCGAACGTCGCGAACGTCCGCTCGGAGGCCATAAGCGCCGGTGTTGATAATGCCATAGATCTGGCGGCGGTCTTTCTGGATCTTAGAGACCTCGAGCACCTGTTGCGCGTCCTTGTCATCGCTCGCGCTCCCGACCAACGTGCTCAAAATGGCGTGGATCGCTTCAAAGAGATCTTCGTCCTTGTCGCCGAAACAGTCGATCTGGTTAAAGTCCTTCTCGCGCACCCGGCGAATACGGACGTGGTGCATCGCCAACGATATGCTGCTGCTCACTGTGCCTCCCTAAAAGGCATCCGCGGGTGGGGGTGTTCAGGGCATGCCCACCGAGGAATCCGCGTGAAGTGCCGGGAGCTCCGGCCCAGCCAACAATCATAACGCCTCACTCAGAATCACGGTTATTGACGCCCAGACCGGGCGCGCGCCCAAGCGCCGATCTTTAACAAGCGAGTGCAGATGGTGCATACCTGCGCCGCTGCCACGTCGATGGCTTTCAATCGATTCGGGCGGTCCGTGCGCAGCCGGAAGATCGCCCAACCAAGCGCGATCAAGTTGACGTTTTTTCGCCCTACGCTGACATGGGGCAGGTCAAACGGACTGATCTCCGCTGGCGCCGTATTGCCTACGAGTACTGTTCCTGGAACCTCCGCCCCCTTCTCCGCAGGGCACGCCATACCCTTGGATCGACCGCAAGAGGTTGCACGCGGCTGCCGGCCACGTTCACGAAACCGCCGTGGTTGCTGATCGATCCGGAGTGGAACAGTTGTGCAAGCAGCGCCAGCGCGTGGTTCGCAATCGTCGGATTCACAAACGGCTCCTGCCGCTGCAGGGCTTCCAATGCACTGCAACTCGGCCCGTCGTCGGAGTCCAGGGATGGGTCCTCAATCTCGGGGAAGAGCTCCGTGGCCGTACGCAGCCGATTTGCCTTGCGCCGGTTCACACCGTTCAGCGGTTGTCCCAGGACAAACTGCCCACTGACACCGCTGTTCCCCAGGTCGAGCCAGTAGTAGATCTGCCGGTGGCCGATCACCCATGTAGCTATCCTCTTGCGCGCCTGGCGGGTGTCCACGCAGCCGACCACGATGTCCGCTCGGACGTTCGTTTTCTCGGTGAAGTACTCGGAGGCGGCCTGCCACTTCAGACCGAAGAACAAGTTGATCCGGCTGATGAGGACCACTGCCTTCGACAGCCCGATCTCGTGCTGGCTGAAGGGCTGGCGTACGCAGTTCGTGGAGGAGATGACGTCGCCGTCCATGAGTATCACCTCCAGCCCGCCGGGGTGACCCTGGACCAGCAGCGCTTGATGGAGGTAGGGCAGTCCGGCCGCTATGGCACTGCCGTTGCCGCCGCATCCGACCACCAGCACCTTCACCGGTCGCCGTAGCAGCGCCGGAGGAAGCGTGTGCGTCACATCCGGTCCCTCCTCTCGACGAACTGCTGCAGCGTTTCCTTCGCGTCCGTTAGGTACTCCGCCGGTAAAGCCCGTCGTGATCCCGCCAGACTTGTCCACAGCCGGACAACGCCACCGGGAAAGCTCGTCAGCTTAGCTGCACCGTAGGCGTGCGTAAACTCGCTCTGGAAGAACGCCCTTTCCCACACATCCATCGCATCGAGGCTGGTACCCACGTCCGGAGAGCGCATGCTTCCTTGGCAACAGAAACCCGAATCGGAACAGTTCCAGTACGGCGCCGTCATCAGCCTTGTTGCCGCTTCCGGACGCTCGTTTTCCGCCAATGCGCGCAGCCACAGCTCCCGTCCGACCACTTTGAATACCAGCGCTGGCTGCGGGAATCGTTGCCCGCTGATCGCCCTCGCCTCCTTCGCGTGCTCGGCGAAGAACATGGTCCGCACGCGCGCTGGCGCCCACCATACCAGCATCTCCGGCGTCCGGACCAGCACATTGGCCGGCAGGATCTCCACCGGAAGCCGGTAGCCGAGCTCGCCGGCGAGTTCCTTCAGGAACGCTGTGGTCAGTGGCTGCGCCGCCCCCAGCCGCGGTGATTCGTTCCGCTGCTCCTCGTCCACGGCATGATAGGTGGCGAACGAGGTCCTGCCGCCGTGATACAGCAAGATCGCACCCCGAAGCGTGAATTCGGGTGTTCCTCCGAGTTCGACGTAGGTTTTCATTCCCGCTCTCCCTCCGTTGGCTCGTTGCCGGGCATCTTCTCGATCAGCTCGCTGGCGGCCGCAAGAGTTTCCGTCATTGCGGCCAGCTTGTGAAACGCCTCTGCCACGCTAGCCGGGTCCGATGCGTTGAGCGGCAGGATCACGTTCGGCTCTGGCGGCATTTCGAGCATCGTCTGGGATTCCTCATCGAAACACCCCTCGATCGCGTCATGCTTCTCAAAGACCGCCAGCAGCGCCGGCACAGGCGGGTTGTTGTCCTGGAGTTGTTCGTAGATCTCCTCCGTTATGGGCGACCGTTCCGCCTGGCCCGCCTTCTCCATCAGAACCAGGAGACCTCGAAGGAGCTTCCCGACCCGTGAGCCGCACGCACGGCCGAGCAGCCGGCTGGTGGTCTTCTCGGAGAGCGGTTGGCGCCGCATGCAGGCCGGCATTGCCCCTGCAACATCCGGCACCTCGTACCCGGCTTCGCCTTCCATCGACAGCCACTCCTCGATTTGCTCCACTCGATCCAGCCCGTCGCGATGGTCATATACGCGCACCCACCGCTCGACGCTTTCCACAAACCGCCGGTAAAACGTCACGGGTAACCGCGGGTGCACCTTTTCGAGGAGTCGCAACGTCGGACCAAACACCGCATAGCCGGCAGATCCGATGTGCACGCTCACGTATAGATGCTGTTGCTCTGCTGGCTTCTCGTCCCCTTGCCAGGAGTCCGGGTCAGGCCGGTCCGAAAGCGTGATTTCGAGAAAGAAGTTCTCCTCGACCTTCTGCCGTCCGTGTCGGTCGAGCCATCTGTCGAGAGTCAGCCGGACGAACTCGGTAGCGGACCCTTTGGCGTCCGTCCAGTATTCCGGGGGCGCCACTTTCGCCTCGACCAGACTTCGTCCCAGCTCAGCCGCGGCAACCTCGTTCGCGAGACCTGGATACCGCTTGGGAAGGTTGTCCAGCCTCGGAAGGCACAGGCCTCGCCCTGGCGCCATCAAGTGAGAGGCGGCAGCCAACCCGGCGGCGGGCTGAGGAACACCGGATGTCGGTTGCGCTCGTCGACCGCGAGACCACGTGCCACGGCCAGCGACGCGCACTGCCAGTCCGCGCATCTCGTGAACCTCCACACCGTTTCGTCCTGCACGCTTCGGCGCCGGCCCTGCGCGATCTCCTCGAGTTCACGCAAGGCCGCCGCCCGTGCCGTCTCGGTGGTTGTCGCACGGCGCCGCGCCATCGGGTGTCACCCTTTGGACCCGATCGCCCGCTCGAAGGTGTAGCGCATCTTGCCGTTAATCACCTCCGGCCCGCTGATCGATGCGGTTGCCAAGTCCGGGTACTGGGTCGAGTACGCGGCCCTGACCTCCTCTGCCGGCAGCTTGTCGTTAGGATCCGGAAGCCGAATCCCGGCGAAATAAAATTCCCTACGGAGCGGTTCCACGGTCACGTCACACCTCCTTTGTTGTAGGTTGACTAAGTTGTTGACAATTTGTGCCACGATTAATGTCAAAGCGTGACAACATTTGTGGCAAGATCCTACTACCAGCTCGTGAGGCAGGCATAGGAGTCCGGACTTGTTGAGATTCGTGTCAGGGACGGTGACCTGCCACTCCGCCAAGCGACTCAGCGAGACCGTTTTTCCCTGATCTCCGAGAGCACAGCCTGCGACACGCGGAAGCTGGTCTTTTGAAGCTCGGCTATCGCCTCATCGAAATCAACGAGCCCGGCTTGTTCAGCTTCATCGAGAACGGAAAGCGTGCCTGCAACCTTCAGCCCTCGGCGAACTGCTTCTTGCCGTCCCGCCTGCTCATCGATGAGCACCACATCGGCATGCACCTCGGTTGCGAGTGCGATGGCCTCGCTCTCTCCAAGGTCGAGCTGCGCCTGGATGACGCCGCTCTTGGGCCTGCGCACTTCCACCCACGCGGGCGCATCACCGGCCCAGCTCTGTACCGGTTTCGGCGCCAATGGGTGCTGGAGCTCTGCCTGCACGGCAGGTGGAATTAGGATTCGCGTGTATAGCTTCTGGAGGAGGTTGATCTGCCCGATCAGGACGAGGTAGTTGATCGGCGATGTGTCTGCGACGACAACCGTCGAGACCGGGGTCAGTGCTGAGCCTCTCTCGCCCGGAGCTGACGGAGCGTCTCGCGATCCTGCTCGAAGTCCGCCGCCGTGAAGTCGTAGACTTCGTGCGCCTTCAGGAAGGCGTCCACCTGCATGCGCGTTTCGAATCCAAGAAGCCTGCGCAGTTGAGCGGCTGTGAGCGCCTGGGATCTATGTGCTTCCAGCGCCAGACTCTCCAGCGCTGCTCGGGGCAGGTCCTTCCACTTGGATTCCAGTCCCTGCGCGATGTCTTCCGGCAGTTCCAATGTAATCTGCATGCCGCGTCCCTTCAGCTTATTATCTCAAGGCGCAACCGCTTCGGGGGGCGGTCTACCGCTTCGTGCGCTTGGCGAGGTGCCGAGACTTCCGCAACAAAGCGTACAGCCGCACTTCGTCGAGATCCGCGCCAGCGAGACCGGCCCCGCGGAGTTTCGACTCCATCTGCCGGAAGAAGTCGGCGGTGCCAACCTATCTTGGCAGCCCACATCCCTCTTCTCCGGGTTTGTTGTCATTACTGGCGTTTGCCTGCACCACGCCGGCCTGCTCGAACAGGCTCATCGGCGTCGGCGGTGCTGGCGCGGTCGGCTGCGCGTCCTTCCTCGAATCCGCCAGCGAGCTCTCAGCGTCCTTGCCTGTCTTGTTCTTGTCGGAGACCTTCCGGTTTTTCGACCGGGCTTCCTCGCGTGCCTTCTTGGCCGCCTCATCCATTTCTTTCTGCACCTGCGCCAAGTCGCTGGCCAATGCCGCGTGACTCGCAACGTAGCTCCGCACCCGCTCAACCAGGTGCTGGTCCAGTTCTGCCGGTGTCCCCCTCAGGCAAAGCGGCGTGGTCAGCGCGTCGTTTTCCGAGCTCTTAAGCTGCTTCGGAACGAAGTTGACACACAGTGTTTGCTCATCGACCCGCGATATGGTGATGAGCAGAATGCGCTCGGCCGCCAGGGGCATGAGTTCCGAGAACATGCCCTTTTTCTCGGCGACGGGCGCGACGTTCGGTTCGTTGTTCATGGTTCACCTCTTCAATTGGATCACCGACGGCGCTTCCGCCGCCTCGAGCTGTTGCCGCTTGCTGCTGATGTGCGCCTGAAGCGCTTCCACCTCCCGCTTGAGGTCTCCTTCGTCGACACGCTCCAGAACAGCATCGAGAGTTCCTTCAAAGCCCTCCAGAACCGCTGCCACAAAGCCGGGCGTCATGAGTCCTCCTCATCGAAGCGGAATTTCCGGCCACCGGTTCGCATCAGCATCGTGTCGAGCTGCGCGGCGATGTCGGCCATGCCCTGCTGAACCTTGGTGCGCAGGTCGCCGGTCGTCCGCAGGTCGTCCGCACTGACGCCCTGCAGGAGCTGCCGCCCCTCGGCAACCAGCGCCTGCAGTTCGTGGTCGTCAGTGACGTTGCGAAACTCGAAGTTCGTGAGGAACTCGACGAGGTTCGACACGGTCGTCTCCTTGAAGCGCAGTGGCTTGCCGTCGGGACCCTCTTTCAGCCGGCCGGCCATGTGCTGGACGAGCTTCGCCATCGACTCGCGTAGCACAACCTGGATTTCGGCCGACGCTTCGGCCATGCGCTGCGCCGCCTTCTCACGCTCCTGTTCCCAAACCTCACGCGAGATGGCTTTGAGCTGGTCCGGCACGCCGAAGCTGACGTACTGCCAGGAGAATCCGAACTCCCTGGCCGCGTCTTCGACCGGAGGGTAGTCGGTGGGATTGTAAAGCCCCCGGAGCCGCTTCGCCGCCTCCTGGCAAAGGCTCGGGTAGGCGGTAATGAACGCGTTGACTAGCCGCTTGCGATCCTCCGCGAACTGCCGGAGGCGGTGCTCCACGGTCTCAAGGGCAGCGATCGGGAGCAGATGGATTCCGATCTCGAAGGGCAGGCAGATGTTGTAAAGGAACCGCCGGATCTCGCCGTCGAACCGAGTGATCGCCTTCAATTCAGCGGAATCCACCAACCGCTTACTTACCCGCAGCAGATCTTTGTCGGCATCCGCCTCGATCTGCGAGGTCGAAACTTTCCGGCTGTTGCCCATGGTAGACAGGCTGACCTTGATACAGACCGTCTTCTTGGCCACATCCACTCCGGGATCGATGATCGGAACCGTGAAAGGCCCGCTGTTGCCGTTGCCACCTGCGGAAGCGGCCGTAGTGCCGCCGTCCATCGGTATCGGCGCCGGCTGCGCCAGGGGAAAAGAGAAGAGTTGTGTTTGAGTCGCCATTCGTGGCACCTCCATGTGAAGTGCGAGTTGTTCGGGAATCAGAACGGTAAGATCAGACCGGTAACCCCGCCATTGGAAAACCGGTCACCTGAACGAGCCCGTGCGCTGCGATGTGGACCTCCGCCTCCTGCGGCTCGAAGTCCTGTTCACGGTAACGCTCTGAGAAAAGGACGAGCTTCTGGTTAGCGCTCGTTCGAAGAGGGAGGCTGGTGGGCCGTGATGCGACATACCGGCCGAGCACGCCGAAATCGAGACGTCTCCGGATGAGTCGCCAAATCTCCTGCTTTGCGCGTCGTGTCAGTTCGGATCTGCACCAGTAACGCCCGTCCGCCAACTCCTGCTCCGAATAGCCGGAGTACATGCCAAAGCTCAGGCTGGGTAGCAGATCGCGGAAAGACTCAATCAGCTCGAGCAAGGCATCGGCTTGCTGCATCGGTTCGCCGCCCGAGAACGTGACTCCGTCCAGGGGGGACTCCTCATGCGCACACAGGACCCAGCGGGCTACTTCCGCAACGCTCCGCTCATCGCCGATGAACGCGTGGCTTTTCGGATTCCAGCAAAACCTGCAATGCAAAGTGCATCCCTGAAAAAAAACCACCGCCCGCAGGCCGGGCCCGTTCACTCGGTTGCCACTGACAAAACCATGGATCAACATGATTTCAGCCTCATGATGTTCGCCCGCACAAGGCGCGCCAGAGCAGCACGCCAGAGATCTGCGCCGTATTCGCTTGACGCGGGGAGCTGAGACCTCCGCTCGACAAGGGATTCGAGGCGCCTCACCATCGCCGCTTCCTTTCCTTGCGTCTGTTCTGCCGTTCTGTCCGCGCCTGTTCGGCAACCTTCTTGGCGCCCAGCACCCAGATGGACTGATAGTCGACATCGTAGCACCAGCGTGCACCCTTGAGTCGCAAGTAGACTGTGTGCGCCCGAAGCTCGATGACAAGCGGTCTTCGTTGAACCACTGCGCAGGTTTCACGCCGTACTCGGTTCTCTCCCGTGAGCCGCGTCATCCCGGTCCGTCCTCCTTTGAACCGAGTTCCGCTCGCGCTCGGGCGAGTGTCGCGTAATACTCCCGAACGCGATCCAGATCGCCTTCGGCAATGGATCCGTCCGGCTTCACACGCGCAAGGGCAAGCAGCTCATTCGGTGTGGACAGCACATCGTGGTATTCGCCCGCGCCGTCCGACGCAAACATCGATCCGTCGTATTCGCAACCGGCGTCGTGCCAGCCGAAGAACACAATGCCGGCCTGGGCCAGCGCGGTCAGCGCAGAATAGTGCGCGTAGTGCGCTTCGTCGTCAACCATCGACATGGCGGCGTCGCCGTCAGGCTCGTCCGCGACGAATCCGAGTTCCTCGAACCGCTCTGCGTCTCTGCGCCGGCAGGTGATGCGTACGTAGGCTCTGTCGCCCATGGCTCCTGACCTCCCTCGGAGTAGAGACGGCCGGAAGACATGCCCAGGCCGTTCTACTCGACATTTCCGCTCTACGCCTGCTGTTGTTGCCGCGTCCCGGCCGCAACCTGGACATAGAACTCGCGCTTGTTCCGGGCGCTCCTCACGGCATCGCTGCCCTGGAAGTCCTTCGCGACATCGGCGCAGCCGCTTCCCTGGAAACCCTCCAGGTCGATCGAACTGTTGCCCTGCTCGTCGATCACGACGGTGACCGTTTTCTCTCTCATCCGGATCCCTCCTCATCGGACCGCGAAGCGGAGTTGAACCTTGTTGCCCTGCGGCGTCTTGATGACCTCTCTGCCTTTGAAGACGTAGCCCTTCGCTTTGGCGACGGCCAGGGTCTGCCGCTCCTTGTACGCCTGGGACACTCGTCCGATCCAGGCATCATCGAAGCCAATACCGCGGTCATACTCGCTGATGATCGCCCGGTAGATCCCGTTCCCATCGCGAGCGAAGCCGATGTCGTTCGATGCCGAATCCAACTGCTTTCGTCGGATGATAATTTGGGCACGCTCGGGGCGTTCATCGCCCATGTAGCCGAAGAGCGGTCTGCCCTCCCGACACACTTCTGGTTGATAGCCGAGTTCCTGGAGGGCGTCAACGAGGTATCGCTCGTCGGTTAGCGTCGTGCGCAGTTCCATGAATTTCGACACGATTGCCTCCTCTGCTAATCCGCGTCGCGGAATGTCCGCTTCCCGGCGCCGACCGGGACTTGGTGAGACTCCGCCGTGAAAACGCCCGGTTGCGCTGCGCTGAGGAATCGGCCCGACGCCTGGCGGCGTAACGCTTCAATCTGATCCGCCGCCGACCGCGAAACCGGAACGATGTACTCGGCTGACTCCCGAAGCGAAAGTTTCAGGCGCCACGCTTTCCGGCAGCACTCCTTGATTTCGGCGCCGGTCCAGCCTTCGTCATCGATTAGCTCGCCGCGCAGGTTCCACTTCTTGAGGTAGATCTCCCAAATCGCCTTGCGCTCCTCGGCCGACGGCAAGTCGAAGAAGAACGTGCCCAGCGTGAACCGCCGGCGGAGTTCCGGCGGCAGACTCGTGATCGAGTTGCACGTTGCAATCCACAGGCTGCGCCCCTGCGAGATGGCGTCCACGACTTGCAGGGCGGCGCGCAGCCGCTCCCCCGATCCACCGACCAGCGAGTTCTGCATAGCCGAAAGGTCGAAGGCCACGGTCGGAATCCCGGCCGTCGCGCCCGCCGCCTTTCCTACGGCCGATTTGGCAGCGCCTGGCGGACCTATGAACACAATTCCATCCGCGCCACGGTCTTGCATCCAGCTCAGCATGGTTCCGGTCATCTCCGTCTTGACGCCCGACATGTCCGTGCCGGTTCCGGCGAACGCCTTCTCGATCTCGTCCACGAAGACGATGACGCGCGGGGCCTCCCGGCCCTCAAGGACCGCGGCCAGAAACCGCTTGATGCAGTCGCAGCCGCCGATCTGATCAAAAGTCTCTCCGCCACGCCAGATCGTGAGTCCCGGCGTTTGCTCGACGGCCTGTCGCTTCCGTTCCCACAACCGGCCGAGATCGAGGCCATTCTTCGAGAGCGACATCGCCAGCACTTGCTCCGCCGGAAACGCCGCCAAGCCGACCAGGGCGTCAATCGCCTTCGATAGCGTGGCCTCATCCGCTGCCGGCAGGCCTGCTGACTCGAACGTATCGGCTACCAAGAGCGCCAAGTCTTCCGGCGATGGAAGGGGCTCGTCGAAAACCATCACGTCGTTCTGCAGCTCGACCGGCAGCGTCGCACCGGGAGGCGTGACCAGCACCAGCATCTGGCCGCCGGCCTTGAACACGTCCCTCAGGTTCCACATGCCCTGCACTACATCGGGCTGCTCCCAGACGCGTTGCGGGTTCAGCACGAAAAACACGGCATCGGCCGCAAACCTTGCCGCGAGCGCCAGCACATCGCCGGGACCGAGGGCTGGAGAATTCTCGCCGAGCACCTTGGCCACCGCCGACTTGCCGGCGTCGTTGCGTCCTTGAAGGCCGCCGATGAAATCCCAGACGACCAGAGGCGTCTCCCCGTTCTTCCCATTCACGCCGGCACTCACCTGGGCGATCGAGCTGGTGGGGTCCGCTGTCTGAACTGCTATTAGGGGCGTCCCAACCCTTCGCGCAGCCTTGACCACTGCGCGGAACTCTTCCGTGGAACGAATCATGGAGACACCTCCTGTTCGACAGAAAAAGCTGCACCCGTCCGATGCGAAAAGAACATCCGATGAAAGTCGGCCAACTGCCTGCGGAGTTCTTCTTCCGCCGGCCGCATGCCCGGATTCTTCTCCAGGAGCGTGCCGAGTGACCTCTCCAGGAGACCGCTCTGATCGCCGGTTTCGATCAGCTCATGGCAGGTCCTACACGCGGCCCAGTCGCCCACGCTCTCCCCAAACACGCCAGCAATCACGTAGGCCAAGAAGCTCTGCGCCGGGTATCGCCAGGCGACATTCGGCTCGGAACAGAAATCACAAATCAAGTTAGGCATACCAGTCCTCCGTTTCCTTGGCAGACTTGAACACTCGACCGGCGTCCTCCAGCCGCACGCGGATAAGTTACTCAACCACGAGGCTTGGCCGACAACGCCCTACGGAGAAGCCTTTCCCTATGGAGCGCACTTCACCTCCTGCCCGACGGTGGGGCGGGAGTGGGTTACAGTGCCGACGCCGCCAGCGCTGGGCGTGTGCCGACTTCATCCACTGCCAGGCAGCGATCTTTGTGCTGTTCCACCCAGCGCCTCGTGTAGCTCTGCAATCCCCTCAGCCAAGATCTCGGGTGACCGCTCGCCAGAAGCTCCCGTTCCGCTGCGGTGAACGCGTGGTCGCCGGCCTGCCGCTCCTGCGACAGCGCCATGTACTCAGCCAACTCACCCGTGGCCCTCGTCATGGGTAAGTAAAGCCACCAAGGCGTCATCGCGAAAGCGAGCTTGTCGGCCGCGCACAACTGCGACACCTCGCAGCCATGTTTCTTCGCCCAGTAGCGCGAATGACGCAGGGAGAACTCCGCCCAACGCGGTCCGAAAAGCCGGCCGAGAATTCGTGCACCAAGCTCGACGTGCGTTTCCCCCTCTGGTCCGTCCATGTTCGGCTTGCCAAAGTAGCCAATGTCATGGAGGAAGAACGCCGCGCACAGCCGCGGATCCCACGGAATGGAGTAGAGCCTGACCCAGGCGGCCCAGAGGAAGAAGGGATGCAGGTAAGCCGCATGGGCACCGAAAAGCACACTCTTCGTTCCGACCGTCATCTCTCAACCCCTCCTCCAATTGACTCACTCAGACTGGTGTTTACCGGTCCGGCCACAGCCGGCGGTAGAAGTGACCGGCAAGCACCGTGCCAGACAGCGCTCCGGCCAGGGTGCTGAGTGGGTCTGCATGCAGTACGCCGCCAAACACACTCGCCAGGAACACGAAGAGCCAGATTGCCAGTCTAGTCTTCCTCATCGCGCGGTGGTCTCCCCCGACACGAGTCCATGACAGTGCCGGCAGTTTCGGCACGCCGCGCCCCCAGCCACAAGCTTTACGGCATCGACGAACTGCTCTGGAATCGGCTGCACCTCGCCACTCCGGGTGAAGAACTCGGGAGCCAGGCCCTGCTTCAGCAACTCCGCCGGCAACTGCCCGTCGAATCCTCGGAACAGAATCTTGGATGCCCTCCGCGGTCGCTTCTTGGTCCCGTTCGGGTAAGCGAGATTGTGCCGCGCGATCAACAATTGGTACGTCTGTCCCACACGCCCCATCTCGACGCTCAGCAGCTCTTCGCCAACCACCACCGCGTGCGCTCCGTTGGCGCCGATACGATCCAATCGCTGCAGCCACGGCAGCCTCTCACCTTGAGAAGAGAAGAAAGAGATGTACCGCCCGACCTCGCGCGTGCCTCCGCCGCTTTCGACACCGCGTAGCACCCACCGCCCCGCGCGGCTTTGCCGTTCCACCGTCACGGCCGTCTGGCAGAACACACCACCCCGGTCGAGCCGCCGAAGCAGCGCCCGCGGTAGCACCAGCCTGACCAAATCGTCGGCCATCTCTTCTCTGTCACTCCTACGAACTCACCGGCGGCGGAGCGCCTAGCGCCGCCCGGATCATCTCCTTACTGCAGCCGGCCCAGCAGATGTACTTCTGCGGCTCCTCAACTGAGATCGCCAGGTTGTCCTTGCTTGTGTCGCGCCCCGCCGCCGCGCACGACGGGCATTGCGCGACCCAGTTCCGCCCGACCTTCCGCCTCGACTCGACGTAGTCAAAAATCCGGAAACACCGACCGTTGCCGCTTCCCTGGAATGGCGCCGCCCGTGGTGGTTCGCCCTCTGTCTCCACCGGCAACTCCCGAATCAGTGATCGCAGCTCGCTTTCGGTCATCCGCCGCAGAGCACGGAGGTAGGCGAACTGTGGTCCAAGGTCGTACGGCGCTCCGTAGAACCAATACCGGCGGCCCGCGGCGCGGTGCACGCCCAGCGGTCCCCGAATGGCGTTGCCGAACTCACCCTCGCGCAGCCGGTCCTGCTTCGGGAAAAGCTCGATTCCCTCCGTCAGGCCCGACCCCTTGACCTCGACCGACAGCCTCTCGGCCAGGTGCCGAACATAGATCCGCGCCTCACGGGCCAACACAGGGCTGTCGAAAAGGACCCACAGGTGCCCGCCCCGCCGACTCTGCTCCAGCGCCGCCTGCACACCGTCCTGCTTCAACTCGTATTGCAGCTTCAACAGATCTTCGAGTGCGCTCCGGTAGTCCGCATCGATCGCCACCCACTTTACGCGCTGGGTCTTCGGATTGATCGAGTACAACCCAACTGTTAGGTTGCCGGCCAGGTGCCGGCGGATTGTCTCGGTCGTCAGCCTCGCACTGGCGCGGCCTCCAGATCGCGGCCGGTAATAGTAGTGACGCCCCGACTCCCGATGCGGCCGGTCCGATTGCCGCGTGTACGCGCAGCGGTTCACGAACCAGCTCGTGTATTCGGCTGCCATCTCCGGGGTCGCCTCGCGAAGTATGGATGTCGGCATATCTACTCCGCTCAGTTCTGAATACACTGAAATCCCCGAATCTCCAAAGGACTTGCCAGAAGGCCTCACTACTGGCCGCAGAGCGCCAACCGCGCCGGGTTCTCGGCCAGTTCCAGCAGCTGGAAATCCCGGATCTTCTGCCTCATTTGGCCGAGCGTGTACCCACCGAAGACCTCATCCGGCAGACTGAGAAGCCAGAATCGCCCATTCCGCCGCTCGTAGACGTAGAACTCGCCCGAGCGCTCGTCCTCCGGAGCCATCACAAACAGCAGCAAGCCCCGGGTGAACTCCACCCAGTGCCCCACCACCGCTTCTCCCACGCGCAGGAACCGGCCCACGATCTCCGCCAGGTCCTGCTCGGGGCGCATGTTCAGGTCGCGCGTGCTGAGTACCACGCTCGCGCCTACGCTGTCTGTTGCTGTCAGCATGATTCACTCTCCTTTTCTTCTGTTCTCGGGCAGGCACACGAAGACCGACTGTTTGCGATGCCCTGCCTCAATCTGTTACGGGGTAACGCAAGCGAGAACCGCTTCCGCAATTCTTCTCGGTGGGATCAGATGACTGTCACGACCTGCCTTGCCGAACCGACCTGAGTCGCTCCAGCGCCGCTCGCAATCTTGGGATGTCCGCCTCAGTCATCTGCTTGAGGGTCGCCAGCGTGAAATCCCCATCCGACAGTTCCGCCACCACGTCTCCCAGTGGCCGACGGCGCTCGTTCGCCACGCGGGTCGCCTCCTGGAGAAACACACCGCGCATTTGACTGACACCGCCGTCCGGCGCCCTCGATTGCGTGTTCCCCTCCTCCATTCTGGTGACCAAGGTGCGAAGCATCGCCCGATCCGGAATGTCGTCGATCGCGTCGCTCGTCAGGTTCAACTCCCGCACCAACTCTACGTACCGCTGCGCACCGCCGTTCGTTGTGATCGCTCTTCGCAACCGCTCCACGCCCCGCGCCAAGTCCGTCGTCTTCTCCAGCAGGGATTGCAGGTGCGCGAAGTTCCGCACCTTTTCGATCGAATCAACTTTGGCCACCTGGTGGAGTGCCCACCTGGACAAGCCCAGCCCGACCTCGCCCTCCAATTGCTTCAGCCGAGCTACGACATCGTCTCGAACCACCCCGTTTCGATGGTGGCCATTCGCCGAACCGGCGCCTTTCGTATTTCGCTGGGACACGGGCAGCGCGAACTCCGGCAGCCGCGGCTTCTCCAGTGGCTGCTTCCGCTCGTCGAGATCCACCCAGCCGCCGTCGAGATCGTAGAGGTACCGACCTAGACCAAAACACGAGCACGCCCGTTTGAACGCCTGGGCCTCCGCCGACGTGCCGGCATTCTCGTCATCCGCCCACTCCTCGCCCAGCCCCGCGTGCGTGCCAAACCCGAAGATGGTCAGTTCGCACGTGACGACGATCTTCGCCGTCACACAGCTTTCGGATCCTTTGGCCCGGCGCTCGAAGTTCTGCACAACCTGTACGCTGTAACGCCGTGTCCATCCGGAGGGCGTGAACAGCTCGTTTAGCCGGTCCTGGTACGCGCGCGGATCTCCGTACGCGATCACCCGGCCGCGCAGCCGTTGGCCTCGCTTGTCCCGGAACGCTGCCGTATTCGTCACCCGCCACTTGATCTCTCGGGGATCGAACGGCTCCGCCAACCGCGTGAACACTTCTGCTTTGCGCGCAGGGCTTATCCCTTGTGCGCTGACCTCGGTTTGCACCGCCGCCGGCGTTGACATATCGCTACTTGGCAGCAACGGCGCTGGACTATCCGCTCCGTTCGTTGACATGGACCTCTTCTTCTCCTTCCTCTGCTGAATTGGATTCACACTTGGCACGGTCCCGCTCATGACCTGGTTCAACGCAACCTCTCGGGGAACCTTCCCACACACCGGTACTCTGTGGTTCAAACGGTCGCTTCTGAAACCTCTCAAAGTCCAATCCCGTCACCCCGATTGGCGGGATGTCCTTTCTCTTTGCCTGCTTGATTGGGACAGTCAATTCGGACGAGACATGGCAGGCCACGACATCGATGACACTCATCGAATCTCTAGCTGAGGCTAAAGACGCGGCCGAAAAAGGTCGATCAGCCAGGGATGAGGACTCTCGCTCGGTCGATCTCGAGGTCAACAGGGCAACCCAGGAGTTTGCTCGGGGAGAGATGATGTCGCTCCTGGATACAGTGCGATCCGTTCTGGGCATCAAGCCCGTGAGGGTCGGAGACCTCGCTGCGACCGTCTCCTCCCCACCAACGAAGCGGCGTCGCACCCCGTCGAGTGTCGTAGCCAGGAACATCGCCGATACTGCCGGTATTGAGGTGCTCCCCGAATATGAGCAGGTCTCCGCGCTTCTTGAAGAGCAGGCACCACTCCTATTCGTTACCGGCGGTGCCGGAACTGGGAAGTCAACGCTAATACGCTATCTCACGGGTAAGTTGGCATCGAGATTCGCCGTAGTAGCCCCCACCGGTGTGGCAGCCCTCAACGCTCACGGCGTGACGATTCACTCGTTGTTTCACCTCCCACCGAAGATCATCCAGCCAAGCGACACCAAGAAGGTCTACGACCGTCGGCTGTACAGAGAACTAGACCTGCTGATCGTGGATGAAGTGTCGATGGTGCGTCCTGACGTGCTGGATGGCGTGGATCGCTTTCTGAGACTGAACCGTGACAACAACGCTCCTTTCGGCGGAGTGAAAGTCTTGCTCATCGGTGACCTGTTTCAACTCCCACCTGTTGCGCAAGAGGACGAACAACGTGCCCTCCGACAAATGCGCTACGCGACCGACTTCTTCTTTAGCTCGGCAGGCATTGCAGATTGTCTGCTGGTACCCATCTTCTTGCACCGTGTGTTCCGGCAGAGCGACCCGAGCTTCATCTCTCTGCTCAACGATCTGCGCGAGAGCAAGGGCGTGACCGAGGCGCTTCGCACCATCAACACCAGGTGCATAGACCCTCTGCCTGGCGCTGATCGCGAACTCGTCCTGACATCTACCAACAATGCGGCGGACCACAGAAACCGAAAGGAACTGGCCCGCCTTCCCTCGGCATCCCGCACGTACACTGGTTCCATCGCAGGGGATTTTCGAGTTGAGAAAGCCCGCCTTCCTGCCCCTGTGAACCTCGTTCTCAAGCGCGGCGCACAAGTCATGTTCACGAAGAACGACGGCAGTAGGCGCTGGGTCAACGGGACGATCGGCAAGGTTGTGAGTCTGGGACAACGCACCGTCAAGGTCGAGATCGAGCGCGTCTCGCTCTTAGAAACGGTGGAAGTGGAGCCGGTGACCTGGGAGCAGTACAGATACGAGTACGATCCCACTGACGACCGCGTTGTCACGAAAGTCGTGGGGCGCTACAGCCAACTACCTCTGATGCTTGCGTGGGCAGTTACCATTCACAAAGCTCAGGGCAAGACCTTAGACCGGGTCTTGATTGACCTTGGCAACCAAGCATTCGCACCCGGGCAGGTATACGTCGCTCTGAGCCGGGTCAAGTCGCTCCAGGACCTTCGCCTTGCACGACCCATTCGAGTCGACGAAATCAGGTGTGATCCGAACGTGACCAGATTCTACTTGCAGCTTCTGCGTATGACGCAGATCGCGACAACCAAGCCGCTCAACTGATCCGACTTCCGGGTATATCAAGAGCTAAGGCGTTCAATCAAGACGCGTTACGCCGTAGGTCCCAACACCAATCGAGCAGCAGTACGACCTCAATGCGACGCCAATGGCTCTATTCCGGTTTGCTCTCTTCAAGGCACTCGAAGAGTCGCCAGCTCCGCTGGCTGTGCGTGTCGATCAGCGTGGCTTCGAGCGGCGATCTGCAGAACTCGTCCGCAAGGGCGACGTACATCCGCCGGGTCGATCTTCGCAGACAATGCAACAGGTAGGATTTCAATTGGATGCTGGAGACGAGATAGAGGAAGGTGTCCAGATTCGCTTCGCGGTTCGTCAACGCCGTGATCCGTTCGTACTCGCGTGACGACTTCGGCGTCCGTTCGTATTCGAGCGCGATTCTTCCCGCGCGCCCCTCACACTGAACCGTGACGACGGCGTCGTAGTCCTTCGCGTACCCGAAGGTCGTGAAGTCGTTGTCCGCCCGTATCTCCGGTTCGTACTGCCAGTCGCGGATAATCCCGGATTGGCGAAGCGCCAGGTGAATCGTGAACAACTCGACGTCGTGCCACACCTGCGACCGCTTGCTGCGTCCGTTCGTCCGCGACGCCCGTTCGACGAGAAGCCGTTCGCGACCCTGCAAGAGCAGCTCCCCGGTTTCGCCAAGCGAGACGACGTCGCTCTCCATCCCCACCACGGCGGTGCGAAGGACGAACTCGTGCGCAGCCAGCATCCTCAACCGGCGATTGAAGCTGTCCCATCTGTTCTTGGTCAGCCCGGTGGGATGCAGATGCTCGTACAACTGCCGGATGGTCAGGTGACCGGCCCGATACACCGTTCTGAGGATTGGGATATCGGTGCTTTCGGAAATCGCAATTGTGCCGCGCCGGTAGCGCATCCCTCACCACCTCGTTCCCTGCCAAACGGAATGGAGGAGTACACTCATGACCCGTTCTTCCGCGGCCGCTTCCCGCTCAACTGCGCTTCCGCACGCTGCAATCGCGCTACAAGCTCCTGATTCGGGTCTGCCTTTCGGCGCTGGAGTTCGGCTTCGAGTTGCGTAACGCGCTCCTCCATCTGCGTCTGGATCCCCTTCCGGTCCTCAAGCTGCTTGGCCAGGCGCGCGGCTTCCGCTTCGGCGCTCACCAGTTTGGTCTGCAACCGCCGCATCTCGTCTTGCCAATCCGCCTGCGCGCCGCCGCGCGGCAGACCCGACTCCTGCGCTTCGATCGCGCGGTTGCATTTTTCGATGTGCTCGTTGTAGCGGTTGATGGCTTCCAGAGCCTTCTGGTCGGCGAACGATTTGGCGTTGAGCGCGTCCGTCAAATTCTCGGCCGCGATCTGTTTCGTCTTCTCGGTTTTGTCGTGCCAGAAGTAGGACAGCGCCAGGAAAAAGACGATGAGCGCGAGCTGGACTGTGCACAGCCGGAAATACGGGTTGTTCACTGAGTGGGCGACAAAGTTCTGGATGCGCCGGTCGACTTCCGCGCCCCAGTCTATCTGCTGGGGATTGGCGGATCGAAGCAGAAACTCGAAGAAGTTTTGCCGCGGTGCTCGTGCGCGGTCCGCCGGAATCGGCCGGTACGGCTGGTCGGGATTCACCGTGACCGCGCCCGCACCGGACTGGACGGACTTCCGTTCCGCCGATGGACCTGGGTGGGCACTGGATTCCAATTCACGTGGCGCTTGTGCGATCAGAGTACCGACCGCCAGAACAAAGCCGGCAATCAATCGCTTCGTCACTTCACACTCCCCGCCTGGGCAGATTGATGGTGGCCGCCAGTTTCTGATCCTTGAAGCGCAGGTTGGCGCCCTTCGAGTCGGCGCGGGACGAACGAAGCTTGGGGAATAACGTCGGCTCGAAACACGGGACGCGCACGTCGGACGGTGGCCGGATGTGCAGTTGTCCGTGCACTGTTCCCTTGACCGGGTCCGTCATGAGGATCTCCATCTTGGCTTTGCCCAGATTCTTCAGGTGGTGATCGTGCGCCCGGTACTCGAGCTGTTCGCGCTCACTAGCTGATGGCGTCTTGTCGTACCGCTCGAACCCGAGGACGGCATGCCGCCACAAGGTGTGCGTCCGCTTCTGCACCGGAATCTGCGACGAAGCCCGCTGGAAGAATCTGGACGTCTCTTCGTCGCGTGTCTGTAGCAGCATGGTTGTGCCGGGCGCCGATGAGACGTCCTCCTTAAATCCCCGTCCGACCTGAAGCAGTTGCGGCAGCGACTGCATGGAGAACAGAAATGCTGTGTTGGTGCCCCGCGCCGTTTGCAGGATCTGCGCGAAGTTCCGGTAACCGAATGGTGCGAACTCATCCATCACCACTGAAAACAGCGGCCGGTTCTTGCGCTTTCGTTCCGTCTCCGACTCGTACCGCTTGCCGACAACGAGCTGCAGGTTCTGCAACAGCATCTTGCCCAGTGCACGCACCGGCGCGGTGTTTTTGTTGATGTTCAGGCTTGCGAACAGGATCAGGCCCTGCTCGATGACGTCGTTGATGGACAGCAGGTCGTCGTACGGGCCGGTGATGACACTCAACTCGTCATCCAGAAAGGTCATACATTCGTTCAGCAGACCCTGGATCTTTGGCACTCGCTCGCGGTCACGGAACGACTGGTACAGATTCTTGGCCGACATCTCGAAGTTCAGCCGCCGCTGGGTCGACACACTGGAACTGCGCATGATCCGCGCCCGCGCAATCTCCACCTGCTCTTCGATGACACCCTGGTCGAGTGCCATTACCATCACGTCGTAGAAGTTGAAGCGCTTCCCGGTGTAGTGCAGGATTCGCACGATGTCGGCCAGGTAGTTCAACTGGTGCTTGGCAAAGAACTCGTCGTGCAGGTCGAATGATCCGAACACCATCGACACCTGCGCCATGTAGTCGTCGTCATCGGAAGCGAACGGGTTGTATTGCACCGACAGCTCGCGCCGCGACGGATTCAAAAGCCGCAGATCCGTCATGCGGCCGGCGCGATGGATATAAGGGACGAGCGACTCGAAAAACTCCAGGTCCCCTTTCCCGTCGAAGATCATCATCGGGATCTTCCGGCGGTTCTCGCCCGATCCCGCCTGGCGCATTAGGTCCTGGGTGATGATGCTGCGTAACAGGGTGGTCTTGCCGCTCCCCGTTTGACCGAGCATCAGCCCCTGCATCAGACGTGTGTCGTCGGACCACAACCAAGGCTTGCCGTGGACGTCATAACCCAACACCACCGCGTTCTGCTTCCACGCCCGATCCAGGATCCGTCGTTCGCCGCGAGTGGGAACGGTTGGGAGTTGATTCGGCCAGGCAGCCTCGCGGGCCTTCGGGGCTTTGAGAACTTCCCAGAGTACGAAGTAGCCGACGACTCCGAGCCAAGCCAGCCAGAGACACGCTTCAACAATCTGCTCATCTCGAATGAACCAGGCGTACTTCGCAAACACGATCAACACGGCGACCCCGGCGACGATGAGCAACATCACCAGCACGGCCGGGTTGTCGTCGATGAGCGACGGACGGTATCTCATGTACGGTTGTTGGTACAAATCTGACCTCCCTCAAAGGACGTGGAAGTAGCACACGATCAGCAGGGCGAAGCCCGTCAGAGCGCCAACAACTGAGACCCAGCGCTTCGGCTGACGCCGGCCGGTTTGGAAGGGATTCCTCGGCTCGAGAAACAGATCGCCGAGCCAGTTGCACAGTCCAATGTCCGTCCGCTCCTTCAGAAATCTGCCGAGCTCATCCGAGACCTGTTCACTGGTCACCCGCGGCGGTGTGCGCATGGGCATCGGCCACCTCCCGACGCTCGGTGGATTCATTCAGCACAAGCACGGCTTCGACAGCACCGCGGCGATCCGCGGCGAATCGCATGCGCAGGATTGGCAGTTCGTTTGTTCCCACCTCGCTGCCATCAAGGATCACCCAGCCGAGACCTTGACCGTGAGGATCAACATATTGGCTCTGGCCGGCGTTAACGACTTCGACCGGAGTCGAGCCATTCCACTTGAGTTTCTTCACAAGTCTTTCGCCGAGCTGGCGGTTACTCGCGCCGATTAGGGAAGTCGGAGATCGCACCCCACTGAGTTGCCAGACCGCCGGCTCCACTGGTTGGTATGGGGTAGCGCTCTTGTTGAGGAGGGCGTATCGAATGTAGATTCGTTCAGCGTCGCGATACAGATCTCGGAGTGTGACCTCCACCCGATGGTCGGTTCCCCGTCTGCCCTCGACAAGAATCGGGGTCCCATCGGTCAGCATCTCCATCGGCAACGCTGGCGTCTTGGGCACTTGCTCGTGCATTTCGTTCCCAAGACTGGTTCGTGTCACGGCAGGAGGCTGATCGACGGCGAAGTGCATCTGTTCGAGACCGGCAGCAGGGGCCAGTTCGTAGGCGTAGCGGCCGGTGGCCGTCCATATGAAAAGGTTGGTGCGTGCGTCGTCTTGCACCGGCTTAATGAAAACCTTGTTTTCTCGCCGCTCCACATTGAACGCGTTGGGATTGCCGACCGCCACCATGGTTACCGGGTCGGCGACTTCGATCACGGTCAGGTGATCGCGCGCGGTTTCCACCCGCATGACTTGGCTCGGATCGAGCTGTTGCGTTTCGAGTCTTTGGGCCGGCAGACCGGCTGCGATAGCACCAGCGAGCATCCCGACAATCATGACCATCCGCATTGTGTGTCCCTCGAATCTCTGGTGTGCGGTGCCGGCCGGGCCCAGGCCTCCGGGCAGGACGCCCGAAAACCTGGACCAACCGGGTTGGACTGACTCAAGCTGGGTTGGCCCGCTCTTGTCATATCGCCATCAACGTGCAGGGCCGGAATTCCGCTCCCCACAATCACTACGCAGACTTCAACTGCGTATTCACCTGTGGCAGTTGCCGCGTGCCGGGAACTTCGAGCTTCCCGTCCTGAATGACACCCGACCCCGCTCGGAACGGGAACGGATGCACCCAGTCCACACGGCCGCTGTCGTAGACCACCTTCCCGTCCGCAGTCACTTGCATCAGGAAAGTCATCTTGGTGTAGGCTGTGCCGTTGTCCGACCTGATCTCCTCGACCAGGAAGCAGCGGCCCTCTCCGTCCATCTCGATCGCGCCTTCGCTCACCTGCGGTACCGCCATTTGTACTGGCCGCCCTCCGGTGCGCTCCACGACCGCTTTCAGGAGTTCGTTCGGAAAGGCGTAGAAAGGAAGGGCGCCGGAGGCCCGTTCACTCTTCGAGCTGCAGACTACTGTGTGGAGAGCCTGCAGCCATCCCATCCGGTTTTCTTCCTTGTGTGCCGCCCAGGTGCGCACCACCCAAATCAGCGACCGGATCTCTTCCTGCCACTGCTTTTCGTATGCTCCGAGAGCGGCACGTGCCTGACACAAGCTGTGCAACAGTTGCGAGCGGCGCTCCCGGTCGGACTTGCCTTCCTCAAACGCCTGTTCCGCCTGCTGCGCATTACCGACGAGCAGTTCCTTCTTCTCGACTCCGGCCTGGATGGACATCCCCCAGACCCGGTTCAGCTTGCGGCATTCCTCGACCATCTCTCGGGTGAAGTCATACCCTTGAACCAGGCCGCGAAATTGCCCCACTGGCATGCGATTTGAGAAGAAGTCACTGAGCTCTTTCCGAATCAGGTTGTACATTGCGCCAATGCGGTCGCTGGGCGGACATTCGAAGCGCTCTGGAAGGTCACGCACGTGCTTGACCTTCTTCGCTCGAAGCCAATGCGCCGCCGGGCTCTGCTGGATCTGCTCCCGGATGGAGCGGATCTTCTCCTGATCCGGCTCGACACCATGTTTGAGCTGGTCCAAGGCGAGCTGAAGCTGCGCGACAAGCTCATAAGCGAGATCCTCCCTGCCGGCCGCAACGCACTGGGTTTTCAGATCGGTGATCGAGCCAATCTGATTGCCCTTCGCGCTCAGAGCGACCTGCGGGAGGTTCCACCATGGGCTCCGCACCTTCCGTGCCTTGGTCTTTCCGACCGACCCCTTGCCCTTGTACTGGAAGCGATGGTCCACGAAACGTGGGAACCGCTCGCCCTCCACCACGCAGACAAAGTCGAAGTCGTAATCGCCCCCGTTCTTGGCCGCGGTTTTCGAGTGGAGCACGAACGTGCCCTCCATCTCGAGTTGCTCTCGAACCAGCCGGAGCGCCAGCGTGTCCGTATCCGGACAAACCTGCCGCCGCAACCGATTCTCCAAGAGTTCCCGCAGCGCCGACGTGGGAAGCTTCGCATACGGCAGGAGATCCTCCTTCATCCGCACGGGATACCGCACCACCAAGCCACGCGCCGAAGCTAGCGAATTGATGGAGTGGTCCTCGGGAATCCAGTCGGAACCCGCGTACACCTTGCCCTGGTGCTCGAACAGATAGCCATCATCCGCCAGCGCGAACGCCGGCATCTTGAAGCCGCCTGCCGTGCACACCTTGTACGCCCAACGAGCCAGCACACGTTGAAGCTGGTTGTTGACCCAGGGATGCTGGATCAGGTATCCCGTTGGATCGGCTTTGAGAATCGCTTCGAGAACACTGCGCTCAACGGAGGTGGCCTCATCGTCTTCCGCGGGCTCATCGATCACAGGTTCCTGCGTCTGGGAGATCCCGAGCAGAGCGAACAGCTCTCCGTAGTTTCCGCTCTCGACAACGTCCTTCAGCCGTTGCGCTTGTTCGAGGGCCTGCGGCTTGATTTCGAGCTCGAACGAGTCTTCCGGCGCGTGTTCAATCACCGTGTAGCTCGACTCGAAATTCAGTGGCCGCGAATAGTCCCGAATGCCGAGGATGAGGTCGCCAGTATAGGTGCGCGCCTCGCCGGTGAGCCAGGCGAGCACTTTGCTGGTTCCCTTGTATTCGGGTTTGACAGACGACTGGGGCAGGACGATGTCCGTCTCCAAGGCGTCGGCGACGTCGTCGCTCATCACCTTGAAGCTCCCCTTGGCCTGCGTGTTGGCGAATGCGAGTCGGAACTGGTAGAAGCGATGCTCGGGCAAGCTGAGCTTGTCAAACAGCGACTTGCGCAGCCACCCTCGGCAGTCGTTGGTGCCTAACTCATGGTCGGGCACCACTGTGACCCGTCCCTTCGGTATCTCGATCCTCACCTTGCAGGGTGAGACCAGAATCCCGAAGTACGTGATCGCGGCTTGCGGCCAGTCCGAGAAACGCTTGGCGAGTGGCCTCTCGTGTTCGGCGCCCACGGCGTAGTACTTGCCGTTCTTCGCCGATCCGGAAGCCCCAATGAGCCGGAACTCCCCGCCGTCGATCTGGAACCGCGACAAGGCGCTTTCCACCTTGGCGCGCTCCACTTGATCGAGCGGCTCAGGCGTTACCGAGACACACGCCACTCGAATCCCTGGATAGAGGGCGTCGAGCAGCGTGTTCTTCAACTGCGCCTGCGGGCTGAGGTCCGGCATTTTGCGTTCGATTCGACCATCCTTCGTCAACTGGAGGTGTATGACCCCCAGTGAGCTCTCTCTGGCGACGGAATCGGTTGTCATGAGAGTTTCTCCTTAGCAGTCTGCTGTTCAGCAACAGACCGTGCGTGAGGAGAGTCCTCACGCTGGCTTCCGCCAGGGGCCTGTTGCCGAAAACCAAGGTTTCCGGCCAGGCTCCTTGGGGCGAGCCAGACCGTATTCCGTTGTTCCTGCCCGTCCGGTGGATTCCTCGGTTGGAATCAGGACCGGGCGGGTTTGCTGCCTCACCTCCGGTGAAGTTCAGCAGCACATCCCACGTGAGGCGTGGGCGCCTTCTACATCAACCTCTGTTGACGTTAGAAACTCGTGGGCTGGCGGTAACGGGCTGCTTTGCCAAGCCGACCTTGTCCTGGTTGATCACTTCGGTGACCTGGTATTCGGTGACCAGGAAGAGATGCTTGTCGCCCTTGTACCCCATCAGCAGCGCCCGGGCTTCACTGTCTACCTCCTCGCCCAGCTTGGGCGTCTCGTTTCCCTTGCAGGGTTTGCCGAGGAAGTATCGCGCCGTCCCGGCGCCATCACCCGTGCCGCGAGCGCGGCGGCCTGAACGACGCTTCTTGGTGTTGGGGTCCGTCCTGGTATCCGTTTCGGATCTCGCCACTGGCGTGTCCGGCGCTGGAAAAACTCTCTTCGCTTCGGTCGCTTCTGCCATTTCTGGTTCCTTTCTCCCCTCGTTCAGCGGTCCAGCAGCCCGCTGTTCTGCTCCAGACCGATGTCCCGTTCGCTCACCATCTGCTGTTCCCAGAACTCGCCGACGAGCAGTCCGCTCGGGTTTGTCTGGCTGCGGCGTGACTGCACCAGACGCACCTGGTAGCGGCAGACCATCTTGTCGGTGTACTCCGTGCCATGGCTTGACAGCCGGCGAACCTCCTTGGCGGCGAACGCCTGGTAGGTCCAGGGCATGCCCGGCACCGGTTCGATCGACCGGATCCTGATGGTGGAGGTGATCTCGTCAGCCTTGATCTTGCCCACAATGTCCTCGTCCCGAAGCTTGTTCATCGTCAGGGTCCTGAAGTTCCGGGTCATCATGTTCATCGCCTCGGCGAAGTTCCGCTCGACGTTGGTCGGCGTGTAGGTCAGATAGCGCATCAGAAAGCGCCGCACCATGCCGCGGCCTTCCACGTCGGTGGGAGCCGATTCGACCCCGTCGGCGGAAGCCGTAAATGCCTCCAGAAATCCATTCCCGAGAGCAACGGTTTGGCCTCCTACGACCCTCGCTTCACCCTGCCTGTCGACGCGGATCACCACGGGCGGCTGCAGGCGCACGTAGGCCGCAAAACTGAGAGCTCCGACCGCCAGCAACCCGCAGACCAGCCCCATGACAGCCATGCGGTTGGCGTAAGCCCGCAACTGGCCGTCCATCTCGTAGTACTTCGAGAGCTGGGCTATCTCAGGGAGTTCGTCGCGCTTCTTCTTTGCCCGAAAGAACACTGTCTAACCTCCTTGCTTCGGCGAATTCTGAGAGCTTGGTGGTGGATTCCCGCTGACCATCCCGCGAACCGCGCTCACGGCGCCGGCGGCGCCCTTATACCCGAGCGCGGCTCCCGCTCCGACGACCCAACCAACCGAGTGCGGAATGCTCACGCGGCTCGGACGCGGGGTCGGAGCAGGCGGCGGTGTGTTGCTGCCCGTGATACTGCTGCCGCCGGAACCGCCGGCGTTTGCCGCTCCAGAACCGCCGCCACCGTCGCCGCTTGACGGAGACGTGACCGCACCCCATCCGCCGGCAGGCCCGCGGGCGAGCGCGATCGTACTATGCACCAGCGCCGCTGTGCCCGCCAGCATGGCGAACATGCTTGTGCCGACGTCGCCTTCGACAATCCTTCTGGCCAGGAACGGAATGAGAAAGATGCACAGGGAGAACAAGATGCTGGACGCCGCAAGCAGTACCTCCTGCGACGCTCCGGCCATGGCGCCGGCGAAGCTTCCGGCCCCGGTGATCGCCGCCATGCTGTTGACGTTCAGAGCGATCGCGAGACGGCAGAAGATTCCGTAGATCAGGCCCCAGCTTGCGAAGATCATCAGGTTGACGCCATAGCGCCGGGCAAGAGAACCCACGCCCATACTCGGCATCAAAGCAAGCACCAGTGGCCCAATCACATACAAGATCGCGCCGTAGAACGCGTACAGGATGGAGAACAGCAGGTATGCCACCGGGTACAGGATCATGGCGATGATCAGCAATAGTGTGCTGATGAGTCCCGCCATTGTCCCGGTAACAAAGTTCAGCATCGTTGGCCAGCCCGCGGCCGCTCTCAACTCGCTCAGCCAGCCCCGAAACACATCGGTCGGACCGGCGCCTGCCATTGCGTGTGCGATTTGATTGAAAGCCTCGATCACCGACCGGAACACCGAGTCATACACGGCTCCGGCGTTCAGGAACAGAAGGCCCAGGGCTAGGTACTTCACGCCCGCCGATCCCAGTGCCCGTACATCCCCGCCTCTGGCCCAAGCTTCGTAGGCCGAGAACAGCAGCGAGGCCAGCAGAATCCCATAGGCGGTCGTCAACACCGCACTCATCAGGCCGCTCGACACAATGCCGTCCAGCGCCGTGTTGAACATCTGCTCGAAGTAGAACATCGCTGCCCCTATTACCGGTTCAGGTTCTCGATCCTTTGCCGGCTCTCCCTCGTGTATCGGGCCGCTGCCTTCATCCGCGCACTCTGCGCTGCCAACTCCAGTGCGCGCACGCGCATCAGCTCCGCGAGCGCGTGCTGCGTGTAGGCGTGTGATCGCACGAGCCACGCGCCCGCCTGCGCGCCGATCATCTCCGCTGTGCCGGGCGCTGTCCCCGCCAACTCTGCGAACATGTATTCCGCTGCTTCCATCTCCTGATCCGCAATCGCGTCGATCGCGATGGCGCGCTTCATCGCCGCCTGCGCCACGGCGTCCGACATGTCGATGAGATCCCGCTCGGCCGGGTGCACCTCGGTGGCCGCCGGCAGTGGCGTATACACATCTGCGAAGCGCCTGCCGACGTTCGGGATCTGACCGGGATCACCGCTCAGTATCACGTCCTCGAGCGATCGCGGCCGGGGCAGGGTCGCGCTACGAATCACCGTCTGCCAGATCGCCCTGATCTGGCTGTAAATGCCAGCCACGGCGCCTACCACTCCTTGCGCCGCGGCGATGGCGTCCTCTGGGTAGATCACTTCTCTCTGGAAATCAAAGAGCTGCTGCACGATGGTCTGAATCGCCGACAGAGTGTTGTGAATCGAGTCGAGAAGCGGGCCAATGACATTTCGCAGGGCGTCACTCACCTGGGACATGATTCCGCTGAGTGCGCTCAACCCGCTGCCAATGAGATTGCCCAGCCCAATGATGAACCCAAGCTGGCCTTCCGCCGGCTGCGGGGCCAGGAGCGCGAGCACAAGCAGGAGAGCAACGGCCTGCATCCTGTGGTCTTGCACGCACCGTCCGGCGGCTGTGAACGGTTTCCGCAAGGTTGCGAGTGCCAATTGCATCGTGATTCCTTCCCTCACTGATTCAAGTCGCGGATCTTCTCCCGGGACTCCAAGGTGAACGTGGCGCTCCGTTTCAAGATCATCGTGTCGTGAGCCAGTCGCGCCGCCTCCTGTCTCATCTGCCCCGCGATCATCCTTTGCATGTGAGCCTGACTTTGAAGAGCCGCGATGTAGGCCGCCGCAGATAAGTAAGCCGCCGTCCCGGGGGCGGTTGTGGTCGCTTCATCTTCAATCTGCTCCGCAGCCGCCAGCGTCCGATCCGCGGCTGCGTCGGCGATCTTGAGCGTCATCAATTGATCGATGGCCAGGGCGTCGTCCACGTCAATCAGATCCCGCTCCTCCGGGTGCGCGTCCGTGGCGGCTGGAACTGCTCCAAACGTTCGCCGGAACGCGGCTTCGAGCTGCGCCTGATCGTTGACATTACCGTTGCGCATGACGGATTCGAGGCCCCTCGGATTCGCCAACTGGGCGCTGTTCACATTGATCAAATACAACGCATCCAACACTCCCCGAAACTGGGCGATCAACTGCCTGGCAAGGTTCTTGGCGCTCTCGATCGCATCGAGCGGCCAGACAACGGTCTCCCACAACTCCTGGATCTGCTGAGCGAAGTCCTGAATCGACTGCGATGTTTCGCTGATCGCTTCCAGGATCGGTTGCATCGTGTCTTCGACAAAGTCGAGAACGCTCTGGGCTACGCTGTTCACCGATCCGAACAGGCCCGTTAACGCATCCAACCCGAACTGTGCATGGGCGGGCTGGGGGGCGACGGCACCGCATAGCAGCAGGATCGTCACACCGACCGCCAGTACCTTTGAGAATCCGGGACGTGCTCCAGCCAGAAGTACCGCTGCACCCAGGAGTAGAACAATCTTCATCGATTCCTCCTAGCGCACCGCCCGCACCGGTTGCCGAACACTGGCGCGTTGGACTGAACCCGAGGCCTCCTCCGGCAATACGTCCACTTCCGACAGTCCCGTCGGATACTTCTCAGCCAGTTCCTTGTAGACCTCGATCAGCGGCCTGCCCTCGCTCTCCTGCAGACAGTACGTCCGGTACGCCTTCTCGCGCGGGTAGGTCGTGCACACCCAGTAGTCCACCGGAGTCGGAAGCAGCCGAATGGTCTGGGTTGTCTCCGACTTCTCGCCGAGCACGAGCAGAGCCTCGGCGCTTCGCCCTTTCCTCGGCGAGGCGAACCGTTTGATCTCGGCCAGAGCTACTTCGTTCAGCGACAGATGCTGAACCAGGGGGCTCAGGTCGCCCGGTTGCTGGCCGATGATCTTTACCGACGCGTTCCGCAGGATTCCGGCGCCCTGCGGCTTCGGCTGCACCTGAGTTCCGACGAAGTCCTCAAGGGTCTGCGAGATCCCCCACACGCTGGCGTTGCGTTTGCGGGCCGTGCGAAAGAGCTGGACCACACAATCGGCCAGGACCGGCGAGTCGAGCAGGGACCAGCACTCATCGAGCACGGTAATCGAGGGCTGGCCGGTCTTGCCGGATGCACGGTCCGACATCGCCTGGGCGATCAGCACGCTCATCGCGGTCTCCAGCCGCGGGTCCGCGCTGAGGTGCTCGACATTGAAAAAGAGCCAATTGGCATCCGTCCGGATCGTCGTGTGGCGGTCGAACAGCTTCGAGTAGACACCCTTCTCTCCCGTCCACTGGCGGAGCGAGATCGAGGCCAACTGCGCCAGGCTGCGAATGTAGTCGATGCGTTCCTCGTCGGTCCAGTTGAACAGCTCGTCCCGCAGGTCTGAGAACGTCGGGATCTGGTTGTCGTAACGCACCGCGGCCCGCTTGTAGACCTTGGAGATGGCCTCGGTGAGGATGTTGTCGAGCAGCGATGTGTCGGTCTGGCCCAGATCGCCGATCATGTGCCGAGTCAGGTTCTTGAGAAAGGCGATCTGGTCCTTGTCGGGCTGTGTCGTGCCCGGCGGCAGGTCCCACGGATTCAGGGTCTCGTTGCCTTCCAGGTCGACGTCGATCACGCGGCCGCCCATCAGCTCGACCAGCGGCCGGTACGAATCGCCTCGCTCAAGGATCGAAATCAGCGGATTGGCGCGCGCCATCATGAGCAGGAACATCTGCGCCATAAAAGTCTTGCCGCCGCCGGACTTCGCCATGATCAGCATGTTGGCGTCACCCAGGCTCGCGTCGTAGGGCGAAAAAGGGATCAGTTGGCGATAGGGCGTCTCCAGCAGCACCAGCGGTGACTGCGGCATTCCTTGCCACGGCATTTCCACCGGCAGCAGGTCGGCGGCATTGAGAGTCAGACACTCCAGTTCGCGTTTGTTCTCCCGCACCATCCCCGGCAGGCTGCCGATATACAGCCGGCGTTGCGCCAGCGTCTCAGGAATCGCCCTGGCGCCGTTCATGCGAGTCACGGCATGCACCACGCGCTGCCGCCGGTCGTTCAGGGTCCGTTGCGCCTCCTCTAGATCGCTCCGGCTTGCGACCGGGCTCGACGTCCGAACAGTGATCACCAGCGAGTACCGGCACACCTTCAGCGACGAGGAGATGACCGCTTCGAGCACGTCCTGAAGCTGCCTCTGGGAGACCTCTGCTTCCACGTGCACCCGAAAGCCTCCCTTTGAGTCCCGTTGCGCCGCCTGCATCCGTCGAAGGCGCCCCTTGAACTGCTCCAGGGTCTTGGCCTGATCTGATATGGACACCTCCGCGTTCACCACGATGGGAAAGTCGAGCACCGCCAGCTCTCGCAGGATGCCGGGAAAGGTTCCATCCGGCATGTCTTTCAGGCTGACCAGCGTGTACAGCAGGCCGCCCACCTGAAGGTAGTTCTCTTGTTCGTCCTCGATGCTGGTGTTCACAACCTGGCTCCGCGCGCTTCGGTACGTAAGCGATTCCTCCGCCCGGCGGTATCGGCTTCGGTCCTCGAAGGCCGGGTTGAGCGCGCGTTTGGTTTCGAAGAACATCTCCTCGGAAGTGAGCCGCCGTATTGTCATCCCGCTGGAAGCCAGAGTCTGCTCTACCCCTGCGAGGAGGCTTGCGAACTCAGACAACAGCTCTTCATGCTCGCGCCTCGTTCGCTGAATGCATTTGTCGACAGACAAGCTGAGGAAGGGGCGTTTCTTGCCCTGAAGCTGATCGGCGAGCTCGTGGTGGATGCGCGGATCCCAGATGAAGTAAGCATGGAGAAGGTGTTGCAGGTAGTGGCCGGCGGCTTCGTTCTCGATCCATTGCTCGAAACGCAGCCGGTCGATCTCCTGCAGCACCGCGCTCTCGTTTCGCTGAACCGCCGGATACGCTTTCCGCACCGGCCCGATCCCCTCGGTGATCTCGAAGCGCACCTGGAGCCGCATGGACCGTTCCGGCAGGCAGCGGATCAGCGCTTCGAGTGAGTGCTTCGACCGGTTTCGAAGCTCGTCGTTGTGATAGAAGCTGTTCAGGCCGAACAGTTGGTAGCCGGCAACCAGGTTCCCCTGGGTCTGCACCATCACTCCGTCCAGATACTCTCGAACCGGAAGGAGCTCGCACAGTGCGGGCTTCCGTAAGGACTCCTCGTACTCTCGCGTCGTCACTGGCATCAGTAGAAGTACTCCCGTGTTTGTTCCCGGTCCGGCTCCAGGCCGCAGTAGATGCGGGGTTTGATTCGCCACGCCAGCAGATCCTGCAGGTATCCGCGCGGCTTGCCGTACTTGAAGAGCATCAAGCACGGCACGGCCAGAAGCGGCACCACATACTGCAACACGATGTTCAACGGGATCCCGCTGATCTCGCGGTTCAGGAAACGCCCGACGATATTCAGCACCGCCGCCAGCCCCAGAATCAGGAATAGATCTTCGAACTCCAGGTAGAGAAACCGGACCCGCTGATGCAGGTTGCGGTGCACCGGCGTGACTTCTAGTGCCATGTTTCTCTCCCTCTCAACTCAAGCCCCCAGCGCCTTGCTCGACGAAGAACTCCGCCAGGCGCAGCAAGCCGGAAAGCCCGAAGCAGCACATTGCCGCGACAATGTGCCGCCCCCACAATGTCCCGGGATAGAGCCGGAAGCCGGCGCCGCCATAATGCAGAACCGCTATCAGCACCTGGAGCGCACCGTACAGCGGCAGGATCACGTTGGCTGACCAGTTGACCAGACCGAGCAGCGTTACCCACACCGCGTCCGGATCGTTCCAGGCGCGCTGCTGGGAGAACGTCTCGATGGCCCGCAGAATCCCCGAGATGAGCAAGGCCGCAAGACCCGCGTACATCGAGTACTGAAAAGGCACGCCCCTCGCAAACCGCAAGACGGCGATCACGAAGAACAGCCCGGCCAGCGTCGGCATGATGACGTTGCCCATCCAGTTCGTCAGGTTCGTTAGTCCCGTCAGGAAATCCATGTCTCGCTCACATCATTCGGGTGATCAGAACCCACAACGCGTTCACCGTCAGGAAGCCACCGGCGCAGGCCACCAGCCGCAACGCGCCGGACTGGTTGAACGCGAACTGGATGACCGCCCCGCAGATTGCCAGGCCTGCCGCGATCGGCATGATTCTTCCCGCCAGGTAGTTCCACATTGACTCGAGGCCCACGGCCAGAGAAAACCGGTTCCCTCCTGGAGTCCACCCATCGATGAGTCCATGGGTAGTCGAGATTGCCAGCAGAAACATCGCACTGAGAATCGACGGCAACGGTCCAGTACCGTTCGCCATATCAAGCACAGCCCGGATGACAAAGAAGGCAGCCAAGACCGGCACAATCCGTGCCACGAGTAGGTCGTTCACAAAGGTTGTGGCTCCCGTCTGGATGTTGCTTAGCCACGGAGTGCCAATCGCGGCTCCCGGCGGGAAGAACACAGGCACACCGAAGAACTGAAACCAGGTGAGAGTTGGTTCCAGCGCCAGGAAGATGACGGCCCACAGCATCCACTTGGAAAACCCGCCTCCGACCCAGAAGCTCGTGCCGCCTTCGCGACGCAACGCGATCCCTGCATTGATCAGGCAGACAAACGCTGCCGGCCCGGCCAGCAACAACAGCACCCGCATGATGTCGTGAAGAAGTGGAGGCATTGTTCCCTCGGTGACGGCTCCAGGGAGCGCCTGTCCTGGAGGCTGGCGCTCCTGGAGCAATTCAGTTTCAGGACACCCCGCCGCCGCCCTGCTCGATCCAGAACTCAAGCAGGCGCGTCAGGCCAGATACGGCCAGACAACCGAGCGCCACGAACATGTAGCGGATGGCGCCCCGCCCGGAGATGAAGGAGATGAGCCCGGCGAAGACCGCCAGCCCAGCTCCCACCGGCGCGACTACGTTGCCGATCCAGTTCACCAGGTTCAGAAAGGCCCCTTCCGGCTGCGCCCCCGTCTGGCCCTGGACCGCCACGTTTAACTGGGGCGCCGCACCGAGGTTCTGTGCCTGGGCCACCACGTTCACCAGAAGAAGGGCTGCGGCGAGAGCAAAGGCGGCCCGTCTCCCGTTTTTCGAAAGCTTCAGCATGTTTTCTCTTCCTCCCGAGATCGAGAATCAGCCCGGCTGGAATACCGAACTAGACGGGAGATTACACCGGCTTTTCGAAATCACAAAGGGAGTCGTTCCGGGCCTAACAGAGAAAGGCTTGGGAGGGTGATCTGGAGTCCTACCGAGAGGTGTCAGAACTGTGGTTGGATTCGCCCGAAGGCTTCCTCGAGGTCTTCGACCTCCAGCGGCGGCAACTCCTCGGCCTCGTCGGGCATCCGCCGCATGGCGATCCGCTTCATCGCGTCAATGGTGGCTTCGAGATCCGCCGGCGAAATACCGCGGACCCGATCGACGATGACCTCCGCCGTCAACGACGGCGCGAGCCGAGCCCTGCCCAGGTATCGCTTCAGCAGCTTGAGGTATCCCGCATCATCGGGAACACCGATCTCGATCTTCTCGCTGAACCGCCCGCCACGAAGGATGCGCGGATCGATCCGCTCGATGTCGTTGGTTGTCCCTACCAGAAAGACGTTGTTCTCCGGCCGCAGATTGCTGATCTCCATCAGCGTCTGTTCCACCAACTGCACGTCGTGCTGGTTGGCCGCGCTGTGTACATGGGGAAACAGACCGTCCATCTCATCGAAGAACAGGATGGACGGGGCGTTCTCCCTCGCGCGAGCGAATACTGCAGACATCCGCTGCACCGAGCCGCCCACCGCGCCAGAGAGCACGTTGCTCGGTCCGATCGCGTAGAAACTCCTCTGCGCCTCGCTTGCGATGAGTTTCGCGACCATTGTCTTGCCTGTCCCGGGAGGTCCCACCAGCAGCAGGCCCGTCGGCGCCCTCAGTGTCAGGCGCTCGGCCCGGCCCGGATCGAGAAGCTTCAGGAGGGATTTCAGGTCTTCCGCCGTCCGCTCGGGCAGAACCATGTCGTCCCAGGTGACCTTTTCGAAGCCCGGACGGTCATGCCCTCCAGTGCTCTCCAGTGCGACGATCAGATGTTTCTCGTGGATGACTCCTTCGGAAGCGAGCAAGGTGGCCTGGTCCACCAAGGCCTGCAGGCGGGCCGGACTCCATCCCGGTGTACGGCGCGCGAGCGTTGTCAGATCATGCTCCTTCCAGCGCCGCCTGGCGAGCTGCGCCCGCAGAATCTCCTTGCGATCTGCCGTATCGGGCAAGTCCAGTCGCAGCTTGAGGTCGAAGCGTCCCTCCCGGATCAGCGTCGGCTCAAGCCCGTCGAAATGGTTCGTCGCCGCCATAAGCAGCAGGCCGCCCTCGCGCCGGCACCGGTCGATGGCCTGCATGAGCTGGGTCACAATCGCGTTGTATTCGCGGCCGGCTCCGCCGGGGTCGGCACCAGCCACTTGAAGTTGCTTCTTGCTGCCAATCGCGTCGATTTCGTCCAGAAACAACACGATGGGCCGGTGATTGACAGCGTGATCGAATGTCCGTCGAATCTCCTCGCCCGTTGTCCCAATGTAGTGCCGCTGCAACTCCGCGCAGCCGACGTGGTAAAAGTTGACGCGGAACTCGCCGGCCGTGGCTTCCGCTAACAGATTCTTTCCGGTGCCTTGTGGACCGTGCAGCAGGATACCGTTTCGCACCACGCTTGCGTGAGAACCATTTCTTCCGAAGCGGTTTGCCGCGATCAGCCGGATCTGTTCCTTCGCCCGGGTCTGCCCTCCGACATCCGTGAAGCGGAGGGCCGGCATATTCGACCACCGGCGCGCGTTCACGTTTTCCACCCCGCCTTGGGAACTCGTGCCTGCGGCTGCCGCCACCTTCGGCCGCCGGAACAGCGTGGCGAATGCCCAAAACAGAAGTGCGCTTCCGAAGGCAATAAACCAAAGGAACGCAAACACTCCGTCCCAGGGACTCAGGTTCCCGTATCGGTCCGCGATCCAATCACCTATCCTGATCGCTCCCAGTGATGTGGCAACCACCGCCAAAGTCCGAGCCGCACAAAGAGGGACCCTCGGCGTCGGCTTGGGCAGGATGAAGAGCGTCAACCAGGCTATTCCGACAGTCAAGGCGGTATCCGGTCGAGAAGAAAGTGTGGCCAGCAGCCACCACTCCCCACCGACCAGCGCACAGGCCACCAGGCACCGATACAACCACGCGGTTTTCTCAGGTGTTGAGGATTGCCGGGCCCGCCACGCGAGGAATCGCACTTCATGGGTGACCTTCGCCACGGCGGCACCAATCAGCCATCCAATCCTGTGGACGAATCTGTAGAAAAAGTACAGCACGGCGCAGGTCCCCGCCTGTCGTCCACAGAATACTCGACATTCAAAACGGCGAAAAGCGACCGCACCACGTTGGGCGACGAAAGCGCCCTGACAACAGCCCTTACCGGTCCGGACCCGTTACCGTGACATCATTCCATTCATAAGGCGCAGCTCGTTGCGCAGCCGGACAAGCTCCTCAAGCTCCTGCTCCGATAGTTCGGCGGCGGCCGACCTGTCGGGCGACGCATTTCCCGGACCAGACCCCTCCGGTGAGAATGCCCGATCATGAAGCACAAGGTAGAAGCGCGTGTTCGCCGGCACCGTCACAACAATCTGCTGCTGATAGGCCAGCCTTCGAAGCTCCTCTTCCCCTGCTCTGGCAACGTTGTCGGCCATTCTCTCTCGCAACAGGATCGCCCCGTCGATTTGGCTCCGTCCGAGGCCTCCCTCGCCCACCAGGTAGCTGGCCGCCGAGCCAATCCCTTGCAGCGTCCGTACCAGGAACTTCTTCCCTGTGTTCTTGCCGTTCACGTCTCCGCGCAACGGGCCGAGATCAAGGGCCAACGCTGAACCCGCGATCTCCTCGATCCGTCCGTTCGGCAGTTCCAGCGTGTGGAACTTGATCTCCGCCCATCCCCTCGGCGTTGCCCCCGTCAACCCTCCAATGGCTTTCGAGCCCGCCGGCACGACCAGACGTCCCTCGTGCTCGTAGTTGTATTCGATGACCGCCGTCACAGGCATCTCCGCGGTTGAACTGACTGCGTGTTGCAGCCGTGCCACAAGCCGGGTGCCCTGGGGCAGCAGACCTGTGACCTGCCGCTGGATCGCCGGCGACAAGCTGAGCGAAACACCGGCAGCCTCCTTAGACGCAGTTCGCACGTATACAAGAGACGATCTCTGAAGCGCCTCCTCGGTATCCACGGGCCTGGCAGGCTCAACGATAGGTGCTGGTCTCACAGCGGGAGCGACATACTCGCGCTGTGGAGGAGGCGCCTGCCCTCTCTGGCGATACGCCTCTTCGAGGGCGGGATCACTGAATTCCACATTGCCCAGAGCGTGTTCCGGATCCGCAGCCGGCTTCGGCGGCGCCGTGCCTCGGTTGCGCATGGTGCTCAGGACGTCTCCTTCGGACAGCTCCCCCGTCTCCCCGCCGGCCTGCTGTTCGGCGCTCAGGTGAGGGACGATCGACCGACCTGCTGCCTGCGAATCCTCATTCTCTGTCGGGCGGCCCAGTCTCGGCGCTGTCCTCCGCTCCCTGTCACCTCGTTCGCTAGTCGATGTCGTGAACATCGCGGCGAAGAGAAGCAAGCAGCATACGACCGACCCTGCCAGGATGACCAGTGTGCGTCCCCCGGACTTGGCCTTGGCCTCGCGCCCGATTGCCTGTGGCGGCCTCAGCCGTCGCCCCAACTGCTGGAACCACTCCTCCAACCGCTCGACCGGGCTCTTCGGCTTCTCTGGCTCAAACTCCGTTTCATTCTGCAAGACCGCACCGTGTGCCGGCGGCTGCCCTTCTGGAGCTTGACAGTTCCCTTTTTCGTGCTGATCATCCCGCAGGTGTCTCATTCGCCGAACTCCTTTCGCAACGTGGATACTCCAAATCCGATGGGCGCAAGCGTCGGCTTGTCCACCGCCCCCGATTCAGCCATCTGCAGGAACAGCGTCTCGTTGGACTGCTTGAAGCTGGGGCGGTCGAACACCATGATGCCATCAGCTCGTTCGCCCGGTCCCAGACGGCGTCTCGACAACCGGAAGTCCTTGACCGGAAGTTGTTCCGAGGTGCCCCACCGCCTCCTTTTGAAGATCGCCCCCTGGCGGACGCTGCCCGCCAGTTGCACCTGTGGCGGGAGGATCTCCACCGCGCGTCCCTGCGGATTCACGACCGAGAAGAGAACCACGACTTCTTCACCGAGATCGACCACCTCCGAAACCCCAGCCCTCAGGTAGTCGCCTTTGCTCTCCGGCGATGGCGCCTGTCGGCCGTAGAGTGCAGGTAACGGCGCTCGCCGTTGATGTTCCAGCATCCGGTCGAGCCAGTCCGGCTCCGCCGCAGGACTGTTCTCGAAACCCACCCGCCTCGTTCCCGCCACCTCCATCGAGCTGAGCGGGATCTCCTCAATCAAGAACGTTCTGACGGAGTGGTATTCGAGGACAAAGTCCACCTCCCTGACCCCGCCATTTTCGCTGCGCAGCACGACGCTCACCTGCCGCCCCCCGACCGTCGTGATCACCAAGTTCGATTCCGCCGGCTTCTCGGTGAGTGGCTTCACGAAGACCAGCAGCGGCTCCTCGTCGGCGTGCTCGGCGAGGAACAACGTTGGGTCTCCAACCACCACCGAGCTCACCGCCTCCGGCATCCGGATCGTCGTCGTGTACCGCGGGGCCAGTCGTACAACGTTAACCTCGTCGGTGAGACTGCGCTGCCGGGTCACAGGCTTGATCTGCGCCTGAGCCCAGACTGTCACGCACAGAAAGAACAGAATCGACACCTTCTTCATCAGTCAGATCTCCTGTGATTCAAGCTTCTCCAGCGGTACCGGCGATAGTGCTGCGCGACAGTCTGCACGTACCGATAGACCTCCTCGGACGAAAACTGCAAGCCTTGCGGTAGGACGCGGTTCTGGCCGGCGAAGTAGCTGGCGACCATCAAACGAGGGTCACCACCGCATATCTCCTTGAGCCAGGCCAGGTACGCCACTCCGCCGCGAATGTTGTCCGCCGGATCGAACCGGTCCCGCACGCCGAACTCCGCGGCCGTCGCGGGCATCAACTGCATCAAGCCCACCGCGTCCTTCGCCGACACGGCTCGCGGATTCCACGCCGACTCGACCTCGATCACCGCGTAGACCAGCTCGCGCTCAACACCGAACTCCCGAGCCCAATGGTCGGCCCAAGCGCGCATCTCCGCCGGCTGCGAGAATCCGCATGTCGACAAACCGAGGAAGAGCACCGCCAACCGCATCATGCCGCCCTCATCGCCGCCAGGGCTTGGTTCCGGTATTCCTGCGCCGTGACCACCAGGCTCTCCCACCCGCTCCGCAGCAGCAGGCGTTTTCGGTCCTCCTCTGTCTTGGCGAGAAACGGCAGAAGGATGTCCCGGTCCTCCACCCGAATCTCCGTCCTTCCCATCAGTTGCAGCGCCCGTACCAGTTGCACGATCTCAGCAATCGACGGCGGCTTGACGAGGTTGTAGCCTCTCAGTGCTTGCGCCAGCCCCGCCGCCTGGGCTTTCAATTCGACCGGCGCGTCAACGGTGTGGATCTCCAGGATCTCCACCTCTCTCTCCACGTTCGGGTGCTCCAGTCGGAGATACAGGCTGCGGCGCCGGAGCGGATCGCCGATCCGCCGCACCTGGTTCGACGTCATCACGACGAACGGGATCGTCTTGGCCTTGATCGTCCCCAGCTTCGGAATGGTGATCTGCCAGTCGCTCAGGATCTCGAGCAGCAGCGCCTCGAACTCTTCGTCCACCTTGTCGAGCTCATCAATGAGAAGAACCGCCGGCTTCGGCTCACACAGCACCGCCTCCAGAAGCGGACCCTGAACAAAGAATTCCAAACTGTGAAGAGTGATCCGCAACTGCTCCCATTCCTTCTCCAGCCGGTCCCCCTGCGTTTCCAAGAACAGCCGCTGCAGCGACCCGTCGAACCGCCCGATCGCTTTCTCTTCGTCAATCCCCTGGAAGCACTGCAGCCGGATCAGCTTTGCCCCGACCGCTGCCGCCAGTGCCTGGGCCAAATGGGTCTTCCCGGTTCCGGGCGGCCCCTCGACCAGCAGCGGCTTCTGCATCCTCGTGGCCAGCCACATCACTTCAAGGAATACGGGGTCGACCGCGTAGTTCGCTTCCCGAAGCCTTCGGCCAAGCTCAGCGCTCGTCGTCAACATCACGAGCAGAATACCGGCTTATCATCCAGCCGCCAAGCGCGGGTGCACTACTTCTATTCGGGTCTCCATCAACCCGATCTGTCACGTTCCCGGACATCCCACATCGATGACGCTCCCGACGGACAGCTCACGAAAAAGCGCCACGTCACAGCCCGGACATCCAACAGCAGCGTCACTTCCGCCGGCCAGCCCACAGCGGTGGCACACCCTTCGGACATGCCACGGAAAAGTGAACCGTCACAGTATGGACATGCCACGGAAGCGTCATCGGTGCGGCCATCCCACATTCCAACTGTGCTTCGCCGCCCCACTCGACCTTGTTACGTCCGAAGAGGACTGCGCCCATCGAGCTCCTCAACCAGGCGCTTGCAGACGGCGAGCTGAACCGCCGTCTGCTCTACATTTGGAGCGTCTCCCGGGGCCTGTGCACGACCGACTTCAAGCCTGTGGACCGGAAGACGGCCGATCCACGCCGCATCATCCCCTTCCTGCTCGAATCGGACAAGCCCGGCGTGTTCGTCCTGGAGGACTTCCATTTCTTCCTCGACGAGGGTTCGCAGTCGGCATCTCTCGCCATACGCGAGTTGCGGGACCTGGTGGGACCGTTCAAGGCAGCGCGCAAGACGGTGGTGCAGGGCCGATCGCCCTGTTTGAGGACGCGTTCAACCGCCGCCTGGCAAGCCCCATGCTCGGCCGCCGCGTGGCTCACCAGATAGACCAGGACGTTTGTATCCAGCAGGACCGCGGCCATCAGGCGTACATCGTGCCCCGGCGCATCGCCTCCAGCGGGACCGCGGGGCCGGCGGGAAACTGGCGATCCACTTTCTCAGGCGCGCGATCTTCGCGTCAGCAGCCTCATCCGCCTGACCAGACGGTGCTGATCCCGGACGGGGAGTTTCCGGCTGGAGAAGAGGAGTTCCCGGTGCGACTTCCGGCGTACTATCTCGCGCCGCATCCGGTGACGAACGAGCAGTACGAGCGGTTCGTGAAGGAGATGGCGCGTAGGGGAGATACAATCAGGGAGATCTGCGAGCGCCGGAAAAAGGGAACGTACCGGGTGGTGCGGGGAGGGTCGTGAGACAACGACCTTACCGGCTACTTCCGCTGCGCGTACCGCCGCGACGACTTGCCGGGCTACCGGATCATCACCATCGGCCTCCGATGTGCCGGGACGCTATAACTACCCTTTACCCTTTTGCCCTTTTACTCTTTGTGGAGCGCACGAAGCGAGCGACGGACGATTTTGGAGATGGGGAGATACGAACGCTGAGTTGCTGCCTTACCGCCTGTCTTCAGGCCGTGGCTCGGTGTCCGGAACTTTTGCCAGGGCGGTCAGGAACCGCTCGCGGCTGCCGCGTTCGGCCATCCGCTCCACGCGGGCCCAGCTGGCCAGTTGCTCGGCGAGGGCGGCAGCGGCCATGCGCTCGACGGAAACCTGCTGCCGACTCGCCAGATCGGCGATCCGCTGATACAGGTCGTCCGGGAGCGTAATGTTAAGGGTCATGGCTCCTCCTCTAGTATCGCAAGAAACCGGCCCGGGGAAACCACCGAGATCCCGAACTGCCCGGCGCCGGCGAAGTCCCTGGCGTTGAAGGTCACGATGAAGTCCGCCCGGCATTCGACGGCGAGTTCCAGCACGAGGTCGTCCTTCGGGTCCGGCAGCCACGGCCGCCACAGGAAGAAGATCGGTCGCAGGTTAGCGGTTGCACAGAGGAACTGGAGGATATCGTCGATGTCCTCCGAAGCCAGCGGACCACCCGAGCACACACGTTTGAGTGTCTGCTCGTACTCGAAAACGAGGGGAACCGAAAGGTTCATCTTCCAGCGCCTGTCGCCGACAAGGCGCACGAGTTCGTGCGAGGCGCCCCGGTTCGACAGCAGTGCGGCCACGATCACGTTCGTATCGACGACTACCTGGTACACGGTTCCTCACCAGGATAAGGCACGTCGTCCCGTGGAGTAACAGATGGCGAAGAAGATCGAGTAGCTCATCGAGAACGCCAAGGACGGGACACTGCTGGTGCTGCTGGTACTGATCCCGGAGGGGGAGTTTCTGGCTGGTGACGAGAGGTTCCCGGTGCGGTTGCCTGTGTACTACGTGGGGCTGCACCCGGTGACAAACGCGCAGTACGAGCGGTTCGTGAGGGAAACAGGACACCGTCGGCGCTGGAAAGCGCGGGCGGGGCCGGACCACCCGGCGGTGAACGTGAGATGGGAAGACGCGCAGGCGTACTGCAAGTCGCCGGGCCTGGGCCAAGTGGGGTTCTCCCTGTTCCAGGCGGGTCCTTCGGCTGCGACCAACAGCGGCTTCACATCCTGGACAAGCAGCAGAGCTGTCATTTCCGCGGGCCACCCCACAGCAGCGTCATCGGCTCGGACATCCCACAGAAACGTACCGTGGCACGACCCGGACATTCCACAACGGTGTCACCTTCCCCGGACATCGAACGGAAAAAGGACTGCGTCACTGTCCGGCCATGGAACATCCATGACACCCGCCGGACATCCCACATTCAGGGAATGACGTCAATGCACCCGACGCCGAAACGCCGATTCACCGTCCATGTTGGCGTCAAGCAGCCACATGGAACGAATCGGTCAGCTCCGAGGCGACCTTCAAGACCTCGGGCAAAGCCTCATGCGGGAACGCGCGGTCGAATGCCTCGTCGAGCTCTTCCAATGACATGCCCCCGGCCAGGCATTCAAGGATGAGGGAAACTGACAGCCGGGTACCGCGAATCGCCAGCTTTCCACCCAACAACTGCGGGTCGGCAACGATCCACCGATACTCCTTATATGGCGCCGGCTGCCACTCTGGCATAGCAGCATCTCCTCGACCCTCATTCTAGAACAGGCATGTCAGCCCGGTACGTGGGGCTTCAGCGACGCACTCGCTTTGTGTCCCGATCTCTTCCCCTTACAACAGAACATGTCCATGCGCTCGGCGCTCCTTGAGCAGTTGAGGCAAGTTCCCCGGTCGGGAGCCGACGGCGAAGGCCGGACCTGGACCGCTCTCGCGCTTCGGCATGAGACACCGCCGCTTGAGTCCTGCCTCAACCACCAGCTTCCCTCCGGCGCATGGCCTGGTGTCGAGAATGGTCCTCCGAATGTATTCGTGACCTCGATCGCCCTCATAGCACTTCGCTCTCATTGCGCTTCGCCGCTCGCGAGAATCGCCGCCCGGCGCGGCCTTTCCTGGCTCGAATCCCTCGAAGGCCTTGAGAGTCATTGGCTGTGGCGCTGGAAGTTTGTCTTGTTCGACCGCCAGGTCCGGTTCGACCCCACGAAGAGCGGCTGGCCCTGGGTTCCGGGGACCGTCAGCTGGGTAGCGCCCACGGCAGCCGCCATTCTTGCCTTGCGTGCCTGGTGCCCAGGATCTCTCCGAATCCCGGCCGCCGAAGCGATGCTGTTGGATCGGGCCTGCCCCTCAGGAGGCTGGAACGCCGGCAACTCGGTCGTCTTTGGAGTTCCGCTCGATCCGCATCCCGACTTCACTGCGATGGCGCTGCTGGCGTTGCGCGAGTCTTCGAAACGCAATACCTTCGAGGTTCACCGGGCGCTCGACTACCTGAGCAGTCGCCTTGCCAACTGCTCTTCGCCCTATTCGCTGGCGTGGGCAGTCATGGCACTGACGGCGTACTATCGTGGCGAAGCCTCGACTTTGCGCGAACAACTGACCGCTGTCCTCACATGTGACTTTGACCGTCTCCCCGTCGCCACGCTTGCCCTTTCCGCCTTGGCCCTCGAAAACCCGCCCTTCACTTTTCGGGAGGTTTCATGAATCGTCGCACCATGCTGCACAGTCTCGGTCTGACCGTCACGACTACGTTCGTGGCTAACAACTTTGTGGAGAGGTGTCGCCCGCTCTTCCGCCAGCGCAAGCACTCCCATGCCGCCGTTCTGCGGTGTTCGGACTACAACAGGGCCAGCCCTGTCATCCGCGACGGTCTTCGCCTGTTCTCAGTTCCGGTCCACGGGAAACGCGTCTTGCTGAAGCCCAACCTGGTTGAATACTCTTCCGCAGCACCGATCAACACACACCCGATCGTCGTTGCCGCCGCGGCGGACGCCCTGTATAGCCTCGGGGCGGCCGAGGTGGTGGTTGCGGACGGCCCTGGGCACGTCCGTGACACGATGCTGCTCTTGGACGAGAGCGGACTGAGGTCAGCACTGGGCAGCCTCCGAGACGTCCGCTTCGTGGATTTGAACACCGACTCCGTGCGGCGAGTCCGTCCACGCGGCGGGTTCACCTCACTGGATGAACTCTGGCTTCCCGAAGCCGTGCTCTCGGCCGACATCGTGATCTCAGTGCCGAAGATCAAAACGCACCATTGGGCCGGCGTGACGTTAAGCCTGAAGAACCTGTTTGGTGTGGCCCCGGGATCCGTCTACGGTTGGCCAAAGAACGTCCTGCACTGGCAAGGAATCAGCCGCTCGATAGCGGAGTTGGCGGCAACTGTGCCGGTCCACTTCGTCATTGCCGACGGCATTGAGGCGATGGAGGGAAACGGCCCATTGCATGGGGCGGCCCGCCCCTTGCGCTGCCTGGTCCTCGGCGATGATCCGGTCGCCACCGACGCCACGTGCAGCCGTCTCATGGGGATTGACCCAGCGCGCGTGCGGCATCTTCGAATGGTCTCGTCGATGTTTGGAAATCTGAGAGAGGAGCGGATTGAGCAACGTGGCGAGTCCGTCCGCGCCCTGGCGCAGGCGTTTGAACTCCTCCCTGCCTTTTCGCATCTGCGTCCGTGAAGGGACACCACCTATCCCTTCAGCAGGCCCTTGACGCTCGGGCGATTCACCTGGATCGAGTCATCCGGATAACCGTTAACGATCAGCCATTCCTTCCGCTCCCTGCTGAGCTGCGAATACGCAATCAGATGCGGACGGTCCTTTATGATCTCCTCGTACGAGCTTTCGGCGATACTGCCATTGAACCTGCGCAAGATGCCTTTGGAAATCCACCTATAGACGGTCCGCCGCGATCTCCCGAAGTCCTCGGCCACCTGCCCAATCGCGTAACCCCCGTCGTGTCGAACTTTCTCCCGTCTCGCCGGCTTCAGCCCGTTGCGCTTCACGTATTTCCTGACAGCCTCTCGGGTCCGCCCCAGCGCCACCGGCGCTCTCTCAGCCTCATTCAAGATGACTTCCACTTCCTCGGACTGCCAGCGCCGCCGCTGCGGCCACGGCCGAGCATCCTCTGGAAACTCGCGGCGCATGAACTGTTTGATCGCGGCAGGGGAACGGTGCAACTCCTCGCTCAACTCCTCCAAGGAGCGGCGATCACCGTTGGTGGCGCGGGCCCATTCGAGAACAGCCTTCGCCTCCTTCGTCGTCCATCTCCTCATGGCGCCTGACCCTTTCCAGATTTGCTCCCAGGCAAGGATTAAGAGGGCGCGAGAACGCCAAAACGGAAACCCTGGAGCATTTCTTTTACGCAAAAAATCGACCGCTGGCAGCGCTGACCAACTCCCTTTGTGATTCGGCACGCCAACGGTATTCTGCGGTCGTGCCTGAGTACGAAGACCGCAACGTGAGCACAGCTCCCGACCCAGCGTCGTGTCGGAAGAACGAGAATCGCCTGGGAGTGCCGGAGAGTTTTGAAATGGCCTACCAGATCCGCGTGGCCAGCGACCAGATACGTTTTGCCATCAAGTCAAGCGAACAATTCGGTCACGACCAAGGTGTGATGACCGAAGTTCGAATGCAACTCCTCGATGCTCTACAGCGGCTCGAAACGGCGGAGCGCCATTTCTCGCAAGCCCTGCTGAAAAGAACGCAAGGTGACGGCGTTGGGGCTTGTGGATCGGTCCCCGAGCAGGCGCTGATTAAGTGACCGCTTCCCCTTCCTGACTGAGAGCGTAGCAGTGGGGCTCGAACGACAGACCGAAACAGCGAGCTTGGGAGACCAGGGAATGACGGTTTCCCAAGGGCGGGCTGCACTATCGCATCAGCACCGGCCGATCGAGGATGTGGTCGGTGTGAAGGCGGCTGCCCGCTTCCTCGGGGTGAGCTCGTCGCTGGTGTATGCTTATGTCGAGCGAAAGCAGATTCCCCATTTCCGCATGATGGGCCGCTCGATCCGGTTCCGTCTGTCGGAGCTTGCCGAGTGGCGCCAGCAGTTTCATGTGAATGGAGGAATCAATGGGTAAACGAGGAAGACCATGCAACACCAGCGGCGCAGTCTACCAACGCAACGACTCGGCCTTCTGGTGGATGCGATATCGGGACCGCCAGGGACAGCTCCAGAGAGAGCCCACTGGCACAACTGACAAGGAAGAAGCGGAGCGTATGCTTCGGGAACGTCTCAGTGCTCGCGACGAGGGCCGGCTGCCGGTGATTCTGGCGAGCAAGGACCTCACGTTCAACCAGCTGACAGACTGGTTCCTGGAGCGGCGCTCGACACCGCCATATCGCGCGGAGAAGACGCATCAGGCCAATCTTGATGCGCTCAAGTTCCTGCGCCCGGCCTTCGGAAAATTCCGTCTGACGGATATTACGCCGGAGGCGATTGAAGACTACATCGAGGTACGTTTGACCTCGGGAAGGAGGGTACATACGAAACTCGGCCTTGAATTCAGGGGCCAGCTCAAGCCAGCCACGGTTCACAAGGAGTTCCGCGTCCTGCGCAGAATCCTGAACGTGGCCGTGAAGCAGAAGCGCCTGGCAGTGAGTCCCTGCGGGGCAGTCGAGTTTCCTATTCGTCTGAGCGGTGCGACCGGGAAGCCGCACTATATGACGGCGACCGAGCAAGCTCGGATTGAGTTCTTTGCCCCCGAGTACCTGCGCAACGCGATGGTGATTCTGGTTGAGATGGGACTCCGGCCGTACAAGGAGCTCACGCCCATGCGCAAGGACCAAATCGACCTTGGTAACTGGGTGGCGCACATTCCGGACTCGAAGACCCCAAATGGAATAGCTGACATGCCCATGACCGAACTCGCCCGGGAGGCTTTCCAAACACAGATTGAGGCAACACCGGGCACGGAGTACCTGTTTCCGACGACGAAGAAAGGGACCAAGAAGCCGCACATCACGAGCTTCAAGAAGGTCTGGTCCGCCACGCTTCGGCGAGCTGGAATTCCGCATTTTCCGATCTACCAGCTCCGCCACACGTTCGCCACCCGGCTCAGCGCGGGGGGCGTGGCGGATCACTTCGTCACGCAGATGCTCCGGCAGGGCGATTCTGCGGTGTTCAAGCGCTACAGCCAAGCCAAGCTCAACATGATGCGGGAGGCCCTGCACAGACTCGACCGGCACGCCAACGAGCACACGGACGTTTTAGGCACGGTCAAGCCGAACTGAGGGATTTTTGGCACATTTTTGGCACGTTTCAGCATCTCAGCGAGGTTTGATGGATAATGGGAGTCAAGGGAAACTCAGTGGAACCAATCACTTGAGGATCACGGGCGGTTAGCTCAGTTGGTTAGAGCGCCTGCCTTACAAGCAGGAGGTCGCAGGTTCAAGTCCCGCACCGCCCACCACTCGCTTGGGGACCCACCTCCTCGACGGACCGGGTGAAAGCTCCGAAAAGCCTCTATTTCGCCGGCTCCCGGGCGTACAGCGCGCTGCGGAACCGTTGCCGCTCGGCGTCCATCTGCTCCGGCGTGGCGCCGAGATCGTCCAGAATGTATTCGATCATCGCCATGGCCACCTCGGCCTCCCCGGAAAAGACTTCGTCAGCGCCGGCCCACCGCATAGCCATCGCCTGCGAGAGGAACGCGCAGCGCACCAGCACGCGGATTTTGGGATTCAGCTCCCGCGCCGCGCGGATCAACTCGCCCGACTCGGCGGGCGACGGCGCCGAGACGATCAACCCGAGCGCCGACGCCGCCCCGGCTTCGCGCAGGATGTCCGGCTGCATCGCATCCCCGTAAACGGCCCGGATGCCTTCGCTGTTCAACCGCCGGACGGTTTCGATATTCAGCTCGATGATGGTCGGACTGATACCGCGCTCCTGAAGTACGCGGCTCACCGTCTGGCCCACCGGTCCGTAGCCGACGATAATCGCGTTCAAGGGCTGCGCCTCCAGTTCGGCCGCCGATTCCGGCTGCTCCGCCTTCACGCCCCGCGGCCTCAGTAGCCGCCGCAGCCGCGCCCGCGACGTGAGCGCGCGCTCAAGCGCCGGCGTAAGCCGGTAGAGCATCGGGTTCAACGGTATCGTCAGGATGGAGGCGGCAATCAGGAACGCGGTGGCGCCGACTGGCAGGATGCGGAGCTGGTCGCCCAGTGTGGCAAGGATGAACGAAAACTCGCCGATCTGGGCCAGGGCCACGGCCACGCGAATCGCGATACGAGGTCCATAGCCGAGCACCACCACGATCATAAAGGCGGCCAACGGCTTCGCCAGCAATACGATCGCCGTCGTGGCCAGGATCTGTCCTGGCGCGTGGATCAGGTGGTATGGGTCGAACAGCATCCCCACCGAGACGAAGAACAGCACCGCGAAGGCGTCCCGCATAGGCAGGGCTTCGGACGCCGCACGGTGGCTGAACTCCGATTGCCCTACCACCATGCCCGCCAGAAACGCGCCGAGCGCCATCGAGACGCCGAACAGTTGCGCCGCGCCCACCGCGATGCCCAGTGCGATAACCAGCACCGTCAGCGTGAACAGTTCGCGCGAACGGGTTCGCGCCGCAACGCTGAGCAGCCGCGGGATGAACCGGCCCCCGGCCCCCAGCGTGAGGACCGCGCACGCGGCGAGCTTCAATCCCGCGAGGAGAAACGTCGCTGGGAGGCTGCTCCGCTGAGTGGGAGCGAAGATTACCGGCAACAGCACCAGTACGAAGACGGTGAAGATGTCCTCCATGACGAGCCACCCCACCGCGATCCGCCCGGTCTGGCTCTGCAGATCGCCATGATCCGCCAGCACGCGCATCAGCACGACGGTGCTCGCCACCGACAGCGCTACGCCGAATACAGCGGCGGCCGCCCAGGGCCAGCCAAAGGCGCGCCCCGCCAGGATTCCGAAGCCCGTCGCCGTCGCGATCTGAACCAGCGCCCCGGTGACGGCCACCCGCTTCACCGCCAGCAGGTGCTTGAGGTGAAACTGGAGGCCCACACCGAACATCAGCAGAATCACTCCGACCTCGGCCAGTTGCTCCGCCATCGCGCGGTTGGCTACGAATCCTGGCGTGTTGGGGCCCACCAGCATACCCGCCACCAGGTAACCTACAATCGGCGGGAGCCGCACCTTCAACGCGAGAAATCCCAGGAATACCGCGAAGGCGAGGCCCGCTGTAAGAGTCAGGATGAGATCGACATTGTGCATACTGTCGGGCGGCGCCACGACCACCCGCCCCGTAAAGGTCTTACAGTAACGCACAGGGTAAACTTGGTGGGAATGATCTTCCGGCTGGCCGCGTGCGCCCTCTGTGCCGCTCTATGCGGCCACGCGTTTCAGCCGCGGCCCGATGGCAAGGCGCCGGCGGAAAACGCCGCCTCCGCCGGACAGCCGCCCAGCGTCGCAAAGCAGCGCGCCGAACTGAACCTGCTCGGCGTCACCGACGGCGCCGCCGGGGAGAGCCGCCGCAACGAGAACGTCCCCTTCAACCTGGTGGACAACAACGCGCTGAAAGAGCTGAACATCCGCCTTGGCGCGACGCCGACCATCATCCACCAGTTCGAAGCCGGCCAGGGGTACTTCGGCTCCGAGTTCGGCAACGCGCCCTCATCGCTCATCCACCTGGCGCCGGCGGGCCGTTCGCGCTTGCACGGCAACGCGTACCTGGCGCACCTCAACAGCGTCTTCAGCGCGCGCTCCTTTTTCCAGGCGGGACGGGTGCTCCCGGCGCACGACAACGACTATGGTTTTGCCCTGCTGATCCCGGCGCCCAAAGAGGTCTCCCTCTCCCTCGCCGCCAGCCAACAGAAGCTGCGCGGCAACGTGAACGGCAACGTGCTGGCGCCGCGCGAAGGCGAGCGGACGCCGCTCACCACGGAACCCGAAGTCTATCCCATCGTGGCGCGTTTCCTGGCCGCCTTTCCGGACGAGCCGCCGAACCGCACCGACATCAACCCGCGCGCCCTCAATACGAACGCTCCACAGTCCATCGACAACAACAACCTCTCGGCCCGGCTCGACATCCCGTTGAACCGGCGCGACGCGCTGCGGTTGTCCTACGCGCTCACCACCCAGCGCGTGGACGCCTTCCAGTTGGTGGCGGGACAGAATCCCAATACCGACACCAAGTCGCACACCGCTCGAGCGACGCTCAACCGGACCTCGAGCGCAACGACGGAGATCGCGCTCTCGGCCGGGTTCGATCGTCTCGCATCGCTGCTTGCGCCCGACGAGACCGCGGTCGGACCGTACGTGCTGTTCAGCAATGCGCTCCAGGCGCTCGGCCCGGACGGTACCATCCCCATCGACCGCGCTCAGAACCGCTTCCGCGGATCGGCGCTCGTGCGCCAGGCTCGTGCGGCCCACACGTTTTCCGCCGGCGCCGAAGCGTCGCGCAACCAGTTGAACGGCGTCGAGACCGACGTCCACCGCGGCTTCTTCTCTTTTGGCGCCAATTTCGGCCGTGACCCGATCGCCAACCTGAGGATGGGTACGCCCACCACCTTTCTCTGGTCCACCGGCGAGCCGTACCGCGCTTTTCGCAACGCCGATCTGAAGCTGTTCGCAGGCGACGCGTGGAAAGCCGCGCCGGGCCTGACGCTTCACTACGGTCTACGTTACGAAGCCGTCACCGCGCCCGTGGAGATCCGCGCGCGCAACGAGATCCCCTACGATTCCGACTGGAACAACTTCGCCCCGCGGTTCGGATTGGCCTGGCGCCTGCCGCGCGCAGCCGGCGTGATTCGCGCGGCCTACGGCCTGCATTACGGCGAGATCTTCCCGGTCACCTACCAGCAGATCCGGTTCAGCGCGCCGGGCAACTACAAGATCAACGTGCCGAATCCGAACCTCGCGCACCCGCTGGGGACGGGCGGCGCCGGCGCGTGGATCGCCACCGCGCGTCCCACCCAATACATTCTGGACCGCGAACTCGCCACGCCCTATTCGCACCAGTACAACCTCACATGGGAGACCGAGATCGCGCGCGGCTGGAACCTTCAACTCGGCTACGCGGGCAGCCGCTCACACAAGCTCCTGCTGATGTGGTTCATGAACCGGGCGCGCATCGTGCCGGGCATCGAGCAGACCACGGCGACGGTCAACGATCGCCGTCCGGACCCGAGGTACGCCGACGTGCGGCTGGTCCTGAACGGTTCGCGCGGCTATTACGACGCGGCCCGCGTTTCCCTGATCGCCGAGCGCTGGCGCGGCGTGACCGTCGAAACCGCGTACTGGTGGAGCAAAGCGATCGACCTGGGCAGCAGCTACACCAACACCGCCAACGAACAGGACGCCCGCAACGCGCGCAGTCAGTCCGAGTTCGACCAGTTCCGCGACATGAAAGGCCTCAGCCCGTTCGACCAGCCGCACGCGCTGCTGTTTCGCGGCGAGTACGCCACGCCAGTTCCGGCCGGCCGGCCGCGCTGGGCCCAAGCGCTCGTCGGCGGCTGGACGCTGTCCACCGTCGTCCTGCTGAAGTCCGGAACGCCGTTCACCATCAAATCCGGATCGGACGCGCCGGGCTTCGGGAGCGTGGACGGCATCGGAAGCACGCGGCCGCACCTGCTGGACCCCGCTGTGCTCGGCCGGACGATCGGCCATCCGGACACCGCGCCGCTCCTGTTGCCGCGATCCGCGTTCGCCTACATCCACCCGACCGAACTGGCCGGCAGCCTCGGCCGGAACACGTTCCGCAAAGGCGGCATCCGCAATGTGAATGCGGCTGTCGCCCGTTCCTGGGCCGTCTCGGGAGACAAGCGCCTGACGCTGCGCGCCGAGTCGATCAACCTGCTCAACACGCCGCAATTCGCCGAACCCGGCGCCGAACTGGTGAACCCGAACTTCGGCCAAATCACCAACACGCTGAACGACGGCCGCACCTTCCGCTTCCTCCTGCGTTTGGCGTTTTGATGAATGCGCGTCAAGCGCGTATTTCGATCTGCTGGAGACCTATGAAACGGGAAGATCCTCGGGCGAGCCCTGAAACTCCTCGAGGCACAAGGCCAGCACTTCTTCAAGGTTCCCGCGCAGTTCATCCTGCGTGGCGCCCTGCGTGTGGGCTCCAGGTACGCCTTGGGACGACACCGACATAAAGCCGGGTTTCCGGATCCCATTCGACATACGCAGCAAAGGTCCGCGGAGCCGGCGCCGTGTTTATACGTCCCGAGTATAGCGGGAGCCCGGCGTGGTCATAGATGGCCTGACCCGGCGCATTCCGGATCTTCCGCGCGAAGCGGCGTCTTCCGGAGCCGGCCCGAATTTGCTGACACAATGGACATAGGCATGTCCCGGCACAGGCGCGCGCTGCCGCTCGCGATCTTCGGCTTGCTGGCCTCATGCGCGCTCGCGCAGTTGACGCCGGAAGCGCAAAGCGAGCTGCAAAAAGCCTCCGAACTCGCCGCGCGGGGCGATTTCCTCCGGGCCGGGAAGGCGCTCGCGGCCCTGGCAACTTCGTTCCCAAACGAGGCCCAGGTCCGCTATCAGCTCGGCCTCGTGCTGATGCGCCAACGGAAGGCGGACGCCGCCGCCGAACACCTGGAGGCGGCCGCCAAACTCGATCCATCCTCCGCCCTCATCTGGCTCGCGGTAGCGCAGGCGCGGCTCGTCAAAGCCGATCGCAAAGGCGCGGAGGAGGCCGCCTCGCGCGCGGATTCACTCTCGCCCAACGAACCGCTGGTCTGGCGCGCGTTGTCCATGTTCTACGCCCAGGCAGGCGACTTCGCCGCGGCCGCAAAGTACGAAAGCCAGTGGACGCGCGCTGCGCCCGAAGACAGGCAGGCGCCGCTGCGCGCCGCCGAATACTACCTTCAGGCGGGCATGCCCGACCCGGCCATCGCGATGGCCCGGCCCTCGGCCAAGGACGACAACGGCGCGGACGCCTGGCGCATCCTCGGCGAGGCCTACCGTTTGAAAAGAGATCCCGCGAAGGCGGTAGAGGCATTCCAGCAAGCCACGCGGCTCGATCCCGGCGAGCCCCGCTACGTCGCCGGCTTGGCGCAACTGTTTCTCGACCACAACACGCCCACGCCCGCCGTGATGCTGCTGGAAGAGGCTGTCCTCCGCTTCGATAAGGATGCCGACCTGGTCCGCATGCTGGGCCTCGCCTGCTACGCGACGGGCGACGCCGAACGCGCGCTCGACCAGTTCCTGAAGGCCATCGACCTCGAGCCGGAGAGCCCCATCGGCTATGCGGCGCTCGAGACGTTGATTCCGGAAGCGGGGGCCCGGCTGGACCTCGTCGCGCGGAAGGTCCAATCGTTCGCCGCGCGGCATCCGTCGAGCCCGCTCGGGCACTACCTGCTTGCGCTGGCGCTTGCGGCGCAGGGCCAGGCGCCCGAGCAAATCGAATCGCTGCTGCGGAAAGCAATCGCGGCCGACGCGGCGTTCTGGCCCGCCTGGTTTGAGCTGCACAAGCCGCTGCGCGCGAGCGGCCGGATCAAGGAAGCCGCGGCCGCGCTCGAGAAGACCCTCGCGTTGAAACCGGACCTCGCCCCGGCCCGCTACAGTCTCGCGCAGGTCTATGCCAGCCTCGGAGATACCGCCAAGGCGGTGGAGCAGCGCAAGCTGCATCACCGGCTGATGCTGGAGGAGCGGCAGGAGACCGAGCGCCGCCAGCGGGAAATGCCCAAGCTCTCCTACGACGTGCGGGCGCGGTAACAAGCCGGCATTCACCGGAAGGGAGTGGTTCGGGTGATTCCCTTTCCCTCTTCGATCACGACCCAGGCGTTTGCCGGAACGTCTTTCACCGCGTCGGTCAGGCCGCTCGGCCATTTCACGGTAATCAGCTCGGCCCTTCCGGCGCCGCCCAGGCCGAAGTGAAGCCGGAGATCGTTTTGGGAGGCATAGCTGCCACCGCTTCGCACTTCATCCACCTGCTTCAGCCCGTCCGCGACCACTTCCACCCGCGCTCCGATCGCGCCGCGGTTGGATTTGACGCCGGCGAGTTCGATCAGGACCGCATTGCCTCTGTCGCCGGCGACCTTCAAGACCGACGGCCGCGCGTTCATGTTGATCACGACCACCTCCGGCGCTCCGTCGCCGTCCAGGTCGCCGTAGGCCAGGCCGCGCGAGAGCTTCGGCTCCGTCAGCGCGCCGCCCGCGTGTTCGGCGATATCGCGGAACGCGCCGTTGCGCAGGTTCCAGTACAGCGCCTTTCTCTGCTCCAGCGGTTCCCGCCCGTCGGTTGTCGCCAATTCCGGATAGATGTGGCCGTGCGACGTCAGGATGTCCTTCCAGCCGTCCTGGTCCACGTCGAGGAACGCGACGCCCCAACCAACGAACCTCGTGTTCACGCCCAGCCCGGCCATGTAGGTCGCGTCCTCGAAAAACCAGTCGCCCAGGTTGCGGTACAACGTCGGCGTTTCGTCCATGAAGTTCATCTTCACGATGTCGATCCAGCCGTCGTTGTCGTAATCGCCGGCGGCCGTTCCCATGCTGCCCATCTCCTGCCCGTCGCTTCCGTAGGCGACGCCCGCCTCGACAGCGATCTCGGAGAAGGTCCCGTCCCGGTTGTTCCGGTACAGGATGCCCGGCGTGGAATCGCACGCGACGTGAATGTCGGGCCACCCGTCGTTTTCGTAATCGGACACCGCGACGCCGAGGTTGTAGTGCATTCCTTCCACGGCGATGCCCGCCGCCCGCGAGACGTCGCGGAAACGGCCGCCGCCCTCGTTGCGGTAGAGGAAGTTCGCGCCGCCGGGGAAGCCGCGCGGGCCGCAGAACACCGACAGACCCCGCCAGGCACAGTACGGCGTGCTCCCTGGCGCGCCGGCTTCCTTCAGGTCGATTTTGAGGTACGAGGTCACCACCAGGTCAAGCAGACCGTCGCGGTCGTAGTCAAGGAACGCGCAGTTGGTCGACCAGCGCGGCTCGCCGTGCGCCAATCCCGAGGCGCGCGTGTCGTCGTCGAAACGGCCGTCGCCGTTGTTTCGGTAAAAAACATTTTGGCCGTAGTATGTGACGAACAGGTCCGTGTCGCCGTCGTTGTCGACGTCCGCTGCGCAGGCGCCTTGTCCCCAGCCGGTCCGGACAAGCCCGGCTTTGGCTGTCACGTCTTCGAAGGTTCCATCGCCCCGGTTTCGATACAGCGTGTTGGAAGGTTGTTCGCCGTCCGCGGCGTCCAGCCTGGTTCCGTTGACCAGGAACACGTCGCGCCAGCCGTCGTTGTCGAAGTCGAAGACGACGGCGCCGTTTCCGTTCATCTCCAGGATGTACCGCTTGCTCTTCTCGCCGCCGTACACGTTCCGGGCGGTGACGCCGATCGATCCGGCGATGTCGCGGAATTCGAGTCGCGGGGAGGGTATGTTGACGTTCGCTCTAGGGGAGGAGCGGGGTTGGGACTTCACCCCGCTCCCCATGCCTTGCGGCCAGAGGACGGCGGCGCCCGCAGCCATCAGAGCGCATAGGCGCCACACTACGATGGCTCGCAGCCCGCCGTACCTCCGATGCTCGGTCGAGGCCGCACTGTATCAGAAGTTCAGCTTCAGCGCGAACTGCACCAGCCGCGCATTCACTGAAGTGCCGGCAATTTGCCCGAAGTTGGCCGCGTCCAGGTTCGTGGACGGATCGCTGAAGTTTGCGTGATTGAAGAGGTTGAAGAACTCCGTCCGGAACTGAAGCCGGAACCGTTCCTGGATGGGGAAGTCCTTGAACACCGAGAAGTCCAGGTTCCACTGGCCGGGTCCCCGGAACATGCCGCGGCCGGAGGTGCCAACGGTCCCAAATGCCGCCGGGCTCCACGCCGCTCTGTTGATGTAGCTGTTCAGTTTCTCTTTGGTCGAGCCGGGATTGACCAGCGGAACGCCGGCGGCCACGTTCGAGAACAGCGCCCTTGTGGAATCCTGAGCCGAGCCCCCGAGCCCGCGCCCACTGTCGCGGTTTGTGACCGTGAGCGGCACGCCCGATTGCACCACAAGGAAGCCGTTCACCGACCAGTTGTTCAGGATGTGTTTGCCGAAGCCGCTTTGCGTCACCCGCGGCAGGTCCTGCGCGAAGACCGTGGTGAAGCGCTGCGGCCGGTCGTAGGCGGCCGGTCCGCGCGCGCGGCTGAAATCCCACCACGGCGTGTCGAAGATGCTCGTGAAGAAGCGGTTGCCTTCCGCTCCATTGCTCAGCGTTTTGGCGACCGTGTAGGCGATCTGAATGGTTCCCGTCGCCAGACGCCGCTTGGCCGTCGCCTGGAACGAGTGATACACCGAGTCGCCGTTCTGCGCCGTGATCCAGATATCGGCGAACCCTGGGTACATGCGCGTCAGCGTGCCCGGTCGGGGATTGTTCGGATCGAAGCCGGCCGGCACCAGCGGATTGAAATTGCGCCGCGCCATCAGGTGCGTGCCCTTTGTGCCGACGTACGCGCCTTCAAGCAGGAAGCCCATGGGAAGCTGCCGCTGGACGTTGAAGTTGTACTGCCAGGCATTGTCGGTCTTGGTGTTTCTCTCGATGCCCCGCCACGCGAGTTGGTCGGTGGCCTTGGTGGGGAACGGGATTTCGTTGGGATCGTAGCCCGGATCGAGGAACGTGAAGTTGTCCGGGCGGTTCAAACTGCAAGGACTTCCGGCCGCGCTGCAGTCGGGCGCGATGGATTTGAACGTCGGCGGATTGGAGAACGCCTGCTGCGCGATCTGTCCGGTGCGCTGGTCGAAGTACAAGCCGGCGCCGGCGCGGATCACCCAGTTACTGCTCATGCGCCAGGCAATGCCGACCCGCGGCATGAAGTTGTTCCAGTCGCCGTTGATGGTGCTTCCCGGGACGCCGTCGACGCCGCCCTGCACGATCCCAGCAGCGGCCATCGAGCCAACGCCCGTATAGCGGTCCGGGTACCAGTTGGTCATGCCCAGGTTGTAAGCGGCCGGGTGCCAGTGGGCCTCGTGGCGCAGCCCCATCGTGATGGTCAGGTTCTGGTTGACCTTCCACTCGTCGGTGATGTAACCGCTGCCCACCGAGTCGCGCATCTTCAACTCGCCGGCGCCGGCGCCGAAGCTCTTGGAACTGTTGATGCTCATCAGAAAGTCAGCGTACGAGTCGCCCGTGGCCGCGCCGTTGAAGAAGAACCGTCCGCGGCTGTCCAGCGTGTTCTGCGGGTTGTACAAGGTGTTGACGCTCTCGTAGCCGAACTTCACCGTGTGCGAGGAACGGACCCACGTGAACGCGGCGCTGCCGGTGAAGCGCTTGATGTAGTCGGACCAGTTCTGATAGTTGCCGAACGTCTGGTAGTCGTTGATGATGAACTGCGGGAGCCCGTAATCGGTCCGGGTCACCGAGAGCGGCTGCAGGCCCACGCTCTCAAAGGGATCCAGGTTCTCCGGGACCGTGAATTGATCGGTCTGGTCGTAGGCGAAGCGCGACTCCAGGATGAAGGTCGGCGAGAACAGGTGCGTCTCGCTGACGTTCAGCGAGTGTTTGTCGCGGTTGGCGAAGTTGCCGAACCCGGGGAAGCCCCAAGTGAAGGGGGAGTAGTCCTTCTGGCGGCTGTCGAACCAGCGGAAGAAGATCGAATCCTTGTCGCTGATGCGGTGGTCGATGCGCGCGGTGAACTGGTTCAGGTCCGTCGGTAGTCCCTTGGCGGCGAAGAAGTTTACCGCGCCGGCCTGGAAGTTGGACTGTGGAATGTACCTGTCCTGTATGGCGAGCGCAATCGGGTTCAGTTGCGACTGCGGGATCGTGTTGTTCGGAAACTGCTGGCCGGTGGTGGGGTCGACGATCCGCTTCGATCCGAAGTTCCCCTGGCGCTGCGCGGCGGTGGGAACAACGGTTCGCAGCGTGGCGGCGCCGGAATTGGCGTTCACTTGGCGCGATCCCTCAAAGCCTCCAAAGAAGAACGTCTTGTCGCGAAAGATGCGTCCGCCCAGGTTGGCGCCGAACTGGTTCTGATTGTTCTGGCCGCGCGAGGGATTGAAGAACGGCCGCGCGTTCAGCTTCGTGTTGCGGAAGAACTCATACGCAGATCCGTGAAAATCGTTGGTTCCGCTTCGCGTGGTCACGTTGATTACCGACCCCACGTTGCGGCCGTACTCGGCGCTGTAGAGGCTGGTGAGAACTTTGAACTCGTTGAGGAACTCGATGCTCGGCGTGCCGTCCCCGTCGGGAGCCATGTTCAACGGATTGGTGGTCTGCGCGCCGTCCACCAGCAGATTGTTGCTGCCGCGCCGCGCGCCGTTGACGCTGACGCTGTCGCTGCCGGTTCCGGGGTTGTCCGCGTTGTAGATGGCGCCGATGACCCCGGCGGAGGTGCCGAGGATCTGCGTGAAGTTGCGGGTGGCCAGCGGAATGGCGGTGATGGTCCGCTGCTCCACCACGTGCCCCATGGTCGCCTGGGAGCTTTGCAGCAGCGGGACTTCACCGGTAACGGTCACCGTTTCCGTTAGCACGCCGACCTGCAACGTGATGTCGACGCGGACCCGCTCCGTGGTGTTGACGATAACGCCGTCGCGCTGCAAGCGTTGGAAGCCCGGGGCCTCCACGATCACCTGGTACCTGCCCGCGCGCAGCAACGGGAATTGGTAGAAACCCGTGGCGTCGGTTTCCGTTTCCACATGGGCGCCGGTTTGTTCGTTGGTGGCCGCCACCTTCGCGGCTGGCACGACGGCGTCGCTGTTGTCTTTGACGACGCCGAGAATTACTCCGGTAACCTCCTGCGCGCTGGCAACCACCACCCCAGCAATGAGAATCGCCAAGAGGCAACACGAGAGACGAAGGGTATGCTGCATCGGACCTCCTGAAAAGGGTTTACATGACTGTTCTACACCTGCAGCAAGCGCAGGTCAAGTTTTTTGTTTCGCTGAAGAAACCAAATCCGATAAGCCGGTCCGCTGGCCTACAATGTAATGGAATCGAAATCCGCTTGTGGAGAGAAGCATGGAACAAACGATCCAACGAAGGGACTTGCTGAAAGCGGGACTGGCCGTTTCGGCGCTGGCAACCAGCGCATCCGCTCAACCGATGGAGACCGTTCGCGTAGCCTTTGTGGGCGTGGGCGGACGCGGTACCGGGTTGCTGCGGGTGGTGCTGAAGCTGCCCGGCGTGAAAGTGAACGCGCTGGCGGACATCAACGAAGCCAACCTGGCGCGAGCGCAGAAGGTGGTAACCGACGCGGGTCAGGCGAAGCCGGAAGGCTACTCGCGCAGCGAGACCGATTTTCGCCGCCTGTGCGACCGGGACGATCTCGACCTGGTGATCAACGCCACGCCGTGGCAGTGGCACACGCCCATCTCAGTGGCGGCGATGAACGCCGGCAAGCACACGGCCACCGAGGTTCCGGCCGCGCTCACGGTGGAGGAATGCTGGCAGCTTGTGGAGACCTCCGAGAAGACCGGAAAGCACTGCACGATGCTGGAGAACGACTGCTACTACCGCGAAGTGCTGATGATCCTGACGATGATCCGGGCCGGCCTGCTGGGCGAGCCGCTTTATGCCGAAGCCGGTTATCTCCACGACCTGCGCACGGTGAAGTTCAACACGGTTCCTCACGGCGAGCCATGGCGGCTGGAACACACCGTCAAGCGCAACGGCAATCTCTATCCGACGCACCCGATGGGGCCGCTGGCGTGGTGGATGGACATCAACCGCGGCGACCGGCTGAGCCACCTGGTCTCGATGAGTTCGAAGCCGAGCGCGATGAAGGCATTCGCCATCCGCGAATTCGGCGCCGACGACTACCGGGCGAAGACGGATTACAAACTCGGCGACGTCAACGTCACGCTGCTCAAGACCGAGCGAGGCCGCACGATCACGCTGTGGTTCAACACGAACTCGCCGCGGGTGAAGGAGCACCTGCTGCGGATACAGGGGAGCAAGGGCGCGTTCTCCAGCCTGATGGACAAGATCTTCATCGAGGGCCGGTCCAACCGCGGCGACACCGAGAACTGGCGCGGGCGCCACGACTGGGAGGAGACGGCCGAATACCGCAAGGAATACGAATCCGCTCTCTGGAAGGTGAAGGGCGACGACTCGCGCGGCAGCGGGCACGGCGGCGGCGACTACATGGAGATGTACCGGCTGATTAAGAACCTGCGGGAAGGCCGGCCGCCAGACATCGACGTGTACGACGCGGCGGCGTGGAGCGTGATCTCCCCGCTGAGCGAAGCGTCGGTGGCCGATCGGAGCCAGCCGATGGAAGTTCCCGATTTCACGCGCGGCAAGTGGAAAATCCGCGCGCCGATCGATCCGGACCAGATCGTGTGAGCGAGGAGGTGGAGGCCATGGCAATCAACAACCGCAGACAGTTTCTCGGCGCCGGTTCGCTGGCCGGCGTTCTTAAAGCCGCGGGGGCGCAGCGCGACGCGCGGCCCATTCGCGCCGGCATCGTGGGGGTGGGCGATCGCGGATCGTACCACATGGACGTGCTGTTGGGGACGGACCTGGTGGAAGTGCCCGCGATCTGCGACATCGACGCCGACTACCTCTACCGCGCCAAGCGCTGGGTGGAACAGGCGGGCAAACCGTCGCCGGAACTGTACGGCCGCGGCAAGACCGACTTCCTCCGGCTGTGCGAGCGGAAGGACCTCGACCTGGTGGTGTGCGCGACGTCGTGGGAATGGCACGCGCCAGTGTGCATCGCGGCGATGAAGGCGGGCAAGCACGCCACGACGGAAGTGCCCGCCACCCTCACGGTGGACGAAAGCTGGGAGATGATCGAGACTTCGGAGAAGACGGGCAAGCACTGCGTGATGCTGGAGCAGGCCAACTACAGTCCGAACGGGCTGCAAGTGCTCGAGATGGCGCAGAAGGGCGCGTTCGGCGAGGTGCTGTGCGCCACGGGGGGCTACGTGCACGACCTGCGCCTGGTGAAGTTCGATCCGGAACGGGAGCCGTGGCGGCTGCAGCACTCGGTTGACCGCAACGGCAATCTCTATCCGACGCATCCCATCGGTCCGATGGCGTGGTGGCTGGACATCAACCGGGGCGACAAGTTCGACTACCTGGTCTCGATGAGTTCCAAGGCGGTGTGCCTGAACGAATACGCCGCCCATTTCTTCGGCGACCGGCATCCCTACGCCGGGATGAAGATGAACCAGGGCGACGTCAACACGACGCTGATGATGACCGCCGGGGGCAAGACGGCCATGCTGTACTTCGACACCAACACGCCGCATCCGCAAACGGCCGAGCTGCGGCTGGAAGGCTCGAAGGGGCACTTCTCCGGCAACATCGGGAGCGTCTACATCGAGGGCCGGAGTCCGAAGGAGCACGCTTGGGAGCCGCTGGCCAACTATCAGAAGGAGTTCCAGCATCCGATCTGGCGCAACCTCGATGAAAGCCGGTTTAAGCGGGCGCGCGGGCATGGTGGCGGGGCGACAACGCCGCTGCTGTGGGCGCGCCTGATCCGAGCGCTCCAGCGAGGTGAAGAACCCGACATGAACGTGTACGACGCGGTGGTGTGGAGCGTCATCTCGCCCCTGAGCGAGAAGTCGGTGGCCGCCGGTTCCGCTCCGGTCGACTTCCCGGATTTCACGCGCGGCAAATGGAAATCGACGCCGGCGATCAAGCTGGCGGCCGAGTCGTAATGCACGCAGCTCTGGAGAGCCTGCGCGGCGGCCTCGTGGTTTCCTGCCAGGCCGAAGGAGACGATCCGTTCAACCAGCCGCAATACGTGGCGTTGTTCGCGCGGGCGGCGGAGATGGGAGGCGCGCGGGGCATCCGGGCGTGCGGCGCCGCGAACATTCGCGCCATACGCGAGGCCACGCCGCTTCCCATCGTCGGGATCACGAAGAGCCAGTATCCGGACGGGTCGGTTCTCATCACGGGCGATTTCGGGGATGTTCACGAGGCGCTCGAAGCGGGCGCCGCGATCATCGCGCTGGATGCCACCGGCCGCATCCGGCCCAACGGCATGCGCGGACCGGAATTCGTCGCGCGAGTGAAAGCGGAGGTCGGGGTTCCGCTGCTGGCCGACGTATCCACGTTCGAAGAAGGAATGCGGGCGCTCGAAGCCGGGGCGGACGCCGTTGCGACAACGCTTTCCGGCTACACTCCCGATACGCGCGGCCGCGCGGGCGGTCAGCCGGACTGGGATCTGCTGCGCGCGCTCGCGGGGGCGACGAGCCTTCCCGTTATTCTCGAGGGCGGGGTCTGGACGCCGGAGGAGGCGCGCCGGGGCCTCAGACTGGGCGCGCACGCGGTGGTGGTGGGCACGGCCATCACCCGGCCGCGGCTGGTGACGCGGGCGTTCATGGAACGTATGGGATCCTGACTCGCCGCCGTGCGCATCTTCTGAAGGGTAGATGCTAACGTGGGTGGGGAGCATTAATTCGTGTACTTCCCCATCTCTGGCGTCGAGGTTTCGCCGCTGGTTCCTCCGCTGGTAGCTTTCGCGATCGCTTCTCTGGTTACTTCGGCCGGCGTGTCCGGCGCATTCCTGATTCTTCCATTCCAGATGAGCGTGCTCGGTTTCACCAGCCCGGCGGTGAGCGCCACCAACCTTTTGTATAACGTCGTCGCCATTCCAGGCGGCGTTTCGCAATATATCCGCGAAGGACGCATGGCGTGGCCCATCGCGTGGACCACGCTGGCCGGCACGCTGCCCGGCATATTCATCGGGGCGATCGTCCGCGTCCGGTACCTGCCCGGCGGGCGCGCGGCGAAATTCTTCGTCGGGCTGGTGCTGCTATGGCTGGGTTACCGGCTGCTCAGCGAATTTTTCGGACGAGTGCGAGCAGTGAGTCCTCAAAAACGGGCCATCGAGGCCAAGTTCGATCGCCGGCTGCCGAAGGACGCGATCGTGGAAACCCGGTCCGTTTCGGTGCGCCGGATCGAGTACGCTTTCTGGGGGGAATCGTTCGCCTTTAGTCCGGTGGCGCTCTTCGCGCTGGCGTTCGCCGTTGGCATCGCTGGGGGGATCTACGGTATCGGCGGGGGGGCCATCATCGCGCCTTTTGTGGTGAGCGTGTTGCACCTGCCGGTGTACACCGTCGCCGGAGCGGCGCTGTTCGGCACGTTCGTCACGTCGATTGTCGGCGTCGGGTTCTTCGAGTTGCTCGCGATGACGCCGCTTTCCTCGGAGGCTCCGGTGCGTCCGGACTGGCTGTTGGGTCTGCTGTTCGGTTTGGGCGGCCTGGCCGGGACGTTCGTGGGCGCGCGGCTGCAGAAGTATCTGCCGGAACGGTGGATACGACTGTTCCTGGGCTTTCTGGTCACGGGAATCGCGGTTAGCTACGTCTGGCAGTTCTTTGCGTGAACAGGTCGCGAGCCCGGCAAGGGCTTCGTCGGCGGGCGGGTGATGCAAGATTCGAGCAACCTGCGTCACCGTCGGAGTCGAGGGGGGCGGAGGATGTCTGAAACTTCACCGCTGAGACGCAGAGAACGCAGAAAAGAGGAAGAGATCTGGCGTCCGGCCGAGCGGCGGTGTGGGTCGCCTTAACGGGTGCGGGCCAGTTCCACGGCCTTATCCAGCGCCGGATCGCGGTTGGCTTTGATGTCGGCGGCGGTGGGGATGATTTCGAGATCCGGCTTGATCCCGACTCCCTCGAACTCCGAGCCGTCGGGGAAGTACATGCGCTTCGTGCTCACGCGAAAGCCCATGCCGTTGGGGAAATTGTAGATATACGGTTGTCCCGAGCTGCCAAAAGTGGTTTCGCCCACGACGGTTGCGCGGCCCGAGAACTTCAGCGGCATCACGAAATCCTCGCAGGCGGATCCGCAGCTTCCATCGGCGAGAACGATCATCCGGCCGGTATAGACGGGGTTTTCCGGCTGGTTCATCGCGGGCGGCAACATCAGATATGGATGTTGGAAGTACTGCGCGAACGCTTCCAAATAGCCTTGGCCGCGCCCGTCGGATTCGGCCGCTTTGGGCGAGAAGAATTCGCCGTAGGTGCGGAACAGCGGGAAGAGCACGGAGGTCGATTCCACCCAGTCGCGCCACGGCCGGTCCATCAGCGCGCGGATCAATTGCCCCGGCGTGCTGCCCCCGCCGTTGCCGCGAACGTCAAAGACGATCGCCGCCTCGTCTTTGTGCGCTTTGAGGAACGCGATCGCGTCCTGCTCATGCTTGGGATCGGCGAATGAGGGAATGTGCAGATACGCGATGCCCTCCGGCGGGTGCGCCGCCTGCGGCCTCATGGGAGGCCCCGACAGCTCCTGCGCCCGGTCGATCTTTACGCGGCGGCCATCGGCGAGTTCCACCGTGAACTGCCGCGGCCACAGGGGCGTAAGAAAGAACACCGTCGTCCGCCGGGCGAGTTCGCTGGAAGCCGCGACGTATTTCATGCGCTCGGACACGAAGTCGCCGGCGGGCTTGCCGTCGATGGCGGCGACGACGTCGCCCGGTTCAAGCCCCGGGCGCTGGGAGCGCCGCACCACCCATTGTCCGCGGTCCAGCGCCAGATAGAACCCAACCAGAGGTTCGTTTTCAAACAACCACTTGTCCCAGAATCCACTGTGGCCGTTGCGGAGTTGCGCCACAAATTCGAGCGTCGCGAGGTCGAATTCGCGCCGGCTCGTGACGCCGGCAATCTGGTCCACGTAACGCTGGTAGGCTTGATCCAGGTCGAAGCCGGGGATGGCCTGCCAGTGTCCGAACCGGCTCTCGATGGCCGCGTAGATTTTCGATGCGATCCAGAGCTTGTCGCGAGCGGTAATTCCAGGGTCGGGCGCCTCGGCGGCCCACAGCGGCGCCAGGGCGAACAGGCAGGCGATCGCAGCTTTCATTCATCCTCCTCCGCCGGCGGCGGAACGTTTTGCGGATCTCCTCGGGCTGTCGAATGCGGCCTCGTTCATTCGACTATTCAAAAGAGGGCTCCCGACCGCTTCAGGTTTCAAGAGCCGCGTGCGCGAAATCAATCGAGAGGAGACGATGTTCCTATGATCGATACGCCGCAAATCGCGGAAAGTTCCGCCCAGCGCGCCGCCGTCATCCGGCTGACCGTTCCACGAAACGAGATCCGGAGCGTTATGGGTCCGGCTATCTCCGATGTGATGGCGGCCATCGCACAGCAAGGCATCGCGCCGGCGGGGCCGCTGTTTTCGTACCACTTAAGGATGGACCCGGACGTGTTCGATCTCGAGGTCGGCGTGCCGGTGGCGGCGCCGGTTTCGCCCTCGGGGCGCGTGAAGCCAGGCGAGTTACCGGCGGCGACGGTAGCGCGAACAGTCTATCAGGGTCCCTACGAGGGTCTTGGCGCGGCCTGGGGCGAATTCGGAGCGTGGATCGCCAAGAACGGACACTCGCCACGGCCCGATCTTTGGGAATGCTACCTCGCGGGTCCGGAATCGAGCCCCAATCCGGCCGACTGGCGCACGGAACTCAACCGCCCGCTGACGAGAGCCGCCTGACGCGACGCGCTGACGCTTTCAGAGTTCCAGATAGACCGACCGGTAGCTCAGCATGCCGCGGGAGAGCGTCACGTGGCGGAAGCTGGTCTGCCGCCCCCAAAAGTTGATCACGGGTCCGGCCAGCCAGAACGGGACGTCGTTGACGATCTGGAACTCCTCGCGGTGATAGTGACCGGCCAGCACCGCAATGACGCCGCCCTCTTTCAGGCGTCTGGTCCAGCGCGCCAGGTGGGCTTCGGGCCAGCCGGGGTCGACCTTGTTCAGATAGAAGGATGCCAGACCGGTGACATGGCAGCAGAAGATGGTCGGCTTGGAAGGGGATAGCAGCCGGTCAAGCTGGCGGAAGGCCTCCTCCTGGTCCTTTTCGCCGGCCCGCGGGTCGAGCGGCTGGCTATCGAACATCACGAACCGCAATCCGGGCACGGGCTCGAACGCCTGGTAGGCCTTGCCGAAGCGCTCCTCGAACGCCGGCCGGAACCGGGCGCTCTGGCTGTAGCCGACGTCGTGGTTGCCGGGCACGTACCAGGCCGGCTTGCGAAACTGGTGCAACTCGCGGCCCAGATCGAAATCATCGTTGGTTTCGCGCGTGTGGGCTACGTCGCCGGTGTGGACGATGAACTCGTGCGGCAGCGACAGGTCATTGATCGCTTCTACCGCGGCGCGGCACCGGCGGATGGACTCCTCGGCGGGAACGTCAAAGCCCCGGCGCTTATCCAGCAGCCGCTCGCGGGAAACGTGCGAATCGGTCACATGGACGAACGACAGTTCGATGTCGGACAGCTTGGCGCGCAGGCGCGGGGTCAGCGGAGGGGCCAGCAGCGAGGCGCCGATTCCCAGAAAGCTGCGTCGCGAGACGATGTGTGGCATTTGGTCAGAACCCGAACCGCTCCAGATTTCGGCCGATAATAATCGCCGCGAAGATCTTCGGCACGTACTGCCTGGTCTCCAGCGGCAAGGCCCGCACGCGGTACAGGTACCAGAAGTTTCGCTGCTTGATCGGGTCCTCCACCCGCCGCACCGCCTGGCGGACGGCGGACGGCCCGACATTATAGGCCGCTAATGCCAGCATAACGGAACTGCCGGCGCCGAAATCAAGGATCAGGTCCCGTAAAAACTTGCCGGCCGCGTGGGTGGACTTGCGCAGGTCGTAGCGTTCGTCCACGTTGCGGTTGACGCGGAGACCGTACGAGCGCGCGGTCTCCGGGGTGAATTGCCACAGGCCGGCCGCTCCCTGGGAGCTGACGCGGCGGGAGACGAAGTTGCTCTCGATGAGCACCATGTACGCCAGGTCGGGCGGGAGGTTCTGTCCCCGGAAGATGTCCTGCATGACGCCGAACTGTTTGGCGTACTTGTCGACCACGGGCTTGATCACTCCCCGGTCCACCGTCTGATAATGCTTGATGTATTTCTCGACTTCTTCGACAAATTGCGGCGGGATGCTGTAACTGTCGGCGCCGAATTCCTCGAGCAGCGTCCGGATTTCGCGCTCGATGAAGGGCGTTTGGCGCGCTTCCGGGCCGAGCTTGTAGAACATGCTGTCCTGGACGCCGCGGGCGCGCGCCTCGTAGTCGGTGAGCCGGGCCAGCAGGGCCTCGATTTCGCCGGGCGATTGACCGCCTTTTTCCAGTCGCGCCTCGATCGCTTCGATTTCGCGGTCGAGGCTGCTTTTCTCGGTCCGTAACTGCTGGAAACGCCAGTAGGAGTACGCGGAGACCGCGATCAGCGCCAGCGTCAGAACCGCGATAATGCGGCGATGTCCGCGAGCCGAGCGGCGGACCGCGCGAGCCAGCATCGCGCGCATGATCACCGTCGTCTGGCCGTGCTGGCCGGCGCGCCGGAGCCGGCGCGCGCGTTTCACCGCGTTAGTCAGCAGAGTGTCGCCGCCGGTGTCCGGCCGGGTGACCCGCGCGGCGGGGACGACCATCGTCCGATCGAGCGCAACAACTTCTTCCGCGGCCGAAAATTCGAATTCGGGGCCGCTGGCGCCGAAGCGGACGCGGTCGCCGTTTCGAAGCCTGGCGATGGTGACGCGCTCGTTGTTGACGAACGTGCCGTTGGTGCTGTCCAGGTCGTGAAGGTGAAACGCGCCGCCGTCGGCGCGAATTTCGGCGTGCCGGGTGGACACCACCCTGGCATCGTCGCCATCGAGCGCGACGTCGGAGGAAGGATGGCGGCCGACGGTGTTCACCAGGCTGCCGAGCCGGTAACGCTTGCCGGACCGATTGCCGGACAACTGTACCAAAGTGGCAGCCGCTTCCCCTTCCAAGGGCATTTTGATACCAGCGTATACCATGCGCCCGATGCCCATGCTACAGTGGCTCCATACCCGCTTCACTGGAGGAAACGATGGACTTTACGCGCAGGTCGGCCTTTGGCTCCTTCGCCGGCGCAATGTTGGCGCAAACCGGCGGCGGCGTGACGCGCTACGTTCGCTATCGCCGCGGTTCAGGGGTCTCGTACGGGATCCTGGAAGGCGAACAGATCCAGCCATTGACCGGCGACCTGTTCGGCGGCCGCCGGGCGGGGTCCGCCGCGGTGAAGCTCTCCAGCGTCAAACTACTCTGCCCCTGCGAGCCGCCCAAGGTGTTGGCCGTTGGGCTGAACTACAAAAGCCATATCGGCAACCGGCCCGCCCCGAAACGTCCGGAGATCTTCTACAAGCCCGTGTCGTCGCTGCAAAACCCCGGCGACCCCATCCTCATCCCGGAAGGAGCGGCGAACGTCCATTACGAGGGCGAATTGGTTCTGGTGATCGGGAAACACCTCCACAACGCCTCGCCCGACCAGGCGCGTGAAGGGATCTTCGGCGTTACGTGCGGCAACGATGTCAGCGAGCGCGACTGGCAGAACGGGACCGACAAAGACCTGCAGTGGTGGAGAGCCAAGGGCGCCGACACGTTCGGTCCGCTGGGTCCGTGCATCGCGCGCGGCCTTGATCACGGAAAGCTCGGGCTGCGCACGAAGCTGAACGGAGAAGTCGTGCAGGAGCAGACGACGGGAGACCTGCTGTTCGACGGCCCGTCGATTGTGAGCTGGGTGAGCAAGTACGTCAGCCTGGCCCCTGGCGACGTCATTTACACCGGGACGCCCGGCACCACGCGAGCAATGAAAGCCGGCGATGTCGTCGAGGTGGAGATCGAAGGCATCGGGGTCCTCCGGAACCCAGTGAAAGCGGCCTGATCGAGCGGTTCCCGCTCCGCCGGCTCCCAACCCCGCGCCCCCCACTTGCAAAATCGGACTGCGTGATCTGTAATGGCAGATTGGAACCTTCGGGTTCAGTGCGGCGGTATGGGAAGGAGAGGTCGAGCATGAGAATACGCAAGCTCGCGTGGACGATGAGCCTGGCGGCAGGACTGGTTCTGCTGGTGGCGTGCAATGGCGGGTCCTCGCTGAGCGTATGGCAAGTCGACTCGCTGCTGAAAGTCTTCCCCGACGACAAGCCGGGGGCCAACAAGACGAGCGAGACATGGCTGGCGCCGCGCAACGGGCACGCCAGCGTACAAATTGCGGTGCGGTCCGCGCGCGAACTGGCCGAATTCCGGGCCGAGACGGACCCGCCGGAGAACGGCGGCGCGAAACTGGAGGCGCTCACCCGGTGGGTGGATTATGTCCCGGTCGGCTCGAATCCTCCCGGGACGCCTTTTGACGAAGTGGTCCGGCCCGCGCCGGCGCTGTTCCCGGACCCGCTGCGGGAGAATTTCCCGTTTTCCCTGCCGGCGAACAAAACGTATGCAATCTGGGTCACCGTCCGAGTTCCGGCCGGCGCGCAGCCAGGCGACTACTCGGGACGGGTTCGGCTGCTGAATGGGGACGATCAGGTGGGTTCGGCCCCGTTCCAGATCCGGGTGGTGAGCGCCACGATTCCGGAACAACAAACGCTCCGGGTGACCAACTGGTTCAATTTCGACGCGGGGGCGCTGCGGCCTCACTTCAAGATCGGCGAGCTGTATTCGCCGGAGTATTGGGAACTACTGGAGAATATCGGCCGGGTGATGGCGGATCACAGGCAGAACGTGATCATCACGCCGGTGTCGACGCTGGCGATTCCAAAGGTACAGGGCGGCGCGATCGCGTACGATTTCTCGCGGCTGGACCAGTGGGTGGAAACATTCCGCAAAGCGGGAGTGGTGGGGACGATCGAGGGTGGACACCTCTTGGGGCGCGCCTCCGGCTTTCATACGCCGATGGTAATTCCTTCGCTGCTGGTGGAAGGCGGGCAGGCGGTATGGAAAAACCTGGAGCCCGACGACCCGCGGGCGGAAAGGTACCTGCGCACGTTCCTTCCGGCGCTCTACGCGCACCTGAAAGAAAAGGGCTGGGAGAAGCAATACATCCAGCACATCCACGATGAACCACACGACCTGGAGGCGCCAATTTACCGCAAATACGGGCGAATTATTCGCGAGAGCCTGCCGGGAGTGCCCACCATAGACGCCGTCGGGCTGGATCAGGACATCGGCTTTTTCGCCGACGTGTGCGATATCTGGGTGCCCGTTCTGAGCAGCTTCGACCACCAGTTCGACAAGATCCGCAGCCATGTCGGCAAGGGCGGCCAGGCGTGGTTTTATACCTGCATCGGTCCACAAGGGCGGTACCTGAACCGGTTTATCGATCTGTCGCTGTTAAAGGTCCGTCTTCTGCACTGGTTCAACTTCCGGCACGAGCTGACCGGCTTCCTCCACTGGGGCGGCAATTACTGGGGCCCGAGGCCGTTTCAAAACGTACAGACCGTCATTAACGATAACCGGACGCTGCTCCCGGCCGGGGACAACGCGCTGGTGTATCCGAATGCCGAAAAGAACTCGATCCTGAGCTCTATTCGGCTGGAAGCGATGCGCGACGGCATCGAGGACTATGAACTCCTGGTCGCCATGGCCGGCAGCAAGACGGTGGAGGCGCGCTCCCTGGCGGCGGAAGTTATCCCTCATATCAACGATTACATCCGCGACCCCGGAGATTTCCGGAGGTTTCACAAGCGCCTGCTGGAGGCGCTCCCGTAGCGCAAAGGAGAACGGACAATGCAGATTTCCAAACGAAACATCGTGGCCGGCGGACTGCTGATCGCGCTGGTTCTCGCCACCGGCTGCGGGCGGAAGTCCGGGCTGGAATACTGGTTCGTCGATTCGCTCGTAAAAGTGTTTCCCGACGATGCGGCGGGCTCGAATGAGCTCGCGGAAGCCGATTTCGACGCCGCGCGGAACTCGAACGTGAGCATTCAGCTCGCGATGCGGTCCGACGCGCCGGTCGGCGATCTGTACGTGGACGTTCACGCGCTGTCGGGTCCGGGCGTGCCAATCGACACCATCGCCGTCCGATGGGTGGACCACGTCGTCGTCACGACGAATACGGCGAACACGCCTCGGGAGGAACTCGTGCGCGAGGCCCCGGCGCTGTTTCCGGACGTGATATTCCACGAATTTCCGATCACTCTCAAGAAAGACCGGACGACCTCGATCTGGATTACGATTCAGGTGCCGGCCGGACAGGCGCCTGGAGTCTACCGGGGGCGGATCCGGCTCCGGCAGGGAACGGAGCCTTTCGCGGCCGCGCCGTTTCGGCTGATCGTGCGCGAGGCCACCGTCCCCTCGCCGATTCCGCTCCGCATTACGAATTACTTCAACCTCTCGGACCGGCACCTCCAGCAGTTCTACGGCTGCTCGCAATACTCGGACTGCTGGTGGGACCTGATCCGGAACATGGCCGGGTTCATGGCCCGCTATTATCAGACGTCGATCGGCGCCGATCCCGTCCAGCTTGCCAAAGCCGACATCGTCGGGGGGCAGGTGCGCTACAACCTGGAGAATTTCGAGCGCTTCGTCGAGACCTTCAAGGCGGCCGGGGTGCCCGGGCCGATCGAAGGGGGCAATCTGCTCGAGAGACAGCGGCGCCGCGACGCCACGATGATGGTCCCCGCCTGGATCAACGACAACGGCAAGGCGGCGCTCCAGGAAGTGCCGTTCAAGGACCCAAGGGCCCAGCAGTTCCTCAACACGTTCCTGCCGGCGCTGCGCGAGGTTCTCCAACGCCGCGGCTGGTCCAACGACTACCTCCAGGGCATCCTCGACGAACCCAACGAATGGGAGCGCGCCGATTTTGTTCAGACCGCCGAACTGGTCCGCAAATACCTTCCGGGCGTCCGGACCATCGAGCCCGTCGGCGCGAAACAAGACCTGGCGTTCATGGAAAAGACCGTGGATATCTGGGTTCCGCTGCTGGGCAGTTTCGACGATAAACTTCCGGAGATGGAAGCGCACGTCCGGCGCGGCGGGGAAGTGTGGTTCTACACCTGCCTTGCGCCCCGCGGCAAGTACCCCAACCGCTTTATCGACTACTCGCTGCTGAAGGTCCGCCTGCTGCACTGGATCAACTACAAGCACGACTTCAAGGGCTTCCTGCATTGGGGCGGCAATTTCTGGGGACCCGCGCCGCTGCTGGACACGCAGCCGGTGATCAACGAAGGCCGTACGTATCTGCCGCCCGGCGACGCCTACATCACCTATCCGGACCGCCTGGGGCGCTCGTTCTACAGTTCCATCCGGCTGGAACAGATGCGGGAAGGAATCGAGGATTTCGGCCTGCTGACGGAACTCGCCAGGTACGACGAGGCGAAGGCGGACGAAATCGCAGCGGAAACGGTGAAATCCTTCACGGATTATGTGCGGGACGAAAAGACTTTCCGTCAAATTCATCGTAAACTGCTCGTCGCCCTGTCGGAAACGAAGGCTAGCAGGATCTCCCAGGGAATAAAATGATTCAAGCGACCGCCAGGATCTGGCACAACGGCAACCTGGTCGATTGGGCCGACGCCCGGGTTCACGTGCTCTGCCACGCTCTGCACTACGGCAGTAGCGTGTTTGAGGGCATCCGCTGCTACGAAACCGCCGCCGGCCCCGCTATCTTCCGGGCCCGCGAGCACGTGCGCCGGCTGTACGACTCGGCCCGGTTGTACAGAATGGACAACCTCGGCGTCTCGCAGGAGGAGTTCGTCGAGGCCCTGCGCCTGGTAGTTCGGGCGAACGAGATGAAGTCGTGTTACCTGCGGCCGGTGGTTTTCCGAGGCTACGGGGACCTGCACGTGCTGCCGTTCAACTGCCCGATCGAGGCGTACATCGCCTGCTGGCCCTGGGGCAAGTACCTGGGTCCGGAATCGCTCGAGAAAGGCGTGGACGTCTGCGTGTCGTCGTGGGCGCGGATGGCGGCCAACACGCTGCCCGCGATGGCCAAGGCCGCGGCGAACTACATGAACTCGCAGCTCATCCTGATGGAGGCGGTCCAGAACGGATACACGGAAGGTATCGCCCTCGATCCGGAAGGGTACGTCTCCGAAGGCAGCGGCCAGAATATCTTCGCCGTCCGCGACGGCAGGGTCATCACGCCTCCACTGAGCGCCTCGGTGCTGCCGGGCATTACGCGCGACACGGTTCTGGCGCTGGCGGGAGACAGCGGCATCGAGGTGGTGGAGCAAAACCTTCCCCGCGAGATGCTCTACCTGGCCGACGAGCTGTTCTTCTCGGGGACGGCTACCGAGATCTGCCCGATTCGGTCGGTGGACCGCATCGCGGTCGGCGGCGGCTCGCGGGGACCGGTGACCAAGCGTCTCCAGAAGGCATTCACGGCCGTGATCGAGTCGGGCGGCGGCAAGCACCCGGAGTGGTTGACCGCCGTCTAGTCCGGTCCGGCGCGCGGAGCGTTGTTGCGAGGCGTGTCCGATTGTGGGACACAGCGTCGCCGAATAGGGACGGCGCTCGCCTGGCAGGCGCCACGAATATGCCCATAAGTCGCTGATCCGCCATGGCCCGCGGGTTGGCACGCCGCCTGCAACACGGTAGATCCGGAAACATGAAAGTCCTGGTCGCCGACGATCAGCCGGACGTGCTTGCCGCGCTTCGCCTGCTGCTCAAGAGCGACGGGTTCGAGGCCCGGTGCGTCAACTCGCCTGGGGCAATCCTGTCGTCGCTCGAACTCGATTCGTTCGACCTGCTGCTGATGGATCTCAATTACGCCCGGGATACGACATCCGGGGAAGAAGGCCTCGATCTGCTGGCCAAGCTTCAGCAGATGGAGACTCGGCCCGCGGTGGTTGTGATGACCGCCTGGGGCAGCATTGAACTGGCGGTGGAGGCGATGCGGCGAGGCGCCGCCGATTTCGTGATGAAGCCCTGGGACAACGCGAAGCTTCTCGCGACGATCCGCAAGCATGCCGAACCCGTGCGGCCCAGCCCGGCATCGCATGCCCGGCTAACGGACCTCAACATCGCCCGGCGCGTCCAGCAAAGGCTCCTGCCGAGGCAGTACGCCCAGTCGTCCACTCTCGAATACTCGGCGCGCTGCGTGCAGGCCGGGGAGGTCGGCGGCGATTACTACGATCTCCTCGACTTGGGCGGCGGACAGACGCTGTTGGTACTGGCCGATGTTTCCGGCAAAGGCGTCCCGGCAGCCCTGTTGATGGCGCACCTGCAAGCCACGCTGCGCAGCCGGTTTCTGACGCCGCAGCCGCTCCGGCTGCCTCCGATGATGCGCGAAGTAAACCTGCTGTTTTACCAGTCCACCGAGCCGGAGCATTTCGCCACGGTGTTCCTCGGCATCTACGACGATCAGACAAGAGAATTGCGCTACGTCAACTGCGGGCACACCCCGCCCGTGCTCCTGCGCTCGGGAGGCGGCCTGGAGCGTCTCGAGCCGACGGCCACGGTGCTCGGCGCATTCGCCGCATTTCGTTGCGACGAAGACAGCGCCAGGATTGGCGCGGGCGACCTGTTCGCGGCGGTTTCCGACGGCGTGGTGGAAGCCCGGCGCGCCGACCAGGAGCAGTTCGGCGCGACGCGGCTGGTGAACGTTCTCCGAGCGGCGGCCTCCACTCCGGTGACGGAAGTTCCGGCGAAGGTTGTCGAGGCGGTGGCGGAGTTTTCCGGCTATGGCCAGGAGGACGACCTCACCGTGCTGGTGGCGCGCGGGCGCTAGACGGGCCGGCTGTCCGGCTCAGAACCGCGTCAGCTCCGTGAAGTGAAAATCGCCGGCCTTCATGGCGGGTACCACCATGTCGGCGCTTTCTTCGCCGGAGGCGCGGACCGACGGCGACATGGACTCCACGTTGCGGAGCAGGTCGATCAGCCCCTGGTTGAAGCGGAAATTCCTGAGGCCGGCGACGATCTCGCCGTTCTCGACCAGGAAGGTTCCGTCGCGCGTCATCCCGGTCATGATCTTCTCGTAGGGATCCACCTCGCGGATGTACCAGAGCCTGCTAACGAGAATACCCCGCGGCGTTGAAGCGATCATCCCATCCAGGGTGGCGTCGCCTCCTTGGAAAACGACGTTCTGCGGCGCCTCACCCGCTTCGTTGGGAAGCGGAAAGCCGTGACCGGTCGGGGCGACGCGGGCCCGCAATGCGGCGCGGCGGGAGTAGGCGATTTCCTTCGGCGCGCCGCCATCCACCAGCGTCAACGGCATTCGCGGCGCGCCCTCGCCGTCGAACGGAGCGCCGTCCTGGAGGGGGTGGAAGACATCGTCCACGATGGTGATGTTGGCGCCGAACAGTTGCGCTCCCATCCGGCCGGTGAGAAAACTGCGGCGATCCTCGATCGAAGTGGCGCTGAAGTCGGCGAACAGGCTGCCGGTGAGATCGAGCACGGCGGACGGCTCGAGGACAACGGCATAGCGGCCCGGCGGGACCTCGCGCGGCCGCGCGGATTTCGTCGCCTTTACCGCCGCCCGTCGAGCCAGTCCTACCGGGTCAAGCGCGTTCCGGTCCGGGGCACTGCCCTTGGCCCAGCCGGAACTGGTTTCGCCGAGGGCGGTAATGGAAAACACGGCCATCGTTTGGCCGTGAAACGCGAAAGCGCCGTTGGAGTTCAGGAGCGCTTCGACGGATTCGCCGGTCGAGTAGATGCCCGCCGCGGTGTGGCCGGCCTCGCGCACGGCGCCGATGGCTTCTGCCACGCAGGCGGCGCGGCCGGCGGGCGAACAGCGCGCGGTGGAATCGAAGTAGCGGTTCACGGCGGCGATCGGAGCGTGTTCCGCCAGCGGCGGCAGGGCGGGGTCCGGTTCCATGGCGCGCGCGAGGGCGATGGCCTGCTCGACGAGCGATTCGATCGACCCCCGATCCAGCCGGTTCGTGGCGGCGCGGGCGGTGCGCTGCCCAATAACGGGCCGAACCTCGAGTTCCACCATGGACTCGGCCACGTTCTGATGGATGACGTTATTGGCGAAGCGGGTGAGGGCGGCGGCGTGCGCGCGCAAGGTGACTTCGAAGTCGGGCACGCCGCGGGCGCGGGCGGCGCGGAGGGCCTGTTCGAAGACATCGTGACAACATTCCTGGGTGAGCAACTCGGACCGGTTCATGCGTACGCTCCCCCGATCGCGACGTCGCGAAAGCGCGCCGGGCTGGCGCCGTGGCCGGTGCCGATGACCTGTTCGGGCTGCCCCTTGCCGCAGTTGGGCACGCCCCAGAGGGTCCAGTGCCGAGGGCCGGCGATGGCGTCGCAGGAATTCCAGAACTCGGTCGAGATGCCGCTGTAGGTGGGATTCTTCAGCATGCGGATGCGCTTGCCATTGCGGATTTCCCACGCGATCTCGCAGCCGAACTGGAAATTGTAGCGCTTGTCGTCGATGGACCAGCTCCGGTTGGTTTCCATGTAAATGGCGCGATCGACGTCGAAAACTTCGTCGAGCGGCTGCGCGCCGGGCTGCAGGCTGACGTTGGTCATTCGGATGAGCGGAATACGGTTCCAACCGCTGGCGCGCATGGTTCCGTTGGATCGCGCGGCCCCGATGGAAGCGGCGGTTTCGCGCGAGGTCATATAGCCGGTGAACAGGCCGGCGGTGACAATGGGCGCGCACTGGGAGGGGACGCCTTCATCGTCGAAGGCGAATGTGCCCAGGCCGGGACCGTGCTCCGGGCGCGCGTCGCAGACGACGTTGACGATCTCCGAGGCGTAACGCAAGCGGTTGAGCTTGTCGAGCGTCAGGAAGCTCATGCCGGCGTAGTTGGCTTCCGAGCCGAGCACGCGGTCGAGTTCGATCGGGTGGCCGATGGATTCGTGAATCTGGAGCGCAAGCTGGCCGCTGCCGAGGATGAGGTGGAATCTCCCCTGGGGGCACTGCGGAGCGTAATGGAGCGCGACGGCTTCTTCGGCAACCCGGGCGGCGTTGTCGGCGAGGCCCAGCTCTTCGATGAGTTCATAGCCCTTGAGCTGGTGCTGGCCGCCGAACGAGTTGGGGTAGGAGCGCTGCTGGATTTCGTCGTCCTGAAAGCTGTGGGCCGTGTAGCCGGCGCCGGACAACGTGCGGGTCTGGTCGATGACGCTGCCGAGAGAGGAGACAAAGACCTGGTGGTCCCGCGTGAATTCCATGGACGCTTCGGCGAGCGTGACGCCGGGATTCGCGCGGAGTCCGGCGTCGACGCGCAGCAGTTCGGCGAGCTGCGTCTCGACGGAGACGGAGAACGGATCGATGCGGCAGGGCGAGACCCATTCGGCGACATGGGCGTCCTGGGGAGCGAGAACGACTTCCGCGTGCGCGGCGGCGGCGCCGGCGCGGGCGATGTCCACCGCCAAGCGGGCCGCGGCGTTCAGGCCGGCGGGCGTCAAGTCGTCGGAGGCGGCGAAGCCCCAGGCGCCGGAGGCCACCACGCGAATGCCGGCGCCGGTGGACTCCGCGGCGGCGACGCGGCCAACGCGCCCGTTCTTGGTGGAGAGGGCTCGGTTTCGGACGTGGGCGACGCGAACGTCGGCGTAGGAGGCGCCGAGCGAGACGGCGGCGTCGAGCGCTTGCAGAGCTAGTTCCCTCATCGGTATATTCTTCTGTTGTCGATCTTCTATGTTCGCATGGTTGTTTTCCGAACCTTTGAAGCCGGGCACGCCGGCGCCGCCGTTCATCTGCCGGGACGAGAAGGGCAACGTCTTCATCCTCAACCAGCAGCGCGGTAAGAACGTCGTGCTGGTCTTCTATCCGAGCGACAACACGCCGGTGTGTACGAAGCAGCTCTGCGAGTTCCGCGACAAATGGGAGCAGGTCCTCGCGCGCAACGCGGTGGTGTATGGCGTCAATCCCGGGCTCGCGGAGAAGCACGCCGGCTTTCGGGAGAAGCACCAGTTTCCGTTTCCCCTGCTTGTGGACGACAGCCAGCGCGTGGCGAAGCTGTACAAGGCGTCGGGGCTGATTGTAAAGCGGACCGTCTACGTCATCGACCCGCAGGGTACGATCGCGTACGGCAAACGGGGCAAGCCGCCGGTGGAAGAGGTGCTGGCGGCGGTGAGATAGGCGGTCCCGCCGCTTCAGATATGCTATCGGAAACGATAGTGCGCACTATCGATTGAGTTGTACCTCGTGAGCGCAAGGGGCGCTCGCCGCGAAGCCCTGGAGATTCCAACCTCTTATTTTCAATCGGCTCGCCAAGAGGCTCGTTGCTACCCCCATCCTGGCGCGAGACGTGTACGTTGAACTTCCGATTGCAGGATTCCAATCCAGAGCGGAGCGACGCAAGATGAATGGACCGAAGTTACTTTCCACCGGCAGGCAGGCCGTGGAATGCATCGCGAAGGTCATGCCGACCGCGCCTACCATAACCGTTCGCAGTTCGTTAGGCGATGTGGAACTGCGGCCCGGCACGATCTTCAGCAACCGGAAGATTCTGGTCTATCCAAGCCCGATGACAGTCTACTACGCGGTGGACGATCGGCTCTACGAAGAGGGGACCGCGCTGTTTGTCCGCGGGGAATACCTCAACGCGATGAGCGCCGGGGCGGCGCGGGCGATGCCGATGGTCCACTTGGCCAAAGCTGAGATCGCGCTGCTAACCGGGATCTTCGTGCCGTGGTACGGCATGCTCGGATTGACGGCGGCGAAGGTGGGGCTGCTGTATTCCGCCCATAAGAAGGAGTTCGATAGCGCGCTCCAGAAGGCGCCGGCGGCGCTCAGGACATTGCTGGAAGTCCGGCGACGTTACCCCGAGTTGTTCCGAAGGCTCATGCTGACATCGGCGAAGGAATTCCTGGTGAACCTACCCAACGGGGTGACGGCGGAGGACGTGGCGTTCTTTCTGGGAAGAGTAATAAAGGGCGCCGGAGGAGTTCCCGAGCTGACATTGGGCCAATTGGCCAAGGTAGTGGCGCGCGTAGCGGTTGTCGTCGGCAGCCTTCACGCGCCGTCGATGGCAGCACGCGGTATGGCATCCGCCGCGGCAACAAACGCCGCCGCTCTGAAGGCGCAGTTGGCCGCTCAGGGTCTGCGCGTGAGCCAGGAGGAAGCGAACGTCATTCTGAGGGAAATACTGGCGGATCCCAAGGGGGTGGAACGACTGCGCGAACTCGAGAACGCGTGTAACGAGCTGGCGCCCGTTCTGAGATGTCTGACCGCGGCCATCCGATCGCAGTGAGAATCGTCACCGGTATGCCGTCGGAAGCGCCGTTTGGCTCGCGTACAGAAAGTAGCCGGCATCCAGCCCCGAGAGATAGGTTAGGGTGTTGCGCTGTTGGAGATCACAAGTTTCGGCGACGGTCAACAAGCGAGCGGTGGCGAACTCGCCGGCGGCGCTGCGGTTGCCGAAGCAAATCTTGCGCCACTGCACACCCGTGCGGAGCGCCCGTTCCACGCTATTGTTGGTCGGCTCAACGCCTTCTTCGTCCAGAAAGGTAAACAACCGGTCGTTGTACCAGAAAAGAGCCGAGGCCAGGTTGCGGACCTCGCGGTGCGGGCTGTCCAAATGCCGCTCGGCCAACGCGAAGATCCGCTGTTGGATGGGGATCGATCGCAGGTACAGTTGGCGGCGATCGATGTGCCCGCCGCGGAACTTGTGCCACAGCCGGAATAGCCGGGCATGCTGCGCCAGCGCGTCGCGACAGAACCGCTCCACTGCCGTCGACTTGGTGAACGCCACGATGCCCAAGAGATTCCGCTTCAGGTGGGCCCAGCAGAACTGACCCCTGCCTTGGTGATACTTCAAATAGGCGCTGAACCGATCGCTGCACAGGATCCCCTGGAACACGGGGCCCAGCAGGCGGATCAGCACCTCGCTGCTGCGGGTGGCCGCCAGCGTGTAGACCACGTAACGCGCCGCGACGAAGGCCCACAGGAAGCGTTTAGCGCCATTGGTCCGCCAGCCGGTCTCATCGGCGTTGAGTACCGGCTCATCCCTCAATTGCCGTTCCAGTTCTTGGCACGGGACGGCCACGGCCTGGCTGGCTTCTTCCCAGCACTTCTGCGTACTGCCCAAACTGATCTGGATTCCCAGAACCTGCGCCAACAGCGCTTCCACCACCCGCCGGGGCAGACGGCAGACCACGGTCAAATAGGCGATCAGCGCCGCCAGTTGCGGTCCAAAGTGTCCGGCGAGTTCCTCCGGCAGCGGCTCACGGGTGGTCTTTCCGCAGTGGCCACACACCACATGGGGCAATTGATACTCGGTGATGTGCGGCTGGATCGGCGGTATTTCGGTGACCTGATGCCGCCGTAGCTCTCCTTGGGTCGTTACTTTGCGCGGATCCCGCGA
>JAHCHE010000011.1 GCA_026129905.1 Bryobacteraceae bacterium | reverse complement strand
GGGAAAGTACTCGGGGAATAGCGAAGCACCTTTTCCAGCGTCACGATTTTTCATTCAAGACGGCTTTCTCGGAGATGGCGCCCTGCAATGCCGGATCCGGTTTGGAGTGGGTTATCGATAATGTGGCGTCGGCCTATGAGGACCTTACCAAGCTTTGCAGAGACTCGAACGCGCCGCGAATTGAAATTAGCCTCGGATCGGCAAGCACATTAGCTCATATTGCCGATGCATCAATCACGGCTCTTGTCGTGGACCCCCCCTACGCAGACAACGTCCAATATTCAGAGTTGGCAGATTTTTTCTATGTTTGGCTCAAGCGAACTCAAGGACACCGAAGGCCAGAGTGGTTTTCCAGATACCTGTGTGAGCACGACAAAGAAGCAGTGGTAAATCCCGCAAGGCACAGGGACGGTGGGAAGAGTAAGGCGAAAGTTGCCAGGGCATGTGCGCGGGTATTTTACGAACGACTGATGACGGAAGTTTTCACCGAGGGGCGGCGTATCTTGCGGGATGACGGCGTTCTCACGGTCATGTTCACCCACAAGAAGCAGGAAGCTTGGGTCTCTCTGTTTACGTCGCTGATCGCGGGGGGGTTTTCGATCACAGCGACCTGGCCAGTGAAGACGGAGAGCGAACACAGTCTTCACCAAGCTAGAAAGAACGCAGCACAGAGCACCGTTGTACTTGTAGCGCGGAAGCGCGCACCACGGGCGGGCACTGGGTACTTCGGCCCTCAGATGCGCGCGGAGATCCGCGATCGAGCGCGCGGAGCCGCGGAGCGCCTGAAGGGCGAGGGTCTCAATGCGATTGACCAGTTGGTTGGATCATTTGGACCTGCCATGGAGGTGTACAGCCGACACGATGAAGTCCGACTCGACACAGGTGAACCCATTGGCGTGGATCGCGCAATCGAGGAAGCCTCCGATGCGGTTAGCGAATGGCGCATTGAGCAGTTGGCAGAGCGGGGGCTGGACGGGGTTGAGCCGGAGGGGCGGTTTGCGTTGTTGTGCTGGGACGTAATGGGCGCCGCTGAATTCCGGTTCAACGAGGCAAAGCTGCTGGGCAACGCGGCAGGAATGGATGTGGATCGCCTGATTCTAGCAGGGTTAGTTTCCAAGAAAGGCGACAAGATCTTCATGCTTTCCGCTAAGGACCGGCGGCGCAAAGAGCCAGTGAAACGGGAACAAGTGGTGATGGACCTGTTGGGAGAGATCCCGAACAGGAAACGGCGCAAGAAGGCGGACATTCTTCAGGTCCATCCCAATGACCCGACTTTCCGGACCACGATCGATGCCTGTCACGCGCTCGCGTTGAGATACCTGGAAGCGGGTGGCGGCAATGCCGGAATTGGGTCGGCGAAAGCGCTGGTTCGGCAGCAAGGTTGGACTAGGGAATCGGCCGTGGCCCGGCTGATGGAAGCTCTCGCCAAAGGCGCGCCAAGGGCTCTCTGGAAAGAGACCGGCAAGAACTCACCCGCTGCGCACTTCCCCGAGTTCCGGGCTTGGCATGCGCTACTGGAGCCGGTATTCGGCATCACGCCGCCGGAGTGGGTTGAGGCGCCGCCACCACAAGCGGCCTTTGCGTTTGCGGCTGACGAGGAAGAAGAAATCCTCGAAACGAACGACGAGGAAGAGCCGGAAGAGGAAGAAGAGGAGTGAACCGTGGCTGCTCCGACGGCTTTGCCAGACCTTGGCAGCTATAAAGACCGGGAGTGGAAGCGTTTCATTGAGGGGCCTGATCCGTCGCTGCTCGAAGAGCTTTACATCCCGATGCTCGCATCCGCGGTCGGGTACGACCGGTCGTGCGCGTATTTTTCCAGCTCCGTGCTGGCAGCCGCCGCTCGCGGCTTCGGCAAGCTGATCCAAAACCTGATCGCGATGGGGGACGCAGCGAAGCGCCCCGCGATCCGGCTAGTGGTAAACGAAGAGCTCGATGCCGATGACGTTCGGGCATTGACGGAGACAGGGGATCTGACTCAGCTCGAATCTGTCCTGCTAACGCGGTTGAGGACGCCGAAGGACATCCTGGAGAAGCAGCGATTGGAACTCCTGGCGTGGCTTTATCGGGCGGGCTACCTGGATATCCAGGTCGGCGTTATGCGAAGCGGATCGGGAATTGTTCATGCGAAGTTTGGCATCGCGACGGACCGGGAAGGCGAGTCGGTCATTTTCAGCGGCAGCGGTAATGAGACGGCGCAGGGCCTGGCCGCAAACTACGAAGAGCTGGAGGTTTCCACTCGGACCCAGGACCCTGCCCGATTCGATAACTTCTCCAAAAAGTTCGAGTTGCTCTGGCGCCAGACCCATCCCTCCGTGGCCACCTATCCACTGCCCGAAGCAGTGCGGCTGAAGCTGATCAAGTTTGCGCCTAAACAGTCTCCATTGGAAGAGCCAACGAATGCTGCTGCGAGGCAGAAGGCCGCCATGGTTTGGCAATTTCTCCTTGAAGCGCCGTTCTTTCCCGGCGGCGGTCCGAACTGCGACGCGGCGGCCATGGTATCGCTGTGGCCGCATCAGCAGCGCGTCGTCTCGGAGGCGGCGGCGGCATGGCCGGATGGCCGGTTGCTGTGCGATGAGGTCGGGATGGGGAAGACGATTGAGGCCATCCTGGTGTTGCGGCGGCTCCTGGCCGGGCGCGGAGTGCAGAGAGTCTTAATCTTATTGCCGGCAGGCCTGTCGAAGCAGTGGCAGGCGGAGTTGCGGGAGAAGGGTGGCCTCATCTTTCCCCGCCTAGAAGGGCTCAACACGCTTGTCTGGCCGGATGGGCGCGAATCGAAGGCGGCGGACTTCACCGAGGCGCTGAAGCAGGATTTCCTCCTACTGAGCCGCGAGACAGCCCGGACGGAGGGAAATCTCACGGTCGTTTTGCAGTCAAGCCCGTGGGACCTGGTGCTGCTGGACGAGGCGCACGCGGCTCGACGGAAGGAACAGGAGGAAGGCGAGTATAATTCTCCGACGCTGCTGCTCAACCTGTTGCGCGAGCTTCAACTGAGAAAGAAGGCGCGTGGCATCCTGCTGCTGAGCGCAACGCCAATGCAGACACACCCCTGGGAGCCATGGGATCTGCTTGCCGTCCTCGGCGAAGGCGGCCTTTGGCTATCGGAGTTTTCCGTGGTCCGCAACTTCTACGAGTCAATCTCGGCGGTGCAGAATGGGTTCTGTCCACTGGATCAGGCGGAAAAAGTGGCGGCGCTGGTTGCGGCCGACCGTGGATTCCCGCCCCCACCGCTGGATACGTACGGGAAACTGAGCGCCAGTGACTTGCAGAAACTGATTGCGTTCGTGCCTCCGACGCAGCGGCTGGACTATGCGCGTTGGTTGAGGGAGGGCTCGCCATTATCCCGGCGCATGCATCGAAATACGCGCGCCACGTTGCGTAAGTACTACAGTATGGGCCTTTTGGACGGCAGGCCGCCGGATCGCGATGTTCGCGATCAGAAGTTCGACTATGAGGACCAGGCTGAGCGCGATGTCTACGACGAGGTTAGCAAGTACATCGAACGCAGGTTCAAGGAGCTGGAACAGGAGAAGCCGGGTAAGGGATTTGTCATGACCGTGTATCGGCGGAGGGCTTCCAGCTCACCGCGCGCACTGGAGCGCAGCTTGGAACGCCGCCGCGAGGCGCTGCTCCAAGCATCGAAGCAGCATGCGTTCGACCAGTGGTTGGCTTCAAAAGACGTACCCGAACTTCTTGATCCCGACGAACTGCCTGAGGGCGAAGGGGCCGTAAGGGTGTCGGCCTCCGTTCCGCAGAGCCCGGCGGCGGCCCGGAAGGAACTTGAGGATGTGGACCGGCTGCTCGGCAAGCTTCGGGCGCTGGAGCATAAGGACTCGAAGCTCGGAGTGTTCTTCCGCGAGCTGCGGCTCATAACAGACGACGGCAGGTCGGTGCTGGTCTTCACCGAATACATCGATACGATGGAGTACTTACGAGATTCGCTGCTCCCCTTCTACGGCAGCGCCGTGGCCTGCTACAGCGGAGACGGCGGACAGATTTGGGAAGACGATCACTGGAAGACAGTCACCAAGGCGGATATAACAACCGCACTGAAGAACCGGACGATCCAAGTGTTGGTGTGCACGGACGCAGCGAGCGAGGGCCTGAATCTTCAAGCTGCGGGCGCTCTCATCAATTACGACCTGCCCTGGAACCCGAGCAAGGTCGAGCAGCGGATCGGGCGCATCGACCGAATTGGCCAGAAGAGCGAGCAGGTTCTGGTGGTCAACCTATTCTTGAAGCATAGCGTCGATGAACGGGTGTATCAGACGCTGCGGAGGCGATGTGGCCTCTTCGTGCACTTCGTGGGCGCGATGCAACCGGTGTTGGCTGTGGCGCGGCGGATGCTGCGCGGTGAGCAGCCGGTTGACCCGAACGCCCTTGAAGCGGCGGCGACCGAATTGGAGGCGGATCCACTCGCCATCGAAACCTACATGGAGAGCGAAGCGGGCGCCTCCGCCGCGGAGGGGGCCGCGTGCGAGTTCGACGACCTGAGACGAGCGCTGTCGCTGCTCGGGCCGGATCTGGGCTTCACCGTGAAAAAGGACAGGTACCTGGACGCTTACTCGGTTGCGGGAAACGGCTTCCCGCGGACGCGATTCGGGGCTTCATTTATGGCGATGGAAAAGGACCCATCGCTGCGCCCGCTGAGCCCGTACGATGGGAAGCTCCGGAGCATTGTGAATGGGCTAATGCGCGCTGGCGAGCGGCTGCCGCTCGTGATCGGTTCGCACCAGGAGGACGCTTTTCGCGCCTCGGTTGCTTATTGGGTAGGACCTGAATCTCGGACCCGCATCCAGTCGATCAAGCAACTTTCGGCCATGGTCGAGAAATGGGACGGACGACTGCCCGATCCGGCATCCTGGCATGACTGCCTGATTTGCGCTCTGGAGGAAGCCAGCAATGAGACAGGCCGCCTTACCGATCAGGCTCGAGCCCGCCAGCAAGGGGCGATGGAGCAGCAGTTGGAGGCCGCGAGAATCCGTCTGACGCGCGAGCTAGGCCGCTACCTCGTTTGCGCGGGCGCCGACCCGTATGCTCTCAAGCAGGCACTGTACGACCAGATGAAAAACACATCAGGCGCGGCTGGTCAACGGCTGAAGCAGTGCTATGGACGGCTGAAGGGCTACCCGGACTGGCCGCCCGAATTCTGCCGTGAACTGGAGGCTTGGGCGTCGTCTCTTCCCGAGTTTCGCCGGACCAGCCGCCTGGCGGGGATGGAAATCGACGCGGCGCTTCGCGACCCGCGGTGGGACGCCATCGATCAGGCTGACCCTGGGACGAGCGCGTAGGAGATTTCGAACACTCCTACCCGGACAGCTTGGTCACGACGGTGAAGTCCTCCAGGGTGGTAACGTCACCGGTGACCGAATGGGTGGTCACGATTTCCCGGAGAAGGCGGCGCATGATTTTTCCGCTGCGGGTTTTCGGGAGCGCGTCGGTGAAGCGGATTTCGGCCGGCCGGGCGAACTTGCCGATTTCGTGGCCGACCCAGTCGCGAAGCTCGCTGCCCAGGTTGTCGTAGTCCCAGCCGCCGCCCTTGAGGGTGACGAAGGCGCATACCGCCTGCCCGGTCAGTTCGTCGGGCTTTCCGACGACGGCCGCTTCGGCGACTGCGGGGTGTTTCACCAGCGCGGATTCCACTTCCATCGTGCTGAGGCGGTGGCCGCTGACGTTCATGACGTCGTCGACTCGCCCGAGCACCCAGAAGTAGCCGTCTTCGTCGCGGCGGGCGGCGTCGCCCGTGAAGTACGCGCCGGGGACGCGGCTCCAGTACTGGTCTTCGTAGCGCTTGGGGTCGCCCCAGATGGTGCGGATCATGGACGGCCAGGGACGGCGGATGATGAGGTAGCCTTCCTGGCCGGCGCGGGCAGGCTTTCCATCCAGATCGACGATATCGGCGATTACGCCCGGCATGGGAAGAGTGGCGGAACCCGGCTTGAGCGGGACGGCGCCGGGCATGGGGGCGATGAGAATCGATCCGGTCTCGGTTTGCCACCAGGTGTCCACGATGGGGCAGCGGCTCTTGCCGACGACGCGGTGGTACCACTCCCAGGCGGCGGGATTGATCGGCTCGCCGACCGAACCCAGCAGACGGAGGCTCGACAGGTCGTGTTTGTTGGGCCACTCGTCGCCCTGACGCAGCAGCGCGCGGATGGCGGTGGGTGAAGTGTAGAGGATATTGACCTTGTATTTCTCGACCATGCTCCACCAGCGGTCCCAGGCCGGCGTGTCGGGCGCTCCTTCATAGATGACGCTGGTGGCGCCGGCAGAAAGCGGGCCGTAGACGATGTAGCTGTGGCCGGTGACCCAGCCGATGTCGGCGGCGCACCAGTAAATGTCTTCGTCCTTCAGGTCGAAGACCCACTTCATGGTCATCGTGGTCTGCAGGAGGTAACCGCCCGTGGTGTGGAGGATTCCCTTGGGACGGCCGGTGGTGCCCGATGTATACAGGGCGTACAAAGGATGCTCCGCGTCGAGTTCCACGGCGGGGCAGTCGTCGCTGACGCCCTGCTCGAGTTCGTGCCACCAGAGATCCCGGCCTTCCTGCATCGGCACATCGCTGCCGGTGCGGCGGCAAACGATCACATCGCGGACGCCGGGACAATCCACCAGCGCTTCATCGACGGCATCCTTCAACCGCACTTCCTTGCCGCGCCGCCATCCTCCGTCCGCCGTAATCACCGCCGTCGCGTCCAGGTCCTGAATGCGCGCTTTCAAAGCTTCGGCGGAAAACCCTCCGAACACCACGCTGTGCATGATGCCCAGGCGGGCGCAGGCCAGCATGGCGACCGGCAGTTCCGGGATCATGGGCATGTAGATGATGGCGCGGTCGCCGGCTTTGTATCCGCGCGCTTTGAGGACGTTGGCAAAGCGGCACACCAACCGGTGCAGTTCCTGGTACGTGATGGCGCGCTGGTCGCCCGGTTCGCCTTCCCAGATGATGGCGAGCTTATCCTTGCGGGGCGTTGCGAGGTGGCGGTCCAGGCAGTTGTAGGAAGCGTTCGTTGTCCCGCCGACAAACCACTTCACGAAGGGCGGATGCCACTCGAAGGCGTGCGTCCACTTCCGGAACCAGAACAGCTCCTTTTCGGCCAACTCTGCCCAGAAATCTTCTGGCGTTTTTTCGGCCCGTTCATAGAGCGCCTGGTACGCCTCCATGCCGGAAACGTGAGCTTTCGAGACAAAGTCGGCGCTTGGAGGATACGTATCTTGACTCATAACTGGATTCCCTCGCTGAGATTTACGAAGCGGAAGCCGCGGAGAGACGGCCCGCGCAGGTACGCAAACCGATTGTATCAAACCTCAGGAAAACAGCTTGTCGAGAGCGCGACGCAGGTCCGTCAGCCGGGGACCGCCTTCCAGCGTCTCTCCCGCCGTGCGCGCCTGGACGCGTCCGCCGGGAAAGCCGTCGAGGGCAGTGAGTGGGCCGAGCACTCGAAAGACCGCGCCGTAAAAAGCAGTCGCATCGTCCCAGCCGGCGCCGCGCCAGGAGTACGAGGAGGATGTTCTAGAATGGGCCTAGTCTTTCAGGCGAGGCCCTATGGATGCGGAGGAGACCGAAATCACGGCGCTGCTGGCTCAAGCCGGCGGGCGGTCGCCGCAGGCAGCGGAACGATTGTATGAGCTGGTGTACGCGGAGTTGCGGCGCATCGCGCGAATACACATGGGCCGAGAACGCCAGAATACGCTGCAACCGACAGCCTTGGTGAACGAGGCGTACCTGCGGCTGGCGAAGGACGACCGAACCTGGCGGAATCGAGGGCACTTTTACAATGTCGCGGCCCAGGCGATGCGGCGGATCCTGGTCGACCGCGCCCGCGCCAAACTGGCCCAGAAACGCGGAGCGGGCGCACACCAGATCGAGATTCCGGACTTTACGGCGCCGTACGTAGACGCGGAAAAAATGTTGGCCCTTGATGAGGCATTATTACGCCTCTCACGGTTGGATGCCCGGCAGTGCCGGGTGGTCGAGCTTCGGTTCTTCGGCGGAATGACCGAGGAGGAAATTGCGGAGTACCTTGACGTGTCGGTCAGGACCGTGAAACGTGACTGGAACGTGGCTCGAGCCTGGCTGTACCAGCAGATTGGACGATAGATGGCGTCCGACGACTGGGATCGCGCGAAAGAACTATTCGACCAGGCGATTCAGCAACCCATTTCAAAACGGCGGGAGTTCTTGAACCACGTCTGCAAGTCGCGCGAGGAGCTGGAATCGCTGATGGGGCTCCTGGCGCAACATGAAACGATCGGATTTCTCGACCAGACGGGGCCAGCTTGGTTCGAAAACCTTGAAGAGAAGCCGGTTTTCCGTAGCGGCGATTTGTTGTGCGAGCGCTTCGCGGTGGTCCGTTTTGTCGCACGCGGGGGAATGGGCGAGGTCTACGAAGCGTACGATCACAAGCTCCGGGAGACGGTGGCCCTAAAGACAATTCGGGGAGATATTCGGGCCGACAGCTCATTTTTGGACCAGTTTGCGGCGGAGGTAAGCCGCGCCCGCAAGGTCGCTTCACGCCACGTCTGCCGGGTCCACGACCTGTTCTCCGAGGGACCGACGGCGTTCCTCACGATGGAGATGCTGTCCGGCGAAACGCTGGCCGAGCGGATCTCCAGGCGGAGGATGCCGCACGAGGAATGCCTTCGGATCGCGATCCAGCTTTGCGACGGTTTGGGCCACGCGCACCAGGAGGGCATCGTTCACCTGGATTTCAAGCCGGCCAACATCATTCTGCTGGAGAAAGAGGAAGCCACGCGGGCGGTGATTACGGACTTCGGCGTTGCGCATCAGATGAGGCGGGCTGTGGCGCCCGATGCCACCGGCGGGATCGTTTCCAGGCGTGGAGGCACGCCGGCGTATATGGCGCCCGAGCAGTTGCAGGGGGGCGCTGTCTCACCGCGGACCGATGTCTACGCCTTAGGGGTTGTGCTGTACGAGATGGCAGCGGGAAGGAGGCTCTTTGAGGATGGTTCCCCACGGAGGGCGGACAACCAGATAGATGTTGAACGGCTACCGCCTGAATTCCGAGGTCGCTGGCTGGCGACGGTGCGGAAATGCCTGTCGGTGAACCCGGAGGAACGGTTCAGCGACGCCTCGGAAGTGGCGGCGGCTTTGATGCCAGGGGGAATGGAGAGACGGCGGTGGTGGGTGGCCGGGTTGATCCTGCTGGTCTCGCTGGCGCTCGGCATTCTGTTTTTCCCGTGGAACTTCGTCCAGCGGAAGAGTTCCGCTTCGCCGGTCAGGAGCCTGGTAGTGGTTCCGTTTGAGACGGTCGGAGAGGGGTTGGATCAGCATATCGGAGACGGGATCGCGGAGGAATTGATACACGCGTTAACGGCGACCGGACAGCTTCAGGTGATCGCGAGGGAGTCTTCGTTCCGGCTCGCCCGGCAGGGTCTGGACGGGGAAGCCCTGGCTAAGAGGTTCGCCGTGGATGCGTTCATCGGAGGATCGTTCCGGCGGGATGGGAACCGGATCCGGATCATCGTCCGGATGGTGTCGTCGGATGGCGTGCAGATCTGGTCGCAGGCGTTTGAGCGGCGGGAGGACCAACTGGCGGAAGCGCAGAGAGATGTTGCCGGATTCGTTGCAGGAAGGTTGAGTCTGCGTCTTGCCGGGGTGGCGGCCGCATCGCGCCCGGTGGATCCGAAGGCTTACGAGTACGCGCTTCTGGGCCGGCTGCACTTCAATAAGAGGACCGAGGAAAGCGTCCAAAAAGCGAGGGAATACCTGGAGAAAGCCGTCGCGCTGGATGCCGGCCGGCCGGACATGCACTTCACGCTGGCGACGATCTACGTGGTATTGGCGGAACTCAATCTTGCGCCGCCGGCCGACGTACTTCTCAAAGCAAAGCTTTCGGTGGAAAAGGGCATGGCCGGCGATCCCGAGTCGGCCGAAGGGATGGCGATCTCGGGTTACATAGCAGCCCTGTATGAACGGCGGTTCGATCGAGCGCTGGAACTGCTGGAAGCGGCCCTGGCGCGCGATCCTAACCTGGTGATTGGACACCAATGGTATGCGTATACGCTCGCGAAGCTTCGCCGCTTCGACGGGGCCCTGCAGCACGCCAGACGCGCGGTGGAGTTGGATCCGGTTTCGATACCGGCCCACAACAGCCTGACGGTGGCGCTGTGGTACAGCGGGGATCAGGCTGCCACCCTGCAACAGTGCAAGCGGCTACTGGAACAGGAGCCGGACCATTCGTTCGCGCATCTGCTGACGGCGCTGATCCTGGCGCGCACCGGACGGCTGGACGAGGCCTGGAAAGAGTACCACCGCAGTTCTCTCCAGGTTCTCCGGAGCGCCGTGGGGATAAGGACCAGGGGCGAGCTGGCAGCCATAGGGGGGAACGCGGCTGAGGCGCTGAAAGCGGCCGAGGAGTTGAAGCAAGCGCACGAGGTCCATCGCTCCCCTGCGTCCTACATCGCGATCGTCTATGCGGCCGCGAACGATCGCGAGGCAGCATTCCAGTGGTTGTACCGGGCATACGACGAATACGACGGGTTTTTGTCGCTGATGAACGTTTATCCCGCTTTGGCTCCGTTGCGGGCGGACAGCCGCTTCACGACGCTCTTGATGAAGCTCGGAATGCAATAGATTCCCGCTACCAGGGAAACAGGTACGGATTCAATTGCGACTCGGAAAGAGGCCGGCGGCGCCAACCGAGCCGCACAGGCGCGTCATAGAGCCGGCCGGGGCCGAAACGAGCCCAGGGGTGCCGCAATCCCGGGACTATGGTCCGGACGACTGGAACTCCCACCTCAGGACGGGTGTGATCCAACCAGTGGGCATCGAGGCCGCATTTTTCGAGCCGGCGAAGGCAACGATCAAGCAATGTCGCGGCCGTTTCCGGGCGTGAGGCGGGCGTCGCGACGTGGGCCTGACGCAAAGGAACCAGGTAAGCCTGGTTGTCCAACGAGGCCGAGCGCCACCAACGCCGGAGAGCGCGTTCCTCGGGGGTGGAAGGCGCCGGGCGTGGACGCCGAACGGGGAGAGAAAGACTCAACATCGAAGCCTCGGCCGCCGCCTTGCGGGCCGCCTCATGTAGGTCCGGATGCGCCGCCGCGCCAATCACGGTGCTCCCGCCGTTGCGGCCCGCGGAGACGGCCGCCACTACGGGCACCCGAATATCGGAGGTAATGTCGATGAGTTTCAGGACCCGCTGCGGGAAGGCCGAGCCAAACGCGGCTTCGACATCGGGCGCGGACACCCGAGGGAGGCGGACGCGATTGTACCACCAGATCGCCACGGAATCCCGCTCGATCAATTCGAGCAGGGCGTTGAGCGTAGCTGAAGCCGAATCCGGTCCGGCGGCGCATCCATTGGCGTCGGCGATGCAGTAGGAGGCGCCGTAGCCGAGCAGGCAGTACGCGGCGGGGACCAGACTCCGGCGTGAGGTCATGAGGGAGCGGGCGCTCATCCACTCGATTGGTGCAGCGGGCTCCAGAGGCTCGGGGACCCGGTGGAATCCGCCGTGACGGCGATTCCAGCTCGCACGCGATTTCACCTGGTTCTCACTGAAGCAAAGGAGGCGGCTCAAAGAGTGGAAATTACGGCGCAAGCCGACCTCAGAAGCCGAGAGCAAAGGTTCATCGCCGTGGTACATCAAGGAATACCGCTCCACCGCCTCCCCGATGCAGCTTGCGCGGGCAGCGGACGCACTACTGCCCTGACCCGCGACCGGCATGCGGCGGTTGAGAGAAAGCGATCCGGACCGGTCCTTATGAAGGACGCGCGCGAGCGCGCCACGGGCGACGAACAAGCGATCCGCAATTTCGGCTACCTCGACCGCGGTGACAAGTCCGGTAACGCGGCCGACGTGCCGATCGAGCGCAAGACCTGACACTCTGGGGCCACGGCGGCGGAGGGGACCGCAGGCAGGGCACTGCGGCCATCTCGCGACCATGCGCCGCGCCGCGCGCCACGACCCTGTGTCGAAGGACAGGATGGCGCCGGCCAACAGCTCGTTGGCGCCGGTGAGGATCCAGCGGGCGGCCTGCGCCGCGGCGAAATGCAGTGCGCCGGAGACGGTCCCCGGCAACGCGGCGACGGATGCGGCGCGGGTCCAACCGTTCTGCCGGAGGCGGCGCTCGAGGCAAGCCCAGCACGCGGTCTTGCCAGGGTGGAAGAGCGGCCCAATCCAGACTTCACGGCCATAGGGGCGAACGAGGAGCCAGGGAGTTTCGCGACGGAGAGCCTCCGAATTCCACCGGTCCAAAGCCGGGTCGAGGTAGTCGGAAACGACCGCGATTTTCCTGGGCGCCCCGGCTCGCACTTTGATGTTCAGACTCGATAGAGCGCCTGCCAGCTCAAGAGCAGCGGTCTTGTCGGCGGAAGCGACGGCCACGTCCGCGCTGTGAGACCTGGCGCGCCGGATGTTAACTCCGAGGAGGGACCAATACGCCTGCTCGGCGCGAGGCATGTCTTGGAATGCTTCGTGAACCAGCCCCTGCGCGGATAGTTCACGCAGCAGGCCGCTCAAGCGGCGGGTCGAGACACGCCCCTGCAACCGCCGGGCGAGTTCGGCGAATTCAAGCCCCTCGGCCAGCAAGGGCAGAATCGTGGCCCAGTGTGTCCCCTTTAGCGCGCGAATCTCGCTTTCGTTTGCGAGGAGCATGCCCCCGGGCATGGCGCCGGCGACGATCCATTCGCTACCAAGCACGGGGTGGGTGAACATGGGCCAAACCGGAGAAAAAAGCTATTGCCAGGGCGAGCAACATCGCCTATCATCGCAAAGGTTATGAAGAACGAACTAACCGGAACAGGAAAATCGAAATCACGAGGCAACAAGAGCAAAACCGCGAAGGTGACCAGAAGGGCAGGCGTGCTCGCGATGACTCCGCCCGCAGCAAACGCCGAATTCGCCGTCCGATTTACCAGCTCGAATTCCTACGAGGTGAGGATCGCCGACGGCTTGGACATCCGACAGCGGTCCGGCGGAACTGAAGTGACGCCGCTCAATGCGAATAACGGCCGGTATCGCAGCGCCGTGGTGCAACGGAAGAGAGAGGACGAGGGCAAGTTTGTTTTTGTGCACGTCGACCACAACGAGCATATCGTCTACTTCGTAAAAATCGACGACGATCTCACAAGGCTGACGGAGCGGCGATCCCTGCAAGAGGAGTAGGATCGGAACGTGGCCGGCGCGGGCCAGGGGTTTGAAGCTGCCAGGAGGCTCGCGATCGCGGCGCAGGCGGCCGTTCACAAGGGACACGTCAGTCGCGGCATCCGGCTGTATCGGGCATCGATCGCGCGATATCCGGACTATGTCGGGGCGCTGAACAACCTCGGTCTCTCGCTCACCTGCACCGGATATGCGGAAGAGGCCGTTGAACTGTTCCGGCGAGCGTTTCAGTTACAGCCCGAGACTCCCGAGCTACGCGGGAGCTACCTGTCCACGCTGCTTTACGCGTTCGGGCACAGGCCGGAGCCAAGTGAGGCGCATTTACGAGAGGGGGCCCGGATTTCCGAGCCTCGCCGGAGGGCCGGCGGGCGCCGGGCGAGGAGCGGGCAGCTCCACATCGGGTATGTGTCAAGCGCTTTCGCCGCGGGTCCGGAGGTGTTTTTTCTTCTGCCGATTGTGCGAAACCACGACAGGCGGCGATTTCGGGTCTTCTGTTATTCGGATGTAGCGGAGGAGGACTACTACACGGGCGTCTTTCGGGGCGTCGCCGACGTATGGCGCGACATCTCCGGTTTGGATAACCGCAACGCGGCCATGCAAATCCGGAGGGACCGCATCGATGTCCTTATCGACGCCGGTGGCTACTTTAATCCCCGGCGCGTGGGGTTGTTCACCGAGGAGACCGGGGCCGCGCACGTGAGTTATCCACTCTACCCTTGTACGACAGGTCTCCGCAGCATGGACGCGCGCATCGGAAGCTGGGCCACCGACCCGCCGGGTTCCGAGCGTTACATGTCGGAAGAACCGATCCGGCTGGATGGCGCCTTCGCCTGCTACGAGCCTCCGCGGGCCAGTCCTCCTTCTTCCCCATCCCCAGCCATAGCCCGCGGCCATATCACATTCGGGTCATTCAACCGTCTTCACAAGATCAGCGATCGACAACTGGAGATCTGGGCGAACATCCTGACAGAGGTTCCCGGATCGCGCATGGTATTCCACCACGCTTACCCGGTACAGCGAAAACTGCCGATCAGCGTCCGCCGGCGGATCACGCGCACGATGAACCTGTTCGGGGTTGAGGCGGGACGCCTGCGGTTTGTGGGTCAGAGGCCGCTGGATGAGCACCTGCGGGTGGTAGCGCAGGTCGACATCGCTCTCGACGCGTTTCCTTACAACGGGATGACCACCACGTGCGAAAGCTTGTGGGCGGGAGTTCCGGTGGTTACGCAGGCAGGTCCGTTTCATGTGTCTCGGGTAGGGCTGGCGCTTCTCAATGCAGTCGGCTTGCGCGACTGCGTGGCCGATTCGGGGGAGTCGTACATCAAGATAGCCGCATCGCTGGCGGCCGATCGCGCAGGACTCGCCCGGCTGCGGCGCGAATTGGGGGAGCGACTCACCAGTTCTCCGTTCTGCGACGCTTCGGAGTACACGCGGAGGCTTGAGAGAGCCTATCTAACGATCAGGCGTCAAGGTGATTGACCCGCGACCCGCGGATACCGACCTTTCGGCCGCGGTGACGTCCATGGCCGGAGTCCGCGGAAGCCGAGGGCGAGCGCGTAATCTGGAGATGTGACGCTCGGGCGGATGCTTATCGTCGTGGGCCTGATCCTGGTCGCGTTCGGGCTGCTGTTTACCTACGGCGGACGGTTGCCGTTCAAGATCGGGCGTCTGCCGGGGGACATCGTGGTGAGGGGCAGGAACACGACGTTCTATTTCCCTCTGATGACGTCGATTGTCATCAGCCTTGTGCTGTCTCTGGTGTTGTGGCTGTTCAGCCGGCGATAGGGGGCCCCGGCTCCGGGACTGGGCGTCAGCGCCAGCACTCGACCAGGACAACCGACCGCCGGGCCGCGTCCTCGATGACGCCAAGATCGAGCGGCGATCCGCCGGGGGCGACGGCGTAGCGGATGCCGGCCCCGTCCAGGAACCGTCGTATTACGGAGGTTTTCAAAGCTACCTCGGCGCCCGGCGTCTCGTGGGGGCGCAGGGGGCTGGCATCGCTGATGGCCAGACCGACGGCGTTGCCGGCCCGGTCGAGCAGGGGCGCTCCGCCGGCGCCAGGCGCCACGCGGGCGGTGATCTGCATCAGGCGGGTGTCTCCGCGAGGTCCCACCGTTCCACGAACGCGTCCCGTTGCGAGAGTAACCGCCGGGGCGCCGCTCGCCATACGGGGGTAGGCCGCGAGTACGATGTCCTGACCGAGACTGAGCGCCTCGTTCTCGTTGAACCGTACCGGAGAAGCTCCAAATGCCACTGGCCCCAGGAGAGACAGGTCATTGGACGGATCTTCGGCCGCGACCTTCACCAACTCGTTGTTGTCGGCGAGCCGCACGCGAAGGTTCCTGCAGCCGGATACGACGTGGCCGGCGGTGAGAACATGTCCCTCACGGCTCACGACGAAACCAGTCCCGGTCAGAGTGGGATCGACTCCCGGCGCGGGCGCCTGCGCGGCGTGCCGGCTTTCCGGCGCCTTGGCCTGCCATCGCCGAGCCAGTTCCTGCGCCTCGGCAAGCTGCGCGGGCGTCATCACCTTGGCCAGCACGTCGCGATTCTTCTTGGCGACCTCGTCGCCGAAGGAAGCAGCGAGGTTGGTCCACATGTGCGCCTGAATGTAGTCCTGCGGAACGCCACGGCCGTTGAAATACATGAACCCAAGGTTGCTCTGGGCTTCGGGATAGCCCTGTTCGGCGGCCTTGCGGTACCAGAAGACCGCCTCGCTGTCGCTCTGCGGCGCGCCTTCGCCATTGGCGTAGGCAAAACCCAGGCGGTACTGCGCCGCCGCCGATCCCTGCTCGGCCGCGCGGCGGTGCCACTCGACGGCTTCCCGGTCGTCTTTCGGTATGCCGGCCCCGCGCGAATATGCCTCCGCCAGGTTCAGTTGCGATTCCATGTGCCCCTGTTCGGCCGCCGCGCGATACCACTTGGCCGCCTCGGCCGGATCTTTGGCGACGCCGCGGCCGTTGGCGTAGGCCAGGGCCAGGCTGTATTGGGCCTGGACGTAACCCTGCTCGGCCGCGGCGAGGAACCACTTCGACGCTTCCTCGTCGTCCCTGCTGACGCCCTTGCCCTCCGCGAAAGCGCGTCCCAGGCTGAACTGCGCCGGGGCGAGACCCTTGGCGGCGGCCATGCGGTACAAGGCGGCGGCCTGCGCGTCGTCGCCCAGGACGAGCGCGCCGCTCTCGAGCATGGTCAGCAGGCTGTACAGCGCGCCCTGGTGACCCTTTTCGGCGGCGGTTCGATACCACCAGGCGGCAGCTTCGAGGTCTTTGCGGACCCCCTTGCCATTGGCGTATGCGAATCCCACGTTGTAGGCGGCGTCCTGGTGCCCCTGATCGGCGGCCGCGCGGAGCCACTTGAGCGCTTCCGCGTCGTCCTGGTGAACACCGCGGCCGTTGGCGTAGGCCTGACCGAGCTGGTACTGCGCATCGTCAATGCCCTTCTCGGCGGCGGCGCGGAGCCACTTGGCGGCCTGCGCGTAGTCGCGGGTCACGCCGGAGCCGGCCTGGTACGCCAGTCCGATGCGGTATTGCGCTTCGACGTTATTCTGTTGCGCGGCGCGCAAGAACCACTTGGCGGCCTCGGCATCGTTCCGTTCGACGCCCTTCCCTTCCGCGTAAGAGAGCGCCGCGTTCAACTGGGACAGCGGATGGTTCTGTTCGGCAGCCTTGAGGAACCAGCCGAAAGCCTCCTTGTCGTCGCGCGGAACGACTTTACCGACCGAGTAGAGGTATCCGGTTACGTATTGCGCGGTGGAATGGCCCATTTCCGCGGCCATGCGGTACCAGCGCGCCGCCTCGGTTTCGTCCGCGCCGACGCCTTTGCCGTTCATGTACATGTAAGCGACGGCGTACTGCGCATCGCGATGGCCCAACTTGGCGGCCATGGCGTACCATTTGAACGCCTCCTCGTCGCTTTGCGGAACGCCGCGGCCTTCGGCGTACATGAAGCCGAGGGTAAACTGGGCGGTCGCGTTTCCGGACCTGGCGGCTGGGGTCAACTCCTTGAGGGCTTTCGGATAGTCGCCGCCGGCGAAGGCCGCGAGGCCCGCCTTTACGTCCGCGATCGCCAAGTGAACGGGCACAGCAAGAGCAAGGGCGCCGGCGATCAGGATTCGCAACACCATGTTCGCTAGGTTATCAACTATCTCCGCGGATCGGCTGTCAGGCTCTCCAGCGCCAGTTCGCCCTGGAACCGCGCGCTGCCGGCGGGCCGGCGGTATGCCAGGACCAAGCGGACGCCCGGTTCGCCCGCCAGAGTGGAGCAGGTGAAATCGCCTTCGCGGCTTTCGCGAGAAACCGGAAGCGCGGCGCCGCCAATCTGCGTTCCGCTACGGTCGAAGACGGCCCAGGCCAAACCGGTTGCGCGGCCGTCGGCGGCGTCATCCGACGATCGCGCGCGGTAGCGGAATCGGACGCGGTAAGAGTATTCGGGCTCGAGGGGCAGGAACTGGCTGAGCAACTCGCACTCCTCCGGCTGGTTGCCGCCGAGCCAGACGCTCCATCCGTGGGGGCCAACCGGGGAAACAAAGACGCCGGGCGCTCCCGCGACGCGCCAGTCGAAGCCCCGGCCGAGGCTCGACGGCGAGAACGATCCATTTGTTACTACGGAAGCGCGATCGAGCGGCTCATACGGAACGAAGCCGCGTGAGCACAGCGCGTTCCAGACGGCAAGGGCCGGGGCGAAGCGCCACGCGTCCAGAAGCCGATCGGCATGGTGGAGGAAATAGTCGTTTTCTTCACTCAAGGCGTCGCGCGCCAGTTCCACAACCAGCTCGACGTTCTCCGGGTCCCCATTCGCGGCGAGGTACGTAGCATAGTCCATCACGACCGGACGGCGCGGGGGAATCACCCGGTCGAGGATTTCCCGCGGCGGAAGACCAAGACGGGAACAGAGGTCGAACAAGGGTCTGCGGTCGCCGTAGGAGATGGCGAGCGCCTCTCGGGCCCAGCGGCGGAACTCGCCGGCATCGCGCCGGCGGTAGTAGAAGTTGGCCTGTGTCCACCGCGGCGCGTACTTGCGGCTGAGGCGGGCCGCTTCGAGGAGTTCGCGCTCGGCCTCGTCGATTTGTCCCGCCGCTTCCGCGCGCAGGCCGAGTTGGATGCGGAGGGCGTCATCGTTCGGGCTGGCCTCGACTGCCCGCCGCATCGCCGGCAAGGGGTCCTCGCCGTCGCGGTCGAGAGCCTCGGCGAGGCCGGACCAGTAAAGAGCGCGGGCGGGCCGCACGCTTACCGCCGCCTCGACGCCGGCCCGCGTGGAGGAATCGAACAGGAACTCGGCCCAGGCCTCCCGAGCCGCTGCGTAGCCGGCCAGTACAAGCAGGACCGCAACCGGCGCCACGCCGATCCAGCGGCGCGGGCCGTTTGCCGCATGCGATTCCAGGGGGTCGTTTCCCACACTGGATATGTTACTATCGGGGCTACCGGAGCTAGCATGCAGAAATCCGCGCTTTTTCTAACCATTTTCGTCGCGGCTGGCGCGTTGGCTTTGCGCGCCGCCGACGCCGACCTAGGCACGGTCACATCGAGCGGCGACTTCCTGCTGGACGACGCCAGCGTCTCCGGCAATGCGACGGTGCAGGACGGTTCGCGCATTCAAACGAGATCGGCGCCGTCGATCGTCCGATTGAACAGCGGCGCGCGCGTAGAGCTGGGGCAAGCGGCGAAAGCCACGATCCACCGGGACCATCTCGTGCTGGAAGCGGGAACCAGCGACGTGACGGCGGCGAAGAAGTATGAAGTACTGGCCGCCTCGCTGCGAGTATCCCCCGGCTCGCCCGACACAACGGCTCGCGTCGTGCGCCGCGGCGAGAAGACCGTGCAGGTCGGCGTAGCGAAGGGAGCGGTGCGCGTGTTCAATTCCGAGGGTATCCTGCTGGCGAACGTGTTCCCCGGTACGCCCCTGGAGTTCGAGCCGCAGGTTGCCGGCGCGGCGCCTCCCTCCAGTTTCGCCGGCTGCCTGCTCAGGAAGAGCGACCGTTGGATCATCTACGACCAGACCACGAAGATCATCGCGGAGTTGCGGGGCAGCGGCTTCGAAAGGGACTGGGGTCACCGAGTCCAGGTAATTGGCACGACGGATCCTTCGGCGCAATCCGACGTGGGCGCGCAAGTGGTGGACGTCACCAGCGTGACCCGCTTCGGTGAAGGCGGTTGCCAGCCGGTGGCGACATCGCTGAATGCGGAGCTGCCGGCCGTGATGGCGCCGAGCGGCAGGCCCCTTCCACCTCCATCGAACGGGGGCGGCATGTCCGCCGGGACCAAGGTGGCCATCGCCGCCGGGATCGGAGGCGGCGCCGCGGCAGGAATTCTCGCGGGCACGCGGGGGAGCAGCCGCTCCAACTAGCGCCCCAATCCCGACCAGGTTTCGACAGCCGCCAGTATTCCGCAGGAACTGGGTTCGGCCTCCCGATGACGGATTCTTCGACCAGTGGGTGACCGGAACGGCGCATTCGGCGACGTGGCGGTGACGCAAACGGGGAGATTCACCGAAACATTTGTGAGGCGGGGAAGTTGTTGAGGCTGTGGGGGTTGCGGGGGCAGGCGGGGGGGGTGACGGAAGAGTTGGGCGGCTTGCGTCACTGGGGGCGGCGAGGGGATGGAGGATGTCTGAGACTTCACCACAGAGACGCGGAGATCGCAGAGAAGAGGAAGAGAGAGGGGCCAGGCGGGTGATCTCGATGCGGCGGGCTTTGCCGGTGCGGGGGAAGGCGAGAGAGAAGCCAAGGGCGGCAAGCGCGGGCTGAAGGCGGCGGAGGCGTTGGGAGAGAGATTTAGGCGCAAGAGGGAGGCCTAGCGCGGAGACGAGGTCGGTGGCGGAGCCGGTCCAGGTGTCGCGGGAGGTCATCAGGGATTGAATGGCGCCGGGGAGGGGATCGCCGTCGCCGGGGGCCGGGTCGGGGTCGGGGGCGATGGCGGCCAGGATCTCGGCTTCGGTGAGGCCGAGGGCGGGCGCGGCGGCCAGGGTCCAGGAGGCGGCGTCGGCCAGGCGGGGGAAGCCGTCGGAGCGCGTGGCGGGGAAGTTGCGCAGAGCCGTGCTGAGGGCGGCGCACAGGACGGAGAGCAGGCGCGGGAGCAGAGATTCGAACTCGGCCCAGAGGCTGACGACGGAACGGTTGCGCTCGGGCGGGAACGCGGCGAGCGAGACTTCGAGGGCGCGGGCGCGGAGCGAGGGGTGCGCGTGGAGAGGGGACGCGGGCGAGTGCCTGGGTCGGACTGAAGAGTCAGCAGGACGGGGCGCTGGAGGTGGATGGCGATGGGGTCGTGCGGGTCGTAGCGCTGCTTGAAGTGGACGCTGAGGCCGGCGGCGGTTGGTTGATGAACTGGGCGAGGCGGGGCGGATGCGGAGGTTGTCGAAGGCGACGACGGCGTTGCGGGGCGGCGGTGGTGGGTGAGGTCGGGGGTGGAGGCGGCGGGTCGATGAAGGGCGTGGCGACGGCCGATCAAGCGGCGGAGGAGTTGGGCGGCGGTGGATTTGCCGGAGGCTGGGGGCCGGAGAGGCGAGACGGGGAAGGGGCCGAGGCGCGGAGTGCGGCGAGGAGCCAGACGAGGATGCGGTGTGGTGCCGCGGGTGGAGGCGGGGTTGAGGAGGCGGCGGAGGGAAGCGAGACGGGTTGGGGGTCGAGGGCAATGATGGGCGGGGATCGCCGAGGGGGAAGGGCACGGCGCGGGGAGTCGCGCGGCGTGGCGGCCGCGTGGAGAAGGCGTGGGAGGCCCTGGGGGCGAGGTCCCAGTAGTCGGGGCCGACGACGAGGACCTGGCCGCGGGCGTTGTTGAGGTCGAGGGCGATGTGGTTTGGGGCGAGGGAGGGCGGGGCCGGCGGTGGCCAGGCGGCGCGAGGCGGTGGAAGACGGGGTGGGGCGGCGGGGTCGGCGTGGGCTTTGGCTTCGGCTAGGCGGAGGACGGCGGAGACGTCGTGGGGGCGAGGGGCGCGGGAGGTTTCCTGGAGGCGGAAGTCGAGGAGCCAGTCGCGGACGTAGGGGGCGCGGAGGGGGAAGATGTGGGCGCCGCCGTCGCCGAAGTGGAAGCTGGCGAAGGGCTGGCCGTCCTGGGAGCGGAAGACGGGGATGTGGCAGGCGATGTCCCAGAGGCGCTGGTACTCGGAGGGGGGCCGATGGTGGAGAGTGGAAGGAAAGCGTGAAGTGGACATGGTAATTTTACCTCGGTAGATATTTTACCGGGGAGGGAAGAGGGAATTACCTTTGGATTTTTGGAAATGGTTGTGGAATTAACGAGATAGGAGGAGAAAATGGGTTGTGACTGGCGGTTTCGGCCTATGCGGGATTGGGTGGTTGGGACGGACGACGACACGTGAGGCAACCGCGATTGCGCACTGCGATAAACTGCGCTGAATGCCTGATCATGCCGTTTCTCCGGTTTCGTTTCGCATGGCGATCGCGCGGCGGTCATCGTCGTTTGAAGCGACGGCATGGTCGCCCGATGGGCATTCGGTGGCGGCCGCCGGAAGCGATGGTGTCGTCTGGCTTTGGAGCGCGGAGTCCGGTGAGTGCCGGCTTCTGGAAGGGCACACCGGTCCAATCAACGCGATCGCGTGGTCGCCGGATGGCAGCACGGTGGCCAGCGGCTCCTATGACCGCACGGTGCGGCTCTGGGATGCGGCCAACGGCCACGTGCGCCACAAGCTGGAGGGTCATTCCGGTTCGGTCCTGAGCGTGGCGTGGTCGCCGGATGGCAGCGCGGTGGCCAGCGGCTGCGACCGGACGGTGCGGCTGTGGGATGCGGCCAGCGGCCGCGCGCGCCACATGCTGGAGGGACATTCCAACGTAGTCAGGAGTGTGGCGTGGTCGGCGGATGGCAGCACCGTGGCCAGCGGCTCCGATGACCGCACGGTGCGGCTGTGGGACGCCGCCAGCGGCCGCGCGCGCCACATGCTGGAGGGACATTCCGGCTGGGTCCGGAGTGTGGCGTGGTCGCCGGATGGCAGCACGGTGGCCAGCGGCTCCGATGACAAGACGGTGCGGCTGTGGGACGCCGCCAGCGGCCGCGTGCACCACAAGCTGGAGGGCCATTCCAACGAAGTAGTGAGTGTGGCGTGGTCGCCGGATGGCAGCACGGTGGCCAGCGGCTCCTATGACCGCACGGTGCGGCTGTGGGATGCGGCCAGCGGCCGCGCACGCCACACGCTGGGGGGCCATTCCGGCTGGGTCCTGAGCGTGGCGTGGTCGCCGGATGGCAGCACGGTGGCCAGCGGCTCCTCTGACCGCACGGTGCGGCTGTGGGATGCGGCCAGCGGCCGCGCGCGCTACAAGCTGGAGGGCCATTCCAATGCGGTCCGGAGCGTGGCGTGGTCGCCGGATGGCAGCACGGTGGCCAGCGGCTCCTATGACCGCATGGTGCGGCTGTGGGATGCGGCCAGCGGCCGCGCGCGCCACAAGCTGGAGGGCCATTCGGACCGGGTCCTGAGTGTGGCGTGGTCGCCGGATGGCAGCACGGTGGCCAGCGGGGCCCAGGACCGCATGGTGCGGCTTTGGGATGCGGCCAGCGGCCGCCCGCGCCACAAGCTGGAGGGCCATTCCGGCTGGGTCCAGAGTGTGGCCTGGTCGCCGGATGGCAGCACGGTGGCCAGCGGGGCCCAGGACAGCACGGTGCGGCTGTGGGATGCGGCCAGCGGCCGCCCGCGCCACAAGCTGGAGGGCCATTCCAACGTAGTCACGAGTGTGGCGTGGTCGCCGGATGGCAGCACGGTGGCCAGCGGCTCCGATGACCGCACGGTTCGGCTGTGGGACGCGGCCAGCGGCCGCGCGCGCCACAAGCTGGAGGGCCATTCCGGATTGGTCCTGAGCGTGGCGTGGGCGGCGGATGGCAGCACGGTGGCCAGCGGCTCCCTGGACCGCACGGTGCGGCTGTGGGAGGCGGCCAGCGGCCGCGTGCGCCAAGAACTGGAGAGCCATTCCGGCTGGGTCCTGTGTCTGGCGTGGTCGCCGGATGGCAGCACGGTGGCCAGCGGCGCCGATGACCGCACGGTTCGGCTGTGGGATCCGGCGAGCGGCCGTGAGAAGCTTGTCCTGGAAGGGCACGAGGCAGCCGTAACGCATCTCGCGTGGTCGCGAGACAATCGGGTCCTTGCTTCTCTAGATGAGCGCGGCGCGGTTCGGCTGTGGGACCCGGCCACCGGGCAGTTGCTCCATGAACTGCCGCCACGGAGCTTCCGTTATCAGCCCGTGGGAGTGGAAGCCGGCTTCACGCCGGCGTGGGACAACGGCGATTTCCTCGTCGCCGCCGTGCAGCCCGCGGCCGCGCAACCTGAAACGGGGCCGCTTGCCGCCCGCCAAGTCCTCCAAAGCTCCGCCAAGGTGGTGCTTACCGGCGACAGCAACGCCGGCAAGACCTGCCTCGCCCGGCGTCTCGCGGAGGACCGGTACATCGAGGGCCAGCCCACCACGCGAGGCATGCAGATTTGGACCCTGCCTCCGGAGAAGCTCGATCCCGCCGGGGCGGCGCCCGAAGGCGAGCACCGCGAAATCTTCCTCTGGGACCTGGGAGGCCAGCCCGAGTACCAGTTGGTGAACCAGTTGTTCCTTCGCGATACCACCGTGGCCCTGGTGCTGTTCGATGCCACCCGCGGGGCGGTGGGCCTCCAATCGGCGGAAGCGTGGGACGAACGTCTCTCCGCCCAGGACTCGGCGCCGCTGCGGAAACTGCTGATCGAGGCGAAGGCCGACCAACCGGGAGTGGTCCAGCCGGACGACGTGGAGGCGCTGCGCCGGCGGCTCGCATTCCGGCGGCGCCTTGCGGTCAGCGCCAAGCGCGAGGGAGACATTGGGCTCGCGGAACTCCGGCACGAATTGCACGAAGCGATCGAATGGCAGAACTTGGCGCGCGTGAGCCGGCCGCCGGCGTTCCACGAGATCCGCGAATTCCTGGCCAACTCACGCCAGAGCGGCGAATCGGTGATCTTCCTGGAAGATCTGGAGCGGCGGCTCGCCGACGCCGGTATTGGGTATGAACGCGGCGAACTGGAAACCACGCTGGGGCATCTTGCGCGGGAGGGTCAGATCGTCGACGTTGTTTTGCAGTCCGGCGATCGCGCGGCAGTGCTGCGCATCGACGTGATCTCGCGCTACGCCGGATCGCTGGTGCAGGCGGCACGCACGCACGCCAGCCGCGTACCGGCGCTGGCGCAGGACCACGTGCTTTCGTCAAAGATGGAGTTCCCGGGACTAGTCCCCGGCGAACGCCTGGCGTCGCGGAGCGAGGAACGCACGGTGCTGGAGTGCGTTGTGCGCCTGATGGTGGAGCGCGGCGTGTGCTTCGCCCATCAGGGCCTTTTGGTATTTCCGACACTCTTCAACGACCTGACGGAGCGCGAGGGGACGCTGCCGCCTTCCGCGCCGCTGTATTACGATTTCAGCGGCCCGATCGACAATATCTACGCGTCGCTGGTGGCGCGTCTGGCCGTGAGCGGCACGTTCGGGCCAGTGCGCTTGTGGGCCCGCTATGCCGAGTTTGGTTCGGAGGCGGAAGGGACGTTCGGCATACGCCGGGCGGACCGGTCCAAAGGCCGGGGCCACCTGGACCTGTTTCTGAGCGGCCCCATCGAGCCGGACCGGCGGCGGCTCTTCCGCGACTTCGTGGACGATCATCTGGAAAGCCAGGGCGTGAAGATTCTCTCCGGCCTTGCGTTCTCATGCCGCCGCTGCAGCTTTCAATTCGGAGAGGACTTGCTGGCCGACCGGCTGGCTGCTAACAAGACGGACGTCGGCTGCCCGCGGTGCGACGAGAAGTACTCACTGTTCGCCGCCGCGCAGCCGCCGACGGCCGAAAGCGAACGGCGGCTTTCCGCTCTGAAGACCGACATCGATATGCGGACTCGGGAATCGGCCTCCAGGGTAGCGGCGGCTGTGTCTCACCCGAAGGAGTCGACAGCGGCGCCGCTGCTCGTGCTGCACCTCAGCGATCTGCATTTCACGGCGGCCACGAAGCTGGAGACAGTCCTGCAGCCTTTGGAAGCGGACCTTCGCGAAGTGACGCGGGGCAAGGCCCTCGATTTTCTGGTTATCTCGGGGGACTTTTCCGACCGGTGCAACGAGGCCGGCTGGACGCTGGCCGCGCAGTTCGTCAACGCCCTTCGCGAGCGGTTCTCGCTGGATGCCTTGCGGATCGTTCTGGCGCCGGGAAATCACGACCTGGCGCAGAGCAACGACTACTTCACCGTGGAGTGGAACCTGCTTAGCTTCGACTTGCAGGGAAAGCCGACCGTCAGCGGAGAGCCGAAGCCGAACGACAAATACAACTCGCGCTTTCACCGGTTCGCGACCTTCTATCACAACCTCTATTCGGCCAGGTCGTACAAGGAGGACCCTGCGCTCCAGTACGACGTGATACCAGGGGATAACGGTTTGTACTTTCTCGCGCTGAATTCGGCCTGGCAGATCGATCCGTATTATCCCCAGCGCGCCTCGTTGAACAATGACGCACTGAGCACGGCCATGCGAGAGGCGGGCAAGGTCCCGCTCGGAATGGCGGTTTGGCATCACGCCGGCGCCGGGGACCGGAAGATCGCGGACACAGACGCGACCAAACGGCTGGCAGACGCCGGCTTCCGCATCGTGCTCCACGGAGACGTACACCAGGAGCGCGACGACGTTCTCCATTACCTCGACGACGCGAGGCGCATATACCTGGTCGGCAGCGGGTCTTTTGGCGCGGTGGCGAAGGATCGGCCGGAGTCGACGCCCCGAAGTTATTCGTTGCTGCGAGTGCAGCGAGATCTGAAGGCGGTGGAAGTGGAGCGCCGGTATCAGAAGACTGCGGAAGGGCCGTATGACGGGGGTGCGCGGCGCACGATTACGCTGGAGGCGAGTGCGCGGTGACGGAGGCGCCGGGGGAAGTCGGCGCCGTAAAGGACATTTAGTTCAAGCGTGTGACGGCAACCGCGGCGAACCCGAGGCGGCGGGAATCGATGGCTCAAGCCGACTTGGCGGCGGCCTCTCAGACCGCCCACACGGAGGCGGGCCGAGGGCCCGCCGCAGCTCAAAGAGCTGCCCCACGGTACTGGATACGTCACCGTAATTGCGAACAAGAGTACTTAGGCGAGCCTGTCGAGCCTCGAGCCGCGGCGAAGCTCTCGGACCTGGGCGGCGCGATCCGCGCCGGCGGGCGGAGATTTGCGCACCCCAATGAAGCGCTGCATCGCGGCCGTGAGCTGCGCGCGGCTGAAGCCGGTTCGAAAACCGGCTCGCAAACTCGGAAGTTTGCCCCACCTCTCAGACCTACAACCGAATAGCGGTCGAGGCGGGCGCGGTTTGACTACAATAGGCAGAACCAAGCAGGAGGAAGGTCATGTCTCGAACGTACTGGGTCCGCCTGGCGACGGCGCTCGCCGCCGCTGGAAGCTTGTGGCTCGCCGCCAGCCAGGCGCCGCCGCCCGCCGATCTCACGGTGACGAAGGTGGCCGACGATCTGCACGTGATTGTGGGCAGCGGCGGAAACGTGGCGGTGCTCACCACCGAGGAGGGCGTCATCCTGGTGGACGATAAGTTCGAGCGCAATGTGCCGGAGATTCTGGCCAAGGTCAGGACGCTGACCGATAAGCCGGTTCGGTACGTGCTCAATACGCACCAGCACGGGGACCATACCGGCGGCAACGCCGCGCTGATCCAGACGGCGGAGATCGTCGCGCACAAGAACGCGCGGGCCAACATGGTGAAGAACGCGCAGCCCGGCGTGATGCGGATGGCCTTCAGCGACGAGTTCGAGCTTCACCTTGCGGGCAAGGAGGTTCGAGCCCGGCATCTGGGCTTGGGCCACACCAACGGCGACGCGGTGATGCACTTCCCGAAGCACCGCGTGGTTCACACGGGGGACCTGTTCGTGCGCGGGACGCCGTTCATCGACTACGCCAACGGCGGCTCCTCGGACGGGTGGATGAAGACGCTCGACAACATCCTCGCGCTCGATTTCGACAGGATCATTCCCGGCCACGGCGACATCTGCGGCCGGGAAGAACTGGTGCGGTGGAAGGCGAGTTTCGAAACCATCCGCGGGCGGGTCCGGGAGATGAGCCGAGCCGGCAAGAGCCTGGAGGAAGTGACGCGGGACCTCAAGGTGGACGATCAGCCGGGCTGGTCGTCGACCGGTCTGCTCGCGAGGAGCCTGCCCGGCCTCTACGAAGAGCTGTCGCGCGGGAGGTGACCGATGGCCGCCGCGCTCCGCCGACGGGATCTGCTGGCTTCAGCCGGCGCGCTCGCTCTGCAGCGGGCTAATGCCCAGGCGTCCGGCCATTGGTACGAACGGCTGCGGCGGATGGGGCAGCTCAATATCAACGAATCGGACGCGGCCGGGCTCGACGTGGGCAAATGGATCGCCTTCTGGAGGGAGCTGAAGGTGAACGCGCTGGTGGTGAGCGCGGGCGGCATTGTGGCTTTCTACCCGACGGAAGTTCCGCTGCACCGGCGGGCGCGATTCCTGGGCGAGCGCGACCTGTTCGGCGAGTACGCCGCGGCGGCGCGGAAGGCGGGCATCCGCGTTGTGGCGCGGCTCGACCCCACCTATGCCTTCCCCGAGTTTTTCCGGGAGCGGCCCGAGTGGTTCGAGCGGAATTCCGACGGGGCCGTCCGCACGCACAACGAAGCGCCGGAGCTTCACCGTACGTGCATGTTCGGGCCGTATTACGACCGGCACATGCCGCAGATCATCAGGGAATTGAACCGGCTCTACGATCCCGACGGGTACTACACCAACGCATGGCCGGGGACGCAGTTGGGCAACATCTGCTACTGCGACCGCTGCCGGCGGCTGTTTCGAGAACGATTCAGCGCCGATCTGCCGGAGAGTGAAGACCGCTCCTCGGAAAGCTACCGGCGCTGGACCGAGTGGCGGCTGGAGCGCGTGCTTGAAACCTGGAATCAGTGGCAGGAGGCCGCGGCGCAGGGCCGGCCCGAACGGCCGTACATCGGCAACCTCGGCGGGAGCATCCGGGCCGAGACCAACGTCAAGCGGATCTCGCGCGTGGCCCGCTGGATGAACGCCGATCACCAGGACCGGCGCGGAACGATCCCGATGTGGGATTGCGCGCAGCAGGGCCGGATCTGTTACAGCGTGATGCGGGGGCGCACCGCCACCAACGTCACCAGCGCGTACAACATGTCGGACGCCATCTGGCGGCACACGGCGAAGGCGGGGCTGGAGATGAAGATGTGGCTCGCGCAGACCGCGGCCAGCGGGATGGTTCCGTGGCTGACCTGGCTGGGCGGCGCGGCAAAGGACACCCGCTGGCAGCAGCCCGCGCGGGAGTTCTTCCAGTGGCTGGCGGCCAACGAGAAGCACTATTTCAACCGGCGCTCGCTCGCGGACGTCGGGCTCGTGTGGCCGCAGCGCACGCAGGTGTGGGGGACGAAGACGGGAGGATCCACCGACGCGCTGCAAGGCTACTACCTGGCGCTGCTGGAGAACCGCATTCCGTTCGATTTGATCCACGACGAGGACATCACGCGAGAGCGGCTGGCGGGCTATCGAACGGTGGTATTGCCCAACGCGGCGCTGCTATCGGGCGAGAGTTGCGAGGCGCTGCTCGACTATGCGCGCGACGGCGGCAACGTAGTGGCGACCTTCGAGACGTCGCGGTACGACGAGTGGGGGCAGCGGCGGCCGGACCTCGCGCTGGCGCCGTTGTTCGGCGTGACGGCGACGGGCGAGGTGGAGGGGCCGCTGCGCAACTCCTACATGGAGGTGAAGCGGCGGCACGCGCTGGTTCAGGGTTTGGAAGGGACCGCCTTTCTGCCGGGGTCGATCTACCGCGCGCCGGTTCGGACGATCGCAGACGCGCCGCTGGTTCGCATCCCACCGTATCCGGCGTTCCCGCCCGAGATGGTCTACCCGCGCCAGGCGCCGGCCGGCGACGCGGAGGTGGCGCTTCGCGAGGGGAAAGGCCGCGCGGTTTACTTTCCGGGCGACCTCGACCGCACGGTGTGGCTGACGTGGAACCCGGATTTAAGCCGGTTACTGGGCAACGCGGTGAAATGGGCTTCCGGAGCGCCGCCCGCCGCGGCGGTGGAGGGTCCGGGCCTGCTGGACATCTTCTACTGGGAAACGGAAGCGGGGCTGGCGCTGCACCTGCTCAACTACACGAATCCCGCGCTGATGCCCGGCCCGGCGCGGGAGCCTGTGGCCGTAGCGGCGCAGCGCGTCCGGCTAGCGGTTCCGAAGGGCTTCACGGCGAAGCGGGTTTCGGCGCTCGAGACGCCGGCGACGCTCGCGTTCCAGCAGGAGGCCGGCGCGATCACGTTTACCGCGCCGCGGGTGGTGGCGTACGAGGCGATCGCGGTCGAAGGCTGATCCGTGGAGATCCAGTTTTTCGCGGATACCGCACCTCGCGAGGATTGGATGCAGGAAACTCGCACTGCCTCGGCAATATCGTGCCCAGGGATGTGCTGGCCTCGTACTACTGTCCGGTCTAACAGTTGACAATCTCGGTCAACGCCGATGTGTGGCAGGGCCGAGGCGTCAGTCCGTCTTGGCGGGACTGGGAGTCCCGCGCAGCCTAAGAGGCCGCCTAAGAGGCTGCCCCACAGCTATTGTGAAGTCTTGTGCGGGACAGGACACCAGATCGCGGATGATAAACCGGAATCAGGCGCCGCTCGGCGGCGGTTCGGGGCGCTCGCCCGAGGCGCGGTACCCGTCGCGCCTGCAAACAGCGGATCCGCGGAGCGGTGAACGATCGTATCGGCATCGAACCGTAGCGAACGGACCGGCACTGGGCGGGGCGGCAAGATACCGTTAGAATGGATCGCCTCCGGGGTTGCATCAGCGAGGATTGGCTAAAGAAGGCGCGTCCTTGAACGCATCGAAATAATGGTTTTGGCCTTCGTCCTCATACTCACTGGCGACCGAGAGACCAACTGCTGACATGTGGCGACGGTACTCCCCGGCTCCAAGGGAGCGCGATTCCAATCCCGTCATCGCATCGTTCCAAACAATTGGTTCCGCAGGAGACGTAAACAGCAGCCGGCCCCCTGGCGCCAGTATCCCGGCGATCCTCTCGATAAGGCGGCGCTGGTCCTCGGGCGAAAGCAGGAACATGAGTCCCCACGCCAGGACACCATCGAAAGTGCGATCGAAGAATCTCGAATCCTGGACGGCTTCGCAAACGACGGGTGTGTTCGGGAGATTGCGTTCAAAAGCCTGGACGAAAGATGGCGCTGCATCAACTCCAAACGCGCTAAGGCTTTCGGCGACCAGAACCTCGGTAATGGGAAAACCGGGCCCGCAGCCCAGGTCGATGACAGCGGCTCCGGGTGGTAGCGTTCGGGCCCACTTCCGCACCTGGTTCACGCCGATGCCGGTCGAACGGCCACTGCCGCGCCGGGCCAGAAACTCCGGCGCAATTCCTTCGTATCCATTCGATCGGTCCATCACGCCTCACAGTATCAGCTTGGGATCGCTCCCGGCGAGCGCCTGCGTAAGGGCCATCGGAGCAGAGCATCGCGCCTATGCGCCCTGATATTAGGCGTCCAGGAACCAGCTCGGCGGGGGTTCGGGGCGTTCGCCCCAGGCGCGGTACCGCTCGAGGGAGACGTACGGGTAGAACTTGCCGGTCGAGGTCGGGGGCAGGTCCGCCACCAGTTCGACGCGCACCTCCGCCGGTTCGCCAAGCGACTCGGCCAGTTTCGGCGCGAGCGCCGCGAGCCGGTCCGGGCCCGGCTCGGCGTGAGGCACGATACGAATCCAGAAGCGGGCAGGGCCGCTTTGAACGATCTGGAATCGCCGGAGCCATCGTTCATCGTCGCGGAGCACGCGCGCTACGACGTACGGGTGCACGTACCGCCCGCTGGGCAGGCGGAAGCGGTCCATCATGCGCCCGACGATCCGCGCCAGGGTTGAACAACTGTGAGGGCGCCAACCCTCCGACGATCCTCTCCAGACGAGGTCGCCCAAGCGGTACCGCAGAAACGGCATGGCAAAGGAATGGAGGGCGGTGGCGACCAATTCCCCCGGTTCGCCGGCGGCCGCCGGGGCGCCGTCGTCCTTCAGCACTTCGACGATGACGAGATCGCCATAGACGGCAAACTCGGGTTCCGACGCCGGGCGCCAGGCCAGGCTCACGAACTCGTGGCTGCCATAGATTTCGGCGAGAGGGGCGCCGAAGCCGCGCTCGATCCGCCGCCGCATCTCTTCGGTGCACGTTTCGGCGCCAGAGGTTAACAGGCGGGGACGAATGCGCCGGCGATCCTCGTCCGTCATTTCGTCGGCCACCCAGGAGAGGATCGAAGGCGGCCCGTGGATCAGCGCGGGCCGGATGGCGGCGAGGCGATCCACCAGTTCCTGGTGCGGCAGCCTCCAATCCAGAAAGCGCTTCGGGTAGAGGCCAAGGCGGTTCTGCCACTCGGTTCTATAGAGGTCCTGCTTCCAACCCGCTCCGGCGCTGAGCTGTTCCACGGTGACGCGCGGGCTCCGTAGCCCGATTCCCAACCGGCGCAGAGACAGGAGGCGCTCCGAGAGCAGGAGGCGTTCCTCGAACCACCGGCGGCGGATCGTCAGCGGGGCGCCGCTCGATCCGCTGGTTCTGCGGATCAGGAGCGAATCCGGATCCACTCCCCGGGCGCAGATCTCCTCGGGGGCGGCGAACTGGAAGTCGGTCCGCGGGACCGGGGGTATCTTCGGCAGATCGTCGACCGAGCGGATCTCTTCCGGTCTGAGACCCGCGCGGTCGAACAGCTTTCGGTAGTAGGGAACGCGGTGGTAGCAATGGCGGACAAGCGCGCGCAACCGGGCGTTCTGAAAGGCAAGGACGCGTTCGGAGTCGAGCGGCGAACGCGCGATGACGGAGATGCCCTTCGCGTAGCGGCCAGCGCGCAGAATCATGTCGGGAACCATGGCGAGCGGCGGCGCGGCGGGCGCGTGGTCAGGCGCGCTGTTTTGAGAGCCAGTCGACAAAGATCTTTAGCCCCTGTTCGAACGGCGTTTTTGGCTCGTAGCCGAATAGCCGAGCGGCTTTGGAAACGTCGGCGCAGGTCAGCGGCACATCGCCGGGTTGGTCGGGCTGGCGGTCGAGCGCCGCGGAAAGGCCGAGAGCGTTCTCGAGAGCGGCTACCATAGCGGCCAAGCTGATCGTGCGGTTGTTGCCGAGATTGACGATTTCGTAGGGCGTCGCGGCGTAGTCCATCGCGGCGCGAATGCCCTGCACGATGTCGTCGATGTAGGTGTAGTCGCGGCTGGTGGCGCCGTTGCCATAGAAGGGGAGCGGACGTCCCGCGCGCATAGCCCGCGCGAACTTGTGAATGGCCAGGTCCGGGCGCTGGCGGGGTCCGTAGACGGTGAAAAACCGCAGGCCGATGAACCGGATTCCGTAGAGATGACTGTAGACGTGGCCGAGCAACTCGCCGCTTACTTTGGTGGCGGCATAAGGGCTGATGGGAAACAGCGCCTGCGAGTCCTCGCGCCAGGGAACGTCCCGGTTGACGCCGTAGACGCTGCTGCTGGAGGCGAAGACGAACTGCGCGACGTTCCATTCGCGGGCCAACTCGAGCAGGTTCTGCGTGCCTCGGACGTTGACTTCCTGGTAGGCGATCGGGTCCTGGATCGACGGCCGTACGCCGGCCTTCGCCGCCAGGTGAACGACGACGTCGAAGCCGCCGGAGAGCGAGGCGCGGAGCGAGGGCAGGTCGCGGATATCGGCCTCCGCCAGCGCGCAGCGGCTGTCGCGGAGGCAGGCCTCGATGTTGCGGCGTTTTACGGCCGCGTCGTAAAAGGGATCGAAGTTGTCGACGATGGTGATGCGCCAGCCGTCCGATAGCAGCCGCTCGGACAGGTGGCTGCCGATGAATCCGGCGCCGCCGGTGATCAAAGCGTGTGGAATGGCGTTACTCCTGTTGCCGGCGCGGCCGGTTGTGCGGACGCCGCCGGCGGGTCAGAATATTAAGTTAGCACCTATCGAATCGGAAGGAACCTGCCGGCGCTCTCCGCTTACCATTGGATGCCGATTCCGGGAAAACGCGCGTTATTCTGGCTGGGGCTTGCGCTCGCGGGTCAGGCCGCCGCGCTGCGGCTGATCGACGCGGGCATCCGGCTCCACTACCAGCACTACCGGCCGCTTGAGATCCTGCTCAAGGAGCACCCGCTGGCGCTCGGCATCGTCGCGGCGCAGGCGATTGCCGTGCTGGCGGGGTTGCGCGGGATCCGGCGTCCGCTGAGCCGGTGGCTCCGAAGCCGCCTGCGCATCTGGCAACTGGCGGCTATCGGGGTTGCGTTCTTCCTCACCAGCGCGACGGTATCGGAGAACGTCCGGTTCTACGTCTACGAGCTGTTCTTCGCGGCGGTGATTCAGGCGGTGAACCTGGCGAACATCGTCCTTTTCGCCTGGCGACTGCCGGTGGACTCGCCGGCCGGGCGGCTGGACCGGTGGCTTGGCGGCGACAGCGAGGGGGGTGGAGGAATCGACCGATTCGCGGTGGGAGCGGCGATCTGGGTCACGGTGGTAGCCGCGTTGCTGAATCACTTCTCGTACCAGCGCCATCCGCACGTCCCGGACGAGGTGGTCTACCTGTACCACGCGCGCTATCTCGCCGAGGGCAAGCTGACGCTTCCCCTGCCTCCCGTGCCCAAAGCGTTTGACGTGGACCTCATGAATTACGAGGAGACGCGGTGGTACTGTCCGGTCCCGCCCGGATGGCCCGCGGCGCTGGCGGTAGGGAGCTTCTTCGGCGTTCCCTGGCTGGTGAACCCGGTACTGGGGGGCATCAACATGCTGCTGGCCTACGTGTTGATGCAAGGCCTGTACCACCGGCGGGCCGCGCGACTGGCGCTTCTGCTGCTGTGCTCGTCGCCGTGGCAGGTATTTCTGGCGATGAGCTTCATGACGCACACGCTGACGCTGACGCTGGCGCTGCTGAGCGCGTTGGGGGTGATGCTGGCCAGGAAGCACGGCAGGGCGTGGTGGGGCCTGGTCGCCGGCCTGGCAACGGGCGGCGTAGGACTGGTGCGTCCGCTGGAAGGCTTCACGTGGGCCGTGCTGCTGGGGTTGTGGGCGATCGGATTCGGCGGGCGGCGGTTGAAACCGGCGGCGCTGGCGGCGTTCGTTCTCGGAGGCGCAGTGATCGCCGGCTTGACCCTTTATTACAACCAGTTGCTCACCGGCGATCCGAAGGTCTTCCCGATCATGGCGTACACGGACAAGTACTACGGGAAGAACTCGAACGCGCTGGGCTTCGGTCCCGACCGGGGCTTCGGCTGGGGGATCGATCCCTATCCGGGGCACTCGCCGCGCGACGCGGTGATCAACGCCAACCTGAACACGTACTCGATTAATATCGAGCTATTCGGCTGGAGCACGGGGTCGCTGCTGCCGGCGGCGCTGTTCCTGTTCGCGGGGCGGCCGCGCGGGCCGGACTGGCTGATGCTGGCCGCGATCGCGGCGATTTTCGGCGTGCACTTTTTCTATTACTTCAGCGGAGGGCCGGATTTCGGCGCGCGCTATTGGTATTTGATGCTGATTCCGCTGGTGGCGCTGAGCGTTCGCGGCGTGGAGTTGTTGACGGGGATGATCGAGGCGAGCGCGCCGGGCAACGGCGTGCGCGCCCTGGCGGCCGTAGCGGCGTTGTGCGCGCTGAGCGTGATCAACTATTTTCCCTGGCGCGCCATCGACAAGTACTATCACTACGAAAACATGCGTCCCGACATTCGGGAACTGGCGAAGCAATATCAGTTCGGCCGCAGCCTGGTGCTGGTGCGCGGGAACCGCCATCCCGACTACGCCTCGGCCGCCATTTACAATCCGCTCGACCTGGAGGCCGACGCGCCGCTCTACGCCTGGGACCGCGGTCCGGAGGTGCGGGCGGAGGCCGCGCGAGCCTATCGCGACCGGCCGGTGTGGCTGGTGGACGGGCCGACCGTTACCGGAAACGGTTTCCGCGTCGTGGCGGGTCCGCTGGCTGCGTCCGAAGTCGCGGCGGCGGCCGGCGCGGTTCCATGATGGGAGCGGCGTTAAGAGAGGCAGTTCCAGTACGATGAGCGGAGCGACCGGAGACAGGAGTTGCTATGCTGGAATCCGGGCTCTCGTGCTCGGGGCCGCCGGTTTCATCGGGCGGTGGGTGGCGCGCGCGCTGGAGGAACAAGGCGCGGAAACGCGCCTGGTTGTCATCGAGCGCCGGAGCGCCGAGCGGGTTTTCAGGGAGTACGGTATCCAGGGCGCAGTGGTCGAATCCGACATCGGCGATCCCGCGTCGCTGCGGCGCGTGGTGGAGGAAGCTGGCCCGGCGATCACGTTCAACCTGGCCGGTTACGGCGTCAATCGCGCCGAACGCGACGAACGAACTTTTTACGCGATCAACGTCGCGCTGGTGGAACACCTTTGCGAGGCCCTTGCGGGACGCCGGAACAGCGACTGGCCGGGAATGGAACTCGTTCACACAGGTTCGATTGCGGAGTATGGACCGATCGGCGGCGATCTGCGCGAAGACTCCCCCGCGCGGCCGGCGACGATGTACGGGAAGTCGAAGCTCGCTGGGACCAGGGCGCTGGTAAAAAGCGCGAGTGAGCGAAGCGTACGGGCGGTGGCCGCGCGGCTGGCCACGATCTACGGTCCGGGCGAGCACGCGGGGCGGCTGCTGCCGTCGCTGATGGAAGCGGCGCGGACGGGGGCGCCGGTTGAACTGTCCGCGGGCGCGCAAAAGCGCGACTTTACGTATGTCGAGGACGTAGCGGAAGGACTGCTCCGGCTGGGGCTGGCTTCGGCCGAGCCGCAGGCGGTGAACCTGGTGACGGGGCGGCTGGCGACGGTTCGGGAGTTCGCCGAAACGGCCGGCGCCGTGCTGGGGATCCCGGCGTCGAATCTGAAGTTCGGCGCGCTGCCCACGCGAAGGGAGGAAGAGGCGGAGCATCTGCCGATCAGTACCGGAAGGCTCCGGCGGCTGACCCGTTGGACGCCCGGTACGGGGATGGCGGAAGGGATCCGCAGAACGGTGAGTTTCGTGAACCGCAGTAGCGCCAAGGAGTCTCAATGACCCCAAGTCCGGAATCGAACGATCGGTCGCGCCAACCCGACCTCTCGCTGGTGCTGCCCTGCTACAACGAAGAGGCGCTGGTTCGCGAAACGGCGACGAAGCTGGCCGAAGCGTTCCAGGCGCGGAAGATCGACGTGGAACTGGTGTTGGTGGACAACGGGTCGGCGGACGCAACCGGGTCGATCATCGACGACCTGGTGGCGGAGGGTCTGCCGGTGACCAAAGCGATTGTCGACGTGAACGAAGGCTACGGCAACGGCGTGCTGCGAGGGCTGGAACGGTGCCAGGGCCGCTGGGTGGGCTTCATGTGCGTGGACGACCAGGTGGCGCCGGGCGACGTGGTCCGCCTGTACGAGATCGCGGCCAAGGCCAAGACGCTGAAGCTGTTCAAGGTGCGGCGGCGGTTCCGGCTCGACGGCCGCTTCCGCCGAGTCGTATCGTTCGCGTACAACGTCCTGACGACGGCGCTGTTCGGGAACCTCGGCTCGATGGATCTGAACGCGAATCCGAAGATTCTGCCGCTTGAATACATGCATGCGATGTCGCTGAGCAGCAAAGACTGGTTCCTGGACGCCGAGGTGATGATCAAGGCGCGGCGGATGGGGCTCCCGGTCTACGAGATGAACGTCTTCGCGCTAATGCGCGCCGAAGGCGTCTCGCACGTGCGCCCGACGACGTGCTGGGAGTTCATCAAGAACCTGCTGCACTACCGCTTCGGAGCGGGAACGAAGGCGCTGGAGGTTCCGCGGATTCCCGATCCGGCGAGCGGCAAGCCGGCCGCGGCACGGGAAGAGCACAAGATCGGATCGAGGCGATAGCGGCGCGCGGCACGATCCAGGAACCTGAGATGACGACTTCCGAACCTGAACGCAAGGTGCATACCAAGAGGACGGAGTGCCGCGTCTGCGGCGGACAGCGGCTGCGGATGTTCCTGTCGCTGGGACCGATGCCGCTGGCGAATGCCTTCTTGCGGACGCCGGACGAGTTCGAGACGGAGCCGCGCTTTCCGCTCGACGTGTACTTCTGCGAAGACTGTTCGCTGGCCCAATTGTTGGACGTGATCGATCCGGCCACGCTGTTTCGCAACTACATCTATGTCACCGGCACCTCGGCGACCATCGCCGCGCACAACCGGGAGTACGCGCGAACCGTGGTGGAGACTCTGGGCCTGGGGGCCCGGGACCTGGTGGTGGAAATCGCGAGCAACGACGGGAGCCTGCTGCGCTGTTTTCAGGAGCACGGCGTCCGAACGCTGGGCATCGAGCCGGCGCGGAATATCGCGGAGCAGGCGCGGGCGGCGGGAGTGGACACAGTCGACCAATTCTTTGATGCGGGGCTGGCTCGCGAGGTTCGCGCGGGATACGGGCCGGCAAAAGCGATTATCGGGAACAACGTGCTGGCGCACGTGGACGAGACGCGAGACTTCCTCCGGGGAGCGAAAGACCTGCTGGCCGAAGACGGACGCGTGATCATCGAAGTCCCGGAGGTCCGGGAGATGATCCAGCGGCTGGAATACGACACGGTATATCACGAGCACCTGTGCTACTTCTCCGCGACGACGCTGATGCGGCTGTGCGACGCCGTCGGGCTCAAGCTCGCCAGGGTGGACCGGATGCCGGTGCACGGCGGCTCGCTGCGCATCTGGGCGGGGGTCCGCGCCGCGCATTCGGAGGACGCCTGCGCGCTGGCCGCCGAGGAGCGTGAACTGGGGCTAGGCGATTTCGGGCGGTACGAGCGCTTTGCGGCCGATGCGGCGAAAAATCGCGAGGCCATTCTCGCGTTGCTGGGGAGGCTGAAGGCGGAGGGCAAGACGGTGGCCGGCTACGGCGCGCCCGCCAAAGGCAACACGCTGCTGAACTACTGCGGCATCGGCGTGGACCTGCTACCCTACACCGTGGACAAGAACCCGATGAAGGTGGGCCTGTACACGCCCGGCATGCACATTCCGGTGCTGCCGGCCGCGGCGCTGGCCGAGCGGCGGCCCGATTACGCGCTGATTCTGCCGTGGAACATCGCCGGCGAGATTATCGAGCAACAGGAAGCGTACCGCCGCGCCGGCGGCCGGTTTATCGTGCCCGTGCCGGAACCGAAGGTGATCTGAGGGATGAAAGTTGTCGTACTCGCCGGAGGGCGAGGCACCCGGCTGAGCGAAGAGACCACCCGTAAGCCGAAGCCGATGGTGGAGATCGGCGGCCGGCCCATGCTGTGGCACATCATGAACATCTACGCCGCGCACGGCTACAAGGATTTTCTGGTGGCCTGCGGCTACAAGGCGGAGCTGATCAAAGAATATTTCCATAATTTCGCCATTATCAACAGCGATTACGTGGTGGATTTGCGCGACGGCTCGCGCACAGTGGTCAGCGGGCCCGGGATCGACTGGAAGGTGGGATTGATCGACACCGGCCTCGATACGATGACGGGGGGCCGCGTCCTCCGGCTCAGGAGATGGATCGGCGGGGAAGCCTTCATGGTGACATACGGCGACGGAGTCGGCGACATCGACATCGCCCGGCTGGCGGCGTTTCACCGCGCGCACGGCAAGCTGGCGACGGTGACCGCCGTGCATCCGCCGGCGCGTTTCGGCGGTCTGATGCTGGAGGGGGACCGCGTGGTGGAATTCTCGGAAAAACCGCAGACGGGGGAGGGCTGGATTAACGGCGGGTTCTTCGTATTCGACCCGAAAGTTCTGGATTACCTTTCCGGGGACGAGGCCATCCTGGAGCGGGACCCGCTGGAACGCCTGGCCGGGGAGGGACAGTTGCGGGCGTACAAACACACGGGCTTCTGGCAGCCTATGGACACGCTCCGGGAAAAGGAATTGCTCGAAACCTTGTGGGCGACGGGGAAGGCGCCGTGGAAAACATGGTAGAGAGCTTTTGGGGGAACCGGAACGTTTTTGTCACCGGCGCTACGGGTCTGCTCGGGTCCTGGCTGGCCGAGGAGTTGGCGAGTCGCGGCGCGAACGTCGTCTGCCTGATCCGCGACTGGACGCCGGCCAGCCGCCTGGTGAACTCCGAGGCGCTCGAGCGCGTGAATGTGGTTCGCGGCGAGTTGGAAGACCTCGCGGTGGTGGTGCGCGCGATCAACGAATACGAGATCGACAGCGTTTTTCATCTCGGAGCGCAGACGATTGTCGGCACGGCCAACCGCTCGCCGCTTTCCACCTTTCAGTCGAATGTCGCCGGCACATGGAACGTATTGGAGGCGTGCCGGCTGTGCCCCAAGCTGATCGAGCGCATCGTGGTGGCCTCGAGCGACAAGGCGTACGGTTCGCACGACCGGCTGCCGTACCGGGAAGACTACGCGTTGCAAGGGCGTCATCCCTACGACGTATCCAAGTCGTGCGCGGACCTGATCAGTCTCTCCTATTACGAGACATACAGGCTTCCGCTGGCGATCACGCGGTGCGGCAACCTGTTCGGCGGCGGCGATCTGAATTTCAACCGGCTGGTTCCGGGGTCGATCCGCTCCGCGCTCCGCGATGAACCACCGGTGATCCGCAGCGACGGCAAGTTCATCCGGGATTACTTCTATGTTCGCGACGCGGTGGAGGCCTATCTTCTGCTGGCCGAGAAACTCCCCGAGACGCCGTTCGCGGGCCAGGCGTTCAACTTCGGCAACGAGCAGCCGATGTCGGTGCTGGAGGTTGTGGAACTGATCCTGGATCTCTGCGGCAAGCGCGAACTGAAACCACGCATCCTGAACGAGGCCGCGCACGAGATCCTGGAACAGTACCTGGATTGCTCGAAAGCGCGCAACCTGCTCGACTGGCGTCCGCGCTATTCGTTGCGCGATGGGATGCGAGAGACCATCGAGTGGTATGCGGCGCAGAGCGTCCGATTGACGACGACGATGCCCGCCCCTGAGGACGTTCGTGCCATCTGAGAGGGCGCCGGTTGTCGTTCTGGGCGCCGGTCCGGCGGGGCTGGGCGCCGCTCTTCAGTTGGGACGCCGCGGCGTCTTCGACGTAACGCTGCTTGAACGCAGCACCGCCGTCGGGGGCAACGCCGGCTCGTTCGAACTCGAGGGCTTGCGGGTGGACTATGGCAGCCACCGCCTCCATCCCTCGTGCAAGGCGGAGATCATGGCCGACATCCGCCGGATGCTCGGCGCGGAACTGCTCGACCGTCCGCGGCACGGCCGTATCCGGCTGCGGGGACGCTGGGTTCACTTCCCGCTAAAGCCGGTCGACCTGGCGCTGCATCTCCCGCCGGACTTCATGCTCGGCGCGCTGAAGGATGCGGCCGCCAAGCGTTTTCGGAAGGACGGCGACCCGACGTTCGCCTCGGTGCTGGAAAAGGGTTTGGGCAAAACGATCTGCCGCGACTTCTACTTCCCGTATGCGCGGAAGATCTGGGGCGTTTCTCCGGTGGAGATCGACGCCGAGCAGGCGTACCGGCGCGTGGCGGCGGGCTCGGTAAGCAAGCTGCTGAGGAAAGTGCTGAACGCGGTGCCCGGTTTCAAACCGAAAGGAAGCGGGCGATTCTTCTATCCGCGCCGGGGCTATGGACAGATCTCGGAAGCGTACTACGAGGCTGCGCGCCAAGCGGGCGTGCAGACGCTTTTCCACGCTTCGGTAACCGGACTCGAGATCGTAGATGGGCGCGCCGTGGCGCTGCGGGCCAAGAGCGCCTCGGGAGAGATGCGGGTGGCGGCCCGGCAGATTCTGTCGACGATCCCCCTGCCAGCGCTGGCTCGCGTCGCGATGCCCGCCGTTCCGGCCGAGGTGAGGGAGGCGGCGGGAGCGCTCCGGTATCGGGCGATGATCCTGATCTACCTGGTGCTGGAAACCGACCGGTTTACGGAGTACGACGCGCACTACTTCCCCGAAGTCGAGATCCCCGTTACGCGCCTGTCGGAACCGAAGAACTACGGCCTGGCGCATCTGCCGGGCAAAACGATTCTGTGCGCGGAGCTTCCTTGTTCGCCGGAGGAGCGGGTGTGGCGGGCCTCCGACGCGGAACTCGGCGGACTGGTGCTGGGAGGCCTCGCGCAAGCCGGATTGCCGGTTCGAGCGCGGGTGCGCCAAGTGGTTTCGCGGCGGCTCGAGCAAGCCTATCCCATATATACGCGCGGCTACCGGGAGAACTTCGACCGGCTGGACGAGTGGGCCGCGAGTATCGACGGCCTGGTGACATTGGGACGCCAGGGCCTGTTCGCGCACGACAATACGCACCACGCCCTGGCGATGGCCTACGCAGTCAATGACTGCCTCGACGACGCAGCCACCTTCGACCGGGGGCGCTGGAGTAAGTACCGCGCTGAATTCGAGTCACACGTGGTCGAAGATTGACGGTCCGGCGGAACGAGCCAGTCGGCTGGGCGCGGAGCTAGCCTTCCGATTAGAAAGTACGATGGGTGCATGCCATCGAGAAGGCGCTTTGTTGCGGGGCTCGGGGCGGCCGCCGCCTTGACGCAACCCATCCGGTTGGCCGCCGCGGCGAGCCCCGCCCGCATTCGCAACGTCGAGATCTTTCCGATTGAAATTCCGGTCTCCCGCGAAGAATTGGAGGCGGGCAAGTACGCCCGCTACACCTTCTTTGAAGTGGAGACGGACGCCGGCGTGCGCGGCTATTGTTTCGACCGCGGAACGGATTACCGGCAGCTCGAAAGCGTAATTCGTCCGGCGCTGGTGGGCAAAGACCTGTTCGCCATCGAAGAACACTTGCGGGCCGGGCTCGCCCAATGGGGAGGGGTCGAGCAGGCGATCTGGGACGCGATCGGCAAGATCGCGGGGCAACCCGTGTACCGGCTGCTCGGCGGCGCGCGTTCGAGGCTGAAGGTCTATCTGACGTGCGTCTGGAGAGGCAAGGCGGACCAGTCCCACGTTGCGTATCGGGACCAGGCCGATATGGCCGTCAGGATCAAGCAGGCGGGATTCGGCGGCATGAAGATCCGCGCGTGGAGGCCCAATCCGACCGACGACGCCGACGCCTGCGGCGAAATCCGCGCCGCCGCCGGACCCGATTTCGGCATCATGGTGGACCGCACCGCGGACCTGAACGGGTTGTGGGACTACGCGACCGCGCTGCGGGTCGCGCGTGCGCTGGAAAAGCACAACGTTGCCTGGCTGGAGGAACCGTTTGCCCGCGACGATTTCCTTTCGCCGGCGCGGCTGGCGCGCGAGGTGGATATTCTCGTCACTGGCGGAGAGCGGTTTCAGGGGCTCGACGCGTATCGCGAGTGCTTGACGCAGCAGGCTTTCGACCTACTTCAGCCGGACGTCGTGCTTTGCGGCGGCTTGTTCATGGTCCGAAAGATCGCGGCGCTGGCCCAGGCGTTTCACAAACCGGTCGTGCTCCACGGTTCAATGGGCCTCCGGCTGGCGGGCTGGCTCCAGGCGAGCGCCGCGTTCGGCGCCGACTGGCAGGAACTGGCGCTCATCACGCCGCCGTTGATGCCCGAGGAACAATGGAGTCCCGCGCTGAAGGTCCTGAACACCAAGACGCTGTTCACGATTCGCGACGGGTACATTGAAGTGCCCCAGGGGCCGGGACTGGGCCTGGATGTTAACCGCGACGCCGTAGCGGAATTCCGGATCCCGCCCGCGCCGGCCCGCAGTTTCTATCCGCAGTACCCGGGATAACGGGCCGCGAAGCGCGGCGCGCAACCGTACATACCGCGCATGCAGTGATTCCGTAAACCCCGGCCGGAAAGGGGACCGAAGTCCTTGATCGACTCGGATTTCCCCGTGCGCCAGTTGGGGACTTCATTTTTGCAAACCTCGATTCGGGCTTGACTCGCTCCTATTCTGACACTATAATTAGTGTCAGTAGGACTCATGCCCGGCGACCCCGATCTCCAAACCCGTGGACGCCTCGTCCGCAGCCTCGGCGCCCTCCGCGAGATGCTCCCCGGCTCCTTTGTCGAACGCAAGCGCGCTTGTGGCCGGCCCAACTGTCATTGCGCCGACGGCAAGAGCCTACACGCGCAGTATCAGATCTCCGCGCTCGTCGAGGGCAAGCCGAAGGTCTTCCATGTCCCGCCCAGAATGGTCGAGCAGGTCCGTCAACAAGTCGCCATGCGGCGCCGCTTTGATGCCGCCGCGGCCGCCATCTGCGGGATCAACCTGAAGCGATTCCTCAAACAGAAGGAAAATCCGTAGACTTGTCCCAACATCGGTTCGAGGCGTATCTCGACAAGGTGTTCGACTTTTCCCAGCGGGTGGAAGCGTTGCCGGAAGGTCGCCAGTTTCCGCAGCATCCGCTGGCGCAAGGTGTTTGATGCGGTCTTCCTGGGGGCGGCCATGCAGATCCCCAGCTTGCTGCAGATCGAAGCCGAATGCCGCCGCGGAGCCTTGGCGAAGCGGATTGGACCGATCAGCGACGACACCATCGGCTATGCGCTGCAGCGCCAGTCGCCCGAACCGGTCTTCACCCTCGCCTGCGAAGTGGCGCGCCGCCTCAAGCGCAACGGCGTGCTGCGCTCGGATTGGTCCCGCGGCCTGGTGGTGGCGGCCGTGGACGGCATTGAAATCTGCCGTTCCTTCGCCCGCTGCTGCGATGCCTGCATGCACCGCCAGGTGCAACACAAAGTGCGCGGCGAACTGCGCACCGACACCCAGTACTACCATCGCATCGTGGCCGCGGCGATCGTCAGCACGCCATTCCCCATCCCGTTGGGCATTCGCTTCCAGAAAGATGGGGAGGCGGAAGTGCCTTGCGCACTCGCCTTGTTGGAGGACCTGACAGACCAATTAGGACGCCGCTTCCTGGATCTGCTGGTGGGCGATGCCATTTATCTCCAAGCGCCCTTGGTCAACGCGGTGGAAGGCCTCGGTTTGGACTGGGCGTTCACGCTGAAGGAGAACCAGCCAGAGTTGCTGCGGGAAGCCGAGCGCTTCACCACCGGCCCGCCGACGGCCGTCGAGTCCGACGCCAAACAGGAACTTCGTTGCTGGGACCTGCCGGAGGTCGATTGGCCGGTCGCCGATCGCCAGGTGCGGGTGGTCAAAACCGTTCGTGTCGACCACAAACGCCAGGTCACCGTTAGCCAGGATGGGGAACATCTCCACAAGAGCAAAACCGACGTGGCGGTGGAGAGCACCAACTTCTACGCCACCAACTTCCCGCTGGGCGCGATCCCCCCAACCTTTGTCCATCAACTTAGCCGCAGCCGCTGGCGCATCGATACCGAAGTCTTTCAGACCATCACCACGGACTGCCACCTCAAACATCCCGCCGTCCACCGAAGCACGGCCCTGGTGGTGCTGACGATGATCCGCTTGTTGGCTTATACGCTGTCGTTGGTCTTCTACCATCGACAGGTCTGCCGCCACGCCCGCGGCCCCCGCGACAGCTTCCACGAATTCGCCAAGCGTTTGGCCTACGGATTCGTCGCCCTTTCGCCCGACACTAGTTGAGGCCGGCTGCGACCGGCTCCGCGGGCGTGTCGAGGCGAGTTCCCAGGTGTCCGTGCTGGACGCCGCGGCTGCGTATTCCCTCCATCGCCGAAAATCCACGCCGAACCGCGACTTGTCAAGGGCATCGCGTCTGGAAAAAGCATTTGCGGAACTGCACATACCCGCCATCTGCCGCCATCTCGCTCCCTATCAGCATGCTCGGGGTGGAGCGGGACCCGGTTTGCGGAATCGCTGAACGCGCATGCAGACGCCTTGACACTCTGAAAATCAGATGATAGCATGAAGCCGCCTGATTCAGGAGATTAAGATGAAGAATCCCTTGTTTCTCCTTTTGGCCCTGCTGGCGGCGACCGTTGCGCCGGCGCAGCTTGACCGGGGATCGTTCACCGGTACCATACTCGACAGCAGCGGCGCGCTTGTTCCCGGTGTGCGCGTGACTGTCCGAAACGCGAACACAGGGGCAACCTACCAGACCACGACGACAGCCAGTGGGCAGTACACCATGCCGAACTTGCCCATCGGCTCTTATGACCTCACCTTTCAGTCCTCCGGCTTCAATACCTCCGTTCGACGCGGCGTCGAACTGAGCGTTGCGGAGGTTCGCCGCGTCGACGTCACGCTGGAAGTTGGAGCGGTAACAGAGTCGGTCGAGATTACGGCGGAGTTGCCGCGACTGCAGACCGACGCTCCGGACGTATCAACCAACCTCGGAAACCGAAACATGATCGACCTGCCGATGGCGATCGGAGGCGGTGGCCGGACGATGGAGGATCTGGCGTACAAACTCGTTCCGGGAGTTTCGGGCAGTTCCTGGCAGAGCATCATTGTCGGCTCACAGTACTTCACCAAGGAGTCGCTTCTGGACGGCGCCTCGGTCACTACCACGAAATCCGGGCACTTCGGCGAGTCGGCGGTCTCGATGGAAGCCGTTGAGGAATTCAAGGTGCAGACCAGCGCCGTTTCGGCTGAGTTCGGGCGGAGCCAAGGCGCTGTCTTCAACTACGTCATGAAATCGGGCACGAACGAGATTCACGGCAGCGCATACGGCTTGTTGCGCAACGAGGCGCTGAATGCGAACACTTTCGCCAACAATTTCTACGGCAAGAAACGCGCCATGGATCGAAAGTGGGACTACGCGCTGGCCTTCGGCGGGCCGATTTACATCCCAAAGGCGTATAACGGCAAGAACAAGACCTTCTTCTACGTCACCTATGAGCGCTACAACGAAAACAATCTGAACTATGGAGCGCCCAATGCGAGCCACCCCATACCGGATTTCTATGAGGGAAACTTCAGCCGCCTGCTCGGGGGCCAGACTACCTTCACGGACGCGCTCGGCAATCCCGTCTACAGAGGGGCCATCTACGACCCGACCACGTTCTCCCAATTACCATCCGGCCGCTGGATCGGCGAGATGTTTCCGGGGAATATCATTCCCAAAGCACGCTTTAGCCAAGTGGCCCAGAACCTCAACGCCATTGCGACGAAGTACTACCTGCCGACGGTAACCGGCCCGGATGGGAAGATACCGCTCGAGAACAACGCTATCCTGCCCGCGAGCACCATCTACAAGCGCCTACAGAAGCAGTTTTCGGTCAAGGCCGATCACAATATCAGCACCTATCACAAGTTGTCCGGCTCCTTAGCGCTCAACAAACGACCGCGGTGGCAGGCGACCTATGACGCTCGCGCCATGTGGAATTCGGAAGTCGAATACGGAGGTCCGCTTTCGCAGGCCATTTACCAGGAATTACTTTCGCCGTTTGCCCGGATTGCCTATGACTGGACCGTGTCGCCAACCATGTTGAACCATGCGATGGTTTATTTCAACCGTTTTCACAACTGGTTCAACAATGTGAATCAGGAAATCGACGGCGCGAAGGCGCTCGGCATCAAGAATCTAAGCACGCCGGGCTATCCATCGTTTCTATGGGGACGCGGGCCGTTCATCCAGCTTGCGGAACCCGGACGCGCTTCACAGTATAACGAGGCGGTGGACACCTGGGGGTTCCTCGACACGTTTAACTTTTCGTACGGCCGCCACTTCATGAAGGCCGGCTTCGACGGCAACCAGATTCGCTATAACATGCTGGGCTCGTACAATCCCACCCTGACCTTTGATGCGGTTTCGACGTCGATTCCGAGGGAAACGTTCGCCGGCAGCCAAACCGGGTATGGCTTTGCCTCGTATTTGCTGGGCATCGTCCACAGCGCGTCCAACGCCGTGCCGGTTCCGGTGAGTGACATTACCCGCGCTTATGCCGGTTTCTTCCAGGACGACTACAAGATCAGCCAGCGGTTGTCGCTGAGCCTTGGCGTGCGATGGGATTACATGTCCATGATTGACGAGGTCTACCACCGCATCTCCGGCTGGACGCCGCAAGTCACCGATCCGGTCAGCGGGTTGCCGGGCGCTTATGTTTTTGATGGCGACTGCCCTGTATGCACCGGACACCAGTACTTGGGCAAGAATTCCGGTCGGAACTTCGCGCCTCGCATTGGATTTGCGTACCGGCCGTTCGAAAGAACGACGCTGCGCGGCGCGTATGCGATCTTCTACCAAGGCTATGGGCAGTACAATCAAACGGCCGGCAACTCGATCCGGACGGCGTGGGTGGGGTCCTGGCTACTCAACGCCGATCCGGTGAACCCGTGGCAGGGAATCTTCAATCTGGATAACGGCTTTCCCACCGACCGCTACGTGGAGCCGCAGTACAACCGGTCGTGGGGCAACATGAGCGGTCCGGTAATGTTCGACCCGGAATACCTGAAAATACCATACATCCAGCGCTGGAACATGAATATACAACACGAGATCGTCCGGAACCTGGTGCTTGATGTGGGCTACCTCGGAGTGAAGGGCACCTCCCTCCGCGGCGATACCCTAAAAAGGCTCAACCAAATGGATCCTTCCTACTTGCAGAGCTTCGGAAGGAACTTGCTCAATCCGGTTCGCAATCCGGCCGAGGCGGCAGCGAATGGCATCGCCTATCCGTTCCCGGGTTTCACAGGTACCGTGGCCAGCGCCCTGCGACAGTACCCGCAGATCGTTGGGAACTCCACCATCTCCACCATAGGCGCCCCACTGGGGTTCTCCAATACGCACAGTCTTCAGGTGACCCTCGACAAGCGGTTCAGCGACGGGCTTGCCGCCTATGCGAACTATGTGTGGTCCAAGACCCTGGCCAATGCCGAGAGCGGCATCAACGGCGTGCAGTCGGCGTTGGACTACTACAACTTGAAGATCGAGAAATCGGTGGCGACCTACGACATTCCACACATGTTCAAGGGGTACGTCGCCTACGAGCTTCCATTTGGAAGGGGCAAGAGGTGGCTGGCGACATCTGGCAGCGTCTCCAATGCGCTCCTCGGCGGGTGGTCGATCTCCGCGATCGTGAACTACTTCAGTGGGACGCCACTGGGTCTGAGCGGCGCCTCGTCACCTTTGTCCGGCGCTTGGAACGGCGGTAGCCGGATTAACGCCGCGCCCGGCGAGATGAGGATCGGCGGTTTCGACAAGAATGCATTCAATCTCGCAAACACGTCCAGCGCCGGCAATACCTATCTGAACAAGTCGGTCTTCTCCGACATCGCTCCGCTGACGCTCGGCACGGCCGCATACCGGTACGCGCAGGCCAGAGGGTTCGGTACGATCAATGAGGACTTCGGTCTTCAGAAGGCCCACCGGATCAATGAAAAGTACCGCTTGCAGATCCGGGCTGAGTTCCTGAATGTCTTTAATCGGCACACGCTAGGCGGCATCGTCACCGACGTGAAGAGTCCGCTGTTCGGCCAAGTCACCAGCGTGTCCGGCAACCGAAGCGTGCAGTTGGGCGCCCGGCTCGACTTCTGACACCGTGAGCCCTGGGAGCTGTCCAAGCTTCCAGGGCTCTATGGAGAGGACCGAACCTATGAATCCCTCAAGACGTAATTTTCTGGCCGGTGCGGGCGCGGCCGGCGTGGCAACAGCGTCAAAAGGATATGGCGCGCCGCTGCGCAATGTGCTGGCGCTCAAGGTCACCAACCCCGACGCTCCGGCGCTGGATCCGAAAGTGCGCGGTTGCGAGTTTCCGCCGAACATCGTCACGGTTGCCGGACGCCGTCACGTGTTTATGTCTGGCGGCATGTCATACGCCTACACCGTCGAACGCGATTTCCACCTCCTCAAAGAACCGAACCGTATGTTCGAGACGGAGCGCCTGTATGCCATCGGCGGTTTCGATTACGAGATGATTCGCGGCGTGCGCGCGTTCAACTGCGATTACGATCCTCAGAAGTTCTATTGGAAGAAGACCTACTGCGGAACCTTTAACGTGGATGTGCTGCCTTACGACGGCCGCGAGCAGTGGGTCTTCTCCATCAATCACTGCGAGAACAAGAATGAGCGCTTTGTGCGCCCGTTCGGGACCTTCTACGTCCACAACAGCATTAATCGCAACGATCCTTCCGGCCCGGATACGAGTTCCGGCCCCACGCCCACGGGCTACCGCGATTACCAGCCGGGATACTTCGGATTCGTCTCGATGTCGTACGCGCCTGTCACCGCGGAAACGAAATGGGGCGTCGACTTGCAGCAGCATGACATGGGCGCCATCCTCTGGCCTCGCACTCCCTTCCTGACGACCGACGGCAAGACCAAGAATCCACTTTACAAGAACCCCCATCCGCACCCCTCCTCATTGGTTGCCGAGGATCCAAGAGACGGGAAGAAGTACATCTATGTATGGGCCATCGAGACACCGGCTCGCGAGGACGCCTCCAACATGATCATTGCCGCCCGCTCGCCGGTGGAAGCGCGCGGCATGCCGGGATCGTTCCTCAACTTCTACCGCGGCGACTACACTGAACCGTCGCTGCCGAAGAACATGAACCAGGACATCGCGGTTCTGGCCACCCTGCCGGGCGGCCCGTCCGAGGCGATTCACCCGACCTGCGAGGGCCGCATGAACCGGTTCTTCGTCGCTCAACTGAAACGTTCGGGCCTGTTCCTGTCCATCGAATCCTACAGCGTAACCGAGGGGCAGGAACGCTACCTGGAGTCGGCGCTCCGGCTCTCTCAAGACCTCCGGACCTGGACGGAACGGTTCGTGCTGCCAAACAGCCGCGTCAGCTCACGGCAGATTCACAGCCCTACGCCGCCTTTCGGACTGTACTATCCCAAGTTCTTGAGCGCCGACGGTTCGTCCCACTACCTGATCGACGAGTCCGAGCCGTTCTACATCATCGCCACCAAGCCGCATGCGCTGGTCTACCGTGAGTTGTCGATAAAGATCGCCTAGCTTCAAACGCTACTCACGCTCGCGGCTCGGTAACCCGGGCTACCGGGCCGCGAGACTTGCGGAACGGTGAATAGGGTTAGCTGCCATGACTAGAGCAATTGAAAAACACCATCCGTTGCTGGCGTTGACCGCGATGATGCTCAGCAGCCTCATCGCGCTGCAGGCCCAGGACCGAGTCGTCATTCAGCCCAAAGACACCGGCGCCGCCCTGGTGAACCCTGGCATGGGCTGGGTCTTCCATCATTACGACAACAGCATTCAGAGATATGGGCTTGACCTAGCCCCCTCCGACACGGTGGACGAGTTCCCGGGCGGCAGCGTCATTTATCTTCGGCTCGCCTGGTCGTACCTGGAACCTGAGGAAGGCAAGTTCAACTGGTCGGTTGTCGATACTCCCGCGCAGCGCTGGATCGACAAGGGCTGGAAGGTCGCCTTCCGGTTCACCTGTTCGGAATCCGCCCGCGACCAGCCATATGCCACGCCTGAATGGGTCAGGAAAGCCGGGGCAAGAGGCTGCAATTTCGCGCCGCGAAAGGGGGTGGTAGAAGACAGTCCAATGTGGGAACCGGACTTCGACGATCCGTTGTTCCTGGACAAGCTCGATCGTTTTCTGGCCGCGGCCGCGGCGCGCTACGACGGGAATCCGGAGGTCGCCTTCATTGACATCGGATCGTTCGGCGTCTGGGGAGAGGGGCACACTGGGGCGAGCACGCGGCTTCCGTACTCGGCGGAAACGCTTCGCAAACACATGGACTTGCACAAGAAGCACTTCAGGCGTACGCTGCTGGCCGCCAACGACGATTTCCCCGGCGCGACGAAGGGATTGATGAATTACGCCCGCGAACTCGGCATGACGCTCCGCGACGACAGCATCATCGTGCAGCCGGCTGAGAAGGCGTACTTCCACGCCTGGATGGCGCCCCTTTTCTGGCCCTGGGCGCCGGTGATTCTGGAATCCGAACACTACGGCTCCTCAAAGAAACGGGGATATTGGCAGGACGGCAGCCTCTACCTGAAGGCGATCGAAGACTACCACGCCAGCTATGCTTCGGTCCACTGGTATCCGCGAGAGTTCCTCGCCGAAATGCGCCCGCTCATCGACCGGATCAACCTGCGACTCGGCTACCGGATTCAGTTGATTGAGGCTTCCTGGCCAAAGGAAGTCGAGGCTGGTTCGCCGCTGACGTTCGGCTATCGTTTTCGCAATGACGGGGTGGCGCCTTGTCTGCCCGGCGGATTTCCCGCCATCACGCTCAAGGATGACAAGGGCGGCATTGCGGCGGTGTTCGTCGACGAGGAGTTCGATGTGCGCGCATTGCCCGTAGGCCCCTCCGGCGAAGCCGTGCCCGTGGGGCGGGAGGCAAAAGCGCTCTCGCAGGCTTCAAAGCCGTTGGCGCTGTTCCGGGCGCCTCCCCCGCCGGTCTTTCAGCCAGGCTCCTACACGGTGTTCATCTCGGTAGGCGCGCGCACCGGCACGCCTATGATTGCGCTGCCGCTTCCCGACAGCGACGGACACCGTCGATATCGCTTGGGAACGATAGCGATCCATTGAGGAATTCCGATGCGCATTCATGCAGTGATTTTCATCCTCGGCCTGGCCGCTGGAGCGACTGCGGCGGCGCCCGAAGACTCGGAGACCGTGGTTGTCCGTCCGGCAGACTCGGGCGCTGCTCTCGTGAACCCCGGTATGGGCTGGGTCTTTCATCATTACGACAACAACATCAAGCGTTACGGCCTTGATCTTGCGCCGTCGGATACGGTCGACGAGTTCCCCGGGGCAAGCGTGATCTACCTGCGGCTCGCCTGGTCGTACCTGGAGCCGGAGGAGGGCAAGTTCAACTGGTCCGCGGTGGACACGCCGGCGCAGCGTTGGATCGATAAGGGCTGGCAGGTCGCGTTTCGGTTCAGTTGCGCCGAATCGGATCGCGATCAGCCGTATGCGACGCCGGAATGGGTACGCAAGGCCGGCGCCAAGGGATACAATTTCACTCCCCGCAAGGGGATCGTCGATAGCAGCCCCATGTGGGAGCCTGACTATGACGATCCGGTATTCCTCGCGAAGCTTGATCGCTTTCTTGCCGCCGCGGCGGCGCGGTATGACGGCAATCCCGAAGTCGCTTTCATCGATATCGGATCATTCGGAGTCTGGGGCGAGGGCCACACGTACGCGACAACGATTCTGCCGTATTCCGCCGCCACAATACGCCGCCACCTCGACCTGCACAGGACGCATTTCAAGAAAACGCTGCTGGCGGCGAATGACGACTTGGCCAACCAGGGCCGCGGCCTCGAAGTCATGGAATACGCGGCGAAGCTGGGAATGACGCTGCGGGACGACAGCATCCTCGTGGCGCCCGGCGCCCGAGCCTGGCATCACGCCTACCTCGCGCCCCTTTTCTGGCCGCAGGCGCCGGTGGTGCTCGAGTCCGAGCACTACGGTCCTTCCCGCGATCGAGGTTACTGGCAAGACGGCAGCCTCTACCTCAAAGCCGTCGAGGAACACCACGCGAGCTACGCCACCGTGCACTGGTACCCGCGCGAGTTCCTGAAAGAGATGAGGCCGCTGATTGACGGCATCAACCTACGCCTCGGTTACCGGGTTCAGTTGCGCGAAGCGTCCTGGCCGAGAGAAGCGGCCACTACGTCGCCCTTTGTGTTTCGTTATTCGTTGCGCTACGCCGGGGTTGCGCCTTGTCTGCCTGGAGGTTTCCCGGCCATCACGCTGAAGGACGACAAGGGCGGCATTGTTGCTGTCTTCGTTGACGAATCGTATGACGTTCGCGCCTTGCCGGTCGGTCCCCCCGATCAAGCCGAGGCGATCAGGGGAGCGGCTCAATTCCGCTTCCCGCCGCCACCCATCTTCCGTCCGGGAGCGTACGATCTGTATTTCTCCGTTGGAACCCGCACCGGGACTCCACGGATCGCGCTTCCCCTCGGCGATGACGACGGCAAGCGGCGGTACCGCCTCGGCGCGATCGCGATCCGATGATCCATTCGTACCGTATGAGCTGATTTGGAGAATAGATCCCCGAGGGGCATGGCGGCGCCGGCGATGACCTCCTCGCCCGCCCCGGCTTCTATCCGCATTACCCGGGGCAGGGACCCCCGCGGGAAAATCGGGACTTTAACTCCTATTCCTGCCCGAACTGCGGGCGAAATTCCGGGCAAATAGACGACGCGCCGCAGCAGAGAGGCGCAAATCTCCTTGACACGATAACGGCTCTGTCATATAGTCAGTCCATACTGGAGTTCGATTCGGGGATAGGAGGTGGCAGGGTGAAAGGCTGGACAATTGGGCTGTCCCTTGCGCTGACACTGGGTTTTCTGGTTCCGGCCGCTCTGGTCGGGCAGACCTCGTACGCATCCATCAACGGCACGGTGCGGGACGCGTCCGCCGCGGTTGTGCCTGGCGCCCAGGTGACGCTGACCAACGCCGACACCGCGGTCAAGATCGTCCGCGAGACCAACGCGAACGGCATCTATGTGTTCATCAACGTTCCGCCGGGGAACTACACGCTCAACGTGCAGGCGACGGGTTTCTCGACGGCGGAGGCGCCGGTTTTTCCCGTGCGCGTGAACGACGCGCAGACGCACGACATAACCCTCACGGTCGGGGCCGTGACGGAAACCGTCGAGGTGACGGCGGAGGCGGCGCTGCTTCAGCAGACCACCTCCGAGTTAGGAACTGTGATTAACGAAGCGGCGGTCCGGGATCTCCCTCTCAACGGCCGGAATTTCTCCCAGTTGCTGACGCTCACTCCCGGAGCGACGCCCGTCAGCACGGCGCAAGGGTCCGGCGGAGGCACCGCTTTCAATGCCCCGGTCGCCCTGCCAGGTTCGGCGTTCACGCTGCCCTCGATTAACGGCCAGTGGAACCGGACCAACATGTACATGCTGGACGGCATCATCAATCACTGGTTCTTCGGCGCCAGTTGGGCCGTGCTCCCCATCGTGGACGCAGTGCAGGAATTCAAGGTTCAGTCTCACAACGACAAAGCGGAATTCGGCGGCGTTCTCGGCGGCGTGATGAACGTGGTGTCCAAGTCCGGCACGAACGAGTTGCACGGCGGCGGCTGGTGGTTTGTCCGTAACGACGCTTTCGACGCCCGCAATCCCTTCACCGACGCGACCGCGACAGGCCCTACTCCCTTTCGCCAGAACCAGTACGGCGCCACGATCGGCGGACCCGTTGTGATCCCGAAAGTCTACAACGGCAAGAACCGGACCTTTTTCCATTTCGGTTATGAAGGCTGGAAGTACAGCCGGTCGCAGCAGCAGACCTATTTCCATCCGACCGACGCCGAGTTGTCGGGAGACTTCTCGAACTCGCTGCTGAGACAGACAATCTACGACCCGGCCACCACGATCCCGGATCCCAACAATCCACAAAGCTTCGTCCGACAGCCGTTTCCGGGCAACCGGATTCCCCAGGACCGCATCGACGCGATGAGCGTCAACTACCTGAGGAACTATCTCGACCGGCCGAATATCTCGAATCCCAACTTCAACGTGATTAATAGCCGGCCTCAGATCTCGGATTCCGACACATTCAACGTGAAGATCGATCACCGCCTCAGCGACGCGGACAGCCTGTGGTTCCGCTTCAGCAGTATGACCAACCCGCAGAACATTCCCACCACTGGGAAGAACGGGCAACTGTTCGAAAACAAACCACGCAATGTCGCCGCCGGCTGGATCCACCTGCTCGGCTCCGCCGTGGTGTTCGACACGAAGTTTGGCTGGGTACGGGAATCCTTGAATCAGGACCTCCTCAGCACACAGGGCCTGGAGCCCTTGCGGTCGGACGGCTGGATCGGCATCGACGAGTTTGGCGCGCCGTCGTTTGGTTTCAATTCGCCCTACGGCGGGGCCGGCATCAACTTTCCGCGCCCGGAAACCGACTGGCAGGTGATGTTCAGCGAAGGGGTCAGTTGGATCAAGGGCAACCACAACTTGAAGTTTGGCGGCCTGTACATCCGGCAGAAGCGCGATGCGCTCACCACCCAGCACGGCGTGAATTTCAACAACGCGCAGACCGGAGATCCGGACAATCCCGGCACTACCGGCAACTCGGTTGCCTCGGCGCTATTGGGCCTGCCCTCGCAGTACACAATCCGCAACCAGAAGTACATCGCTCGCTGGCCGTCGTGGGGCCTCTACGCCCAGGACGAGTGGAAACTGAACTCCCGCGTCACGCTGAACTTCGGCTTGCGGTACGACACGTTCAACATTGCGAACCTCGATCCGGGCATGAACAACGGCTTCGACTGGGCGACCGGCGACTGGGTGATCGGCGGGGGCGCGCTCCCTCCGCCCTGCTCGCAGGTCGGCCGCGCGCCCTGCATCCCAGGCCGGGGTGACCTTTCGGACATACCGGACGGGAACCACATTCGCGTGAACCCCTATCCCTACCTGTATAACTCGCCGCGAGACGGGTTCCAGCCCCGCGTGGGGGTGGCCTGGCGTCTGGCCGAAAGGACCGTCCTGCGCGCCGGCTACGGCGTCACGTTCGACACCTACACCGGCATCATGCAGACATTCCAGCAGTCCATCGGCACGTGGCCGGACAAGCAGTTCGCGCAGCCGGCCTACAACGGGGTGGACCAGCCGCTGACGAAGGTGGGCGAAGCGAACCGGCTCGGCGGAAACCCGCTGCCGGACCCGACGCCGTTCGGCAGCGCCGGCTGGTACGCCGATCCGGAATTGAAGAACGCCTACGCGCACCAGTGGAACATCGAGATCCAGCAGCAGTTGGCCAGCGATCTGACGCTGTCCACCGCGTACGTGGGCAGCCGCACGTACCGCCTGGACCACAACGGCGCGGCCAATACCGCGACGTCGCCCGGTCCGGGGACGCCGGAGCAGGTGAGAGCGCGCAAGCCGTATCCCTGGCAAAGCAGCATCTTCATGAGCATCCATGACGGCCGCGGCTGGTACGACTCGCTGCAAGCGAAGCTCAACAAGCGGTTCTCCCGCGGCTTCCAGGCGCTGGTTTCCTACACGTGGTCGAAGGCGCTGGACTACCAGAGCGGCTGGTTCGCCGCCGAAAACGGCATCGGCGGGGACTCCGCCATGCAGGACTGGTACAATCCCCACACCAGCAAGGGGCCCGCGGGATACAACATTCCCCATTTCCTCTCCGTCGCCGCCGTGTACGAACTGCCCTTTGGCCGAGGGAAGTCGATAGCCAACAGCGGAGCGGCCGCCGCGGTGTTAGGCGGCTGGCAGTTCAACGCCATCGCCCAGTTCCGCTCGGGCCAGCCGTTCAACCTCAATGTAACCGGCGACGTGGCCAACATCGGCAACGACGTGGCGTGGTGGAACTACGCCCGGCCGAATCTCGTAGGCGATCCGCACATCTCCAATCGCACGCAGGAGCGTTGGTTCAACACGGACGCCTTCGCCGCGCCCGTCCTCTCCTACGGCAACGCCGGCAAGAACCTGATGTACACCGACAGCGTCCAGGGCATCGATCTGTCGTTGTTCCGAAAATTCGCGATTCGGGAGCGCTTCGTCTGGGAACTGCGCATCGAGAGCTTCAACACGTTTAACATCATGAACCTCGGCGGCCCGGGCATCACGCTCGGGAGTCCGACATTCGGGAGGATCTCGAGCCTCGCGACGGGCAAATTTCCACGTGTTCTGCAATTTGGGTTGAAGCTTTCGTTCTGATTAGCGGGAGCGCGGCTTCGACGTCGCTTTTTCGGTGGCGCGGAAAGGGGCCCGACGGTACACTCCAAGTCATGGAGCTGCTGCCACCGCGAAGCGAGATGGAACGGGCGTTTCTGGCCTCGGACAGGTCCTATAACGGCCTGTTCTTCACGGGCGTCCGAACCACGGGGATCTTCTGCCTTCCCTCGTGCCCCGCGAAGAAGCCCCGGCTGGAGAACATCGAGTTTTTCGGAACCGTGAAGGACGCGCTGTTTGCCGGCTATCGTCCGTGCAAGCGCTGCCGCCCGACCGAGGCTTCGGCGCCCGGCTGGGTAAACGGGCTGCTGGCGAAACTGGAGGGAAACCCCGGCGCCCGCATCCCGGAGGCCGCCCTTCGCCAGATGGGTCTGGAACCGGCGCGCGTGCGCCGCTATTTTCTGCGCGAATACGGCATGAGCTTTCAGGCGTACTGCCGGGCGCTCCGGCTGGGTCGGGCGTTCGAGCGCATCCGCGCCGGCGGGGACCTGGACGACGCGGTTTTCGATTCCGGCTTCGACTCGCACAGCGGGTTCCGCACTGCCTTTGCGCGGGTGTTCGGCAAGGCGCCGGGGCAAACGCGCGAGGGGGATTACATCCGGCTGACGTGGCTCGACACGCCGATCGGACCTATGGTGGCCGGCGCTACGGACGCAGCCGTTTGCCTGTTGGAGTTCACCGACCGGCGGATGATCGAGGCGCAGTTTGCGACGCTCAGCCACCGCTTCCGGCTGCCGCCGGCGCCCGGCGAGAATGGCCATCTGCGGCGGCTGCGGACGGAGTTGGAGGAGTATTTCGCGGGAAAGCGCCGCGAGTTCACCGGGCCAATCGCATATCCCGGCAGCCCTTTCGAACAGGAGGTCTGGCGGGGATTGCTGCGAATCCCGTACGGGGAAACTCGATCGTACGAGGATCTCGCCGCCGCCGTCGGACGTCCGGGCGCCTGCCGGGCCGTCGGGCGCGCGAACGGGATGAACCGGATCGCCATCCTGATCCCTTGCCACCGCGTGGTGAACAAAGACGGAGGGCTCTGCGGTTACGGCGGCGGCCTGTGGCGCAAACGGATACTGCTGGACATGGAACGAACGGGCAAGCCCGTCGCCGGCCTGAACGCGCAATAGGGCGCCGCGCCGGCCTCGCACTAGAACTAGAATGCGTACGCGAAGGTCAGGAAGAGGTTCCGGCCCGGTTCGGGAACCCGCAGTCCGCTGCGAAACGGGTCCCGCTGAAACGAGAGGTGCTCTACGTAGTAACGATTGAGAACGTTGTCGAGACCAACCGACAAGGTGGATCGTTTGGCGTGCAAGCCGCACTTCAGGTTTGCGACGCCGTACCCAGCCGTCGGCAGCTCGTTCAGATCACCGTCGACGCGCCGCTGGCTGCCCGCCGCCAATCCCTCAGCCTCGGCGAACCATAGACGGGCGCCGTAGCGCACCGCGGTGCGGACGCGCAGCGGAGGCATCTCCGCGACGTCCGGGTCGAGGATGCCCAGCGAGGGAATGGGATCCTTCGCGGCGCGGCTGTAAGAAGCGCCGCCGGACACAAGCCACCGCGGGCCGATTCCGATGCCGTAAGTAAGTTCACCTCCGTAAATGCGAGCATCGACGTTGGCGTAGGAGCGGGCCGCCAGGTTCATCACGGCCGGCTGGGGGGCGATCCGCGCCTGGTTGTGAACGACGATGAAGTCCGACAGGCGGCTGTAGAAGGCGACGGGTTTCAGGTAGAAGCCGCGGCGGCGCAGGTTCAGCCCGAGAGTGCCCTCGGCGTTGCGCGCCGGCGCCAGGGCCGGGTTGCCGACCCAGTCGGTTCCCATCCGGCGGTGATTGAAGAACCGCTCCTGCGCGTCGGGCGTCCGCACGGTGGAGCCGGCGCCGGCAAAGACTTCCAGGCTGCGTGTTAGTCCGTAGGCCGCGTGGACGCTAGCCGAGGGATTCGTGTCGCGCTTCCGAAGGTTCGAGACGTCTTTGTACGCTTCGAACAGGCGGAGATTGACGCTCGAGCTGCGGGCGTACATGTTCGCTGTATCCAGCCGCGCGCCGGCGCCGAGGCGCAACCGGTCCGAGACGCTCTTGCTCCACTGGAGGTACGCGCCGGCGACGGTCGTATTCACGTTGGGGATGACGTTCTGGTCGGTGACCATCGCCGCGGTGCGAAAGGAATTCACAGCGTCCCAGTTGCGCTGGAAGGTTTCCAGTCCGGCGACAAGGCCGTTGTGGAACGTCGCGTCGATCCGGCCGCCCGTCACGCGCGCGTGCGCGTACGTCGCCATCCCGAACGCATCCCGGGCGCCAAGGGAGGAGAGCCGTTTCTCGTCCGTCATCCAGTGATTGACGCGTGAGTAGTAAGAGTGAAAGCGAATCCGTTCGAGCGCGCCCGCCAACTCGCGCCACTCGTATCGCGCGCTGAGCCGGTCCGCGATGTCGTAGGGGGAATCCATCTGGAGGTACGGATACAAGGTGTTGGCGCCGTCCTGCCGCGTGTAGGCGACCTCGCCGGATTGACGCCGCGCCGGCGCGAACCGCAAGGTGATCCAACCGGTCCGGATACGATAGGCGTCATCGTCCATGTACTCCGGCCGGTATCCTCCCTCGGCCGTCATCCGCTGGCCGCGCCCGTCTCGGAACGGATCCGACTGCCGGTGGGAGTAACCTCCGGAGACCTCCAGGCTGTCGCTCCCGGCTGAAGCGGCAAGCGCGGGATTGAAGTAACCGAACGAGCCCGTTTGCAGGGATGGAGAGAAATGATATCCCGGCGCGAAGCGTTTGCGGATGATATCCACGCTTCCTCCGAGACTCCCCTGGTTGGCCAGGTCGAAGGTTCCTTTGGTGATCTCCACGCGTTCCACCTCCGCAAAATCCACGTGAAACGCCTGCGGATCCATTCGGCCGGGGCAGGCGCCGTAGATCCGGGCGCCGTCGATGAGCACGTTCAGATTGTCGTTCTGGAAGCCGCGCAAGACGACATCGCTTGCGATGCCGCCTTTCCTGAGTTTCCAGATTCCCTCCAGTTTGGAAAGGGCCTCGCCGACGTCGCGGGCGGAGCTCTCACGCACCTCGCGCACGTCCAGCCCTTCTTGAAACGGCTCCCGCCTCGACTTGGTTTCCAGGTCCTCCGATACCGGTAGTTGCCCACAGAAAACGGCGCTCGCCGCCAGCATGACTCCAACGATGTACCTGCTTCGCATCAACCCTCCGGTTCGACTACGCACGGACAAAGTAACGCGCGCAGGCCCGCGTGGACGCGCGCGGCGACGGGAGACACTTTCCGCGACTACAATGCGCAGTGTTCCGCCGAACGTGCTCAGGATCCCGAGAGGGGAGGCGGAGGACGCTGATAGAGGGAGTGACTCGGCAGGTTGAAGATCGTATTCGGCTCAGGCGCGCCTGCCGCTGCGTGGAATTCGTCGGCCGGACCACTTCCGGCGCCGAATTCCGGACACGGTACCAGAGCCCGCGCGGAGACTCTGCCTAAGTCCTGGCGGCACGAGGTCGGACACCGGGCCGACTTCAGAAACCGGCTCGGGGAATCGGAAGCGACCGGCGCGGGCGTTCTCTTCCGGCAGCAGCACTGCGTACGGCAACAGGCTTTCGGGCAGACGGGGGGCGATTGAACTAACGCCGCGAGAGGGGCGATCGGTCCGAGCAAAAACCAAGCCAGCAGCGGGAATGCCGTCCACAGGCGCGGTTTGGGCCACCAGGGCATGACGGTGAGCAGGGCCAGTATAGCATGCGATTAGAAGGCGTCCGATGGCCGCGAATCGGACCGGATCGGACCGGCGAGGGGCACGTGACGGGCGCGAAGCCGGCCAGAGCTCGGGTGCGGCCCGCGCCCGCCTAAGCGCTGGGTATAATAATGGTTTGTCGCTGACGGCGAGCTGTCGAGGTGCGCGTTGTTCTTTAGCGTCCGCGAGTTAGAGCTCCGGAAGGCGGGCTTCGACCTGACCTTCCCGCCGGGCAAACTGGACCTGTCGGAAACCGATTTTCGCCAGGTGTCCCCGGCGCGGGTGACCGGTGTTGCGGAACTCCTGCGGGGAACGGATGAAATCAGGGTTCGAGGCCACTTTTGCGGCGAGTTGGAAGCGGACTGCGACCGGTGTCTGGAGGCGGCCCGCTTTCCGATCGACCGCGAGTTCGATCTGTTCTACCGGCCGGCGTCGGGCGATTCCGACGCGGCCGACCTTGAGCTGGATGAAAGTGAAAGCCAGGTTGGCTACTACGAAGGCGAGGGCCTCCAACTGGCGGACGTCATTCGGGAACAGGTCCTGCTCTGGCTTCCCATGCAGTGGGTGTGCAGCGAGGCCTGCAAGGGGATCTGTCCCGTTTGCGGAGGAAACCGGAATCGGGTCCTATGCGGCTGTCAGGAGCAGCGGCAGGATGACCGCTGGTCGGCGCTGCGCAACTTCCGGCCCTCGACGCGCGAATAAGTTCGTTCGTCCGGCCGCCACCAGCCCCATTACAACTGAGATATTGCTATAGAGGATCGGCATGCCAAATCCGAAACGAAGACATTCCAACCGCAGAACCGCCACGCGGCGGGCCCACGACGGGCTGAAACGTCCGGCGCTCTCCGAGTGCCCCAACTGCCATGAACCGAAGATTCCGCACCGGGTATGTCCCCACTGCGGTTACTATAAGGGACGCGAGGTGATCGAAGTAGCGGAGACCTAGATTCGCGGCGCGGAGTCCAGAGCCAATGGTGACCGTCGCAGTGGACGCGATGGGCGGCGACAACGCCCCTGGAATCGAGATTGAAGGCGTTATTGCGGCCGTGAGGTCGCTCGACGTCAAGGTCTTGCTGGTCGGGCGCGAGGAGTTGCTCCGTAAGGAACTGAAACAGCGCGCGGGCGGCGCCCGCCAGGCGGTGGAGATCGTTCCCGCCAGTGAAGTGGTCACGATGGAGGATAAGCCCTCCAAGGCCCTCCGAATGCGCGACTCTTCGATTCGCGTCGCGGCCCAGCTTGTGCGCGACGGGTCCGCGCACGGCGTCGTCTCGGCCGGCAATACCGGAGCGGCGATGGCGACGGCGAAGCTGGTGCAGGGCATGGTCCCCGGCGTCGAGCGGCCCGCGCTCGCCTCGCTGCTTCCAACCGTGAAAGGCCGTCCGACCATCCTCATGGACGTCGGCGCCAACGTCGACTGTACGCCGCGGATGCTGGCGCAGTTCGCCGTGATGGGCGAAGTGTATGCCCGCGTCATCCTGCGGAGGGAGAACCCGTCGGTTGGCATTCTATCCATCGGGGAGGAGGACCACAAAGGCAACGAATTGACGCGCAACGCGAGCGTCATGCTCAAGAGCCTGCCGCTGAACTTCATCGGGAATGTCGAAGGGCGAGATGTATATACCGGCGCGGTCGACGTCGTGGTCTGCGACGGCTTCGTCGGCAATGTCGCGCTGAAGGTCAGCGAGGGCCTGGCGGATTTTGTGCGGCAGGCGCTTCGGGAGACGCTCTCGGCGACGCTCACGCGCAAGCTCGGCTACTGGATCTCCCGATCCGCCTACGCGGATTTTCGGAAGCGGTTCGATTACTCGGAAACCGGGGGCGCCCCGCTGTTGGGCGTGAAGGGCGTCTGCATCATCTGCCACGGCAGCTCGAACGCAAATGCCATCAAGAACGCGATCCGCATCGCCGCCGAGTTCGCCCGCGGCCAGGTGAACACGCAGATCGAAGACGAACTGAGCCGCTGGACGGCCACCCAGCTCTCGGCCAACGTCACCTGAGGCATTCGATGTCGACGTCCGTTCGTTTGATCTGGCTCTTGGCGCTGGTCGGCTTGCCCACACTGCCGCAACGGCTGGATCCGGCCAAATGGTCGTTGACGCTGGACCAGAAAGCCGCGCCTCCCGGCGCCGCGGCGCTGGGCCGGTTCACCGCGACGCTGGAGCCCGGTTGGCACGTCTACTCGCCCACGACGCCGCCGGGCGGGCCGATTCCCACCCGGATCGAGTTGGCTGAGAATCCCGCGATCGCCGCCTACCGGGTGTACCAGCAGCCGCCCACAACCAAGTTCGACCCGAACTTCAAGATCGACACCGAGACCTACGAGGGCAAGGCGACATTCCTTTTTGAGATCACGCTAGCGGGCAACGCCAAGCCGGGTCCGGCCGAGCTGACGGCGAACGTTCGCTATCAGCTTTGCACGGAAAAGGAATGCCTGCCTCCGGTGCGGCGGAGCGCCTCCGCGACGCTGATGGTGGATCCGGGGGCGGCCGCGCCGAATATCGCGATTCCGGACGGCTTTTCTCCTTCTCAGCCGGCTTCCGCCCAAGCAGCGTCGCCTCCCGCAGCCCCCCCTTCCGAGCCGGGCGGCGGGCCGGCAGCCACCGAGTCTCCGGCTGGCGGAGATGCGGCGCAGGGAGCATCGGCGGACCGGTCCGGCATGGCGCGGTTTCTGGCGATCGCTTTCGGCCTGGGCATCGCGGCGATCTTCACGCCGTGCGTGTTTCCGATGATCCCGATCACGGTGTCGTTTTTCCTTCGCCAAAACAGCGCCGGCCGCGGCGGGAGCGCGATTCAGGCCGCGGTATTCTGTCTCGGCATCATCGTCCTGTTCACGGGACTCGGGCTGCTGACGACGGCGCTGCTGGGTCCCTTCGGCGTCGTGCAACTGGGTTCGAATCCCTGGGTGAACGCCTTTGTGGCCGGAGTCTTCCTGGTGTTCGGCCTGAGCCTGCTTGGCGCGTTTGAGATCACGCTGCCCTCCGGTCTCCTCACGAGTCTCGACCGCATGTCGCAGCGCGGCGGGTATGGCGGGACGCTGATCATGGGCCTGACGTTTTCGCTGACGGCATTCGCGTGCGTCGGGCCGTTTGTAGGTACGCTGCTGGCCGCTTCCATACAGGGCGGCGGCGTACAGCCGTTCCTGGGCATGGCGGCTTTCGCCACCGGCCTCGCGTCTCCGTTCTTTTTCCTCGCGCTGTTCCCGGCCTATCTCCAGCGGCTGCCGAAAAGCGGGGGCTGGATGGCTCGCGTGAAGGTTGTGCTCGGCTTCATCATCCTCGCGATGATGTTCAAGTACATCAGCAACGTGGACCAGGTGATGCAGTGGGGTCTGCTGACGCGGGAGCGATTCCTGGCTATCTGGATCGTTCTGTTCGCCATGGCGGGATTGTACCTGCTGGGGTTCCTCCGGCTGGAAGGCGTCAATCCGGATGAGAAGGTTGGGATGGGACGGCTGCTCGTGGGCGTGGCGCTGCTGGCGTTTGCGGTCAATCTTGCGCCCGGCATGTTCGGCGGGCGGCTGGGCGAGCTGGACGCGTATGTTCCGCTGGCCGAGCCCGGCGCGGCGCGGCAGGGAGGGTCGGAAAGCGGCCCCGCGTGGATGAAGAACCAGTACGACGAAGCGCTGGCGCGGGCCCGGCAGGAAGGTAAGTTGGTGTTCGTCAGCTTTACAGGCTACGCGTGCACAAACTGCCACTGGATGAAAGCAAACATGTTTACGCGCCCGGAGATCGCCGGGGAGTTGTCCCGCTTCGTGCTGGTGGAGCTATACACCGACGGCAGCGACGAGGCTTCCGAGCGGAACCAGCGGTTCCAGGAATCGCGGTTCTCCACGATCGCGATTCCGTACTATGCCATTCTCGACGCCGACGGCAACGCCATCGCTACCTTCGGCGGACTCACCCGCGACGCGGGCGAATTCCTGTCGTTTCTCCAGACGCCGGCGGCGGGTTCCAGGACCGCCTCGTCCGTCTGAACGCAGTCATGAAACGGCGGATCATCAGCGCTCTCAACAACAAGAGGCGTCCGTTCCGCCGGCTTCGCCCTGCGGCCGCTCAGCCAGAGTAAAAGGCTATGAAGAAATTCCTTATAGGTCTGCTCGCCGGCATCCTGCTGACGATCCTGACCATTTTCGTAGTGTTTTTCGCGATCTTTAAGGCCGGCGAGCGCCGGCCGGTGGTCGCCGACGCCTCGACCCTGGTGCTGAACCTGGAGGGCCCGATACCGGAGCAGCCGCCGATCACGGTGCCGCTACCGTTCTTCCAGGCGCGCGAGCCGATGACCGTGCGCGACGTGTGGGAGGTTCTGCGGAGGGCGAGCGTCGATCCGCGGATCAAGGCCGCCGTGCTGGCGCCACAGGATGTCGGCGCGGGCTGGGGCAAGCTTCAGGAAATCCGGGATGGATTGCTGAAGTTCAAGGAGTCCGGCAAGCCGCTGGTGGCGTTTCTGCGGCGGCCGGGCAGCCGCGAATACTACCTGGCGACGGCGGCGGACCAGGTCTATATGTCCACCGAAGATGTCCTGAACGTCAAGGGCATCCGCGCCGAGCTGATTTTTCTGAAGAATACGCTCGACAAGATCGGCGTCGAGATGGAGATCGAGCATGCCGGCAAGTACAAGGACGCGGGCGACATGTTCACCCGCGGGTCGATGAGCCCGGAGACCCGGGAGGTTCTGAACTCGGTTCTCGATCAACTTTTCGGCGGCTTCATCAAGTCGGTGGCCGAAGGGCGGCGGATGGATGATCAGAAGGTGAAGGCGCTCATCGACCAGGGACCGTTCCTGGCATCGAAAGCGAAGCAGGACGGTCTGGTGGACGACCTGACGTTCGAGGACCAGGTGTACGAACATCTGAAAACCCGGCTGAACCAAAGCGAGATCCGCAAGATTTCCTACCGCGACTACCTCCGTGCGCCGATCTCCGGCTTCGACTCCGGACCGCGGATCGCGCTGCTGGTCGGGGAAGGGGCGATCATGTCGGGCGAGGAATCGGGGTTCGGCGATGAAGGCGTGCTGTATTCGCGGAGCTTCATCTCAACCGTACGCCGGGTCGCCGCCGACGGCGGCATTCGCGGCGTCGTGCTGCGCGTTAACTCGCCGGGCGGCGACGCGCTGGCGTCCGACGAGATGCTGCACGAGATCAAGCAGCTCGCCGGGAAGAAGCCGCTGGTGATTTCCATGTCGGACCTTGCGGCGTCAGGCGGCTACTACATCGCCATGAGCGGCGACCGCGTACTAGCGTATCCCGACACGTTCACGGGTTCCATCGGCGTTATTTACGGGAAAGCGAACCTGCGGGGTCTCTACGACAAGCTGGGCGTGCAGAAGGAGTATCTAACCCGCGGCCGCTTCGCCGACATCGATTCCGACTACAAGCCGTTGAGCGAGGCCGGCCGCGCCAAGCTTCGCGAGGGCGTGGACGAAGTCTATCGCGGGTTTTTGCGGGTTGTGGCCGAGGGCCGGCGGCGGCAGGTGGAAGAGGTCCGTCCCCTGGCGGAAGGGCGGGTGTGGACCGGCGAACAGGCCCGCGCGAATGGGCTGATCGATGAACTGGGCGGGCTGGACCGCGCGGTCGAGCTGGTGAAAGAGAAAGCCGGAATCGCCCCCGACGTCCAGGTGCGCCTGGTGACGTACCCCCCAAAGCGGAGCCTGCTTTCCTATTTCATGGAGCAGCGCCCGGAAGTGTCGGCCCTCGCCCGCTTTCGCGAGCTGATCAACGGCGTGGATCCGCGGGTCCTGATTCGGGGGGGAATGCTGCGGCTCGCCCCCTACACAATACACGTCGAGTAGCCGCTGTTCCGCGGTCTTACTTCATTCGGCGAAGGCGTGGCTGGAGTTGATGCCGTTCGCCGCCAGCGCGGCCGCCATCTTCTCGAGCGCCGATTTGTGGATTTGCGACACGCGGCTCTCGTTGATTCCCAGCACGCCGCCGATCTCCTTCATCGTCATCTCGTTGGTGTAGTAAAGCACCACCACTTTCTGGTAGCGCACCGGAAGCGTGTGCATGGCGTCGCTCAACATCGAGCGCAGTTGCCGCCGCGCGCACATCCGGTCCGGCTGCGTATCCGGCTTGCCCGGGAATTCCGGAGGAGGCAGATCGTCGCCATCGCCGGCCCGCCGCGAAGCCGAGATCAACCCGACATTGCGGAGGTCGATCATCATCTGGCGCCAGCGCTCTTCTTCCAATCCCAGCTTCTCGGCCACTTCCTGCTCGGTGGGATTGCGGTGCAGCGTGGCCGCCAGGCTGCGCGTTGCGGCCTCCACCTGCTTGTGGCGGCGCCGGAGGTCGCGCGAAGCCCAGTCGAGTTGCCGGAGGCTGTCGAGAATCGCGCCCTTGATACGGTGCTTGGCGTAGCTGGAGAAAGCAACCTGCTTCTCCGGATCGAACTTTTCCACGGCGTCGAACAGTCCCAGTATGCCTGCGTGAACCAGGTCGTCCAGATCGACATGCACGGGAAGGTTATCGTGCACCCTGACCGCGATCGCTTTCACCAAGGGCAGATGTTCCAGGATGACCCGGTCTCGCTTCGTGGTCTTCGCTGCATCGGTCTGATAAGGCTGTTTCACTGGCATCGATTTGTCCTTTGAACTCCGCCGGAATCAACCACCGGCGATCCTATTCACCGCTCATTGCCGCGGATGCCCTCACAGGTGCAAGCGCAACGCCAATCGCGCCGGCGGGGTGGATGTGCTGTCGTCCGCGCCTTCGGTCGCGGAACTAAGATCTTTCCGATCAATGCAAAATCCCCCTCCACCTAAGGCTTTCCGTGCATGGCCGGCGCAGGCCGCCCGACCGATCAAACCGGCGTCCACGTAGGCGGAAAGACCGGTTCCTGTTCCACTCTGAAACCGGCGTTTCGAGATGAAACGTCTGCTGAGCCGCGCGGCGAAACCCGTCCTATCCTTCCATCGGTTAGTATGCGGGAATACGTAAGGAAAGTATCTTAGGCAGAAGCCCGAAATCCGTAAGAACGTCGCCTGAAGGGCCCACTATGAACGCCGTAACCCTCGCGCCATTGCGGGTATGCTAGTCCTTACTGTCACGTGAGAATAAGTGGCTCCCTACTCCGCCCGCTCACGCAGATAGGCAATCCAGCTCTTCACCGCCAGCCCGGCCAGGAAGATCCAAACGACCAGCCGGAAGGGTCCGGTCAGGGTCACGAGGGCGATCAGCGCGAACAGCGCGAAGCATAGCAGAGCGATTTTGAGACGCCGGAGGGTCACGGGGACTTCCATTGTCGCAAGCAGTCGCAAGCTTTCGCCACGGCCGGCCGGCGTTTTATACTTGCAGTCGAATTCCGAGGTCCTATGAGAAACACCTTTTTCGCCTTTGTCGTCGCCCTGTCCATTGCATGCCTGTCTGCGCCCGCCCAGAGCAAGCCCGAGTTGAATGACGGCGAGGCGCACGGCGATCCGCCGTTCCTGATCGAGGACGGCTGGCGCCCTCTGCTGAACGGCCGCGATCTCAGCGGCTGGCACGCGCAGGACAACCAGCCCAACGCCTGGTTCACGACGCCGGTGGTGATCTGGGATCGGCTGCTCGGCCCGACGCGACTGTCCGGGAGGTCCGGACCCGGCGATCGGATCGTGAACGGCCCCACCGGCCGCACCGCCAACCTGGTAACCGCCGACAAGTTTGGCGACGTCGAGCTGTATCTAAAATTCATGCTCGCCAAAGGATCAAACTCCGGCGTTTACCTGCAAGGCCTTTATGAGATCCAGGTTTTCGACAGCTATGGTTCCACCGAGCCGGTAACCAGTTCCGACTGCGGCGGCGTTTATCACCGCTGGATCGACAACCGGGGCGTCGGCGGCTCGGCGCCTTCCAGAAACGCCAGCCGGCGGCCCGGCGAATGGCAGTCGTTCCAGATCTGGTTTCGCGCCCCGCGCTTCGATGCAAGCGGCAAGAAGACGGAGAACGCGCGGTTCGTCCGGGTGCTGCACAACGGCCTGTCCGTGCAGGACAACGTGGAGGTGGAAGGTCCCACCCGGGCGCATATGGAGATTCCGGAAGCGCCGCTCAACCCGATCATGCTGCAAGGGGACCACGGGCCGGTGGCGTATCGGAGCATCTACGTACGGCCGCTGCGGGAGATCATCCATCGCTGAACGGGAGCGCCGCGCATCATGAACCCTCCAACCAAAGCCGTGCCCACGCGCCGGAGTTGGGCCGAACCCTTCCGCATCAAAGTGGTGGAACCGGTGCACACGTCCACCCGCGAGCAGCGGGACCGCGCCATCGCCGCCGCCGGATACAACACCTTTCTGCTCCGCTCCGAAGACGTCTATATCGACCTGCTCACCGATTCGGGCACTTCCGCGATGAGCGACTGGCAGTGGGCCGGCATGATGCTCGGCGACGAGGCTTATGCCGGCAGCCGCAACTTCTACCACCTCGAGGAAACGGTGCAGAAGCATTACGGCTACCGGTACGTCGTCCCCACGCACCAGGGCCGCGGCGCCGAGCACATCCTCTCGCGCGCGCTGATCAAGCCCGGCGACGTGATCCCGGGCAACATGTACTTCACTACCACGCGCCTGCACCAGGAACTCGCGGGCGGGAGGTTTGTCGATGTCGTCATTCCGCAGGCGCACGATCCGGGCGACGAGCACCCGTTCAAAGGCAACGTCGATCTGGAGAAGCTATGCACGGTGATCGGCGAAGCCGGCGCCGCGCAAGTCCCGTACGTCAGTATCGCCGGCACCGTGAACATGGCGGGCGGTCAGCCCATCTCGCTCGAGAATCTGAAGGCGGTGCGCGAGCTGACGGCGCGGCACGGGATCCGGGTCATCCTGGACGCGACGAGGCTGGCCGAGAACGCCTACTTCATCCAGCAGCGCGAGGAGGGCTACAGCCACTGCTCGATCGCCGCGATTGTGAAGGAGATGTGCTCGCTTTCCGACGGCTGCACGATGAGCGCGAAGAAGGACGCCCTGGTCAACATCGGCGGATTCCTCGGCCTCAACGATCCCGCGCTCTACGACGAGGCCAGCAACCTGGTGGTGGTCTACGAGGGTCTGCACACCTATGGCGGCATGGCCGGGCGCGACATGGAAGCGGTGGCGCGGGGAATCGAGGAATCGCTCCACGACGACCACATCCGGGCGCGGGTCGGCCAGGTGCTCTATCTCGGCGACATGCTCCGCGACTGGGGCATTCCGATCGTGCTGCCGGTCGGGGGCCACGGCGTGTTTCTGGATGCGCGCGCGATGTTGCCGCACATCCCGCGCGAGCAGTACCCGGCGCAGGCGCTGGCGGCGGCGCTGTATGCCGATTCCGGCGTGCGTTCGATGGAGCGCGGCGCCGTGTCCGCGGGGCGCGACCCGACGACCGGCGACGAGCGCTTCCCAAGCCTGGAACTGGTGCGGCTGACGATACCGCGCCGCGTTTATACGCAAGCGCACATGGACGTGGTGGGGGAGTCGGTCTACTACGTATTCCGGGAGCGTGAACGCGTTCGAGGCCTGCGAATGACGTACGAGCCTCGCTACCTGCGCTTTTTCCAGGCGCGCTTCGAACCGGCGTAGGCGCCAGCGGCCGGCCGGTCAATCCAGCTTCTCGCGCACCCGGCGGAGGTCGTCGACAAACCGCCCGTACTCGGCGCGGCGCCGCTCTTCGTCCTGGATGCGCAGCAAGGAGGAGGGGTGGACAGTCGCCGTTGCCAGCCGGGCCCATTCGTGTTCAAAGAACTCGCCGCGGTGGGCGGTCAGACGAAAATCCTTGCCCATCAGGCTCAGCGCCGCAGTTGCGCCGAGACACACGACAATCTCGGGTTTCAGCGCCGCGAACTCGGCCGCCAGCCACGGGCGGCAAGCCTGCACCTCGGTCAGCCCGGGCTTCTTGTGGATGCGGCGCTTGCCCCGCTGGTCGAACTTGAAGTGCTTCACGGCGTTGGTGATGTACACATCCGCGCGGGCAAATCCGGCATCCGAGAGCGCTCGATCGAGCAGGCGTCCGGCGGGACCGACGAATGGCCGTCCCTCGATGTCCTCCTTGTCGCCGGGCTGCTCGCCCACCATGACAATCCGCGCCCGCTGCGGTCCCTCGCCGAGCACGGCCTGAGTCGCGTTCTTGTACAAGTCGCAGCCGCGGCAACCCTGTGCCGCTTCCCATAGCTCGGCGAGCGTCGCCTGCGAGGGAATGTAGCCGGCCGCGCCTGGACTGCCCCGCACGATTCGAGAGGAGCAAGCCGGTTGCCACCGCTTTTCCTGGCGCCCAAAATGCTGTTCGGATGGTTTCGGGCTCTCGACCACGGACATCATGGCTACGTTCCTCCTGATTCGTCATTGCGCGACCGATGCGGTGGGCAAAATCCTCGCCGGGAGGATGCCGGGCATTCACCTGAACCCGGCCGGCGCCGCGCAACTCGCCGAACTAACCCAGCGCGTCGAACGCTTCCGCGCGAGCTGGATCTACAGCAGTCCGCTGGAACGGGCGGTGGAGACCGCCGAGGCGCTCGCGCACGGGCGCGGAACGCCGGTGTCGCACGCGCAGGAACTGAACGACATCGACTTCGGCAACTGGACGGGCAAACCGTTCGTCGATCTTGACCGGCTTCCGGAGTGGGCCTGGTTCAACTCGTTTCGTGGCTTTGCCGCGCCGCCGGGCGGCGAATCGATGCTCGACGTGCAGTGCCGCGTGATGGGCCTCATCGCGCGGCTCGAGCAGGACCATCCGTTCGAGACTCTCGCCCTGGTGACGCACGCCGACGTGATCAAGGCGGCGCTGCTGACCGTCCTCGGCGCCCCGCTTGACATGGTTCACCGGCTTGAAATCGAGCCCGCGTCCGTCAGCGCGCTGGAGTTCGCCGGAGGATCGCCACGGGTCTTGCAGATCAACGGCCGGGATTGAGGGCGAGTGGCGCCATTCGTGCTTATGAATCGCCGAACACATCATGCGCGCCGGAAGCAGCCGTACCAATGGTGAAGCGCGGAAACTCACGCCCCGGCAGATCGAGCGGCGAATTTCCCAACTTGGGCCATGGTTTCACAACATGAACCTGGGGGGCATACAGACCGCCCCCGACCATTTTCTGGGCGACTACCCGATGGTGAAGTGGACGCGATTCTCGCACCTGGTTCCCCGGGACCTGAAGGGGATGACCGTCCTGGACGTCGGCTGCAATGGCGGCTTCTACTCGATCGAGATGAAGCGCCGCGGCGCCGACCGCATCATCAGCGTCGATTCCGATCCGTTTTACCTGAAACAGGCGCAATTCGCCGCCGAGGTGAGCGGCGCCAAGATCGAGTTCCACTGCCTGTCCGTCTACGACTTGCGCCAACTGAACGAGCGCTTCGACCTCGTCCTGTTCACGGGCGTTCTCTATCACCTGCGGTATCCGCTTCTCGCGCTCGACCTGTTGTACGAGCACGCGGTCCGGGACAAGCTGATCTTCCAGTCGATGCTGCGCGGCAGCGACGCCGTTGCGGCGGTGGACGAAGATTACCCGTTTGCCGAGCGCGCGATTTTTCAAGAGCCGGGATTTCCGTGCATGTACTTTGTCGAGCACCGCTATTGCGGCGACCCCACCAATTGGTGGATACCCAACCGGGCCGGGGCGGAAGCCATGCTGCGCAGCGCCGGCTTCGAGATCCTCGAGCATCCCGAGAAGGAGGTATACCTGTGCCGCAAGGGACGCAGGGCAATTGACTATGGTCGAAGCCGTGATGTTCTGGAACGAGCCGAACAACTTATCCCACTGGGACTTCGAGATTGATCCGGAATGGCGGATTTTCGCTTCGATGGTGAAGCGCGCCGGCGAGGCTGTTGCGGCTGTCGCGCCCGGCATGCGCCGCGTGCTTGGCGGGATCTCGCCCATCGATCCGGGCTTCGTCCAGGTACTGGAGCGGCACGGCGCGCTCGACGCCGTTGACGCGGTCGCGGTGCATGGCTTTCCGCTGGACTGGAATCACTGGACCATTCATGAGTGGCCGTGCAAGCTCGCCGAAGTGCGGGAGGTCACGCGGCTTCCCGTGTGGGTTTCGGAGGTCGGCGTCTCGACGTTCGGCGCCGACGAGGTGCAGGAGTTCGGCTTGCGCCGGACGGCGGAACTGCTGATCGGACGCGCGCCGCGCATCCACTGGTACAGCCTGTACGATCTGCCGCGCGCGTGGCCCGCCACCACCAGGCACCGCGAGGCGGAAGGCTCCGCCTACTATCGCCACTTCTACATGGGCTTGTTGCGGGAAGACGGATCACCTAAGCCGGCGCTGCGCCAGTTTCCCGAATACGCGCCGCACCTGGGCATCTGCCAGTGGTTCCATTACGAGGACCCGAGACTCGACGACGCGGTTGGCTGGCTGAAGAAGCTGAACGTCCGGCATCTCCGCACGGGTCTGAGCTGGGCGGACAGTTTCCGTCCGAACGCGCTCGAATGGTTCGACCGGCAGATGGCGGCGCTCGAGCCTTTCGACGTAACGCTTACGTTCTGTTTTACGCCGGAGCACTGCGGGATTCGCCCGCATCACACCAGCCCCCCTGCCGACATCGAACAGTTTGCGGACTTTTGCAGCCGAATGACCGCGCGCTATGGTTAGGGCGAGGCGCGGACGATCCGCGGCATTGGACTTAGGCAATTCCCGAGTTTGAACGTCAGATTTCCACAGGAGAAATATTCCTGCTACGCAGATTTTTCGGCGCAGGCACGCGCTGCGGAAGCGGAGCAGGAGTGCGGACGCGGTGAAACGCACCTATTGTTCCAGGAACTTACCTACGAATTAAACCTATCAGAATCAGATTGGTACGCCAAGTGCACCCCTGAGGGGATGAGGTTGGAAGGAGTAGCCGGTTCGTGCGGAAAGAAATCCTGATTACTGGGGGCGCCGGGTTCATTGGCTCGCACCTGGCGAATGAATTGTTAGCGCACGGCCACCGAATTCGGATATTCGACAACCTGACTCCTCAGGTGCACGGCGCCTCCAGAAGCCGGCCGGACTACCTCAGCGCGGAAGCCGACCTGCGCATCGGCGACATCCGCGATCCCGATGCCGTACGCAGCGCCTTAGAGGATATCCAGGTCGTATTCCATTTTGCCGCCCGCGTCGGCGTCGGACAAAGCATGTACGAGACGGCCGAATACTCCAGCGTGAATAGTTACGGCACGGCCGTGCTGCTGGAGCAGCTTGTCGAGCGGGGGGTCGAGAAACTCGTCGTCGCCTCCAGCATGAGCGTGTACGGCGAGGGCCTGTACCGGGCGTCCGATGGCCGGATCGTCCCCGCGATGGAGCGTACGCAGGACCAGCTCAGGGCGGGAGACTGGGAGGTCCGCAGCGCCGAAGGAGAAACCCTCGAGCCCTTGCCCACAGCCGAGACCAAGCCGCCGAATCTGAATTCCGTCTACGCGCTTTCCAAGTACGACCAGGAGCAGATGTGCCTCATCATGGGGCGCGCCTACGGCATCCAGACCCTCGCCCTCCGTTTCTGGAATGCCTACGGGCCGTACCAGGCGCTGTCAAATCCCTACACCGGCGTGATCGCCAACTTCGCCGCGCGGTTGATGAACGGAAATCCGCCGCTCATCAACGAAGACGGGCTCCAACAGCGCGACTTCGTCAGCGTGTACGACGTCGCCCGCGCCTGCCGCCTGGCGATGGAATCGAACGCCGACCAACAGATCTTTAATATCGCTTCGGGACAAGCGATGACCGTTCTGGAACTGGCCGGGCACGTCGCCCGCGCCATTGGGAGAAAGCATATCGAACCGGAAGTTACGGGCCGCTACCGGGCAGGGGATATCCGGCACTGCTTCGCCGATATCAGCCGAGCCCGGCGGATTCTTGGATACGAACCCGTCGTTCCGCTACAGGCTGGGCTCTCGGATCTGGCGCTCTGGCTGAGCGGCCAGAAGGCGTCCGATCACGTGCTCCAGTCGCGGGCGGAGCTGGCGCAGAGAGGACTGATGGTCTAGTGCGATACGACGTCCGAATCCCAGGCCCTCCGGCGCTGATTACAGGCGGCGCCGGCTTCATCGGAACCAACCTGGCCCACCGTCTGATGCGGCTCGGCCGCCGCGTCATACTGCTCGACAATCTCTCGCGCGCCGGCGTGCGGCAGAACCTGGAATGGCTCCGGGCGACGCATCCCGGTCGGTTTCGCATGGAAGTCGCCGACGTGCGCGATCGCGCGGCGTTGCGCCGGTGCGTCAGAGAAGCGGATTTCGTCTTCCATTTCGCCGCCCAGGTCGCGGTTACCTCCAGCTTGAGCAACCCGGTACTCGATTTCGAGATCAACGCGGCAGGCGTTTTGAACGTGCTCGAGGAACTTCGCCGCCTGCCGAATCCGCCGGGGCTGATCTTCACTTCGACCAACAAGGTTTATGGATCGCTGCCCGATATCGAGCTGCGAAACAAAGCGACGCGCTGCGCGCCGAAGGACGAACTGATTGCGCGCGCCGGCATCGGCGAATGGCGGCCGCTGAACTTCCACAGCCCCTACGGGTGCTCGAAAGGCGCGGCCGACCAATATGTCCTGGAGTACGCGCGAACCTTCGGCATCCCGGCCCTTGTTTTTCGCATGAGCTGTATTTACGGTCCTCACCAGTTCGGCACGGAGGATCAAGGCTGGGTCGCTCACTTCCTGATTCGCGCCATGACCGGGGAGCCCATCACGATTTTCGGGGACGGCAAGCAGGTCCGGGACGTGCTCTACATCGACGATCTCGTCGACGCGTTTCTCCTGGGTGAGGAGCACGCCCGGAAGCTTGCCGGTCAGGCCTTCAACATCGGAGGCGGACCGCGGAACACGCTCAGCCTGCTGGAACTGCTCGCACTGGCGCGGCGGCTGTGCGGCGGGGCGCCTCGGGTTCTGTATGAGAACTGGCGCTGCGGGGATCAGCGCTATTACGTGTCGGACTGCTCGGCGTTCCGGGCGGCCACCGGGTGGACTCCGGAGGTCGGCGTGGAGGAGGGCGTCGGAAGGCTACACCAGTGGCTTTCCGAGTCGCGCCTGGTCGAAGCCGAGCCGGCGCTGGCGCTGGAGGCGGGATGAAGTTCGCGCTCGTCAACCCGAACTGGAGCTTCGAAGGCAGCATCTATTTCGGTTGCCGCGAACCGCACTTGCCGCTGGAATACGGCTACGCGAAGGCCTTGCTGGAACGCGCGGGCCATCAGGCCGCGCTCGTCGACGCGCAGATGGAACGGCTGGAGCTTGCCGCTATCCGGGAAAGGCTGCTTGCGTTCGAGCCGGACTTCACCGTCCTCACCACCGCGCCAAGCTACCTGTTCTGGCGCTGCGCGCCGCCCGAACTGCGGATTCCGAGGGAACTCGCCGATGCCGTCCGGGACGTTGCGGGAAGGATGGTGGTGGTGGGGCCTCACGCCTCGACGACGCCGCGGGCCACGCTTCGCAAGCTCGGGGCGGACGCCGCCGTGCTCGGCGAGTGTGAGGAGGTACTTCCTGAGCTTGCCGGCGGCTGGGAGAAGGCAACCTCGGTCGCCTACAGCGACGAAGGCGGCGTACGGATCAATGGCGGGACCCGCGCCTCCGACATGACGGCGCTGCCTGGACTGAGCTGGCCGCGGGCCACGATAGCGGCCCACGCGCACCATCATCACCGGTTCGACGAGACGCCGGCGGTCCCCGGCGCCGAAATGGAAGTCTCGCGCGGGTGCCCCTATCATTGCACCTTCTGCGCGAAGGACAACTTCCGAAGCGATTACCGCCGCCGTCCCCTGGGGATCGTGCTGGAGGAACTGGATGGCCTCATCGAGCAAGGCGTCGGCTACATCTACTTCATCGACGAAATCTTCCTGCCGTGGCAGGAGCTGCTTCAGGCAGTGGCGGCGCGCCCGGTGAAGTTCGGCGTGCAGACCCGCATCGACCTGTGGAACGAACGCATGCTGGACCTGCTGGGCGAGGCGGGCTGCGTTTCCGTTGAGGCCGGCGTGGAAAGCATCTCCGACCTGGGCCGCAATCTCCTCGACAAGAAATGCCGGCTCTCCACCGACGAACTCGCCGGGCGATTGATCCATGCCAAGCGGCGAATCCCGTTCGTGCAGGCGAACCTGATCGAGATGCGGACGGACGACCCCGGCGAAGTGGAGAGCTTCCGGGGGCAACTGATCCGCCACGGCGTGTGGGCCAATAAGCCCGTGCCGCTGTTCCCATACCCCGGTTCTCCCGACTACGCCATCCGCTGGGGCCTGCCCGACGACCGTGCCTGGGAAAGGGCGCACGACTATTACCTGAACCGGTACGCCGAGTTCAGCGACGTCCAGGACGACCGCCCAGTCCCCCTCGTTCAACTCGAAGTCAACGCGCCGGTGTAAGGATGCCGGCGCCGCGCACCATCCTGATGACCGCCGACACGGTGGGCGGCGTGTTCACCTATTCGATCGAGTTGGCTCGCGCGCTTGCCGAGCGCAACATCCGGGTCTGTCTGGCGACCATGGGCCGTCCGCTCAGCTATGCGCAGGCGCGCGCCGTCCGGGAACTCGACAACGTTTGGCTGTGCGAGAGCGCCTTCAGGCTCGAATGGATGGATGACCCGTGGGAGGACGTCCACGCGGCGGGCGAATGGCTGCTCGATCTCGAAGCCCGCTACGCGCCCGACCTGGTTCACCTCAACGGTTACTGTCACGCTTCGCTGCCGTGGCGCGCGCCGGTTGTCGTGGCCGGGCACTCGTGCGTGCTGTCGTGGTGGTGGGCCGTGAAAGGCGCATCCGCGCCGGCCGCGTGGCGCAGGTACGAGCGCGAGGTGCGCCGCGGCCTGCGGTCGGCGGACCTCGTCGTCGCCCCAAGCGCCGCAATGCTGGCGCAGCTTGAACGGTGGTACGGACCGCTCCCGCGGTCGCTCGTCATTCCAAACGGACGCGATCCACGGCGCTTCGCCCCGGGCGACAAGCGCCGCGTCATCTTCACCGCGGGCCGGCTGTGGGACGAAGCGAAGAACGTTCAGGCGTTGCAGTCCATCGCGCCGCGGCTGGCGTGGCCGGTGTACGTGGCGGGCGAAGGCTATCGCTCTTCCGAGCCGAATCTCCAGCCGCTCGGGCCGCTGCCGGAGAGGGATCTGGCCCAGTGGCTTGCCATCGCCTCAATCTACGCGCTCCCGGCGCGTTACGAACCGTTCGGTCTCACGGTGCTGGAAGCCGCGATGTCGGCTTGCGCTCTGGTACTGGGCGACATACCCAGCCTGCGCGAGAATTGGGATGGGTGCGCCGCCTTTGTCGCTCCCGACGACGCGGCCACCCTGGAAAAGGAACTGTCGTTCCTCATCGAGGACGAACCACACCGGCGGCGAATGCAGCAGGCCGCCTTCAAGCGGTCTCTGTTGTTCGCCCCACGCCGGATGGCCAATGCCTACCTGGCTGCCTACGAAAGCTTCGAACAGGGCCGGAGACTGGTTTGCGCGTCGTAATCTTCTGCCACTCGATCATCTCGGACTGGAATCACGGCAACGCGCATTTTGTGCGGGGCGTGGCCACGGAGTTTCAGGCGCGCGGAGCGGACGTCCGCATCTTCGAGCCCCGCGAGGCGTGGAGCGTCCAAAACCTCGCCGCCGAAGCGCCGGCCGCGCTGGATGACTATCGGACGGCCTATCCCCAGCTCGAGAGCGTCCGCTACGATCAGGAGACGCTCGATCTGGACGAAGCGCTCGACGGCGCGGACCTAGCGCTGGTCCACGAGTGGAACGAACCGGCGCTCATCGGCCGCATCGGACGTCATCGCCGGCGCCGCAGGGGGTACCAGCTCTTCTTCCACGACACGCACCATCGCGCGCTGTCGGAGCCCGAATCGATCGCCGCGCTGGATCTCTCCGGCTACGACGGCGTGCTGGCCTTCGGCGAATCGCTTCGCCGCGTCTGGGCGCTCCTGCATCCGAAGGTCCCCTGCTGGACCTGGCACGAAGCTGCCGATCCGCGCGTCTTCCGGCCTATGCCGTCCAATGGAGGGAAGCGCGACCTGGCGTGGATCGGTAATTGGGGCGACGGCGAGCGGACCGAAGAGCTGGAGCAGTTTCTGCTGGCGCCGGCCCGGTCGCTGCGGCTGTCCGGCTGCGTCTACGGCGTCCGCTATCCGGAAGAAGCGTTGGTGCGGCTGGCCGCCAGCGGGCTGGAATATGGCGGCTGGACCCCGAATTACCAAGTCCCGTCGCTGTTCGCCCGCTACGCCTTCACCGTGCACGTGCCGCGGCGGTTCTACGCCTGCCGGCTTCCGGGCATTCCCACCATTCGTGTGTTTGAAGCGCTGGCCTGTGGCATCCCGCTGATCTGCGCGCCCTGGCAGGACAGCGAGAACCTGTTCACTCCCGGCGAAGACTTTCTGATGGCGCGCAGCGGCGACGAGATGCGCCGCTCGATGAGGCTCCTGCTGGAGGCGCCGGACTTCGCCGCGGAAATGGCCGCCCGGGGCCGCCGCACCGTGCTCGAACGCCACACCTGCGCGCACCGCGTGGACGAACTGCTGGAGATCGCCGCCTTATGATGGATCCATTCCGAATCGCTTTCTTCGGATCGAGCCTCCTGTCGGCCTATTGGAACGGCGCCGCAACCTACTATCGCGGCATTCTGAAGGAACTGGCTGCGCGCGGGGCTCGCATCACCTTCTTCGAGCCGGACGCCTACGACCGGCAGAAACACCGCGATCTGGAAGAGCCTCCATGGGCTCGCGTCGTCGTGTACGGCGCCGAGGGCGACGCGGAGCTGCTTCGCGCGCTCGAGGAGGCGCGACGAGCGGACATGGTGATCAAGGCCAGCGGCGTCGGAGTGTTCGACGAATTCCTCGAGGCCGAGATTTCCGGGTTTGGACGCTTCGGGCCGCTCACGGCCTTTTGGGACGTCGATGCGCCGGCCACGCTCGACCGGCTCGAACGAGACCCCGGCGATCCGTTCGCGAGCCTGATTCCCAAGTTCCACTTCATCTTCACCTACGGCGGGGGCGATCCCGTCGTGACCGGCTACCGGCGCTGGGGAGCGCGGATGTGCGCTCCGATTTACAACGCGCTGGATCCCGCCACGCATTACCGCGTACCACCCGACTCGCGGTTCCCCGCCGATCTCGCCTTTCTTGGCAACCGGCTTCCGGATCGCGAAGCGCGCGTGCAGTCGTTCTTCATCGACGCCGCGCATCGCGAGTCGCGGCGCGCCTTTCTACTCGGAGGCAGCGGCTGGCACGACAAGCCCCTACCCTCAAACGTTCGCTACGCCGGGCACGTCGGCACAAACGATCACAACGCGTTCAACTCGACGCCGCGCGCCGTTCTGAATATCAGCCGCGAAAGCATGGCGCGTTACGGCTACAGCCCGGCGACGCGCGTGTTTGAAGCCGCGGGCGCGGGCGCGTGTCTCATCACCGACGCCTGGCGCGGCATCGAGCTGTTCCTGGAGCCAGGCCGCGAGGTTCTGGTGGCGCGCGATGGCGGCGAGGTGGCTTCCATCACGCGTTCGCTCGACGATGCCCGGGCGCGCGCGATCGGCGAGGCCGCCTTGCGCCGCGTCCTTGCTCACCACACGTATGCGGGGCGCGCGGCGGAGTGGGAGGCGATCGTCACCGGCAACGCGAAATCGCTATACGCCCGCCAATGAACATCGTCATTCTCGGACTGTCCATCACATCCTCCTGGGGAAACGGCCATGCCACTACCTACCGCAGCCTAGTGCGCGGTCTGACCGCACGCGGCCACGACGTCCTGTTCCTCGAGCGCGATGTTCCCTGGTACGCGGCCAACCGCGATCTTCCGAATCCGCCGTACGGGCGCACGGAACTCTACGCGAGCCTGCCGGACCTGAAGCGGCGATTCGCGGCCGAAGTTCGCGAGGCGGACCTGGCGATCGTCGGTTCGTACGTGCCGGAAGGCGTGGACGCCGGGGACTGGGTCGCGTCGGCGGCCCGGAGCGCGGTGGCGTTCTACGACATCGACACCCCGGTCACGCTGGCCAAGCTGGACCGGGGCGACTACGAGTATCTCGCGCCATTTCTGATTCCCCGCTATGACCTGTACCTTTCGTTCAGCGGCGGTCCGGCGCTCGACCGGCTCGAGCGAGTCTACGGGTCTCCGGCGGCGCGCCCGCTGTACTGTTCCGTCGATCCCGAGCTGCACTATCCCGAGGCGCTCCCCTTCGAGTGGGATCTCGGTTACCTCGGCGCCTACAGCGCGGACCGCCAACCCGCGCTCGATCGCCTGCTGTTGTCGCCGGCGCGCGCCTGGCCCGAAGGGCGGTTTGCCGTCGCCGGGTCCCTGTATCCACCGGACCTGGAATGGCCCGCCAATGTGACGCGCATCGAGCACCTGCCTCCGGCGGAGCACCGGCGCTTCTACGCCAGCCAGCGCTACGCGCTGAACGTCACCCGGGCGGACATGGTGGCTGCCGGCTATTCCCCCAGCGTCCGGCTTTTTGAAGCGGCGGCATGCGGGACGCCGATCGTCTCGGACAACTGGCCGGGGCTGGAGCAGTTCTTCACGCCGGGCGAAGAGATCCTGCTCGCGTACACGCCCGACGAGGTTCTGGCCTGCCTGCGATCGCTACCGGAATCCGACCGCCAATGTCTGGCGGCTCAGGCGCGCCAACGCGTGCTCGCCGAGCACACCGGCCTCCACCGCGCCAAGCAGTTGGAAGCCTATGTCGCCGAGTCGCGCCCCTCCATGGCCGGTAGGTGAGCGAAAGCTAAACGCTCTCTACTCCGGTGCTCCGGCGCCCACCAGCGCTTCCTCGTTCACCCCGCTGGCGGCGACTTCCGTGAGTTTTTCGTCCGCGGTCTTTTCTTCTTCCAGGGTTTCCTTCAACAGGTCCACCGCGTCGTGGTAACCGAGGGCTTCCGCCCAGGCGCACAGCGAGCCGTATGCAGCAATTTCGTAGTGCTCCACTTTTTGCGCGGCGGCGATGAGCGCCGCGTCGAGAACGGGACCCTTATCGTGCTCCTCCATCAGTTGCTGGGCCTCGCCGATCAAGCCTTGCATACCCTCGCATTTCTTGCCCCGCGCCTTCTGCCCGATGGACTCGAAGACCGACTCCAGCCGCTGAACTTGCCCCTTTGTTTCTTCAAGATGCATTGTGATCGCTTCGCGGAACTCCTCGCTGCTGGCGCTTTTTGCGACCTTCGGCAGCGCGCGCGTGAGCTGGCGTTCCGCGTCGTACGTATCGCGTAGCTCGTCGAGAAATACGGCGGCTAACGTTTGTTCTTTCACAGAATTCCCCCTCCTGCCTGCGTAGAGCAACTTTGCGGCCAACGAGAGATTACGAAGCGGGCGTTTCCTGTTCGCGCGGCGCCCCGTCCCAGTGCGGGCGGAACGCCCTCAGGCGCTGGACGGTTTCCTGGAAGTCGCCGGTGAAGCAGATGGCGCGGTCGTCGATGTAGGCCCAGGCGGGCGGCTTTTTGTCGGTGACCTCGTCGACGTAAGGCTCCAATCCGTGCTCGCGGATCCAATCCCAGACGTGCGGCGCCCAGCGCACCGTGAAAACCACGATCTCGTAGTTCTGTTCGCGAAGCGCCTTCAGAAATTCCAGCGCGCCCGGCCGCGGCGGATGGAAGTACTCGGCCCCCTTCCAACCGTCGTAGAGATTCAGCACGCCGTCCAGGTCCACGCACACCACTCGTTGTTTGCTCATCCGGCGATTCCTGAAAGGGCCTCCTGCAATTGCGCCCGGCGCCGCCGGGCCAGTTTTTCAAACCGGGCGGAGTCCGCTCCGCCGGCTGTCTCTGAGGCCATCGTCGCATACCCGAGCCGGAACGCGAGATACGCGATGGTGAAAAACGGCAGCCGGCGGGGGAGCGTGCGGTCGTTGGAAAGCGCGGCGTAACTCTCCACCAGGTAAATCCCAGCCTCCGGGTCCAGCGCGAATTCCGCCACGGCGCCCGCAACGTCCCAGGCGATGTCCTGACAGCCCGGAAAGAAATGATCGCGATGATGGTCCACCGCATCGGTTTTTAGGATCCCCTTCACGGTTCGGACCCATTCATGCGGCTGCATGCGCCCGTCGACCATAACCGGCGGCGCGCCGGCGACAAGCGCCCGATAGGCATCCAAGCGAGGTGGTTCGAGACCGGCCTCCCGGCAGTTCACCTCGATCAGTTCCAGAAGGTCGTCGAAAGAAGCCGCTCCCGAAGCCGCTGCCAGGCGCGCGCGGAAAGCAAGATAGCGGGCGAAATGATCGAGCAGCCGTTCGTCTACCTCGCGGCCTTCGAGCGGCGACCCTTGAAGGTGCTCCCCGATCAGGAACCCGTCGGCCAGTCTGACAACCGGCGGGCCGAAACCGGCGTCCTGAACCGCCGCCGCCAGCTCATAGGCGGGTTGGCCGTAGTGGCCCAGCCCGGCGAACTTCGCCATCGTTCGCCTCCCGTCGCAACGGAAGATGTATTTTCGCCGCTCATGCTGGGGATGAACGGCGATGGCGTCGCCGCTTTCCTGGAGCAGCGTCCGCCACTTGCCCGCCGAACCTTCAAATGCGTCGTCCGGCAGCCAGGGCAGGTGTTCGGATGGAACGAATGGCGCGACGTACCGCCTGTGCCGCGGCCAGCGGCGCCGCGCCGCAGCCGAGCGCAGCGCTTCCGGCGCCGGATCCCAACTGGGGAACAGCGCAATTCGTTCCTCCGGCGCCCCTGCGTCCACTAACGCCTGGGCAGTGGCGGCGAAGGAGGACCCGCTCAACCCTGGCCCTTCGTCTACTACGGCGAACCACGCGTCGCGCCGCGCCCGAACTTCGGCCTGGACGGTCTCCGCCAACGCGACCCGCCGGTCGAAAGGGTGGCCCGCAGGCCGCACCGTGGTTCGCCCGACCCGGCAGCCCAGGTGTTCGAGTTCCGCCGCGATCACCGCGGAAAGCGTCGCCCCGATGCTCCGGATGCCGGCGACGAAGACGCCGGCTGGCCTCCGCTCGAGGAAGAACTGCCTCACCGCCGCGGCGTAGGTCGCGGGAAACAGGCAGTAGTAAGCGAACCCCTCGTGCGGCGAGACCGCCGCCGCTTCGGGAAGCCCCGGCAGCGCAAGCTCGCCCAACGGTTTGGCCGGACTCTCGTCCCTTGGATGGCCGAGACCGCGGTGCGCCAGCAGCCGCATGGCCTCGCCCAGGCGGACCTCGACCTCGGGATTTCCTCCGGCCGCCTCCAACGCGTCGAGGATGCCCGCTTCAGCTTCGCCCAGCGCGAGCAGCGTCCGCATTGCCCCGGCCGCGTTCGCCGGCGCGCTCGCCTCCCTCTGAATGGCCTCGAGGCGCGAGCGGACCTGAATCGTGCGCCGTGCGTTCCGATAGACGATCACCTTCGTTCCCTTGGCAACTGAGATGCCAACCCGCCGCGTAACGTTTTGGCGGGAACCGCCGAACCGATTGTATGCTGAGAGTGCCAACGATCGAGGAGGAAGCTGTTCGAATGGGAAAACGCGCGCTGCTCTCCGGCGACCAGGTACGGTCCGCGCTCGAGAGCCTGCCGGGTTGGCAGCTCGGCGACAAAAAACTCCACCGCGAATACACGTTCCAGGACTTTGTCCAGGCCTTCGGTTTCATGACTTCGGTCGCTTTGAACGCCGAGGCGATGAACCATCACCCGGAGTGGACGAACGTCTGGAACCGCGTCACGGTCGCGCTGAGCACACACGACGCCGGCGGCGTCACGGCGATGGACGTCGAGTTGGCCGGGAAGATGGAGGCGCTGGCCGCCAGATTCCTATGAGCGTGGGCATCGCGTTGCTGCTCCTGTCGAGCCTCCTGGCCGCGCCGCGCGTTGTCGCCGCCGCCGGCGCCTGGGAGGCTTCGGAATACCTCGACTGCCTCGTCGAGGACGCCATCCGCCACGACAAGATTCCCGGCGCCGTGCTGGTCGTGTCATACAAAGGACGCATTCTTCACCGGAAAGCCTATGGCTCGCGCGCCCTGGCGCCGGTTCCGGAGAAGATGACGCTCGATACCATTTTCGACGCCGCCTCCCTCACCAAGGTCGTCGCTACCGCGACCGCCGTCATGCAGTTGTTTGAGCAGGGGAAGATCCGCCTCAACGACCGCGTCACCCAGTACCTGCCCGAGTTCCAGGGCGGCGTCAGCCGCATCACCGTACGCCACCTGATGACCCATTTCTCGGGACTACGTCCCGACGTGGACTTGGCGCCGGCGTGGAGCGGGTACGCCACCGGAGTCGCGAAGGCAATGGTGGACAAGCCGGTCGCCGAACCCGGCTCGACGTTCATCTACAGCGATATCAATTACATCCTGCTGGGCGAGATCGTCCGGCGGGTCAGCGGGCAGAGCCTAGCCGACTATGCCCGGGAGCGGATCTTCCGGCCCCTCGGCATGAGGAACACGATGTTCCTGCCGCCGCCCGCCGTGCGGCCGCGCATCGCGCCCACGGAACGCCTGGCGCGTCAGAGAAATCCGCTTCGCGGGGTGGTCCACGATCCGACGGCGCGGAACATGGGAGGGATTGCCGGTCACGCCGGCATGTTCACCACCGCCGCCGACCTGATCCGATATAGCGAGATGATCCTGAGTGGCGGCGAATACCTGGGAGTCCGCGTGCTGCATCCGCTCACGGTGCGCAAGATGACCACGCCCCAAACCCCGGCCGATCAGCCGGTAATGCGCGGCCTCGGCTGGGACATCGACTCGTCCTTTTCGAGCACTCGGGGCGAACTGCTGCCGGTTGGCTCGTACGGTCACACCGGTTTTACCGGGACCTCTCTTTGGATCGACCCCACCACCCGGACGTATGTCATTCTGCTGACCAACAGCGTGCACCCGTCGGTCCGGGAGCCGGTGACGTCGCTACGATCGAAGGTCGCCACGGCGGCGGCGGCCGCGCTCGGCATCGACCTGCCCGGCATTTCCATCACCGGATACAACGAAACCATGGCGTTCGCATCGCGCGCGGTGGCCCGGAACGCCCAGGCGCTCACCGGCCTGGACGCGCTGGCGGCCGGCGGCTTCGCCGAACTGAAGGGCAAACGCGTCGGCCTGATTACCAACCACACCGGAACCACCCGCGAGGGTCTGCGCAACATTGACGCCATGGTGAAGGCGGGCGTGAACCTCAAAGCTCTGCTTTCCCCGGAGCACGGCCTGGCGGGCGCCGCCGACGTCGAGAACATCCCTCACGAGACCGATCTCGCCACCGGCATCCCGGTGTGGAGCCTCTACCGCGGCGCCGACCGCCGGCCATCCGCCGAGATGCTGAAGGATATCGATCTCCTCGTCTTCGACATCCAGGACATCGGCGCCCGGTTCTATACGTACATGTGTACGATGCTGAACGCCATGGAGGAGGCGGCGCGGCGCGGCATTCCCTTCATGGTTCTCGACCGCCCGAATCCGATCACGGGGGTCCGGGTGGAAGGGCCGATGCTCGACAAGGACCTGGAGAGCTTCGTGGGCTGCTACCCGCTGCCGCTGCGGCACGGCATGACCATCGGCGAGATCGCGAAGATGGCGAACCAGGAGCGCAAGATCGGCGTAAAGCTGACGGTGGTGGCGATGAAAGGCTGGGCCCGGGGCGACTGGTTCGATTCCACCGGTCTCGCGTGGATCAATCCCTCGCCAAATATGCGCAGCTTGAACGCCGCGTTGCTCTATCCGGGCATCGCGATGATGGAGTATTCTCTCAATTATTCGGTGGGACGCGGCACCGACGCGCCGTTCGAGCAAATCGGCGCCGACTGGATCGACGGCCCGCAACTCGCCGCATATCTCAACGCGCGGCGCATCCCTGGGATCCGGGTCTATCCGACGCGCTTCCAACCCGACGCGTCACGATTCGCCGGCATGCCCATCGGCGGTGTCCGCTTCGTCGTTACGGACAGAAATCTCCTTAACAGCTCCCGGGTCGGCCTGGAGGTCGCCGCCGCGATCGAAGCGCTTTATCCCGGTAAAATCGACTGGCAGGCAAATGAACGGCTAATCGGCAACCGCCAGACCATCAAGGCCTTGCGCGCCGGTGAAGAACCCACTGCGGTTCAGGCTATCGACGCTTCACGGCTCGAGGAATTCCTCGCCGTGAGACAAAAATACCTGCTCTACCCTTAGAAACGGAGTTTCCTCTAAGGGCCCGCTGGCGCCCGCCGCGGTGGACTCGATTTCCGCCAGAAGCCGCCGGTCCAAGCCCGGACAACCAGTACGGCGATCCGGGTGAATGCGGCGCCTAGGTGGCGGCGGTTTTTGATGTGGCCGCGGCTTTCTTGACGTCCGGGGTCTTAATTCGTTTCTTGGCGGCTGTCATCCAGGCCGGCGGCCGGCCCCGCCTCCTGCCGCGGCCTCGGGCGAGGCGCTCGAGCGTCAGGATGGCTTCCTCGATTTGTTCCCGTTCCTGGCGCAAATCCGCCAGCATTTTCTGAACGTCCATATTCTTCACTCCCAAGAGAGACGTATCGGTCATAATTTTGGCGTTCCGCAAACGGAACACGACAGCGTCGCTTCCGTCCTGCTCATCCGAGTTGTACTCCAGTTGGCGCTCCGACTTCAAGCCCCATGTTCTGTTTTCGGAACCGATCGGTACTATTTCATGCCCTCCCCCGAGGCCGCGGCCGGTTCCGGACGCGTCCTCCGAGAAAAGGGGCCACTTGCAGCATATCACACGAATCGCCTGTTCTTCCAATAAAAATAGAACGGCAAACCGGCAAAAATCAATACTAAACCCATTAATGACTCGCGCGGCGACTCGATTAGCGTCGATATCAGCAGACACGCCGCCGCCAGGATGAACAGTACCGGTACCGCCGGATAACCGAGCGTCCGGTACGGCCGCGCTAATTCCGGCCTCTTTCGCCGCAGCACCAGCACCGCCGCCGTTGAAAGCGCGTACAGCAGCCATTCCGCGAAGATGACATAGGTGAACAACTGCTCGTACCGCCCGCTGAGCACCAGCGCCGCCGCCCACGCGCCGATCGCGAAAATCGCCACCGACGGCGTTCGATGCTCGGGATGAACCCGGCTGAGCGGCCGGAAAAAGAGCCCGTCGCAAGCGGCCGCGAACGGGACGCGCGCGCCGGACAGAATCGTCCCGTTCAGCGCGCCGAACATCGAGATCATCGCCGCCACGCTCACCGCCGCCGCGCCGGCCGGCCCGAGGATGCGGTTCATCATCGTCGCCGCCACCCGGTCGCTCGAGGCGACCTCCGCCGGCGAGAGCGCGTGGAAATACGCCAGGTTCGTCGCAATATAGACCAGCATCACCAGCGCGGTCCCGAAAATCAGCGCGCGCGGCAGGTTCTTTTGCGGCTGCCGCACCTCGGCCGACACCATGCTGAGGTTGTTCCATCCGTCGTAGGCCCATAGCGCCGCGACCATTGCCGCGAAAAAACCGGCAACGCCGCCCGTGGCGGGAATGCTTTCGCGAAAATGCGACGCGGATCCGCCGCTCCACGTCAGGCCGATCGCGACAAGACAGGCAACCGCAGCAACCTTGGCGACCGTGAACGCCACCTGCACCCCGCCGCCGAACTTCACGCCAAAATAGTTCACCAGCGCCAGCGAAAGTATCATCGCCATCGCCAGCAACTGGCCGAAGGTTATTTCCAGGGGACCTCCGCGGGGGCCTATCGGCGCGTGGATGACCCAGAGCGGGTTGTCCAGGGCGGGCGCGAAATTCGCCAGGTAATAGACGAATCCGGTGGCGAGCGTGGCGATCGAGCCCGATTTTGCCACCCACATGGTCGTCCAGGAGTAGATGAATCCCCAGAAGGGGCCGTACGCCTCGCGCAGAAAGACGTACTCGCCGCCCGCCCGCGGCAGCGCCGCCGACAGTTCCGCGAAGCTCAACGCGCCCGCCAGTGACAGCAGGCCCCCGGCGATCCACACCAGGAACAGCATGTCCGGTGAACCCACCCGCTGGATCATCGTCGCCGGCACCAGGAAGATGCCGCTGCCGATGATCGAGCCCACCACGATCGCGCCGGCGCCCCAGAGACCGAGGTCCTGTTTCAGGCGGCGGCTTTCATCCGGCATGGGACCTCTCTCGAACGAGAAGCGACATGAGAATACCGGCTCCGAAGGTAGCGCATGTCCCGATCACAACGTACCATGTCCAGGCGATCGAAGTCGAAGTTTTCACGTAAATCATGGTTAAAAAGCCCGCCATCATCGCGGCCATCGCCGCTTTCTCGCCCACCCGGCGCGTCAACACGCCGAGCAGAAACACGCCCAGCAGCGCGCCGTAGAGCACGGAAGCCACCGACAACCCCGCCTCCAGCACCGAGCCCCAGTTCCGCGCCAGCAGGCCGATGCCGAACAACGCCGCGCCCCAAAACACGGTGGCGATCCGCCCCATCCGCAGGGCGCTCCGATGCCGCCGAGCGTCGGCTTCCCCCGCGCCGGCCGCTTCGCGCAGCGCCGCCGCGGGCCGGTAGAAGTCCATGATCGTCGTCGAGGCCAGCGAATTCAGCGCCGCGCTCAAATTCGACATCGCGGCCGCCAGAATCGCCGCGATCACCAGCCCGGCGACGCCCGGGGGCAGGTTGTTCCAGACGAAATCCGGATAAATGCGGTCGAGCGGCCGCGGCGGCTCGGCGCCCGATTGCAAATAGTAGACGTAGAGAATGACGCCGATCAGCAGAAACAGCGTGAACAGCGCGAAGATTACCACCCAGCTCGACAGCAGCGCCAGCCGGCTCTCGCGCTGATTTCGCGCCGCCAGCAGCCGCTGTACCAGGAGTTGCTCCGTGCCGTGGCTGGCGGTGGTGAGAAAGCACCCGCCGATAAGGCCCGCCCAGAACGTATACGTTCGCGAAAAGTACTCCACCGACAGGGAAAAGCGGAAATCGAAGATCTCGAACTTGCCGGCTCGTCCCGCCTCGGCCACGACGGCGTCCCACCCGCCGGGAATATGCCCGAGGATGACGAAAAAGCTCAGAATTGCCCCGCTGATGTACAGGAACATCTGGATGACGTCGGTCCAGATCACCGCCGTCATCCCGCCCTCGAAGGTGTAGAACAGCGTCAGGCAGACGATGAGCAGAATCGAGGCCGTTTCGCCGGTTCCCAGCACGATCGAGATCACGATCGAGATGGCGAAAACCCGCACGCCCTCCGCCAGCGCCCGCAGCACCAGGAACAGCCCCGCCGTCATCCGCCGGATGCGCTCGCCGAATCGCAGCCGCATGAGTTCGTAGGCGGTGTACATTTCCCCCCGGAAGTAGTGCGGCAGAAACAACGCCGAGATGACGATGCGCGCTACCAGGTAGCCCAGTACCACCTGGAGAAATCCCAGGTTCCCGCCGAAGGCGAGCGCCGGCGTTCCGATCACCGTGAGCATGCTCGTTTCCGCCGACACGATCGAGAAGGAGATCGCCCACCACGGCGTCGCGCGTCCCCCCAGAAAATAGTCGCGCAAGGTCTTCTGCGACGACCTAAACCGCGCGCCGAACCACGTGATGCCTGCCAGGTATAGTAAGATGACCGTCAGGTCGACATAGCGCATGGAAGCGGGGATTCTAGCACATTCGGCCTGTCGCACCGGAAACACAGTTCCGCGGCGCCCCGTCTAAGAAGTTGTGGAGAACCCCGCTGCGCCGGCGCCGAGTCTGACCGGCAGCTTCCCGGGATACGCGCGGAACGACGGCTAGAGTAACAGAACCAAAGAGCTTGCGGCGCGGAGTTCAATCGGATATACTCCGCAATTGCCAGTTCTCCGGAGACGGGACTCGCCAGTGACGGGAACGGCAACCGGCGTGGATACCCATGCGCGGGAGCGGGACGGACAAATTTTCAGGAGGCCACTAGTGCTGGTGAATCGTTTTTCAATGGCGGCGGCCGCAATCGCGCTTGCGTCCCTGGTAAGCGGCGTTGCTTGGGCCCAGGCTGCCAAGAACTGGAAGGATCGGGCTGAATACGACCTCTTTGAAGCCGCTCGGACGGCGACCGACGCCAACAAGAAGCTGGAAGCCCTAAACGCCTGGGCGCAGAAGTACCCGTCCAGCGACTACGAGGAAGAACGCCTCCTCATGCTCACGCAGGCGTACCAGGAGCTCGGCCAGGCGGCGAAGATGTACGAATCCGCCGAAGGGCTACTGAAGAAGAATCCCAAGAACGTTCAGGGCCTCTACTATCTCACCTCCCTGACCGTCTCAATGGCGGACACCTCGCCCCAGAAACTCGACGCCGGCGAACGCCACGCCAAAGCGCTGCTGGAAAACGTCGCCGCCATCCCCAAACCCGCGAACCTGTCGGATGCGGATTTCAAGAAACAGCTTGACGGGTTGAGACTCGTGGCCAACACCACTCTCGGCTGGGTCGCGATGCAGCGCAAGAACTACGCGGCGGCCGAAAGCGAGTTCCGCAAGGTGCTGGAACTGACTCCCACCAACGCGCAGGTTTCCTACTGGCTCGGCACGGTGATGATCGCGCAGCGCGTACCCGAGAAACAGATTCAGGCCTTCTATCATTTCGCCCGAGCGGGTCACTACTCGGGCGAAGGCGCCATGCCTCCCGCCGGCCGCAAACAGGTGGCCGAGTACCTCCAGAAGATTTACACCAGCTATCACGGCGACGAAAGCGGACTCTCCGACCTGATCGCCATGGCGCAGAAGAGCCCGATGCCGCCAGCCGACCTCGAAATCAAATCAAAGGAACAGATCGAGTTCGAGAAGGAGGAGAAGCTCCGTAAAGAGAATCCGAAGCTTGCCCTCTGGCTCAACGTGAAGAAGCTACTGACGGCGCCTAACGGCGAGCAGTACTTCTCCAGCTCGATGCACAATACCAAGGTCGAACTCCGCGGCTATCTGGTGGGACAGAACCCGCCCGACCGGCCGAAGACGTTGGTGCTGGCGCTGTCGGACCGCGAAACCCGCGAGGTCACCATCAACCTCGACGCGCCGTTCCGCTACCCCGCCCCGCGCGGCACCCCGCTGAACTTCTCCGGGGTCACCCAGAGTTTCTCCAGGGAACCGTTCATGCTGACGATCGAGGCGCAACAGGATGACGTCCAGGGCTGGCCGCCACCGCCCACCATCAAGAAGCCGGCCCGCTAAGCCGCAACCGGCTCAGCGCTGCCCGGCCAGGGCGCAGCTCAGCAGGAATCGCTGCCATCCGTCGAGGCTCTTGGTTCTTCCAAGAGCCTCATAATATTGCACGAAACGGCTGGCTGGACGCGGGAGCGGCGCGGTCTTGAGAGCGAAATCCAGGCCCTCCACGCCAAGCACCGTGAGGAGCGAGACCGTCGCGAATTTCCGCCACCCTCGCATCGTCGTTCATCCTTACCAGTACTTACGATCCCCGCGAGGAATCGTTTCTATTTCCGACGGGAATTGCGTTGCGCCGGTTTACGCCGCTGCCATCGCCTCGCTGCGGCTACGGCCGGACATCGGCGGGCGAGCGCCCGCATCGGACGCCGGCATCGCAGTCGTCGAGTTCGTCGCCCAGCTCATGGACGGATCCTGCATGGAATCGGCGAAATCAACGCAGCGCCTCTGGTCCGTCGATGGAAGAGATTCGAAGCGCTGACAACGGTTTAAAGGGATATGTTCTTGCGAAACGATATAATTAGACGTGGGCCTGGGCGATCTGACGAAGCAACTGGCAAAGGAGGCGTTCAGCGCCCAGGTAGAGGAAGTCATCGGCTCGCCGCGAGGACCGGAGCCGCCGGGTGCGCCAGAACCGCTGGCTTCGGTGATCATGAGCCAGGTTCAGGCGATGCAGAACGCCTTGAAGGATGACCATGAGTTGCTCGTGCTGTGCACGGCCGGCAAGGAGACGGTACGGGTTTTCGAAATGTTCTCGCCATCGCCCCGCCTCCTGGTACTGACCGGGATCGATGCCGAGCGGAGCTTGACGCGCGTGATCTCCGCGGCCGACGGCGTCCAATTGGTGTGCAAGCCGATTCCCGTGAAGGACGGCGCCAAAGCGGTACGTTTGCGGTTCATGACTCCGAAAGCCAAGGGCGGTTGATCTAAACAAAAGGCCGGCTGCCCCGGATGCGCGCGCTTCTGGCGCGGCAGGCTCAGCAAGTTAGCCGCGCGAGGGTCGTCGTCAATACCACGGCAGGTCGGGCCAGATGACAATCGGTTCTCTTCTCATTTCGGCGCTCCTCCGACGCGATTAGTCGCGGAGTGGTGGCTCTCCTGTGCCGACTGGCTCCAGCGCATCGGTGATGGAGCAAAGGCTATGGTCCTCCAGCCTTTTCTGTCGGATTTGGCAGGTGATATCGTACGCGTCGTCCATGCCTTTTTGATCGGCGGATACGACGGAAACTGTAGGCCGGCTCAGCCGCTAATGAGGATAGCTTGAGGCAGAATGTCACCCGGAAAATCCCGGGCGCAAGGCGTCATGGGCGTCATTGCGCCGGTCGCTCGAACGCGTACAGCGCCTGTTCCGTGCGGATGTACAACGTCCCATCTACGACGGCCGGCGACGCGTAGCAGGCTTCTCGCATGTCGTTCACCGCGAGCGTCGGGTAGCCTTCGGCAATCGCGACGACGCTCGCCTTTCCTTTTTCGCTGAGGAAGTAGAGCTTGCCATCGGCGGCGACAGGCGACGAGTAGTAAGCGTCAATGGCGTTTGGCAGGCGTCCCTGATGAATGACGTTCCCCGTCCGGCTGTCGAGGACGGTAAGAATGCCGCCATCCTTGACCGTGTACAAGCGGCTTTGGTGGAGGAGCGGCGACGAAACTTGCGGCACGGCTTTCTCGTACTGCCAGAGGACCCGGCTGTGCGTGAGATCGCCCCGGCCGGCATTGGGCCGGACGGCCATGGTCACGTTCTTGGACGACCATCGCGCACGGTAGAACGTCCATTCCCGTTCGTCCATTGCTCCGTCGCCATCAAGGTCGATGGCCCGCCACGACCCCGTGTGTCGCATCGGTTCCGGTATCTCGTCGGGCGAGAGCTTGCCGTCGCGATCGCGATCGGCTTTCGCGGCTACTTCCGCAAAGGGAGGAAAGAAACGCCGTTCACCCGCGTCGGCGCCGGGAGCCCAGCCTGTCGCGTAGACCACCTCCCCGTCCACGACGGGCGACGTCTTGATCTGCCAGGTCAAGCCGCCCGCGCTCCAGAGTTCCTTGCCGTCATCTGCCGCGTAGGCGGCCAGCCGGTACGATCCCGGCACAATCAACTGGGGAGCGTCGCCTCGCGGCTCGAACAGCGCCGGCGTCGCGAAGCCGTGCACAGCTTCCGGCCTTGACGTCCGCCACACGGTTTCGCCGCTGTCCTTGTCCACCGCCAGCAGGAACGAACCGACGTCCTGATCGCACAGCATGATGAGCTTGGTGCCGGCCAGCATCGGCGACGAGGCCATGCCGTGCAGGTTGGCAAACGGACCCATCGGCTTGCGCCACCGTTCGCTGCCGTCGGGGGCGTAGCTCACCAGACCGAATTCGCCGAAGAAGATGTAAGCGTTTTCCCCGTCGCTAGCCGGCGTCGAGGAGGCCGAGCTGTTGAGCGAATGCTTCTGTTCCTCGCGCTTCCGCTCGACCGAACGGCGCCAGCGGATCTTACCCGAAGCCCGCTCCACCGCGATCGTGATGAGCTGTCCCGCCTCGGCGGCGGTTAGGAAGATCAGGTCGCGGGTCACGACGGGGGACGAGACGCCGGGGGGAACCGCCGTCACCCATCTGACATTCCGCTCCGGACCGAACTCGACGGGTGGACGGGAACCGCCGGCGACGCCGCTGCCGTTCGGACCGCGAAAACGCAACCACTCCTCCGTACCTCCGAGGAGCGCGCCCAGACTCAGAACAGCCCCGAGTAGCCAGCCCACGATTCGAAGCCAGCATATCACCTTCGCTCCAAAGCCGCGACCGGCGAGCGGACAGCGGCCTGGGGCGTTCACGCGCGCGTTTCGCGCCGCGGCGGACCTTGGGATAAACTGCGGGAGTGAGACATTCCTGGTTCGTGCGGGCCGGGGCGCTGGCGCTCTTCGGTCTTCTCCTCGCTCTATCGCAGATGGCGGTCACCGGCCGCTCCAGCGCCGCTCCGGCGAAGCGCTGGTACAAGGGCAATCTCCATACGCATACGCTCAACAGCGACGGCGATTCGACGCCCCATGAAGTAGCCACCTGGTACCGCGAGCACGGCTATCAATTTCTAATTCTGTCCGACCACAACTATCTCACCGATCCCGCGGGTCTCAACGCGGTGCACGCCGCCCGCGAGCAGTTCCTGCTGATTCCGGGCGAGGAAGTCACCGACAGCTTCGAGAAGAAGCCCGTGCACATCAACGCCTACAACCCCTCGCGCCTGATCGACCCGCAGCATGGAACCAGCGTCGCGTCCACGATCCAGAAAAACGTTGACGAGATCCGCCGCGCCGCCGCGCTGCCGTCGCTCAACCATCCGAACTTCGGCTGGGCGGTAACCGTGGAGGATCTGCTCGCCGTCAAGGGTCTTGGCCTTTTCGAGGTCTACAACGGGCACCCAGCGGTCAACAACGAGGGCGGCGGCGGGTTCCTGTCGCTCGATGAAATGTGGGACGCGCTGCTTACCAAGGGCCAGAAGATCTACGGCGTAGCGGTGGACGACGCCCACCACTTCAAGAGGATGGGCCGCGAACTCTCCAACCCGGGCCGGGGGTGGGTTCAGGTGCGAGCCGCTTCGTTGTCCACCGAATCCATCGTCTCCGCTATCCAGCAAGGCGACTTCTACGCCAGTACCGGGGTCAAGCTGCGCGACATTCAAACAAGCGAATCCGAATACCGGGTCGATGTCGACACGGCTAATTGGGAAAAGGTGACCACCTATTTCATTGGGCCCGGCGGCACCGTCCTGGCTAAGAGTTTCGATACAGCCGCTGTATATCGCTACAAGGGCGGCGAACGTTACGTGCGGGCCCGGGTCGAGTCGTCCAGCGGCGCCCGGGCTTGGACGCAGCCGGCCTTCGCGCCCTTCACCCGGCCGGCCTCGACGGACTGACGGCGGCGCTCACGCCGTGAGGTCCCACTTGCGGTCCCATTCGATGCGCTTTTTCTGGCGGTACGATTCCAGCCCCATGTAGCAGGCCATGCAGGAGTGGTAGCCTTCCACTTCATTGGCTACCGGCTTGCGGCGCGTGCGGATGGAATCGAGCCAGTTCCGTAGCAGGTGCTCGGCGCTTGGCGGATCGCCCGGCGCGCGGGCCGGCGCTTCCTGGCTCTCTTTTGGATTCGGCGTGAACTCCCAACCGAGGTCGCGCGTGTAGCGCTGCACGCGCAGCACGCCCCCGCGTCCCCGCAACTCGATGCCCGCCGAGGAACTGGGCATGCCGCAGGTCATGATCTCGGCTTCGAACGTTACGTTGAGCCCTTCCGGGTACTCGACAATCAGGTTAATCACATCCGGCGTGTCGCGGTCCGTGAAATGATAGATGCCTCCGCCGGCCATCACCGCTTTCGGCTTGCTCAGCTTCATGAACTGGTGCGCCGAGTCGACCACGTGAATGCCGATGCCCATGATCATGCCGCCGTCGTAGTGCAGCCACTTGTACGGGCTGAAGTAGACGTCGGGATTCCAGGGGATCTTCGGCCCCGGCCCCAGCCAGCGGTCCCAGTCCAGCCCTTCCGGCTTCTGCTCCATGCCCGGAGGAGACTTCAGCACGTAGCCGCCGTTGCTGTTGTACCAGGTGCGCACCAGGCCCACTTTGCCCATCACTCCGGATTCCACGTACTTGTGCCGCGCGTCCTGCCAGTGAGGAATGGCTCGCGCCTGCATTCCCACCTGCACCATGCGCTCGTTCCGCTGCGCGGCGCGCACGATGGCCTGGCCGTCCTTCGGATTGTGCACCATCGGCTTTTCGACGTACACGTCCTTGCCCGCATTGCAGGCATCCACGGTCACCGGCGCGTGCCAGTGGTCCGGCGTGGCCACGATCACGGCGTCGATATCGGCGATATCGAGCGCCTGCCGGTGGTCGTTGAATGTCTTGACGGGACCGCCGGCGATCGTCGCCGCCTGATCGCGCCGGGCGCTGTAAACGTCGCAGACCGCCACCCACTCGACGCCTCCGATCCTTGTCAATTCCTTCATCAGGTACTGGCCGCGGCCACCGGTCCCGATGACGCCGAGCCGGAGCCGGTCGTTCGCTCCGAGCACGCGCCGCGCGCTCGCCGCGGTTGCCAGGGGGACGGCGGACGCCTTCAGGAAACTCCTGCGCGATGAATCCATCGAAATCTCCTTACGTAGCCGATGATATGGCGGGGGACCAAGCAAAAGCAACCAAAAGGTCCGGATATATCAAGCGAGAAAAGGATTCCGAACGATCAGTCCTTCGATATGCTGGCCATGCTGCAGGTCTTCCGAATAGAGCGCGCCGCAGGATGCCTCCAGTGCGGCTGCGATGACAAGCGAATCGTAGATGTGAAACCCATGGCGTTCCGCGATCCGAAGCGCCGTTTCGTGCGTCCTGAGCGTGATCGGCGCGACCGAGGGACACAGGACCCGAATCGCCTGTAGCGCATCCAGAACTTCCTTCCACGTCATTCCAAGCTTGCCCGTGGCCACTGCAACGAACTCGTTCAACGTCTGCACGCCGACCACTCCGCCGGCTCCGAGAAGCTTCGTTGCGATTTCGGACCGAGGATCGCCTTCGGCGAACGCGTAGATCAGTACGTTGGTGTCAAAGAAGACCTTATCTCCTGGCATTGGCTTCGACGCGGTCGAACTTGAAGCCGTCCGGCAAAGGACGCCGCAGCTCGCGTATCCGGTTTAGAGCCTTCTCCACGCCGCGATCGCGAGCCACATTGAACGTTCTCTTGCCGGCAATGCGAATTTCGATCCGGTCCCCCTCCTTCAACTCGAGCGCATCGACGATCGAGGCAGGGAGGCGGACCGCCAGACTGTTTCCCCATTTAGCTACTTTCATCGTAGATCTACGTTCCTATTGTATATCCTGACGATCTCCGGAGCCCGGACCATCCCCGCACAGTTGCGTCTCTCCGCCGTGGCCGCCACACTGGGAGATCGAGGAGACGATCATCCGATGAAATCGAGCGCGGTCACGGCCGCCCTGTTCAACCTGGCAGTCCTTCTCTCAATCTCCTGCTCGACGCGGGAGGGCGGAGCGTCCGGAGGGGTCGATCCAGCCCGGCGCGGCCCGGAAGAAGCCGCGCTGGCGAAGGAGGTCGCCGGCATGGGCTGGATCGCGTTCGGCGCCCGGACGCCCGCCGGGGACTGGGACCTGTTCGTCATGCGGCCCCACGGCTCGGATCTCCGTAACCTGACGAACACGCCGGAGTACAACGAAGCAGCCCCGCGCTTTTCCCCGGACGGCCGCAAGCTGTTCTACCGGCGGCTGGCGAAGGGCAAACAGATCGACGGAAACCGCTACGGGATGCAGGGCGAGCCGGTGATCTCGGGCAGCGACGGCGCCAATCCGCGCGCGATTGGCGGCGAGGGCGATTACCCGTGGGCCACCTGGGGCCCGGACGGAACCCAGGTGGCTTGCCTGGCGCCCAAGGGCATCTCTTTTGTCGATCTCGCCTCGGGCAAGACTGTACGAACGATGGACCGCAAGGGGATCTTTCAGCAGTTGAGCTGGTCGCCGGACGGCAAATGGCTTACCGGCGTGGCTAATATCGGCGAGGTCTGGACCATCGTGCGGATGGACGTCGCCACCGGCGACCTCAAGCCCGTGCACGACTACCAGAACTGCACCCCGCACTGGTTCTCGGACTCCCGGCGGCTGCTGTTCGGCTACCGCCCCGCCGGGCAGGAGGACGAGAACAAGGGCGCCGGCTGGACGCAGTTGTACTCCGCGCAGTCCGACGGCGCCGAGGTCGGCCTGGTTTACGGAGAAGACGGCGTACACATCTACGGCAACATGCCATCGCCCGACGGCCGATACGTCGTTTTCACCCGCAGCGTCGAGGAAGACGGCGATCCGCACAATGCCGGCTCGCCCATGGCCATCATGCGGTTGAGCGACGCGCCGGCGGTTGGCGGAGAAAGCCGCGTCCTGCGCAAGCGGCATCCGGAAGCGAAGGACGTCACACTGCTTCACTTGCCGGTGGGATGGAAACCCTATTGGGCGATGGTGGATCTCACCGCGCGGTAACCAGCGGCGCGGCCGCGGACGCCGTTTCGGCCGCCAGAGGCAGCGGCGGCTGGCGGCGCTCGCGGTCAATCGCGCTTCACTCCGGGTGAAGGTCCACTTCCAGCCGGATCGGTGCCGGCCTTTTCGGCAGGCGGATGCGCGAACCGGCGCGGTCCCAGTCCGGCCACGGCGTGCCGTCGATCCGCACCGCAGCGATCCGAAGGCCGGCGGGCGGACGGATGTAGAGCCATGCATTCGCGTACGGGTTCCTTCCCGGTAGCTGCGCCGTCCCGACGATCCGGCGCTCTTCGCCGCGCAAGGCATAGCTTACGGGTCCGAAATGCGTCGGGGCGTTGGTCACGGAGATCTCTTGTCCGGGCGCCAGCCACCGAGCGGGCGTGGCGGCAGCGAGGATCAGATCGCCGTTGTACTCGGTAACCAGCGCGTCGCGCAACCGGTGTACGAACTTCGCCTCGTCGGGCGTCTTGTAGAACGGGCCGCTGGGAGAGCGCCACTGCCGGTATTCCTCGGTGAAGACATTGACGCTCGGGTAGTAGCAGGAGACGAAGTTATTGTAGAGGCCGCGAATGGCTGCCCGGGCCTCGCCCCGCCGCAGGTAGCTCCGGATGGGGTTCTGAAGATTGGCCTGGAACACCATGCCGCCCCGGCTGAACCAGTACTCCTCGTCCACCCAGCCGTGAACGTGCAGGCCGAGCGGCTCCGACATGGTGGCATTGTCCTCCCAATCGTCGATCACCCAGCGCGCCAGCGGTTCCCCTGCGTCGAACACGGAAGTGTCCACCAGGATCAACGGACCGTACAGAAGCTCGCGCGTAGCCGAAAGCCTGTACGTCGGCAGCGCTTTCTCCGGATAGCGCGAGTAGTACCCCGCGCGGATCGGCCCGAACAGGCGAATGCGCTGGTGAACGCGCGTCGGGACGTACGGCGCCCAGGTGTTGTCCCGGAGCCGGATCACCGGCGCGGCGGCGGCCGCCCGCAGAACCGCTTTGCGCAGGTCGGCGCGATAGGCGTCCGCTTCGCGCCGGTATCGGTTCGCGTCGGGATCACCGGTTTCGAGGAGGGCCGCTGACATCGACGTCAGGCCGAGACTGGCGTAGGCGTTCACGGAAAACCAGTGGCCCCAGTCGTCGTTGTCTTCCAGGTGGCCGGCCGGCAGCAGGCCGTACTCCGGACAAGGCTCGTCGTCCGCCATCACCCGGGTCAGCTTGCGCTGTTCGACGACCCAGTCCGCCGCCCGCTTCATGCTCCCGGCGACGCGGCCCAGCCAATCGCGGTCGCGCGTGATGAAGTAGTGCTCCGCCAGCGTCCAGAGCACCGTTCCGTGGTCGAGGTTGTACTGGCTGGCGGTGTAGTCGTAGTCGCCGTCGATGCGCGCGCCGTGATAGATCGCCTTCTGATCGCCCGTGTAGGTCCCGTCGAAGGGTTTCGAGCCCTGGAGATCCACCAGCCCCTGCAAATAGGTCCGCGCCGGCGCGTGGTGGCCCGCCACGTCGAGCAGTTGCGCCTGGAAGCTCGCTTCGTTTGCGTACATCCGGTAGTTGTAGCTGGCCGCCGGCACGATGTAGATGCCGCTCTTCGGGTCCTTGGTGACGGAAATCCGGATCCGGGCGAGCAGCCCGCGGGCAAACGTGTTGAAACGTTCTTCGGGCACGCGAAACGGCATCCCATGAGCGATCGCCCGGCGCCAGTAAGCAATGACGCGGTTGCGTTCGGCGGCGTAGTCCAGGCTCGCAAGCCGCCGCGATTCATCCTCCGTCAGCCCGGGAATGAATGGCAGAGCGAGGTACAGATCCGACTCCTCGCCGGGAGCGAGCGTCCGCGTCACCCGCAGCGCCGCGCCGTCGATCCGCGCCGACGCGCCCGCCGGGGGCCGCACGCTCGCCCGTACGGACCGCCCTTCATCGGCCGTGAGCATGCCCGAGGCGTACGCCAGCCCTTTGCCGGGCTCCGTGCCCAGCCGGATGCGCGCCTCTTCCGGTTTCGCCGCGTTGTTGCGAGCGCGGATCCTCACCATCAGGACCGCCGGCGTCTGTTCGCTTCGCCCCGGATCGTCCGGCGCGAGAGGGCCGGACAGCAGAGTCGCGAATGCTTCTTCCTCGTAGTGGATGCCGCCGTTCGACCAGCGGGCGATGGCCACGGGCAGATGATCCTCAAGCGTCGCGAGCGTCGAATCCGCGGATTGCTCGCGGTAATCCGCCGGCTCGCCCGTGCCGATGCGCCACGAAAGGCGGTCGCCGGCCCACGTGAGCCGCTCCAACTCCCGCCCGTAGGCTTTTGTTCCGCGCTTGCTGATGGCCACGTTCCCGCCCCACTCCAGCGCGAACTTCTGCCAGCTCGAATCGGCCGCCAGCGGCAGATACAGCCGGCCGCCCTGGCGTTCCACCGGATCCAGCGCCGGAATCTCCCGGGCCGCGCGCTCATACGTCTGTTCCGGTTCCGTGTCCACCCGTTCGCGGATCCGCGCCCCGTTCTTCACCGCCGCGCCGCGCGGGCTCGCGTCGCTCGCGAGCGTGACGAAGGCGTCCATGTCCGGGACAAGCATCCCGCCTTCCGCCACCTCGGCCGGCGCGAACGCGAACGACTTGTCTCCGTTGTGGACTTCGACGACGGTCACGTCGTGCGAGCCGGGGGGCTTCGGCTCGGCGACCTCCACCGTCAGGCGCGCGCCGTCCGAGGCGACGCTCGACGCGACAATGGCGCCATTGTAGACGGTGAATCGCGGCGCGCCGGGCGCCTGGACACGCAACTCCATCCGCCGCAACGTGGATTCACTGTGCACGCGAACGGCCTCAACCTCCGGCTCGGGCGAACTTGGGAACCGCAGCCGCAGCTTGAGCGTGCGCCGGTAGCGGAGACCGCCCAGGTTCGCCGCCAGCTTGTTCTCCGATTCATCGAGCGGTGCGAAGGTGAACCGGCAGTCCGGGCCGGAGCAGGCAACCTCCGTTTTCGCCGTGAGCCACTCGCCTTGCCAGGGATCGTCGAGGTGGTCCTCGATGGTCGGCATCCGGGGCGGGTTGCCGGGCCATCGGCGGAACCAGTACTGGACGGCGATGCGCCGCGCCTCGTACGGGGTCCGGAACCGGATCGCCACCTCGGCAATGTCGCGCTCTTCGGCCCACTGCAAGCCGTAGACGTAAGTTCCTCCGGCGCCGCGGACCACTCCCTTGGGGTGGCCGTAGTCGAAGGCCGTTGGAAGGCCGAAGGAATCGGCCGAGCAGCAGGGGCGAGCGAACGGCGCAATGTCCAGCCGTTCCGCCGCGGACGCGCGGACGGCCAGAAGGGACGCAAGTATAATGACGCGCGTAACAATCATCGGACGCTGTTTCCTGCTATAGCGTACCGCCGCTCAGGGCGCGACGCTTTCGAGGAGATCGAGCGTCGCTTCGGCCGCGCGGCGCCACGAGTAGCGCGCCGCCTGGGCCGGTCCGCGGAGGCTGAGGCATCGGCGGAGTTCTTCGTCGTCCGAGACTCGCGCCATCGCATCCAGCAGCGCCGCCTCGTCGAGGGGATCGAACAGGACGGCCGCATCGCCGGCGAGGTCCTTCAACGGGTCAATCGCGGAACAGGCCGCCGGTATTCCGGCCGCCAGCGCCTCGAGGACGGGCAGGCCGAAGCCCTCGAACGTGGAGGGGTAGGCGCAGGCGTGCGCACCGCGATAAAGCTCGTAGAGTTGTTCGCGCGGTATCCAGCCGGTGATCTCGACCGCTCCGCGCAGGCCCAGACCATCCACCAGCGACTCGACCGCGGAAGCGTGAAAGCCGCGCATCCCGGCTAGCACGAGCCTGTAGCGCGGCCTTCGGCGGCGAAATTCGGCGAACGCGCGCACGAGACGGTCGATGTTCTTGTGCGGATGCAGCGTCGAGACGCACAGCAGGTATGGTTGTTCGAGCGAGGGCTGCCGGCGCTGCCCGATCTTAAACATCCACTCGTCCACGCCGTGCGGGATCACGCGCACCTTTCCCGGCGCAATGGGGTAATACCGCAACAAATCCGCGCGCGTAGACTCGGAAACGGCGATCAAGGCGTCGGAACTGCATGCAGCCTGGAACAGGCACAGGCGCCAGGCCGGGAGATCGAACCACCGGAAATGCTCGGGGTGACGTTTGTGCTGCATGTCGTGGAAGACCGTCACGGCCGGCGCCGGGCACAGCAAGGGCGCGGTGAAACCCGGGTTCAACAGAACGTCCAGCTCGCGGCGGGCGACGGCAAGCGGGAGCCGGGTCTGCTCCCAGAGAATACGCGCGGGGCGATTCGACGCGCGAACGGGCTGCGGCGCGCAATGGAAGTTGGCTGCCTCCGGCGTCACGTCCGGCCCGGTTTCGCGATTGGTGAAAATAGTGTACTCGTTGGCGGGATCGAGCCGGCTGAGCGCTGCAAGCAGGCTGCGAAGGTAGATCTCCGTGCCGCCCACGCCTCCGGGTATCAGGTACAGCGCATTGACCCCGATCCGTATCCCGCCCATGCCCTGGGTCCGGTCAGCGCGGCGGCTGTTTCATGCGCAGCTCCGCCGTCATTAACGCTCGCCGCGCGACGTCAAGCGAGCCGTCGATCGCCAGCGCCCGCCGGTATTCGGCCGCCGCCCGAGCGGGATCGCCCGCGTTGAAGTACACGTTGCCGCGGTAAACGTAGAGCATGGCGAAATCGGGTTGCAGTTTTTCCGCCGCGTCCAGCGCCGCGAGCGCCTCCTCGCTCCTGCCCTGCTTGCCGTAGATCATGGCCGCCTGGGAATAGACGTGAGCGGAGGGTTCCATTTTCGCCGCGTGTAGGAGCTTGGTCAGCGCCGCTTCCGGCCGCCCGGCGCAGTCGTACGCCAGCGCCCAGTTCACGAACAGGCGCACGTCGGATTGATCGAGTTCCCCGGCTTTCGTGTACTCCTCCACGGCCTCGGCGCAACGCTGGTTCTCGAAGTACGCATAGGCAAGTTGGAAGTGTGCGCGCCAGTTGCCGGGAGACTTGGCGGCCGCGTCCTTCCACAGGGCGATCGAATCGCTCCAGACTTCATTGCGCCGGTACGTGAGAACTCCGCACGCCAGCAGGACCGCGGCCATGGCCGCCGCCACGGTTGCCCTGCTCGCGCGCCAGCGGGCGGCGAGGTCCGCGACCACGAGCAGCAGGCCGATCGAGGGAAGGTAGAAGCGCCGCTCCACCAGCGCGTCTCTGATGGGCACGAATGACGACGTGGGCGCCAGCAGCAGCAGGAACGCCAGGATTCCGTAGCTTGCCAGGCGGTATTTCTTTCGCAGCAACAGCGCCGCCGCGACCAACGCGCACAGCCCGAGGAATCCGGCCAGCGTTCCCGGCTCCAACCACGACTTCGCCATCGGATAATCGTGGTCGACGCTCTGCCCGTAAGGCAGAAAAAACATCCGCACATATATCCAGATCGCGCGGCATTGCGTGTAGAAATATTCGTACCAGGAAAGTCCCTTCAGAGAGAAGCCGGCCGTGTCGGCCGTACGCAGCGTATTCCAGACGAACAGCATTCCGGCGGCGCCCGCCGCGGCCATCGGCGCGTACAGCCGCCAGTTTCGCCGGATGGCCTGGAACGAGAAGCCGGGGTTCCAGTAGTAGTCGGTCATGAGCAGCAGCAGCGGGAGCACCGCGGTGTGCTCTTTGGTGGTCACGGCGCCGGCGAACAGGGCCAGCACGGCGAGGGCGCGCGGAAAAGAAATCGACGGCGTTTTTCTGTAAAGAAACACCGCCAACGCGCCGTAGCAGAGAAAGACGCTCAGATTTTCCGATCGGCTCGCGATGTACGCTACCGCCTCAGTCTGAAGCGGATGCAGCAGAAACAACCCTCCGGCGAAGACCGCGATCGCATCACGCCGCCAGCCGTCCGCGCCCGACCACGCCAGGAACTTCCGCGCAATCAGAAAGACCATGAGCGCGGCCCCGAGGTGCAGAAGGACATTCGCGATGTGGTACCACAGCGGATTTACGCCATCGGTGCGATAGTTCAGCCAATAGGAAAACATCAGCGTCGGCCGTACGCCCAGCAGCCAGTTCATCAGCGGCGCCTGCTGCTGCGCCGGGTGCATGAACGGCAGGTACCGGTCGTCGAAGACGAACGGCCCCGCGATCGCCGGCGCATAGGCCAGCAACGCCGCGAAAGCGGCGGCCGCCAGCCCCGCCCACACCGGCCATGACGGGCGGCGCACGGCAGGCTTCGGCCACGCAGGCGCCGCGGCCCGTGCGGATTTAGGCCCGGCTCGTTTGCCGACTTTCTTCATGCAACGACTCGATTTGAAACTGGAGGATCGCCACTCGCTGCGTCAGCGCGATATTGGCGTCCTTCAGTTCGGAAAGAATGACCGAGAACCGGTAGAACACCAGCATGAAGAGGCTGAAGGCGATGAACACCAGCGCCACTGCCGGCGACGCGATGCCCATCAGGCCCGCCAGCCACCGGAGCGCCGTTTCCGTGCGCGACAGCGCCAGCATCGCTACCCCCGCCGCGAGCCAGCTTACCGAGTACTCCACGCGAATGTGGGCGCGGCGCAACTGAACCAGCACCATGAGGATCAGCGCGGCGCTCAGAATGGCGACAACATCCAGCAGCCGGTCCATCCATTACCTCCTAGCGTTTTCTCCTGCCCCGTATCTCCCACTTCAGCACGTTCACGAACACGCCCAGCAAAACGTGAACAATGTAGTAGAGCGATTTCACCGCGGTGATGCTGCTTCTGCCGGTCCGCCGCGGCCGGAGCCGGCACGGCGCTTCCTGAAACCGGAAGGCGCGCCGCTGCAAGACGACCAGCGCTTCGATCTCGGGGTACTCGAGCGGAAACGTCTTGCTGAAAAGCGCGAGAGCCGCCCGGTTGACGCCAACGAAGCCCGATGTGGGGTCCGTGACCCGCCGTCCGAGGATCGGCCACAGGACCAGGCGGAAGAACCGGATGCCCATCGCCCGGGCGAAGCTCGAGTATCCGTTGGCGCCCGTCAGGAAGCGCGAGCCGATCACCATCTCGCTGCCGCTGGTTTTGAGAATCTCGAAAATCCCCGGTATGTCGCGCGGGTCGTGTTGGCCGTCGCCGTCGACGCGGATGACGTAGTCGTAGCCGAGTTCGTGGGCCATCTTGTATCCCGCCTGAACGCATCCGCCGAGCCCGAGGTGATGCGGCAGCGAGAGGACGTGCGCTCCGGCGATGCGGGCGACGTCGGCGGTGGCGTCGTCCGAGCAGTCGTCGATCACCAGCACGGGCGTCTCCGGCAGTACGTCGAGCACCTCGCGGACCACGCCGCCCACCGCGTCCTGCTCGTTGTACGCCGGAATCAGGATCATCAGCGACCCCGGCGCCGCCGCCCGTTTCACAGCGTGGCCACCTGCTTCGCGCCGATCGAGTGCTTCCGCAGCAACCGGCGGAACTCGCCATCGGAAAGGCGCGCTTTTTTGCGGATCATCCGCCTCTGGATCCGCAGCCGGCGTCTGGCCGGAATCAGCGCAAGGTGGGCCCGGGCCACGAACCGAATCAGGTCGAGAGCGCTGTTGCCCGCGTCGCGGAATTCGGCCGCCCGGCCCTGCCCGCGCAACATCAGCGCCGCGTGCCAGAAATAGCGGGCCGCCGCGGCGAACGGCGCCTTCCACAGCATGCCCGCCGGAAAGTTCTTTGCCGCGACGAACAGGCGATTCCGCTCGACGTAGTACGCCTTCAGCGGCGAGGCGCGGCCGGCCGAATGGGAATACCGGTGCTCCACCACGGCGCCGGGGACGTACAGGCATTTCCAGCCGGCCCGCTGCCCGCGCAGGCCCAGATCGGTGTCTTCGCAATACAGGAAAAAGTCCTCGTCGAACAATCCGATCTCCTCGAGCATCGCGCTGCGATAGAGCGCCGCCGAACCGCTCGGCAGCAGAACCTCTTCCTCGACGGCGAAAGCCTCGGGCGGGAGGCCGTGCCCGCGCTGCTTGCTGCTGCCGTCGGCCGCCACCAGCATGCCGGCGGCGTCGAGGCGGCCTTCGCCGGCCAGCATCACCCGGCTGGCGCACATGCCGACGTCGCCGCGCCGCTCGATCGCCTCGAGCAAGGCTTCCACCCAGACAGGCGCCGCCGTCGCGTCGTCGTTCAGCGTGGCCAGAGACGGCGCGCGGCTAAGGCGGTATCCCTGGTTCACTGCGGCGCCAAAACCGGCGTTGCGCTCGTTGTGAATGACGCGGTCCGCCAGCGCTTCCGCTTCGGCCGCCGCTCCGCGCCCGCTGTTATCCACCAGAACGACTTCGAAGTCCCTCCGGGTCTGCCGCCGGAGGGATTGGAGGCATTCAACAAGAACCGGGCCGCCCGCTACCGTCGGGACGACCACCGTAAGCGCTAAGCTGCGCAATCCAACATTTTGGCACAGCCGCGGCGGCGCCCTTGATTCCCCGGGGATCAGGGGCCGACGTTGAAATAGATTTTCAGATTCGCGGTTGCCGCCCCAATGCAGGCGAGGTCGGGCCGGTTGTCGCCGTTCAGGTCCGCCACCGCGCAAGCCGCCGCGGACACCCCACCGTCGTCGAGCGCCGTCCGCTTCCACAAGCCGTTCGGCTGCGCGTAGTAGACGTAGATTTTGTAGTCCTTGGCCCGCTGGCCGGCGACGATCTCGTCGTCGCCATCGCCGTTCAGGTCCGCGGTCTGGATGGTGTGGCCGTCAACCAGGCTGTCGTCGATAACGGTCCGCGTCCACGCGCCGCCGGACTGCCGGTACGCGACCACCTGGTTGCCATGCCACGGCTCGATGGAGGCGACGAACCGCGCGGTTCCAGCCCGGCCCACCGCGAGATCGCTCGCGCCGCACTTCGGACACGGCCCGGGATCGCCCTTTGCGATCTCGGTCCGCTTCCACTGACCGTTCTTCCCGAGGCCGTAGACATGGATTCCGGAGAAACTCGCCGTCAGGATGTCGTCCCTGCCGTCGCCGTCCCAATCGTAGATCTCCACACCGTGCATCACGCCTTCGTTCTCTGTCCCGATGAGCGTGCGCTTCCACTCTCCCGGCCGGTAGTAGACAAGCGGAACATGGCCGCGGTAATCCGGCCGTTCGGCATTCGGTCCCGTCAGCGGACCGTTCACGACAATTTTCTTTCCCGGGCCGTCGACGGCTGCGCAGCGAAGGCGGTGCGAAGTGGTGAGACGGTCGATTTCGGTGACGGTCCATTCCCCGCCTTGCCGCCTCACGACGGAGACGATGCCGGCGCTGTTCTTGGCTTCATTGGCGAAGCCGTGCGCGACGACGATCTTCGGATAGCCGTCCGCGTCCCGGCTGCATGCGGCCAGGTTGATCGGCCGGGCGCCGACCTTCGCCAGCGAATGGCGCTGCCAGCCTGGGTTCTCGAACCAGACAAGCTCTTCGAGGCCCTGCGCCAGCGCCAGCAGGTCGGGCTTTCCGTCCCGGTTCATGTCGAGCGCCACCACCTGGTAGCCGCCCTTGAGATCGGTGGCCAGCACGCGCTCTTCAAAGCGCGCGGGAGGCGCGGCGGTAACGCCGACCGCCGCCAGGAGGAAGACGCAGCCCGCGGCTTTCATGAAGGGCTCTTGCCCAGCCAGCGGATGCGGAAATTGAAGGAGCGGTCCACGCCCCCATAGAACTGAAGGTAGCGGTCCGAACTGGCGTTGTTATTCACTACCGTAGGATTACGATGATTGGTCACGTTGTTGCAACCCATCCGAAACGCCCATAGCTGCTTGCGAAACTCGAACCGCCTTTCCAGGTGGAGGTTCGGCTCGAAGTAAATCGGGAAACGCTGGGCATTGACGCCGCCCACCACCGCCGCTTCGTCGTTGAGGATCGAAAATGGAAAGCCGGTGCGGTACTCGACCATGTAGGCAATGGCCCATTTTTTCCAGAAAGTCGGCAAATATCCCCAGCTAATTACCCGGTTCGGGGAGTCCCACGGCATCGGACCGGTGTTGAACGTTGTCACCACCGGATCGTCGATGGTCGCATCCACCACGGCGTTGGAACGGGCGTGCGAACGGGTGTAGCTGACCATCCACTCCCATTGCCGGCGGATGACGTGCCGGAGGGTGACCTGGACGGAATCGTAAGCGTCGCGGCGGTCGTTGGTCAGCGCGTAGATCGCATCGAAATTCATGTTGTCGAACTGCCCGGCCAGCTCCGACGGAACGTATTCCTGTCCCGTGAACCGATTCACATAGGTAAAGCCGTATCGTCCCCGCTTGCGCAGGTACTCCAGCCGCGTGTGGACGCCCGCCGTCCACTCCCGCTCCAGTCCCACGTTGAACACCCGCTGTCGCGGCCGCGCCAGCCGCGGATGGTTGATGGTGAACACCGTTACAGCGGGGCCGCGATAGACCTGGCCATCGTCGGTGAAGTACGTCGTCAGCGAATACTGGTCCTGCGGCCGAGAGAACACCCGCAGCGGCGTGGCGTCGTGGATCATGCCGTACCCGCCGGAGATCTTGGTGTGCTCCATTCCGCGGGGCGACCAGGCGAACCCCAACCGCGGCGACACGTTCCAGTAATTCAGAAGCTGATCCCAATCGCCCCTCAGTCCGACTTCGAACACCAGGTTCGGCCGGTGTTTCCAGGAGTCCTGCAAAAACCAGGACGTTTCGTAATTGCTGATGTCGGCGCGTCCGCTTCCTCCGAACTCGATCCGCCGCCTGGGCAACCAGTCGCGGCTGAGGGTTTCATAGCCCGTGCGGCGCGCGTCCTGCCAGTACGCCAGCCGGTTCAGATCGAGGCCCGCTTTTACGCGGTGCTCGCCGGCCAGCTTGAACTCCGGGAAAAAGCCGTTCACCAGGATCTGGTCGCGCGACGATTTCCGGATGGCATCGAGGAAGAAGTTCCCGCGGTTCCCGTCCGGCGTGATCTGGTAGAAGCCGTGTCCCTGCGGAATTTCCCGTCCGAAGGTCCGGTTGGCCGCGTAGCCCACTTCCACCAAAACGTCGCGCCCCAGGTAAAGCTGGTCTTTGGCGTGGAAGAACCACTGCCGGCGGCGCAGATCGCGGGTGGTTTCCCTCGGGTCCAGCACGCTTAATCCCCACTGTGGCGCGGTGTAAATGTTCACCAGGAAGCCCGTATACAGGATGTTGCCGGGCGTGATGTTCACTTGGGTGTTCAGATGATTGCTGACGCGCCAGCTCGTGGTCTGGTCCTGGCCTTTCGGCAGCTCCCGGACGATGGTGTTGTTGAACTGCGTGTCGAAGGCGTTGGAGAACCACGCCCGGCCGCGCCGAATGGGTCCGGAGAAATTGACGCGGGGCGTCCATCCGCCGATAAGCAGCCCGCCCTTCCGGTACTCGACGCCGGGTATGAAGTTCGTCGCCGTGGTGCGGAACTTGTCGTCGCCGGTCCGGGTCTCGATCGCCACCACCCCCGCCGATCCTTTGCCCTGTTCCGCCGGAAGCGCGCCGCTGACGACGTCCACGCTCTGCACCGCCTCGACGCTCAGACGGCTCTCCAGCCGCCCGGTGAGCGGATCGGTGATGTTGAAGCCGTTCAGCGTGTACATCGCCTGGTTGTCGGCGCCGCCGTTGATGTGCAGCCCGCCGCGGCCGTCCTGCACCACGCCCGGAATGATGCGCAGCGCGTTGCGGAGATCGTTGGTGGTGGGATACGGCACGTTAATGATCTGCGCGCCGGTCACCGTCTCCTGCGTGCCCGTTCGTTCGATGTTGATCGGCGGGGGCGCGGCGGAGACGTCCACTGACTGGTAGAACTCCCGGAGCCGGTTCAGGCGGAAGTCGAGATCGTTCGCGCCCGCGCTCAACGTCACGGGATACCCCTTCAGCGGAAAATACCCGGCCGCCTCGACGTCCACCAGGTACTCCCCGGCCGCCGAGACCATCGCTTCGTAACGGCCGGATGGGTCCGTATAGGCGTAGACCCCGCCGGGAAATCCTTGTGGGTGAAAGACCACCTTGGCGCTGCCCAGCGGGGCGTCGGTTTCGTTGGCGACCTTGCCGGAGACGCGGATTCCCGCCTCGGCGCCGGCCGCGGTTGCGGCCAGCAGAACGAGCAGTTCGAAAGTGCAACAAACCCTCATCTCACCGCTCTACCCGCAACTATACAATGGTTCTCTATGCCTATGAAGACCACCGTCGTGGGCAGTTATCCTACGCCTGCATGGCTGCGCGGCGACTCCAGCCGGGTGACCCTCCGCGACGCCATCATGGTAGTCCTGAAGACACAGGAACTTGCCGGCATCGACGTGGTGACCGACGGGGAACTCAACCGCTTCGATCCTTCTCATCCGGAAACCAACGGCATGATCGATTACTTTGTGCGCCAGATGGACGGCATCCGCACGCGATTCTCGATCACCGACCTCGACGAGTTCCGGGCCGACACCGGGCTGGACTACCGCGCCGCCCCCGCCGGCATCGTCACCGGCGAGGTGGGCGAGGGCATCCTGAACCTCCTCCACGATTTCGCCCTGACCCGCTCGCTGACGCGCTCTACTTTGAAGTTTACCTGCACCGGGCCGCACATGCTTGCCAAGGTGCTGACGGACCGGTTTTACCGCGACCATGCCTCGCTCGCCATGGCCATCGCCGGGGTGTTGCGGCGGCAGCTCGAGCGCATCCCGGCCGAGGTCGTCCAGATCGACGAAGCGAATATCAGCGGCCATCCGGAGGACCGCGACTGGGCCTTGCCGGCCATCAACCACGTGCTGGAGGGCATCCGCGGCACGCGCGCCGTCCACATCTGCTTCGGCAACTACGGCGGCCAGAGCGTGCAGCGCGGCTTCTGGCAGGACCTGCTGCCGTTTCTCAACGGTCTGAAGGCCGACCACCTCGTGCTCGAATTCGCCCGCCGCGGCTACGACGAACTCCCCGTCTTTCGGGACCTCGCCCCCGCGATCGGCCTCGGCCTCAGCGTCATCGATATCAAGGACAACGAAATCGAAACGCCCGACCTGATCGCCCGCCGGATCGAAAGCGCCGCGTCCGTGCTCGGCGCCGAGCGCATCCACTTCGTCCATCCCGACTGCGGCTTCTGGATGCTCCAGCGCAGCGTCGCCGACGGCAAGATGCGCGCGCTGGTGGAGGGCCGCGACCGCTACGAGGGTCGGTACCTGGCATGAGGCTGGCCCTCGGCCTTGCCGCCTCGCTTCTGTTCGCGCAGGATTCCGCGCGTCTCGCCAATGTCCGCCAGCTCACGCACGGCGGCCAGAATGCCGAGGCTTACTGGTCGCCGGATGGCAGGAAACTCGTGTTCCAATCGACCCGCGAGCCGTACGCCTGCGACCAGATTTTCGTGATGAACGCCGAAGACGGCGCCGGCGTCAGCCTGGTTTCGACGGGCAAGGGGCGCACCACGTGCGGCTACTTCCTGGCGGACGGCAAGCATGTTCTCTACGCCTCCACGCACGAAGCCGGCGACGCCTGCCCGCCTCCTCCCGATCGCAGCAAAGGCTACGTCTGGGCGGTGTACCCCGGCTATGACATCTACCTGGCCACGCTCGACGGCAAGATCGTCAAGAAACTCACCGACGAGCCCGGCTATGATGCGGAAGCGACCGTGAATTGGAAGACCGGACGGATTGTGTACACGTCGGCGGCCTCGGGCGATCTCGATCTGTGGACGATGCACTCCGGCGGCGGGGACAAGCGGCGCGTCACCGCGGCGGCAGGCTACGACGGAGGCGCGTTCTTCTCGCGCGACGGGTCCCGGCTGGTCTGGCGCGCGAACCACCCCTCCGGCGATGCGCTGGCGCGCTACCGTGAACTCCTGGCCGCCGGCCTCACGTCGCCCATGAAGATGGAGATCTACGTCGCTGACGCCGGCGGCCGCAACGCCCGGCAGCTTACAAGTTTCGGCTGTGCGAGCTTCGCGCCCACCTTCACGCCGGACGGGAAGAAGATCCTCTTTTCCTCCAACAAGCACGACTGCGACGGCCGACGCTTCGAACTCTACCTGATGAACCTCGACGGGACCGGCCTGGAGCAGGTGACCCGCTTCGGCGGCTTCACCTCCTTCCCGGAATTCTCGCCCGACGGCAAGAAGCTCGTCTTCTCCTCCGACCGGAACGCGACGGGACGCTACGAGTTCAATATTTTCACCGCGGACTGGCAATAGGCTCATCCGAGTTCGCGACTGTTTCCCATTCAGTGAATCGCGCCCACTGCCGATCACACACCGGCGCGTATCGGCGCCGCAACCGCCGCGGGGCAAAATTGATGCCGCTGCTGGGGTATTGAGGCACTGGGCAGGCAAGATCGGCGGCACTCGCGAGAACACGAGCACCCCGGCCAGACGTTCTGGCCTATGCCGAGGGCGCCAGCGGATCGGCGATGCGCGACCAGGGGAGGGGCTTGCTACAACCGGCTAGTCGGAGCCTTTGGCGAGGCCGGCGCCGCGGGGGTCCGCACCGCCTTGGAAGCGTGCCGGTCTGCCCTGATCGTCGTAAGTGATGGCCAGGCCGTGGAGGCGGCCGATGGACGGGACGACCGAGAGCTTGCGGCCGCGGGCGGCAAGCTCGTCGCGGACCGCGGCGGGGACCGAATCTTCCACCTGAAGGATGTTGTCGAGCGAGACAAACGCGATGCGGGGCGCGGCGAGGGCGGCCTGAATGTCCATCCCGAAGTCGATCATGTCGATTAGTACCTGGGGCACAGTTTGGGGTATGGTGTGTCCGCCGGCGGCGCCGATGGCAATCCAGGGCCGGCCATCCTTGAGGACGAAAGTCGGCGTGTTGCTGTTCAGCTTGCGGCGGCCGGGATGGACGTCCATCGGGTTGCCCTTCGGCTCGAACGTGCAATAGTAGAGCGAATCGTTCAGCCAGATGCCGGTTCCGGGCGCCATGACGCGGGCGCCGAACGTGTTGCCGATGGTCTGCGTGGCGCTGACGATGTTGCCGTGGCGGTCGGCGACGACGAAGTGGGTGGTGTTAGGGCTGTCGTTGGCGGCGGACCAGGGGGAGACGAATTCCGATGCGCGGCGGGGATCGACGCGGCCGGCCTGCTCCTTCCAGTAGGCCGCTGACAGCAGGTGGTCGAGCGGCGGGCGCTCGATGTCGGGGTCGGCGGCGTAGCGCAGGCGGCACCATTCGGCGTGTTGCGTCACCTCGGCGAAGCGATGCAGGTAGTCGGCGGAGCCGGCGCCGGGCGACCGCAGGTCCCACTGCGACAGGATGCCCATCCGGATGAGAGCGGTGAAGGAATTGGCGGGCGGCGAGGCGGTGACGACGCGGTAGCCGCGGTAATCGATGTCGATGGGCTGCCACCATTCGGCCTTGCTCGAAGCGATGTCGTCAAGGCGGACGAAAGAGCCGGCGCGGCGCAACTCGGCGTCGATCAGCTTGCCCAGGCGGCCGCCGTGCAGCGCGGACGGACCTTCGTCGGCGATCAGGCGTAACGAGGCGGCAAGGTCTTTCTGGACGAGACGTTCGCCGGCGCGGAGGGGACGGCCGTCCTTGCCATAGATTCGCCTGGCGTGATCGGGGAAGCGCTGGAAGGCCTCGGCGTCGATGGGGGCGGGCAGGATGAACCCCTCGCCCGCGAGGCGGATGGCGGGTTCAAACAGGGTTGCCCACGCGAGGCGGCCGTAGCGCTTGGACAACTCCTCCCACGCGCGGACGTTGACGGGAGCGGTGATGGTTTTCGGGCCGCGGCGATTTTCGAGGTAGTCCGGCGTGGGCGGGCGAAACAGGTCGGGGGCGGCGCTTTTTGGAATCCTGCCGCTGGCGTTGAGGACGCGGACCTGCCGGGCGGCGGCGTTGTAGATGAGAATGATGCCGAAGCCGCCGGCGCCGGAGTTCTGCGGTTCGACGACGTTGAGCGCCGCGGCGACCGCGACGGCGGCGTCGAAGGCGTTGCCGTCTTTCTCCAGGATCGAGACGCCGACTTCGGTCGCGAGCGGATGGGCGGCGCTAACCATCCCGCCGAGGCCCACGGCAGGCGCGGACGCAGCGCTCGCGCACAGGGCCGCCGCGAGCGCCAGCAGAGCGCTATTTATCGATGCAACTCGGAGCATCGACATCGGTGTGCGGCACCATGCAGATGAAGCGGAGCGGGCGGTCGCCGGTGTTGACGAACTGGTGCATTTCCTCCCCCGGCATGAACACGACGCTGCCTTCCGTAATCGACTGCTCGCGGCCTCCGCCCTTCACCACGCCCGCGCCGGAAAGCACAAAGACCTCATGCTCCCACCAATGGCTGTGATGCGGGGTGGCGCATCCCGGCTCGACCTCGATGACGCGCATGGCGAATCGCGGGGCGCCGTCCTGCCGGGCCACCACCCAGCGCAGGGAGACTCCGGGCGCGTCGGCGGAGCTTTGCGCATCCACGTTCCGATAATCCTTGACAATCATCCCTTTGATCTTATGGCGGACGCCGGGCCGCGCTCAAGGCCCTGGAACGCGAGAGCGAACTATAGTAGGCTGGCAAGCGATGACACGCAGAGACCTTCTCCGTCTCGCGCTGGCCACGCCCGCCGGGGCCTGGATGGCGCGCTACGAGGCCCTTGCGGCGCCTCACGAGAAGCAACTGAAGATCACCGCCGTGAAAGCGAACATGGACTTCATCCGCGGCAAAGTGAAGCCGGGCGAGCCTTGGTGGGGTTGAGGAGCGAGCCATGACGCACAAAGAACGGCTGCTGACCACGATCAACCACGAAGAGCCGGATCGCGTTCCGATCTGCGCCTGGTACACGCCCGAGGCAGAACGCAAAATGCTGCGGCATCTCGGCGTGGATTCGGAACGGACGGAGACCTATAAGGACGCCGGAGGTCCGCTTCCAATTCTGATGGAGCACGATTTCCTGATCTCGTGGATGGGACCCTGCACCAGCTACTATCTGCGTCCGGACAAGGAGTACACGGACGAGTGGGGCATCGGCTGGAAATGGTTCGATCACCCGACGGGAGCGTACACGGAGATGGTGCGCCACCCGCTGGCGACGATCAAGGACCCGGCCGAGTTCGAGATGCCGGATTTTTCGCGGGAAGACCGCTACCACGGGCTGCGGAGGCTGCTGGCGGAGTACGGCGACGAATACGGCATCATGGGCGGGCTGGCCTGCACGCTGTTCGAGCTGGCGTGGTACCTGCGCGGGCTGGAGCAGGTGCTGATGGACGTGGTGACGGAGAAGGATTTCGCCCACGCTTACTTCGACAAGCTGCTGAGCTGGATTGAGGCGGCGGGGCGAAAGGTGGTGGCGTGCGGCGTGGACATCATCTGGATCGGCGACGACGTCGGCATGCAGAACCGGATGCTGGTTTCGCCGGAAATCTTCCGCGAGTTTCTGAAGCCGCGGTACGCGCGGCTGTTCTCGGAATGGAAGCGGATGAACCCGAACGTGAAAATCGCGTTTCATTCCGACGGATATTTGTATCCTGTGATCGCGGATCTGGTGGAAATCGGGCTGGATATTTTGAACCCGGTGCAGCCGAAGTCGATGGACCCGGCGCGCGTGAAGCGGGACTTCGGAGACCGGCTGACGCTGTGGGGGACGATCGACATCCAGGAAGTGCTGCCGTTCGGGACGGCGGAGGACGTGGCGGAGGAAGTGAAGCTGCGGGTCCGGACGGCGGGGGCGGGGGGCGGCCTGATCCTGGCGCCGGCGCACAACATTCAGCCCGAAGTGCCGATCGAGAATATCCTGGCGTTCTACCGGACGGCGAAGGAGTTCGGGCGGTATCCTCTCGGGCGCTGAGGTCGCGGGCGAACTGCACGCCGGCCGGCGAACGGTTTAGGATGGTTGAGGAGTTACACGCACGTGGCGGAAGACACGCCCCTTACGCGCGGCGAACTCGCCGCTGAGTTGAAGCTGTTGCGCGGCGAACTCGCCGCTGAATCGAAGCAGCTTCGCGCCGAGATCGCCGCCGAGTCGAAGCAGCTTCGCGACGAGATCGCCGCCGAGTCGAAGCAGCTTCGCGACGACCTTCTCGAATCGATCCGCTCCGTCGAAACCAACCTCCTGAAAGCCTTTCACGGGTGGGCTCGTCCGAACGAAATCCGAATGCGCGCGCTGTCATCGTCCGTGCAAGGATTCGACGAACGCCTCGCTCTGCTCGAGGAGCGTGTCGCGGATATTGAGCGGCGCCGCTCCAACGGAGCGTGACCCCAGGCGGAGGCCGCCGCGGCGTCACCTGGGGTACTGGCCAGTGATGTAGGCGTGCAGGTGGTCGATGGTGGCTGCCTGATCGTTGACGATGAACTTCACCAGGTCGCCGATCGAGACGACGCCTACGACTTGTTCCTCCGCAATCACCGGCAGATGGCGGATCCGTTTTTCGGTCATGAGCGCCATCGCCTGGTCGATGGTGCATTCGCAATCGACGAAGGTCACCGGGCTGGACATGATCTCCTTGATGAGCGTTTCCCGGGACGACCGCCCCTTAAGAATGACCTTGCGCGCGTAGTCGCGTTCGCTGAGGATGCCGACGAGCTTTCCATCCTCAAGAACCAGGACCGCTCCGATGCTTCTGGTCGCCATGGTTTCGACGGCTTCGTACACGGAAGCGTCCGGAGGCAGCCAGAAGACGTCTCGCCCCTTGTTGCCCAGAACTGCCCGAACACTCTTTGTTCTTGCCATAGCAGGTACAAGAAAAGGTATCACAGTTGGGGCGGACCGGCTACGGAGAAGTCAAGAATCCAGCGCACAGAGCGGTAGGGCTATAGGGGCGCCGGTGGAATCAGCGGCTTAGCGTGAATGGAACGTCCACCTGCGTGACGGAATCCGGGTGCGTGGTGACCTGTTTCGCGGCTTCGACGGCCGCCGGAACCAACAGTGGGTGGCCGCTGACAACCTTTACCTGCGTGACGCGGCCTTCCCGATCCGACGTGATCGAAAGGCGCACCGTGCCCTGGATGCGGGCGTGCTGAGCCAGCGGCGGGTAAGCCGGCGAAATGACCGGCAGCGCGGCGGTTGAGGCGGCGGAAGGGGAGGAGAACCGCCGCACGCCGGCCGGCTGGCGCCAGCGTGGGTTCTCGGGTTCCAACGAACGCGCCCGCTCGAGCAGAAGGGCGGCGTACGCGGAGGCGCGTTTCGCCGAGGCGTCGAATGCGTCCTTCCACGGGGCGTCCTCATAGAAGCCGGGATCGATGGGGATGAGCATCAGGCCCGCCGTTCCGGCCAACTCCGCTTCCTGGGCCGTTTCGAGCGCCGTTCTGGCTCTGGCGACGAACGCGGCGTCCACCGGACGGCCGGGGATGCCCGGGCTCACCGGGGCGAGGTCGATGCCGATGGCGCCGGCGTAGAGGATCGCCAGGCGGCGGGTCCAACCGGGGTTTCCCGGTTCGAGGCGGCGCGCCTGGAGAAGCAGATTCTCCGCCTCGAACGGATCGGCTTCACGGAAGTACGCCGCGGCATTGCCGAGGACCCGTGGATCGTCCCGATGGATCTGGGCTTGGCTGCGCCAGAGCTCCTTGCCGCGGTCGTAATCGGCGTGAGAGTTCAGCGGATTGGGCCGGGCGATAAGACCAGTCTGGCGCCCGCCGTGGACGTTCGACTCCGGATGGTGTTCGATCAACCAGAAGATGTGCCGCAGGCGAGGCTGATGCATCGCGTACTGGAAGTAGTACGACAGCAGCTTCATCCGGAGCGCCAGGTCGCCGGGCTCCGCCGCCAGCTTGCTTTCCGCTGCCTGCGCATCCGCCGGAGTCATTGCCCAGCCCTCGATCAAGGATTGCATGGGATACGCGTCTTCCCAATCGGCAGCGCCGGGAACGGGCGGGGGCGGAGTCAACTGCAACGCGGCGGCGGCGCAAAGAATCGGGATGCCGCAGGCCAGCAGCAGCGCCCAGGCGCCCTTCGACACGACGGGTCCGGCCGGCAGCCGCAGGTTCAGTACGCGATCGATCCGCCGCTCGACGTTGGATGCGCGCGCCATCGCGAGCGCGCCGGATTGCGCGAACGGCGCCCGGGAAGCGAACGCCAGGAGCAGTTGCGCGTAACGACGAGGGTCCCTGGTGATCCGGACCGCGCCCTCGTCGCAAGCGGCTTCGGCAAGGGCGGCAAGGCGGCGCTCGAGCCACCAGGCAAGCGGATGAAACCAGAACAGGCACTTGTTTACCGAGGCGGCCAGAGCGGCGGCCCAATCGCGTCGCCGGACGTGCGCCAGTTCGTGCGCAAGCACGGCTCGAAGTTCCCACTCGTCCCAATGCCTCCAGCCCGGCGGCAGGAGAACGACGGGTTCCCGTAGGCCGGCCACCGCCGGGACGCGCACGCCGGAGGACTCCAGCAAATCGGGAAAAGGCCACGCGAGCGAGTGCGCCACCGCCACTTGTTCCAGCACGGGAGTCGATATCGGGACGGATGCGCGCACCAGCCGGCGGACGCGCCAATATCCCAGCGCCAGCCTCGTCAGAAATGCCGCCGTGACAGCCAGGTACGCCGCAAGCGGAATCGGATAGGGATTGCGGCGCTTCGTGGGCGGGGCGTCCGGCCGCGCGACCGGTATGGACGGCTGCCGGACCGTGTTGCCCGCTGCGATCGTGGGGAGGCTCTTCAGCGCGGCCGCGGGCGCCAGCGCCGGCAAGCGAACGGGGATCGGCATAGGCGGCACGATGAGGTTCAAGGCTGGTAGAAACAGCATGCCGCCCAGGACAACCATCCAGATGGCGTGGTTGAGCGACGCCCGGCGGATGCCAAGCGTCAAGAGCCAAGCGAGCGCGACGAGGCAAAGCGCGCGGATGGATACGGCAAATAGACCATTGAGGAACGATTCAGGCATTCCGCTCTCCTTCCTTCGTTTCGCGAGCGGCGATCTTGCGTGCAAGCCGGCGCAACTCGGCGGCGTCGATCACCTCGTCGTCGACGAGACTGACGAGGAGGCGCTCGACGGAGCCGCCGCAGAGCTTATCGACAAGCTGACGGACCGCGCCGGCAGCGACGCGCTCGGGAGCCTCGCGGGCGAGGTAGGCGTTCGTCCGTCCCTGAAGCCGGCGGGCGAGATAACCCTTGTCCTCCAGGCGCTTCAGTACGGTCCTCGCGGTCGACTCCTTCATCGGGTGGGTGGCGCTGAGCGCCTCGCGAACGGCGTCGGCGGTGACCGGTCCGCGCCGCCAGACGACGTCCATGACGAGGTGCTCGAGGCGGCTGAGGGTTTTGCGATGCCGTATAGCGCTAAACATTGTAGCGCTACAGATTGTAGCGCTAGGCGCGCGCGCCGTCAAGTGAAAAATCGCGCCGATGCAGTAAACTTGCGTTTTGTGCGCTTTCCCGCGCCGGCTGCGCCGCATCGCCATACGTAGTGTCCTGTCCAGGATGAACGTCGACAATGTCATTAGCGCTAACGCGGGGCACAATCGAGGGGCGGAGGTGCGGCTTGAGGGGATTGACAGGCGGTCATGGCGGGACTGGGAGTCCCGCGCAGCCTGAGAGGCCGCCCCACAGACAGGAGATTAGCGAGTGGCCATTGACGTCAGGGAGATTGCCGCCAAAGTCGAGAAGGAGCGGGCGATTCTCGATGCGCTGCGGCAGGAGATCCGCAAAGTTCTGGTCGGGCAGGAGTACCTGCTGGAGCGGCTGCTGCTGGCACTGCTCACCAATAACCACGTGCTCATCGAAGGCGTGCCGGGCCTGGCCAAGACGCTGTCGGTGACCACGCTGGCGCGGACGATTCAGGCGAGCTTCCGGCGCATCCAGTTCACGCCGGACCTGCTGCCGGCGGACCTGATCGGAACGCTAATCTACAATCCGCGGACGGGAGAGTTCACCACCAAGAAAGGCCCTATCTTCGCGAACATCGTTCTGGCGGACGAGATCAACCGCGCGCCGGCCAAAGTGCAGAGCGCGCTGCTGGAGGCGATGCAGGAGCGGCAAGTGACCATCGGCGAGCACAGCTACGCGCTCGAGGAGCCGTTCATGGTGCTGGCGACGCAGAATCCCATCGAACAGGAGGGGACCTACCCGCTGCCGGAAGCCCAGGTAGACCGTTTCATGCTCAAGCTGCGGGTGACGTACCCGACGAAGGCCGAAGAACACCAGATCCTGAAACGCATGGCGCGCTCGTCGCCCGGCATCGACGTTCAGCCCGTGATTACGCCGGAGGAGATCCTGCGTCTGCGCCGGGTAGTGGACGAAATCTACATGGACGACAAGGTGGAGGACTACATCGTCAACGTCGTGGAGGCGACCCGGTATCCTGCGCGGTACAAGCTGGACATCGGAGGGCTGATCCGCTACGGGGCGTCGCCGCGGGCTTCGATCTACCTGGCGTTAGCGGCCAGGGCGCACGCGTTTCTCCAGGGGAAAGGCTATGTGACGCCGCAGGACGTCAAGAGCGTCGGACCGGACGTGCTGCGGCACCGCGTGATTGTGAGCTATGAAGCCGAGGCCGAGGAGAAAACCTCCGACGACCTGGTACAGCGGATCTTCGACACCGTCGAGGTTCCATGATTTCCAAGGAACTCGCGCGAAAAATCCGATATATCGAGATCTTTACGAATAAAGTCGTAAACGACGTGCTGGCCGGCGAGTATCACAGCGTGTTCAAGGGCCGCGGCATCGAGTTCGACGAGGTGCGGGAATATACGCCCGGAGACGACGTCCGCGCGATCGACTGGAACGTGACAGCGCGGGCCGGGCGGCCGTACGTCAAGCGGTTCGTGGAAGAGCGCGAGCTGACGGTGATTTTCCTTGTGGACCTCTCCGGGTCCGGCGCGTTCGGCAGCCGCGAGAGGCTGAAGAACGAAGTGGCGGCGGAGGTGTGCGCGCTGCTGGCGTTTTCGGCCATCAAGAACAACGACAAGGTAGGGCTGGTGATCTTCACCGACGCCATCGAGCTGTACATTCCCCCGAAAAAGGGAGCGTCGCACGTGCTGCGGCTGATCCGGGACGTGCTGGGGTTCAAGCCGCGGAGGACGGGGACTGACATCGCGGCGGCGCTCGATTATCTCGGCCGGGTAACGCACCGACGGGCGGTGGTGTTTCTGGTCTCGGACCTGCTGGCGGAGGGGTTCGAGAAACGTTTGCGCATTGCCGCGAAACGGCACGACCTGATCGCCGTCTCGATCACCGATCCGCGCGAGCGGGAACTTCCGGACGTGGGGCTGATCGACCTGGAAGATCCCGAGACGGGGGAACGGGTGGTGATCGACGCGGGCAGTCCGGCGGTCAGGCGGCAGTATGAGCGACTGGGACGGGAGCGCGAGGCCAGGGCGCGGGACCTGCTGCGCGCGGCGGGGGTGGATCACATCGCGGTGACGACGGGGCGCGATTATGTTAAGAACCTGATGCTGTTCTTTCGCGCGCGGGAGCGCCGGCAATGAGGCCGGCGGCCGCCGCTTGCCTGCTGGCGCTGGCGGCCTGTGGAGGCGAGCGCGACCGGACGCCGGAAAGGCCGTTCGAGATCGAGCGCCGCTACGAAAACGGTCCGGCGAGCCTGACGCTGCAGCTGAGCCGCCGGCAGATCACGGTGGCGGATAATGTGGAATTGCGGCTGGAAGCTGAAGCGCCGGAAGGGCAGTCGGTAGAATTTCCGGAATTGGGAAACAAAACCGGCGAATTCGCGGTAACCGGTTCGGAGACTTCCCCGCCCAGGCTGCTGGAAAACGACCGGATTGCCGTCTCCCGCGCCTGGACGCTGGAGCCGTTCCTGCCCGGAGAATATGAGATTCCGCCGCTGAAGGTCCGGTTCGGCGCTGCCGGAATCGAAACGGAGCGACAGACGGTCCGGGTAACCTCGACGCTGCAAGAAGGCCAGAAGGCGGACTTGCGGGAGATCGGGCCGCCGGTCGAACTGCCGGGGCTGAGCGGGTGGGTCTATTTCCTGCTCGGATTGTCCGCGGCGACACTGGCGTTTGGGGCCTACGCCCTGTGGCGGCGGCGCAACGCGGCGAAGAAGGCTCGGGCGGCGCTGCCGGCTCACGAGTCGGCCCTGGCGGCGCTGCGGAAACTGATGGCCGAGGACCTGATCGGGAAGGGACAGGCGAAGCTATTTTATCAGCGGGTCTCGGCCATCCTGCGTCACTACATCGAGGACCGTTTCGCGCTGCGCGCGCCCGAACGAACGACGGAGGAGTTTCTCAACGACCTGCGCAACAACCAGGCCCTGCTTTCGCGGCAGAAGGAACTCTTGAAGCGGTTCCTGGAACACTGCGACATGGTGAAGTTCGCCGAGTATCAGCCGAGCCGGGCGGAAGTGGACGACACGCTGAACACCTGCGCGCAGTTCATCGCCGAAACGCGGCCGCTGGAGTCGCCGGAGGCGCCGCGGGGGGCGAAGGTAAAATAGAGTTGAAACCGAACGGGAAATCGTAAGGAATGCCGCGGTTTGAGTCGCCCTGGATGTTTCTGCTGCTGCTGTCGATTCCCGCGGCGTTCTACTTGCGCGGGCGCGCCGCGCGGCGGGCGACGGTCCGGTTTTCCCTGGCGTCGTCGAGCGGACGGCTGAACCGCTCCTTCCGTCAGAGGCTGGCGGACATGCCGGCGTGGGTGCGGGCCGCGGCGCTCGTCCTGGTGGTGTTCGCGCTGGCACGGCCGCAGCAGGGCACCGAGCGGGTAGTGGATACCAGCCGGGGAATCGCCATCGAGATGGTCATCGACCGGTCGAGCAGCATGAGCGCGGAACTGAATTATCGCGGGCGGCGGATGACGCGCCTGAACGCCGCGCTGACGGTGTTCCGGCAGTTCGTGGGCGGGGGCGCCGCGGGGCTGGCGGGGCGGCCTTCCGACCTGATCGGGCTGATCACCTTCGCCCGCTACGCGGACACGGTCTGCCCGTTGACCCTGGCGCACGAGACGGTGCTCGGCTTCATCCCAACCATCAAGCTGGTGGAACGGGAGAGCGAGGACGGCACGGCGATCGGCGACGCGGTGGCGCTGGCGGCGGCGCGCCTGAGAACCGCCGAGGACACGCTCGCCCGGCAGGGGGAAGGAAAAAAGGAGTACGAAATCAAGAGCAAGGTGATCATCCTGCTCACCGATGGCGTGGACAACGCGGGCCGTCCACCGAACGAAGCGGCCGACCTTGCGGCGGCGTGGGGCATCAAGATCTACGCGATCGGCATCGCGGGCGACAGCAGTTCGGTGATACAGACGCCGTTTGGAAACTACACGATGCCGTTGGGGGGAGGCGTGGACGAGAACACGCTGCGGATGCTGGCGGAACGAACCGGCGGGCTGCACCGGATCGTCAGCGACGCGGAAGGTCTCCGAGCGGTTTACGAGGAGATCGACCGGCTGGAGAAGAGCGAAGTCACCACGACGCGGTACCGCGATTACCGCGAACTGTTCATGCCGTTCGCGCTGGCGGCGCTGGCCCTGCTGGGGGCCGAGACGCTGCTGGGCGCGACGCTGTTCCGGCGAATCCCATGAACCAGACGCGGCTGCTCAACGTCGAGATGCTGTACCTGCTGTGGGCGATTCCCGTCGCCGCCGGATTGCTGTTCTACGCGGCGCACAAACGCCGGCAAGCGCTCGCGCGATTCGCCGAGCCGCGCTTGTTGAAGCAGATGGGGGCGGCGGCGGACGCCGGACGCCGGGCGTGGAAGACGATTCTGCTTCTGACGGCCTTCGCGCTGGCGGTGATCGCGCTGGCGCGGCCGGCCTGGAACATGGTTCAGGAGGAGACCGAGCGCAGGGGTCGCGACGTCGTTTTCCTTCTCGACGTGTCCAGGAGCATGCTGGCCGAGGACCTGGCGCCGAACCGGCTGGAACGGGCCAAGCTGGCGATACTCGACAGCGTCGAGCGGCTGCGGGGAGACCGGGTGGCGCTGGTGGCGTTCGCGGGCACGGCGGCGGTGAAATGCCCGCTGACGCACGATTACGGGTTCTTCCGGCAGGCGCTGGAGGAATCGTCGCCGGCCTCGGTTTCTCGAGGAGGGACGCTGATCGGCGACGCCATCCGGACGACCATCGAGCAGGTGTTCGACAACCAGGCCCGGAGCTTTCGAGACGTCATTCTGATCACCGATGGCGAGGACCACGAAAGCTACCCGGAGGAAGCGGCGCGGAAACTGGGGGAACTGGGAGCGCGGCTGATCGCGGTGGGGCTTGGGGACGAACACGAGGGCCGGAGAATCCCGGTGACCGGCGCGGACGGGCAGCGGACATTCCTGACCTACAACGGCCAGGAGGTATGGTCGCGGCTGGACACGGAAACGCTGCGTAAAATGGTAAGCGCGACGCCGGGCGGACGGTACCTGAACGTCGCCACCGGGAGCGTCGACTTCGGCGACGTGTACGTCAAGCTGGTTTCCGGCGCCGGACAGGCGGACCTGGGTCCGGCGAAATTCGTGCGGTATGAGGAAAAATACCAGATATTTTTAGCAATTGCATTCGTTTTGTTGTGCGTGGAGCTATGTATCGGCGAACGAAAAGCCCGCTCGGTCTGACCGGCGCGGCGGCGCTGCTGGTTGTGGCGTTCGCCTGGCCGGCGCGGGCGGAAAGCGCCCGGGCGCTGGTGGAGCGAGGCAACCAGGCATACCGCGAGCGGCAGTACGAGGAGGCCTTGCGCGCCTACGAGGAAGCCGCGCAGCAGAAGCCCGATTCTCCGCACGTCTGGATGAACAAGGGCAATGCGCTGTACCGGCAGGGCGACTTCCGTGGGGCGCTGGACGCGTACGAAAACGCGGCGGCTCGAAGGTCCGATCCGTCGCTTGAAGCGCGCAGCAAGTTCAACCAGGGGAACGCGGCGTTCCGGCAAGGCGCGGGTGAGGCGCAGGCGAATCCGGCCCAGGCGATCGACTCGCTTCGCCGAGGCGTGCGGTATTACCAGGACGCGCTCCGGCTGGATCCGAAGCTGGATGACGCGCGCCACAACATCGAAGTCGCGCGGCGGCAGATTCAACAATTGGAGGAATTGCTGAAGAAACAGCCTCCCCAGCCGGGCGATGACGGCCGGACGAAGGACGACGGCAAGCAGCAACAACAACAGCAGCAACCGAGTCCCGCGAGCGACGACAAGCAGCAGAGAGAACAGCAGCAGCAACGGCAGGCAGGGCAGCGGGAGGAGAAGCCGCAAACAGCCGAGAGCGCGAAGGACATCTTGGATAAGGAACGGGAGGACCGGCGGCGCAGGAACCTGCAGGCCGCGGTCGCCATCCGCCCGGTGGACAAGGATTGGTAGCGATGGGCGCGAAGCTTGGAGCAGGGCTGTTGCTGTTGACGGCGTTCGCCGCCGGCGCGGCCGCGCAGCAGTTGTCCGTTCAGGCGGTGGTGGAGAAGCAGGACGTTTTCGCGGGCGAACCCTTCCTGCTGCAAATCCAGGTCGAGGGTAGCGACGCGCCGGAAAAGCCGGACCTGAGCGGACTGGCGGGGGTCACCGTGCAGGACCTGGGCGGGCAGCAGAACTCCAGCGAATCCGTGACGATTATCAACAACCAGGTGACCCGGGTGACGCGGCGCGGCTATGTGTTCTCGTACCGGCTGACGGCGCAGAAGCCGGGAACGTTCACCATTCCGCCGATCGCGATTCAGGCGGGCGGCAAGACGCTGCGGACCGCGGGCGCCACGATCCGCGCGACGCCGCCGGCCGAGTCCGACGATTTCAAGCTGCGTCTGTCGCTTTCCGAGCGCAAAGCCTACGCGGGACAGCCGGTAATTCTGACGATTACCTGGTACGTCGGACAGAACGTACAGGATTTTTCCTTCACGGTTCCGGTCTTGAACGATAAACGGTTCACCATTGAAGATCCGAGGATTCAGATCGATCCGGACCGCCACCTGGAAATCGCGCTGCCAAACGGAAAGGCCATCGGAGAGAAAGGGGAGGCAACGCTGGACGGCAGGCGGTTCCTGACGGTGGAGCTGCGCAAGATCCTCATACCGCGGCAGCCGGGGACGATCGCCATCGAGCCGGCCACCGTGGCGGGCAAAGCGCGGCCGAACCGCGCCCGCAACCCGTTCGCCGACGATTTCTTCGGCTTCGCAACGCGGATGGCGGGCGAGAGCTTCGTGGCCGGATCCAACCGCGCCGCGATCGAGGTGATGGAACTGCCGCAAGCGGGGCGGCCGGCGACTTTCAGCGGCCTGGTGGGGCAATACAGGATCGCCGCCGAGGCAACGCCGGCCGAGGTGAGCGTCGGCGATCCGATCACGCTGAACGTCCGGGTGTCGGGGCCGGAATACCTTGCGAACGCGCAACTGCCGCCGCTGACGGCGCAACCCGCCTTGGCGCGCGATTTCAGGATTCCGGCGGAGCAGGCCGCCGGCGTCCTGGAAGGAAACGTGAAGAAATTCACTCAGACCATCCGGGCGATTCATCCCGATGTGCGTGAGATCCCGCCGATCGAGCTGAGTTATTTCAACCCGAAATCCGGCGGGTACGAGATCGCGCGGACGGCGCCGATTCCGCTGGCGGTGAAGGGAACGCGGATCGTGACCGCGCAGGACGCCGAAGGCGCCGGGCGGTTGACGGCGCAGACGGGAGTCGAGAGCCGGGAAGGCGGCATCGCGTACAACTATGAAGGGCCGGACGCGCTGATCAACCAGGCGCTCGGGGGCGCGGCGCCGCTGGGGTCGCCGGCGTGGCTGATCGCGCTGGGCCTGCCGCCGCTTTGTTTCGCGGCGCTGCTCGGCTACGCCCTGATAGAACGGCGCCGCGAGGTGAATCCTGGGGAACGGACGGCGCGGCGGGCGTACAAGGACTTCTCCAGGCGCGCGTCGGCGCTGCCGCCCTCGGATTCCGACGGATTCCACGCCGCGATGCTGGAGGCGACGCGGAACTACCTGGGTGCGCGGCTGGCGCTGCCGGCGCAGGCGCTGACGTTCCTGGACGTGAAGCCGTCGCTTGAGCAGCGGGGGATGGCCGCCGATTTGGTGGAGGCCGTGAAGAGGTTGTTCGAGCGCTGCGAGGCGGGCCGGTACGCCGGTTCGGCGGCGGCGGGCGAGAACGCTGTTTCCTTGAAGAACTCCGCCATCGAGACGATCGGCGGACTGGAGCGCGCGCTGAGCCAAGCGGAGCGTTCCCAAAGATGATCCGCTGCCTGGTTGCGCTGGCGGTGTGCGCGCTTGCGGCGTTCGCTCGCATGGAGCCTCGCGAAATCGAGGAATTGTTCGGCCAGGCGAACGCGCTGTACCGGGAGGCGAACGAAACGTCCCTGCGCGATCCGAGCGCGGCGCGGGAGATCTACCAGCGCGCGGCGCTGCGGCTGGAACGCATCGCGCGCGAGGGCGGCATCCGCAACGGCAAGCTCTTCTATAACCTGGGCAACGCGTACTACCAGGCCGGCGATATCGGGCGCGCGATACTCAACTACCGCCGCGCGGAACTGTACGTTCCGGGCGACCCGAATCTGGCCCAAAACCTGGCGCAGGCGCGGAAGTCGCGGCAGGATTCCATCGAGGAGAAGCAGCGCACGCGCGTGCTGCGGACATTGCTGTTCTGGCATTACGACATGTCGCGGGCAGCGCGCGCCTGGCTACTGGCGTTGTTCTCCGGCGCGTTTTGGGCGGGGGCGGCGGTGCGGCTGAGGCGGTCCGAGTGGATGCCGCGAACCGCGCTCGCCGCGGCGGGAGCGCTCGCCGTTTTGTTCCTGGTCTCCCTGGCGGCGGAAGCGGCAGGCGATCGACGCCCGGCCGGCGTGATCCTGGCCGCGGAAGTGACGGCGCGAAAGGGCGACGGCGAATCGTACGAACCGAGCTTTCAGGAGCCTCTGCACGCCGGCGCCGAGTTTGAACTCCTGGAGACGCGCAGCGGCTGGCGCCATATCGAGCTGCCGGACGGCCGACAGTGCTGGATTCCGGCCGGCGCGGCCGCGCCTGTCCCGCTGGACGAATGAAGGGGATGGTTGGCCTACAATGTGGAAGGATTAGTATGAGAAGGCGGAATCGCGGACATGACTCGGCGTGAACTACTGGAGAAGACGGGCGCGGCGGCTCTGGCCGGGACAGGCAGGCTGCTCGGCGCGGGCGAATCGCCGGCGCGATATTTCGGGCTGCATCCGTTCATCGAGGCGAACCCGAAGGCGGTCTTCATCCGCCGGACGAACGTCCCGGCGAAGATGGATTCGGAAAGCAAGCGCGAGGAAGGCCTGAAGCTGGCGCGCGAGATCTTCGTCCGGATGGACAAGCCCGGCGTGCCAGTGAGCCACCGCGTCGTGCTGAAGCCGAATGTCATCAGCGTCCGGCAGGCCGGAAAACCGAACGAGCAATTCTGGGGTACCGGCACGGACCCGGATTTCTACGAAGGCGTGGTGATGGGGCTGAAGGAAGTGGGGCTGGAGAAGTTTCATTTTCTGGAAGCCAACCTTCGCCAGACGTGGAATTACCGCGGCTACGTGGCCATTAACCGCCGCCACGGCGTGGAGATGAACCAGTGCGCGCGGTCGCCGGAGGAGTTCGCGGCGGGCGAGGGCATGACGTGGAGCAAGGTACCCGACGGCGTGATCTTCCGCCGGATTCCGCACTACGCGCCGGTGAACGAGCCGGATACGTGGCTGCTGAACATCGCCAAGTGGAAGGCGCATGGTATGTGCCTGACGCTCAGCGTGAAGAACGAGCAGGGACTGGTGGTGATCCCTTACGTCCTCTTTTGCAGCGGCTGGAAGACGGTCACCGGCGTTCCGGAGTTCATGAAAGGCGACATCCGCGCCGACGCCGAGCAGCGCATCAACCGGTACTTCGAAAGCCACCAGAAGATGGGCTACGCGCGCTACGATAGCGGCGCCGAATTGAGCCCAATTCGCCAGGAAATCTGGGCGCACAAAACCATGGACAACATGAGCGTCCTGAAGACCGGCCTGGCGATGATCGAGGGCATTTACGGGCGCGACGGCGACGGCTTCGGCATCGGAACCGACTACATGACCAACCTGGTGATGTTCTCCAAGGACAAGTTCCGGTTGGACCTGGCGGCGCTGTGGCTGGGCGGGCACGAACCGGGCAACGTGCACTGGTGCCGCATCGCGAAGGAGCGGGGACTGGCGGACACGTTCAATCCGTGGGATGTGACGGTCTACGAGTGGAAGGACGGAAAGGCGCTCCCGCGCAAGCTGAGCGATTTCCCGAGGACGCCGCTGAAGACCTACTATCTGCGGCGGGACGGCGAGCCGGAATATCATTTAGTTGACGAGCCTTTCGATTACGACAAGGTAAAGATCTGACGATTCGGGAGTAGCAATGCTGAATTGGACACGTCGAGAACTGCTGGAAAGCGGGTTTAAAGCGGGCGCGGCCGCGATGGCGGGCGCGGGAGGTCTGCTGGCGGCGCCGGCCTACTTCGGGGTGCACCCGTTTATCGAAGCGAATCCGAAGGCGGTGTTCATCCGGCGAACGCGCGTCGAGCACAAGATGGACGCCGATGCCAAACGCGCCGAGGGCCTGAAACTGGCGCGGGAGATTTTCGTGCCGATGACGAAGCCGGGAATCCCGGTGACGCACCGCGTGGTCCTGAAGCCCAACGTGTGCAGCGTGCGCAAGCCGGGCACGCCCCCGGAAGAGCTGTGGGGCACGGGCACGGACCCGGATTTCTACGAAGGCATGGTGATGGGGCTGAAGGAACGCGGGCTGACGAAGTTCCATTTCCTGGAAGCCAACAGCCGCCAGAACTGGAACATCCGCGGCTTCGTCACGATCAACAACCGTCAGGGGATCGAGATGAACAACTGCCCGCGGACGCCGGAGGAATTTGCGGCGGGCAAGGACATTACCTGGAGCGACACGCCGGACGGCGTGGTTTTCCGCCGCATTCCGCACTACGCGCCGCTGAACGAGCCGGACTCCTGGCTGCTGAACATCTCGAAGTGGAAGGCGCACGGGATGTGCCTGACGCTCAGCGTGAAGAACGAACAGGGGCTGACGGTGACGCCGTATGTCCGGTACTGCAACGGATGGCGCATGGTGACCGGCGTGCCGGACCACATGAAGCCCGATTTCCAGCCGGACGTGGAAGAGAAGGTGAAGCGGTATTTCGAGAATCACCGGAAACTCGGTTATTCGCGCTATGACAGCGCCGCCGAACTCAGCCCGATGCACCAGGAGATCTGGGCGCACCGGACCATCGACAACATGAGCGTCATCAAGACGGGGCTCGCGATGATCGAGGGGATCTACGGGCGCGACGGCAACGGCTTCGGGATCGGCACGGACTACCTGACGAACCTGGTCATGTTCGGCAAGGACAAGTTCCGGCTGGACCTGGTGGGCACGTGGCTGGGCGGACACGAACCGGGCAACGTGCACCTGTTCCGGATCGCCAAGGAACGCGGGCTTTCGGACACCTTCAATCCGTGGGATGTGCCGGTGTACGAGTGGGTGGACGGAAAAGCGGTAAAGCGCAAACTGACCGACTTTCCGCGAACGCCGCTGAAGACGTACTACCTCCAACGGGAAGGCGAGCCGGAATACCACTTGGTGGACGAGCCGTTCGATTACGACAAGATCAAGATCTAGGAGCGTTCGGCTGCCGGCTTTCAGCCAGCGGGTTCTCGCGCGATCACAAGCGGTTCGACTTTATTTTCTTCTTGTAATACAGTAAATTAGGCACGGCTTCTCCTTTCTTGCCGCCGGATTCTTTGGCGCCGTCCGATACGATGAGAACTGGAGGAGCCTGTTTTCCGACCCGGCTCCCGATCTCTAGTAGTCTCCTGTGCGGGCTGTCAGTTGACAGTACGGGTTGTCGGGCTGAATTGGCGGGACTGGGAGTCCCGCGCAGCCTACGAGGCTGCCCCACTGGCTGTAAAGGCTTGCGGACAGGAGACTAGCCTGGCAGGCGCCACTTGGAACGTATCCACAAATTTCAGCCGAATCGTACCATCCAGTTGCGAGGTTTCGACGACCTGGGCGCCGCTGCCGCCCTGCACTCGGCGACGGCCGACAGCTTCCGAGTGAGCGGGGTTTTCCGCGAACCGGGCGACTTCGCGGTGCTCGTGCTTTACGACGCCGATAATTTCTACGAACACCCATCGCTGAAGCACCTCCCCGACACGAATTTCTCCGGAATCAACTTATCGTTCGACGTCCATTACGCCGGGCTGCAACCGCTCGACTCCGTCAAGTATCCGACCATCTCCTGGCCATATCTCGAAGTGATCCGACCCGACCACACGACGGCCCAGGTCCACCTGCTCCGGTACGCGACGCAAACCGGCGGGACCTACGCCAAGGCTTCGGCCGACTTCACGGTAATCGCGGACGGCGTGCAAGCGGGGGACCAGGCGACCATCTGGTATCAGAACTACGCTTTCGACTACGTCGCGGCAGGGGGCGAGACGGCCGAGCAGGCGGCGGCGGGGGTGGCGCAGGCAATCAATAACGCGAATTTCGGCGCGGCGCAAGCGATCGAGGCGGAAGCCAACGGCGCGATCCTCACCGTACGCGCGGCGCGCCCCGGCCGGGACGGGAACATGATCACCGTCTACGCTCAGTGGAAGACCGAGTCGCTGAAGCTGACGCCGGACGCGGCAAAGCTTTCCGGCGGAAGCTCCGACGCCACATGGCGCGTGACCCTGCGTTTTTCCGACGCGATTGGCGAGGAAAAACAGCCGGACGGCCTGATCGAGATGCGGCCGGTGGACCAGATCCGGCAATGCTGGCTGACGTTCGCGCCGGAACTGGCCGACGGCGCCGCGTTCACGGATACGGACTGGGAAGCCACCTTCAGTAACTGGAGCGTTGAAGGAGAAAACAAATGGCTCCAGGTTGCCGGACCGGGCAGCCTGAGGCTGGAAGAGACGGACCCAGCGCTCCGGTATTCGGGAAACTCCTGGAGCGTCGAGGCGGGATTTTTCTCCGAAGGCTTCGCGCAGCGGGCCGAAGCCGCGGGCGACTCGGTGACGATCCGCTACGAAAGCCTCTCCGAACACGACCTGTACGTGGGCACCAGCCTGTTTTCCACGCGCGTCATCCGCGATTCCGCCGGGAACAGCGTATCGGTGGCCGCGGGGAAATGGGGCGTGACGGTGGACGGCGACGGTGAAACGGAGCTGAATACCTACCTGCCGGTGGCGGAGCCCGTGAATACGCGGCGGTTGGTCAGGCAGCGGATGGCGCCGGGCAAACACACGGTTGCGCTCCGGCTGCTTTCCGGGACGGCGTATTTTGATTTTCTGGAGGTCGCCGTGCCCTCCGACATCCCCGCGCCCGAGCCGCTCCAGGACAACCTGGCGCCCGCGCTGGACTACTCCACCGATCACACGTACAAGCTTCCGCCGGAGCGCATCCTGTGGATGTTCGATCAACTGGGGTACGGAGGTCCGCTCAACCTCTATCTAGGCGTCTTCTGGTACAACCAACGGCGGCGCGTAGATGGTTCGCCTTGGGGCCTGCTTCCGCTGGCGGTGGCGAGCTTGACGGTAACGTTTGCCGGAGAATTTCTCGCCGACGACCAGGTGATCATTTCGATCGGCGGCGAAGCGATCGGCAAAACCATCTATGGCGGCGACACGCCGGAGCGAATCGCCAAACACTTCGAGTACTTCGTCAATTCGAACTATGTCGGCGTCTGGGCGAAGGCCGAGGGCGCCTCGCTAACCATCACGGTCCGCAGTACGAAAGCGGCTTACTCGTACGGCTTCGATGGGTGGGTGGAAAGGAAAGAAAACGGGACGTACTTCCCGCTGCGGCCGCTCGAATGGACGGGGTCGCTCGAGGGAAGCCAGCCCGGGATCTGGCAGGTGGATCCGGAGCAGGAATACGGCGTCAACCGCGGCGCGCGCGTGTGGCTGGCGGACATGTTTTCGCTGCTGGCCGCGCGGGGGCGCGAGATGGTGGTCGCCAGTTCGATGGAACTCGTCCATCCGCCGGCGGGCTTCGGGGCAGCGTTTCCCGATGGGGCGGAGGTAGTGACGGATGTGGGCTTCGGCTCGCTGCATTCGACGCATTGCGCCTTCAATTCGGCGATGCGCGCGCATCACGCGAAGGTTTACAGAACGGTCGCCGGGCTGATGAGCTCCGCGGGGTTGACGCCGAATCTCCAGTTCGGCGAGTTCTTGTGGTGGTTCTTCCCGCGGCGCACGCTGACGCCGCTGGCCGTCGCCAACGCCACGCCCATCGAGATCTATTTTTCCGCGCCGCATGGGCTGAATACGGGCGACCGGCTGGTGAACGCGGGCTATCAAGGCTGCACGGCCGCCAACGGGACGTGGACGGTTACCTATGTGAACGCTCACCAGGTGGCGCTGAATGGGTCGGCCGGCAACGGCGCATGGGTTAGCGCGACGGGAACCACGAAGACGGGCGGGATGGCATTCTACGACGAGGAAACCCGGACGGCGGCGGAAGCCGCGCTGGGACGGCCGCTGCACCGGTTCGAGTCGCCGGTCGACGATCCGCAAGTGAACGGCGGCGCGGACGCCACGTTCCTTCGCGGCCGGCTGCGCGATTACGTGGCGGCGCTTGTGGACGAGATTCGCGCGGCATACCCGGAAACGCAGTTCGAACTGCTGTTCCCCTACGACGTGAATTACCCGCAGCTTGTCGGCATCAATCAGCTTGGGGGGCGGCTGAACCGCTTCGTCAATCTGCCGGCGGAGTGGGAGAGCAAGAGCGGCAGCGGGCTGGACCGGCTGAAGATCGAGGCGCTGGACTTCGGCGCCAGTAACAAGAACCTCGACCTTGCGCGGACGGCGATGCGGTTTCCGGTGGACCTGCTGCAGTGGCCGCGCGATTCGCTGCGTTACCTGGCGCCGATCTTCCGGGCGGGTTATCCGTGGGAGAAGGAGTACCGCACCGCGATCGGATTGGGTTACCCGGCGGTGAACCTCTGGGCTTTCGATCACATCTGCATCTACGGGCTGACGCTGCGGCCCTCGCAGGCGCGCGCGTTGTACATGGGCTGAGCCGCGCTATCGCGGGTGAATCGGCTGCGAGAAAGCGCCGTTGCCCGCCGAGTCCCAGGCGGCGAAACGAACCCATTTCGCGCCGGCGTCGATTGGAATGCGGAACGTTCGGCCGGCGAACGGCGGCAGATCCGCCGCGGACACTTCCTTGCGGGCGACGGCGCTTCCGTCGCCGGACACGGCCTCGACGAATTCCAGCGGAAAGGTCCACTCGACGTCGGCGACGAGAGTCCGCTGCGCGCCCGATCCTTCCACTTCGACGCTTTTCAGCAACACTTCGCCGCTGGTGACGAAGAACCGCCCCGAGCGCAGCGCGCGCGTGATGGGGCGCCAGTCCTCATCAAATCCCGGCAGACGGTCCAGCTTGATGTAGTTGACGATGAAAGAGCCGTAGAGATCGTCACCCGCGTACTTGGCGTACGTGTCGCCTTCGGAGACCAGGTATTTCGGACCGCCCCAGTTGTTCATGTCGTCCAGCACCGAGAAGCACCGCGCGTCGCAAAGGCGCCGTTCGGACTGGTCGACCGGCAGCGACTGGAAGGCCGCTCCGAGATACCGATCGTCGCGGAAATATTCCGTGTCCTTGATGGCTTCGGGGTAGCCGGTGGAGCCCTTCGTCCTCGGGTGCGCCTGCCAGACCAGGCCCTCCTCTCTCCGCAGCATTTCCAGTTCATCGGCGGCCGAGCCGGCGTGGTACACCTTTCCATATTCCGGGTGTTCTTCGACGAGCGGCTGCTCCGGTCCGCGGACGTGGGTCCAATAGACGGGCCGCGGAAACAGCGTCGTGTAGTGGCCGCCGAAGTGCACGTCGGGCTCCTCGCCCGGCAGGATGAGAAATTCGCGATCCGAGTGGCGGCGGCAGCCGTCGAAGTAGCGCTTCTGCTCGCGCAAGCGGATAGGACCCGGATCCTTCGGATGGCCGTCGGAATGGAAGTCCGACATCATCGCGATGTTGATGCCGAGCGAGCGGAACGGGGCCAGCCAGTGCGGCTGCGCGTCGAGGGTTTGGGCGTCTTCGAGAAATTCCGCGAAGTGCGTGTGGAAGTGGCTGACCGCTACCTGGTATCCGGGAAGCGGCTTGTAGCGGTCATCGCGGGTGAAGCGCAACGCGCGCGCGGCCGTCGCGGGAGCGGGATCGGGGCTGAGATAGAAGTACGCGGCCATGCGCTGCATGGTCCCCGGCGGCGCGTTGTACAGCGCGAAGTTGCCTTGGGCGAAGCTTCGGGATTGCCCCACGCGCCGCTTCCAGAGGTCGTCCGAGAAGCCGTAGGGCTGGAACATCTCTTCGCGCTCGGCCTGGCGTACGCCGACCGACAGGGAACCATCCTCGTCCTTGCGGTAGTAGACGTAGCCGAGATTCAACTCGATTTCCCGGGCAAAGAAGAACTTGTGAGGCGGCGGAAAGAAAGCCACCGATCCGGTGTCGCTTTCTAAGATAGCGAGCCGGTTGCGCGCGCGGAGGGCGACCGGGTCGTCGTTCGGCGCGCCTCCAAACTCGTACTTCTGCCAGTTGCGGGAAACGTCGCGCCACGCGACGCGGGCGCCCGGGCCGGAGCGAAAGCCTCGCAGCCCCGCGCGGTAGATGTAGGCGACCGAGGGCTCGTTGGTCGCGGCGATGGCCTCCATGCGCAGCAGGTTCGCGTCCTTGTAGACGGTGTACGCCAGCCGCCCCGAGAAGATGCCCAACTCAAGGCCGGGGAAGCTTATTTCCAGCCGCGCGCCATCGGTCTTCACCGCGCAACCCCCCGGTCGAAACGAGGAGGCGGCGCGGCGAATCTCTTCCGGGCGTCGGGGAAGATCGGGGTTGACGCGGCTGCTGCCCGGGACGACCAGGGGCGCGTCCCAGAAGACGTTCCACTTCTCGCGTTCGACGAGTTCGGGCGTAATCTCGCGGCCGAGCGCGCGCAACGGCTGCAACTGCTGCTCGGAAATGCGGCGGCGGCCGGAAGTGACGTGAAACTCGGGACGCAGGCCGGCGCCCAGGAGGGTCCAGCGTCCGCCCGGCTTCTGCACGGCCAACTCGCGGATCAGGGGGCCATCATTGTCGATCGAGAAATCGACCCGCAACTGCTCGCGGGACTCGCCGCGCCAGGCGACGCGAAGCGTATCCTGCTGCGCCGCGGCCGTGAGCCCTGTCTGCGGCTTATAGGCGCTCATGTCGCAATTCATCGACGCGAAGGCGGTGGAAGCGATGGCCGGGATCAACGCGATTTTCATCAGGGTCAATTATAGACCCGCCCTCCTTCCATCACGCCATCGCGATGTGAAGCCGGCGGCGTCGGGCCGTTTTCGCCTTCAGCCGGCCAGGGAAGCGTTCAGCGCCGTGAGTTCCGCCAGGTCGAGCCTGCCGGTGTAAATGGCCATGCCGAGGGCGGCGTGGATGCCGAGGCGGGCGAGTTCGCGGATCTCGTCAACGGTGGTGATGCCGCCGGCGGCGGTGATCTCGAGTTCGGTGGCGCGGCGAAGGCGGCGGAACCAATCGAGGTCCGTGCCCTGCATCATGCCTTCCTTGTCGACGTAGGTGCACAGGAAGCCTGAGCAGTAGGGTTCCAGTTGCGCCAGCGTGTCCTCGGCGGTGAGCGCGGTGGACTCACGCCAGCCTTTCACGACAATCCTGCCGTCCCGGGAGTCGAGCGCGACGACGAGGCGCTCGCGCCCGGCAGCCGCGGCCATTTCGTCCAGCAACGCGCCGTTGATGCCGGTTGCGGTGAAGGCGGCCGTGCCGACGATCACTTTGAAGGCGCCTTGCTCGACCAGCGCTTGGGCTCGGGCCGCCGTCCGAACGCCGCCGCCGATGCGGCATTTGGCGCGCGCGGCGAGGAACTCGACCAGCCCGTCATTCGAGCCTTTGCCCATTGCCGCGTCGAGGTCGATGACCTGAATCTCGGGGAAAGCCGCGAACCGGCGCAGCATCGCTTCGGGAGAATCGCCCTCCAGCGCTTTTTCCTTGCCCTGGACGAGCTGGACGACCTTGCCGTCCATGAGGTCGATGCACGGGACGATCATAGAGCCGGGCGGACAGGGACGTTGCGCCGGCCGAGGAATTCTTTGAGCTCAGCGACCGTGTACGTGCCGTAGTGGAAGATGGAGGCCGCCAGCGCGGCGTCGGCTTCGCCCGCGGTGAGCACCTCGGTGAAATCCTCGGGCTTGCCCGCCCCGCCGGAAGCGATGACGGGAATCCGGGTGGCGCGCGAGACCGCCCGCGTCAGCTCGCAATCGAAGCCGGTCTGCACGCCGTCGGTGTCCATCGAAGTGAGGAGGATCTCGCCGGCGCCGAGCGACTCGGCCCGCTGCGCCCATTCGATGGCGTCGATGCCTTCGTCGTCGCGGCCGCCCCGCGTGTAGACGGTCCACTGGCCGGGCGCGCGGCGTTTCGCGTCGATGGCCAGCACCGTCGCCTGCGAGCCGAACTCCTCGCTCAGCTCGATGAGTAACTCGGGGCGCCGGATGGCCGCGGTGTTGACGCTGATCTTGTCGGCGCCCGACATGAGGATCTTACGCGCGTCGCGGACGGAGCGAATTCCGCCGCCGACGGTGAGCGGGATGAAGACCCGCCGGGCGGTGCGGAAGACGACGTCGGCCATGATGTCGCGGGCGTCGCTGGAGGCGGTGATATCGAGGAAGACCAGCTCGTCGGCGCCCTGCTTGTTGTAGCGGTCGGCGAGTTCCACCGGGTCGCCGGCGTCGCGCAGGTTCAGGAAGTTGACGCCTTTGACAACGCGGCCGGCCGTGACGTCGAGGCAGGGAATGATGCGCTTGGCCAGCATGCTCAGAGCTCCACGAAATTGCGGACGATTTTGAGTCCGAGCGGGCCCGATTTTTCGGGGTGGAATTGCACGCCGAAGACATTGCCGCGCTCGAGCAGCGACGTGTACGGCGCGGCGTAGGTGGTGCTGGCGGCAGTGGCATCCATCACCGGGACGTAGTAGCTGTGGGCGAAATAGACGTAGACCTTGGGGGGGAGGTCTTTCAGCAGCCGGCACTCGCGCCGCGGCTCGAGGACGTTCCAGCCCATGTGGGGGACGCGCGCCTCGGGACTGAAGCGCACCACCGTCTCGTCGAACAGGCCGAATCCGGCGAGGTCCGGGGCTTCCTCGCTGCCGCGGAACAGCGCGTGGAGGCCGAGGCAGATCCCGAGAAACGGGACGCCCGCGCGGATGCGGTCGATAAAGGTCTGTCGCACGCCCATGGCGTCGAGCGATCGCATGATCTGCCCGAAATGGCCGACGCCCGGCAGGATGATCTTGTCGGCTTTTCGGAGACCCTCGGCGTCGTCGACCAGCGTGTAGGAGGCGCCGATCTCCTCGAGCGTGTTCTGCACGGAGCGCAGGTTGCCCGCGCCGTAGTCGAAGATGGCGATCATAACAGCCCCTTGGTCGAGGGCAGTTGGCCGCGCAGGCTCTTATCGCGCGAGCAGGCGTATTTCATCGCCCGCGCGAAGCACTTGAAGATCGCCTCGACCTTGTGATGATTCGAGCGGCCGTAGAGGACCTTGGCGTGGAGATTCGCGCCGGCGTGCGTGACGAAGCCGCCGAAGAAGTCCTCCAGAAGCTCGGCCTGAAGGTCGCCGACAAGGCGTACGCGCACCAGGTCCTTATAGACCAGCGCCGGCCGGCCGCCGAGATCCACCGCGACGACGGCCAGCGTTTCGTCCATGGGCAGGACGAAATAGCCCGCGCGGTTGATGCCCTTGCGGTCGCCGAGCGCGCCGGTGAATAGCTGTCCAAGCGCGATGCCGACGTCCTCGACGGTGTGGTGCTGATCGACGTCGAGGTCGCCCGTCGCGTCGATGGTCAGATTGAACCCGCCGTGGCGCGTGAACAGCTCGAGCATGTGGTCGAGGAATCGCACGCCCGTCGAGATTCTGTACTGGCCTTTGCCTTCGATGCGGAGCGCGCCGCGGATCTGCGTCTCTTTCGTGATGCGTTCGATGGACGCGGTTCTCATCGGGCGAGCGCGGCCTCCAACTGGTTGACGCTTTCGAGAACGGCGATCGCCTGTTCGGTCTCGAACAGGGCGACGGTCTCGGCTCGCCGGGGATTTTCCGCGGAAGCGATGCCGATGAAGGGAACGCCGGCGGCCCGGGCGCTGCGGGCGTCGTCCACGGTGTCGCCGATGAAGACGAGTTCCGCGCCGGGATGATGCTCCACGATCTTGAGCAGCCCTTCCGGCGAGGGCTTGCCCTCGATGACGTCTTCGGTGCAGACGGACGGCTCAAAGCAGATGCGCGGCGCCCAACGGGACAACGTGATGCCAAGCTCGATCCGGATGCGGCCGGTGAAGATGGCGAACCTGTAGCGCTCGGCGAGGCGCTCGAGCAGGCCCGGCTCGGGGATCCAGCGCTCGCGCATGATGAGACCGCCGCTCCCGTCGCCGTTTGAGCCGAGAAAGAGCTTCTGGAACTGTTTGACGACGGTCTCGTAGGGAACGTTGACGCCGAGGTCCGCGGCAATGCGTTGGGAAAGAGCCCAGTCGTTGTTCCAGCCGCCCTTGTTCTTGTACTCCTGGATGGTTTCGCACGCGATCCGCTTGCCGGTGAAATGCTCGACGGTGGAGCGGATGGTCTCGCGGTAGGATTCGCCGACGTCCACCAGCACGCCGTCCATGTCGAAAACGAGGATTCGTTCAGGCATTACCAGACCTCATCGAGGACTTCAAAGAAGCGCTTGACCTGCTCTCTGGCGCCGACGGTCACGCGAACGCAGCCGGGCAACTCGTAGCTGCGGTCGCGCACCAGCACGCCTTTCGAGCGCAGATAATCGCGGATCACGATGGCGCGGTCGCCGGCGCGGAAGAGCACGAAGTTCGCTTCGCTGCGGTAGTAGGGGATGCGGCGCTGCTCGAAGCCTTCGTAGATCATCTCGCGCGCGGCGAGCGCTTCGGCGACATAATGCTTGACGTAATCGGGGTCGGCGATGGCGGCTTCGGCGGCGAGCGCGGCCAGCATGTTCACGCTGTAGGGCGATTGCGCCTTGCGCATGTAGGCGACGTTTTCGGCTCGCGAGAAGAGGCAGCCCATGCGCATGGCGGCCATGCCGTAGACTTTCGAGAAAGTGCGGCTGACGAAGAGATTCGGGAACGAGTCGAGCAGCGGCAGGGCGGTGACGCCGGAGAACTCGAAATAGGCCTCGTCGATGAGCACCGCCGCGTGGGGCGCCGCCTCGAGAATGCGGCGGATGCCCGCCTGATCGGTTCCCGTGCCGGTAGGATTGTTGGGATTCGCGATCAGGACGGCGCGCGTCTCGGGGCGGATGGCGTCCAGCAACTCGTCGAGCGGGAACGCCAGGTCGCGCGGGCGGTAATCGATCTCCCTGATGCAGGCCCCGGCGACTTCGTTATAGAAGCGGTACATCGCGTATGACGGGCGCAGCAGCACGACGTCGTCGCGATCGTCGACATACGTGTTCACCAGCACCTGAATCGCTTCGTCGGTGCCGTTGGTGAGCAGGACCTGATTCGGCGCCAGGCCGAAGAACGCAGCGAGCTTCGGACGGACTTCGTCGTACTCGGGGTAGACGGCGAGCCCCTCCTCGCTGAGCCGCTGTAGCAGGAATTCGACCACGCGGGGCGAGGCGCCGACGGTGTTCTCGTTGAAGTCGAGGCGGAGCTTGCCGGCGCGGCCGGAGGTCGGCGGCGAATAGGGCGCCATGTCGAGCACGGCCCGCCGGGGTTGCAGCGCCTCAGCCACGGCAGCGCACCTCGACGCTGCGCGCGTGGGCTTCCAAACCTTCGGCCCGCGCCAGGGTGGTGATGGCGGGAGCGAGGCGGTTGAGCGCCGCCGGGCTCAACTCCTGGACGGAGATCACCTTCAGGAAGTCGGCCGCCGATAGACCGCCGCGCTGGCGGGCGGCGCCGGAAGTGGGAAGGACGTGGTTCGGCCCGGAGGCGTAGTCGCCCGCGGCTTCGGGGCTGGTGGGACCGACGAAAACGCTGCCGGCGTGACGCACCTTCTTGAGCAGGCTGCGATCGGGGATGGAGAGGTGCTCGGGAGCGAAACGATTGGCGAGTTCCACGGCCTGATCGAGTGTGTCCACCAGCAGAATCGCGCTGTTACTCCGGATGGATTTGCGCGCGACGCCGGCGGTAGGGAGCGTCTCGAGTTGGCGGCCGATTTCCGCCGCGACCGCCCTGGCGAGCGACGCCGAGGTGGTGAGCAGGATGGCCGAGGCGTCGACGTCGTGCTCGGCCTGGGCCAGCATGTCCGCCGCCAGCCACCTGGGCTCGCCCTCGGGAGCGACGATCAGTATCTCCGTGGGTCCGGCGACAAAGTCGATGCCGACCTCGCCGGCGAGCAGTTTCTTGGCCGCCGCGACGTAGATGTTGCCGGGACCGACGATGCGATCGGCCCTGGGCACGGTGCGCGTGCCGAAGGCGAAGGCGGCGATGGCGTGCGCTCCGCCCATTCGGAAGACCGAGTGGACCTTGAGCATCCAGGCGGCGCCGAGGATCGCATCGACCGGACGGGGAGACGCGACGGCGATGTGAGGAACGCCGGCTACCTGGGCCGGAATCACCGTCATCATCAGCGTCGAGGGCAGCGGGTAACGGCCAGCGGGCACGTAGGCAGCCACCGCGTCGAGCGGCCGCACGATCTGGCCGAGCTTGAGTCCCGGCGCGGGCGAAGCGGCGCGCTCCTCGGGAACCTGCATGCGGGCGTAGGCGCGAATGTTCTCCGAGGCCGTGCGAACGGCGTCGCGGAATTCGCGGGAGAGCCGTTTGTGGGCGTCCCGCAGTTCATCGGCCGGCACGGAGACCGTTGACCCGGAAAGTCCGTCGAACCGGCGGGCGTACTCGACCAGGGCCTTGTCGCCGCGCTTGCGGACGTCTTCGAGGATGGGGCGCACGGTTTCCTCCGCCTCCTGGAGGCGGGCGGCGCGCCTTTTGAGGATCCGCGGGGCTTGGGTGGAGGGGACAATCCGGATCATGGCGCTACATCACGATCTTGTTCAGCGGGTATTCGACGATGCCCTGCGCGCCCGCCTGTTTCAGCCGGGGGATGATCAGGCGGACGGTGGATTCGTCCAGGATAGTGTTGACCGCCAGCCAGTCCTCGTCGCTGAGCGGCGAGATGGTGGGCTTCTTCAGCGCCGGCAAGGTCTCGAGGATGCGGTCGAGGTCCCGGCGGCGCACGTTCAGCATGAGCCCGACCTTGCCGAGCGCATTGATCGCGCCTTCGAGCAGCATCTTGATGTCTTCGAGCTTGCCGCGCTTCCAGGGATCGTTCCAGGAAGCGACATTGGCGATGAGCTGGGTGTTGGATTCGAGGACGGTTTCAATGATGCGGAGCTTGTTGGCGCGCAGGGACGAACCCGTTTCGGTGACCTCGACGATGGCGTCGGCCAGGTCCGGCGGCTTCACTTCCGTGGCGCCCCAACTGAACTCGACCTTGGCGGTGACCCCGTGCGAGGCGAGGTAGCGGCGGGTTGCGCCGACCAGTTCCGTGGCGATGATCTTGCCTTCCAGATCCTCAACGGTTTTGACGGGTGAGGACTCGGGCACGGCCAGCACCCAGCGGACCTTGCCGAAGCTCTGCTTGGCGTAGATCAGGTCGGCGACGGTGACGATGTCCGCTTCGTTCTCCATCACCCAGTCGAAGCCGGTGAGGCCGGCGTCGAGCGCGCCATCCTCGACGTAGCGAGCCATTTCCTGCGCGCGAATCAGCATGCATTCGATCTCCGGGTCGTCGATACCGGGAAAGTAGGAGCGCGTGCTGACCGTGATGGTGAAGCCGGCGCGCCGGAACAGGTCGACGGTGGCGTCCTGAAGGCTGCCCTTGGGGATGCCCAGCTTGAGCTTCAAGGCTTGCCTCCGTAGACGGCACCGGGGTCGTAGGCGGTTTCGGCATTCGCGACCCACTCGCCGCCGCGCAGGGTGCGATAAAAGCAGCTCTGGTAGCCGTCGTGGCAGACGCCGGGGCCAAGCGCTTCGACGAGGATGAGGACGGTGTCGCGATCGCAATCGGTCTGGATTTCTTTGACCACCAGCCGGTGGCCGGAGGTGTCGCCTTTGGTCCACAGCTTGTTGCGGGACCGGCTGAAGAAGGTGGCGAAGCCGGTTTCCAGCGTCCGGCGATAGGCTTCCTCGTTCATGAAGCCGACCATCAGGACGCGCCCGGTGGCCTGGTCCTGGATGACCGCCGGGAGGAGGCCGTCGAGTTTCGAGAAATCGAGATCCATCGTGAGCACCAATGAAAAAGCCCGCCGGCGAGTGCGGCGGGCCGAGTCGGAAATTCCTTTCGAGAACGGCTCAGACTGCGGCGCGCCGCGGCAAGCAATGCCGGTGATGGTGGTGGCGGCTACCCGCAGAGCCAATCAACATGAAACGACAGTATAGCATCCGGAGCAACGGCGCTTCAGCGGCCGGTTGGGGCCGGCGTTTCCGCGTCTTCCCTGGGAGGCCGCACAATTTGGTATACAATGACGGCGGGGAAACCCGGCGACGGGGAGATCCCCAGGGAGGTTGTCGCCATGGAAGTCAGCCGGAGGACGGCGCTGCTAGCGGGTGCAGGCATCAAAGGAATATTCGGGTCGATTAATCCGCCAATCGGGGCGGTTCCGTTCGGGCGGCATCGGGTTTCGCGAATTATCGTAGGAGGCAACCCGGTAAGCGGCAACTCCCATCTCTCGCCGGAGGCGAGCCGCGAAATGCGGGACTACTTCACGGGCGCCAACGTGTTGAAACTTCTGAGCGATTGCGAGGAGGCGGGGATCAACGCGTGGCAATCGCGCGGCGACAGCCACATCCTGCGGCTGTTGAACGACCACCGGCTACAGGGCGGCAGCATGCATTGGATCGCGCAGACGGCCTCCGAGATGGCCGACATCCCCCGAAACATTCGGATGCTGGCCGCCGCCGGAGCGATCGGGATCTACCATCACGGATCGCAGACGGACAAGTTCTGGGCCGCCGGGAAGATCGAGCAGGCTCGCGACATGCTGAAGGTGATGCGGGATGCCGGCGTGCAGGCGGGGCTGGGGACGCACATCCCGGAAGTGATCGATTACGTCGAGGACAAGGGGTGGGAGGTGGATTTCTACATGACCTGCCTGTACAACTTGTCGCGGACGGCGGAAGAAGCGGCGAAAGTGGCGGGCCGGCGCGTGGAGGGCGAGTTGTTCTGGGAGCCGGATCGCGAGGCCATGCTGCGGCGGGTCCGCCAGACCTCGAAGCAGTGCCTGATCTTCAAGGTCTACGGCGCGGGGCGGCGGTGCGCATCGAGTTCGGACATGGCTGAGGCGCTGCGGCAGGTGGCGGCTTCGGCCAAGCCGGCGGACGGCATTGTGATCGGCATGTTTCCCAAGGGGAGCGAGCAAGTCCGGGAGAACTGCCGCTTGGCGGCGGAGGCATTCGCGAGCGGTACATCCAGCAACCGGCGGATCGCGTCGTGATTTGCATGTTTCCCAGGCGGAGCCAGCAGACCCGCTCGCGCCTGTTCGTGCCCTGATGAGCCTTGAGAACTTCGGCGGCGGAGCGCTTTGAGCAGGCGCAGCGCTTCGCGGGACGCTGTCGGCGTCGACAGGGCGGCGACAATGGCTATCGCAACGGCGCTTTGGGCGCGAATGTCCTCACCGGAGTGAAGCTGTTCGTCGGATTAATGCGCAGCGCTGTTGCGACGATCATGGGCAACTTTCCTTCCACATTTCTCGCCCGGACGATCAGAGTTCCGTACCTGCCTATCGTTTCGGGGGCGAGTTCATGAAGCGTCACTATGCGCGCCTCGGCGCTGCGCATGGTGAGATCCACATTCCGTATGAGAATGTCATTATCATCCCGAAACTGGAGCGATACCGTATCCTGCGAAGTGTTCACGTTGACCAGGTACAACACCGTAGAATAACCTGCTCTGTGATCCCATAGCATGTACTGTAATTCGCTCGGGCTTTCTAGGGGAAAGACAGACTCGAAATCGGGCCGGCTCGAGTGCTTGTTCTTCAGGCTTACTTCGCCGTAGAGCGTACAATCGGATTCCAAGGGGCATGCCTTCGGATCGATAATCGCCCAGCCGAACCGGGTTGCGCTGGTACCTTGAAAAGTGCCCTCCAATACGCTGTTGTTCGACAGCCGAAAGCTGAATCCACTGTCCGTGACAACCCTCCCATCAGTCGTTCGAAAAGTGGCCGACATCGGATCCCCATAATTATCAACAAAATAGACATCGCTGGATGGAATCGGAGTCGTGCCTTTGTTGGTAAGCCGAATGGTAGTTGTCCATTCGCCTCCAATGATGATCTGGGGCACAATGAATTCAATGCCTCGCTGATAAACCGCCTCGCGAGCCATGGTCCCCAAAACGTCGGCCAGCGAGCGCGACCTGGAAGATAACATTTGGATCTGAGATGTGTCTGCCGCGGAAGCGACCACTCCAGACGCCAATAAGAACAGAATTGCAGGTTTTGTCAACCTAATCCTCCTCAAAATCAAAATGAGCTTGGTCCTAAACCTCATCGGACGATTAACAGGCGTTAATAGCTGAAAATGAGAAATGCGTTGCTCGTTTTGACCCCGCCGGGACGCTCACGCGGGGAACTTCCAGATCCCGAGGGCGACGGTGCGGTATTGAAAGAGATCGCCGATTGGAATTGGCGGTGCAGATCCGTTCGCGCCCGATTGATGCGCTGACGCGCCTGGTCAGCGGCCCGGCGCTTTCACAGTAGCCGCGACCGGTCGTCGTGAGACAGGCCCGGCGGTTCACCCCAGCCGGATCATCCGATAGTCGATCTTTGTTTCGTCGGCGACGCCGAGGCCCGCGGCGCCCGCCAAGTCGATATGTTCGGGTTGGCGCGTGGGGTAAGTGCCGTAACGGTCCACGCCGGAGTCGGTGAGGGCCAGTAACCCGGAGGCGAGTCGCTGGCGGTCGATCTGTTTCCACCCGATGCGATCCACGGCGACCGGGTCGGTGCCGAAGTACATGGTCTGGTGTTCCCACACGAACTCGGGATAGGCGCCCGGACCTCCGTGGAACACGCCCTTGACGCCGTCGAGGATGTGCAGGACCGTTTTGTCGCGGATCGCCGGCATGGATACGACGGCTGGAATAAACGCGTCGACAACGGGGGCGGCGATGGAAACGTGGCTGCGGGCGACATTGTTCGCCAAGCCGTGGGAGAGGTTCTTCAGGCAAAGCGTCACGCCCGCGGCCTGGTGGTCCTTCAGCACGGCGAGGTTCACCAGTTTGTTCACCTGCTGTGTGATGAACGTGGCGGCGAATGAGCGGCGAGCCGTGGGGTCGCTGAGGCTCTGCCCCGGAAGCACGTACGGAAAGTCCACGTAATGGGCCGGATCGTAGCCGTCGATGGACTGCTGGATATCGTCATAGGCGGCGACGGCCCAGGTAAGCTTGACGCCCGCCGGCAGCCACGAGGCGAACCCGGCGCCCTTGACATAGGACTGGTAACGATCGTACGCGACGATGTCCTCCGGCCGAACGCCCGCCGACGTCAAGCCGTCGACGACCAGCGTGAACACTTCGCGCGACGAGACCGCGCGCGGCATCCCGACGCCGTTCAGCTTAATGCCCACGACGTCGCCCGGCGAGAAGAACCGGCGCCAGGCCGAGGCCCAGTCGGGCGCTCCCGTGAGTTCGGTCATGCCGCGCACCATCATCTGGCGGATGGGCTCGCTCTGAAACACGCCGCCGGCAATGGATGACGAGTGCCGGACTCCCACGACGCGCCCGGGATACAGTCCGGGGATTCCGAGCGGGTAGCCGGCGGCCATCGAGCGGGAGGCGAGACGGCCGGCCGAAGCCGCGCCAAGCAGTTGCAGCAGGCGTCTCCGATTCATGCGCCGGTCTTCAGGTCTTATCGATCGCATCGTGTGCTCCTCAATTGGCCTTCCCGGTGAAATTCACGCCGGTTTTGTTCGCGTTCAGGCCGGTGTAGGCGCGGCTCGCCGGCGTGAAGGAGAAGCCGCTCCTGGACGGCTTGATCGTGTAATTGCCGGCGGTCAGACCGGTAAATGAATAGTTGCCGGAACTGTCCGTCTGCGTTGTCTTGGATTGCGTTCCGCTAAGAGTCAAGGTGACGGCTGCGATCGCCGTCCCGTTCGCGCGGGCGATCCTGCCGCTGATCTTGTAGACCGGGGTCGCCACGAAATTCGCGGTCTGATTCGCGCTCAGCGGCGAGAAGCTCCGGCTGGCTGGCGTGAAGATGTAGCCGGCCTTCGACGGCTTGATGGTGTAATTGCCGCCGGCGGAAAGGTTATTGATGACGTAATTCCCGGCGGAATTGGTGGCCGTTGACGCGGTCTTCGAACCGCTCAGCGAGATGGTCACCGAGCCGAGCGCCGCGCCGCCGGCGAGCGTGACGCGCCCCGAGATCGAGTAGCCGATCGTCACCGCCAGAGCCGGCGAATTGGCGGAGACATTGTCGATGTGGGTGGCGCAGCGGGCCTGCGCGCGGACTGAGTACGCTCCCGCCGCGGTCCACGATTTTTTCGCGTTGCGCGTTCCGGCCGGCAGCCAGCCGGAGTCCGAGCCGTCGCCCCACTGGAAACGGTATTGAAGCGTATGGCCCGCGCTGGATGAGGCGCCCGAGGCGGTGTATGTGTACGTCGTCCCCGCGATTCCAGCGGTTGCGCCCGTGGGCTTCAGCGGAGCGGCGATCGATTCCGCGATCACCGCGATGGCGGACGCGGTCGCATAATTGTTGCCCCGATCCGGATCCGGAACGGCCGATGTGACGGAAGCGGTATTGACGAAAGTCGCGCCGTCGGGCAGCGATGTTCCCACTTTGGCCACGAGGGTAGCGGTAGCCGAGGCGCCGGCGGACAGCGAGGTGAAGGTTACCGCCCGGTTGTTGGCGGACCCCTGGCACGCGCCTCCGGCCGTCGCCGTGCAAGAGACAAACGTCAGCGCCGGCGGTAAGACGCTGGTGAGCTTGACCGAACTTGCCGCCGCCGATCCTTGATTCGTGATGGTGAACGCGTAGGTCACGTTCGAACCACGCGCCGCCGGGTTGGGCGTGACTGCGGCGCCCAGCGACAGGTTGGCGACGGGCGCGGCCGTGTTGCCGGCAATGGCGAGAAATGCCTGGCTGACGCCCGCCGCGGGAGCCGGCTGAAGCGCATTTGGCGAGACGGGGAAATTCGCGGAATCCGTGAACCCCGTCACGATCGCCTCGCCGGAAACGTTGACCACGATGCCCGCGGCGCCGTCGGCCCCGGTACCGCCCAGGTAGCTCGACCGCAGCAGCGAACCGGCGGGACTGAAGACCAGCACAAACGCGTCGTCGGCGCCCGCGTACCGGCTTTGGAGCGCGCCCGCGGCCGGGAAATCAACGGAGCGCGTCACGCCCGCGACATGCGCGTTTCCCGAGCCGTCGAGCGCAATCGCTCTGCCCAAGTCGCTCTTGAAGCCGCCGAAGAAGGTGGAGTAGGTCAGGGCGCTGCCGGCCGCGTTCAGCCGGGCGACGAACGCGTCCACGCCGCCGGACTTCACGCCGCGGGCGGCGCCTGAGGTCGCCGGGAAGTCGGAGGATGCCGTGTGGCCGGTAACGTGAGCCGACCCGGCGCCATCCACCGCGATTCCGGAGGCCTCGTCGCCACCGCCGCCACCGAGGTAGGTGGCATAGAGGAGCGAAGCGCCGTTGGCGGCGACCTTCGCCACAAAAGCGTCCGCCCCGCCGGAAAGCGCGGTCTGCTTCGCGCCGGACGTGGCGGGAAAGTCCTGGGAATCGGTGGACCCGGCAACATACGCGTTGCCCGATGCGTCCAGCGCGACCGCATTGGCGCGGTCCGTACCGCCGCCGCCCAGGTAGGTGGCGTAGATAAGCCCGCTGCCGGCGGCGTTCAGGCGGGCGACGAATGCGTCGGCGGCGCCTCGCAACGCGGGCTGCAGGGCGCCCGACGTAGCGGGAAAATCGGTCGACTCGGTAAAGCCGGCAACCACGGCTTCGCTCCCGTCAACGGCGATGCCTCGGCCCGCGTCGGCGCCCGAGCCTCCCAAATAGGTGGCATAAACCAGCGCGCCGCTCACGTCCAACCTGGCGGCAAAGGCGTCGAGATCGCCGGCAGCAACAGTTCGCAGCGCGCCGGCGGTGGCGGGAAAATCAGCGGAAGCAGTGGTCCCGGTGACGTACGCGTTGCCCGCCGCGTCGACGGCGACGGCCAGCGCCCGGTCGTGCCCGCTGCCGCCCAGCAGCCGCGAGTACAGAATGGCGGTTCCGGAGGCATTGAGCTTGACGACAAACGCGTCGCTGCCGCCGGCGAACGAACCGGCGGTGCGCGGGAAGTTGGCCGAGGTCGTGGACCCGGCGATGTAGATATTACCCGCGGCGTCGCTCGCAACGGCCGCGCCGGAATCGCCGGCAAGGCCGCTGCCGCCGATATAGGTGGCGTAGGTGAGCGCGGGCGTGGCGGCGGGCGAAGGGAGATCCGTGGCGACCAACGCCGCCACCAAACACAGCGGCGATCGCCACCGCGAGCCTGTCATTTTCATACGGGGAACTTCCAGATGCGAAGAGCGTTCTTTCCGAGCAACAATTCCCGGTCCTCCGGCGTGTAGAAATCCAGGTGTATATCGACAAACTCCAGCTCTTTGTCCATAGGTAATTCCCACCGGGGCCTGGGGTAGCCGGTACCCCAGATCAACTGCCGTCCCCCGAACTCCTCATACACGGCTTTGAAGTACGGGTACGTGTCCTTGTAGGGAAACTCCTTAGTGAGGGAAAGCTCGTACGGTTCGGAGGCGCTCACCCAGACGTGCGGGAATTTCTTCAAGGCGAACATCTTGCGGAACTCCGGCCAGGGATCCGGCAGGCGCAGGTCGGGTTTCCCTAGATGGTCGATGACGACCTTTACGCCGGGAAACCGTCCGGCCATGTCCTCCAACATCGGCATCTGGTGAGGCAGGATGTAGAAATTGAAGATCGCGCCGAACCGTTCCGCCTCGCGCCACAGCGGGTAGTGTTCCTTGGAGTTCAGCCAGGTCGACTTCGGATGGTAGATCGGGCTGAAGCGCATCCCCTGGAAGCCGTGCTCCGTCACCCAGTAGCGCAGCCGGTCGGGCGCCTTAGGATCCTCCGGATTAACCAGGCCGTGGGCGACGAATAATTTCGGGTACTTATGCAGCGAATAACTGATGTACGAGTTATCCCAACCGTAGTACCGCGGATTGATCAGCACGGCGTATTTCAGGCCGAAGTCGCGCATCTGCTCGACCTGGTTTTCGATCGGCGCCGCCATGTCGACTTTCAGGTTGGGCCGCTCCGGGTGCCGAAACGGGAATCTTGGATCGAGGGTCCAGACTTCCAGGTGCGTGTCGATGAGTAGCCGGCCGGACTCGGGGACCAACGCCGCGCCGGCTTGGGCGAGAAAGGCGCGCCGGGTGGATATTGTCATGCGCTTGCCTCCTGAATCTCGAAGGAGTTCCGAAGCTCGAATAGTATACTTCATGCTGTGAGCGAAGACGCGGCGAGAGAGATGATGCGGCGGATCGTGCGAGCCAACCGCGAGGGCCGGGCCGTCGGCGCGTACTCGGTGTGTTCGGCGCACCCGTGGGTGTTGGAGGCGGCGTTGGCGCAGGCGGGCGTCGACGGCTGGCTCGCGCTGATCGAATCCACCTCGAACCAGGTGAATCAGTTCGGCGGGTACACCGGAAAGACCCCGGAAGCCTTCGCGCGCGACGTGCGCGAACTGGCCGTACGCGCCGGGTTTCCCGCCGAGCGCCTGCTGCTGGGCGGCGACCACCTGGGACCCTACCCCTGGCGGAAGCAGCCGGCGGAGGAGGCGATGGCGAATGCGCGCGCGATGGTGGCCGATTACGTCCGCGCGGGCTACATCAAGATCCACCTCGACGCGAGCATGGCCCTGGGCGGCGAATCGGGAGGCGCGGCGCCGCTCGAGACGGCCGCGCGGCGGGCGGCGGATCTGTGCCGGGCGGCCGAGGATGCCCGCCGGCAATTACCGGACGGAAGCCCGGCGCCGCTGTACGTGATCGGCACGGAAGTTCCGGTTCCGGGCGGCGAGCAACTGGAGTCCGGCGCTCCGGCGGCGACCAGGCCCGAGGACGCCGCCGAGACCGTGGAGGCGCACCGGGCGGCGTTCGCGCGACTCGGATTGGATGAAGCCTTCCAACGGGTGATCGGGCTGGTGGTGCAGCCCGGCGTCGAGTTCGGCTCGGCGCAGGTGTTCGCATACGACCGGGAGTCGGCCAAGGCGTTGAGCGAGCGGCTGCCGGTCCGGCCCGAACTGGTGTACGAAGCGCACTCTACCGACTACCAAACCGGCGCGGCGCTGGCCGGGATGGTGGAGGATCACTTCGCGATTCTCAAGGTAGGTCCGTGGCTGACATACGCTTTGCGGGAGGCGATTTTCGCGCTGGGCGCGGTGGAGGCCGAGTGGCTCGGATGGCGGCGCGGCGTCACGCTGTCGCGCGTAGCCGAGTCGCTGGAAGCCGCGATGCTCGACGATCCGCGTTACTGGCGCGATTACTACAGCGGCGACGAGGACGAGTTGCGCCTGGCTCGCAAGTACAGCTACAGCGACCGCATCCGCTATTACTGGCCCGACACGCGGGTGCAGGCCGAAGTGGATCTGCTGGTGAAGAACCTGGCCGCGACGCCCCCGCCGCTGAACCTCGTCAGCCAGTTCCTGCCGGCGCAGTACGAAGCGGTGCGCGCCGGCGCGCTGGAGAACGAGCCGGTCAGCCTGATCGAAGACCGCGTCGCGGAAGTCCTGGAGCTTTACGCCAACGCCTGCGGGGCGAGTCCGGAAGCGGCGGAGGTCTCGTAACCTCGAGCGCAGGCCCCCCCGAAACGGCCGCCAGGTTGCAGCCCGGCGTCTCCGGCGCCGTCCGCTGATCCCCCTTCTATCTCTCCTACAGGCGCGCTTTTTCAGGCGATCGGACTTGACCATAACGTTAAAGTTATATAACATGGATGTTATGGAAAGACGCGCCAGGTCCTCCCGCCTCGATGCCGCTTTCTTTGCGCTTTCCGACCCGACCCGCCGCGCCATCCTCGCTCGTCTTGCCCGGAGTGAAGCCACCGTAATGGAACTGGCGAAGCCCTTCAGAGTGACCCAGCCCGCTATCTCGCGCCATCTGAAAGTTCTCGAAGGCGCGGGTCTCATCGTTCGTCGCGCCCAGGGCGTAAAACGCCCTTGCCGCCTCGCCGGACGAGGTCTCGATTCGGTCGAGCAATGGCTGGGGACGTTGCGGCGGGCCTTGTCGAAGAACTACGACCGGCTCGATGCCGTCCTCGCCGCGATGCAAACAGACAACGTCAAAGAAAGGAAGAACCGATGAGCAAGATGACTCTTACTACCGAAGGCGATCGACACGTCCTGGTGACCCGGCGTTTCGCCGCGCCCCCTGAGGCCGTCTACCGGGCTCACGTCGAGCCCGAACTGCTGCAAAAGTGGATGCTCGGCCCGGAGGGGTGGACAATGCCCGTCTGCATCAGCCAGCCGTGGCCCAACGGCCGAATCCGTTTCGAATGGACGGACGGCAAAGGCGGCGGATTCCACCTTACCGGCGAATATCTGGAGCTCGAGCCTTACCGCAGAATCGTCCATGTCGAGCGCATGCACCTGCCCGACCCCACGCCCGACAACCACGTCGAAACCACGTTCGAATCCGATGGCGGCGGCACGCTGATGACGCTCCGCATGACCCTGCCCGACGCCCAAACCCGGGCCGCCATGCTCGCCACCGGCATGGAGCACGGCATGGAAGCCAGCTACCAGCGACTGGAGACGATCCTCTGACCCGCGCGGCGCAGTTCGTTGTAAGGTGCAGGATCCTGCCGCCGGCGTCGCCCGGGACGTTGATTGTCCCGCCGATCATCAATTCGTTCAGCAGCCCCGGACTCGGCCAGCGACAGTCGCACAAGGTCACCATGGTCAAAGCTGGTGTGGCAACTCCGATCCCCGGCCCCGAGCCTTTCACGCGTTTCCAGCCAATATCGGCCCCGCGCCACGGACCATGATGTGCTGGTCGCCGCCGGGACGTCCACTACGACACACCCGACGTGAAGGTGTTTGCGGGAACCGTCGGCGACGCGCTATGGATCGACCTGGGCCTCGCTTTCGACGCCTGCATCGTGGCATGGATGCGGTCGTCCGAATTATGAACGACAGAACGTCAATGAAGACCGATGTATACTGACCGGTGATCGGCAACCCGAGGATGGACTTGAATGAAGGCTCAACTGGAACTTCGAGACCGAGCCCTGTCGGCGACGGCGGAGGGCGTGGTCATTGCCGATGGCCGCTTGCCTGACAACCCGATCATCTATGCGAATGCAGGTTTCGAGCGGCTCACCGGCTACTCCGTGGAAGATGTGATGGGGCGCAATTGCCGGTTTCTCCAAGGGCCTGACACGGACGTGGACTCCCTGGCGAGGCTGCGCTCGGCAATCCATCGGAAGCAGGAGTGCACGGTCCAGTTGCTCAATTACCGGAAAGACGGAAGCACCTTCTGGAATCGCCTTTCCATCACGCCGATCCGCGACGCTGCCGGAGAGGTGACGCATTATATCGGGGTGCAGTCAGACATCACCGAGCAGAAGCGCACCGAGGAGGCGCTCCAAGCGGCTAACCAAAAGCTGGAGGCTGCCGCAGAGCGCTTGAAGCAGGATCTCGAGGCCGCTGCGGCCTTGCAGCGCGCGTTGCTGCCGGAAGCGTTACCCCAGGTTCCCGGAGTCAACCTAGCCTGGGCGTTCCGGCCCTGTCAGGAACTGGCTGGCGACACACTGAATGTATTCCTGCTCGACGACCGCAGGCTCGCCCTGTACATTTTGGACGTTTCCGGTCATGGGGTAGCTTCGTCCCTACTCTCCTTCACCCTGAGTCACCTCCTGTCCCCGATCCGGGAGAAATCCGCGCTGTACCAAGCTGCCGGTGACGGCAGTGGTACTTACCACGTCTTGCCGCCAGCCGACGTTGTAGCCAGACTGAACAAGCAATTCCCCTTCAATCCCGACCTACCGCAGTACTTCACAATCGCCTACGGTATTCTCGAGCTCGAAACTCGAAAACTCCGCTACGTCTCGGCTGGGCATTTCAATCCCGTGTATGTTCCCGCCGGCGAACCACCGCAAATAGCGGCTGTGGGGAGCGCCCCTCCCGTTGGTCTGTTCCCCAATCCGCGTTACGAGGAGCAGGCCCTGGAGCTTAAGCCGGGCGACCGCGTCTATCTGTCCACCGACGGAGTTATCGAGGCGGAAAACAGCGACGGGCAGGAATTCGGATTGGCCCGGCTCGTCGACGCGCTGGACCGGTACCGCAACTCTTCGCTCGCGGAGGGATTGGCATCCGCCATGGCAAGTGCCCAACAGTGGTGTGCTCCGTCGGCCTTTGCGGACGATGTGTCCATGCTGGCCTTGGAGATCGGCTAATCAGACAATTGCGCGTCCCAGGGCGAAGTGAACGCAATGCCAAACAAAGCGTTTCGGTTCCGCGCCGAGATCAACACGATGGCTGGCCAATTGCAGTCGCATACTCGGTTATCCTTTCGGTGCAGCACCCTCGGAACTCAACTATAGGGTCGACGCCATCACATTGACAAATTGATACTTATGGCGCCTCTCATCGTCTAAACCAATGTATAGTGACGGTATGGAGTGGCTAAACTACCATCACCTTCTGTACTTCTGGACGGTTTCCAAAGAAGGGAGCATCGCCAAGGCGTGTGAGAAGCTGCGCCTGGCTCAGCCCACCATCAGCGGGCAGCTACGGCTGCTTGAGGACACCCTCGGAGAAAAGCTCTTCACCCGGGCCGGCCGTGGCTTGGTAATGACTGAGGTTGGCCAGGTCGTTTACCGTTACGCTGATGAGATCTTCAGCCTTGGCCGGGAGTTACAGGACGTGCTGAAGGGAAGACCGCGAGGGCGCCCGCTACGGTTGCTGGTTGGCATCTCGGACCTGGTCCCGAAGTTGATCGCCTACCGGGTCCTTCGTCCTGTGCTATCGATGCCCGAGCCGGTGCAACTGGTCTGCCACGAAGACACGCCCGAACGTCTGCTGGCGGACCTCGCCGAGCACCAGCTCGACGTCGTGCTCTCCGATGCTCCGGTCACGTCGATGGTACGGGTGAAGGCGTTCAATCACTTGTTGGGAAGCTGCGGAGTAACGCTGTTTGGCGCCTCCGCCATCGCCGCCTCCTACCGCAAGAACTACCCGCGGTGTCTTGACGGGGCGCCGTTCCTGCTGCCGAGCGCGCGGTCCACGCTGAGGCGTGCGTTGGAGCAGTGGTTCGACGCCCAGGATATCCGGCCCAGAGTAGTCGGCGAGTTCAAGGACAGCGCGCTGTTGAAGACCTTCGGGCAGGCAGGAGCCGGGATCTTCCCCGCTCCGGCTGCGATTGAAAAGGAAGTCTGCGAGCACTACAAGGTAAGCGTCGTCGGTCGGCCGGAATCCTTGGTGGAGCGCTTCTACGCCATCTCGGTGGAGCGGAAGCTGAAACATCCGGCGGTGGTGATCTTGTCCGAAGCTGCGCGTGACAAGCTATTTCCGAAGTCGGACGAGCGCTGAGGCTGGATTCAAGCGCCAGCAAGGACGCCGGCTATCACATCGTTAAACACGATGTGATCCTTCCAGAAGATCTAAGAGACCAATGCATCGGGAGCGGCATCCTACTTCGTGAAGAGGCCACAAGCAGAGCGGGCGGGCCAGTCGACGCTGGAATCCGAGTGCAGATCAAAAGAAGAGGGCGAGAAGACGACCATGATACGACATTACGCAGTGGGATGTTTCTGAGCGCTGCCATGCTGGCCACGCAATTGCAATTTGCCGCCGACCAGATCGGCGAGGCGGGCGAGCAGCGTCTGGAGCGGGAAGTGCGGCGCCAACTCGTCATAAGTAACCCCCAAGTCGAGGCCAGGAAGTGATCGCCGCGAGCCGAAGGAGCATCCACATGACGAACGCCGGCTCCTTGTTGATCGCCCCAGCGCTGCTCCTATGGTGGCTCGCCGCGGGCGCTTCGCAAGTCAGGGCTGCCGGCGGCGAAGCCTGCCGCGTAGCGCCCTCCGCCGAGATTTCCGCCCGAATTGTGGAGACGCCGGAATCGTACAGGCCGTTGACGGGACAGGACCGATGGAACATCTATTTTCGGGAGGCATTCTGGAGTCCGGGAGCTTTCTTCCGCGCCGCCGGCCCCGCCCTTGGGTCGCACCTGGACAACAACCCGCCGGAATGGGGGCAAGGGAGTGGGGGCTTTAGCCGGCGTGCAGCCAACCGTTTCGGCCGGTTCGCGTTACAGGAGACTTACGAGGCTGCCGGGGCGGCATTGCTTCAGCACGAGGTTCGCTATCTCCGAAGCAGCGAGCCGGGATTCCGCCTCCGGGCCGCCCACGCCCTGAAGGCCAACTTCGTGACTTATAACAAGCACGGACGCCAGACGCCACACATCGCACGAATCGGCTCGACCGTCGCCGCCGAATTCACTGGCAACCTGTGGATGCCGTCTGGCCATCGGGGCGCCTCGGAGACCCTGCGCGGTGTCGGGATGAGGCTGGGAATCGGCTCCGCTGTCAACCTGCTGCGGGAGTTCTCTCCCGAGCTTCGACGGCTGCTTCCCCGGAACTAGAACTAGAACGATGGTTGTCAGGTAATAGCCGCTGCACCATCCGGGCCACTGAAGCGGCTCCTCAGCAGCCCGGCGCGCGATCAATGCGGGCGCAGTTCGGCGCGGCGCAACCAGCCGGCCAGGAATAGAGCGGCAAGCAGGAACAGCGGCCCGGCGATCATCAGGCTCCAGTCCAGGTGTTGGCGCCCGATGGTGGCGACGTACAGAGCGCCGAGCGCGGCGAACAGCGCGGCCCCAACCCACTCCCAGCGCCAGGCCAGGACCAGGATGACGGCGTAGATCGCGACCGGGATGAGATGAACGGCGAAGCGGCCGAGCTTCACCCAGATGCTGGCCTGGCCGCTGAACGAGTCCAGGGCGAAGAGGCTGACGAACAGGCCGAAAGCGATGGCCAGAATGCGGGGAGCCCAATAGAGCGCGGTCCTCATTTCAGCGCCTCCACGATAGGCTCGGCGGCGGTTTGAGCGCCCGCCATCCTGGCGGCGGACAGCAGCGCGATGGTTCTCATGACGAGTCCAGTATGCGCCGGCAACGGCGTGAATGCAGCTTCCGATTGCCTTCGTATAACCTTCGGAAATTCTTCAGCCTCACGGATGTATCTGGCGGGGCTGGAGACGCGCCGCGGCCGCCCGTTCGATCCGACGAGGCGCCTTCGGCCTGTGCATTCCGGACAATCCGCTGCGCAACTGCGAGATAGAATAGCGGACGGCAACGCTTCGATATGGAGGTCTTCATGCGTCAGGCCGGCCGCGCCGCCCGCACCGTACTCATCTGTGGTCTGCTCGCCCTCGCCGCGCCGGGGACGAGCGCGCCGGACAAGGTCGTACCGGCGATCAACGAGATCGATCCCTGGCAGCCGGTCGGGCTGTTCCCTTATGAGATGACGTGGGTCGAGCGACAGGAACCCGAGGGCGTGCTGGTGGACTTCGAGGACCTGAACGGGTGGACGCTGGAACTCCACGGCGGGACGGCGGGGGAATTCCGGCGCACGCGCGAGCAGCAGATCTGGGGACAGCACGTCGGCAAGTTCGCGTTCGGGGGATCGGGCCGCGTGGTGGCGCGCCCGCCCGCGCCCATCGCCATTCCGCGGACCTTCGACAGCATCGAGATGTGGGGCTACGGCAACCGCTGGGGACGGCGGCGGGACGATCCGGCGCCGCCGGTCAACGTGTCGGTGCTGCTGGTGGACGCCCGAGGCAAGGAAACCGCGATCCAGATCACCGACATCAAGTGGCGGGGTTGGTGGCTGATTCACCGGCGTCCGGCGAAGGAGGAACTGGCGCGCCTGGCGGCGCCGCTGCGCTTCTCCGGGATCGAAATCGCGATGCCGCCGAACACCGAGCGGAGGTATTTCTTCTGCGACGCGCTGGCGTTCAACGCCGAGAAGCTGCCGCCGCTGAACCTCAAGCCGCAGCCCAAGCGGAACCTGAAACCGTTCCGTGGCCAGATCGTAGGACTGAACACCGGCGAGGGCACGCTCGAGTTTCCGACGCGCGAGGAGACGATCCTTCCGTCCAACGTCGAGACTGGATTCCGCGTGACGGCGGCGCAGCCGGAGCCGGGCCGTTTCGAGTTCCGGTACGAAGGCCGCGACGCGAAGGTGACGTACGAGTATCGCCCGCGCGCCGGCAATCTCGGCGAATTGACCGCCAGCGTGAATGGAGGGCGGCCGTTTCGCCCCCTCAACAACGGCGGCGTTCTCTTTGCCGATACGCCCGAAGGCCGGACGGCGGAGGGCGAACTGATCGCCGCTGCGCTGAAGGAAGGCGTCGTGGAGGCGAAGTTCCGGGTGGGCTCGCGCATCGTGGAGTACAACCTGCGGCTGTGGCAGAAGTCGCTGGTTCTCGATGTCTGGTGCGACGGCGGTGAGGCGACGGAGTTGAGCTTCGGGCAGGTGGCGGGCGTCGACGATCCCAAGCTGATCGTGGTTCCGTACATCACCTACCGCTACAACTGGAACCCGAGAGTGCTGCTATCGAAAGGTCCGGTGTTCACGTCGGTGTGGTGGGATTGGTATCGCACCAACGCGTCGGAGCCGTACGTGTCGGAGACGCCGAAGGCGGCCGCGTCCGGCGCCGAGGTGAACGGAGGCATGCGCTACATCCCGAAGACCGACGGGACGCGCAACAACCTGTACGAGCGGATCTTCGTCACGAATTCGCCCGTCTACGAGGAGACGCTGCCCACCATCCCGAATCCGCCCTCGCTTTCCCGCAACACCGCGAAGGAGGTGGTGTGGACGGTGACGGCGCCGCCGACGTTCGAAGCCGACCATCGCAACTCGCGGCTGATCCGCTCGTACGGCATCGACAAGATTATGCAGCACAGCCACGAAGTGACCTGGCGCGACGACGGCGACAGCTTCACGATGAAGCTGCACGCCGCTCCGCAGAAGGGCGGCGACGCCAGGCTGCGGTGGTACGTCGCCGAGCAGGAGAAGCTCGGGTGGCTGCAAGGCGTATACACCAACTACACCGATTTCGCGACGGTGAATTCGAACTGGAGTCCGGACCACGTGCAGCGGCTGCCGGACGGCGAGTGGCGGCGGGCGTGGCCGCGCTGCTATGCGCTGAAGCCCGCGAAAGCGGTGGAGTTCGACGAGTACTACGCCAAACGCATTCACGAGCGATTCGGCGTGAAGATGTCGTACACCGACGTCCACACGGCCGTTCCGCCATGGGAGTACTGCGACTTCGACGCGCGCGTGCCGGGCGCGGGAACGCTGGCGGCCACCTTCTACGCCTACGGCCAGTTGCTGCGAAACGACCAGCGGGTCTACGGCGTGTCGCAGACCGAGGCCACTATGCAGTGGCTGTACGCGGGGCTCGACACGGGCGCCTACGGCTGGGTCTACACCAACGTGAACCTGCTGACGCACCCGGTGGACGTCGCCTTCCGCCTCCACAAGATTCATCCGCTGCACGCCGAGTACGGCATGGGCGCCCCGAGCCGCTATATGGCGGACCTGGACCCGAACTGGACCGCGTCGGAGAAACGGCGGGAATACCTGGACCTGTTTCTGGCAACGACGATCGCCTACGGCAACTTCGGCTGGCTGGTGAAGGACTTCGGGACCGCAAAGCCGTTCGGTGTGGAGGCCCTGGCGCGGTCGTACTACATGATGCAGCAACTCCAGCAGCAATACGCCTTCCAGCCGGTGAAGCGGATCGAATACGCCGATGCGGCCGGCAAATTTCTGACGCCGAGCCAGGCGCATGTCACCGGCGCGCTCGCCGAATCGCGGCTGCATGTCGTTTATGAAAGGGGCGCGGAAGTCTTTGTCAATCGGGGAGGGCGACCGTGGACGGTCAAGGACGGCCAGGGGCAGGCGGTGGAACTGCCCCCGTCCGGCTGGCTCGCTTTCCATGCGGCGAACCGGTTTCGCGAGCTGTCGGCCAACGCGGGAGGAAGGCGAATCGACCACGTGCAGGCGCCCGCCTACGAGTTCCTCGACGGTCGCGGCCAGTGGACCGAATACGGCAATCTGGGGGCGACGGGCAGCGTGGCGATGCGCCGGAAGGGCGAGGGAGGCGCCGAGTTGATCGACATCTACGGGAATGAGAAGATTGCCTTTCGTGCGGAGGGCGAGGGGACGCTGATGGCATACGATCCCGAGGATCGGCCGCTGGGCACGGTTGAGGTCGCGTCGCGCTCCGGCGGTTGGAAGGAGTTCCGCACGATGCCGCAAGGGCGGAGGTACGCGTACGCACGGGCGGTTCCGCAATCCGGGAGTGGCCGGTAGTGCGGGAACGGGCCGCCCCGCCGGCGGAAGGCCAGGGAAGCGGCAGGACCACGCCCGTCGCCACGGCGGATGAGGCGTCGTTGCGCCGGCAGCGTCTGGCCCTGCGAGGGCTGTGGGCGGCGACCTGCGCCGGAGTCATCGTCGGTTCGCTCCTGCCGGCCACATCGACGCCGTTGGAACTGATCGGCGAATATCTCAGCGACAAGGTGATCCACCTGCTTTCCTACGGCTGGCTGGCCTTCCTGCCGATGTTGCGCGAGAAGCGCTCCACCGCGGCCGTCTCCGCCGTCGGCGTTTTGGCGATGGGGTTCCTGCTGGAACTGGCTCAGGGACTGACGCCGGACCGGGACTTCGACATGTACGACTTTGCCGCCAACGCGGCGGGCGTCGCCGGCGGCGTCGGGCTCGGGCTGTCCGCCCAGGCGTTGGGGCGGCGGAGCGCTCACGGCCGAGGCGGCCTCTGGTAACCTGCCTGTTAAGAGTTCAATCCGATGCCGAAAACTAGCGTTATAGCCGCAGCCGCGATCGCATGCGCGAGCGCCGCCGCGATCTTCGTCGGGGCCGAAAAGGGCAAGCCGGCGGTCCCCGTCAAAGCGACAGTGCAGGGCGATCTCGGGTACCGCGACACCGCGCTCATTCCCGGTCAACGCTGGAAAGTGCACGATATCGACCGGCCACGTCCCGCCGCGGTTGACCCCGGCGCTCCCGGAACCCAGGAGCGGGCCAGCCGCCCGCCGTCGGACGCGGTGGTTCTGTTCGACGGCCAGGATACGTCGCGGCTGGTGTGGCCCGTCAAAGGCTGGAAGCTGGAAAACGGGTATCTCGAGATCACCGCCACCGGCGACAGCCTCGCCACGCGGGACAGTTTCGGCGACATGCAGTTGCACGTCGAGTGGATGATTCCGCCGAACCCGAAACACACCGGGCAAATGCGCGGCAACAGCGGCATCATTTTGATGGGCCGGTATGAGGTCCAAGTGCTGGATTCGTACGACGCCGCCACCTACGCCGACGGACAGGCGGCGTCCATGTACGGGCAGTTTCCGCCGCTGGTGAACGCGTCGCGAAAACCGGGCGAATGGCAGTTCTACGACATCGTTTTCGAGGCGCCGAAATTCGAGGGCTCGAACCTGGTGAAGCCGCCGTACGTCACCGTGCTGCACAACGGCGTGGTAGTGCACAACCACCAGGCGTTCGTCGGTCAGATGGCGCACCGGATCCACAAGCCCTTCGAGGCGCACGGTCCGGAAGCGCCTCTGGTGATTCAGAACCACGACGTGCCGGTGCGGTATCGCAGCATCTGGGCGCGGCGGCTTACGGGGTACGACCAGGCCGAGTAGCGCCGGATGCGGGCCATTGCGATTCTCCTGGTCTGCGCGGCGCTGGCGTGGGCTCAGCCGGGACGGCGAGGCAGGGGCGGGCCGCCGGCGCACGCCGCCCCGCTCAATCCCGCGGAAGTGGAACAGGGCGAGGAACTCTATAACCAGTCCTGCACCATGTGCCACGGGCTGAAGGGCACGGTGGGCGATCGCGCTCCGGCGCTGGCGGCCAACCGGCGCTACCTGCGGGCCACCGACGCCGCTCTGTTCGACGCGATCAAGAACGGCATCAAAGGGACGCTCATGCCGCCGACGCCGCTGCCGGACGCCGACATCGGCAAGCTGGTGGCCTACATTCGCAGCCTGCGCGCCTCGGCCGTGGACGCGCCGGTGAACGGCGACCTGACGCGCGGCGGGGCCGTCTTCGACGGGAAAGGCGCTTGCCGGCAGTGTCACATGGTGGACGGGCGCGGCGGCCTGCTGGGTCCGGACCTGTCGAGCCTCGGGGCCGAGCGCAGCCTCCGGTACATCGAGGAAGCGCTCACCCGGCCGAAAGCGCACATCCCGCGCGGCTACCAGCCCGTGAGCTTTGTCGACGCCGAAGGCCGCCGCGTGCGCGCCGTCGTGAAAAACGAAACGAATTTTTCGCTGCAACTGCTGGACGAGGCGGGCAGGCTCCACCTGCTGCTGCGGGAGGAGGCGCGCGGCCTGCGATACGAAGAACAATCGCTGATGCCGGCGGATTATGACAAGCGGCTGACGGCCGGCGAGTTTCAGGATCTGCTCGCGTTCCTGAGCCGGCGGGCCCGAAGCAGGGGGACGCGATGAAGCTTGCGCTGGTGTTGACGCTGGCGGCCTGGGGCGCGGCGGCGCAGGTCACCTACCCGGACCTGGTAAAGGCCGATCCGCGAAACTGGCTGACATACCAGGGGCCGTACCACGCCCGGCGCCACAGTCTGCTCGATCAAATCAACGCGCGAAACGTGCGGGATCTCGTGCCGAAGTGGGTGTTCCACGTTCCCGGCGCCAGCCGCCTGGAAAGCGTTCCCATCGTGGTGGACGGCGTGATGTACGTCTCCCAGCCGAACGAAGCCTACGCGCTGGATGGAAGGACGGGCCGCCTGATCTGGGAATATCGCCACGAGCCCGCCATGCAGCGCGGGCCGAATCGCGGCCTGGCGGCGTACGGCAACAGGGTGTACATGGGTACCCCGAGCGCGGAACTGGTGGCGCTCGACGCGCGCACCGGCAGCCTGGTCTGGAAAGCGAAGATGGCCGAACCGGAAGAAGGCTACTGGTCGCCGGCGGCGCCCCTGGCCATCAAGGACAAAATCATCGCCGGCATCGCGCCGGGCGATCACGGGCTGAACGGCTTTCTCGACGCCTACGATCCGAACACCGGAGAACGGCTGTGGCGGTGGCACTCCATTCCCAAGCCCGGCGAACCGGGCAACGAAACCTGGGCCGGCGATTCGTGGAAGACCGGCGGCGGCAACACCTGGCTGACGGGCAGCTTCGATCCGGAACTGAACCTGATCTACTGGGGTATCGGGAATCCCGCACCCGATTTCGACGGCGACGTCCGCAAGGGCGACAACCTGTATACGGAATCGATGGTGGCGCTCGACGCCGACACTGGCCGGATGAAGTGGTATTTCCAGTTCACGCCGCACGACGTGCACGACTGGGACGCGGTGGAGATTCCGGTGCTGATGGATGCGCCGTTCGACGGAAAACCGCGCAAGCTGCTGGCGCAGGCCAACCGTAACGGGTTCTACTACGTGCTCGATCGCGCCGACGGCCAGTTCCTGCTCGGCACGCCGTTCATCAAGCAGTTGAACTGGGCGACCGGGCTGACGCCGGAAGGCCGGCCGATTCGCGCGCCGGGCATTGTTCCCTCTCTGGAAGGAACCCGGACCTGCCCTCCCACCGCGGGCGCCACCAATTGGCACTCGCCGGCCTTCAACCCGGACACAGGATTGTTCTACGTCGTGGCGACGGAAGGCTGCGGGATCAACTACAAGGCGCGCGATACGTTCCGTCCGGGCGGGTTTCCGTTCATGGCGACCGGCTACATCGAGGACCCGGAGGAGCCGTGGCAGATGTACGTGCGCGCGCTCGAACTCACGACGGGCAAACTCCGCTGGGAGTATCAGCAGATCGGGTCGAAACGTTACGGAGCGGGTCTGCTCTCGACGGCGGGCGGCCTGCTGTTCGCCGGCGACGAACAAGGCGCGCTGACCGCGCTCGACGCGGCGACAGGCAAACCGCTCTGGCACTTCAACACCGGCCAGCAGATCACGGCGTCGCCAGTCAGCTACGAATTCAAGGGCAAGCAGTACATCGCGCTGGCCGCCGGGTCGAACGTTATCGCCTTCGGCTTGCACGATCCGGCCGCGGAGCAAGCCTCGGAATAGCCGGTGGCGTGTAGCCGGGAAGGGCTCAGTCGGCGCGGCGGAAGGGTTCACTCTGCGGACCGATGTGAATATGCGCGCCGGTGGATCTGCCCGCGGCGTGCGTTCGGAAAGCGAAATACGGGATGCGCCTCTCCTCCAGCAGCCGCAGCAGCCACTGGCCCTCTTTCTCGTCCGGGTGGAGCGCCACGTCCACGCGTCCGCGATGGTCGAACCCGAGCGAACGGTGGAGCGCCGTGTCCCCCCGCGCGCTGATCGGCAGAGGCCGCTCGAATTCCCGCTCGAACGCCAGCCGGATCTGTTCGAACTGCGACGGACGCAAGGTCCCGTCGCCGTCGAAACGCTCGGCCATCAACCCCGCCGTCAGGGGCGAAATCTCGATGGTTTCCTCCGCCCGGGCGATCTCGGCGAGTTCCCGCAACAGCGCGGCGCGTTTTTCGGCGAGTTCCAGCGTCTTCTCGCGCTGCCGCAGAGCCTCTTCGTAGGGAGCGATGGCTCCCCGCGCAAGCACTCCTTCGGCAATCAGCCGCCCGGCATCCCTCCACTGTTGCCGCGAATGTTCCGCCAGACGCCGGGCCGCGGCCACCATTTCCTCCGTTTGCTCCTCCGTCAGCTCTTCTATGGCTACGGTTCCGTAGAGCGTCTCCCGGAGCGTGGATTCGTCGCGGGCCCTGGCGCGATCTTGCTCCGCCTGCTCGAGAGCCTTCCGCGGCAACACGCCGGCGGCAACCTGTTCGCGCAGACGTTCGGCGTCCGTCTGCCCGGCCGCGGCCAAGGCGCAGAGACAGGTTCCCAGAAGGATTCGCCGCACTCGTCCAATTGTAGTACGATGCGAGTAGGGAGGGTTCCGACCCGGACTGTTGCGAGCGAAGCAACCTGCGGTCGAGCGCGACGCGCTGCCGCTACAAACGAGCGACGCCAACTGGCTTGTGGCCGTACGGGCGGCTGAGTCCAAGAAGGCGTCCGACATCAAGGTCCTGGACCTTCGTGAGGTTACCTCGTTCGCCGATTACTTCGTGATCTGCACCGGCGCCAACCCGCGCCAGATCCAGGCCATCAGCGACGAGGTTGTCCTCCAGCTAAAGCAGCGGAACGAGCGCGTCAACAGCGCCGAAGGCTACGAAGGCGCCGACTGGATCCTGCTCGATTACGGCGACCTCATCGTCCACGTCTTTTCCGAGAAAGCGCGCGAATACTACGACCTCGACCGCCTCTGGCGCCACGCCCGCACTGTCGATCTCTCCTGGAGCGGAAGTTCGGCCTAGCTCTCCAACTCTTGCTGCTCTGCGGTTCTTTGGCCGCCCGGCTGGAGTATGCACACCTGTCCGTTCGTCAGAGTCTGCTCCCGGCGGAGGCCTACAACATGGTTCCAGGCCGTGATCCCCAAAACGGTTAAGCACCCTAACCCGGCCCCTCCCCCTCATCCCGCCCTCGCCTCTGTTAAGATGCTGGCTTCCGGAATACTCCGCCATGAGAGTGCTCACGATCGCCGTCATCCCGGGCGATGGCATCGGCCCCGATGTCGTCCGCGCCGCCACCCGCGTGCTGGCTTGCGCCGGGGAGAAACACCGGCTCCGCTTCGAGTACAAAGAGTTCGATTGGGGCGCCGAACACTTCTTCGCCCACGGCAAGATGATGCCGCCGAATGCGCTGGAGCTGCTCCAGCCCTTCGACGCCATCCTGCTCGGCGCGGTGGGACACCCCGACATTCCCGACAACATCACCCTCAACGGCCTCCTGCTGCCGATCCGCCGCGGCTTCGACCAGTACGCCAACGTCCGCCCCGCGACGCTCTACGAAGGCGTCGAATCGCCGCTCAAAGGCTACGGCCCCGGCGACATCGACATGGTGGTGGTGCGCGAGAACACCGAGGGCGAGTACGCGCAGATCGGCGGCTTTCTCTACCACCGCACGCCGGACGAAATCGCCGTCCAGACTAGCGTCTTCACCCGCCAGGGCGTCGAGCGCGTCGTCCGCTTCGCATTCGAACTGGCCGCCCTCCGCGGCGGCAAGAAGAAGGTCGCCTCGATCACGAAGTCCAACGCGCAGGGCTACAGCATGGTCCTGTGGGACCGCGCCTTTCACAGCGTAGCCGCCGACTTCCCCGAGATCGCCACCGAGTCGCTCCTGGTGGACGCCGCCGCCATGGCTTTCGTCGGCCGGCCCGAGAGCTTCGACGTGGTCGTCGCCTCGAACCTGTTCGGCGACATCCTCAGCGACCTCTCCGCCATCGTCACCGGCTCGATCGGTCTTGCCGCCAGCGCCAATCTCGATCCGCTGCGGCGCTTCCCTTCGCTATTCGAGCCGGTTCACGGCTCCGCTCCCGACATCGCCGGCAAGGGCATCGCCAACCCCGTCGGCGCCATCCTCTCCGCGGCCATGATGCTCGACCATCTCGAGGAAGCCGATGCCGCCGCGTCCGTGCGAGGCGCGGCGCTCTCCGTGCTGGCCCAGGGCCACGTCCGCACCCCCGATCTCGGCGGCGAGAGCACAACCGAACAGGTCGCCCAGGCCGTTGCCGCCGCGGTGTAGAGCCCATGAAGATCGCCGCCATCAAGACCGTTGTCGTCAACGCCCAGATGCGCAACTGGGTGTTCGTCAAAGTCGAGACGGATCGGCCCGGCCTCGTCGGTTGGGGCGAAGCCTCCCTCGAGTGGAAGACCCGAGCCGTCGCCGGCGCCGTCGAGGACCTCGCGCCCTTCATCCTCGGCGACGACCCCACCCGCATCGAGCACATCTACCAGAAGCTCTACCGCCAGCCGTTCTTCCGCCCCGGCGTCATCGGCCAGTCCGCCATCTCCGGCATCGAACAGGCTTGCTGGGACATCGCGGGCAAGGCGCTTGGCGTACCCGTCTACAAGCTGCTCGGCGGCGCCGTACGCGACCGGGTGCGGATGTACACCCACCTCGGCGGCGGCCAGATGGAGGCCGTCTACGCCAGCTTCGATCCCGGGCCGGTGGTCGACCTGGCGCGCGAGGTCGTCGCACGCGGCTACACGGCCGTCAAGGTCGTTTTCGTCCCGTACTCGGAGCCGCTGATGGGCCCGTCCTACGCCCGGAAATTCGCCGCCGTGATGGCCCGCCTCCGCGAAGCCGTCGGCGACGCGGTGGACATCATGATCGACTTCCACGGGCGCACCTACCCCGCCGTCGCCATCGAGTACATCAACGCCGTCGCCGAGTTTCACCCGTTCTTCTGCGAGGAGCCCGTTCCTTCGGAGAACATCGACGCGCTGGCCCAGGTCCGCCAGGCGGTGCGCGTCCCCATCGCCACGGGCGAGCGCCTGGTCACGCGCCACCAGTTCCGCGAGGTGTTCGAAAAGCAGGCGGCGCACGTCATCCAGCCGGACCTGTGCCATTGCGGAGGGCTATGGGAGGCGAAGAAGATCGCGGCCATGGCGGAGACCTACTATCTGGGCGTCGCGCCGCACAATCCTCTTGGGCCGGTTGCCAACGCGGCGGCGCTCCACTTTGCGCTCTCCACTCCGAATTTCCTCATTCAGGAAGACATGCTCAGCGACGTTCCCTGGCGCTGGGACGTCGTCCAAAGTTCGCTCAAAACCGAGAACGGCTACTGGCTTCCCACGGAGACGCCCGGCCTCGGCGTAGAAGTCGACGAACGCGAAGCCGCGAAGCATCCCTTCCGCCAGGAGACGCTCCAGTCCGTTGTCTATGCGCCCGACGGCGCTGTGCTTGACTGGTAGCATGACCCGCCGCGACTTGCTCGCCGCTTTGCCCCTCCCGCTGCTGGCCCGGGAAGGCTCAATCCTGGTTCACGAACACGTCATGGTCGATTTCGTCGGCGCCGAGACGATCCGGCCCGGCCGTTACGATCCCAACGAGGTCTTCCGCCTGGCCAGGCCGAAGCTCGAGGAGGCGAAGAAGCTCGGCTGCGTTCGCCTTCTGGAATGCACGCCCAACTTTCTCGGCCGCGACGCGCGCTTGATGAAGCGGCTCGAGGACGCCGTGGGCCTCGAGATCTGGACCAACACCGGCCTCTATGGCGCCGCCGATCACAAGTTCGTGCCCGCCTTCGCTCGCGCGGAATCGGCCGAACAGCTTGCCCGCCGCTGGATTCAGGAGTTCGAAAAAGGAATCGACGGCGTCAAGCCCCGCTTCATCAAGACCGGCGTGAACAAGGGACCGCTCCACGAACTCGACGGCAAACTGGTGCGCGCCGCCGCCATCTGCTCGCGCGCCACCGGCCTGCCCATCGCCTCCCACACCGGCGACGGCGCCGCCGCCCTCGAGGAACTGGAGATCGTCGCGGCCGAGAAAACGCCGCTCTCCCGCTTCGTCTGGGTGCACGCGCAGAGCGAAAAGGATCACGCCATCCACGAGAAAGCCGCCCGCGCCGGCGCCTGGGTCGAGTTCGACGGCATCGGCCCGGACTCCGCGGACTGGCACCTGGACTGCCTCCGTTTTATGGCCTCCAGGAATCTGCTCGATCGCGCGCTGATCTCGCAGGATGCCGGCTGGTACAACGTCGGTTCCCCCGGCGGAGGCAACTATCGCGGCTACGGCTACATCTACACGGACTTCCTGCCTCGCCTCGACCCGGCCTGGACCGCCGCCCTCATGATCGAGAACCCGCGCCGCGCCTTCCCGTAGCCCGATCGCGCCGGGCCGCCTTCACTCGATCTTCTTCGCCGGTTGATCCCTGCCGCCCTGGTGAAGAATCAGCCCGGTGACGCGGCCCTCCTCGTCCTTGACGAATGTGATTTGCGCGTCCACCACCTTCACGAAGAACTTCGTCTCGGATTCCGCGAAGATCTCGAGCTCCGACTGTCCGGTCGGCTGCGCCATCAACTTGTCGCCGTCGCGCCTGATCGTGATGATGAACTCGGGCTGAAGCTCGTACTTGCCGGCGTAGGCGTCGAACAGCTTCGGGTCCACGCGAACGGCCGTCCGCTCGCGCGGCGCCTCGTATTTCTCGCCGAACACGATCGCCGCCAGGTCGTTGCCGATGCGATCAAGCTCGCCGCTGTTCAGATTGCTCAGGGCGATCACGCACACCCGGTCGTCGGGATACCGCGCGATGATCGTATTGAAGCCCTCGATCCCGCCGCCGTGCGCCGTCCGGCGCCGGTTGAATTGCTTTTTTACCACCCAGCCGAACGCATAATCCTCTTTGTCGGGCGTGAAGATCGCCTCCACCATCGGCTTTGAGACCAGCTTATCGGTATAGAGCGCCTGGTCCCAGCGATAAAGATCCTCCACCGTCGAATACAGTCCCCCGGCCCCGCCGGGAATCTCCATGTTGATGTGGTCGGCGTTGACCCACTTGCCATCCCTGCGCGCGTAGCCGGCCGCCCGCCCCTTGACGATTGCCCGGTTGCTGTCATAGCCGCTGTCGTTCATCTCCAGCGGCCCGAAAATGTTCTCCTTCAGGTACGCTTCGTAGGACAACCCCGACGCCTTCTCCACGATAAATCCAAGCAGGTAATAGCCCGAGTTGTTGTACCTGAACTTCTCGCCGGGCTCGAATTCCAGCGGCTTGTGCTTGAACCGCGCCATCAGTTCCGCCGGGTTCGTCGGCAGCAGCTTGAACGTCGAGTAATCCGTGAACGACGTGAAGCTCGGAATCCCCGACGTGTGCGTAAGCAAGTGACGGACGGTGACTTTGTCCCATTCCTCCTGCGCGTCCGGCACGTATTTGCGCGCCGAGTCGTCCAGGCTGAGCTTGCCGCGCTCGGCGAGCTGCGCGATCGCCATGGCCGTGAACTGCTTGGTGATCGACCCCAGCCGGAACTTCGTCCGCGGCGTGTTGGGTACGTCGTACTCCAGGTTCGCCATGCCGTAGCCTTTGCTGACGAGCTTCTGGCCGTCCCGCGCCACCAGCACCGACCCGTTGAACTGACCCATCTTCATGTGCGCCTGTATGTACTCGTCCACCTTGGCGGCGACGTCCTGGGCCGGCGCCGGAACCCACAGGCACAACAACGCGAATGCGAAGCGGAGCGACATAGACTCAGCCTATACCACTGGCGGGCCGCGCTCGCCGCCTCCCATTGCACAACGCCTCCGCCGGCCACCCGCCATATAAAATGGTTACCGGGATGCCCGACGCCCCTTTCGTTCACCTCCACAACCATACCGACTATTCGCTGCTCGACGGCGCCTGCGAAATCTCGCAGCTCATGGACCTGGTCGCCGCGCGGAATATGCCCGCCGTCGCCATGACCGACCACGGCAACCTCTTCGGCGCGGTCAAGTTCCATTCCGAGGCGAAGAAGCGGGGCATCCACCCCGTCATCGGCTGCGAGGTCTACGTCACCCAGCAGAGCCATACCGTCAAGTCCGACAGCAATCGTTACAACCACTTCGTCCTGCTCTGCGAGAACCAGGAAGGCTACCGGAACCTCATCAAGCTGGTCTCCACCGGCTTCCTCGACGGCTTCTACTACAAGCCTCGTATTGACAAGGACCTGCTGGCCCGGCACGCCCGCGGCCTCATCGCGCTGTCGGCCTGTCTCCGCGGCGACGTCAACGAAGCGCTCATGTCCAGGCAGTACGACCAGGCCCGCCGCTTCGCCTGCGAGTACCAGGACATGTTCGGACGCGGCAACTTCTTCCTCGAAATCCAGGACCACGGCCTCGAGCAGGACAAGATCGTCGTCCCGCTGCTCGCCCGGATGTCGTCGGAGACCGGCATCCCGCTGGTCGCCACGAACGATTCCCACTACTTGCGTAGTGACGATGCCCGCGCGCACGAGATCCTCCTCTGCATCCAGACTGGCAAGACCATGAGCGACGAGGCGCGGATGAAGTTCCGCACCCCGGAGTTCTACCTCAAATCCCGCGACGAGATGCTGGCGCTGTTCGGCGATTTCCCCGACGCGCTGGACCGGACGTGGGACATCGCCCAGCGCTGCCGCCTGTCGCTCGACAAGGTGGAAAGCCCGTTCCCCAAGTTCGACGTCCCGCCCGAGCACACCACCGACACCTACTTCGAATACGCCGCCCGGCAGGGGTTTGAAAAGCGCCGCGCGCGTCTGGAAGCGATGAGCGCCGCCGGAACGCTGCGTCACGAACTCGCCGAGTACGCCGAGCGGCTCGACCTGGAAATCCGCACCATCCAGCAGATGAAGTTCTCCGGCTACTTCCTCATCGTCTGGGACTTCATCCGCTTCGCCAAATCGCGGGGCATCCCGGTGGGTCCGGGGCGCGGTTCCGCCGCCGGCAGCCTGGTCAGCTACGCGATGGAGATCACCGATCTCGACCCGCTCCAGTACGGGCTCCTGTTCGAGCGCTTCCTGAACCCGGAGCGCATCTCCATGCCCGACATCGACATCGACTTTTGCACCCACCGCCGCGGCGAGGTCATTCAGTACGTCACCGAGAAATACGGCCGCGAGCAGGTGGCGCAGATCATCACGTTCGGCACCCTGGGCGCCCGCGCGGCCATCAAGGACGTCGGCCGCGTGCTCGACATGACCTTCGCCGAAGTCGACAAGATCACCAAGCTGATTCCCAACCAGCTCAATATCGAGCTGAAGGAAGCCCGGGAAATGGAACCGGCCATCGACGAGCTGGCCCGCCAGGACCGGCGCGTCGCCGACGTCCTGGACAACGCCCTGAAGCTCGAAGGCATGTGCCGCAACGCTTCCGTCCACGCGGCTGGCGTTGTCATCGCTCCGGTCCCGCTCACCGGCCTCGTCCCGCTCTACAAAACAGCCAAGGACGAAATTGTCACCCAGTACGACATGGTCGGTCTCGAGCAGCTCTCGCTGCTCAAGATGGACTTCCTCGGCCTCACCACCCTCACCATCATTCACGACTGCGCCGGCCTGATCGAGAAGCACCGCGGCGTCCAGGTGAACCTCGACGACCTGTCGCTCGACGACCCGAAAACCTACGAGATCTTCGCCAGGGCCCTCACCAGCGGCGTGTTCCAGTTTGAGTCCGAAGGCATGCGCGACATCCTGCGCCGCTCCGAGCCCAGCCGCATCGAAGACCTCTGCGCCCTCAATGCCCTCTACCGGCCTGGCCCCATCCAGGGCGGCATGATCGACGACTTCATCTCCCGCAAGCACGGCCGCAAGAAAGTGGTCTACGAACTGCCCGAGCTGAAGCAGGTCCTCGAGGAAACCTACGGCGTCATCGTTTACCAGGAACAGGTGATGCAGATCTCCAACATCCTCGCCGGCTACTCCCTCGGCGAGGCGGACCTGCTGCGGCGCGCCATGGGCAAGAAGAAGGCGGACGTCATGGCCGAACAGCGCGAGCGCTTCGTCCAGGGCGCGCTCGAACGCGGCTTCCCCCGCAAGAAGATCGAAAAGATCTTCGACCTCATGGCCCAGTTCGCCGGCTACGGCTTCAATAAGAGCCACTCGGCCGCCTACGCGTACCTCGCCTACGTCACCGCCTATCTCAAAGCCCACTTCCCGGTCGAGTTCATGTCCGCGTTGCTCACCTCGGAAACCGGCAACACCGCCAAGGTGGTGAAGTACATCGGCGAGTGCCGCGACATGGGCATCCGCGTGCTCTCCCCCGACATCGGGCTCAGCGACCTGAACTTCACGCCGGCGGGCGATTCCATCCGCTTCGGTCTTGGCGCCATCAAGAACCTCGGCCAGTCCGCCGTCGAGGCCATCGCCGCCGCCCGTCGCGAGGTCGGCGCCTTCCGCTCGCTCTATCACTTCTGCGAATCGGTGGACCTGTCCGCCGTCAACCGGCGCGCCATCGAGAGTCTCATCAAAGCCGGCGCCATGGACTCGCTGCCCGGTACGCGTTCCCAGTTGTTGGCCGCCGTCGAGCGCGCCATCGAGCACGGCCAGCGCGTCTGGCGCGACCGGCAAAGCGGCCAGACGGGCCTGTTCGCCGCCATGCTCGCGCAGGAGCCCGAGCCGCCGCTGCCGCGCACGCCGGACTGGACGCCCTCCGAAAAACTCCAGGGCGAAAAAGAGGTGCTGGGCTTCTACGTTACCGGCCATCCCCTGGACGAGTACCGCGACAAGGTCCGCGAGTTGGCCACCCACGACAGCTCCAACATCGAAGGTCTCGCCAAGGGCGCCGACGTGGCGCTGTGCGGCATCATGACCTCCGTCCAGCGCAAGCGCAACAAGGAAGGCAAACCCTGGGCGTCTCTCCAACTCGAAGACTGGCTCGGCTGCATCGACGCCATGGTCTTCTCCAACGCCTACGATCAGCTTGCGCCCGAACTCCAGTTGGACGCCCCCGTCCTGGTCCGCGGCATGGCCCTCCCGGAGGAGGGCGGCCCCCCAAAAATCTCCGTCAAGGACATTGTTCCCCTCGCCAATGCCCGGGTTGACCTGCCCCGGCTGATTTCCATCCGCGTCGTCGTGGCGCAGAAGCGCCAGGAGGAAGATCCGGCCTCGGCCCTCACCCGCCTGTTCGAACGCAAGCGTGGCGAAACCGAAGTCCGAATCCGGCTGGAGAAACCGCGCGACTTCTCCGTTATCCTGGATGTCAGCGAACGCGTGCGTCCCGACAAGGAGTTCCGCGCGGAGGTCGAGCGCATCTGCGGCCCGGAATCGATGGAAGTATTGGCGACCTGAATGGATTCGGAAACAACCAAAGCGCCGGAGCAGCCGGCCGGCGATGCGGACTCCCCGTGGCGGCGCGTCCAGCTTGCGCGCCATCCCGGCCGCCCTCACTCGCTCGACTACATCGAGCGCCTCGTTAAGGAGTTTCAGGAGCTCCACGGCGACCGCTTCTTCGGCGACGACCCTGCCATCGTCGGCGGCTTCGGTCTCCTGGAAGGCCGCCCGGTCATGGTTGTGGCGCAGCAGAAAGGCCGCTCCACCAAGCAGAAGCTGCACCGCAACTTCGGCATGCCCAAACCGGAAGGCTACCGCAAGGCGCTGCGGCTGATGAAGCTGGCCGAGAAATTCTCCCGCCCTGTCATCGCGTTGCTCGACACGCCCGGCGCCTACCCGGGCATTGATGCCGAGGAGCGCGGGCAGGCGGAGGCCATTGCCGTCAATCTCCGCGAGATGACCCGGCTGAAGGTCCCGCTCGTCTCCGTGGTGATCGGCGAGGGAGGAAGCGGCGGCGCGCTCGCCCTCGGCGTCGGAAACCGGGTGCTCATGCTGGAGAACGCCATTTACAGCGTCATCTCGCCGGAGAGCTGCGCCGCCATCATCTATCGCGACGCCGGTTTGGCGGAAAAGGCCGCTTCCGCTCTGCGTCTGACGGCTGCGGACCTGCTCCACCTCCAGCTTGTCGACGAGATCGTACCCGAACCCGCCGGCGGCGCCCAGAACGACTACGACCAGGCCGCCGCCCTGCTGCGGGACGCGTTGGTCCGTTCCCTCGACAGCTTCGCCGCCGCTTCGCCGGCCGACCTGGTGGAGCAGCGCTACGACAAATTCCGCCGGATGGGGAGTTACTTCACCGATTCGTAATCCGGCCCGCGCCGGTTCTCTTTTAGGCAACAGCCGGCCGCCTGCCCCGTATAGGTCAATGCTAGGATGGAATTTGTGAACTCCCGGCTCTGAAATTGCGTCTAACCCTGAAGGGAGCTTTGTCCCGTGAAGCGGAAATGGAAAGTCCTGATCGCCATACTCGCGACCCTGCTGGTCGCGGGCGGCGTGATCGGGGGCATGCAATATAGTAAGAAGGGCATTGTATCGGTTCAAAGCGGCAAGGTGGTGCGCCAGGACCTGACGGCGGTGGTTACCGCCTCCGGTGAAATCAAGCCCTTGAATTACATCAACATTGGCGCTAATACGGCCGGTCCCGGCCGCATCGTCGCAATCGCCGTCGTCGAAGGGCAGGTCGTCCGCAAGGGGCAGTTGCTCGCCCGGCTTGAGTCCGTGCAACCCGAGGCCGAACTCGCCGCCCAGCGCGCCAGCGTGCTTTCCGCCGAAGCCGAATCCGCCGCCGCCGAAGCTTCCCTGAGGGCGTCCGACGAGAACCTTCGCACCGCGCAGGCTTCCATCGACCGCGCGAAAGCCGAACTCGAGCGCGCCCGCGTTTTCTTCGAGCGCGCCAAGGAATTACATGACGAGAAGCTGATCTCCCGGCAGGAATTCGACCAGCGCAAGGCCGATTTCGACGCATTTTCCGCCGGAGTTCGTGAAGCCGAAGCCCGTCAACAGCAGGCCGTGGCCCAACGCGCGCAGGCCTCTTCCCAGCTTGCCGCCGTCCAGCGGCGCGTGGCCGTCAGCCAGGCCAACCTTAAGCGGGCCGACGACCTGGTACAGCGAACCTATGCCACCTCCCCCATAGACGGCGTCGTCACGAACCTCCCCGTCCGCATCGGCGAAACGGTGGTTCCCGGCATCCAGAACTCGCCCGCCAGCCTGATCATGACCATCGCCGACATGTCGAAAATCACGGCTGAGGTCAAGGTGGACGAGACGGACATCGTCAACGTCAAGCTGGACCAGGTTGCCGATATCACGATCGACGCCATCCCGGACCGCACGTTCAAGGGTCACGTCATCGAAATCGGCAACACAGCCATCCTGCGCTCCACCGGACTGGCCGCTTCGCAGAGCGCCGTGTCCAGCCAGGAGGCCAAGGATTTCAAGGTTGTGATCGCGCTCGATAACCCGCCGCCGGAGATTCGCCCGGGGCTGTCCTGCACGTCCAAGGTTGTAACGGCGACGCGAGACAATGTCCTGACGATACCGATCCAGGCTCTCACCGTCCGGCAGAAGGGCGACCTCGAGCAGCCGAAGAAGGGCGTCCAGGCGGCCAGCGTCGAGCGCGACGCCGCGAGCGAAAAGGAACGGCGCAAGGAAATTCAGGGCGTCTTCGTCGTCGAAAACGGCCAGGTGGCGTTTCGGGAAGTGAAGACCGGCATCACCGGCGCTACCGACATCGAAGTGCTTGACGGCTTACAGGAGGGTCAGGAGATTGTCACCGGCAGCTACCAGGTGATTCGAACCATCCGGAACGAAGCTCGCGTCAAGGTAGACAACAAAGGACCAGTGAGAACGTGAATTCGATCCGGTTCGGCGCTCTTATCCTAGTAATATCGATCGGAGTTTAATCGGAATGGCACAGGCAACGGACGTCCTCGCGGATCGCGGGGAACAGCTTAAACGCGATGGCGTCGTAATCCGCACCTACGACCTTTGGAAGACCTACATCATGGGCGACCAGGAGATCCACGCCGTCGCCGGAGTGGATGTCGAAATCCGCCGGGGCGAATACGTCGCGCTGATGGGTCCTTCCGGCTCCGGCAAATCCACGCTCATGAACCTGATCGGGTGCCTCGACACGCCCACCAAGGGGCTGTACTACATCAACGGCCGCCTGGTCAGCGACATGGACGACGACGAACTCGCGCGGATTCGCAACAAGGAAATCGGATTCGTCTTCCAGACGTTTAACCTGCTGCCTCGCGCCACCGCCCTCCACAACGTCGAACTCCCGCTGATCTATTCGGGAATCCCGGCCCATGTCCGCGAGGAGCGAGCCAAGCAGTCCATGCGGCACGTCGATCTCGAGCACCGGATGTACCACAAGCCAAGCGAACTCTCCGGCGGGCAGCGCCAGCGCGTCGCCATCGCCCGCGCCCTAGTCAACAACCCGTCCATCCTGCTGGCGGACGAGCCGACCGGAAACCTCGACTCGGCCACCGGGACGGAGATCATGGGCTTGTTCGAGCGCCTCCATCAGCAGGGCAACACGATCGTTCTGGTCACCCACGAACACGACATCGCCATTCACGCCCACCGCGTCATCCACATTCGCGACGGCAAAGTGGAGAAGGACGAGACCATCAAGTAGCGAAGCAGGCGCACTCCGGCGCCGCAAGGGAGGCCCGGCGCGGAACGAGTGCTTGGCCCGCGCCGGGTGGGGGGGAGATCGTGAACCCTCAGATCAGACTTCCGCCGGATTGACTTTCGCCGCGGCAAGGCCGGGCGCCGTACTTTCCGGACTCGTCACGCTGATGCCGCCCGTCGAAACCGACGGAGCGAAATCGGGGTAGCTGTTGGCGCCGTGCTCGCTGAGGTCCAGCCCCTCGAGTTCCTCTTCCACCGACACGCGCAGCCCGGCCGTGGCCGCGATCAACTTGAACATGAGGAACGACGCCGGGAAGACCCACAGGAACGCCACGCCGACGCCGATCGCCTGCGTCAGAAGCTGGCCCCAGAAATCGTACTCGCCGCCCAGGAACAGCTTCTCGTGGAACAGCGCCACCGAAAGCGTGCCCCACGCGCCGCAGACGCCGTGCACCGAGACGGCGCCCACCGGATCGTCGACGCGAATCTTGTCGAAGAACAGCACCGCGAACACCACGATCACGCCGGCGATGGCGCCGATCATCACTGCCGCGGCAGGCGTCACCGTCGCGCACGGAGCGGTGATCGCCACCAGCCCGGCCAGGCAGCCGTTCAGCGTCATGCCGATGTCCGGCTTGCCGAACCGCAGCCACGAAACGGTCATCGCCCCGATCGCGCCCACGCACCCGGCCAGGAACGTGTTTACCGCGATCCGCGCGATGCTCCCGTCGGCCGTGGTCGTTGAGCCGGCATTGAAGCCAAACCAGCCGAGGAACAGGATGAACACGCCGAGGGCGGCCATCACCAGGTTGTGTCCCGGGATCGCCCGCGGCCTGCCGTCTTTCGTGTATTTGCCGAGCCGCGGCCCCAGCACGATCGCCCCCGCCAGCGCCGCCCAGCCGCCCACCGAGTGCACCACCGACGAGCCCGCGAAGTCGATAAAGCCGCGCCGCGCCAGCCAAGCGCCCGACTCCGCGTTGCCGGACTCCAGCAGGTTGCCCCAAGCCCAGTGTCCGAACACAGGGTAGATCAGCAGCGAGATCAGGAAACTGTAGCAGATGTAGCCGGCGAATTTGGTGCGCTCCGCCATCGCGCCGGAGACGATCGTCGCCGCCGTCGCCGCGAACACCACCTGGAACATCCAGAACGTGTAGCCCCACTGTCCTTCGGGCGCCGTGTTGTCGAAACTCGTCAGAAAATGCGACCAGCCTGTGATGCCGTTGCTCGCCCCGAACATGAATCCGAAACCGATGGCCCAGAACGCCAGCGCGCCCATGCAGGCGTCGAGCATGTTTTTCATCATGATATTGCCCGAATTTTTCGCCCGCGTGAAGCCGCCTTCCACCATCGCGAAACCGGCCTGCATGAAAAAGACGAGCGCCGCCGCCATGATCGTCCAGAGGATGTTGGCGTGCGTCTGCACCGCGTCGATCGCCGTCTTGAGCTCCTCCGGGCTGGGAGTCTGGGCCGCCGCCGGCGCCGCCAGCGCCGTCAGAGCGGCTGTTCCCAATACGAAATGCATTCGTCCTCGTCTCATGACACACTCCTGCCTTGTTGGCTATGAAACCCGTCATCCCAGCGCCGGCTTTCTTACGCGCGCGATTCCCAGCGTCGTGGCTTGAACCGCGCGCGTGCGCAAGGGGTAATGGCAACACGAAAATACGCCGTGTTTTAAGCGAGTGTAACCTGAAATCCGGAAAAAGAAAATTCGATTGTTTCTATGCGGTCCATAAACACTATTTGTGGCTGGCCGACCGCCTCCCGGCTGCCGCGGTCCGCCGCGCGCCGGTTGTGTGTAATCTATTGGCTATGCCGCGCGGCGCCGGCCGCCGGCGGCGAACACGCACATGCGAGAGCGTCTCATCTTCATCCGGATCGTCGTTGCGCTGATGTGCATCGCCTTCGCCCACCTGCTCGGCCGCGCGCTGGCCAAAAAGCAGCGGCCGGCCAGACGCGGCCTCAGCCCCACGAGTTGGTCTCTCCGCACGCTGCTGGCCGCCGGCGCGCTCGCCTGGCCGGCCGGCGTCGATTGGCTCGCCGTCTCCGCGTACGCGCTCGCCGCCGTGTCGGCCGGCCTGGGCTTCGCTCTCCAGCGGCGGGCTCCACGCGGGGAAGAAGACCTTGCCGGCCGCATCTTTCGGGGCGACGAATAGCAGTTCGCGGCGAGCGTCACTTGTGCAGGCGCGGCCAGTTGGCGTCGGCGGCTTCGATACGCTGGGCCTGGTCCTTTTCCCACTTCTTCTGCACGCCCTTGCTGTAGTTCAAGTAGAGCTTGCCGTCGACGATCTTCCAGGCTTCCGGATCGGCGTCCGCCGTATAGTTGTTGCTCACGGCCCAGGCGCAGTAGCCGCCGTATTGCGGGGCATAGCGGGCCGGGTCGGCGGCGAAGCGGTCGCGGTTCTCCACGCTGGCGAACCGCCACTCGGCGCCCATCCAATCGTGCGCGAACTCAGCCGACCCCTTGACGGGCTGGCTGTCAGTGAAGTAACCCACGGGATCGTATCCCTTCAGCGCAAGGCCTTTCCCGCTCTTGTTGACCGGATCCACCGGTCCGGCCGCCGAAGCGGCCACCAGGGCGCAAAGGCCTGCGAACGTTCCAATGAAACGAACTCGGTTTCTCATGCCCTGTGAATCGCTGCCGCGGCCATGAAAATTCCCGTCGCGCCCGGCTTACAATTGATGCAGGAACGAGAGTCATGAGTCGGAAATCGTATTTCTTCTTCTTTCTATGTCTCGGCGCGCTGCTTCTGGCGGCCGCGCCCGCTTTCGGCGCTCCGGCGCCGTCCCCCGTAAAAGTCTGGGATGAGAATGTCGTCATCCCCACCTACCTGGCCGGCGAGCCCGAACAGAACCCGATGTTCTACTTCGGCCGCATGTCGCAAGGAGCGGAAGGCCGCGTTTACCCCTACCCGCTCTACGACACCCTCACCGGCAAAAAGGTCGACAAGACCTACAAGATGGTCTACCTGGAAAACGAGTACGTCCGCCTGGGAATTCTCCCCGAAATCGGCGGACGGCTGTTTGAGGGCGTCGACAAGACGAACAACTATCACTTCTTCTACCGCCAGCACGTAATCAAGCCGGCCCTCATCGGCCTTATCGGCGCGTGGATCTCCGGCGGCATCGAGTGGAACATCCCCCACCACCACCGCGCCAGCACCTTCATCCCCGTGCAGTACCACGTCGAGGAGAACGCCGACGGCAGCAAGACGGTGTGGGTGGGCGAACTCGAGGTCCGGCACCGCATGCGCTGGGCCGTCGGCTACACGCTGCATCCCGGCTCCGCGCACATGGAAGCCAAGCTCCGGATCGTCAACCGGACGCCTGTGGTCAACACCATGCTCTGCTTCGCCAACGTGGCGGTGCACGTCAACGAGGACTACCAGGTGATCTTTCCGCCGAGCACCCAGTTCGGCACGCATCACCACAAGCGCGAATTCACTACCTGGCCCGTATCCACCGGCCGCTACGGCGGCTGGGACTTCGGCAAGGGCGTGGACGTGAGCTGGTTCAAGAACCACATCTCCGCCAACTCGATCTTCGCCTGGAACTACGAGGACGACTTCGTCGCCGGCTACGACCACGGCAAGCGCGCGGGCACGATGGCCGTCGCCGATCACCACATCGTTCCCGGCAAGAAGCTGTGGACGTGGGGCAACGGTCCGCGCGGCCGCATGTGGGACCACATCCTCACCGACAACGACGGCCCCTACATCGAGGTCATGGTCGGCGCGTATTCCGACAATCAGCCCGACTATAGCTGGCTGGCGCCCTACGAAGTGAAGTCGTTCGAGATGAACTGGTATCCGTTCCGCGATATCGGCGGCGTCAAGAACGCCAACCTCAAGGCGGCGGTGAATCTCGAAGTGGCCGGCGGCAAGGCGAAAGTCGGTTTCTATACTCCGGCGGCTCACGAATCGGCCACCGTCCTGCTCAAGGCCGGCGATAAGGTCCTTCTTCAGGAGAACGTCTCAATCAATCCGGGCAAGCCCTACCTGAAGGAGGTCGCCGTGCCCGCCGGCGTCAAAGAGCACGACCTGCGCGCTTCGATCTCCGCCGCGGGCAAGGAGCTGGTTTCCTATCAGCCGGTCCGCCTCGAGAAGAAGCCGATGCCGGAGCCCGTTAAGGAGCCCGCCGCGCCGAAGGACATCAAGACCAACGAGGAGTTGTACCTCACCGGACTCTGGATCGAGCAGTTCCACAACCCCGCGCTCGATCCCGATCCCTATTGGGAGGAGGCGCTGCGGCGCGACCCGCTCGATGTGCGGGTGAACACGGCCCTCGGCATCAACTATCTGAAGAAGGCCCGCTTCGCCGCGGCCGAAAAGCTCTTCCGGACGGCGCTCGAACGGCTCACCGCTCGCTACGCCACGCCCAAGGACGCCGAGGCCCAGTACTACCTCGGCGTGGCGCTGAAGGCGCAGCAGAAGTTCGACGAAGCCTACGAGGCGCTGTACAAGGCCACCTGGAGCATGCAGTGGCGCGCCGCCGGGTATTTCACGCTGGCCGAGATCGCCACGATGCGCGGCGAGCTGAACGATGCGCTGGACCTGGTCGAGCGGTCGCTCGAAGCCAATGCCCTGAACGTGCGCGCCCTCAATCTGAAGGCCGCCGTCCTGCGCCACTTGGGACGCGGCGACGAAGCGCGGCAGACGCTCGCCACGGCGTTCCGAAAGACGGACCCGCTGGATGTCCGCGCGATGGCGGAACGCTGGCTGCTTTCGAAGAGCGTCGCCGACGCCGGGCCCCTGGCCTCCACCATGAGCACGCACCCGGCCACCGCGGCCGAGACCGCCGCCGAGTACCTGAACGCGGGCCTGTGGCAGGACGGAACGGCCGTGCTCGCCCAGTTGGTTTCCGCCGCCCCCGACAAGTCTAAGGTTTCGCCCATGGCCTACTACTATCTCGGCTATTTCGCCGGGAAACTGGGCGACCGGCAGAAGGCCGGAGAATACTACCAGCTCGCCGCGAAGGCGCCGCCGGAGTATGTCTTCCCGTTCCAGCCCGAGGCCATCGACGTTCTCCGCGAAGCGATGCGCGCCAATCCGCGCGACGCGCGCGCGCCCTACTACCTGGGCAACGTCCTGTTCGACTGGCAGCCGGACGAAGCCGTGAAGGTGTGGGAGGCGTCCGCCGCCCTCGATCCTTCGTTCCCCATCGTCCATCGCAATCTGGGCATCGCCTATTCGCACCAGCAGAAAGGCAACTCGCTCGAAAAAGCTATAGCCAGCCTCGAAAAAGCGGTCTCGCTCCCGCACAAGTACCCGATCCATTTCTACGAACTCGACCAGCTTTACGAAGCCGCCGGAGCGCCGCCGGAAAAACGGCTGGCGCTGCTGGAGAGAAACCACGCCGTGGTCTCGGAACGCGACGACGCCCTCTCCCGGTCCGTGACTCTCAAGGTCATCATGGGCAAGTACGATGAAGCCATCCAGCTCATGACCGGGCGGGTGTACTCGGTTTGGGAGGGCGGCTCTCTGAACGTCGCCGACTACTGGACCGAAGCGCACCTTCTGCGAGGCCATCAGCGCCTGGAAGCCAAGCAGTACAAGGAGGCGCTGGCCGATTACGAGGCGGCGCTCGCCATTCCCGGCAACCTGCCGTCGGAACGCGTCGGCAGCGGCGGGCGCGAGGCGGAAGCGTCGTACTGGATCGGCGTCGCGCAGGCGGCCCAAAACGACCTGGAGAAAGCCCGCAAAGCATGGCAACGCGCTTCGGCGGCCGAGCGCGTGAGGCGGCGCTGGGGCGTCGCGGCTACCGGCGTTTCCGAGGACAGCGTGCAAGCCTATTACCGCGCCCTGGCCAACCAGAAGCTCGGGCAACCGGACAAAGCGAAGGAGATCTTCGAAGGCCTGGTGAAGGACGGAACGCAGGCGCTCCGGCAATCCTCGGCCAAGATCGATTACTTCGCCTCGTTCGGCGAGCAGCAGTCGCAGCGCGGCCGCCTTGCGCTCGCCAACTACGTGGCCGGACTCGGCTACCTCGGCCTGGGAGAAAAAGCCAAGGCCAGGGAGGCCATGACGGAGGCGCTCAAGGCGAGCCCGGACCACCTCGGGGCCCGAACAACGCTGGCCCGGCTGTCCAACTGATCCGGCGGCGTCAGCGGATCGCCCGGACGCGGTGGTTGTTGGTGTCGCCGATGTAGACCGCGCCGTCGCGTCCGGCGCAGATCCCGTGCGGCCGGTCCAACTTCGCTTCCGTCGCCGGCCCGCCGTCTCCACCGTAACCGCGGCCGGCGGGTCCGGACCCGGCGATGGTGCGGATTGTGCGCGTCTTCAGGTCGATGTCCCGGATCGCCTGGTTTTCGGTGTCGACCACGTAGACGTGCCCGCCCGAAACGGCGATGCCTTTGGGCCCGTTCATCGTGGCCAGCTTCGCGGGCCCGCCGTCGCCGCTGTAGCCTTGCGCTCCGGTTCCGGCGATGCGCTCGAGCCGCCGCGTATCGAGGTCCATCTTCCACACGCTGTGGCCGTTGCGGAGCGCGATCCACAAGTTCCGCCCTTCGATGTACAGCGCGCGGGGCTCCATCATCGGGGTGCCGGCCGCGACGCCCTCTTGCGGGAGCTTGGCCTCGCCGTTGCCCGCGACCGTTTCCACCAGGCCTGTCCGCAGGTCGATCCGCCGGATGCGGTGATTGCCGATATCGGCCACATACAGGTGATTCTTCTCCAAGTCGATCGCGATCGAGTGCGGGTTGCTGAACTCGGCCTTGGCCGCCGGACCGCCATCGCCGCCGAATCCCTTCACGCCGGGCGTCCCCGCGATGGTTGCGATCCGTCCGCCGGCCTTGTCGACGCGCCGGATCACCTGGCCGGCCATCTCGACGAAGTACATGTTGCCTGCGCCGTCGAAGCGGACCTCGTACGGTTCGTCGAGGGCGGCCTCGGCCGCCGGACCGCCATCGCCCGAGTGCCCCTTGCGCCCGGAACCCGCAACGGTCTTGACCGCGCCGGAACCGAGGTCGAGCCGCAGCACCCGGTGGTTCTCGACCTCCGTAATGTAGAGCCCTCCGTCCGGACCGAACTCGACGCCGAAGGGCTGACCGATGTTCACCTGCGCCGCGCGGCCTTCGAATAGCCCGAGCTGCTTTTCGCCCGTTCCGGCCACCGTTTCGATCCTTTCGGCGGCGGTGGCGGCGAAGGCGGCGAGGGCGAGGCAGAGCGCGGCGCGCATGGCTTACAGCTTGTCGAGGCCCTCGGTCAGCTCGATGTAGGCGCCCCAGGGGTCGGTGAAGAACGCGATATCGATGCCGAGTCTCTCGACGTGGCTGTAGGGGATGTCGAACTTCACCCCCTGTTGCTCGAGTCTCTTACAGAACGCCTCGAGCCCCTTCACCTCGAACCCGATGTGATCGAGCGCCCGCCCCTTGGTTCCGCCGGGCGGCTCCTGCGCCGGCGAAAACGACAGGTTCGCGCCGGGCACGTCGGCGGCTTCGAAGCGTCCGCGGCGGCCCGCCTTCGCGCCGAACGTCTTGACGTACCAGTCGCGCGCTTCTTCGACGGCGGCCGTATAGAAATGCACGTGATGGTGGGCGATGGGAACCTCCAGCGTCGGGTCTTCCGTAAGCTCGACCTTGACGTCCCCGGGCAGGCGCAGGAAAAGCTGGTTCGGCTGCGGACGCCGCTCGTAGACTTCACCCCCGGCGGCCCTCCACCGCGCCTCGGCCGCCTTCAGGTCGCGAACCGCGAAGCCGAGGTGGTTCACCACAGACCCTTCCGTGCCTCCGTTGGGCTCGCCCTCGCGCAAAGCCACCAGCGCGCCGGGGAACTTCAGCAATTCCATCGGCCCGAGCATCACCGGAGTCGCGCCGAGCCCCTCCACCCACAGCTTGCGGCTGGCTGCGACGTCTTTCACCAGCAGGTGCAGGTGGCCCATCGCCACCCCGGCTTGATTCGGCGGCGGAAGTTGCCCCGCCAGCGGCAGAGCCAGGATCGCGGCAGCCCAAACGCGCTTCATCGCATCACCTCAAAGCGCCAGCGTAGCACGGCGGTCCAGCGCGGCGGCGTCAGCGGGCACTCAGCATCGGCGAGCGCCACGGTTACCACAGCACCCCTCCAGCACGTAACAACAGCGAGTCACCGGTCACTAGGTTGACGAACCTTCAAGTACCTGAGCCGATCGCTCGTACTGGGAAGACCGTCACGCACCAGTCAGCGCAGGACGCGCTCGGAAGGGGCGGGTGGAAATTGGCGGTTCAGTCCGCTTGTGGGCCAACGAAGCAGAGGGAACGGGAGTGCTTACCATGGCGGCCAAAGAGATCGGCATTTCGGGATCGCTGGCGCTGCTGCTGTCAATTTCCGCATCGGCGCAACTCATTGATCACACTCGATCACCCAACGCGGAGGGCGAAGGGATTCGCAAGTCCTACGCCGAGCAGATCGGCGCCGGACGAGGAGACTGGTCCACGCCGGATTCCTCATCCTTCATCATTGCGCGTGATCCGTTCCGCGCAATCCGCCGGGGACGCCAGTTGTTTAACCGCAAGTTCAGCAAAGAGCAAGGCCACGGGCCGATCGTGGGAGACGGACAAGGAGACATCAACACGATTCTGGCGATTGGCGCCGGCCTGTCGGACAGTTGCGCCGGATGTCACGGCCTGCCGCGCGGCTCCGCTGGTTTTGGCGGCGTTGTCGTCACGCGGCCCGACAGCCGGAATGCACCGCATCTGTTCGGACTCGGGCTGCGCGAAATGTTGGGCGACGAAATGACGGCGGAACTGCGCGTCCAGCGCGCGGAGGCCATCCGAGCCGCCTGTATGACGCAGTCCCGCGTGGTCAGGACGCTGCGCGCCAAAGGCGTTGAGTTCGGGGAGATCACGGCCAATCCAGACGGAAGAGTGGATGTATCGAACGTCAAAGGGGTGGACCCCGACCTGCGAGTCCGGCCGTTTTTTGCCCATGGCGGCGCCTATTCCATTCGCGATTTCATCGTAGGCGCTCTACAGAACGAGATGGGATTGCAGGCCGTGGATTCCGATTTGACCCAAGCTGCCGCCGGCGGGCGGATCGTGACGCCGGCCGGCATGGTCGTGGACGGTTATCTGGATAAGCTCGATTCTCCGCCGGCCACGGATGCGCAAGCCGACCCTGACGAGGACGGTGTCGCGAATGAGGCGCCGCAGGCCGCCGTGGACTTCCTGGAGTTCTACCTGCTCAACTATTTGAAGCCTGCCCTCGGGGAACAGAATGAGGGGACGGCGCGCGGGCGCGACGTCTTCAACCAAGTCGGATGCGCTTCCTGCCACGTCAGCGATCTGAAAATCGATCACGACCGCCGGGTTGCGGACGTCGAGACAGTGCACGATCCGGTAAACGGAATGTTCAACAGCCTATTCGCGACGGCCACACCGTTGTTCGAAACCGTAGAGGATTCGAGCGGGCACCCCTCCGTTAAGCAGCCCGCCGGAAAACCGTTTCTTGTGCGCGACATCTTCACGGATTTTAAACGGCACGATCTCGGCCCGGACTTCCATGAGCGCGACTACGACGGCACGATGCGCAACGAGTTCATGACGCTTCCGCTGTGGGGAGTCGGCAGTACCCCCCCATACGGACACGACGGGCGCAGCATGACGCTGAACGACGTGATCCTGAGGCACGGCGGCGAGGCGCAGGCGGCGCGGGATGCCTATGCGGCGCTGAGCCGGCTCGATCGCCAGGACATGCTCGAGTTCCTCCGTTCGCTGATCCTGTTTCCGCCGGACGACACCGCGTCAAATCTCAATCCAGGAAGCCGCAGCACGGAATATTTCCCGCAGCGGGGCCACGGCAGTATAGCGCTTACGGTGCTGTTCAACGATCCGAGGGATCCCGAGTGAACCTCCCGCGCAATGCCTGGTCGCGGGTCGGTGAAGCGATGTCACACGAGGAGCACGCGTCTGCCCGCCTGTTCGCGCCCCCGCATAAGTGGAACGCCAGAGTCTTGAGGATCCGCAAAGCGATAGTTTGATCGATGGCGCGAATATCGGTCTTGGCCTGCTCGGTCCCAACAACACGCTTAGCCATCAGGCGTGGGGGGAGTCTTTAGATGATGGGCATGTTGCCGGTCAGCGGCCATTGCGTTCCCCCACAGCACAGATTGCGCGCGAAGCGCCGGCAAACCGTCCGCGCGTGCGTGCGAGATTTCCGGCGCTAACGGACGATGTTATCAATGAGTTCGTCCGGCGGGCCAGGCGCGCCTGGCGGCCTATCCGTTTTGATAGCTGGGCTCGTCCCCGGCGCGCAGCCAAGTATACTGATCTTTGCCTCATTTCCCGAGAAGGAGAAATCATTGATGGATCGACGTCGATTTCTGCGCTCCGGCGCCGCCGGGTTGGCCGCCGCGGCGTACGCGGCGCCGTTCGCCGACGAGAAACCGAAACGCGTGGGCCTGATCGGCTCGGGCTGGTATGGCAAGTGCGACCTGTTCCGGCTTATTCAGGTGGCGCCGGTCGAGGTGGTCTCGCTGTGCGATGTGGACAAAACGATGCTGGCCCAGGCGGCGGATATGGTCGCCACGCGGCAGGCGTCGAAGAAGAAGCCCCGTACCTTCGCGGACTACCGGGAAATGCTCCGGCAGAAAGACCTGGACCTGGTCATCATCGCCACGCCCGATCACTGGCACGCGCTGCCGATGATCGAGGCGGCCAAGGCGGGAATCGACATGTACGTCCAGAAGCCCATCAGCGTGGACGTCGTCGAAGGCCAGGCCATGGTGGCCGCCGCGCGCAAGTACGGGCGCGTGGTCCAGGTGGGCACGCAGCGGCGCAGCACGCCGCACCTGGCGGAGGCGCGCGACCGCTTCATCAAGCAAGGCAAGCTCGGCCGGATCGCGCTGGTGGAGACCTACTGCTACTACCACATGCGGACGCGGGAGAACCCGCCGGACACGGCGCCGCCCGCGAATCTCGATTACGAGATGTGGACGGGCCCGGCGCCGATGCGGCCGTACAATTCGCTGGCGCATCCGCGAAGCTGGCGCGCATTCATGGAATACGGCAACGGCATCGTGGGCGACATGTGCATCCACATGTTCGACATGGTGCGCTGGATGCTGGACCTGGGCTGGCCCAAACGGATCTCGTCGGCGGGCGGGATTCTGATCGACAAGAAGAGCAAGGCCAACATCACCGACACGCAGACGGCAACCTTCGAGTACGACGACCTGAAGGTGGTCTGGCAGCACCGCAGTTGGGGCCATCCGCCCGATCCGGACTATCCCTGGGGAGCGACCTTCTACGGCGACAAGGGCACGTTGAAGGCCAGCGTGTTTCGCTACGACTTCACCCCGATGGAGAAGGGCGCCCAGACGGTTCACAAAGACGTCAAGTACGAGCTCGAGGAGTACCCGGAGGACAAGACGGAGGAAGCGCTCGAGAGGCACGTCGCCCCGGCGATCCGCTACCACATGAAAGATCTGCTGGCCGCCGTCGCCTCGCGCGGCAAACCGGTGGCCGACATCGAGCAGGGGCACATATCGAGCGCAAGCTGCATTCTGGCGAACCTATCGCTACAACTCGGCAGGACCCTAACCTGGGATCCGGTGAAACACCGGGTGGTGGGCGACGAGGAGGCGAACCGCCTGCTGCGGCGGCCGTACCGCAAACCCTGGATCCATCCGGAGCCGGAAAGCGTCTAGCGGAGGCTAGGATTAACTGAGGTTCCTTACCGAAGATCAACGTCCTGTCACCCACCCGCGTAGCCCCCAGTTTGCTGAGAGGGATCGCATCCACGTGTCCTCTTGACCTTCCCTCTCTTGAGAGCAGCGGAAACCGAGTCGCTCAAGCGATGAATCGACACCGATACATCGTTGACTCAAGTTCCGGCGGGATCGAAAACCTGGTAACGGACCAACTCGGAGACGAAGCGGACTATCGCGCTCGGGTTGGCCGAACACGGCGCCCGCGCTACGCCCGCCGGGCGCAGCTCATCGAGGAATGCTGCCGTGGGCCAAAGACGGCATCTGCGTCAACGCCATCGCGCCGGGCATCTTTCCCACGGAGATGAATAGCGACATCGTGACTGGAACCCCGCGCGGGAAGGCGATGCTCGCCCGCACTCCCACGGGACGGTTCGGAAAGCCCGAGGAACTGGTTGGCGCCGCGGTCCTGCTGGCCTCCGACGGCGCGAGCTTTCTCACCGGACAGTGCATCATGGTGGATGGCGGCTATCTGGCGTCCGCCGTAGATTTGTAGGACTGTTGAAACATCGGCGATCCTTTTTCGTATAAACTTCAGTGATTGAACAAATGGTCGAGACATTGGAACTGGGCCGCGCCCACGGCGCCTCGAGCGAGGTGGTTCGCGGCATCAACCGGCGCATCGTTCTCAACCTGATCCGAACCCGGCAACCCATCTCGCGCGCCGATTTGGCGCGTGTTTCCGGACTCCAGCGCAGCACCATCTCCCTGATCGTCGAACAACTGATCGCCGAGAACTGGGTGCTGGAGGGCCCCACCGGACGCCTTCCACGCGGCCGCCGCCCGACCTTCCTGCGCCTCAACGACGAACGCGTCATTGTCGGCGTCGATATCCGCCCGATTTACACCACCGTGGCTTTGGCCAACGTCAACGGACAGTTTTCCAGCCAGGAGACGTTGTCCACGCCGTCCGATCCGCGAGCCGCCATCCGGTCCATCATCGAGCGCGTCCAGCGGCTGATTCACTCCTGCGGCGACCGAAAAGTGGAAGGCATCGGCGTCAGCCTGCCCGGACGCATTGGGCGGGACGCGGACCGCCTGGTCTTCGCTCCCAACCTGAAATGGCCGGCGACCGACATCCGCACCCCAATCGCCAGAGCGACCGGTCTCGAAGTCGAGTTGGAAAACGCGGCGAACGCCTGCGTTTTGGCCGCCGTCTGGTTCGGACGCATGGAGGGGTGCCGGAACCTGGTGGTGGTGACCGTCTCCGAGGGCATCGGTACGGGCATCTTCCTGAACGGGCGGTTGGCTCGCGGCCTCGACGGGATGGCCGGGGAATTTGGACACGTCCCGCTCGATCCGGAGGGGCCGGTCTGCGGGTGCGGCGGCCGCGGCTGCTGGGAGGTGTTCGGCTCCAACCGCGCCGCGCTGCGCTATTTCCTCGAGTCCGGCGCCGGCGCCAGCGGCTTGAACTTTCCGGACCTGCTCTCGCTCGCCGACCAGGGTAACGCCAAGGCCAAAGCGGCCCTGGAGAGAATGGCGCACTATCTCGGCCGGGGCATGCGCATGATAGTCGCCGGACTCGCCCCGGAGCGGATCGTAGTGGTCGGCGACCTGACCCGCTCCTGGCATCGGTTCGGTCCCGTCATTGAATCACAGGTGCGCGCGCAGGCTCTACCCGGCAGTTCGCCGCCGCTGGTGATCCCCGCCCACGAAGACGGCATGGCCCGCCTGAAGGGTACCATCGCTCTCGTGCTGCAAAAAGACTTCGGCGGCAACCGCGAAATCCCGGCTTGAAGCCGCCCCCATCGAGCCCCTCCACGCCACGGCAACCTCTTTGCGTCGTCCCTTCTTGACAACAAATATAGTTTGGCCTCAAAACAAATTCTTGACAGCGCTTACATAGCGTGATAGATATTCTGTACCGGCTGCTGTAGCGGCCGGCAGGGGGGTAAAACATGCAAGCGCATCTTCAAGAGAAAGTGTGGCTCGGGGTTCTGCTTTGTCTGGCGCTGGTCTCCACCACCGCCAACGCCCAGAACCTGGGCTCCATTGTTGGTCTCGTTACCGATTCCACGGGCGCGGTCGTGCCCAGCGCTACCGTCAAGGTGACGCAACAGGAAACCGGCGTCTCGCGCACCGTGGCCAGCGACACCACCGGCACCTACCTCGCGCCGACCTTGAACGCGGGGACCTATACGGTGGAAGCTTCCGCATCGGGTTTCAAAACCTTCCGTCAGACGGACATCGTGCTGAACGTGAGGGATCAGCTCCGCGTCGATGTGCGGCTTGAGGTCGGCCAAGTCGCCGAGACGATTGAAGTCGTGGGCGAGACGGTCAGTCTTCAGACCGAAACCGCGACCGTGGAGCAGGTGGTGTCCGGGACGCAGGTCCAGAGCCTGATGATGAACGGCAGGAGCTTTCTGCAACTGCCGGCGCTGATTCCGGGGGCATCTTCCACCCAACCGGCCTTCAACACGCCCGTCGGAGTGACGGCGAACGCCGGCATTAACTTCAATGGTTTGCGATCCAGCCACAACGTCTGGCGCGTCGACGGTCAGGAGAACTACGACCGTGGCTGCGGCGGCTGCGTGGAGATTCTGCCGTCGGTGGATGCGATCGCCGAATTCAAGGTAAGCACGGCCAACTCGGACGCCGACATGGGCTTCGGCGCCGCCGGCCAGATCAATCTCTCGATCAAGTCCGGAACGCGGGACTTCCACGGCACGATTTACGAATTCCTGCGCAACGACAAGCTCGACGCCAACCAGTTCTTCCGCAACATCAACGGCAGCCCCAAGGCGAAGTTGCGGTTCAACAATTTCGGCTACAACCTCGGCGGCCCGGTGGTGCTGCCCGGATACAACAAAGACCGAAACAAAACCTTCTTCTTCTGGAACCAGGAATGGCGCAAACTCCGCAGTGAAGCCGTCTACTTCCAGCCGGCTATTCCGGCCGCGTACCGCACCGGAAACTTCAGCGCCGCCACCCAGATCATCCGGGATCCGACGACGGAACTCGACCCGGCGACCAATCTCTACCAGCCGTTCCCGAACAACACGATTCCCGCTGCCCGCATCGACCCGAACGCGACGCTGTTGGCCGATCCGAATTTCGTGTTCCCGCTGCCGAACGCGGAGGGGAACCGCTGGGCCGGCGTCGGCGGTCAGCCGATCAACGTGCGGGAGGAGATCCTGCGAGTCGACCACAACGTCAACGAGCGGAACCAGATCTTCTTCCGCTTCGTCCACGACACCACCCAGCAGCAGTTCCCGACGACGCAGTGGGGCGGGCAGACCTATCCCACCATCGGCACCCTGTTCACCAACCAGCCCAAGGCTTACCACGGTCAGTGGACGTCCACCTTCACTCCGAACATCGTGAACGAGGCTTCGCTCAGCTTCTCCCGGCAGCCTCTCCAGTTGAATCCCAGCGGGAATTTTCAGCGCCCCGCCGGCCTGAACATTCCCGAACTGTACGAGGGCAACAACGCCAATCGCATCCCCAACATCCGTTTGCAGGGCGTCACGGGCGTCACCATCGACACCGGCTCCTGGCCATGGACGAATAACCTGGACACCTGGATCGTCCGCGACAGCCTGATCTGGAACCGCGGAAAGCACACCCTCCGCATGGGCGGCGAGTTCATGCCCCTGGCCAAGCGCCAGGACCTTTTCGGCCTCACCAATGGCGACTTCTACTTCAACAACGACGTCGTCGGGCACGACTTCGCCAACTTTCTGCTCGGCCGGTCGTTCGAGTACCGCGAACTCGAGAGGCAGACTTCGCCCACTTACATGGCTCGCAGCGGCAGCCTGAATATTAACGACTCCTGGCGCGCGTCGCCGCGCTTAACCATCAACCTCGGGTTGCGCTACGACATGCTGCCGCACGCCTTCGAGAAGGACGACCTCCTGGCCGCGTTCTATCCCGGACTGTACAACCCGGCGCGCGCGCCCACCGTGCTCTCCGACGGCCAACTGGTGGGCGACTACGATCCGCTGAACGGCATCGCGCAGGCGGGCAAGGACGGCATCCCGCGCGGCATCGTTCAGAACTACTGGAACACGTTCCTCCCGCGCATCGGCGTTGCGTGGCGGCCCTGGGGCGAGAGCACCGTGGTCCGCTTCGGATACGGCATCTACACGGAGCGCATCCAGGGCAACGACGTCTATAACGTCGGCCCCAATCCGCCGAATTCGTTCACCGCCCAGATCTTCGGCGCCCCGCTCAGCAATCCCGGCGGCGGCGCGCAGCGTCGTTTCCCCAGTAATCTCCAGACCTATGACGGTCCCTACAAGCTGCCCAAGATCCACCAGTACAATTTCGGCATCCAGCAGCGTTTGACCTCCGGCGTGGTGGCTTCGGCATCCTACGTCGGAACCAGCGCCGCCCACCTGCAGACCGGCCGCAACATCAACCAACCGACGCCGGAAGGCGCCGCGCGCGTGCTCGCCGGCCAAGCCATCGTCAACCAGGTGCGGCCGTTCGTCGGCTGGGGCAACATCAACAGCTACGAAAACTCCACCGGTTCCAGCTATAACTCGCTGCAATTCAGCCTTAGAACCGAGAATTACCGCGGCCTGACGTTGCAGGCCTCCTACACCTGGTCGCACGCCCTCGATTACGTCAGCGGCGACGTTCCCGGCACCTCGCACCAGGATTCCTACAACACCAAGCTCGAACGCGCCAACAGCAACTTCGACCGTCGGCAGATGCTGATCCTGAGCTACGTCTATGAGATCCCGACGCCAAGGGACTGGGGCCGGGCGGCGCGACACGCGCTCGGCGGCTGGACCTTCTCCGGCATCAGTTCCTTCCAGAGCGGAATACCGCTGAACATCACCCTGCCCGGCGACAACGCCGGCATCGGCGGCGGTCCGTACCGCCCCGACGTCATCCGCGACCCGAACCTGCCGTCCGCCCAGCGCATCCGGGAGCGCTACTTCGACCCGACCGCCTTCGCGCAACCGGAGCGCGGCCGCTTCGGCTCCGCTGCCCGCAACATCGTGCGCCAGGGTGGCCTCAACAACTGGGATCTCTCCGTCTTCAAGAACATCCCGCTGGGATGGGAGAGCGGCCAGCTCCAGTTCCGCGGCGAGTTCTTCAATGCCTTCAACCACACCCAGTGGAGCGGCTATCGCAACGGCTTCGGAACGGCCGATTTCGGCTATGCCAACGCCGCCCGCGACGCCCGTTCCATTCAGTTCGGTTTGAAGTTCCTCTTCTAAGACAGGGGCGTTCGGTCGCGCTGGTCAAACCGCCTGCTTCAACCGCCGGATGCGGAAAACCGCGTCCGGCGGTGTGGGAGGGCGCCGGGGATAATCCGGCGGGCTGAAGCCCCCCTCTGCAACAGGACTCTGGCAGTGCGGAAGCAGAGAGCGAATCGTCAGCCGCCTTTGGCCTTGCGAAGTTCCGCAGTCAAAAGGGGGACGACTTCGAACAGGTCGCCGACGATGCCGTAGTCGGCGACGTCGAAAATGGGGGCATCCGGGTCCTTGTTGATGGCCACCACGGTGCGGGAACCTTTCATTCCGACCAGGTGCTGGATGGCGCCGGAGATGCCGACGGCGACGTAGAGCTTGGGCGAGACGGTCTGGCCGGAGCTGCCGACCTGGCGCTCCATCGGGAGCCAGGTGTTGTCGCAGATGGGGCGGGAGGCCGCCAGTTCCGCGCCTAGCGCGCGGGCAAGGTCCTCCGCCAAGTGGAGATTGTCCTTGTCCTGGATGCCGCGGCCGACGGCGACGATGAGTTCGGCGGTGGAGAGGTCCACCGCGCGTTTGGCTTCCTGGAACGGCTCTTCGGGACGGGTGCGGATCGCGCCGGCGGCAAGTTCCGGGACGAAGGTTTCCGCCTGGGACTCGCCTTGGGAGACCTGATCGGCGCGCCAGGCGCCGGCCTGCACGGAGATGAAATACGGCGGCTCGCCGCCGAGGCTGACGTCCGCGTTGAGCTTACCCTGGAACAGTTGGCGGGTGAAGAGGGCCTTGCCGTCCTCGACGCGGCATGCGATCACGTCGCTGAGCAGGACGCGCTCGAAGCGGGTGGCGAGTTTCGGAGCGAAGTCGCGGACCTGGTAGGTGTGCGGCAGCAGGACGAACCGCGGAGCGGCGTGGCGGACGAGCAGTTCAAACGCGCGGGCGTAGCCGTCGGGGGTATAGGCGTCCAGCAGTTGGTGTTCGACCGCGTAGACGCGTTCGAGCCGGGCGGAGGAAAGCTCGCCCGCGAGCGCGGAGACGTTGTGGCCGGCCACCGCGGCGGAGCAGGGGATGTCCAGCGCCCGCGCGAGTTCCTGGCCGGCGGCGACGGCTTCCCAGGACATGCGGCGTAGAGCGCCGTCGGCGTGCTCGGCGATGACGAGGACGCTCATAACACCCTCGCTTCCGTGCGGAGCTTGTCAACCAGGCGCGCGGCCTTTTCCTGGGGCGTTCCCTCGACGATCTGCGCCTGGCGGGCGCGGGGGGGCATGTAGAGCCGCTCGATGACGGCGGCGGGGTGAGATGGGATGCCAAGATCGGCGGCGGCGAGGGTTTTGATCTCCTTGGACCTGGCTTTCTTGATGCCCATCAGGGTCGCGTAGCGCAATTTGGCGATGCCCGACTGGATGGTGAGGACGGCGGGGACGGGCATCTCGACGTACTGAAACCACCCGCCCTCGAGTTCCCGTTTGACGCGAACGGCAGCGCCGCGGAAATCGATTTCCATGATGATGGTGGCGTGCGGCAGACCCATGCGTTCGGCCATGACGACGCCCGTCTGGCCCAATCCGAGGTCGTCGGACTGGAGGCCGGTCAGGACCAGGTCGGGCTTTTCGGCTTCGGCGGCGCGGGCCAGCAGGGAGGCCGTCCCGAGGGCATCGAGGGCGGCGGCTTCCGGCAGTTCGATGTGAACGGCCCGGTCGGCGCCCTTGGCAAGAGCCTCGCGAATGGTCTTGGCCGCCCGCTCGGGTCCGGCGCAGAGCACGGCGACTTCCCCGCCGTGTTTTTCCTTGAGCTGGAGCGCGGCCTCGAGCGCATAGGCGTCCGGTTCGTTGATCTCGAAGGTGGCGTCGTTTTCCTCGACCCACGTCCGGGCGGCATTCACGCGGAGCGGCGCGTCACGCCCGATCACCTGCTTAACGGCAACGAGAATTCGCATGGGACGCTCAGTCCGCGAATCGCTTGAAGATCAGACATCCGTTAGTTCCGCCGAAGCCGAAGGAGTTCGAGAGAGCATGATCGATTTTCATCGGACGGGCGGCATTGGGCACGAAGTCCAGATCGCAGGCCGGGTCGGGGAACTCGTAATTGATAGTTGGCGGGGCGATCTGGTCGCGGATGGCGAGGACGGTGATGCCGGCTTCGAGGCCGCCGGCGCCGCCCAGCAGGTGGCCGGTCATGGATTTTGTAGAGCTGACGGCGAGTTTGCCGGCATAGTCGCCGAAGGCGCGCTTGACAGCCAGCGCTTCGATCCGGTCGCCGACCGGAGTGGAGGTGCCATGGGCGTTGATGTAATCGATCCGCTCGGCCTGGAGGCCCGCGTCGGCGAGGGCGCTCTTCATGACGCGCACGGCGCCGTCGCCGTCCTCCGAGGGCGCGGTGACGTGGAAGGCGTCGCCGCTCATGCCGTAGCCAACGAGCTCGGCGAGCAGGGGCGCGCCGCGGCGGGCGGCGCGTTCGAGTTCCTCCAGGACGAGGATGCCGGAGCCTTCGCCGACGACAAACCCGTCGCGCTCGCGATCCCAGGGGCGGGAGGCGCGTTGCGGCTCGTCGTTGCGCTGGGACAGCGCGCGCATGGCAGCGAAGCCGCCGACTCCCATGGGGGTAACGCACGCCTCAGCCCCGCCGCAAAGCATGACGTCGGCGTCGCCGCGCTGGATCAGGCGAAACGAATCGCCGATGGAGTGAGCGCTGGTCGTGCAGGCGGTGGCGGTGGCGGAATTGGGCCCCTTGGCGCCGGTGCGGATCGAAACGTAGCCGGAAGCGAGATTGATGATGGTGGCGGGGATAAAGTGGGGCGAGATGCGGTTGGGTCCCTTCTCGAGCAGGTTCTTGTGCTCGCGCTCGATCACTTCAAACCCGCCGATGCCGCTGCCGATGTAGACGCCGGTGCGGAAAGCTTCTTCCGGGGTCAGCTTCAAGCCGGCGGCGGCCATGGCGAATTCGGAAGCGGCGATGGCGAACTGAATGAAACGGGCCATCTTGCGGGCTTCCTTGCGGTCGACCCAAGTGAGGGGGTCGAAATCCTTCACCTCGCCGGCGATACGGCAGTTGAAGTCCGCCGCATCGAACTGGGTAATGGGGCCGATGCCGCTGCGGCCGGCGAGCAGCGCGCTCCACGTCTGCTCGGTACCAATGCCGAGCGGGGACACCAAGCCGACTCCTGTCACGACAACCCTGCGCAAGAAGACCTCGCTTCGTTCAGAATACCGGGGATATCTGGATGGCTGCCTTTACTTCTTCCCCTTCTTGGCGTCGATGTACTCGATCGCGTCCTTGACGGTGGCGATCTTCTCGGCGTCTTCGTCGGGGATGTCGAGATCGAAGCTCTCTTCGAAGGCCATGACCAGCTCGACAATGTCGAGCGAGTCGGCGCCGAGGTCCTCGACAAACGAGGCCGACTCATCGACCTGGTTCTCGTCCACTCCGAGCTGCTCGACGATGATTTCCTTCACCTTCTCTGCTACGGACATTAAACCTCCATGATTAGGGCCACAAAGTCTTTGATTCTAGCGATACGCGGATGCCGCCGCAACAAGGGCTCCGGCGAGCCGGGGCCGGGGAAGCGCTTTCCGCCGGCGAACGGGCCCGGCGGCGCGGTCAAGCGGTAGTGCCGGTGCGCTCCCGCTGCGACCGGTCGGGCCGGTCGTGCTTCTCCGGCTTCTCGTGGACCGCGTGGACACGTTCGTCGTAACGGCCGAAGATCATTTTGCCGGCGGTGGTCTGAAGGACGCTGGTCACGGAGATATCGATCGTTTTGGAGATCATCTTCTTCGCGTTGTCGACCACGACCATGGTACCGTCGTCAAGGTAAGCGACTCCCTGGTTGTATTCCTTTCCTTCCTTCAAGATGAAGACCCGCATGGACTCGCCCGGCAGGACGATGGGTTTCAGCGCGTTAGCCAACTCGTTGATGTTGAGGACATTCACTCCGTGGAGATTGGCAACCTTGTTGAGGTTGAAATCGTTGGTAACGATCTTGCAGTCGTACAGCTTGCCGAGTTCGACGAGCTTCATGTCGACGTCGCGAATGTTGGGAAAATCCTCCTCGAGTATCTGCACGTTGAGTTCGGGCATTTTCTGCAGGCGCTGGAGGATGTCCAGGCCGCGGCGGCCACGGTTGCGCTTGGTGGACTCGGCGGAATCGGCGACCAATTGCAGCTCGCGGAGAACGAATTGCGGGATGACGATGGCGCCTTCCATAAAGCCGGTTTCAGCGATATCGGCGATGCGGCCGTCGATGATGACGCTGGTGTCAAGGATTTTGAAGGTGTGTTTCGAAGCTTTCTCGCCGCCAAAGAGTCCCCCCAAGGCTGCGAGGTTCAGCATGTCGCCTTTGTTCGCTCCTACGATCAGGCCCACGTAGGTCATCAGCAGCAGAACTGCAAGCTGGATGAAGGGGATGGTGCTGGAGCTGCCCGGTACCGACTGCACCAGGACCAGAGACATCAGGTACGCGCCGATGATTCCGAGGACGGAACCGATGGCGGCGCCGATCAAGCGCTTCAGACTGACCTGCCGGAGCCGGATCTCGAAGAGGACGACGGCCCCCCCGATCACCAGACCGGCGGCGGCGGCCCCAATTCTCGGCAGGCCGAAAGGCTGAAGGAAGAAAGCGGCAAGCGCGATGACCAGCAAAAAGATAATTCGAATGAACAGCAGATCATTGAACATGTCACCCTCCGAGGTGACCAACCAAGCGGAAACCTTGCGCGGACACGAAGTTCCCGGCCTAGAGTATACCATTGATGAAGGCGTTGGAGCGGAGGTAACGGCAGGTTCGGATCAGATTGGGACCGCGAAATGCAGCGAAAAAAGAGGCAGCCGGAAAGCGCTTTCGTGACGCCGGCGCTAGACCAGGCGCTAGAAGCGGTTGGGGCTCAAGAGGCGGCCACTGTTCAGAGGGCTTTGGCGAGTTCCTGTGCGAAGGCGCTCTTGGGAGCGTTAACTTTGCCGGTCCTCCGGTGCTTTTTTCCTCCGCGGCGCTGGCGCTCCTCGGTTTCTCTCGCGGGACCCTGCCCGGCGACCTGACCTTTGGGGCGGGGCGGCTGGGCACGGTTGGCCCGCAGGATTCGGTCTTCCAGGGGCGCTCGGTCGAACCGGCGGATGATGGCGTTCATCTCGTCGTTGTTGGGCGCGTCGATGAACGCGAAGCCTTTGGATTCCTGGGTTTCCGGATTACGAATCACTTTGACCGCGTCGGCGACAAGGCTCTCGGCCTGCAACCAGGACCTGATGTCGTCGGCGGTCACCCAGGTGGGTAGGTTGCCAAGGAAAACGGTATAACTCACTTTCGGTGATGTTCACTCCGTGGGGAATTGACGGACCTGTGCGAATGGAGGCGGTCCATGCGAAGCACTTTCATCATAGCATAGCCCGGCGGCGGTGGCAATGGACGGTTCTCCGGCTTTCGTCGCCAAGTGCGCGGCGGCGCTGGGCCTTAGCGAAATTCCACATGGCTGTGACCGGTCGGTGAAAGCACGGGCCAAGCGGAGACACAGCGTCCACTCTCCAGGATGAGCGGCCCCCGGGCCACGGGGTCGGCCGGACCGTTCGCGCCTCACGTCAGAGCGGCTGCGGCGGAGGCTGCGTTTGCGCCTCCCCGAACATCGCCTTGGCCGCCGGCCTTTGTAGAACGATGAACGTGGAAACGCCAAGGACCGTGCCGTAAGGAATAGCCAGGCACATCTGACCGCAGGATGCCGGCGCCGGAGCGGCGGCTCCGTTCCGTTTTGCGCGGTTTGGCGCGGAGTTCGCGAATTCGATCGCGCCTTGACTATAGCGGGCGAGGCGGAAAAACCGGATCGGGGGGTGTGGGAAATGGCTGCAACTGGTTGGAGGGAAAGGCTTGACGATCCTTCAATTGGTTGTGAATTGTTAACCGGCCGAGCTGGAATTGGGAGGGGGCGAGGAACGCCGGCGCGACTGGCTTCGCTGGCGTCATATAGTGAGTAACGCTACCAAAGTGAACGCCGAGTGAGCAAAGCGATCTCGGCAGCGGAAGCCAATCGCCGGTTCTCAGAGCTGCTGCGCACCGTGAAGAAGGGCCGCAGCCTGACGCCGAATGAAGGTCGCCGTCGACACCAACGTTCTGGCCGATGCCGAGGGCGCCAGCGGATCGGCGATGCGAGACCAGGCGAGGGGCTTGCTTCAACCGGGTAGTCGGAGCCTTTGGCGAGGGAGGCGCCGCGGGGGTCCGCACCGCCTTCGAAGCCTGCCGGTCTGCCCTGATCGTCGTAAGTGATGGCCAGGCCGTGGAGGCGGCCGATGGACGGGACGACCGAGAGCTTGTGGCCGCGGGTGGCAAGCTCGTCGCGGACCGCGGCGGGGACCGAATCTTCCACCTGAAGGACGTTGTCGAGCGAGACAAACGCGATGCGGGGCGCGGCGAAGGCGGCCTGAATGTCCGTCCCGAAGTCGATCATGTCGATTACTACTGTGTTGTGAGTTGCGCGAGCAACAGAAGGGGCAGCAGGAGAGCTGCCGAATCAGGGCGCGCACGATCTTGATGCGAAGCGTGGCAATGGACTGCGGGTTATGCGGTCGGCGCGCACGCGGCGAGCCTCGGGGCTGGAACCCGGGCGGAATCCTCGCGTGCATAGCTCCAAGCCGCCGGCGCGGGCAGAGGAGCAAAAACGGGTCCGTTCGATCGCCGCAAAACGGGATTTCAGTTTGTGCCTGGTTCCTTCCCGCCACGCGACGGTTTTCCACAACGCTTCCGGTGCGGCCGTACGACCGCACCCACATGGCTCGGGGCCAGGGTGGTTCGCCACGCCTTCCCTGTACGACTCTCTCATTCGCTACTCCAGACCGGTCTATCCCGGCGCAATCCAAGCGTGGAGGCTCGCCCCACGTCGTGGGGGCCACAGGCATTGTCAAGCGTTGCGCGGGAGAGGAGGCTAACGAAAGCCCTCGCAAGCCGAGGCCACGTCGGGGAAGAACTGAAAGACGGTGTCCAGGCGCGTGACGCGGAAGCCCTCGCGGACGATCGGGGCGGCGGCCGCCATCCGCATTTGTCCGCCGCTCTGCATCACCCGATTGAGGGAGGCGATGAAGCGGCCGATGCCGGTGCTGTCGATGTGGGTGACGCCGGAAAGCTCGAAGACGATGTTCTTACGGCCCTGCGCCAGGAGGTCCCCCACCAGCTTTTCGATCTGAGCGCTTTCGTCGCCGAGCATCACGCGGCCGACCACGTGGATCACCACCACACCTTGCTCGGTCTCCTCATGATGGATGTTCATCTGGGTCAGGCCGTATCGATTTCACCGCTCATCCTACCACGGCGCCGGCGGGCGAACCGCCGGTTCCGCGCGGGTAAGCTGGAAGGAAGCATTATGGATCAGCTTGACGCCGATGAGGTTCGCGATTTCTGGAATCGCGTGGCAGACGAGTGGCGGATTCAAGTCGGCGCGTCCGGCGACAGCAACCGCATGCTCAATTCCGATCCCGTGCTGTGGGCATTCGCCGGCAGCGTCCACGGGCTGCGGGTGCTTGACGCTGGCTGCGGCGCCGGGTATCTGTCCAAGCAGCTCAGCGATCGCGGCGCCATTGTCACAGACATCGATATCTCGACGCGCATGATAGAAGTCGCCCGTGGAGATTATCCGCACATCGATTTCCGGATCGACTCGTGCAGCGAACTCCCTGCGGAAGAGCCGCCCCTCGGACGGTCCGTTCCGCGCATGCTAGGCTGAGGGGCGGCGAAGAGCCGTCCAAGATGAACGCAAGACACGCAAAACTGGTCGCCGGGCTGCTCGCGAGCCTGGCGCCGGCCGGGGCCGCCGGCCTGGAGATTGCGCCCGCCGAGAAGCCGCGGTACGCGCGATCCGTCTATGCCGGGGGGAGCATCTATCTGCTCGGTCCGTTGAAGTCGACCGACGGCGGGCGGCGGATCGGGGTGCGCGAGGCGAACGATCCACCATGGGGCGTCATGCTGCACGAGGGAGGCATGAACGTCCATTTCCAGCGAAAAGGGCTGTTTCTCGGGGTCAAGACGAAGTTTGTCTGCGGCGAGGGCGGCCGCTGCGCCGGCAAGAGCTGGCGGTCCACCGACGGGCTGAAGTCGCTGCGCGAAGAGGAGACGATCCTGACGATTCCGGAGGCGGGCAAGGTCGACCCGGGCGCCGGGGGCGAGTGGGTGGGATTGTTCTTCCATCGCCGGATCGTGGAGTTGCCGGACGGCTCTCTGCTGGCGGCCATGTACGGGAATTTCGAGCAGGACACGATCACGCCGACCAACCCGCGGAGCAAGTCGGAGATCAAGTACAAAGCGAGGGCGTTCGCGGCGCGGTCGACCGACGAAGGACGGACCTGGCGCTATTTGGCCTCCGTGGCCGTGCCCTCGGCGGAGGCGCGGGACGACAGCGAAGGGTTCAACGAGTGGTCGATGGCCAGGCTGGCCAACGGACGGCTGATCGGCATCGTGCGGACCGGCCACTACACGCCTTTGATGACGGTCTGGAGCGGCGACAACGGGAAGACCTGGAGCCGAGCGGCGCCCGCGCCGGGCATTGGACCCGGGTGCGATCCATACCTGCTGATGCTGAGCGATGGCAGGCTGGCGCTGGCGTACGGACAGATTGTGCAGCCGCGGGATCCGGACGAGCAATTCTGGAGGGATTACGAAAAAAGGGCCGATCACCGGCGGCGGTGTCTGCTGGCCATCAGCGCGGACGGCGCCGGAGAACGGTGGGACGTCCACGAGGTGGCGGGCTACGCTCCGCGAAGCGCGTATGCGACGATATTCGAGGTAGAGAAGAACGTGCTGGTATATCAATCGGACCTGGACTTGTGGCGGATACGGGTTCCGGAAGCCGGGGTAAAGGCGGACCGATAGGCGCGCCGGGCGCGCGGGGCAACCGCGCCTTTGAGGAGCTGATATGTACCTTTCCATGAATGGGACGCTGGTGGGCGGCCGTTTGAAGTGGTTGGAATTCGCGGAACTGGCGGCAAAGACGGGGTATCCGGGCGTCGATGTAAGCCTGGAACAGGCCATGCGAGAGGGGCTGAATTCCACGCGCGCGCTGCTCGCCCGATTGAAGCTGAAGCCGGCCGTGGTGGGGCTTCCGGTGGAATTCCGGAAGGACGACGGAGCTTTCCGGGAGAGCCTGAAGAGGCTGCCGGAAGCGGCGAAATTCTCGGCCGCGATCGGCTGCCCGCGGATGACAACGTGGGTGATGTCGTCGTCCGAGGCGTCGAAGGACGAGCAGCGGAAGGTACTGAAGGACCGTTTCACCGCGTGCGCCGAGATCCTGGCGAAGGAGCGCATCCGGTTCGGGCTGGAGTTTCTGGGGCCGGTGCACCTCCGGAAACGATTTCCACACGAATTCATCTACCGCATGGACGAGATGCTGGAGTTCGCCAAGGAGTGCGGTCCGAACGTGGGCGTCCTGTTGGATAGCTGGCACTGGCGCCACGCGGACGGGACGGTGGAGGACATTGTCCGCGCGGGCAAGGAAAGGATCGTGCACGTGCAGGTGGCGGACGCGCCCGCAGGCGTTCCCCCGGAGAAGATCGTCGACAGCGAGCGGCTGATGCCGGGCGAGGGGGCGATCGATTGGGGCGCCTTTTTCGGGGCCCTGAAACGGATCGGGTACGTGGATGGCGTCAGTCCGGAGGTGTTCGGACGCGGGCTGAGCACGATGTTGCCCGAGGACGGGGCGAGGCTGGGCTACAGCTACACGATGGAGGTTATGAAGAAGGCGGGCGCGGCGGGGTGATCCGGATGCTGGACGATCTGCCTACCGAGCAGCCCAACCCGGCCTCGGACGGAATCGACGCCCGCTCGACGGAAGAGATTCTCCGGATCATTAACGAGGAGGACCGGAAGGTCGCGGCCGCGGTGGGGGCCGAGATTCCCCGAATCGCGCAGGCGGTGGACCTGATCGTCGACCGGATCGGGCGGGGCGGGCGGCTCTTCTACATTGGGGCGGGAACGAGCGGACGGCTGGGCGTGCTCGACGCGTCGGAGTGTCCGCCGACTTACAACGTTCCGCCGGACCTGGTGCGCGGCATCATCGCCGGAGGCGAAGCGGCGCTGTCGCGATCTACCGAAGCGAGCGAGGACGATCCGGGGTCCGGGGCCCGCGACCTTGAGGCGGCGGGGTTCACGGGCAAGGACGCGCTGGTGGGGATCGCGGCCAGCGGGAGGACGCCGTACGTGCTCGGCGCGGTGGAAGCGGCCTCGAGGGCGGGGGCGGTGACCGTCGGTCTCAGCTCGAATCCGGACTCGCCGCTATCCAAAGCGGTCGATATCGCCATCACCCCCGAGACCGGTCCGGAGGTGGTGGCGGGCTCCACACGGATGAAGGCGGGGACGGCAGCCAAGCTCGTGTTGAACATGCTGAGCACGGCGACGATGATCCGGCTTGGACACGTGTTCGGCAACCTGATGGTGAACGTGCAGCCGTCCAACGTGAAACTGACCGAGCGCGCGAGGCGGATCGTGGCGCAGGCCGGCGGAGTTGGCCGTCAAGAGGCCGCGAGCTTACTGGAGGCGGCCGGCGGAGACGTCAAGACGGCGATCGTAATGGCCCGGACGGGCGCCGGACGCGACGAGGCGCAAAGGACGCTTGCGAGTGCCGGGGGCCGCATTTCGGGCGCGCTGGCCAGGTGATTCATGGACAAGTTCATTATTCGAGGAGGAGCGCCGCTGTGCGGGGAAGTGGCCGTAAGCGGATCGAAGAACTCGGCCCTGCCGGCGCTGGCCGCCTGCCTGCTCACCTCCGATCCGGTTACGCTCAACCGTGTTCCGCGCGTGCGGGATATCCGGACGATGGAGAGGCTCCTCGCGTACACGGGGGCCGAGGTGGACGCCGGGGAGGATGGGCGGGTCACGGTGGCGGCGCGGAATATCGCCCGGCCCGAGGCGCCCTATGAACTGGTGAAGACCATGCGGGCTTCGAGCCTGGCGCTTGGACCGCTGGTCGCGCGGCTGGGCCGGGCGCGGGTTTCGCTGCCGGGTGGGTGCGCCATTGGTGCGCGGCCGATCAATCTGCACGTGTCGGGGCTGGAGCAACTGGGGGCGCGGATCCGTCAGTCGCACGGCTACATCGAGGCCGAGGTTCCGGAGGGGTTGCAGGGGGCCTGGATTCACTTCGACCGCATCACCGTCACGGGCACGGAGGACCTGTTGATGGCAGCAACGCTGGCGCGGGGCGAGACGGTGATCGAAAACGCCGCGCGCGAGCCGGAGGTGGCGGACCTGGCGGAGTTGTTGACCAAGATGGGCGCGGATATCGAGGGCGCCGGAACGTCAACGATCCGGGTTCGGGGCGTGGAGCGCCTGCACGGGGCGGAGCACACGATCATCGCGGACCGGATTGAAGCCGGCACGTTCCTGATTGCGGGGGCGATCACGGGCGGCGAAGTTGTGGTTAGAGAGTGCGCGCCGAAGCACCTGGCGGCGCTGGTGGCCAGGCTGCGCCAGGCCGGCTGCGAGGTGAAGCCGGCCGGGACGGGCGCCCTTCGCGTGAAGTCGCGCGGGAAGTTGCGCTCGGTGGACGTTACGACGGAGGAGTACCCGGGATTCGCGACGGACCTGCAAGCGCAATACATGGCGCTGATGACGCAGGCCGAGGGCATCTCATTCATCACCGAAAGCATATTCGAGAACCGGTTCATGCACGCGCTGGAGCTGGCGCGAATGGGGGCGAACATCCGGATCGAAGGGCGGCAGGCGATCGTGGCCGGCCCGAGGACCTTGAGCGGGGCGGGAGTGATCGCTTCGGACCTGCGCGCAAGCGCGTCGCTGATGCTGGCGGGACTGGTGGCGGGCGGAGAGACGCTGATCGACCGGGTTTACCACATCGACCGTGGGTACGAGGGAATTGAGCGGAAACTCCAGAAGCTGGGCGCTCAGATTCAACGGGTTATCGACTGAGTACGCTTCTCAGAGGATCAGGACGGTCGCAAAACTGTACAGAAAATAGAGCAGGACAAGGAAATCAACGAGCCGGACGAACTTCATAAACGCCCCGCCCATAAACTCGAAGCGCAGGAACAGGGCCGCGACGGATCCGACGTAGATGAAGCGCGGTTCCAGGCAACCGGGAAACGCCATGCTGTAGGCGACGATGCCGATCAGGTAGATCAGCGGCCCGTTGCTGTCGGTCATGCCTCGGAGCCGGGCGACGATGATCCACAAGGTGCAGGCCATGGCCAGGAAGGTCGTGATATTGAACGGCCCGTAGCGGACGTTCATGCTCCAGGTGGCGATTACCGGGGGGTAGGCGGCTTCGATCGCGAATACTCCGCCGGGCAATCCAGCGGCTTTCCCGAAGCCGTCCGCCGCAGGGTTAGCGCTTAGAACACGAAACTGATGCCGAACGTCGGTACAAGGTTGTGAATCCATCCGCCAAACTCCACGCCAGGCGCGGGCGCGATAACATCGGTCGGGAACGGCGTCAGGTAGTCGTAGATATCCAGCCGCAGGCGCACCTTGGCGCCAACCGCGACTTTGAGTCCCCCTCCGAAGACAACGAGCCCTTTCCACTGGGTCGTCTTCGTCAACAGGGCAACATTTTGCAGGGGCTGGTCCGGCGTCTCCTCGCCGGAGCCCTGGTAACCCTTGATGCCGCCGCCAACGGCAAAGAAGGGCCGGATCGTTGCCTCCGGCGACGAGCCATAGAACAGAAGGTCGTAGTGCGCAGCATGGGAACGGCCCGAGAAGGATGCTTTGCCGCTGCCGGAGGAGACATGCAGCTTGTTCTGCTCGAACAGGTATCGGATCTCGCCGCCGAGTCGCTGGTACATGTCGTGCCCGCCCCAGGCGCCGGCTGAGAATCCGTTCTCGAAGCCCACCTTCGCCTGGGCGGGTGTGGACTTTCTGGTATAGATGCTGCCGCCGCCCAAGAACCCGAGTTCCCCGCCCTGCCCGTTTGCCAGCGGCGAGAAAGCGGCGGCCGAGAGCGCGACGGCTCCGGCCCACAGCGCGAGTTTGGATCGTTGCATTCCTTTCTCTTTAGTGGAGGGCTACTTCACTACTCTCACCGAGAGGGTGGTGGAGCCGCCGCCCTGAACGATTGTCAGCGGCTGTTGCATCCCTGGGGAAACCCACCAGGGCGCCTTCGCATTGATCTGGTAGACGCCGACCATGCCCGGCGCCAGGCCGGCGTAGGTGATCGGGAGGCCGACGCCTCCGAGCGTCACCTCGGTCGGCGTCAGAGCCGTGGCGAGCGGTTGGGACGGGGCCGGTTCGCCGGCTTCCACCGGGGGGTACGTCCTACCCATGCCGGTAAGATAGATGACCAGCGTGTCCTCCGGATGAATCGGGTTCGACGGCGTCACCAGTTGGCCGTTGCCGTAGCGAACAACCGTCGGCAGACCGGTGAGCGAACCGGCGGCGCCGCTGCGGAAGACGCTCGGAGCGGTCGGCGCGATCGCGAGGTTGTAGTTGTCGCTCACGCCGCCCGGCGTTCGCAGCACCAGCGTGACATGGCCTTCCACGTTGAACGGCAGTTGCGCGTTCACTTGAGTGGGCGAGACGAACAGCACCGGCATGCTCACTCCGTTCACCGTCAGGCAACTGCCTCCGAGGGCGGTGGGAAGCGGAATCTGGTTGGTCGCCTCATTGGTCGGGCTCAGTTGTTCGCCAAAGATCGTCACCAAGCCGCCGGGCGCAACCGGGGCCGTGTAGTCCGCGGCGTTCACGATGCCGGAAATCTTCGGCGGCGCGACGGAGGCGTCGTAGTCCCACGGGAGCACCGTGAAGCCGGAGGTCGTCAGGCTGACGATGCGTTGGCGGTTATAGAGCGTGGCAAGCGTCCGGGTAAAGGGAAAGGCCTCGGAGCCCAGCAGCGGCGCCTCCGTCATGCGGGTTGCGCGGATGCCAAGACCGCTCTGCGTATCCACCCTTTGGACGACGCCAGCCGCGTTGCTGGACGGCGCCGTGGTACGGAATCCCGCCGCATCGACGAACACAAAGCCGGACGCTTCGCCCGTTCCTGCTTCGAGGAAATTCGTGGTGACCAGCGACGCGTTCATCAGGCGGTTGCCGACCACGAACTGGTCGTAGCTCGACGCGGCATAGGCTCCTTTGAGGCCTTCTCTGGCGGCGTCCTTACGGGAAATGGTGAAGGTATCGGCGATGGCGCTGTAAAGCAGAACGTTGCCGTCCTTCTCGGCCGCCAGGATCGAGGATCCGTTGGGAGAGGCGATGAGAACGGTATTGATATCGATCTCGTTCTTGTACACGCCAAGGCTCGGAAGCTCGGTGGCCATGCGTGTGGCCATGTCGACACGGTCGATGGTGTGCACCGGTCCGGCGACGCGATTGGCGGCGAGGATGGCCTTTCCCGACGCGGCGATGGATCGGGGGTAGTGACCGCCCGGCATCCGGATGTGCGGCAGAGACGGCTGCAAGGTCTCGATGTCGAAGACGGCGATGTACTGCGAGTTGTCGTGTCCGACGAGGAGGTAGCGCCGGTCAAAGGTGATCGCCATCTGCGTGGGGGTATTGCCGGTTCGAAGGCTGCCCACCTGCCGGTACGTCTGGGCGTCGAATACCAGCACTTCGTTGGTGTCCTGGCGCAGGACGAAGAACCGGTCACGGAACGGATCCGCAAGGATATCGACCAGCGCGCCCGGGACGTTGATGGACGCGCCGCGCTGGTCCGGCTCAGGGTTGTTGACGAGCACCCGGAGCGAACCCGGTTTGTTCACCGCGCCGCCGGAGGCGATCGCGATCTTCGCAACCGCCGTACCCTTCGCGTTCTGGAACGCGGTGGGATCGACGCGCACGACAATCGTGGCCGGGGTCGTACCGCTCGACGGAGTGATATCCACGCCCGCGGTGTCGGAGTTGAGCGAGAAATCCGTGCGGCGGCCGCTGGGGTCCGCCAGAGTGAATTCTTTCGTGAGGAGCCGGCGGTTGCAGAAGGTTCCCTGGAAGTGGAGGTCCTCGACGCTGGCTTTCAGGCGCGGAACCTGGTCGAGCGATCCGACCGGAATCACCATGACCCCGCTGTCGGAGATCGAGTACATGACGGCATGATTGGAACTCAACAGGCTCTTTCCGGCGAGATTCTCCGGCAGCCGGATGCGTTCCCGAACGGCCAGATTCTCGCCGTCGAGAACCTGGAGAACCGGCTCGGCGTTCTGCTGAGAGTTCTGGCTCTGATTCTGGTCCGGTTTTTGCGTGAACTGCGCGTAGATGAGCCCGCGGCTCGAGTCGATGGCGTGGCTCCCGACGTTCAGCAGGCCCTCGGCTTCCGGAAACTGCGCGAGGTTCCAAACCCCGGCCGCCCAGTCCCAGATCGCCGTGCCATGGAGCACCCACCCCGACAGGTAGCGCGAGCCGTCGCCGTTCACGCTGACGGCGCGGGGGCCCTGGGGCGGCTCAGAGACGTAGCGCAGGATCGACAGCCTTCCCGACGTCGCGTCGTAGCCGAACTCGAAGGTGTCGGTAAGCCCATAGATCCTGTTGCCGTCGCCGGAGACATTCATCGAGGCTGCGACGATGTTGGGTGGAAACGTAGCCGGCGCCACGGGCAGCGAGGTGGCCGCCAGTTCCTCGAACGTAACAATCAGGCGGCTGACCCCGGACCAGGGATCGAAAAGGGTGAAATCCGTGGTCGTCGCGACCAGCGCCAGCCCGTTGATGCCGAAGGCAACGCCCAGCGGCGGCGAGGCGAGGGCAAACGTCTGCCGGCCGCGGGTTTCCAGATCGATCACCGTCAGCGCATTATTGCGGTTGGATTGCCCCTCGAAATTGCCGAAATGCGCTACGACCAGGTGACGGCCGTCCGGAGAGATCGCCAGCGATCCCGGCTGAGCGGCGACGTTCATTGATGTCTGAATCGAGAAGTCTGAAAGAGACATCACATCGACCCGGTTGGCGGTGAAGTTGGCGATGTAGAGGGCGCCGCGGCGTTCGTCCAAGGCGAGATCGGAGGCGTGGCCTCCGATGGGCACGACGACGCCCAGCGAGGCGGCGAACGCCGCCGGATGCGTCGAGGCCGCGCACAAGCCGAAGGCCAATATCAACTTCCAAGACTTCCGCTTCATAAACTCACACTCCTGCCAGGGGGGTGCGCCCGAGAGGCCGGCGGTTCACGCTCCCGCCTCCCGGGACGCGAGCGCCCGATTTATTCATCGGCTTTGCCGCGCCGGCGCAGTACGATCAACCCCAAAAAAAGAATCGCCAGCACCGCGCACAGTATACGAACCATGGATGGATCCATCGTTTTCTCCTTTCAAGCAAAGTGAATCTGCGTCTCTAATCGCCGAAACTCCTCATCATCGGGAGGAGGTCCCGGTAAATCTTGACCATGACAGGTCCCACCGTCACCACAAACAGGGACGGCAATATACAGAAGAAGATCGGGAAAACCAGCTTCACCCCGAGCTTCGCCGCCTTTTCCTCGGCGGTCTGCCGCGCCTGCACCCGCATGAAGTCGGAGTGCGCGCGGAGGCTTTGGGCGACGCCGGTGCCGAAGCGGTCCGCCTGGATGAGCACGGCCACCAGCTTCCGCAGGTCGTCGACGGCGGTGCGGTCCGCCAGATTGCGGAGCGCGTCGACCCGGCGCTTGCCGGCTTTCAGTTCCAGGTTGACGAGGCCGAATTCCTCGCTGATCTGCGGATGCGCGTGCTCGAGTTCCTTGGAAACCTGCATGATGGCCTGGTCCAGGCCGAGGCCGGACTCGACGCACACGACCAGCAGGTCGAGCGCATTGGGCAACCCGCGGCGGATTTCCTTCTGGCGCCGCTTCGCCACTCGCCGGACGTATTCGTTCGGGCCGAAAAACCCCGCCACGGCCGCCAGGGCCACGGTCAAGGCCTTATTCGACGGATTCGACTGGGAACCGGCGACGGCGAGTCCGGCCATCACGGGCAGCGCGATGCCGAGCAGCACCTTCGAGCCGTAGAAGACCTTCAGAGCGCTCGGATTCCGAATACCGGCCCGGATCAGGCGGCGCTGGATGATCCCGACGTCCTTCGGCGAGGCGGGCAGAATCGTGCCCAGCTTCTTGACGATCTCCTGAAACATCAGGCTAGGATGCGGAGCGGCCTCATCCTGCGCGGCGAGCGTCGCTCCGGTGACCCGATCGATCGCTTCCTTCGGCCGCACCCATAGCTTGACGCCCACCAGCGACATGGTCAGCGCCAGCAGCACGAACAAGACGATGGCGAGCACCAAATCCACGGTTACACCTCGATGGAGACGATCTTCTTGATCACTCCGTAGCCCAGCAATTGCAGGAACACCGCCGCCCCCGCCATCCCCTGGCCGATCGGATCGTTCACGAAGAACTTTCCGTAGTCCGGATTGACGTAGAACAGCATCAGCGCCACCGCAACCGGGATGCAGGTGAGCGCCATGCCGGTCATGCGTCCGTGAGCGCTGATGGCGCGGATCTTTCCGCGGAGTTTGAAGCGCTCTCGAATCAGACTGGCCAGCTTGTCCAGAATCTCCGCCAGGTTGCCGCCGGTGCGCCGCTGCAATAGCACGGCCGAGACGAAGAAATGCACGTCCATCGAGGGCACCCGCTTGGAAAGCTTCAGCAACGCGGTCTCAATCGGCAGGCCGAGATTGTGCTCCTCGAAGGTGCGCCGGAATTCGCCGGAAAGCGGCTCGGGAAACTCCCGGTGGATCATCTCCAGGGAGACGGAGAAGGCATGCCCTGCCCGCATCGAACGGGCTACGAACTCGAGGCTTTCCGGAAACTGCGACTCGAACTTGAAGAGCCTCGAGCGGCGGGCGCGGAAGACGAACAACAGGGGCAGGGACCCAGCGGCGAGGGCCGCCAGCGGCGCGAAGGGTCTGCCTTGCGCCGGTCCGAGGTACCAGCAGGCGGCGAAACCGGCGAGCATCATTCCCAGACAGGCGTGGGCAAGACGTCCGGGCTTCCACTTCAGGCCGGCCTGTTCGAGCAGTTGCTGGGCCCACTCGTAGTAGCGAAAGCGCCCGAGCGCCCGCAGCACCAGTTGTCCATTATCCTTGTCGCCGTCCTGAATCAGGGTGGGGCTTTGCTTGGCGCCCTTTTTCTTCTTGCGGTCAGAAGCCGTGCCCATCAGGCGGTTCTTCATCCGGTCCATGTCCGCCGTCCGGGCGGCGCGCGTGACGATCGACCACACGGCCATCGTCACCAGCCAGATCACCAGGAAGACCGCGATGAAGAGCTTCATGGGCGCTTGTCAGACCTCCACCGATTCGTCGAACAGGTCCGGGCGCAGGCGAAGTCCCGCCGAAAGGATCTTTTCGTAGAACTTGGGCCGGATTCCGGTAGCGGCCAGGCGGCCCACGACGCGACCTTCCGGCGTGAGCCCGCGTTTTTCGAAGACGAAGATATCCTGCAACGTGACCACGTCGCCTTCCATGCCGGTGACCTCCGTAATGCTGGTGACGCGGCGCGAGCCGTCGCTCATCCGCGAGCACTGCACGAACAGGTGAATGGCGCTGGCGATCTGCTGGCGAATCGAGATCAACGGCATGTTGGAATTGGCGAGCGACACCATTACCTCGAGGCGCGAGACGGCGTCGCGGGGGCTGTTGGCGTGAATGGTCGTCAGCGAGCCGTCATGGCCGGTGTTCATCGCCTGAAGCATGTCGGTGGCCTCTTCGCCGCGCACCTCGCCGACGATGATGCGATCCGGGCGCATGCGGAGACTGTTAATCAGCAGTTCCCGCTGCCGGACGGCGCCGTGGCCTTCGAGGTTCGGCGGCCGCGTTTCCAGCCGGGCCACGTGCGGCTGTTTCAGTTGCAGTTCCGCCGCGTCCTCGATCGTAACGATGCGCTCCTTCGGCGAGATGAAGAACGAGAGGGCGTTGAGCAGCGTGGTCTTGCCAGCGCCCGTCCCGCCGGCGACGACCAGGTTCAGGCGGGACTTGACCGACGCCTCGAGCAGGTCCATCATTCCTTGGGTCACGGCCCGCTTGTCCACCAAGTCAGGCGGCATCAGCTTGTCGGTGCCGAACCGGCGGATCGACAGCAGCGGCCCGTCCACGGCCAGCGGCGGAATGATGGCGTTGACGCGCGAACCGTCGCTCAGGCGGGCATCGACCATGGGAGTGGATTCATCCACGCGGCGGCCGACCTGGGAAACGATCTTGTCGATGATCCGCAGCAGGTGCGGATCGTCCCGGAAGGCGACGCTGGTCAGCTCGAGCAGGCCCTTTCGCTCGACGTATACCTGCTTATGGGTGTTGACGAGGATGTCGGAGATGGTGGGATCCTGCAGGAGCGGCTCGAGCGGACCGAGCCCGAACACTTCATCGAGGACCTCCTCGGCGATCTGCTGTTTCTCGATCGAGCTGAGCAGCGTCTGCTCCTCGTTGATCAGCGACATGAGCGCCTGCCGCACCTCGCCGCGGACGCGCTGGTTGTCGATCATGGCCAGGGCTTCGAGGTTGATCTTGTCGAGCAGCTTGCGGTGCAGCGTGAACTTGAGTTCCTGGTACTCCGGACGCAAGGCCGACTTCGGGCGGCCGGCGTTCTTCAGCAACCGCTGCTCCCAATTGAGCGGCTGCGTCGATTTCAGATCAGTGTTCGGCAGCATCGTTGAACTCCACTACGCGGGTTGCTCCTCCGGCGGCTGGCTGGCGCGCCGTTTGTCTTCACGGGCTTTATCGACGAGCCGCGTCGCGAACCTGTCAACGGCCTGCCCCAACTCGTTGTCCGGCGAGACGGGTCCCCCGAGGGAAATGGCGCGGTGCAGGGAAAAATAGTCGTTCGGAATCATGGCGTGAATAGGGCAATTGAAGATCTTTTCGATTTCCGCGCCGCCGATTCCGTCTTTGCGGCTTGAGCGGTTGATCAGCACGCGGAAGCGATCCCGGCTGAATCCCAACTGGTTGAGCAGGTTGACGGTGCGATGCGTCAGGTGCAGGCTAGCGAGTTCCGCCGTTGAGACGACGTAGGCTTCGTCGGACTCGGAAAGCGCAAGCAGCGTCGTACGGTTGGGGAAGGCCGGGCCGTCCACGACGACCCACTCGTAAATCACGCGGGAGAATTCCAGAATGTCGTGAAGCCGGTTTGGCTCCATCACGGCAAACTCCGGAGTCTCGGGTCCAGGCAGCACCTCGAGGCCTTCGCAATGGGCTACCAGCGAGGCCCAGCCCGCGGCGTCGACCTGGCCTGCGCGTTCGAACGCGTCCACCACCGAGCCGCTGTGATGCAGCTTGAGGTAGAAGGCGATCGAGCCGCCGGTCAGGTCCAGATCCATCAGCAGCACGCGACGCCCGCTTCGCCGACGCAACGCGAAGGCGGTCTGCGCCGCCAACGCGGAGGCGCCAGAACCGGGCTTGGCGCTGGCGAACAGGACGACGCGGCCGTTTCTCTGCTCATCGGCGGCATCCGGCGCCCTGAGGCGGCGAATCCGCGAGATCGCTTCCTCCTGCTCGATCGGGTCAAATGGAGCGCAGAGGAACTCCGTGGCGCCGAGCCGCAGGAGGCGCACCACGGCTTCCGCGTCGTTGTGGGTGTGAAGACCGACCACCTGCGTAGCTGGACGGAACCCAGCCAGGAAGGCGATGAGTTCGCAGGCCCGCTCCAGGTCCGACGCAGCGTCGAGCAACACGACGTCGGGCTGGAGCTGGCGAAGGCGGATGTCCATGGTCTGCCGCGGCGGATAGCTCTTCAGGTCCGCCAGGATCTGGAACGATCGCGTGTCCCGCAGCGCGCGGAGAAACGCGTCGGCGAGCTCCCGGTTGGGAGCGATGAGCAACGCCGTCAGACCCGCGCCTTTTTTCGTTGGAATCGCCCTCATGCCGTTCCTTGTCCGCCTTCGCGCCGCCGTTCAGTCTTCCTTCGACTTGATCTTTCCGTCGTAGGTAATCGTGTCGCCCGGCTTGAAGTTCTCCAGGAATCTCATCGGCATTGGGATCTCCGGCCTCGCCTCGCCTGCGCCAATCGGCCGGACGATCTCGGGCGTGACCATCACCAGGAGTTCCGTCTTCGAGCGCTTTTTTTCCCGGCTCTTGAACAGTTCGCCCAGGATCGGAATGTTGGCCAGGCCGGGTATGTGGTTGAAGGTCGCCCGCGCCCGATCGTCGAGCAGACCGGCGATGACAAAGCTCTGGCCTTCGGCCAGTTCGATGTTCGTCTCCATACGGCGGGTGGCCAGGGCCGGGATTGTGAAACCGCTGAACGAGACGGCGTTGGTCAGGTCGATAGTGGACACTTCCGGCCGCACGTACATCTTGATCGTGTTGTTCTCGGTCAGCTTGGGATTAAAAGCCAGCCGGATGCCGAATTCGCGGAACTGAATCGTCACGGACCCGGCGTTCGATCCGCCTTGGAGCACCGGGACAGGGAACTCGCCGCCCACAAGAAAGCTCGCCTCTTTGCCGTTGGTAGTAACCAGGTTCGGTTCGGCGAGAATCTGGAGCAGCGACTGGGTCTCGAGAAGCTTGATGAAGCCGGCCAGGTTCAGATCGGGACGAAACGCGAAGATGTTGAGCGCATCGGTGATGGAGAATTCGGTGGCCGCCGCCGAAACCCGGTCCGGGTTGGGCGGCTGGAATTGCCCGGTACTAATTCTGCCGATGGTATTGCCGGTCCCGAGCGAGGCGAGATTGAGCCCGAACTGCGAGGTGGCGTCGCGATCCAGTTCGGCGAACTTAACGCGCAGCAGGACCTGTTTTTCGATCTCGCCCGGCAGGAAATGGAGGTTATTCACGACGGTTTTCGCCGCCGAGGCGACCAGCGCCGCCGCGCGGTCGGAAACCTCCGGCGACGAAACCCTCCCGGTGAGGGTGATGGAATCGCGCGCCGATTGGATGTTGATGTCCTCGTCGGGAAAAGTCTCCTTCAGCACTTTGCGAAGGGGCGCGAGGTTGTGCTCGACGGTGATTCCGTAGAAGTTCCGCTGGCCGGCCTTGGCCCAAACGACGACGGTCGCCGCCCCGAGATTCTTCGCGTGCAGGAGGATCTCCCGCGTGCTCACCGCCACCGCGTCGACAATATCGGGGTTGCTGGTCGAGATCCGGCCGATATCGGACGGATAATCGATCACAATGCTCTTGCCGACGGGTACCCGAAGGTCCTCCACTCCGGTCTGGCCGGGCAATACCATGCCGCCGGCCACAAGAACGGCTGTCGCGTAAAGGCAGCTCCGCATACTCATGGTTAGTTCCCTCGCTGGCCGGGCAGGCTCGCGTTGACGGTTTCGACGGTCCGCTGCGTCCCGCGGAACACGACCACCTCCGACGGCGGCGCGATGGGGCGCGCCGGGACTGGAGGAATCCTGATCGCGGCCTGTTCGGTTCGGGCGGGCGCGGGCCGCGGCGCTTTCTCGACCTCCTGCCTTCGCCGGTAGAGTTCGGACACCGCAGCGCCATCGGTCCTGGCGATCTGTTGGTCGCTGCCGTTCCTCAGCACGAGTTGGACCCTGCCCTCGTTCGCCGACAGGGTCAGCGCCTCGGCTTGCGACGGCGTTACGAGCAACGTGACGGTAGCGGCGTTGATCGCGTGGCCTTTCGCCTCCGGCTCGATGGTCTGGCCGGCGGAAAGCACCAAGATGTTTTGCAGCACGGTCACCGTGACGCGGCCATCCTCCTGGGGCGGGCTGCCGGTCAACAGCACGTCGACCCGCATGCCCGGCAGAACGAAGCCGGAGACGCCGACCACCTGGTCCACGCGGATCGAAACGGCTCGCATGCCCGGCGGGATCACCGGCGCCAGGCCGAGCCCGCTGCCGCGTTCAGCGAGACGGCCGGTGTGGATGGGCTCGTCCAGCAGAATGTTGGCGATCACCGGCCGGTCGATGACGTCCTCCACTTTCGAAACGGCGCCGTTGGGGAACCCATTCGCGGGAACCTTCGCGATCTTCACGTCATCGGGTCTCACCATGACGCCGATCGGCAGGGGCTTGGCGGCGACCACAAGATCCTTCATTTCCGGCGGGGCGGCGGGCCCAGGCGTCTTCCCCCGCGCCGAAAACTGATAGAAAATGGCGGAGACCACCAGCGCGAACAGAAGACTCACGCCGAGAACCGTCAAAAACCTTCGATCCATAATCCTGCTCCTGGGCAGAACGGTCCGCCCGTTCGCTCCTTCATCTCTGCCGCGCCGGCCCGGACCCGCCGTCGACGGCGGGTGGCCGCGCACCGGCTCAGCTTTCCTGCATCAGCGCGATCCATACTCCCAAGGCGATGGCCGGAGCGTACGGGATGGCCCGGGGCACGGGTTTCGTCCTCCGCACGGCCGCCACGAACATTACCGCCGACGCGATCAGCGCGCCGATCACGGAGATCCAAAATACCGCGCTGAGAACGCGCCCGATTCCCAGCAACGCGCCGAAGCCCGCCATGAGCGCTACATCGCCGCCGCCGCGTTCGCAGAACCGGTGAAGGACGTAGAAGATCCCGAACCCGGCCAAGGCGCCAAGAACGGCCATTCCCGCCCCGTACAGTCCTCTTCCCGCAATCTGGCAGCACAGACCGCCGGCGAGCGCCGCCAAGGCGGTCCAATCCGAAATGGTCCGGCGCGCCAGATCCTCCGCCACGGCAGCAACGCCGACCGCGACGGCTACCGCCAACTCAGCGCTCACGCCGCGCCTCCTTGTCCCGGCGGGGGCGGTTTCCGCCCGGACTGGTTCCGGTTTCCCGCGCTTGCTCCAGCAGTTCCGCCTCGCTGACCTCTACGGCACTGGAAGCCATCAGCAGGGAAGCGACGAATCCGGCGTGGACGGCGAACTCCGTCAGACCCTCGCCCGATGGCAGTTCCCATCCCTCGTCTTTAAGCCGGCCCGCAGCTTTCGCGGCGACCCTCTCCAGACGCAGGGCGCGGTCAGCCGCGCCTTTACCGGTCTTCACCACCCGTGTCTCCTCTCTTTCTTTCGGCGGTGGGAGCTTATTTCATTAGTGCCGCCGTGGATTGATTGCTCCCGCCGGATGCCGGCCGGCGCACAAATAGAGCGGCTTCCCCGTTGTCCTCCAACAGCTTCCATCCCGCATCTCCTTTCAACAGCGAGGCCAGGGGAGTATCGGGAGGGACAAGAACCGTTTCCGCGCGATATCGGTCGAGGATCTGCCGCCAGTCGTGTCTGCCCTGATAAGCAGAGATATACTCCCGGGTCAACTCGGGGCCATAGAAGTCGCTCCGTCCGTCGAAGAACACGCGCTGCCGCGGATAATTCCGGTACAACAGGTAGTCCGCCCACTCGTCGTTGGCAAACACCCGCGTCGAGGCAAGCAGGTCCCGATGGCGGTTCATCATCGCGACGGGAAATTCGCGAGCCGGAAAATCGGCGGGCCATCCAAGAGGTTCTCCGACCAACGCGAGGAAGACCACGAAGACGACCGGCCAGATCGACGTGCGCCGCGCCCCGGCGCCGAAGTCCTCCGACAGTTGCTGCAAAACGCCGCGCGCGGACTTGCGGGGCGCGCTCTCGACCCACCGGCGCCACAGCGCCGTCAGTTCGCCCGCGATCGCAGGGGCCGCGACGATAACGAAAATGGGAACGTGCCGGGCGGAGACCAGCGCCAGGTGCGCCCAGGCCAGGATGAGTCCCGCCCACGCCAGGCGCCGCTTCGCCGACAGACTCGCCGCCGCCATGATGCCGAGAAACAACAGCGCCTCGAACTGGTAGGCGTTCTCGGTTCGAAACAGCGGCGACTTGAACTCCTCGACGGTGTTCCGGATCCAGTCGGCCCGCAGATAGTCGTATACATGAACGTGCAGGCGCACGCCGTAGGGATTGGCGAGGGTGGCCGCGGCGCACGCCGCCAGCAGCAGCGCGTAACGTTTGGCCCGCTGCCGCCCGCCGGGCGCGCCAAGCAGAGCCTCCACGCCGCTGCCAGCCGCGAGAATGCCGAGGCAGGCCAGCAACGCCACGAATCCCCCATGGAGGTTCGTCCAGATCGCGGCCGCCGGCGCCAGCGCCCACAACACCCTGTCCGGAGCGCGCTCATCACGTTCCAACAGCCAGAGCGCCGCCGTCACCAGCACGAACGTGAACACGTGCGGGCGCGCCAGAAAATGCACCGAAGACGCGCCGAACGCGAGCATCACCGCCGCCAGCGACGCCGGCAGGTTCGCCCCGCGCCAGATCATGTACCGGAACAGGAGCGCGCCAAATGCCGCGATCGCGACGCCCGCCAGCAGGGTAACGCCCTTGAGGCCGGCCGCCCGGTGCGCCGCGGCGTAGGCGATGTCCGATAGCCATTCCCAGGCATACCAGGGCGCGTCCGGCCGAGTGAAGGAAAACGGATCGGTCCGCGGGATCGCGCCCGTTTCGAGGATTGACTCCCCAACGCGAATGTGCCATCCGGCGTCGCCGTCGTCCAGCAGCACGCTCCAGCCCGGCTGGCCGACAACGAACACCCAGAGAATCCAGGCGATAAAAAGACAATCGGAGGGCGACGGCAGCAGCAGTTTCCGCCCTGCCGAGAGCGCTCTTACAGGATACGGAGGAGGCGCGACGGCGCCCGCCGACATCACATGACCGCTATCGGCGGAACGCCGGATTAAGGTTAGGGCCGGCCGGGGTTAACCGCGCAGCTTTTCCAGCAACGCGACCGCCTTCAGCACGTCGCCGCGATGGGGTAAGCCGGCGACATGACGCTCCTCGGCTTTCGTCGTCTCCACTTCGCGCTCGATCGTCAGCGCGCCGGTATAGCCGATTTCTTTCAGCTTGGCGATGAACCGTTCCATGCCGACCTCGCCCTCGCCCAGGGGTTTTTCGGTCCCGAGCGCGCCCTCGACCCCCTTGGGAGGCCAGATTCCGTCCTTGCAGTGAACCGAGACAACGTATCCGCCCAGCTTGTCGAGCGCTTCGATGGGATCGCCTACGCCATAAAGAATGATATTGGCAGGGTCGAAGTTGATCTTGAGGTTCGGCCGGCCGACATCTTTGATAAAGGCATCCAGCACCTCGGCTGTTTCCTGGCCGGTCTCCAGCGCGAAGGTCATGTCGCGCTTTGCGGCGTAGTCGCAAATGCGCCGCGCCATGTCGCAAAGGGCCAGATAGTCGGGGTCCGAACGGTCCTCCGGAATGTAGCCGGCGTGGCAGCAGTAGATGCCGACGCCCATGGCGGCGCCCAGGTCGATCAGTTCGTAGGTTCTGGTTTCGCGCTCCTGCCTGGTGGCGGCCGGCACGTATCCTACGGTCCGCTGGACGGTGGGAATGTCGGCGTAGTCCTCGCCGTTGAACGACCCGACGACATTCGTTACCACGAAATCCTCCTGCTCGGCCGCGGCCTTCCACTTCCCGGCCGCTCCTTCGAGCGGTATGTGGCCCGCGATGCCCAGGTGCCCGCAGCGGATGCCCAACGACTTAATTTCGCGCAGACTCGCCGCCGGGTCGGTTTCGCCCCAGAACATCAAGCCAATTTCCATCTCTCTTATAGGTTGCATGCCACTTTTTCTCCTTTATGAACTCGCGAGTCGACCATAAGGCGCGCCAGTTTCACAGCCTTTGCCGACTCTTCCGGCGGACAACGAACCGGCCTGGCGCCGGAACGGCAGCACTCGACAAAGTACTCGATCTCGGCCTGGTAGCCGTCATGGGCGCCCTGCGGGAGCGGGCGCGCTCTCCCGCCCGATGGGTAGAGCGTCGGCGGCCGGCCGTCGGAGTTGAACTCCACGGAGGCCTTCTCACCGATCACAGTGTATTCCATCGAAAACGGGTAGTCGCCAACGTGGTGCCAGCCGCCGGTTATCGTCACGTTGCCGATATCGGGATAGTGAAGCTCGCCCACCACCATATCGACCCCGGCCGCCATCGCCTCGGTCCCGACGGACGAGATCGCCTCCGGCGCGCCAAACAAGCGGAGGCAGAAGTCCACGTCGTGGACCAGCAGATCGAATACGCCGCCGCCGTTCTTGGAGGAGTCGAACTCCCAAGGCGCCCAGGTGGGCGTCGCGGTGCGCCGGCGGAAGAACGCAGAGTGGACGCGACCGATAGCGCCGGATCGAACCACATCGTCCAGCGCCTCGTATTGGGGCATGAAGCGAAGGACTTGCGCGACCATGAGCGTGCGCCGCGCCTTCTCGGCCTCCGCCAGCATCCGGTCGGCGACGGCGCCGTTCAACGCCATCGGCTTCTCAACCAGCGCGTGTTTTCCCGCCTGCAGAGCCTGGATTGCCGCCGGGCCGTGCAAATGGGTCGGCAGGCAGATGTCCACCGCCTCGATCTCCCGGTCGTTGAGCGCTTCGTCGAGGGACGAGTACTTCCGAAAACGCGAGAAGTCCATCGACTCGCCCGGCCGCCCGAGGTTTCCCTGAATCGCGCTCAAATCGCCGGTGAGCCGCTCCGGCGATTCATCCACCACGGCCACCACGTTGGCGGTGGCGATGTTGGCCAGCGCTTTCAGATGGACCGCTCCCATGAATCCGAGTCCGATCACCGCCACGTTCATCTCGCAGGTCCTCCTTCGCCGGCCGGCCCGTAATATAACATAGCGCCAGAGGCGCCGCCGGATGCTAGAGTTCGCGCGCATCATCGAACCGCCGCGGCCGTGTTCGTACCTGCCGGCCGAGACGGCGTCGCTCGAATACCGCCTGGTTGAGAGCGTCGATCCGGAGGAATACGAAGGGTTGCTCGAGCGGGGATACCGGCGATTCGGCCATTACCTGTTCCGGCCTCAGTGTCCGGCGTGCGAACAGTGCCGAAGCCTGCGGGTACCGGTTCAGCGTTTCCAGCCCGGCGCGAGCTTCCGCAGGGTGCTCGCCGCCAACCGCGGCGTACAGGCGCAACTCGAGCGGGTTTTCATTACCGACGAGCACGTGAGGCTGTACAACCGCTACCACGGCTACATGGCGGAACATCGCGGCTGGCCGGCAGAGCGGGCCACGGCGCGCTTGTTACAGGAAAGCTTCGCGGACGGAAGCGATCAGGTTGGGCGGCAGTGGCTTTTCATGGAAGAGGGGAGACTGCTGGGCGTCGCGTTCATGGACGAAACCCCGCGCGCCACCTCCCTGGCGTACTGCTTCTACGACCCCGCTTTGCGGCGCCGTTCCCTGGGAACGTTTTCGATTCTGGCGCAGCTCGAATACGCGAGACGAATGCGACTGCGTTACGTCTATCTCGGATATTGGATCGAGGCCTCCCGCTCGATGAGCTACAAGGCGCGCTTTCGGCCCCACGAGATCCTCCGCGCGTATCCTCGCGATGGCGAGGCGCCGGTGTGGGATGCAGAGCCCGATCCGGCGCCGATCGCATCGCTTTGAACGGATTCGACGATGCCGGGCGCCATTGGGGGGCGGAAGTCGGCGAGGGCGCCAAACAGGCGCACCGCTGCCGTGCCCATCCCGACGACAGGCCGAGCCGTCGGGAAAACCGAAGCCGCGCCTCCCACGCTCATTCGACGGATGCCCGACGTTCGCGATCCAGCGTCGACAGGCGGACCGGAACGCCGCGGCCTACGGGGCGGCCTGCCGCGCGATGCCTCCTCGGCAAGGGTTCGCGCGATCGCAAGCAGCGAGCGTGCACCCTTCGGTGGGGATCTTTCGGGTCGGACTTGGCTTCGGGATCGAAGGCCGCGACTTCCGAATTGCACACGGAGCAGTACTTGGATGCAAGCATGGCAAAGATCTTAGGGCACGTTTGGCGCCAAACCGGCACGGCGGAAATTGAATGCGATGGAAGAGGGGGCTTGGACCGAAAGGGCCGATATCCGGCAGGTGGTGTCCGAAAAAAGGCAAAGCAATGACAAAGATGCGTTTCGATGCACCGTTTCGCCATGGCGCCCAAATTGCACTTAGGTCCGATGCGTTCCCGATTCAGCCGGAGTGAAGCGCCGATGATCCAATTCCACAGCATTCTTTTCTATGCGCGTCCATCGGAGGGCCTGGAGGAGGCCTTGGCGCGGGCGGCGAACCTCGCCCGGAAGTGCGGCGCGTCTTTGAGCGTTGTCGACGTACTGGAGCGGCTGCCTCGCGATCTGCTGCGGTTGCTTCCGGCGGTTGGTCCGGAAATGCTGCAGGAACTCGCCGCAAGCGAGCGCGTCATGCGAATGGAGCAACTGCTGCGGCGACATCGAGGCGAAGGGCTGACGGCGGCATCGCGGCTGCTGATGGGCAGGGCCTGCGCCGAGATCGCGGCCGAGGCGGAGCGGAACGGCCATGACCTGGTCATCGTCGCCCACGACTCGAGGGAAAGCGTGCTCGACCGGCTGCTGGGCGGCGTGGCCGTCCGGTTGATCAGCAACTGCCCTTGTCCGGTCCTGGTAGCGCAGCCGACGGGAACCAGCGGCCGGCGCGGGGTGATGGCCGCGGTCGATTTGAACCCGCGCGGGGGGAGGCTGGCGGAGAACACCCGGCGAATCCTGGAACTGGCGACTTCGATCGCCAGGCTGGAAGGAAGCCCGCTGCGCATTGTCCATGTGTGGAATGCGGTGGATGTCGCCTCGTTCGGCGCGCGGGCCGAGTTGCCGCTGCCGGGGCGAGAAGCGGCCGAGGCCGAGCTCGACCGGCTGCTCGCGCAAATGAACCTGCGGGGGCTCGAGTACGACATTCACGTGCTCACGGGAGATCCCCGGCTTTCGGTCGCGCGGTTCGCGGCTACGGAAGGGATCGATCTGGCGGTGATGGGGAGCGCGGGTGAACGCGGGCTGAGCCGTTTACTGGATCGCAACCTCACGGAAAAGGTGCTGCGGCGAGGAGGTTGCTCGGTTCTGGCGGTAAAGCCGGCGCGCAGCCCGGCCCCGTCGCGGTTGCGGGCCGCCTGAACCGGCGCTCGCGGGTCCGGAGAACGGTTGAGGTTTTCGAAAGGAGCGAAGGCAGTATAATTTCGGATGACGTGGACCGCAGCGGCCTTGAGCGCTGAGAGAGCAGGATCGGAACGTATCCGCGCCACGGTCATCCTGGGCGTGGTGTTGTCGATCAGTTTTCTGCACTACATCATTCCGCCGGCGCTCGTGCACTGGCACTACATTCTGCAGCGTCTGTTCTACCTGCCGGTGATCTACGCGGCGCTGCATTTTGGGTGGCGAGGGGGGCTGGCGACGGCGGTTTTCGCCGGCGTGTTCTACTCGCCGCTGGTGCTGGTGCGGTGGCAGCAACTGCCCTACTACTCGCTGACGCAATACCTGGAAGTGATCATTTTCTGCATGGCGGGGATCCTGACGGGCGTTCTGGCGGATCGAGAGAGGGAACAGCGCCACATGTTACAGCGCAGAACGCAGGAATTGAGCGACGTGTACCGGAGGCTCCAGGACAATTTCGAACGCATGAAGCGGGCTGAGCGGCTTTACGCGTTGGGCCAGTTGTCGGCTGGGCTGGCGCACGAGATCCGCAATCCGCTGGCGGGTATCGAAGGGGCGGCCATCGTTTTGCAGCGGGACGGAGAGAACCGCCAGCGGCGCGGAGAGTTCCTTGAGATCATCCAGAAAGAGTGCCGCCGCTTGAACCGGCTGCTGACGAATTTTCTGGACTTCGCGCGACCGCGGCCGCCGGCCTACCAGGCGGTGGAGGTGGCCCCGATCATCGACAGCGTGTTCAGCCTGGCGTCGCATGCCGCCGGCAAGCAAACGATCCGGTGGGTGAAGGACGTGGAGGAGGGGTTGCCGCGGCTGGAATGCGATCCGGAGCAGGTGAAACAAATCCTCCTCAATCTGACGATCAACGCGGTGCAGGCGATGCCGGACGGGGGCGAATTGACGCTGTCGGCGCGTCTGGAAGGAGACAACGTCGCGCTTCGGGTGAAGGACGAGGGCTCCGCGGCGAGTCCGGAGAACGTCGACAAGCTCTTCGATCCGTTCTTCACCACAAAGGAGTACGGAACCGGCCTGGGATTGTCGGTGGCGCACCAGATCGCCGTGCAGCACGGCGGCGTTCTGACGGCCGAGAAGAACCCGGAGCGCGGCATGACATTTACGCTGGTATTACCGCTGCGGCGGGGGAGCATTATATGAAGGCGGGAAGAATTCTTGTGGTGGACGACGACGAAAGTTTGCGGCGCGTCACGCAGGTGCAACTGGAGCAGGTGGGCTATCGCGTCGGCGCGGCCGCCGACGGCGCAGAGGCGCTCGATGCGCTGCTTGAGTCGCCGTACGACCTGGTGCTGACGGACTTGAAGATGCCCGGGATGTCCGGCGTTGACCTGCTCAAAAAGATCCGCGCCGAACACGCCGAGACGGTGGTGGTGATGATCACGGCGTTCGGGACGGTGGAAACGGCGGTGGAGGCCATGAAGGCGGGCGCCTTCGATTACATCACCAAGCCGGTGCATCCGGATGAGCTGACGCTGGTGATCGACCGCGCCTTGCAGCATGTCCACCTGGTGGAAGAGGTGCGGAACCTGCGCGCGAGCCTGGACAAGAAGTATGGCTTCGAGAACATCGTGGGGCGCTCGGACGCGCTGCTGTACGTTCTGGATACGGCGATGCGCGCGGCCCAGTCCAGTTCGACGATCCTGATTCACGGCGAAACGGGGACCGGCAAGGAGTTGCTGGCCCGGGCGATCCACTTCAACAGCCCGCGGCGCGAACGGCCGTTTGTCACCATTAACTGCGCGGCGATTCCGAAAGACCTGCTCGAATCCGAGCTGTTCGGGCACGTACGGGGATCGTTCACCGGGGCGGTGGCGCACCGCAAGGGCCGGGTCGAGATGGCCGACGGCGGCACGCTGTTCCTGGACGAAGTGGGCGAACTGCCGCCGGAGTTGCAGGTGAAGCTGTTGCGGCTGATCCAGCACGGCGAGGTAGAGAAGGTGGGCGCGACAGAAACCGCGACGGTCGACGTCAGGATTCTGGCGGCCACCAACCGGAACCTGCAAGCGATGATCGAGGACGGCGCGTTCCGCGAGGACCTGTATTACCGTCTGGCGGTGATTCCGCTGGATCTGCCGGCGCTGCGCGAACGCGCCGACGACATTCCGGACCTGGTGCAGCACTTTTTTGTCAAGAACAAGGAGAAGCATTCCAGGCCGGATTTGGCGCTTCCGGACTCGCTATTGCCGTATTTCTGCGCGTACCGCTGGCCCGGGAACGTCCGCGAACTGGAGAATATCGTCGAACGCCTGGTGGTGCTGGCGCGGGGAAATGAAATCACCGCCGACGCCCTGCCGGAGTTCCTGCGGCGCCAGCGGCCGGCGCTGGAGGCCATTCAACTCGACCTGCCGCCGTTCGGGATCAGTCTGGAAGGGGTTGAAAAAGAGCTGATTCTCCGCGCGCTGGAGAAATGCAACTGGAACCAGACGCACACCGCGAAATATCTGGATATCAGCCGTAAGACATTGATCTACCGGATGGAGAAATACGGTCTCCACAAACAACGCGGCGAACACGATCCCAGGCCGGGTCTGCCGCAGCCGGAGTTCACTTCCACCACAGCAGATTGACGCCCTCGCCGGTAACCTTCGCCTCCAGTGGGCCGTCTTCACACCGAAGGGGACGGTCGCAGACTGCAAGGGGTTTGGAGGTGTCTTGAGTCGTACGTACTGTCCGTTCCTGGCTGTGGCGGCGCTGCTCGCCGCCGGCGCAACCGCATTCCCGGCCGCAACGGCCCGCGATGTTTTCGACGACAGCATCGTCCATGAGGTCTCGCTCGATCTCGATCCAGACGACTGGGCGGCGCTGCGTGAGAACTACACCGAGAACACCTATTACCGCGCGCAATTCTGGTGGGGAGAGGAATCGCTCGAGGTGGGCGTTCGCTCACGGGGCCGGGGAAGCCGGAGTCCGATCAAACCGAACATCCTCGTGAATTTTCCGCGCCACGTGAGCGGGCAGCGGTTCGCCGGCCTGCGGCGCCTGGTGCTGAACGCGTGCAATCAGGACGCGTCGGCCATGCGGCAGTGGATCGCCTTCCGGCTGTTCCAGCGCATGGGACTGCCCGCGCCGCGGCAGTCGTTCGCGCGCGTGCATATTAACGGCCAATACTTCGGCTTCTACGCGATGGTTGAGAACATCGACCAGGAGTTTCTGGAACGTAATTTCGGAGAGAGCGGCGGCTATTTATACGAATGGGAGCCGAACGACTTCTATCACTTCGAGTGGTTGGGGGAGGATCCCGAGCAGTACTCGCCGCGGTTGCTCGATCCCCAGACGCGCGAGAACGACCCCGACATCCAGCCGTTCATCGAACTGGTGCGCGCGATCAATTTCGTCCCGGATTCGGAATTCGTCGAGGAGGTCGCGCGCTATCTGAATCCGCGGCTGTACCTGACGCATGCCGCGATCGAAAACGCGCTGTCGGAAATCGATGGCATTTGGGGTCTTTACGGGATGAACAATTTCTCGCTGTACCGTTTCGAGGGACAGCCGCTGTCGCAAATGATCGCTTGGGACAAGGACCTGACGTTCCGGTGGTCGGAGCGAGGAATTTTCGACGGCGTAGAAGACAACCTGCTTGCCCGGCGATTGATGGGCATTCCCGAGTATCGCACCGCATACCTTTCCGCCGTCGTAAAGGCGGCGACGCTTCTGGGAGGCGAAGGCGGCTGGGCGGACCTTACAATCGCCGGGCAGTACGAGCTGATCCGCGAGGCGGCGACCGACGATCCCCATAAGCAGTGCATCATCGAGGGCGGGAGCCTGACCTCCTGCGGGCCGGAAGAGTTTGAGGCGGAAGTAAAGGATCTTCACGTTTTTCTCGCCGAGCGCCAGCTCTTTGTCCTGGCGCAGGTGGCCGACAGCGGCTACGAAGCGCCCGCCGGCGAGTGGCCCCTGTTGCGAGCCGCCGGGGCCGTGGACGGTTCGCGCTCGGAAGTGGCGCCAGGTTCCCTGGCTGCCGTCGCGGGTGAACGGCTCAGCGCGGCGGAGGAGAGCGCGGCCGGGACGCCGCTGCCTCGCATCCTGGGCGATACGTTTGTGGCGATCAACGGGGTGCGCGCGCCGCTGCTGCTGGCGGCGGAGGAGCAGGCGAACTTCCAGATCCCGTGGGACATCCCGTCCGGAGCGGCCAGCATCGCCGTCGCGGTGGACGGCTGGTTGAGCGACACGCTGGAGGTCCCGGTTGCGGCGGCGGCGCCGGTGATCTTCGCTGTCGCTCACGCCGACGGACTTCCGGTCAGCGAGGACGCGCCCGGGGCCGGCGGCGAGGTCGTTGTGCTGTGGATGACCGGACTGGGAGAGGTCAACGCCACCCCGGTGGACGGCGCGGCGCCGGAGGCCGGCGCCGGGTTGGAAACGCTAGTTGCGCCCCGAATTCTGGTGGACGAGCGCGAGGCGCGAGTTGACTACGCCGGTCTGTCGCCAGGCTTCGTCGGCCTCTACCAGGTGGTATTCGAAATTCCAGCCGGCCTGGCCTCGGGGACCCACCCGCTATCGTTGGCCATGGGGGAACAGATGGCGATCGCTAGTTTGGCATTGCGCTGAGCGGCGCGGCCGCGATAGAATCGGGGCATAAACCCAAGAAGTACACTCAGCCATTCGCGGCGCGTGTTTTTGCGCTCGATGGCAGTCCTGGCCGTCCCGCCATCGAGCAACCCCGTACCCTTCAACCGCACGCCGTACCTGCAAAACGTACACGAAAGCGGGGCGTCGATCCTGTGGACGACTCTGGTTCCCGGCCGCGGCGCCGTCATGGTATCCAGGCCGGAGGGCGAGTCGCGAACGATCACCGCGTCGATGCGTACCTTCCTGCCGGTGGAGACTTCGCTAGACCGCCCTTTCTACCAGTACCAGGCCGACATCACAGGCCTAGAGGCAGGACGATTGTACATCTACCGCGTAGCGATGGATGGCCACGACCTCGCCGAGAACCCGGCTTTCTACCGCTTTCGCACCGCGCGGCCTGGCAACTTCTCATTCCTCGTGGTGGGCGACAGCGGCGCCGACACGCCGGAACAGCATGAGCTAGTCGAGCGGATGGCGACGGAACGTGGCATCGGCCTGATCCTGCACACGGGCGACTTGGTGTACCCTCATGGTGGTTTCGCCCGGTACGACCTGTCGTTTTTCGGGCCGAACGCGCGGATGCGGCAGTTGCCTGTTTTTCCCACGCCGGGTAACCACGATTACCTTGACGACGACGGAGCGTCCTATCGCGCCGGAATGGTATTCCCCGACAGCGGCGTGCCCGCTGCCGACCACGGCCGATACTACTCGTTCAATTGGGGCGACGCGCATTTCGTCTCGCTCGACTCGAACCGGCTGCCGACCCGATACGCCGACCGCATGCTCGAGTGGCTGGACCGGGACCTGGCGAATACGCGGAAGTTCTGGAAGATCGTATACTTCCACCACACGCCCTATCCCACTGGCCATCACATCAACGACCCGGTGTGCGCCCTCGCCCGATCGAGGGTAACGCCGATCGTCGAGCGCCACGGCGTGCAACTGGTGCTGGCGGCTCACGAACACGCCTACGAGCGCTCATCTCCGCTCCGGAACGGAGCGACGGTCTCAGGCGCCCCGTCGACGCTGTACGTGGTGAGCGGGGGCGGGGGCGCGCAACTGCACTGGGTCGGATCGCAGCCGCATACAGCGCGGGCGCTGTCCGTCCATCACTATCTGCGGGTCGACGCCGAGGGCGGCCGTATGACGATCCGCGCTGTCGGATTGAAGGGCGAGGAGATCGATCGCGTCACGCTGGCGCCGGAACCGGTGATTTCGGCCAAGGGCATCGGCAGCGCGGGCGACTTTGCTCCCGCGCTCGCCCCCGGGTCGCTGGCCAGTCTGTTTGGACTGAACCTGGCGACGCAGGAAGTCGCGCGGCAGAAATACCCGCTGCCAGCCGAACTTGGCGAGATCCAGGTCACCGTGGGCAACATGCCTGCCCCGCTGTTGTTCGTCTCTCCCGGCCAAGTGAATTTCCAGGTTCCCTACGGCGAAATCGGCAAGGCTGCCATCCAGGTGACCACGCCGAACGGAACGGCGAAAACGGAACGGACGTTGTCGGCGACCGCGCCGTCGATTCTCGCGGTGATGTCGGAAGCGAAGCTGGTAACGGCGGAACAACCGGCGCATGTGGGAAAGAACGTCAGCATCTATGCCACGGGCCTGGGGGCGGTCGCCGGCCGCGTCGCTGCCGGGCAGGCTGCCGCGGATCCGGCGCCGGCGGTAACCGCGGACGTTCAGGTTTGGTTTGGCAATACGGTGGTAAGGCCGTCGTCCGCCGGATTGGCGGCGGGGATGGCCGGCGTTTACCGGGTGGACGCGCTGCTGCCCGCCGGCTTCGGTTCGGGGACCTTCGACCTTCGCCTTTCTGCCGGCGAAGCGTTCAGCCGCCCGGTGGCCTGCTCGGCGACGGCCACACCGTGAGCATGGCTGCGCTCAATCCGGCCGGATGACCTCGTCGAGTAACTTCGAGAAATTCCGGCTTTTGTCCGCTACGCGCTGGCGCAGTTCGTCCAGGTCCCGCTGCAGCGAGCGCAACTGGTCGGCCAGATGCAGGCATGCCAGAACACCGACGCGGCCGGAGTCGAAGGCGCCCGTGCGGGAGGCTATGTCGTTCATCAATTCGTCCACGCTGTGGGCGAGTTGTTCGGTTTCGCCTTCTTCGCCCGTGGTTCGCAGCGTGTACGTCTGGTTGAAGATCGTAACCCTGACCTGCCGGCGTTCGGAATGTGGCGAGTCCATCGGGCGCTCCTAAGATCGCGGTCGCCGGCCTAACCGGCGGTGAGGACATCAAGGTGTCCCAGCAGTTTCTCGATACGGGTGCGCACCTGCTGGCGCTCGTGCCGAAGACCTTCCAGTTCCTTAGCAAGTTTGGCGTATTGCGTCTGCGCCTGTTGAAGCTGGGCCAGCGCATCGTCGCGTTCGGCCAGCGCGGCTTCCTTTTCCTCGCGCAAGCGGGGAATGACCTCGGCCGCCTCGCGAATCCGCTCCTCGAGTTGAGCCAGCGGGTCCAGGCCCGGGTCTTCCCAGGCGGGGCTCATGCCGCGCCTCCCGTCGCCCGCGCTTTGTCGACGAGCGAGCGGAACGCGGCTTCGTCGCTGACGGCAAGCTCGGCCAGCATCTTGCGGTTGAGATCGATGCCGGACTTCTTCAGGCCGTCCATGAAGCGGCTGTAGGAAATGCCCGCCTCGCGGCAGGCCGCGTTGATCCTGACGATCCAGAGGGATCGAAAATCCCGCTTCTTTCGCCGCCGCCCTACGTAGGCGTAGCGCAAGGCCTTCTCGACGGCTTCCTGGGCGGCGCGATGAAGTTTGCTCTTGGTTAGAAAATAGCCCTTGGCTTCGCCAAGGACCTTGCTGCGGGCCTGTCTCCGCTTTGTTCCTCGTTTGACTCTTGGCACGTTTGTTTTTCCTTTGCGGCGTGTACGATCGGAGGTGAAACGGGCACGTGCCCCGCGCGCCGTTCACGCTCAACGGTTCTAATAAGGGAGCATTCCGTCGACGGCCGGGCGGTTCGCGGGATCCACCAACGCGCTCTGGCCGAGCCGGCGCTTGCGGCTCTTGGGCTTCGAAGTCAGAATATGGCGGGCGAAGGAGTGCCTACGCGACACCTTGCCGGTTCCTGTCTTCTTGAAGCGCTTCGCCGCTCCCCGATGTGTCTTCAATTTCGGCATTGTTGCGGTGATTTCCCTTGCGGGATTTACGGGACCTTCTTAGTATAGCATGGCGTCCGTTCCGCGCCGTCTCCGGACTGGGTGCACTTCCAGGAACTTCGCATTACCGCGGCAGCCTGGCGTGGTGAGGCCGGAAAAGCCGGTTCGGCGGCGGGATCGGGTCCGGGTGGGGAGATTCGCAGGGCGGCGTCATGGAAGTAGATTGGGTTGGGGGCCACCCAAGGGGCGGAGCGGCAGGGCGCCCGTGCGAAAGGGAAAAGGAGAGTGACGACCCGATGGCCACGTGCGCCGGCAAATCACGTTGCCGGATGCTGGCGCGCTTGGTCTCGTTGACGCTTTGGAAAGGTGAGGCATCCGGAGCGCCGCGATGCGTCACCGGTCGATTCGCGAGTCAGTTCACTCGCCTCGCAGAGCTTTCAAAGGATCGACCCCGGCGGCGCGGTAAGACGGAATCCATGCTGCGAGCAGGGCAACCCCGAGCAGGACCGCCGAAGCCAGCGCGAGGGTCGCGGGATCGTGGGGCGTGGTGCGGAATAGCATCCGCTCGATCAGCCGAGCGGTCCAGAGCGAGGCGGCCATGCCGGCGGCGACGCCGGAGAGCGTCCATTTCGCCGCTTCACCGAGGACGAGCCGCGAGATAGCGGCCGGGGTCGCTCCGAGGGCCATGCGGACGCCAATCTCCGCCGTCCGGCGCTCGACCAGGTAAGACATCACGCCGTACAGACCGATGGCGGCGAGCAACAGCGCAAGCGCTGCGAACGAGCCCAGCAGAGTGGCGTGGGACTGCGGGCCCGCGGCAGGATGCGGTCCACGGCGCTGAACACAGCGGCGCAAGCGCCGATGCCTAGCTAGCGTTAGCGCAAGCAGCGCGGCGACGGTGAAGCTCCCGTTTCGCAACAGGCCTCGCGCGGCATACCGGAGATCGCGAACGAAAGCGCCGACAAGACTCATAGAACCGTAGAAACTGGCGCCGGCGGAGAGTTCCTGCCGGACGTTAATAGGAGATTCGCCGCGGCCGGGACAGCCGCTCAGCGGGTGAAGACTGCCTCTCCGGCTGCCGTCGCCGCGCGGGCTTCGCGGTTCCGGCGAATGAACGCCACGACCTGTTCGGTCTGCAAAGCAGCGGTGCCGGCGTAGGTGGTCAGGTCCATGAGGCGATCCAGTTCTTCGGGGCTGAAGTGCGTGTTGAGGGATTCGTCCTCCAGCACGACTTCGGCAAGATTCCTCTTTTGGGACCGCGAAATGTAAGAAAGGCGTTGGAGGCGGCGGTGCGCCTCGTCCTTGTTGCCGGTCTTCCGATACAGGGCGATCATCAGGCGTTCGCCGGCCGCCTGACCGAGAACGTTGGGGTGGTCGAGATTCGCTTTCATGATGTCCGGATGGACGATCAGGCGCTCGATGACGCGGACGGCGGTGGCCAGGGCCCGGGAGGTCAGCATGTAGACGAGCGGAATGGAGACGAACTCGACGGGCATCCGGGTGCTGTCGCGGTGATCGGCCATGCGAATATCCTGCATGGCCAAGGCGAGGCAGCGCGCCAGCCTGGCGAGACCTTCGGTGCGTTCGGCGGCCTCCGGATTGACCTTGTTCGGCATGGTGCTGCTGGAGCAGACTTTCTCGCCGGCCGCCTCTTCCACTTCGAGGACTTCGGGGCGCTGCCAGGAGCGGAGGTTGAGGCAGATCTTGGCGACCACGCCGCAAAAACCGGCCAGGTTGGAGACCACTTCCGCGAATCGGTCCGTGCGCGGGTGCAGGTCGGCGAGCGGAACTCCGAGCGAGAGGCGAGCGCAGACCGCCGCCTCGAGCCTGCGGGCCCCCTCGACGCCGCAAAGTTCGACGAACGCATTCTGCGCGCCGACCGCGCCGGAAAGGCAGCCGCGGCGCCAGCGCGGTTCCGCTTCCAAGGCGCGCTCGATCTGGTCGTACGCCTCCCAAGCCCAGCCGGCGAGCACGAAGCCGAGCGTGAGCGGGACCGCGTGCTGCTCGTGGGTGCGGCCCATCATGACGGTGTCCTTGTGCTCGAGAGCGCGGCCGCAGAGAACCGATTCCAGCTCACGGGCCTGCCGGAGGACGATGGCGTGAGCCTCCTGCATCTGTAGCGTCAGACCCGTGTCGAGTATGTCCTGGGTGGTGGGTCCGAGATGAAAATGCTCCGCCGCCGGGCCGCACACCTCGCGGAACGTCCGGAGGAAGGCGACCATGAGATGTCCGGTGTCGTCGGCGTGCTTTTTCACCTCCGCGAGCGGCAGATGCCCGGGCGAGAGCTTCGCCACGATCTCGGCGGCGGCGGCGCGGGGGACGATGCCCATCTCCGCCTGGGCTTCGGTGATGGCCTTTTCCACCGCCATCCAGCTCCGGATCATGCCTTCCTCGGACCACACGCGCCGCATTTCGGGCGTGCTGATCATGTCCTGAAGCAGAACGGAAGTAAACGGAACCAGGTTTTCAGAAATGGTCATGAATTTTGGCCGGCATCGGTTGTATTTCGTCCAGAAGCGGGGAGCGACGGTTGCGGCGCGCCGCCCACGCGGCTGCCTGTCGTAGCGTCCTGGCCCACTCCACCAGAAAGGGTTTCGGATCCGTAAGCGACCATACCGCGTATCGCTTCGGTCCGCGGTACGGCGCCAGGTAGTCTCGAAATCGCAAGCCCTCCGCGCGGCGGCGCAGCAGCGCGTGCAGCAGATCCGCGTGCAGGTGAATCCAGGAGCCCTTCCAAACCGGCGCCGCCGCGGCGCTCACCTTATCAAAGGTAGCATCTTCCCAGGCCAACAGCGCGTAGTTGACGCCGGCGGCCATGGCGACGCCCTGCATCATGAAACAGCGCCCGTTCACCTCCATGAAGCGATAGCTCCCGTCCCGGGCATCCCACTTGTACTCCGCGTTGGCCATACCGCGCCATCCGATGCGGCGCAGGAGCGCCACGGTCGGTTCGCGGAGGCGCGCGGCGACGGCGGGATCGACATCCGTCTCGGCCACCCGGCAGACGCCGTAGAAGGGAGGGCTCTTACGCAACTTGTGCATCGCCAGACCGCCCACGGGCTCTCCGCCGGCATCCATGTAGACCGAGTAGTTATAGAAGAAAGGGTCCGGCCCGGGAATCAGCTCGACAATCTCGCCATCGAAGCCAAGCCGGCGGAAAACGGCGGCGCCTTGGGCCAGTTCCTCGTCGTTCCGCGCGACCAACAGCCTGCGGCCGGCGCGCCGTTCGAACCTTTTGCTGTCGGCGGGCTTCAGGACGACCGGAAAGCGAACGGCGGGTGGGCGGACATCCGCTTCGGAGATGGGGCCGTGGCAGCGGGGTAGATCGAGGCCGGCCTCCTCGGCGGCCTTACGGAGGCGGTTCTTTTCGAGCAGAATTCGCGTCACCTCCCAGGGCGGGACGGCGAGGCGGTAGCGGCTCGCGAGCCGGTCACGGTCTCGGGAGACGACTTCGAGGGCAAGGTCGCTGGCGGGCATCAGGACCCGGCCGCGCCAGAGGGTCGCCTTGCGTTCGAGGAGTTCCAACAGCGCGTCCGGACGGTCGCCAAACTCGGGCAACTTCACGGCTTCGGCAACCGTCCGGGAGTGATGCGCAAGATCGTAGGGGTGGGTGGCGACGACGTGGACGGAGATGCCGTGCGGCGCCAGCGACCTGGCCGCGCCAAGCGACGCGATGGCGCCACCTAGAAAAACGACGCCGGGCTTCGATTCGCAAGGCGGCGGCAGGCTAGTACTCCAGCAGTCGATCGAGGGCGGCGCGGAGGCGGGAGCGGGCGGAGTAGGCGCGCTTCTCCAACTCCGGCGAGAACGGGATCGGGAAGTCTTCGCCGGCCACGCGAACCGGAGGCGCGTCCAGCGAGGCGAAAGCGTCCTCGGCGACGCGGGCGGCGATTTCGGCGCCGAAGCCGCCGGTCATCGGGGCTTCGTGGAGGGCCAGCAGGCGGTTGGTTTTGGCAACCGAGGCGAGAACCATTTCCTTGTCCCAGGGGATGAGGGTGCGGAGGTCGATCACTTCGATGGAGACGCCGCGCTCTCGCTGGTGTTCGGCCTCCTCGAGCGCCCAGAGGACGCCGATGCCATAGGTGACGATGGTGGCGTCCGTTCCTTCGCGCGCCAGGCGGGCGCGGCCGAGTTCGAACTCGAACGGGGCGTCGGCGACCAGGCCTTTCACGGCGCGGTAGAGGTACTTGTGCTCAAAGAAGAGGACGGGGTTGTGGTCCTCGATGGAGGCCATCAGCAGGCCCTTGGCATCCCGCGGGGTCGAGGGCGCCACCACTTTCAGGCCGGGGACATGGCAGAACCAGGCTTCCATCGACTGTGAGTGGAAGGGTCCGGCGCCGATGCTGCCGCCGAATGGCGCGCGGATCACCACCGGCAGCGGCGCGCCCCAACGATAGCGGGTGGTGGCGAGATTGTTCACCACCTGGTTGAAGCCACACGTGATGAAATCGCCGTACTGCATCTCCACGACCGGCTTGAAGCCTTCGAGCGCGAGGCCCATGGCGGCGCCGAGGATGCCGCTTTCGATCAACGGCGTGTTGCGAACGCGGTCCGCGCCGAACTGCGCGAGGAAGCCCTCGGTCACCTTGAAGACGCCTCCATAGCCGGCGATGTCCTGGCCCATGATGAGGACGCGCTCGTCGCGGTCCATGGCCTGGCGAAGCCCGTCGCTGATGGCGTCAATGAAGCGTTTCTCGGTTTCGGCGCCGGCGGGCGCGGGCGGGGCGGGGCGCGCAGGGACGAAGACGTCGCGCCGCTCGGTTTCTGCGTCGCCGGATACATGCGGTTGGGCGAGCGCGTACTCGGCCGCGTCCTCGACGAGCGCGGCGAGCTCTTCGCGGATGCGGTCGAGCTCGGACTGCTCGAGAGCGCCTTCTTCGAGTACGCGCCGGAGGAAGCGATCGACGGGGTCCTTCTTCGCCCAGGCGTCGATCAACTCGGGCGGGACGTACCTGGTTCCGGAGGCCTCTTCGTGGCCGCGCATGCGGAAGGTCTTCGCTTCGAGCAGCGTCGGACCGTCGCCGCGGCGGGCGCGCCCGGCGGCGCGGTCGACGGCATCGATCACGGCGAAGACATCGTTGCCGTCGATCACCTCGCCCGGCATGCCGTAGCCGGGAGCGGCGGCGGCGACATCGGGGACGGCCATCTCCTCGTCGAGGGGCGTAGAGAGGGCATAGCCGTTGTTCTCGACCACGAAGATGGCGGGGAGCTTCCAGACGGCGGCGAGGTTGAGCGCTTCATGGAAGTCGCCTTCGCGGGTGGCGCCTTCGCCGGCGAAGGCGAGCGCGACGAAAGGCTCCCGCTTGAGCCGCGCGGCAAGGGCAAGCCCACCCGCCACCGGCAACATCGCGGCCATGTGGGAAATCATGCCGATGACGCGGGCATCCGGCAGGCCGAAGTGAAAGGTTCGGTCGCGGCCCCTGGTGAAGCCGCCCTGCCGGCCCATAAGCTGGCAGAAGAGCGGTTTGAGCGGGACCCCGCGCGTGGTCCAGACGCCGAGATTGCGGTGGGTGGGGAGGATGTAATCCTCGGGCCGGAGCGCCCAGGCGCAGCCGACGGCGATCGCTTCCTGCCCATAGCCGGAAAACCATTTCGAGAGGCGGCTCTGGCGAATGAGGCGGAGCATCTTCTCCTCGATGACGCGGGGGAGGAGGAGGGCGCGGCAAAGGGCTTTCAAATCGAGGCCCGCGGCCGGGGCACTGAGGAAGGAAGCCATGGCGTATGCTTCCATCATGATACGAAGGGAGGGCCGGAAGTAGAGCGGGAGGCTGCGGTTAAATTGGCTGTGATACGCTACCCATATGAAAACAACGATTGATATTGGCAGCAATATCTTCGAAGCCGCGAAGCGCCTGGCTCGTGAGGAGAACACAACCTTCCGGGATCTCGTCGAAGAGGGGCTGGAACTGGTCCTGGAACAGCGCTCCGCCAGGCGCAAGATTCAGATCAAGCCCGTGACGTTTCGGGGTCGCGGATTGACGGCGGAGTACCGCGATGCGAGCTGGTCCAAGATCCGGGGAGAGGTGTAGAAAGGGCGGCCGGCCCGCGAGGGACAGCCGCCCGAGAGGTCAGGACAGGAGTCCTGAGGCTAGAAGATGATGCGGATCGAGTATTGCGACTCGCGGCCGCGGTTCTGCTGGCTTTGCGTACGTCCAAACGCGGCATTCGTTACCGACAGTTGGGGGTTCGTCGGCACGAAGGCGTTGGGAGTGTTGTAAGTTTCAAAGCGGAACTCGACCTTCAAATCTTCCTTGACCTGGAAGGTTTTGGAGAGTGTGGAGTCGAGGTTCCAATACTTGGGACCGTTAAGGCCAGGGTACTGCCAGGGACTGGTGCGGTTGACATGGGCCGGAAGGCGCGAGAAACCGGAGATATCAAACCACCTGTTGCGTTCTCGATAGACCTCCGGCGTCTCGGCGGGTCCAACCATGGGGCTGAAAAGGTTCCAGCGCAACGGGGGACCGGAATTGGCAAGCAGCATATGGCTGGTCTGCCAGCCGCCGATGATGTGGTTCAGAATGGGGTTGATATTGTTCAGATACTGGCGGCCTCTGCCGAACGGCAGGTCGTAGCTGCCGGCGACGCTAAAGCGGTGCCTCGGCATGGGCCCATCGATCCAGGTGAACTTATCGTTGAAGCGGTCCAGTTCGTTGAAGAGTTCGAGGTTTCGTTCCTGGTTGTAGTTGTAGGCGAACAGGAAGCTGTAACCGGCGCTGTAGGCGCGCTGGACGCGGAATTGGAACGCCTTGTAACGGTTCTCGACGCCATCCGTACTGAACTGCGTCATGCTGGTACCGTATTGCGGATAGAGGTTGGTGAGGCGCCCGACGGAGACCGTCCTCTGATTTCGCAGCGCGCCGGGGAACTTGTCCGGCGTCAGGTATTGATAGAAGGGGTTGGTGACTTGGCGGTCCCACTCGTTGAGGATGGCATACTCGATGCTGGGGTCGGACAAGTTGATCAACTTGTTGTAAGGCAGGTCGCGCCCAAAGTTCATGAAGAACGTGAAGTCGAAGTGGATCTGGCCGGGGAGAGCGCGCTGCAAGGAGATGTTGAGCCGGTCGTTTACGCCCAACCTGATGTCCTGATCGTAGAACGACGGACTGTTGTCGCCCAGATTGGTGTACCGGCCGCGCGTTTTGCCCGCCGGCAGGACCAGGGGGTTGGCGGCGGGGAAGGGTTCGCTAAGCCGCGCCGAGGGCACGCCCTGACGTTGCGCCTCCACAAGGGTTTCCGCCGAGAAGCCCCACAACGGCATGTGAGCCCCGGAGGAAAGCGTATTCTGCGTCACGACCGGCGGAATGACGTAGCGGGCGAAGCCGCCGCGGATTGCCGTCTTGTCATCGAGGCGGATCGCAATGCCGGCGCGGGGCATGAGGATATTCTTGGGTGAATCGAACAATCCGCGATTTCCCGGCTCGGTGAAAATCCAGGCTCCGTTATAGACCGGCTGGGTTTTTCGCACCGCAAGGACCTCGGCCGGCATGACGGGCGGATTCGCCTGAAACTCCGGAATGGGATTGGTGAGGTCGTTGTTGCGGGAGAAGCGGTCGCGCTCGTCGTACGGAGCGTTCTCGTACTCGTAGCGGATGCCGAGATTCAACGTAATCCGCCGGCTGAGCTTGATGTCGTCATGGAAAAACGCCCCGTAGTAGTTGGTGCGGAAATACTGGAACGGGAAGGTTCGGGCATACGAGTTGTTGTCGATGGAGCCCAGCAGGAAGGACGCCCAGTCGCTGCCGTTCTTTTTCACATCCGGCGCCTGGAAAGTTTCGGCGGTGTGAGCAGGATAGAAGTTGAAACCCATCAGGTTCGGGAAAATCCCATCCGCCATGTGGCGCCGGTGAGAGAAGCCGGTTTTCCAGCTATGGATTCCGCTGACCTTGCGAAGACTGCCGTCCCACGTCCAATGGCGGGGATGCTGATACCAATATCCCCCTTTGCCGTACGAGCCGCCGCCAACGTTCAACAGCGGATAGTAGACAGCGGGCATTTCGCCGACGTAGGGAGAGTACCACGGATTGTTGGGCCAGAATTGGCTGAGAGCCTGTTCGCCGATGGCGGAACGCGGGGCGTCGTAGTCGTCCTCGAGCGAGGAGAAACCCATGCGGAAGTTCAGCACGGTGGTGGGGTTGAGCGTATACACTGTGTCGCCGGCCACGTTCCTGTTGTTCATCAGCCCGCCGTTGTCGTTGGGCATGGCTGGTGAGTTGACGTACTGGGTCTGGTCGAGCGTCGTCTTGACGCGCGAGTAGCGCACGAAGACTTTCCAGTTGTCGGTGATGTTGTAGTCGACGCGCTCGGAGAAGTTCATGTACTTCTGGGGCCAGGAGTAGCCGATCTTGAAATTGTTCGTGCCGGCAAGATCGTCGCCCGGATTGTTGGGTTTCCAGATATCCTGCATGAAGCGCGCGGCGGTGGGGTCGATCCGATCCCCCGGAATCATGTTGCCGGGAAACGGCTGGCGGCTGGCTTTGCCGGAGGCATCCAGTTGGGTGGTCCAGGGGTCGTAAATGGTACGCAGACCGCCGGACACGTTCAGAGATTTCGAAAAGTCCCCGGTACGCTCAAGGTCGGTGGGCATCGTCCGGAAGGTCTGGTTCGGCTCCTGGCTGCGCCAGCCTTCGTAAGCGGTGAACGCGAACAGCCTGTTCTTGATGATGGGATTACCGACGGTGACGCCCCAGATGTGGTTTCGCACCAGGTTCGGCGTGTTGGTCACCGAGTTCGTGCGGGCGTTGATCGCCGGATTTCGGCCGAAGTAGTAGGTCGTTCCGTGAATTTCGTTCGTGCCGGATTTCATGCCGACGCTCATGATGCCGCCGGCGGAGTGGCCGAACTCGGCGTCGACGCTGTTCTGCTGAACGGAAAACTCCTGGACGGCGTCCATGGGCGGCGCGTAGGAGCCTTTGACGCCGATCTGGACGGGCGAACCGTCAATCAGCAGGTCATTCTTCGTCGTGGTGTTGCCGCCGACGTCGATCTGGCTGGAAGACCACATGTAGAACGGATTGCGATGGGCGACGTCCCAATAGCGATTGACCACGGCGGGGTCGAGCAGTGCGAGAGTGAAGGGATTGCGCTGCATCACCGGGAGATCCATGAGCATTTTCCGGTCCACGGTCAGCTCCATGGTGCTCGTATTAAATTGAACCGACACAGCTTCGGCTTGGACCGTGACCGCTTCGCTGACCTGCCCGATCGTGAGCTGGGCATTCACGGTGACGTCGCCGCGGACGAGTACCGCAACGCCCTGTTGGACGAATTTGCTAAATCCTTCCAACTCGACGGTGACGGTATACGCGCCGGGCTCGACGAAATCGAAGACGTAGTTGCCGGTCACGTTCGTCGTCCGGACCGAGTCGACCCCTGTCTTGTCGTTATGGAGAGTAACCTTGGCGCCGGATACGACAGCCTGGGAGCTGTCGGTAACGACGCCCTGAACCTTTGCGCGGTAGTCCTGCGCGACGGCAGGCGAAAATAGCAAACAGCTTATTGCGAGGAGAGCAAACGCTACGCCCACCCCGTAATAGGCGAATCGCTTCATAGACTAACCTCCTATTTCGTACTAGGCAGAAAAGAACCGAACTATTCTATCCCTTTCAAAGTGGCGGCACAAGATGGAATCGTGCAGAAAATTGCGCCGGCGAGCCAAAAATGCGCCCCAAGGAGCGGAACCGTGCAGCGGGTAGCGCCACCGCGAGGTTGAGGGCGGGCGGCGCCCGGAGAACTGAGCCAGCGCAACATCGCGAGCAGAGTGTCGCTTCATGGGACAGCCTGCCGACAGGTAATGGAGCGTTTGGCAGGAAGTACTATTCTACAGCGAACCGCGACACGATACAAGACAAAAATGTCAAGAACTCTCAAAAAATCTACGAGTGGCGGCGATGAACGCTAACTCCTTGAACACATTAGGATTACCGGTCGCCGACGGCTGCGCGGGTGCGATGTGACCGCCGAGGATGGGGTGAACTCGTCCGCCCTTGGCGAAGAGCCGATGCCAATTCGTGACCAGGCGACCTGCAATTTCGGGCTTGAGAGTCTGCTGAAAGGGGTCTACAATTATGAGCGGGTGAAAGGCCGCCACGCGGTTCGTGGACTATGAGAGGAGACATAGTCCACGGAAGGTTACTCTCCCTGTTTGCCGCAGGCCTAGCTGCTCGAGGGCGCGTACTGCGGGGGAAGTATCGATATGCCCGGCGGGCGCTCTCGTGGCCGGCGCGGCGGTGGAGAATTGAACGCAATTTCCAGGTATTGCGCTCCGGAGGCGAGTACCGTAGGAGTCCGCAGGAGTGCGTGGTGGCGACGCTGTTTCTGGACAACGAACACCTCGTCGCGCCTTTCCTGGAGCACTACCTGCGTCTCGGGGTGAGCCACATCGTGCTGCTCGACAACGGGTCGCGGGACAGCACGGCCGAGAAGGCGCTCCGCTTCGAACGGGTCACGCTCGTGCGCTGCACGCTTCCATTCTACGAATACGAGATGGATCTAAAGCGGTTCCTGATTGAACGGTACGCGGAGGGATGCTGGTGCCTGGCGGTGGACATCGACGAGCTCTTCGACTATCCGGGCTCCGACGAGCTGCCGTTTGAGGGTTTTCTGGGTTATCTGAACGAGCGCGAGTATACGGCCGTGGTGGCGACGATGCTGGACATGTTCGCCGACGGTCCGATCGAGAGCTGGCCCGAAGGCGACCGGGAGCTGATTGAGGCCTGCGCGTGGTACGACCTCACCGGCTTTTACCAGGGACAATACGGCTGGCTGAAGCGGGTCAACAAATTCGCCGACTCGGAGATGCCCTTGTACCAGGGTGGGATTCGCGCGCAAGCTTTCGGCCGGAAGACTACGATCGTGACGAAGTTCCCGTTCCTGTACTACAGGCGGGGCGGGAAGCTCAGCCTGCGCGCGATTGAACACGCCACGCAAGGCGCGCATGTCGCCGACGTTTCGACCGTGCTCCGGCACTACAAATTCGATCGGGCCTTCGTCGAGAGGTGGAGAGCCGCCGCCGGGCGGGGCCGGCACAAGGTCCACATCAAGGAGTACGCAGCGGCGTTGAGCACCCTGGACAGGAATCCCGATCTCGTTCTTCGGGGGCCGACGGCGCGGCGGCTCGTTCACGTGAACCAGCTTGTGGACGAGGGTTTCCTTCGAGCGTCGCCGGCGTACTGGGACTATGTCCGGTCTCATAGGTCCCGGAAGACAAGTTCCGTTCGGGCGATGAGCCACCGCGCGGTCCGGCCATGAGCTTCGCAATCCTGAGCCACAGTCGACACAAAGGAGTGTGAGGCCTGGAATACGCCATGAAGCTTCCTTTTCTCTATAACCTCGCGGTCAGCCGGGTTCGGGCCGAGTTCCGAAAGACGCGCCGCACGCTCGAGTGGCCTTACCGGCGGCGGGCCATCGAGCGCAATATCGAGGTTCTGCGGCAGGCGGGCGAACGGCGGCGGGGACCCGAGGAGTGGGTGGTGACGACGGTGGTCCGGGAGGCCGAGCACCTGGTGGAGCCGTACCTGGAACACTACCTGCGGCTGGGCGTGAGCCAGATCGTGCTGCTGGACAACGGCTCGCAGGACGACACGGTCCGCAAGGCGCTGGAATGTCCTCAGGTGACGATGCTACGGTGCACGCTGCCTTTCAAGCACTACGACCTGGAGTTCAAACGATTCCTGATCGAGGAGTTCGGCGAGGGCCGGTGGCACCTGGCGGTGGACATCGACGAACGCTTCGACTATCCGGATTCCGACACGCTGCCGCTGCCGGGCCTGCTCCGCTATCTCAACCGGCGGCAGTACACGGCAATGATGGCCACGGTGCTGGATATGTTCCCCGACGGTCCGCCGGAGAGCTGGCCCGAACCCGGCCGCAGGACCATCAACGCCTCGGTCTGGTACGATCTGACCGGTTTGTGCGGTTCGCGAATTCTGCGGCTGCGGCTGAGGAACCGGTTCGCCGACCCGAAGATGCCTTTCTATCGGGGCGGAATTCACTACCAGATGTTCGGGATACGGAACGTGGCCACCAGGTTTCCTCTGCTGTATTACGTCCGGGGCGGGCGCCTGAACCTGAACCGGATCCAGCACTTCTGCCGGGGCGCCCATGTCGCCGACGTGTCCGCCGTTCTTCACCATTACAAGTTCGATCGTTCGTTCATGGAACGCTGGCGAGTGATCGTCCAGCGGGGCCAGCATTACGGCCGGGCGGCCATCTACCGGGCGGGTTTGGAGACGCTGGAGAAGAACCCGCAGCTTGTTTTTCGCGGACCGGCCGCGCGAAAGCTCGTTCGCGTGAACCAGCTTGTGGACGAAGGCATCCTGCGCGTCTCGGCGGCCTACCGGGACCACGTTCGCTCGTTCCAGCCGGTGGCAGTTCCCGCGTAGACGGCCCCGGCGGGGGCCGCTTTGGTCAACAGCCGTAGAACGCGCGAATCAGCCGCGTCACGCGGCGCGCCTGCTCCTGGGACAAATGCACCCCCATGGGCAGGGACACGATCTCCGCGACGGCTTTCTCGGCCACCGGGAGATCGCCGGCGCGCAAGCCGCAGGAGGCGAAGGCGGGCTGGAGGTGGAGGGGAACGGGGTAATGGATTCCAGTGGAAACGCCGTTGGTGGCGAGGCGTTCGCGGAGATCGTCTCGCCGCGCCGCGCGCGCCACGTAAAGGTGATAAACGTGACCGGAACCCTCGCTTCGGGCAACGGGGCGCAGCAGTTCCGGCGGCAGCGCGGCGAGTTCCTCGTCATAAACGGCAGCCAGCCTCCGGCGCGTCGCGTTCCACCTCTCCAGGCGCGTCAAGGCGATGCGCAGCCAGGCGGCCTGAATTTCGTCGAGCCGTGAGTTGAGGCCCTCGCAGTGGCTCACGTGACCCTGGCGGCGGCCTCCGTCCCGCAACTCGCGGGCGCGAACGAGGTCCTCCTCCGCGGCGAGGCAGAGCGCGCCGCCGTCGCCGAGGGCGCCCAGGTTCTTGGTGGGGTAGAAGCTATAGGCGACGCAAGAGGAATACGCGGTCAGCGTCTTGCCTTCATGCCGCGCGCCGTGGGCCTGGCAGGCGTCCTGGATCAGGGCGGCGCCCGTCGCGGCGGCGAGATTCCGCCAGCGCTCGAGGTCGCAGGTCTGGCCGTACAGGTGAACCGGAAGGAACGCCGCCGTATCGGGCGTCACCACCTCCGCGGCCCGGACCGGGTCCAACAGGAGGGTTTCCGCGTCGATATCGCAGAACCGCACGCGCGCGCCGGCTCGCAGGACCGCCATTGCCGTGAACGGCGCCGTGAGCGGCGATGTCATCACGCTCCGCTCCGGGCTGTCGATGCCGCGCAGGAGCAGAGCGATCGTGATGGCGTCGGTACCGCTGGCCGTTCCGACCGCGAACGGAGCGCCCATGGAAGCGGCAAACTCCGTTTCGAAGGCCGAAACTTCGGGGCCCAGAATCCACTGGCTGCGGGCAACAAGCTCCGGGAGCCGCGCCCGCCAAGGCGCGAAGCACTCGCGGTGCGCGCGCTGAAGATCGGTGAGCGGAATCGCGGCTTCAGACTTTGTATTTGGCGCCATGTTCGCGGAAAAAACAGAGGGTGAGGGCGATGCCCTGCCGGAAGTCGATGGCCGGACGCCATCCGGTCCAGGACTGCAGCTTCGTACTGTCGCCGAAATAGCTGCCGATGTCGATCCGGCGGTGGGCGTCGGGGAAAGGCGTGTACCGCACGGGGGGCCGCCGGTGGAGTTGCTCGCAGGCCGCCTCGGCAAGCGTCTCCGCCACTTCCGAGAGCGGCATGGCCCGCGGGCCGGAGATGTTGAGAAGGAGGTTCTTCACGCCTTCGCGGAATGGCGTCAGCCCTGCCAGCAGGAAGGCCTCGGTGACGTCGTCGACATACATCATGTCCCGCAACTGCGCGCCGTCGCCGAACACCACAATGTCGTCCCCGCGCAGAGCGCGCGAAACGAACGTGCCGATGAATCCCTGCCACGGCAGATGCAGCGCCTGCCGTGGACCGTAGGTATTGGTGAGCCGGATGCTAATTGTATCCAGGCCGTGCACGGTCGAGAAGAGCCGGTGGTAGGTCTCGGCCGCCCACTTGTGCACGCCGTTGAAGTCCGACGGCTGGACGGGGTGGGACTCGTCCACCGGGAGGTAGTTTGGCGCGCCGTAGACCTGGCGGCTGCTGGCGTAGATCACTCGGGCGGAGGGCGAATAACGGCGGCAGGATTCCAGGAACCGCAGGTGCGCCCGGGCGTTGAGATCGAGGTCGCGCTCGGGACACCGGACGCTATTGGAGTGGCTGATCTCGCCCGCCAGGTTGAACACGACTTCCTGGTCGGGCAGGATCCCGGCCATCCGCTCCTGGTCGGAAATATCGGCGTGGATGACGTCGATGGCGCCGTCGGCATCGTCGAGGTTATGCGGATTGGCGCCGCAGCCGTCGACCATCGAATCGACCACGGTGACGAGAGCGCCTTGCCGGGCAAGCGCCAGCGCGAGATTGCTGCCGATGAATCCGAGTCCCCCGGTTACCAGGGTACGCCGGCCCGCGTACGAGCTCATGACCATTGGCCCCGTTCCCACGCCTGCCGCGGTACGGACGAATGGAGTTCCGCGCGGGCGGGAGCGATCGCACGTCGCACGAGACTCTCCATGACGTCCACACGCGCGCGGCGTCAGACCGCCGCAAAATTAACGTTATTAAGGTCTGTAATTCCTCTATTGAGGAAGCTACAGAATAACAGATTGCGAGGTCAATCACCACCAAAATCGGCCGGCATTGTGGGCCGCGAGTCTCCGTCGCGGAACCGGCTTCGGGTACCGGATCGGGTGGAGGACGCCAGGGTCTTCCGGTAGAATAGTTCCGTACCTGAATGCCGGATAGGGGGATCCCCTTATGACTTGCCGACTGGCTGCCTGCTTCGCCGCGGCTTTCGCGGCCGCCTGCTATGGCGCGGAACCTAAGCCGATCCTGACCCCCAAGCCGGGTCCGGAACCGAAGATCAACGGGCCGACGCGGTACGGCGCGCGACCGGGGCGGCCGTTTCTGTACCGGATTCCCTGCACGGGAGAACGGCCGGTGGAGTTTGCCGCGGAGAAACTGCCGGCGACGCTGCGGCTGGACGCGAAGACGGGGATCATCGCCGGCAAGGCCCCAGGCTCAAAAGGGGAGTACGGCGTTACCCTGCGGGCGAAGAACGCGCGGGGCGCAGCGGAGCGGAAGCTCACGATCGTTGTCGGCGACACGCTGGCGCTGACGCCGCCGATGGGCTGGAACCACTGGTACACCCATTACCACCGGGTCACGGACAAGCTGTTCCGGGAAGCGGCCGACGCGATGGTGGCCTCGGGAATGGCCGATTTCGGCTACCAGTACGTGAGCATCGACGATTGCTGGATGATGCGGCCCGGCTCGGACGACCCGATGCTGAACGGGGCGCCCAGGGACCCCGACGGGGCGATCCGGCCGAACGGGCACTTCCCGGACATGAACGCGTTGACGGCCTACATCCACGCCAAGGGGCTAAAGGCGGGAATCTACACGTCGCCCGGTCCGCTGACGTGCGCGCGCTACGCCGGGTCGTACCAGCACGAGGAAAAGGACGCGCGCAAGTTCGCCGAATGGGGATTCGATTTTCTGAAATACGACTGGTGCTCGTATCGGGAAGTGGCCGGTGGGGAGACGGTTGAGGCAAGGAAGAAGCCGTATGATCTGATGGGCGGCATCCTGAAGCGCCTGGACCGGGATATCGTCTTCAATCTCTGCCAGTACGGGATGAGCGACGTCTGGAAATGGGGGGCCGAGGTCGGGGGGCACTGCTGGCGGACAACGGGCGACGTCGGGCTGATCAAGGACTCGGCGCTGCCGGGCTTTTATAGCGGCGGCCTGAGCAACGCGCGGCACGACGCCTACGCGGGCCCGGGCGCTTGGAACGATCCCGACTACATCCTCATCGGCGTGATCGGCAACGCGCGGCGGATCGACGCCGAACCGCAGCCGACCCGGCTCACCGCGGATGAGCAGTACAGCTACATGTCGATGTGGTCGCTGATGGCTTCGCCGCTGTTCTTCTCGGGCGACATGGGCCGGTTGGACGATTTCACGCTGAATGTGCTGTGTAACGCGGAGGTGATCGAGGTGAACCAGGACGCGTTGGCGAAACAGGCGAAGCTTCTGCGCCAGACGGAAAGCGAAGCCGTATTCGCCAAACCGATGGAGGACGGCTCGGTGGCGGTGGGTCTGTTCAACCTCGGAGAGAGCGGGCGGAGAATCACCGTAAGCCTGAGCGAGCTGGGCCTGAGCGGACGCCAACGGCTGCGCGACCTGTGGCGGCAGAAGGATCTCGGAGGCGCTGAGGGGACGTACGCGGCGGAGGTTCCGCGGCATGGGGTAGCGCTGGTGCGGCTGTTTGCGGTTAAGTAGGACGACCGGGCGCGTCCTAGCGTCTTACACCCAACGACAAGTAAGGAATTTTCTTAGATAATTCTTACGTTTACCTCGGGTACACTCTAAGGTGTTCGCTTGCTATCGTAGGCCACTTATCAAGCTTTTTCGATGCGTGGCGTGAGTCAAACACCTTAGGAGGAACCGACACTCTCATGAACAAAACACCTGCTGTCGTTGCCATCGTTGCTGCGGTGCTCGTGTTGTTTGCAGTTCCGGCAGATGCGACACTGTTGACTGGAAGCAGCGGAGATTCGCAACTTGGTCCCTGGCCCAGTCCCGATCCGTATGAGAGGCCCGTGGCCCTCGGCCCCTGGCCCAGTCCCGATCCGTTCGAGAGGCCGGTGGCTCTCGGTCCCTGGCCCAGTCCTGATCCGTTCGAGAGGCCGGTGGCTCTCGGTCCCTGGCCTAGCCCCGATCCGTTCGAGAGGCCTGTGGCTCTCGGTCCCTGGCCCAGCCCCGATCCGTTTGAGAGGCCGGTGGCCCTCGGTCCCTGGCCTAGCCCCGATCCGTATGAGAGGCCGGTGGCCCTCGGTCCCTGGCCCAGCCCCGATCCGTATGAGAGGCCGGTGGCCCTCGGCCCCTGGCCCAGTCCCGATCCGTTCGAGAGGCCGGTGGCCCTCGGCCCCTGGCCCAGTCCCGATCCGTTCGAGAGGCCGTAGCGAAGCGGCCTGGCGACGGCGCCGGTTGCGAATCCCGCTGATGCCGGCGGCGCATGCAGCTATACCTGTTCACGGCCCTGGGAATTTGCGGAATGGTCCTCCAGGTCATGGTGATCTATGCCATGACCAGGGCCGAGCCCGGCAAATTCGCCGGGGTCTTCTTCTATCTGCTGGTCTTGTTCTTGACCGGGGTAGCGGACATGTCCATGTTCCTCGAACTCGGCAACTGGCCGGTTTGGTACCGGAAGTACTTTTTCATCAATGACACGCTTCGGCATTTTGCGGGAATGGCAGCCGTGCTGTCGTTGATCTACATCGCGACGAAAGAGCATCACGGCGGTCCGGCGTTCCGCATCAAGACGTTCGCGGCGACGTTCTCTGGCATCGCCGGGGTATTTGTATTTACCCGGGGAGAGACTGCCGCGCTTTACATGAACGAGGTGGGGCGCAACTTGAGCTTCGCCGCGACGGTCTTGACGGCGATCCTCTGGTTTTCACTCGTTCGCGCAGGACTCGGCGACAACCGGCTGCTGATGGTGAGCGGCGGGATGGGGCTCAACATGGCGGGTAACGCGATCGGCGAATCGCTGCTGCGCGTTTCGCGCTCCGCGCCTTCGCTCGTATTGCTCGGCAACCTCATTGCGGTGCTGTCGCACCTGGCTTGCCTGCTGGTTTGGTGGAAAGCTTTCCGGCAGCCGGCGGGACAGGCGGCGGCGAGAAGTGCGCGGGAGCCGGGCTGACTGCGGCAGCCGGCTCCCGGGTTCGGGTAAAGGGCGTTTATACCCTCAGTCGATTCCGAGCTTCTCCGCAGTCGCCCGGTCGATCCTGCCGGTTACCGCGAGATTGTTGTCGCGCTGAAACTCGCGGACACCGGAGCGGGTATCGTCGCCGGCGACGCCGTCGATCGGCCCGCCATAGTAGCCTTTCGCCTGGAGCGCCCGCTGGGCTGCCTTCACCCGGTCGTGATAGCGGTCGCTGTCGCGATCGTCGTCGTCATCGGTAAACAGACCCTTGATCGCTCCACCGGCGGTTTCTAGCGCGCCTCCAGTAGCCTTCGCGCCTTTGGCCACGCCCCTGCCGGTATGCTCGACGGCGGCTCCGACGCCCTTGCCGGCGCCTTCCATGCCCTTCTCGACGGCATCGCCGGTCTTATCGGCGGCTTTCTCGGTTGCTTTGCCCGCCTTGGTGACGCCGCGATCGGTTGCCTCGCCGCCTTTCTTGACCGTGTCTTCGGTCTTCTCGCCTGCGCGGTCGTAGCGGTCCTTCTTTTTCTCGTCGTCGGCCGTGGCCGAGGAGACGGCAAAAGCCGCCAGGATCGTCCCGCAGATGGCGTATTGTTTCAGAGTTCTTATCATATTTCTTGGCCCCTCCGACAAGGAGACAGTCCAGGGCGCGCCCCTGTTTCAGGAGCCCGCCGGCGGGTGTGCGGGGATCGCCGAGTACACGGAGAGGCCGCGGTTCACGTCTACAATAGATGTGATGGTGTCGTTACGCTTCATGACGCTGGCGTTCGCCGCCTGCGCGGCGATGGCGCAGAATGCCAATGAATTGTTCGAGAAAGCGCCGCCGCACGTCGAGGCGGCCCTGCGGGAGCGCGTGCGCGCGTTCTACCAGGCGCATGTCGACGGCAAGTTTCGGGCGGCCGACGCGGTGGTGCACGAGGACAGCAAGGAAGTTTTCTTCGGCAGCAAGAAGGAGCAGATCCGCGGGTTTGAAATCATACGGTTGCAGTACTCGGACAACTTCGCGAATGCGACGGCTGTCGTCGCCGTGGACACCGATTTTCTGATGCCCGGCTTCGGCAAGCGCCAGGTGAAGATCCCGTTGACGACGCTCTGGAAGTTTGAAGACGGCCAGTGGTGGTGGTACGTCCGTTCGCCGGAGCACGGGGTGGACACCCCATTCGGCACCATGAAGCCCGGGGCGGAGCAGGAAGATGTCCTGGGCCGCCTGGCAAACATGCCGAATGTAGAGGCGATCCGTAAGCAGATTGCCGTCAGCAAGACGGAGGTTGTGCTGAACGGATCGGAGCCCGGTTCCGATGAAGTGGTTATCGTGAACGGGATGCCGGGCGAGGTCGACCTCGAATTCGTTTGCGCGTCGGTACCCGGTCTTGAAGCGAAGCTGGATAAGGAACGCCTCGCCGGGGGTGAAAGGGCGACGCTCCGGTTTACGTTCCAGCCTCCGCACAAGCTGGCGAAAGACCCTGTGGAGGGTACGCTGCGCATCGCCCAGACCGCGCAGGTCATACCCATCCGAATCGCGTTCACTCCGCCTCCCGACCTTCAAAAAGCTCCGCCGAAACCGTAGCGGCGTCTTTGTCCCTTCAGCTCGCGGTAGTAGCCGGTCGGGTCGCCGCGGAAAGCCGATTGCACTCCGGATCGTCGTGTTAAGACGGGCGCATCGCGAGACAACGAAATCAGCGCGAAGAGGGAGCGGCGTAACACCTGTATTTTCAACGACAGAACCCTTAGGCGGGGCGCCGCGCGCGGTCTCCGGGAAGCTGCAGCCGCACGCGGAGAGGCGGGGGAACGCGACGGAGAATTGGCGACCGATGGAAATGGCGCCAATGGATTGTCAGGGAGGCGGCCCGAGGAATCCGCCGATTCCGGAAGTAAGAGGAGTGCAATGGTTAGCTCGACAAGCAGCGACTTTCTACGACTGTTGACCGGAAAGGAAGGATCGTCCGCCGCCGGGACGTCAGGCCCGCTTCGTTCGATCGGGGAACATTTCACCCAGGCTCTGCGCGAGTCGCTGGAATCGGCCGCGGCTCCGGCCGATGGCAGGCGTATACAGGTCCAGGAAGCGGAGGAAAGCTTGCCGGCTAAACGGGGAAACCGCCTCGTCGTCAGTTGCGCCGAACCCGGAGTTGCGCGGCAAAGCGCGGCGGAGACCGGTGAGTGGAAGACCATGCTCGAGGGCAACCTGACGCAAGACGAGCTGAGCGGAGCTCCGGAACCGGCGGCTCTGTTGAACGGCCGGCTCGAGTCGGTGCGCGGCGCGTCGAGCGCCATCGTCCGGAACAGCATGGATTCCAGCGGGCAGGCGCTAAGCGCAAGCTGGCTCTCGTCGAAAGACCAGGCGGGGGCTGTTCTGGCGAAGCTTCAATCGCTCGGGATGAAGGCGGGCGAGATCGAGGAGCTTCAGATGACGAGCGGGCCATTCGCAATCGAGTACGGCGACGATCGCCGCAGCTTTCTCATCGGCGGCATGAACGTCATGATGCTGCTGGAGCGGTACGCGAAATACCCGGCCGAGGTGGCCGACCAGATGACGATGGACGAACTGAGGGCGATGGGATAGAGGGGCGGGAAGGCCCGCCCCCCGAAAGAGCTACTGAATCGCGATGCTCGAGCCGTTGGCGAACACCAGCGCGCCGGCCTGCTCAACCGCGAGCGCCAGCGGAGCGTTCAGGCCGGTTGCGGTATCGGCTGGAATCTCGAAGAACACGATGTAGATGCCGATCATGTTCGGCGCGTACTCGCCGCGCAACACCCGAACACCCTGATTGTTGACGCCGACGACGATCCGTTCGAGCGCGCGCTGGCCCGGGATGCCGACGGAGTTGGTAGCGGCGGCCGGGTCGACGCGGCCCAAGCCGGTGGCGAACAATGCAATGATCTCCCCGCGCCGGGCGGGATTCTGGGGCGAAACGTAGGAGCCGTTGGGCCTGAGGGCGACGCCGTAGCGCAGACCGTTGGGGCCAACCGCCTCGAAGATGCCGGGCTGCGCCTGGAGCACGGGAATATCCTGAACCGTGCTGGAACCGCCGGATACGCGGATGGTCGCCGACGTCGTCCCAGGCGTCAGCTCGAACGGAACCTGGATGGCGACCGATTCCTCGCCCTGCACATTGCAGACGTAATAGATGGGAGCGAACGAAGCGGCGGCGTCAGGGCCGAACTGGACGGTAACCTGGGCCAGTTCCAGAGGAAGCGCGCCGAACGTGAACACCGGGGTGACGCAATTCTGGACGTTGGGAGCAAGTCCCGGAGCGACGATCCTCGCGATGGAACCGGGAACCAGACCCGGAGCGCCGCTGGCCCCGTTGACGAAGCTGGCGACGCCGACGGCCGGACCGGCCAGGCGCGAGGAGAGCGCGAAAGTCACAGCCGGCAAGTCGCCGTAGGAGGCCGAAACGACGATGCTCCCGGGCGACGAGCCGGCGGTAACATTAACCGAGGCGCGGCCCTGCGCGTTGGTCTGAACGCTCTGCGACGACAAGGTGGCGCCGCCGGACGTTACCTGGAACGCCACATTCTGGCCGGCGACTCCGGCGTTGTTGGCATCGCGCAGCTCAACCACCAGCGGAGCGGCGAACTGCTGGCCGACAACCGCCGTCTGACCCGCGCCGGAGATGGCGACGAGGCTCGTGGCCGTGGCTCGGACCGTCAGGCTGAAGGTCGCCGAAGCGTTTCCGGCTCGGACACGGACCTGGGCAGGCCCGACCGTCGACCCCAGGGTCACATTAGCCGAGACGCGGCCCTGCGCGTCGGAGACGCTGACGACGTTGCGAAGGGTGGCGTTGGAGACGACTTCCCACACCACGGTGGCGCCGCCGACTACGGCGCCGGTTGTGCTCTTGACCAGGGCGACCAGAGGCTGCGGAAGCTCCGTGCCGGGTAGTCCGGACTGGTTGTTACCGGAGGAGATTTCAATGGTAGTGGGCAGGGGCTCGGCCATTACCAGCGTGAGCTGGTGCTCGCGGAAGGCGCCGCCCGTAGCCCACAGAGGGGACGTGCCGGGACGGCCGGATAGTACCAGGTTGCAACTGACGAAGCCCTGAGCGTCGCTCAGAGGCTCGCCTCCGGCGCAGGAAGCCACGGGTCCGACGTTCGGCTGGAGATTGGTGGTGGCCGTCATCTTGACGTTGGGAATGCCCTGGCCGGCGTTGATGCCGAATGCGGCCACGATCCTGAGCCGGATCGCGTCGCTCACCGTCTCGCCCGACCGGCCGGTCACAACGCGGTCGTCGAGAGCGGGCTTGATGAGTTCGACGTTCGGAGAGGCCACCTGCCTGCCCGAAAAGTCAACTGTCGGAAAGGCGGTGACAAAGAATTCGACCGAGGATTCCTGGCTGGTCGCGCGTATGCGGGTTTGCAGGTAAGACTGGCCGATGGAAGTCGGCGGAGAAACGTAGTTGGCGATGGCGTAGCCGTCCTGGTCCGTGGCAGGCGTGGCGCCAAGGAGAGTGCCTTGCCCGTCGACCACCTGCCACTCCACGGCCGCTCCGGCCACCGGTTCTCCGGCGGCGTTGGTTACGCGGACGCGGAACGGTTCGGCGGTGATGAACTGCGTGGGCAGAAGCTGGCCGTTCCCGGAGACGATGGCGATACCTCCGGCTCCGCCGCCGCCTCCACCGCCTCCGCCGGAAACGATGAGCGTAAAGTTGGCGGTCAGGCTCGTTCCAATGGTTGCGGTGACGACGATGCGGCCCCCAACCTCGCCGTGATTGACGGTGGTCATGGCAAGGCCGTCGAGATTCGTTTCGGTGGAAGGCGTCCCGATGGTCACGCCCTCGGTCGTCGTCGAGAAGACCACGGGAGCGCCGAACACGGGCCGCCCCAGTTCGTCGAGCGCCCGGACGGCGATCGGTTTGAAGGCCGCATCCGCGCCGATAGTCTGGTCGGTGTTGTACTGAATAAACGTTGTCGGGACATCCCTGGACGGCTGCCGCGCGAAAGCGAGACCTCGCACATTGCCGGTAACCGCCACCGAATCCGTGCGCTGATCGTTGGATAACTGGACGCGATAGAGCGTATTGGCGGTGGCGAAGAACAGATTTCGTGGCGGCATCTCATGGGAGACCGTCGCGCCCAACACGCCCGTGGGCGAGCCGATTCCCCCCACCTCGTACAGAAAAATGTTGATGGCGGGCGCGAACGTAAGGCGGTACATGAGCTGGGTCTGACGCGACGTAAGCACAGCCCGTTCATTGTTCAGCACGAGGATGCGATCGTCCATGGCGATGGTCTGGGCGCCGGCTGCTAGCCTGGGGATCGTGCCTTTGAGCGCGCGGGCCGCCACGTCGATGATCCACACGGTCACGTTCGTGGCGGGCGTCCGGTTGATGGCGAGAGCGGTTTTCCCGTCGGGCGTGAAATGGACCTTGGCGGGCACGCCGTTGAGGTTGATGGCGCCGACGGTATTCAACTCGTTGCCGTCGATGATGAGGATCTCGTTGGTCGTGCTGAGGTAGACGTAGCCGTCCGGCCCGACAGCAACCGCGGTGGGCTGGCCTCCGATGGTGAGGAAGCTCGCGACGGAGAAGTTCTCCAGCGAAACGCGGGTGAGCCGCTGCGAGGTCGAGCTGAGAACAAAGGCGTAACGGGAATCGACGCTCACCGCGATGTCGACGGGATCCGCCCCCACTTGCGGCGCCGGGTTGAGGTTCACTTCCGTGCGGGTGGCCGTGTCGAATACGCGAAAGGCGCCGGCGGCCACCAACAGATAGCGTCCATTCGGCGTCACGACGGCGGCGCGGGAGGCGGCGTTTCCGACGCCGCTTCGGAAGACGGGCGAGATCGCCTGGTCCACCCCGACAACCGTGTCGATGGAGGCATCGCCGTAGGTCCAGTAAGTGACGGGGCTGTCGGGACTCGCCAGCGTGTCGATCGCGCGTCCCTGGGGTCCGGGGAAGGAGCCCGCCACCGCCAGCGGGTTAGCGCTGTAAACATTGACGGTCTGACTTTGGACGCCGTCCGGCAGCACAAACACGTCGTTTGCCTGCAAGACGGCGACAAGGGCGAACAGGCAGGTCAAAGGCGCGAGCCATTTCATCCAACGATTCATCACAACCTCGAAAAGGGAAATCTTAGGCAGGACGCGGGCGTGCAACAAACAGTCTAGCATCATCCGCAGGGTTCCGACACTCCCAAAACAGAATAGCACGGAAATGTTCTTGAGGGAAGCGCAAATTACAGAAAAAAAGAAGGAATCGCGACGGGAAGAGGCCTGACCGGGGAACGAAGATGCGGCGGGATGGGGCGAGGCAAGAGGCCACACAAGTGTGGACTCGGCGCGCTGAGAGCGCGCGCCACGGCCGTGGCAAGGCCGCCAACGCAAAAAGGGGAGCCCGGAGGCTCCCCTTTCGCATCACAGCCGGTCGTGCGGTTTAGTGCAGGAGCGGCTCGCTGAAGGATCCGGTACGCGGCACGCTATCGGACCACCAATCCATGATCAGAGCAAGGTAGCCCTGAGCAAGGCGGCCGGCGCCGATGTCGCTGATGAAGGCGTAGCCGTGCCCGAACTGGAAGTTGCACTGCGCGATGACGTAGCCCTGGAAGCCAGGCGCCGCCGCGATCGTGCCGCCAGCCGTCTGCACGGTACCGCCGGAGGAAAGCGTCCAGATCGCGTGTTGTCCGGCGGGTACCACGGGCGTTTCCACCGGCGCCGGGGCCGCGCCACCACCGGTCGTGTGACCGTAGTAGTTAATGACGCAAGCTCCTTCCTGGGTCGCTGTTCCGAACGGATCTTCCGACGTGTTCGAGATCACCATTCCGGTATCGAAACCGGCCTGGTTGGTCACGTACGGGAAGAGCAGGTTGGTGGCGCACGAATTGATCGTGAAGATGTCGATAGCGGTCGAATCGTCGAAGAACCGCGGTCTCGGAGCGGTCGAACTGGCCGTCACGATGGTGCTGAGCGGCGCGTACGAGCCGTTGACGGTGGCCGAGCCGAGTGCCGGGATTCCGGATGTGGTATTGGCGGTGTAGACGACGTCGACGGCGACGTAGACGCTGTCGTTGGAGAACGGATCGGCTTCCACAATCTCCCACGTGGAAGATCCGGCGCCGCCGCTGACAGCCACGTTGCGCCATTCGGCCGTGCCGGTCGGCGTTCCGCCGGCGCCCAATCCGTCGGCGTCGTTCACTCTCGCCGCGATATTGGTGGAGTGATAGTTGAAGAAGCCGGCGAGTGTGGCCGGGCCGCAATTTGTCGTCGTGTTGGCGCCCCGTTGGACGGAGACGGTGTACGCCCTTAGGGTCACGCCCGCCGGGACGGCGTTAAACCGCGCCAGCAAACGCGTTCCCTGGCTTGCCAAACCCGCCCGGTTGATCCCGTGCAGGTTGGACAGCGCCGGGTTATAGAAGCCGTTCTCCGTGTTGTGGATCTGGCCGAAGACGTCCTGGATGCCGCCGAGGACTTTAAAGGCCGTTGCGAAGTTCTCGCGATAGCGGAGATACACGTCCGCATTGCAGGGGCTGTCCTCAAAGGCGGATTCGCACTGGAGGAACCTCCAACCCTGGACAACCGAGAAGGTCATGCCGTCCTGTACGAAGGCAACGACCTGGGTCGGGTTGTTGATCGGGATGGAGGTGGTGCCCGTCGCGGAAATGAACATGGACACCGAACTCGGGATCAGCGTTCCCGACACGCCAAGCTGGTTGGCGTTGGCGCGCACGTTCGTAATACGGATGATCCTGGTGCCTTGTGAGCCCGGAGGATCGATCGGTACGCCAAGCCACTCCACCTGGTTCGGAGCGATGTAGGTACCCTGGAACACGTTATAGGCCGGGGCTCCGGCGGCGTAATTGACGCCGGTCCCGGTCGTCCCTACGCCGGCGATGTTGCAGTTGTTCGCGGGGCAGGGATTCTGCGCTCCCGGCAACGGGTCGTCGATGGCCAAGAGGGCCTCGTTCCAATTGCCGTCGAGCAGCCAGCTTGTGACATTGACGTTCAGAAAGATGCGAACGTTCACCTTCTGCACCTGGACGCCAGCGGCCGCGGGCGTCCCCCCGGTGCAGTTAAGCACGACGTCGCCGACCAGCTCCGCCAATCCCTCAGCGCGAATGAGGGGCGTAACGCCGGCGTTGGCGACGCACTGGAACGCGGGAGTCACGACTTGCGCGCTGGCTACTGAGCCAACCACCAACAGGATGGCCAGCAGCAGTAAACTCTTGCGAAAATCTACCATTTCCTTCTCCTTGTGGTATCTGATTTCGAATTGATGGAGATGCTCTTTCAACCTGGGCCTCTGCTTTGAGTCATGCATCACAGATTGAACCACATTCCCTTTCAATAAAAACCCTAATCACAGACCTGGCCCCGAGTTCGTTTCCGCGACGGATGCGAGCCGCCGCGGCTTGTAGTTCTGTTCGACCCGGCCAGACCATAATTCCTAACCCTCTCCCCAACGGGGGAGCCGCGGGGCTCCCCCTTCGGAGTTCAGATTCTCACTGGCCGAGAGGCTCGCTCTCGGAGCCGGAACGCGGCACCGTGTTCGCCACGCCGTCCATCACCAGCGCGAGATAGCCTTGAGCCAACCGGGTAGCTCCAACGTCGCTGATGAAGGCATAGCCGTGAGCGAACTGGAAGTTGCAGTGGGCAATCACGTAGCCCTGGAAGCCAGGCGCCGCCGCAATTGTGCCGCCGCCAGTAAGCACCGTGCCGCCCGAGGAGAGGGTCCACACCGCGTGCTGTCCCGCAGGTACCACTGGAGTGTCGACCGGAGCGGGCGCTGCCCCGCCGCCGGTGGTATAGCCATAGTAGTGAATCGTGCAGGCGCCTTCCTGCGTTGCCGTCCCGAACGGATCTTCCGATGTGTTCGAAATCACCATGCCGGTGTCGAAGCCGGCCTGGTTGGTCACGAACGGCCAGAGCAGGTTGGTCGCGCACGAATTGACCGTGAAGAGGTCGATCGCCGTGGAATCGTCGAAGAACCGCGGCCGCGGCGCCGTGGCCGAAGCCAGCACAACCGTGCTCAGCGGCGCATAGGAGCCGTTGACGGTGGCCGTGCCGAGCGCCGGCACGCCGGCGGTCGTGTTGGCGGTATAAGCGACATCCACCGCAAAGTAGACCGAGTCGTTGTTAAACGGATCGGCGACCGTAATTTCCCATGTGGAGGAACCAGCGCCGCCGCTGACGCCGACCGCGCGATACTCGGCGGTCGTGGTCGGACCACCGCCCGCGCCAACGGAATCGGCATCATTAACGCGCCAGGCGACGTTCGTGCTGGTGATATCCGGAACCGCGCAGCTTCCGCTCACGGTCCAGACGCGAAGCGTCAGGCCAGTGGGAACACCGGCGAACCGCGCCAGCAGCCTTGTGCCCTGGCTCGCGGCGCCAGCCGCTCCAATGTTGTGATTGTTCGAAAGGCTGGGGTTGTAGAAACCGGTCTCGGTGTTAAAAATGGCGCCGAACGTTCGTTGGGGCTGGAGCGTCCCGCCGGGTCCGGTACCGCGAGTCTTGAAGGCGGTGGCGAAGTTCTCCTGGTAGCGGAGGAACAGATCCGCGCCGCAGAAATTCCCCGCTGCGCCAGCGCTCTCGCACTGCAGGAAGTTCCTGGTGCCGACGATCGAGAAGGTCATTCCGTCCTGAACGAAGGCGACGACCTGAGTCGGATTGTTGATCGGGATGGAAGTCGTGCCCGTCGCGGAGATGAACATCGAGATCGAGCTGGGGATGAGGGTTCCGGAAACGCCAAGCTGATTCGCGTTCGCGCGAATGTTGGTGATGCGGATGATCCTGGTACCCACGGTTCCCGGCGGATCGATCGGAACGCCGAGCCACTCGACCTGGTTCGGGCTGATCCAGGTCCCCTGGAACACGTTAACTTCGTTGGCGTAGTTGACGCCGCCGGCCGTGCCAACTCCGACGATGGAGCAGGCGTCGCCAGGGCAGGCCGTCTGATCTGCCGGCGCCGGGTCGTCGATGGCGAGGATCGCCTCATTCCAGGCGCCGTCGAGCAGCCAACTGGTGACGTTGACGTTCAGAAAGATCCGAACGTTCACCTGGGGCACCAACTCGCCCGCCGGCGTCGGGGTACCGCCGTTGCAGTTCAGCACGACGTCGCCGACCAGCTCCGCCAAGCCCTCCGCGCGTACAAGCGGCGTGACGCCGGCGTTCGCGGTGCACTGGAACGCGGGTGTCACCACCTGTGCGCTTGCTACCGAGCCAACAACGCACAAGATGGCCAGTAGCAATAGACTCTTGCGAAAATCTAACATTTCCTTCTCCTTGTGGAATCTGAAATTGAATTGATGGAAGTCCCTTCAACCTGAGCCTCAGCAGGAAACCGTGACGGGGCCGTTGTGGTTCGCCTCTCTACACGGTTTTTCGATTCTACTACATTCCGCTTGAACAATAGCTCTCGGTTCAGCGTGGATTCGCTGTCATTCCAAACGTGTGCTTGCGGGATTCATCAGCCAATGAATGCCGCTAAAATCCTTCGGACGCGATCAACACATTGATATCATCAACCGCAAGGTAAGTCAAGCGTTATTTATCCGAAGCGGGGGGGCGGCGCCGGCGGGGAGCGAACGGGGCGAGCGGCGGGAAGAGCGAAATCCGCAGCGAACGGCTTCCAGGAGGCTCTATTCGCCCTGATCCAGCATTTTTCGGAGTTTCTTGAAACGGGACTTGATCTCCTCGGTGGCATCGAGGATCTGGTTGGTGTCGTAGATGACGCGGGGCGTCATGAACACCACCAGCTCGGTACGTTCGTTGTCGGAGGACTTGCCGCCGAACAGCGCGCCCAGGATTGGGATGCGGTGCAGGCCGGGAAACCCGGCGCTGGTGGCGGTGCTGGTCTCGTTGATGATGCCGCCGATGGCGATCATGTCGCCGTCGCGGACGGTGACCTGCGTCTGGATAGTGCGCTTGGAGAAGGACGGGGATTGGATGGTGGAGGCGGTGTTGGGGGTCGGGGCGCTGACCTCCTGATCGATGACGAGGGTGACGATGCCGCTCGGATTTACCCGGGCCAGTACGGCCAGAGTGATGCCGGCGTCCCGGTTGGCGATCGAGTTCGTGAACAGCGAACTGCCGCCGGCCTGGATCGGTGAGACGGCCTGCGCGGTGAGGGTGGGCACTTCCGAACCGATGGTGATCGTGGCCGGGATGCTGTCGGTGGCGATCAGGCTCGGAGAGGACAAGACCTTTGCCTGTGTCGTGGTTTCCAGCGTCTGGAGAGCGACGAAAAGCTCGCGGCTGCTGTCCACGAGCGCGCCGATGGAGAAGTTCACTCCGGAGAGTCCCTCGGCCGACGGCGGAGTGACCGAACCGAGGCCGTCGCGGCCGCGGCCGGCGTTGATGCGCTGCAGGTACGTGGAGACGCCCGCGCTGAAAGCGCCCGTCAGGCTAACCTCGTAGATCTTCGCGTCGACGAGCACCTGGCGCGGCGGCACGTCGAGCTGCAAAAGGAGTTTTTGGATCTGCTGGTACTCCTGCGGCGTGCCCTGGATGAGGAGAGTGTTGTCCAAGGGGTTGGGCACGACCCTGGGGATGCCAGGGGGGAAGCCGTAGCCATACCCGTAGCCGCCGCCCAGATAGCTTCCGGTGAGGTCCGAGCCAGCGAGGCCGCCGGTTGCGCCGGCCGTTCCCTGGACGGCTCCAGAGGCGCCGGGCCGTGTGAACTGGGAGGAGGTGGCGCCGGCGTAGCCGCCGCCGTAACCGCCCATCATGCCCATGCCGCCGTAGCCACCCATCATTCCGCCGTAGCCACCGCCGAAGCCGCCGCCATATCCGCCCATCATGCCCATGCCACCGTAGCCGCCCATCATGCCGCCATAACCGCCCATCATCCCCATGCCGCCGTAGCCGCCGCCGAGACCACCCATGCCGTGATAGCGGTTGCCGAAGCCCGAGGCGGGCCCGGAGAAGAGACCGAAGCCGCCGCCGTAGCCACCCATCATGCCGTAGCCGCCATAGCCGATGCCGAGATAAAGGCTCATGATGGCGCCCGCGATCACTTCGGCCCGGCCGTATTTCACGCGGTAGACGTAATTGTCGATGGCGCCGGCGGTAACTTTGAGGGGTTGATCGAGCTTCCTGACCCACGTTTCCACGGTTTCGAAAGCGCCCGGATTCGGCGCGACGGCGACCACCAGGTTCAGCCGGTCGATTGGGAGGAACTTGATCGGGGAGGCCGCTTCGCCAAGCGAGATGGCCTTCAGGACGGCTTCCAGTTCCTTGGTGATGTCGGAGGGGCGGCCGTGCTCGACCTCGAACAGGCGGACGCGCTGGCTCGCCAGGGCGTCGCTGTCGAACAGCGCCACCAGTTCCATGGTCCGGCGGACATTACGCCGGCTGTCGAGCAGGAGCAGGAGGTTGGCGGGCGGGTAGGCGAGGGTGAAGGCGCCTTCGCCGATGAAAGGCTCCAGGAGCTTGGAGAGTTCCTCGACGGTAGCGTACTTGAGGAAGATCAGGTTCAGCATAATCTGATCGTCCTCAGGGATTTCCTTGGAGGCGTTCACCTGCGGCGAGATCGGCAGCCGCGTCGCCTGCGCCAACGGCACAATTCGGTAGATATCGCCCACTTTCACCATGGCCGCGCCGTTGATGCGCAGCACCATGTCCAGCAGCGAACGGGTATCGATCTCCTTGACCTCGCCGTAGGTGTTCAGGGTGACGCTGCCTTTCACGCGAGGATCGAGGATGTAGTTGATGCGCAACTGGCGCGCCAAGGCGTCGATGACTTCGGTGAGCGAAGCGTTCTGCAAACTGAGGATGCCCGAGGGCGTGGTCTGGATTCCGCCGCGCTGCGGCGCCTCGCCTTCGGCGGGTTCGGCGGGAGCGCCCTCCGGTTGCGCCGGCGCTGGTTGGGCGGCGGGGTCGGGCGGCGGCTGGGTAGGCCCCGGCTCTTCACGCTGTTGTTGCTCCGAACGCTGTTTCACAGATTCGGCCCGGCGCTGCCGCTCCGCCTGGGATTCGCCTTGTCTTCCCCCGAGGCGGGGTCCGAAGCCCGGAGGGACGCGGACCTGGGCCTGGAGCAGAGCGGCGAGGGCCAGGCTCGCGGTGAGACGAACGACGGTGAAGAGCATTCGGCGCTACTCCCTGGCGGCGTCCTCGGCGGCGCCGCTGCCGGCTGGGGTGGCGGACTTGCGGGCGCGCTGCCAGGCCTGCCGCTCCTCGTCGTTCAATTCCTCCGTCTTCTTACGGGTCCAGCGCCAGTTGCCGAACGGACCCGGACGCTCGAAACGGATCGAGTCGCCGTCGTCGAAGGCGCGGAGGCCGGTCGATTCCGCGGCCGGCTTGGGCGCCGGGGCGGCGGCGTCGTTGTTGTCCTCGTAGCGAACCAGCCCGAAGGGCGTCCGGCGATAAATCCAGACCTTGCCGTCGGAATCCTTATGGCGCCATGTGTTTTCCCCAGCCGCGACGGCTTCCTTCGGGAGCGTGAGCGCCTCCGCCTTGGCCTTGGAGCCGGCAGCCGCTTTGATTTCCTGCGCCTTCGCCTCCGCGGACGGTTTGACGGGCTTGGCCGGCTTCGCCTTCTGGCTGGGAACCGGCCTGACCTGCTGCCGCGAACCATCGATGCGCCCGGGCTTGCCCTCGGTGGCCGAGACAAGCCCCGCCGCGACCGCTAACATCGCGAGAGAACGAATCCATTTCATTGGTTTTTCCTCCTGG
>JAHCHE010000010.1 GCA_026129905.1 Bryobacteraceae bacterium | reverse complement strand
GATTGAATTCAGGGTGCCAACCCGGAGCGCGTAGTGGTCCGGAATCGCGATTCTTTGGTGAGTCGGCTCCGAGGTTTCCAGGATGATATGGCTGCCGGTTTGGTGCTTCTTCTTGTATTGCCATCGCCGGCACAAAACGTCAGCGAGGCGCGCGCCGGAGAGATCGCGAGGTATTTTCATGCGACCTGGAGGATCTCGTCGCGAACGAGGCGCAAGCGGATTCGATCGGGCTGCGGCCGATCGAAAAAGTTCGCCGAAGTTGCATCAAGTACATTCCTGCGCAGCTCATCCCAGGTGTCCGCTTCGGTGAAGATACTCTCGGTAAGGCATTCGGCGCAATACCCGCCATCGGACTCCTGGGTGACCACGAAGAATCTTACGGAAAGGTTGGCTTTCAGACGGCCCGTTACCGTTTTGGCGTCCGGATGCTGCGTCGCCAGGATTAGGTGGATGCCGGCCGCACGAGCCTTGGCACCCAGCCGGACCGCGCGACGGGCCACCGCCGCGAATCCCGCCAACGTTCTGAGGACAGAGTGAGGTGGAACGGCGTTACCGCGGATTCAGCGCTGGATGGTCATGAACACATTGTCCTGCGTGCGCGCGCCGTCAACGTCCACCATGACCGCCGCATCGCCGTCGGATAGTTCCTGCGGCACGACGACGTTAAGTTGATAGAGCCCCGTGGAACTCAGGCCCGCAAAACGGGTCTCCGCAGGGACGCCTCCGATCGTCAAGGTAGGAGAGGCAACCAGGTTTGCCGGGGCGGCGAGTAGTTCACCTGCGGGCGCCGCGGGCGAAGTGGCCCCGAATCCGGCGCCCCAGAACACGACGATCTCCCCGGGGCGCGCGGGCGTGCTGACCCCCGGATACAGCGAAGTCTTGCCCACCAGCGAGCCGTCGGCATGGGTCGCAATTACATAACGGCGGTTCTCCGGATCCAAGAGAAAGAATCCGGGAGCGGCGCGCTTCACCTGGACCGTAACAGGCGCGCTCGTCAATTCGCCGCGCGACACCTGAACGATCCCGGGTCCCTCCTGAACCTCCACCGGCAGGAGCGCATTCACCTGGCCGGGGCTGACGTAGCATACGTACGCGGACTGGCCGTTGATTGTCACACTCACGTCCTCGACGGATGTGGGCAGACGTGAGCCCACGAAATCATCCGCAGACCATGGCCGCGACGCTCCCGAAAGCAAGTTGCCGAAAATTGTCACCCAAGTGTTCGCCGCCAATACCGGTTGGAAGCTGGCGCCATGCACCACGCCGTCAGTCGCGTTGATTAGGGGCGGAGCGCTCTGACCCGTGATGAAGTCGTCCAGGATCAGGTTGCTGTCAGTAATGTCCGGAACCCGGAATCGCACCGTTGAGATTGGCCGGCTGGAAGTGAACCCGACAAACACGGGATCGACTCGGCGAGAGCCGCCGCTCCCCGTCCCTCTTGCGTCGACGATAAACGTCTGCTCGCCTTTATCCGACGTGGCCAGCGCAACGTGGATGCGAGAGGCCACCGGATCCGAATTGATGCCAAGATGGAAGCCAACAGCCGTCACTCCTGCCGGCAACGTCACCGTCGCAAAGGCTTGTGCAGGAGCATCCCCGCGAATGACGAGCCTGGTAACTAAGACGTACCCGGACCATGCGGTCAGCGGCGGAGAGCAGGGGCCGCTGGACGTGGCGCGGCTTACGCCGCCGCTGAAATTGATGTTGTTTACCGTCAGACCGCCGGCATCCGGAATCGCGATGCACGCCGTTCTGACCGTATCGAAGTCCATTATGGAGCGCGACAATGTGTCCGCCTCGAAGGCGGTCTGGTCATCGTACCGGTTGACGTTAGCGGCTGGAAGCAGAACCACACTGAAGAGCAGCAGGCCGACCCCCGCGCACATGCTTGTCCTTGGCATCGAAGTCCTCCTTGAACCCGGCGGCGAGGCGGGGGCTGGCCTGGGCCGGCCTCGTGGAATCGCCCGGGCCGCCTTTGCCGGGATTCATTATAGACCTTTTCAGATCCTTAACTCCTGATCCTCCCCCCAGGACCTTGGACGCCTGTCTTGCCGACGCCAGTAGCCTGCCTCGAATCAGACCCGACGCGATGAGACGGGAGATAACTCCTGGATTCTTAACTCGCCGACGCAGAAATGGGTCCCGCGCGGGTGCAGGCGGTGCGTTTCGCCGACCACTGGCGCGCGCCCGGAGATTACACCGGCCGGGTTCGGGTTGCGCTAACGCTAACGATTGCCCGGGGGGTTCTGGCCCTGCCGCGGCCGTTCAGCTTCCCGCGCCGCGGAGCCGGTGGCCGATCAGAATTCCGCGCCGCTCCGCTTCGGTGAGATAAGGCGCCTGGAGGCGCAGCGTCCGGTCGCCGCGCGAAAACAGCAGGTCGCCCTTGCCCAGGAGCCGCTCCGCGCCCCGGGCTTTCAGGGCCACCAGGGACTGCTGCCACGTCGCGGTGCGCATGCAGATTCTTACCGAGAGGTTCGCTTGCAGACGGCCCGTTACCGTTTTGGCGTCCGGGTGCTGCGTGGCCAGGATTAAGTGAATGCCGGCCGCACGCGCCTTGGCGCCCAGCCGGACTACGCGCTCTTCCATCGCCCGCCGTTCGCGCGGGTCCGCCATCATGTCGGCGAACTCGTCCACGATGCAGACGATCCACGGCATCGGCTGCCCGGCCGCGGCTCGCCAGGCGACCACGTCGTCCACCTGGGCGCGCTGAAAACTCTGGTAGCGCCGTTCCATCTCGACGATCAACATGTCGAGCTGGTCCACTACCGATCCTTCCGGGGGGAACAGCAGCGCGCCCGCATGTAACAGGTACGGCGAGTCCACCAGATCGCCGAACGCGGTGCGCTTGGGGTCGATCAGCACCAGCCGCAGCGTTTCCGGGGTGTTCGACAGCAGCAGCGCCGCCACCACGGTCCGGAGCCACTCGCTCTTCCCGCTGCCCGCCGTGCCGGCCACCAACACGTGCGGGCTCTCGGCCTCCGCCAGGTTCACCGAGCGCAGGGTGTTGTTCAAGTCGACTCCCAGCGGGATGCGCGCGGAACCTTGAACCGGATCGACCTGCGGCAGAGCCTCGCGCACCCGCGCAAACGAGACCGTCTCCCGGTCCTCGCGCGGCACATCCACCACCAGGCGGCTGTCCTCCACTTGCACCATCGGCGTCGGCATCCCAAGCTGGACGCCGAGATCGTCGGCCCGCGCGATGATTCTTCGCACGGCCACGGCCCGGCCCGGGTTCAAGGTGTATCGCACAAACGCCGGCCCCACCACCGGCTCCCTCGCCAGGGAGGCCCGCAAGCCGAAGCTCTCCAGCGTTCGGATCAACCGGCCTCCGAGGATGTCGAAGCGCGTCTCCAGCGGCGCAGCCCCCGGACCAGCCGTCACACCCGCCAGCTTGCCGATCAAATCCACCAGCCGCGCCTGAACCGGCTCAAGCTGCGCGGGCTCCAGCAGGAATTCGCGGCGTTCCGGCAGAAATCGAACCAGCGCCAATGCGCCCTCGGCTTCGGGGCGTTCGCTCAACAGGCTGTGATAGAGCGCCGCCTGCGCCAGGTCCGCCTTGGCCGCCGCGTCGCCCAGCTTGAATTCAAGGCAGCACCACTGACTGGTCAGCGGGTTCCAAAGAACCGCGTCGGCCACTCCGGTCAGCCGCACCGGAGCGCGCCACGCGGGCCGGTGAAAGTCCCTGCTTAGCGGGCGCTCGGAAGAAATCATGTGACCGGCGCCTAGCCAGCTCTCCGTCTGCTCGTCCCACCGGATCCAGCCTCGGTCGCTCGCCGCCTTCAGCACCCCGCAAAACCACTTGCAGAATTCCTTCACCGCGCGCCACAGCCAGAGCGCCTCCCGGCCGGACTCCCGCAGCCCCAGTTCGTACAGCGCCAGCCTGGGCCCCAGCAGCCGCTCGTACGCGTGTTGCCGCAGCTTCTGATGGTCCTCCAGGTTTTCCACGGTCAGGGTTGTCGTCCAGTCCCAGTCGCCATGAAGTAGTCCGGCGACGGTTTCGTGGAACAGCCGCCCCGCCAGCGCCGTCGGGCCCTTCGGCCCATGCGGCGCCTCCATCTCCCACAGCGCGTCCCGTACCCGCGACACGGTGAGTTCAACCGGCGGGGGCAACATCACATCAGGTTCGGGAGAGGGCCGCGACCCGTTCAAAAACCGCCGGCTCAGCGCCGTAAAGGAGCCCAAATTGATGATGATTCTGACGCGCACAGCTTTCCACCCGCTCGGCGGTGGTCTCCAGCGCCACGGCGATATCGGCGATTCGGGCGATCTTCTCCCGGTCCAGGTACGCCGCCAGCCGGATGTCGAGACCATCGGGCTGCTCTTTACCTACGACAATACCATCCAGCAACTCGGCCACAGGCGCCGGCAGGTTTGCCCGAACCCAGTCCTCCACCCGGTTCGCCGGCAGCCGATCCCCCTGGTAGGTCAGGTCGCCGCTCTCCGTATCGGCCAGCAGGCGCCGGAGCGCGTCGGTGGCCAGCAGAGCCTCGCGCGAGGGCATCACGATCCTGGCGCCCCGCTGCCGCAGCCGTTCGATCCGTTCGTGCGAAGCGCGGGCCGAATCGGGAAGCGGATTCAGGGCGTCCCGCACCAGGACCAACTCCGAGTGCTGGGGGTCCCACGCCTCGGCGATCTTGTCGAGCTTTCGCCACACGCGCCTGGCATCCTCGTTCACCAGCGCGATCCGGATCTCCCTGCCTTCCGGGGGTATGCAGACGTGGCTGCCGAACGTCGCCCGCTCCGGCTGCAAAATGTGGATGCCGCGCAAGTGCAACAGCCGCGGCAGCCCGTCACTCAGCACGTTGGCCGAGGTGTCGGCCGATACTTCCTTTTCCGCGCGGCGCCGCCGCTCCTCGGTCTTGCGCGCCAAGTGCTCCTCGAGCGACGGTTCCGGCGTCGCATCCTGCTGCGCGCGGCGGAACATGCGCCCGCTCTCGAACAGCGTCTTGCGGGCGCTCAGGCCCTCGGTGGATTCGACCAGCGAATCCAGCCGCTCGATGTCGATGGGCCAGAAGGGCGACGCATAGCCCGGCCGGCGAGCGGCGATTTCGGGCTGCGTGGCCAGCCGAGCCTGCACCAGCGCCCGCACTTCGTTCGCTGCCAGGCGCCGCATCGGCTTCGCCTGCATCCGGTCCAGGTCCGCCGCGCTTACGGCGCGCTCCAGGTCCCCCACGACGCCCGTCTGCAGGCAACCCACTACCACCGCGTTCGGAATGCGATGCAGCGCGGACATCAGCTTGCCGATGGCGAACAGGCCGTTCTTGTCGCCGGGATAACTCTGCAACGCCTCCAGTTGATCCAGACATAGCACGATGGGTTCCGGGCCAACGAACTCCGCCAGCGCCTCCACCAGTTGACGGCTCGCGTCCTCCTCGACCTCTTCGTCCACCTCGTGCGGCGCTACGCCGAGCCTTTCCAGCGCCGCATCGGGCAGGTTCGCGCCGGCCAGCCATGCCCTTGCGTCGCGCTTGTCGCGGCCTTCGCGAAGATGTTCCAGGACCACGCTGAGATCGCGATAGCCGACGTGCTCGATCCTGTCGCCGCGGGTTGCCAGCAGCCGGTCAAGTTGCGAGCCCTGCATGGACTGGCGGACCAGGTCCTCGGTCAACTGCCGCCGCACGTAGCGCCACATCATCGTCGGGCTGGTCTGCATCCACATCCACGAGAAAGGGATGAACGGACCCGCCCGCTCCTGAAGCGCCAGCCGCAGCCGCCGCAGGGCGTGCGTCTTGCCGCTGCCCGCGTCGCCGTGCAGCAGGATGCAGGCATGGTGAATGCCGTTCCTTCGTTCCTCGATAGTCTTCAGCAGATCCTGCAAGATGTCCGCGTGGATCTCGGGAACGTCGACCTTCACCGGTTCCCACACCGAGCCCACCGCGGCATCCTCGAACGGATTCGGTATGCCCGTCAGGCGCGGATCAATCCCGGATCGTAATCGCGACATACAGGTTCGCGCCTCCGTCGTGCACCAGGCGCTCGCGTTCGTCTTCCGGCAGCGCCCAGCCGTGATCGTGCCTCGTCAGGTATACGCGTTGGGTCGCCGCCAGCGCCATCACCGCCCGGTCCAGTTCGGGCTTCGACGCCTCCGGCATAGCGGCCCGCAGACGGTATACCGTTACCGGCACGGCCGGTCCTCCCTGAAGCTGGCGCAAAATTTGGAGCGCTCGCTCCGCCACGTCGGTTTCCGCAGCCGGCCCCGCGGGAGGAGCGGTCAAGGGCGTATGCTCGGGCGAGGACACGACGCGGAACGCCTGCGCCACCTGGGCCGCATCCATCCCCAGCGTCCGGAATTTCGCAACAAGAGCCTCCGCCGAAGCCCGCAACAGGGCCTCGGGAACGCTCGCTGTGTGGAATAGCGTCCCGCCGCCCACGATCGCCTTCACCTGCTTCAGAGCGCCTTCCTTCAACAACTCCGCAATGGCCGCTCCCGCTTGCTTTGGCCCCGCGTCGTGCGCGGCCCGAGACGCCCGCTTCGCCAGTTCCGTTTTCGGCAGCGCGACTTCCGACGCCGCTTCCAGAACGCGCTCCCGCAGAAACTCGCCGGCCTCGCGACGCCAGTAGCGAGGATTGCGCCCCGACCCCCAGGCAAAAACGACCCCCGCCGCCACCGCCGCGTTCGCGATCTCATCGGTCCTGGCCCGCTTCCACCGTTGAGCTGCCCGCATGTCCTTCCGAAGCGTCGCCGCTCTCACGGGCGCGGCGGCTTGTTCCACGTACTTGCGCAGCAGATCGATTTCGTCGGACAATTCCGGCTGGCGACTCGGCTCCACAAACGGCACTTTAGCACAGCGGTTCGCGGCAAAGGCTGCAACAAAGGAGCGCTGAACAGCGTCGCCTAAGGGGGCGCCCCGGTGAGTGGCTGCTGCCCGGAAGGAGGAGGAAATGCGCTGGACGCCGGGCGGCCGCAGCCGCAACCTCGAAGACCGGCGAGGACTCGGGGGCGGCGGCATGCGCCGCGGAACGGGTGTGGGACTCGGCGGTCTCCTGATCCTCGGTCTCCTCAGCCTCATCTTCGGGCGCGACCTGATCTCTCCGTTTCTGGGCACGACGGGCGGCTCGGCGCCGGCCGCGCGCGAGGCGCCGGTACACGATCCCCGCGAGGAGAGACAGGTCGAGTTCGTCTCGTTTGTCCTGGATGACGCCCAGCAGACCTGGGCGCGCCTGTTCCCCGCGCTGGGCCGCTCGTACCAGGCAGCGACGCTCGTTCTGTTTCGCGACGCCGTCCAGTCCGCCTGCGGCTTCGCCGAATCGGCCACTGGTCCGTTCTACTGCCCCGGCGATCACAAGGTCTACATCGACCTCGGCTTCTACGACGAGCTACGGGAACGTTTCGGCGCGCCAGGCGACTTCGCCCAGGCCTACGTGCTCGCCCACGAGATCGGCCACCACGTCCAGCGTCTGCTCGGCATCGAGGAGCAGGTTCGCCGGGCGCAGCGCGGCAACCGCGCCGCCGCCAACGATCTCTCCGTCCGCATGGAGCTACAGGCCGACTGCTTTGCCGGCATCTGGGGCCACTCCACCGCCCGCCGCGACCTGCTCGAGGCAGGCGATGTCGAGGAAGCGCTCACCGCCGCAGCGGCCATCGGCGACGACCGCATCCAGCGCCAGACCACCGGCCGCGTCGCCCCGGAGACCTTTACCCACGGCAGTTCCCGCCAGCGGATGCGCTGGTTCCGCCGCGGCATGGAAACCGGACAGCCCTCCGCTTGCAACACGTTCGAGGCGACCGATCTTTAAGGCGTCGAGGCGCTCGGCGCCATCGGGATGGCTCCCAGAGAGGACCCGGCGCCATACGAGTCCGGAGGCGGGCTGCGATACCAGATATCGACGCCTAACCACGATCGAGACCATTCGGTGGGCAGGTAGAAGTCCATCTGCCATATGCCCAGCAGGCCCGGCGCAAGTCCGATGAACGGAACCTCCATCGCCGTCCACGGGTCCGCCATGACCGAAATCGGCGTTGTTGTGATTCTCGAGAGGGGTCCAATCGGGGTCGCCTCTCCCGTGGCGACGGGAACAGTGACCGGTCCGCCGCCGGTCAGGTACATGTGCAGAAGTTCTCCAGGCCGCGCGGGATTCTCCTCAGTCACCAGCGACTTGAAATCCACGTGGATGGCAACGGGAGTGTAGTAGGTCCCGGGGAGTCGCGGCGCCAGCGCCAGGGCGCGGGGATAAAAAGTGGAGAGCCAAAAAGGAACCACAACCTCGAAGTACGGTTCGCCTCCTTTCAGGCTCGTGATGATGCTGTGTCCGAGCGGCGCCTGCCACGGCATCTGGAACCAAATCTCCTCTGGGGAGCGGCTGACGATCGGCGCCTCCGTACCTTCAATGACGATGGTCGAGTCCGCGAGTCCCTTGCCTGTCAAGCGAGTCAGCGAACCCGGGGTGGACGATTCGATGTAATCCACCACGGGCGTCGGCCCGACGACAGTAGTCGTCAATCCGGATTCGACTGCGATTCTCAGAATCGAACCATCGCCCGATACCGCCAGAGCGACGGCGCCATCGTCTGAAAGCGTCGCTTCTGCAATTCCATCGCCCCGATCTGTTAGTTGCCTCCAATCGTGTCCATCCACCCGGCTGACAAATAGCTGCGGCGTCTCTCCCAGCGTGGATAGATACAGGAGATGCCGGCCGTCCGCGCTCAGCACGGGCTGGTAGGAATCCCGATCGTCAGGCCCGATTTGCCAGGATCGGCCCGAACTCAGATCTATCGCGAAGAGTCGCCGAAAGTTGAGGGTCTCGTACACGACCACGGTCGCGGCGTCGTCAATTACCGCCCGCCGCGCGTCGTTTCGGAGCGTCACGAGGTTCTTCCCCTCAATGAGCCGCATGAGACCAGTACCGTATCCATCCACAAGCACTGTCGTCCCGTTCGCCGCAATGGACACGACTACCGGGTAGATGTCGGCTTCAAATACCGCCGTCGAGGATGAGCGATCAATCAGCTCAAAAGTGGGCGAAGGCGCCCCCTGGACATTGTTTGAGGCGTACCAAGCCATGAAGCGGCCATTGCGGCTGATCCGCACATTGCCGCAGTAGCTGGTCTTCTCGCCGGAGACGGTGTTCAGAATGATTGCCGAGTTGCGCTCCCGCAGGAAGCAGGAACTGCCCGAGCCGCAGCCCGTGAACACCCCATACACAAGGAGACTGCCATCCCCGGAAATCTGCGGGGAGTGGAGCGACGACCCGTAGGGGAATAATGCCCCACTCTCATCAAGCTGTACGACAAGCGCGGCGCCGTTGCCGTCGATCCGGAAGATCTTCGGCTCCAGGCTTTGGTCGGCGCCGCGCTGCCGGAGGGCGCTGGTGAGGAACAGACTGCCGCCGTCCTGCGTCGTAGTAAGCCCGGAGAACTGCGCATCCGCGGTGACAACGGCCAGCAGCGGCAGCGTCCTAAGCAACTGGACGAAAGCGCGCCCGATATTCGGAGCCATAATTCTGGTATACCACCGGAAAGCCGATGCGTAAACAGGCGCGCGCTCCCCGGCTCTCCCAGGGAGCGACTTCCCCTGGCCGCCACCAATCCACCCGCTATCATCGACCATGGGAGGTCCCCCGCATGCATCGCTTCGCCTGCCTTTTCGCCGGCGTGTCTGCCCTGTTTGCCCAGAACCTCACGATGAGCGCGACCGCGTACGAGGACCGCGTCCTCGCCGCCTGGTACGGCCAGATCGCCGGGGCGCTGATGGGCTTCGAGTTCGAGCACAAAGCCGCCGCCGTCGCCCCGGTGGAACGCATTCCGGCGCGCTTCCAAACCATCCCGGTCGATGACGACTGGTACTACGAGATGGTGGCCGTCCGCGGGTTCGAAGAATACGGAGTTGAAATGACCGCGGAGCAACTGGGCGAGCAGTGGAAGCGGAACAACGCGGGCTCCTGGGGATCGAGCGAACAGGCGCGGCTGCTGCTGGCCCGCGGAATCAAAGCGCCGGACACCGGGCATCCCCGTTACAATCGCCTCTGGTTCACGATCGGTCCGCAGTTCAGCGCCGACGTTTACGGCATGACCGCCCCCGCGATGCCGAATCTCGCCGCGGCCATCGCGCGCCGCTACGGGCATGTCAACGGCTACGCCGAGGGCGTCGACGGCGCCGTCTTCGTCGCCGGCATGATCAGCCTGGCCTTTTCCGAGAACGACTCGCGGCGGATTGTCCGCGGCGCGGCGCGGCTGATCCACCCCAGTTCTCCCTACCGGCAGTGTCTCGATCTCGTGATCGCGATGGCGGAGCGGGGGGCGCCGCCGGAAGAGGTCGCCAACGCCCTCGAGGATCGCTGGCGCGTCGAGTATCCCGCCACCAACAACGCGGTGGCCAACGGCGGCCTTGTCGCCCTGTCGGTCTGGTTCGGCGGCGGCGACTTTTTGCGGACCGTCAATCTCGCTTTCGCGGCGTCCGACTTCTCCGACGCCGACTGCAACGCCGCCAACGCGGGCGCTGTCGTGGGCGCCATGCGCGGCATGAAGGGGATCCCGTCCGGGCTTGTCAAGCGACTCGGCGATCGCATTCAGGGCGGAACGATGGGCGGCGTCGAACTCACGCCGCCGGTGGATGAGAGCGTGACGGACCTCGCGCGCCGCACCGCCCGCATCGGCCGGCAGTTCATCGTCGCCCATGGCGGCAAGGCAACGGCGGACTCCCTCGAGCTGAAGGTCCAAAGCCCGGAGACGCAGCCGGCGGAGTTGTTTCAACTCGGCGACCTGATGCAGTGGTGGAATCCCGAATGGAGACTCCTCCGAGCCGGCGTCGGCGGCGCGGGCGGCGGGATGCGAGGCCTCCGCGGGAACACGTACCTTGATGGCGACGTGCTCGCCACCTATCCCCGCGACGAGGTGCGCGGGGTTGTCCTGACGCGCGAGGCGGCGCTTGGGCCGAAGCCGCGGCTGATCGTCGAAGTCGGGGCCGATGGCGGCCGCGCCTGGGCGCTGGACGTTCACCGCGACAACGACCAGGCGCTCTCGACCATTGTCGAGGCGAAAGGTCCCGGCCGCGAATGGCGGACCGTGGAAGTGGACCTGTCCGCGGCGGCGGGCAAACGGGTGACGTTGCGGCTGATACAGCGCGTGCTGCTCGGTCCGGAGCGCGCGCCTGGCAACGCCTACTGGCGCAACTTGCGGCTCGAGTAGGCGCTCACGCCCGGAACGAATCGAGGCTGAAACGGGCCGGCTTCAGCGGCCATGCCCGCAGCGATTCGATCCGCGCCGCGCCGCCGGTCGCGAAGGCGTGGACTCCCATCGCGCCGGGCGCTCCCTCGACCGTCGTGAAGATCGCCGCCGTCCCCTCGTTCGCGAACACTTCGATGACCCGCTTGTCCAGGAACAAGCGTAGGTCGATCTTCCCGGCCCGCCCGGCGAATATCTTCGCGTTCCCCGCCGTCAGAAAACCTTCCCGGTTGAAGCTCACCTCGATCCCCGGCTTACCGGTCTCCGGACACCGCAGCCGCAGCCCCGCGGCCCTCGCCGTATCCAGCGTCAGTTCCGCTTCGATATCGAGGCAATCTCCCTGGACTCCGCCGAGCGGCTCGGACGCATCGCGAAGGGCAATCCCCGCAAGCTTCCGCGCCTCGCCGCGCAGCGACTCGAATTCCTTCGCCGGCGTTTGCCGCAGGAATCCGTCCGCGTCCACCGAAAGGATCCGCGGCAGGGTCATCACGCTGTTCCAGGCCTTTTCCGGATTCGTCTCCGTCCGGCCCCACAGCCACAGAATTGTGCGCCCCTGGCCGTCGCGGGAGATGTTGCTTGCGTAGGAAGTCCCCGGATCCAGCGTGCCGTGCGTCTCCGGCGTGAACCGCCCGCGCTCGAGGTCCAGGCCGCCTACGAAGTACTCGCAGGGAGCATGCGGCGAAACCAGCAACACCCACCTGGCCCCCAGCCGGAACAGGTTCGGGCATTCGAAGTTGCGGGTCTCGCGATGCCGGTATTCGAAGACCGTCCCCATGTGCTTCCACTCGGTAAGACTCGGGGTTGTGGCCCGGTAGAGCTGCACCGCGGCGCGCCCGCCGCTTGGACGCAAGTTGCCGCCGCAGACCATGTACGTCGCGCCCTGCTCGCGAAACAGGAACGGGTCCCGCCATTCGTCCACATCGACGCCGCCGTGGTGCTTCACGCTGACCACGGGATTTTCCGGATACTTCTCCCACCGAATGAGTTCGTCGTCTGTGGGCATGGCCAGCCACTGTTCCGGATCGCGCTTGCCGATGCTGGTGTAGAACAGCAGCGGCCGTCCGTCCGGCCCGGCAATGGCCGCGCCGGAGAACACATGCTCCTCGCCCTTTTCCTTCGACGGCCACAGCGCCACCGGCAAGTGCTCCCAGTTGACCAGGTCGCGCGAGCGCGCATGCCCCCAGTGCATGTTTCCCCACACGGCGCCATACGGATTGAGCTGGTAGAAAAGGTGGTGCTGCCCCTTGTAGTAAATGGTTCCGTTCGGGTCGTTGTTCCACTGCGCCGGCGGGCGGAAGTGGCAGACCGGCCGCTCCGGATCCGCCTCGGCTTTCGGGATCGCCGCCGTGATGGCTTCCATCGCTTTGGCGATCGCGGCGTCCCGGGAGTCCCCGGCAGCGCCCGCCGCGCCAACCGCGCCGAACGCGGCGGAACCTAGGAAATCTCTCCGTCCGATGCGCACTCCAAGATGATACTCCGCGCGCTCACCCGAAGCGCATCAGCAACTGCGCCGCCACCACCTTGATGATCAGCGCCGACGGGTAGACGCTCGCGAAACCGGTCTCCGGCCGTTCGGTCCGGGTCAGGTTCGAGGCGTAAGCCACCGCCGCGGACTCCGTGTGGATCCCGGCGACGACCCCGATCAGCGAGTCAAACGGGATCTTCAGATAGTAGTAACCCGCCACGAGCGCGAATACGCTCGTCCCCACCGTCACCAGCGCTCCGCCCGCCATCAGCAGAGGCCCGTTCTGATGGAAGGTTTTCACGAAGCCGGGGCCGGCCTGCAAACCCACCACCGCCATGAACAGCGCCAGTCCGATCTGCCGCACGGTCAGGTTGGCGCTCGCCGGCAGCGTCCACAGAAATGGTCCCGTCTTCTGCAGATAGCCGAGCGTCAGCGCCACCAGCAGCGGCCCGCCGGCCAGCCCTAATTGGAATGTGCCAAAGCCCGGGATCGGGATCGCCATCACGCCCACCAGCACGCCCAACACCATGCCGATTCCCAGCGAGAGGAAGTTGATCTCCGCCGTCCCGCGGATCGAATCGCCCATCAGCTTCGCGACGGCCGGCAGATGCTCTTTCAGCGCCACCACCCGCACCCGGTCGCCGAACTGGAGCGTCGTGTCCGGCGCCGGAATGAAATCGGTGTCGCCTCGCTTGATCCGCGTGATCGTGCCGCCGAGGTTCGCCAGCTCCTCCAGTTCCCCGATCGGCGCTCCCACGATCTTCTTATTGGAGACGAACATTCGCCGGTAGTCGATGCGGGTCCGGTCCAGTTCGATGTGCGCTTCGGTCGCCGCGCCGAAGATCGCCAGCGCGCGCCGCAGCCCCTGCTCGTCCCCAACCACTACCAGCAGGTCGTTCAGCGCGAGCTGCGCGTCCGGACCCGCCACCGTGGTCGCGCCCTCGTGTTGAATCCGGCTCACCTGAAACCCGGGGTCCGGATAGAGTTCCGCAAGATCGCGCAGCGATTTTCCTGCAATTCCCGGGTTTTTCACCAGGAAATTACGCGTCGTGATCTCCCGCCCTTCCTCGGGCGGCTCGATGGCCGGCTTCCACAGCCGCATGGCGACCTGGAACGAAAGCAGAACGCCGATGACGCCCATCGGGTACGCCAGACTGTACGTCTCCGCGGGGACGCTGCTGCCCGCCAGTTGCACCACCGCGGCCAGCGCCGGCGTGTTGGTAAGCGCTCCGGTATACAGACCTGCGGCTTTCACCGCGCCCAGCCCCGTCCACCACGCCACGACCTGCAACAGGCACGTTCCCCAGACCAGCGTCGCGATCGTGAGCTGGTTGTTGCGCCACCCTTGCCGCTGGAGGTTCGCGAAGAATCCGGCGCCCGATTGCAGTCCCATCGTGTACACGAACAGCACCAGGCCGAGCACGCTCAGGATGTTCGGAAGCGCCAGCTCTGGAAACAGCGCGCCGATCGCCAGCCCGGCGAACAGCACCCCCGCCACGCCCAGCCGGAAGCCGAAAATCCCGATCTCCCCGATCAGGTAGCCCGCGGCAATGATCACGGACAGCGTGACGATCGGTGACTGCGCGAGAAAGCCCGTGATAACGGTCCGCATGAGAGGCCGCGTCGCTTTATTATATCGGGGGTCCGGAAGCTAAACTGGATGAAATGACCATTCCGCTCTACCAGGTGGACGCCTTCACCTCGCGGCTCTTTGGCGGCAACCCGGCCGCGGTTTGTCCCCTCGAGCAATGGCTCCCGGACCATCAATTGCAGGCGATCGCCGCGGAAAACAATCTCTCGGAAACGGCCTTCTTCGTGCCTGCGGGCGAGCGCTACGGATTGCGGTGGTTCACGCCGTACTGCGAAGTGGACCTGTGCGGCCACGCCACTCTCGCGACGGCCTTTGTAATCTTCAACGAACTGCGGCCGAATCGGGATGTGCTCGCTTTTGACACTCGCAGCGGCGAACTGGCGGTGCGGCGTGACGGCGCCCTGCTGGCGATGGACTTCCCTTCGATTCCGCCGGTCCCCTGCGAGCCGCCGGCGGGGCTGCTGGAGGCGCTCGGCGGCGAACCGCTGGAAACCCTGCGCGGCAAGTATCACCTGGTCGTCTATGGCGACGAAGGCGAGGTCCGCGCCCTGACGCCGAATATGGCCGCGCTGGCGGCCATCGAGAACTGCGCCGTGATCGTCTCCGCCCACGGCGACGAAGTCGACTTCGTCTCACGCTTCTTCGCCCCCGGCTACGGGATTGCCGAGGATCCCGTAACCGGCTCCGCCCACTGCACGCTCGTGCCCTTCTACGCCCAGCGCCAGTGCAAGAACGAATTCCGCGCGCTGCAAGTCTCCGCCCGCGGCGGCGAACTCGTCTGCGAACTGCGCGGCGACCGCGTCCTCATCGCCGGCCAGGCTGTCCTCTACCTCCGCGGCGCGATCGAAGTCTAGCGCACCACAACTCGCAGCCACGGCGAGGTGAGATACGGTCCGGCCGCGACGGTTAACGCCGCCGCCCCGGGCCTCGCCGTTTCCGGAACCACCACGTTGATCTGAAACAGTCCGCTGACGAACGATGGGGCGCCGCCGGCATACAGCACCCGCGCGCCGCGGCCGTCGATCTGTACCGACACCGGCGCTCGCGGGAGCGGCGCGGGCCATGCGTTGAGGCTTCCGTCGATCCCCGCCGGATCGGTCTCACCAAAACCGGTCCCGAAGAGAATAATGACCGAGCCTCGCGCCGCCGGGTTCGCCTCGGCGTTCGGGCTGTAGTCCTCGTTAAGGACCGGCTCGAAGATGGCCGGACTCCCGCCGGCGATTGCCACGCGCGCGCCGGCGACCACCATGTCGCGAACCCGCACGTCCATGTTCGATACTTCGCGCCCGGCCAGCGCATATGGCGCGACGGCGTTGATCTGGCCGGCGGATACATACAGCAACGGCGCGGCGTCGCCGTCGAACAGCACCCGGACGCCTCCCAGCTCCGAGCCAAATAGACCCGCCGCGTCCGGCGATGCCGCCAGCGGAGCTGCCGGGCCGATGTCATTCCCGAAGATGCTGATGATCTCTCCCGGCGAGACGCGCCCTTCCTGAAAGCTCGCCGCGCTCAACACCGCGGGACCCTCGCGGCGGACGGAGGTCGCGCCGGAATCGGCGGCCAGCATCAGCGTGGAAACGTCCACGGCCTCAAAGTCGGAGCCTCGCAGGCGGCGCAGCTCCCGCAACCGCTCGTTGTTCCATCGCTCGTCGGGAGCGCCGGAAATGTACCACGGCGAGCCGTTGTCGGCCAGAATCATCCCGTACTTCTTGAGCGCTTCAAGAATCACCCGGATTTCCGGCGAAAAGCCGGCGATGTCGAAATTCGCCCGCAACCGGAACCGCTGCCCCATCGGCGGATAGCGCGCGTCCGTCAGCCGCGACGCGTAGTGCCGTCCCGGCCACACGTATGCGCGACGGGTCTCGCGGGCCGTGAAGCGGATCGCGTGCCGGATCTCGCCTTCGGCCACTTCTTCGAACCGGACCAGTCCCGGCAGTATCGGCAGCCCCGCCGCGTCAGCCGACGTCCACCCGTCCGGACGCAGCCGGTGCGAGCGCAGATCGAAGATCGCCCCCGAGCCCGCGCGCCAGCTTCCGTCGGCTTGCGGCCGCGCGTCGAACAGCTCGTACAGAATGCAGTTGTCTTTGTCGAGCGCCAGCGCGTGCCGGTCGCCGTCGCTATGGGCGCCGCCCTCGATCGGCGCGTCCAGCGGAACCGCATACGGGCCGGGATCGCTTTCGTCCGCGTAAAGAAAGGCCGCCGGGCGCCGGGGCTCCAGCCCGCTCACCACGACGAAGGGAATGCCGATCGGGCCGCCGTTGTACAGGCCGCTCCCGAAATCCGGGTGCATCGGCTGGTTCGCGCCGATTGTCGCCACGTAGTCCGCCGACCGGCTGTCCACCGGCAAGGCGTCCACCGGCGCGCTCCAGATGTTGCCGGGCGGGAATACGGGACATCCGGCGATCTCCGGGGGCTGTGCGCCTACGCCGGCGACGGTCGCCAGCAGCAGGGCCGCGCACAAGCCGGTTCGCATTAGACCGCGAAAATCCTCCGCGCGTACTCGCCGCTCAGCTTCAGGTTTTCTTTCACCGTTCGCGTCACCTGCGTGCCCGGTTCGTGGAACAGCTCCACCACCAGCCAGCCGTCGTAGCGCATCCCCTTGAGGTACGCCGCCAGCTCCCGGTAATCGATGTCGCCGTCGCCGAACGCCTCGGTACACACGCCACTCCGCATGTTCCGCAGGTGCAGGCTCGCCAGCCGCGGCCCGGCCTTGCGGACGATCGCCATCGGATTCTGGCCCCCGCGAGCGACCCACATCGTGTCGATGCACAGCCCCGCTTGCGTGTTCTCCAGCAGGTGATGCCATTCCCGGGCGTTATCGGCCATCTCCGGATCGTGATGATGCAGGATCAGCCGCACGTTCTTCTTTTGAAGCTCCTGGCCCAGCCGGTTCACGGCCTCGGCCTGCGTCTTCAACTCGGCGTCCGTCTTGCGCGCGCGTTCTGGTTTAGGATTGGGGTTCACGTTGAGAATGCCGGTTCCGAGCGGCTTCAAAACATCCGCGAGTTCCAGCGTTTGCGCGATGGTCTTCTCCGCCGCCGCCGGCTCGTGCATGGGACCGCCGTTATAGACAATCGGAACCTTCAGCTTGTGTTTCCGGACAAGCGCAATTGTCTGGTCGCGCAGTTCCGGCGTGAAGAACGTGTACATCAGCTCGACGTGGTCGTACCCGGCCGCGCGGGTGCCGCCGACGATCTCTTCAAGGCCGTCCTTGAGAGTCTTGTTTTCCTTCTGTAGGTATTGCGTCCAAATATAGACCTGGCCCGCCAGCTCAGGTCGGTAGCGGTCCGCGCCCGCCGCCGCGCCCGCGCCCATCGCGGCCAACATCAGATCGCGCCGTGAAATCCGCATGAGACTTCCCTTTGCCGAGCGCCCGCCCGGTACTGGTACCGTCAGGCCACCGCCGGCCCGGCGAAAGCGTTCAACTGGCTCATAGCATATAGTAACCGTGAGGTAATATGTTCGAGATTGGGTTCCACACGGACGCGTTCAACAGCAGTTACTGGAGCTTCGAGCAGTGCCTGCAGTGGGCGCGCGACAACCAGGTGCGATATGTCGAGTGCGGCGCCATCGACGGCGTGAGCTGGATTCACGGCCTCGGCTACCAACCTCACATCGCCCTCTGGGAAGATCCGGTGTTGCTCCGAAAGAAAATGGACCGTTACGGCGTGCAGTTCTCTCAGCTCGATGCCGCCTTCCCCTTGTCGCTGCCGGAAGGCGCCACGCTCGGCGTCGAATATGCGCTCCATGCGATCCGCTGGGGCAAACTGGCGGGTTGTCCCCGCATCGACACCACCGACGACCGCGCGCGGCCTCCGGGGATGACCGACCGCGAAGCGCTCGACCACATGCGCCGGATCTACCGGCAGATCCTGGCCGTGGCGGAAGCGTACGAGATGGTCGTCAACATCGAACCGCACGGCTACTACACAACCAAGCCGGAGTTCATGGCCGAAATGCTGGCTTTCGCCGACTCGCCGTACTTGCGGATGAACATGGATACCGGCAATACGTTCATCGCCGGGCAGGATCCGGTGGCCTTCCTCGACCGGTTCGCCGCGAAGGTCAGTCACGTGCACATTAAGGACGTCTCCGAAAGCCTGGCCGCCGCCGCGCGCGGGGAGTTGACCGGAATCGCCGTCAGCCACTGCGCGATCGGCGAAGGCGTCAACGCGGACAACATCCGCCGCTGCGTCCAGCGGCTGGCGGACGCCGGGTACGACGGCGTTTTGAGCATCGAATGCGAAGGGCAGGGAGGACCGATGATCGAGCGGAGCCTGGCCTGGGTCCGGGAGTTGATCGACTCCGGGCAGGCGCTCCATGCGAATCGGTCCAATGTTTAGAAATGGGATTCGCCGGCATTATTGTGGTTCTGGTTTTCTTCATCGTCTGCATTCCGTTTTCGGCGTTCCGCATTGAATCGGACATTTACCAGCGGGTCAGGGAAGCCCTCCTGGTAGAGCTGTTGCCGGCCGCCGGCCTGATGGTGGAGGGCCGCGACGTCTTCCTTACCGGGCCCATCCCATCCCGGGAGATGAAAGCGCGGGCCGAGCGAACCGCCTGGTCGGTCTACGGCGTCCGCCGGGTGAGAAACTTCCTCGTGGTGCAAGATCCCCTCCGCCGCGCTGCGCTGGCGCGCGAGGCGCAGAACGAGCTGGACGCGCTGTTGCGCAACCAGCGGATCGACTTCGCCGAGCAGAGCGACGCGCTCGAGCCTGGCAGCCGCGTAGTTCTCGATCGGGTGGCGGCGGTCCTCAATAAGTACGCGGAGGTTTCGCTCGATATCGCCGTGCACACCGAATGGGTGGGCGGCGCCCGGCGCGCGGTGCAGTTGAGCGAACGGCGGGCCGCGGCCATTGTCGCCCATCTTCGGGATAAAGGCGTTTCGGAAACGCGCCTCGCCTGGGTAGGCGTCGGGTCGAATAAGCCCCTGGCGCCCCATAGCACCACCGAGGGCCGCGTCTTGAATCCGCGGGTCGAGCTGAATGTCAAGTAGGACGTAGGGAGAGTGGCGTGCTCTATCTGATCTCGCAAATACTCACGTGGATGTTGCTGGCTTTCGCCGCGGGTTTGATTCTGGGCTGGCCGCTATGGGGCCGCCGGCTTCGGCGGGAGCTCGACGAGTCCAAGCGCCGCGCGCAGAAAACCATCGACTCGTTCCGCGACGAACTGGCCCACGGAAGGGCTCGCCTGCGCCAGTTGGAAACCCAGTGCGACGCCTTGCGAGGCGACCGGATGGAGGCCGACCGGCTGCTGCTCGAGGCCCGCGCTCACGCGAACTGGCTGGAGGGAGAAACCGAAAAGCTGAAAGCGGAAGCCGAGACGTCGGCCATCCGCCTTCAGTCGCTGGCCGAGTCGCTCACCGAGAAGGAATCCCAGATCGCCGCGCAGCAGGAGCGGCTGGCCGCGCTTGAAGCGCACATCACGGAGCTCGAGTTGGAATTGCAGCGCCGCGGCGAAGAGGCGGCCCGGCTGCGTGAACAAGCCGCCGCGCAGGCCAAACCGCGCCGCCGCCGCCCCGCCGCCAAGCTGCTCCCGGAGCTTCAGGTGAAGCAACTCCAGGTGCTCGAACCGCCCGCGTAGGGTAGGCCTCCAGGCGATATACTTGGCGGTGACCCATGGCTGACGCGATGGAATTCCGGGGGATTTTCCCTGCCCTGCCCGCGCCGCTGGACGACCGCGAGCAGTTTCTCTCCGCCAGTTTCGAGCGTCTCCTCGAACGCGTATATGCGGCCGGCGTTCACGGCGTCTTTGTCAGCGGCCACACCGGCGAGGGCCTGGCGCAGCCGGCGCCGGATCGTGAGCGCGCCATCGACGCCGCCGTAAGGAATTCGCCCCGCGGCAAGATCGTCATCGCGCATGTCGGCGCTCACCGGACCGCCGACGCGCTGCATCTAGCGCGCTATGCCGCCCGCGCGGGCGCCCACGCCGTCAGCAGCCTGCCGCCGGCCCCGCCGTTCTCGTTCGAGGAGGCCCGGAACTATTTCGGCGCCCTCGCCGCCGCTTCGGATCTGCCGGTCTTCGTCTATCACTTCCCTGAACTGTCGAACGTGAGCGCGGGTCTCGACCGGCTGCGGCAGCTTTTGGCGATTCCGAACGTGGTCGGGATCAAGTTCACCGATTTCGATTTGTACGCGCTCTCGAGACTCAAGGTGGACGGCGCGTGCGTCCTGAACGGCCACGACGAGGCGCTTGCGGCCGGACTCCTCATGGGCGCCGACGGCGGCGTCGGTAGCTTCTACAATCTGACGCCCGAATTGTTCGTGCAGGTGTACCAGCAGGCGGTGGCCGGCGACTGGAACGGCGCGCGAAATACGCAGCGCCGTCTGAACGAATTGATCGAAATCACCCTGCGTTTCCCGCTGCGCGCGGCGCTGAAAACGATGCTCACGTGGGCCGGCATCCCATGCGGCCCCTGCTACGCGCCGCACCGCAATCTTTCCGAGGACGAAGAATCGGGGCTGGCCGGCCTGCTCCAGAGTTCGAGCTTCGCCGGCGCCGATTTCGCCCGCCGGTAGCTGGGCCGGCGCTACGCTTCGGCTTCGCGGATCTCCATTCCCGCCGTCACGTCCACAACGGGATTGTAATAGAGCAGCCGGCCGCAGCTCTCGCAGGCCAGCAGTTGGCTTTCTTTCCGCAGGTCCTGAAGCAACTGCGGCCGCAGCATGATATTGCATGCCGAGCACCGTCCACTGCTGCCGTCCGCGACCGCCTCCCCCCGGTACTTCTTGCGGACGCGCTCGTAAATGGAGTAGATCCGCGCATCCAGACGCTTCACCACTTCGGCGCGCTCGCCCTGCAGCGACCCGAGCTGTTGACGGTCCTCCTCGGTCTTCTTGCGGGCGATGGCTTTCTCGCGCTCTACCTGCCGCACTTCCTCCGTCAGCGCCTTGGTGGCCGCCTGCATGTTCGCCTCCAGCGGCTCCGATTCCGACATGAGGTCCAGTATGCGATCCTCCGCCTTGCGGATCTGCTCTTCGCCAAACTGGATTTCGTGCTGAAATGCCCAGAGCTGCTGGTTGGTTTTCGCCTCGAAAATCTGGTCTTTTAACTTGGATAGCTTCTGCTCGATACCCTGAACTTCACCCTCGATTTTTCTTCGTTCCTTCTGGTTGGCCGCCAGCGCGGCCTTGTCGGCTTCCAGCTTCCGCTGGTGAATCACCAACGCTTTCTCAATCTCCGCGATGTGAATCGGCAGGCTGGAGATTTCCCGCTCCAGTTCCCCGATCTGATTATCCAGGCCCTGGAGCTTGAGTACCAGTTCTACGTCTGGCGTCATCGTTTAGAGGATTTTAGCACGCCGAACGGGAGCCACCGCCGCAGGGGGCCGGCCATGGCGCTGGAAGCCCACTCGAGTTCCGCCACCCGCGCCAACCGGCAGAGCCCGTAGAACACCGCTACTCCGGCGGGCAGGCAGATGGCGAGCTGCGCCAGCCTCGCCAGCCGCGACAACCCGAGAAAGGCCTCCACCTGCCGATTCAGGAGCGCGACCGCGACCCCCATGGCCGCCGCGGCCAACGCCACTTTCAGCGTGCTCACCAGCAGCTCCCGCCCGAGCAGGCCTCCCGTCTTTCGCCCGAGGGCCACAACCAGGATGAGGAAGCCGAACACGGCCACCGCGGATGTGGAAAGCGCCAGGCCCGCATGGCCAAGTTGGGTATAGCGCAGCAGCAGCAACACGGCGGCCAGGTTGATCGCGATCGAAAGCAGACTCACGATCATGGGGGTCCGCGCATCGCCCAACGCGTAGAAGGCCGGCGTCAGAATCTTGATCGCCGCATAGCCCGCCAGGCCCACCGCGTAACACGACAGCGCCAGTCCCGTCTGCTGCGTGTCGTACGCGTCGAACCGGCCGCCCTGGTAGATCGCGGCGATCATCGGCTCACCCAGCACCGCCAGGCCCACCGACGACGGCAGCGTCAATAGGAACACGATCCCCAACGATCGCGATAGCGTGCTCCGGAACTGATCCAGGTTCCCCGCCGCCGCGCTGCGCGAAATCGTCGGCAGCGTTGCCGAGGCGATCGCCACTCCGAAGAGCGCCAGCGGCAGTTGCATGAACCGGAACGAGTAGCCGAGCCAGCTCACCGGCCCGTCCGGTCCCCGCAGCGGGTCCTGAATCTGAGACGCGAAATTCGTATTCACCGCGATGTTCACCTGCACCGCGGCCGCGCCCAGGATCGCCGGCGCCATCAGCCGGAAGATGCGCTTCAACCCCGGATCGGACCAGTCGAATCGCGGCCGGAACCGGAACCCGCTCCGCCGCAGACTGGGAACCTGCCAGACCATCTGCAGCGCGCCCCCCAATACAACCCCGATCGCCATCCCGGTGATCGGCTCGATCCCGATCAGCGGTCCCGCCCAGAAGCCGATCGCGAGCCCTCCCAGGATCGATCCGACGTTAAAGAACGTCGAGGCCAGCGCCGGAACCGCAAATTGGTTGCACGCGTTCAGAATCCCCATCGCCTGGGCCGCCAGCGCCACCAGCAGCAGGAACGGGAACATGATCCGCGTCATGGTCACCGACAATTCGAACTTCCCGGGCACTTCGCTGTAGCCGGGCGCCAGCAGCCGCACCAACTGCGGCGTGAAGATGATGCCAAGCACGCAGAGCGCGCCGACGATGACGATAATCGCCGTCGCCACCAGGTTCGCCAGCGCGGCGGCCTCCTTCTTGCTCCGGTTGGTCAGGTATTCGGTGAATGTCGGGATAAACGCGGAGGAAAGCGCACCCTCGGCGAACAGGTCCCGCGCCAGGTTCGGTATCCGGAATCCCAGCAGGAAGGCGTCGTACGCCATCCCCGCTCCGAACAGGTACGCCATCACGATTTCGCGCACCAAGCCGGTCACCCGGCTCAGGAAGAGAGCGGCGGAGACGATTCCGGCGGAGCGGACGACGTGATACGTCGGTTCCGCGTGATTTGGGTCGGCGGATGTGCTCAGAGCCTGCTCCCGGCGCGACGGTCAGGACGTCTGCCCGTAACGCTCGAAAAACAGCGCGATCGCTTTGATCCCAGTGTAGAAATTCTCCAGCCGGAATTTCTCGTTGGGCGAATGCAGCCCGTCGTCGGGAAGCCCCAGGCCCATCATTACCGTCGGGATGCCGAGATGCCGGTTGAAGTCCCCGACGATCGGTACCGAACCGCCCGAGCGGATGTAGACCGTCGGCCGTCCCATCACCTGCTGGAACGCCTCGGCGGCCGTCCGTATGGCCGGGTGGCCGGGATCCACCAGCACCGCCGGGCTCGCGCTGAGCACCCGCACCTCGGTCTGAACCCCGGCGGGCGTGTTCGCTTTCACGAATTCCTGAAATGCGCCAGCCACCTTGTCCGGATCCTGCCTCGGAACCAGCCGGATGCTGACTTTGGCCGTCGCCTTGGCTGGAATCACGGTCTTCGCGCCCGCCCCGGTAAAGCCGCCGGCGATGCCGTGCACCTCCAGCGTCGGCCGCGCCCAGATCCGCTCCAGCACGCTGTAGCCGGGTTCCCCGGTGAGCCGCGACGCGCCCACCTCTCTTTTCAGGAACTCCTCTTCGCGAAACGGCAGGCTCTCCCAACTGGACTTCTCCGCCGGCGCGGGCGGCGTCACGTCGTCGTAAATGCCAGTGACCTGAATCGCGCCATCGGCCGATTTCGCCTTGGCCAGCAGTTCGATCAGCGCGTAAACCGCGTTCGGCGCGGCGCCGCCGTACAGGCCCGAGTGGAGGTCCTTGGCCGGGCCCCTGGCGTCCACCTCCGTGTAGATCAGCCCGCGCAGGCCCGTGCAAAGCGTCGGGATGCCTTCGGCGTATAACGACGTGTCGGATACCAGTCCGACGTCCGCTTTCAATCGCGCCGCGTTTTCCCCGACAAACTTCGCGATCGAGGCGCCGCCGACTTCCTCCTCGCCCTCGATCAGGAACTTGACGTTCACCGGCAGGGTCCCCGAGGCCGCCCGCAGCGCCTCGACGGCCTTGATGTGCATGTACATCTGTCCCTTGTCGTCGGCCGAGCCGCGCGCGTAGATATTGCCGTCGCGTACCGCCGGCTCGAACGGAGGCGTCACCCACTCCTCCAGTGGATCGGGCGGCTGCACGTCGTAATGCCCGTAGCACAACACGGTGGGCTTGCCCGGCGCGTGGAGCCATTCGCCGTACACCAGCGGATGGCGCGCGGTGGGAATGATCTCGACGTTTTCGACGCCGGCCCCTTTGAGCGCCTCCGCTACGAAGCCGGCGGCTTGCGCCACGTCGGGCACGTGTTCCGGCAGCGTGCTGATACTAGGGATTCGCAGCAGCGCGAACAGTTCCTCGAGGAATCGGTCGCGATTGGCGTCGATGAAGGCTTCCACGGGTTGAGACATGTCTCGATCATTATACGGCCTGCCGCGCGGCTCTCCGGCTCGGTGGGCCCGGACGGGCGAGTGGGGGCCGCGATGTCGCCCGCGGGACCCGACCGGCGCTAAAAGCTCACGCGCAGCCCGATTTGCACGAGGCGAGGCATTCCCGGCAGGACGCCGCGCGCGCGATCGACGATGTAGAGACGGTCCCCGAGGTTCTTGACGGCCACGAAAACCGTGCTTCGCCAGCCCTCGATCGGGTAGTTCAGCGTCGCGTTCCAGATCACGTTGCCCGGGACGCGGCCTCGCTGCCCGTCCGGCGACGGCGCCCAGGTATTCAGGTCGTCCCCGAACTGTCCGCCCGTGAAGACGCCCTCGACCATGGCGTTCAGCCCCGAAGGGTGCAGGTACCCGGCGATGGCGTTCAGCATGTAGGAGGGGGCGTACGGGATTCGATTCCCCGTCACGCTTACGTCCGCGAAGCCGGAGACGGACGAATACCGGCGGCCCTCGAATCGGGCCACCGGAAGCCAGGTGTAAGCGCCGCGAATGTACCCGGAGTGCCGCGTTTGAAAGAGACTGCGGAAATCGTAGCGCCCGCTCAACTCCACGCCCTGGTGCGTAGTCTCCCCGGCGCTGGTCAAGGTCGCCCCGGTTCCGCCCGCCACGCTCGCCGGAACGATCTGGTTCTCGAAGTCGAGCCGGAAGAAGGTGGCCTCCAACGTTGCCCGGTGGTCCGCCCGGAGGCGCATGCCCGCTTCGTAATTCCAGCTCAGCTCCGAATCCAATTCCACTACGCCGCCGGTCGTGTTGTTAATCACGTCCTCCACCCGCGGCGGCGCGAAGCCGCGGTGCGCCCCGCCGAACACCGTCAGCTTCCCCGACGGGCTGAACGTCGCGCCCACGCCTGGAATCCACTGCGTCATCGACGTGTGGCCCCCGGCGTCGAGCAGCCGGTTTTGCCGCTCGAGGCGGATCCGTTCCAACCGCACTCCGGGGGTGATGCCGAACCGGCCGAAAACGAAACGGTTTTGCAGGAAGCCGGACCACGCCCGGACCTGGCGTTCATTGAGTTCCACGACGCGGCCGGAACGGGCCACCGGCGATTCGCCGTTCTCCTGCCGGCGGTCCTGCGTTTCGAAATGGCCCCGAAACCCGAAATCGAATTCGTTGATGAGGCCGCCCCATGATTGGTGGGCGCGCACTTTCGGGTCGAAGCCCCACGTCGCGTAGCGTCGGAGCCGGCCTTCGTTGCCGCAAGTGGTATGCAAATTGGCCATCCCGCCGCACAGCGGGTCGGCGGCGTCGTTGGGCCGCTGGTTCGAGTTGCTGGACTGCCGCCACCAGTCGCGCGCGAAGCGTTGCCCGTACAGGTTGGTGGAAAGAACCGCGTTAGGGGACAGGATGTAGGTATGCGCGATGGCGCCGCCGAACCGGCCCCAATCCACCGCGTCGTTGCGGAAAGGGTTTGCCCGGGGGTTCTCCAGCCACTCCGCCCAGCGGAGGCCGGAGTACGTCAACTGTGAATCCTCGCCGTAGTAGTTCATCTTCAGCGACACCGTTTGCCGCGCGCCGATGGGCCGCAGCACTTTGCCCGTAACGTCGTTCAGCCCGAAATGGGTGTTCTCCCGGCTGCCGTCGCCCTGCTTGCGCATGTAATCGAGAGCGAAACCGGTCCGTCCGATGGTATTGCCGTAGCGAATATGGCCGTTGAAGTAGTCCAGGCTTCCTCCCGTCAGCGTCACCGATCCGGCGCCGCGGTCGGGCGGGGGCGGCGTAATGTAGTTGATGACGCCCGCCACCGTCGAGGGACCGTAGAGCACCTGTCCGGATCCCTTGATGACTTCGATCGAATCGAAGCGGTCGACCGGCGGATGATAGTAGGAGGCGTTGTCCCCGTACGGCGCATACGCGATCGGCACGCCGTCTTCCAGCAGCAAGACCTTCGTCGAACGCGTGGGGTTTAAGCCGCGAATCCCAATGTTGGGCCGCAAGCCGAAGCCCTCCTCGCCGCGCACGTACACGCCAGTCACCTTTCGGAGCGCTTCGTCGAACGTGAAGACACGGCTCTGGGCAAGCATCGCCGAGTCGACCACTTCGAAGGCGCCCGGGACCTCTCGCAGCGCCACTTCCGGCCCCACGAGCCGGTTCGCGTATATTGCGAGTCCCTGCGCCAGCGTCGCCGGATGCAACACTATTTCAAGGTTCGAGACTCCCTCGAAAGGAACCCGGATGATCCTTCCGCTTTCCGCGAACCCCTCGGCCGCAGCGGTCACCCGGTGGTCTCCTTGTCCAATCGCCTCGAACCGGAAGCTCCCCACCCCGTCCGTGCGCGTCCGCAGCGCCGTCCCGGTGGCCAGCAGTCTTAGGGTTACCGTCCCCCGGGCAATCGTCCCGCCGGATACATCGACCAGGCGGCCTTCCACCGCCGCGCCTCGTCCGGCCGCCGCCAGCGGACCCAGGAGCAGCGCGGCCGCCAGCGCCAAAGCCGCGAATTCTGTTCTCATAGCCACACCCTGATTGCAGTTGAGTTGCAATTAGGAGTGTATACCAAGACGCCCCCTCCTGTAAACGGAAAACATCAAGGCGCCCTTCGCGCCGCTTCAACGGCGCGGCTTCGTCCGCGGGAGAAAGAACCCGGTGCCTCCCCTCGCGCTCATCCCGAAGGGAACCTCCCCGTACAGCTCCACCTTGTCGCCCAGCAACTCCACGGTCCAGGGGATATCCGTGTACCGAAGGATGCCCAGGTAGTGCGGGCCGTACCGGTGCGAGGCCGGCGGGGAACCGAGAATCACGCGCTCCACCCCTCCGTCGAGGATCGCGGCGTAGAGCGCGTTGACGCCCGCCTCGAATCTACCCGCAACCGCGATGCGGCTGGCGTCCACCTCGGGCAGGCTGCGCAGGAGTTCCAGTGAGCGCAGCAGTTCATACACCTCGATCGACTCCAGGGTCGTACCGAGGATCATCGCCTGGCGCTTCATGTGGTGGAGCGGATCGTCGTCGGAGAAGCTGCGCAGGTTCTTCTCCAGCGCGCGCGAGCCGCGGTCCAGCGTCTCCACGATGAGAACCGCCCGCTCGCCCCACCGGTTGCGTTCCAGCGCCTGCTCGTTGCCCCACACGGGAATGCCCCGGCGGTCGTCCGCCACGAGTAGCGCCGGCAGCCTGCCCGCCGCCTTTGCCGGCACGGAATAGACCCCGCGCACCCGCAGGCCGTCGAGCGAAGCGTAGCTGACCTTGCGCGCCGTCCGGCCTTGCGCCGTCGCGGCCTCGCCCCACTGCGGGTCGAGCGCGCCCCGCTCTGCCGGAAAGTAGCGGAATACTTCGGTGCGCAGCGCCGCCGCCAGGTCCGCGAGGGTCGCTGGGCGGCCGCGCGGAATCAGCTCCTCGTCGATTCGCGTCAGCCGCTCTTCCAGTGGATAACCGTCCCGAAAGCAGACCAAGCTCTCGGCTTCCGGCTCTTCCACCGGTCCTTCGGAAAGCACCGGCGCGTCCGCCCCGAGCAATTCTCGCAGCAGGAACGAGTACACGGGCAGCCGGATCGCCTCCGTGTCGCTGTGACCGCCGGGCGCCACCGCCGTTTCGAGCGCCGCCTCCGCGCCGTAAAGCCGGTAGATTTCGCGCGTCTTCGCGGCCAGCTCCTCGAAGGCGTCCATCGGGAATCCCGGATCGGCGTCGGCGTTCACCAACAGTTGCGGCCGCGGCGCGGTCAGCGCCCCAACTTCCTCGTACGACAGCCCGTGCGAATTCACCGGATACTGGCACTCGCAATGGGCGCCGGTAAGACGACGCCGCACCCATACGTCGGTCGAGATCGGGCCGGACACGGGAGCGGAGGCCTTCACCCGCTCGTCGATCGCCGCCAGAAAGAACGTCGTCGCGCCGCCCCCGGACCTTCCCGTCGCGCCGATTCGCTCCCGGTCAATGTCCGGCCGCGCCGCCAGGTAGTCCAGCATCCGCCGCGCGTTCAGAATCTCCACCGCCAGCGGCGAAAATCCCCGGCTGTACCAGTGAAACCACGCTCTTGAGTAGACCCCGTGATGGGTGAACTGCATCTCGCCCATCTCGATGTTGTCCATTACCATCGTCGCGATGCCGTGCGTCGCGAACCACGCTCCGTGACGTTTGTACCGGTTCTTGTTCGCGTGGCCGCATTGATAGAGAATGACCGGGTACGGCCCGGCGCCGCCGCGCGGCAGGTAGAGGTTCCCCGTCGAATACACCCCGGGCGCGGTTTCCAGAACGACGTTTTCGACAACATAGGAGCGATGCTCGGTCCTACGCGTCACCTGGGCGGGAGGAGGGCCGGCCGGCCACGTGAGGTCGTGCCAGAGCATCCGAACCAAGCTCTCCCGGAGCCGGCGTTTATGTTGCTCCCATTCCGGCGCCGTCGAGAAGCCGCGGAACAGCGCCGCATGGCGCACGGCGGCGACCCGCTCGAAGTGCGCCTGGAGCGCGTCGAATTCCGCCGTCTGCGCGTTGCCTGGCAGCGCCGCCAGCAGCGTCAACAAACAGCAGGCGAGCATCCCCCGAATGGCCATCACCCTTTGAGGGTACCGGGAAAGGCGGCCCGCCGCCTACCTGACGATCAGCTTCAGCGTCACGCTGTCCGGATGCTTGCCGTCTACATTGGAAACTCTCGCCCGCACGTCGTACGAGCCCGCCGTCCCCGCCGGCAGGAAACCCGAGATCACGCCCGTTTTCCTGTCGATCTCCACGCCCCGCGGGCCACCGGACATCTCAAACTCCAGCTCGTCCCCGCCCCGGAACTTCATTTGGTAGGCCTTGCCATTCTCGTCCGCCGAAGTAAGGTGGCCGATCGACCTCGACGCGTCCACTCTTGCCTGGTAAAACGCCGCCGCCCGGCCTTCCGGCAGACTCCCGGTCACGATCAGCGGATGCGCCAGTTCCGCCTGGTCCGACGGCCCGCTTTCCCGGCCCTCGGCGTCCACCGCGGCCACCCGGTAATAAGCTCGCCAAAGGTTCGCCGGCAGGTCCACGCTATGCACGGGCGCCGCCGTCTCGAGCAGCAGGTTCGGCGGCGCGTTTTTCATTCCATCCATGCCGGCGAAATAGACGAAAGGCGCGTCGCTCGCGCTGAACCCGCGCTCGGCGCTTCCATAGACCCGGAATCGCGCCGGTTTGACAGTACTGTCGCCGGGCTCCCAACTCAGCGCCGCTTTGCGCGAGAGCGCGTCGAAGCGCGCGGCCACGTTCACAGGAACCGCGGGCGCACTCACCCGGAATGAATACGTCTTCGACCATGGCCCCCACACGCCTTCCGCGCTCCGCGCCCTTACCCGCCAGTGGTAGGTGGCGTCCGGGTTCAGCAGCCCCTTGTACGGCAGCGTGTACGACGCGCTCGACCGGTTCGCCGTGCGGCTGATCAGCTTGCGGAAATTCGGCGACAGCGTCCACCGCATGTCCGCGTACTCGCTCAACTGAAACTCGTAGTCCTCCCCCGCAACGGGCGCCCACCGGAACGTGATGACGGCGCCGCCGGCCACCCCGCCGTCCGGCGGTTCGACCGCGCTCCCTGGCGCCGCGGGAACCTCCGCGCTGCCGCACTCCCGCCAGGCGTGCGTGATCCTTACCTTGCGCCCCGCCTGGTTTTCGTCGCTGTAGACAAACTCGTTCTCCCCAAGGCTGACTCCCGGCAGGCTCAGCCGCGCCATCTGGAGCGTGGACCGAAGCAAAAAGCCCTTCAGGCAAACCACCGGCGCCCCCGCCGCGCTCGTGAGATCGAATCGCACCAGGTACTCGTAGCGGGCCGGATCCGTCGCCGGAAAAAACTCGTCCAGGTCGATGTACATCCGCCGGTAGTCGCTCGGCTCGCTCGTCCAGGCTTCCCGCCATGTCGCGCCGCCGTCGAAGCTCAACGACGCCTTCAGTTGCTCGGCGCGCGTCTCGCGCCGGGCGAAGTCCACCTCCAGCCGGCCTCCCACCACCGGGTACGGGCTTTTCACGGGGACCGTCAGGAAACCGGCCTTGCCGTCGAGATAGACGCCCGCGCCGAACGGACCTTCGCGCGCCGCGACGTTTCCTTTCTCGAGAGCCGCCAGTTCGGCCGCCCGACCAAGATCCGGCGAATAGCTCAGCTCCCCGTTCATCGCGTGCGCGATCAGCCGCCACCGTTTGTTCCAGATCGCCTCCAGGTGGGCATCCGGACGGCCGTGAAACCGTCCCCCAGGATTCCATGCCCAGGTGATCGCTTCGCCCGGCCGCAGAACCAGGTCCATGCGGTGCCGCGTCAGGCTCGGTTGTTCTCCGCTGCGTTCCCCCTCGTAATAGTGAAGCGCCGCCGACCCCTCGTCCCGCTGCCGGTTGTCGTCGTGCAGCGGTCCGTACGTGTGCGTCCGCTTCATCAGGTCGTGGTCGCGGACGATCTGCTCTTCCGACGCGATCGTCTTGTTGTCACGCAACAGGCAGACGATGCTCTCATCGGAATCCAGCAGCCGCCAGCCGCCGTCGAAGAACACTTCCGCCGTGCTGTGGCCGTTCGGAAATCCCCGCCTGACCCGCAAACCCGCCGCGCGCCAGAGATCGCTCATCACCTTGCTCTCGTTGCCGCACAGCGTGTATCCGTAGACGTTGAACCGCTTGATCGCGTCGTCCACCTCTTCGTCGTTCGAGGTCGCGTGGAAGCGGTTCTTGATCTCGAACTCCCAAAGGCGCCGCGCCTTTTCCCCGTCGCTCATCGATGGCTTCACAAGGTGGTCGACGATGGCTTTCACCGACCGCGTGTCCGGCTTGTCGGCGCGCCGAAGCCACGGATTCACCACCGGCGCCTCCCCGGCGTTCTCCAGCCTCACGTAGAGATTGGGCTCCCAGTACTGGTCGAACGCCCAGTAGCCCACCGGGTCGCGCGTCATCTCGCCATCGATCCGCCCGCCCATCCGAATCGTGTACGCGTGACGCCCCTCGATGCGCTCGGAATGGTATCTCGGCGGGTCGGCGCAGGCGGTCCTCAAATCCGCCGCCGGCGCCAGGAGCGGCCCAAGGAGCGCGACGGCCGCCGTCCGCGCGAACATCGCGCCGCGTCTCACTGTCTCACGACCTTGATCGGGCCCAGCGGATACCAGCCGTCCTCCTTCATTCCGGCGATCGCCAGCTTTACCTTCGGCTTCATCGTCTCCGGATCCAGCAGGCCGATCTCGAGTTCATACGTCCCCGCGGGCGTATCGAACGGCACGAAGACCTCGCTGTCGTAAAGCGCGTCTCCCGGCAGCCACGTCGTGATGTCGGCGTCCGTCACCAGCGTCTCGGTCCGCTCGCTTCCTCGCAATCGGAGCGCCAGCGGGAACTTCTTGTAGCATGGCGCAACGCCCTTGTTCTCCCACCAGGACGTGAAGGCCAGCTTGCTGTTGTTGGGCGCCTCGGGCGGGTACGTGAACTTGCGCAGCACAAACCGGTAGCCCATCTTCTTCAGCCACCGGTTCACGCTCGGCCACCACTCGTCCGGCACCGCCGACGACTTCCCGTTGAAGGTGGAGATCCGCCACTTCAGCGACTGGTCGATGATGTAGTCCACGTCCCATCCTTTGTTCTTCCAGTGCTGCATCACCCAGCAGACCTCGAAGGAAACCGGTGCCTTTTTCCAGGCGTCCGCCATCCCGAAGTTGACAATGCCCTGAGGATAGTAATCCTGCATGTGCGACCAGTTCGGGTTGTTGAACCCGCCCATGTCGCCGAGGCAGTCCACCCGCCAGCCGACGTTCGCTTTCGAGATGCCGTATTTGTTCGTCTTCTCGTCCGTCAGCAGCATCATCAGCGGCGTTTTTTTGAACGATTCGATATAGGCGTTCACCAGCGCCTCGCGCGTCGCCTGCGTCAGCAACGCCGCACCCGCGCCCTCGCCCCACGCCCCTACGATCGAGAGATCGACGCTATCGAGGTCCGGATGCCCATCGTAGCGCGCGCCCAAGGCCCGCACCATCGCCGTGAAGTATTTCACGTAGTTGGGATGCTCCGGATCGGTCCGCCATTTCGCGACGGAACTCTTCTCAACCGGCTCTTCGCCCATCATTGCCCGATACCAGTCCGGAACGTCGTTGTCCTTCGTCGTGCCGTACGGCGCGATCCGCAGCATCAACGTCTGTTGTCGCTGGCGCGCCGTGTTGATGGCCCGGTCGAGCAGGTCCCACCGATACTTGCCCTTCTCCGGCTCGACGAATTTCCAGTACACGCGAAAGTACGCGATCGAGGTCATCGGGTGGTTCTTGTTCTCCAGGCTGCCTTTGAACTCCTGGTATTCAATCGGGTAGCCTTCGGTCCACTTCAGTCCTTCGTTCAGCTCGTCGCCGTTGAAGCGCTGAAATGTCGTGAACCCGATTCCCGGGTTCACCAGCACATCGTCGATCTCCTGCGGCCTCACGATCACGGTCGGCTGCGCCTGCCCGAAAACGATCGTTGCCGCCGTCGCCAGAAGGAATAGTTTCGGTGTGGTTTGCATGGGAACTCCAAAGACAACATCATCTCAATATCCTGCTTTTCCTGCATCCCGGTCCTGGCGCCGGGCCACGCTGCTGCCGGGATCCGCGCCGCCCGGCCACGCCGATTTTGGACAATAGGAGTACGACGTATGGAAGCCACTCAAACAGGGGCCCCGGCCCTGCAACTCACCGACGAGGCAACGCGAGCGCTCGGCTACCGGATCGTGGATCTACTTATCGACCATCACCGCGCCTTGCGCGACAAGCCGGTCACCAACGTCCTCGATTGGGAGACCTCCCGGGCGCGCCTCGGCGAGCCCTTCGCCGAGGAAGGCGTCCCTCCGGAGCAGGTGCTTGACAAGCTGGAAAGCGACGTCTTCTCCACCATCATGCACGTCACGCATCCCCGGTTCTTCGCCTTTGTGCCCGGGCCCGGCAATCTCGTCTCCGCCTTCGCGGACGCCCTCGCGTCGGGCTATAACGTCTTCGCTGGAACCTGGATGGAAGGTTCCGGACCGGCCGCCGTCGAACTCGCCACCATCGATTGGCTGCGGCAAGTCTGCGGTCTGCCGGAAGGCGCCATGGGGCTATTCGTCAGCGGCGGCTCGGTGGCCAACCTCACCGCCCTGGCCGCCGCGCGGCACGCGCGCCTCGGCGACGATTTCCGCTCCGGCGTCGCCTATTTTTCCGACCAGACCCACTCCGCCGTCGAACGAGCTTTCCGCATTCTCGGCTTCTCGCCCTCGCAGTTGCGGAAAGTCCCCTCCGATGAGCGCTACCGCCTGCCCCTGGCCGCGCTTCACCGCCAGGTGGCCGCCGACCGCCGCGGCGGCTTGACGCCCTTCTGCGTCGTTGCCAACGCCGGGACCACCAACACCGGCGCCGTCGACCCGCTCGCCGAACTGGCCCGCTTCTGCCAGGCCGAAGGCCTATGGCTTCATGCCGACGGCGCGTATGGCGCCGCCGCCGCGTTGGCCCCGCGCGGCCGCGCGCTGCTCGAAGGCCTGGAACAGGTCGATTCGCTCGCTCTCGATCCTCACAAGTGGCTGTTCCAGCCCTTCGAAATCGGCTGCGTCCTCGCCCGGCGCGGCGACGACTTGAAGGACACGTTTCGCATCCTCCCGGAATACCTCCAGGACGTCCACCGCTGGAAGGCGATCAACTTCTGCGATTACGGTATTCAGCTCACCCGCGGGTTCCGCGCGCTGAAGCTCTGGATGTCGGTTCGCATCTTCGGCGTCCGCGCCTTCCGCGAAGCCATCGAGCGAGGCTTCGCCCTCGCCGAATACGCCGAAAGCCGGCTTCGCCGCGATCCCGTATGGGAAATCGTCTCCCCCGCCCAATTCGGCATCGTCTGCTTCCGCTACGTCCCGCCCCGCGCGGGGGAGAGCGATCTTAATGCCGTTAACCTGCGCCTGGCCGAACTCGGCTTCCGCGACGGCTTCGCCGCGCTCACCACCACCGTCCTCGGCGGCCGGACCGTGCTTCGCCTCTGCGCCATCAACCCCCATGCCACGGAAGACGACCTCGATCGGACCCTCGCCCGCCTCAAATGGCTGGCGGAGAGGAACCCGACGCCCGACCCCTTCCCGACGCTATAATCTGTGCAGGAGTATCACAAAATGCTGGGGCGTCTTTTGGTAGTCTGCCTGGCTACGCTTTGCCTTTGGGGTCAGCAGGAAGAACCGCCGGCCAAGCCCGCCGAAGAGTCGGCCGCCGAGTCCCGCACCTCTCCGATCCGCGTCCAGGTCAACGAAGTCATCGTCCCGGTGACCGTCACCGACGACCAGGGGCGTTTCGTCTCCAACCTCGACGAACAGGATTTCAAGATCTTCGACCAGGGCGTCGAGCAGAAGGTAACCTACTTCAATCGCGAGCGCAACCAGCCCGTCGTCGTCGGATTCCTCATCGAACAGAGCAACACCCTGCGCCTCTACTGGAAGACCTTTCAGGATACAGCGCAGGAACTCGTCCTGGCATTGATGCCTGAGGATCCTCGCTTCAGCGGCTATCTGATCTCCTACGGCAGCCAGGCGGAACTCCTGGTCAACACGACCCACGATCCCGGCGAGATGGTTGAGAAGATCCGCGCCATGAAGCCCGGCGGCGGCGCCGCGCTGTTCGACGCCATTTACATGGCCTGCACCAATCGCGAGCTGGTGGAGGGCGAGCCCATCGAGCCGCGGAGGGTGATTGTCATCATCGGCGACGGACACGACAATGCCAGCAGCAAGACGCTAGACGAAGTGCTGGAGTTGGCCCAGCGGAACCTGGTCACCATCCACGGCGTCAGTACCGTCTCCTACGAGTTCAATGCCGCTGAAGAGGGTAACCTCCTCCGCCTGGCGCGCGAAACCGGCGGGCGAGTCGAGTACCCGATGAACGACCTGTACAAGGACATCTCGGGCTATCTTTCCAAACCCTCCGACGCCGGCAACTACGCCATCACGGTCGGCACCGGCGGCTACTCCGCCCACATCGCCCAAGGAATGTTCGGCGCCATCGCCGCGCTTCAGGGCGAGATCACGACGCAGTACATCCTCCGTTACACCCCGGCGGCCACCGACGACCCCCGAATCTTCCGCAACGTCCGCGTTGAGGTGGCTCTGCCCAACGTGAAGATCCGCCACCGCAAAGGGTACTATCCCTATGCGCCTTAACGGAAGCGCTGTCCCCGGGGCCGCTCCTTCGTTATTCTCTTCAAACCCGCCCCGTCTCCTCCGATAATCTAGGTAGAGATGAGCGCCCTGCTGCTGCCCACCCGGCTGGGTCAATATTCCATCCTGGAAGTTGCCCTACCCGGACGCGAGGCCGAACCCGCGGGCGTCCTCCTGTTCGACCCCAAGGCGGGGCAGATGGCCTTGCGGCTTCGCCGCGACTGGGACCAGATCGCCGAACCGGACGAGGCCGAGGTTCTGTCGCTCGTCGAGGATGATCTCGCTGCCAAGATCCACCAACTGGGGCCGGAGCGCCTCTATGGATTGCTTGAAGACTCGCTCTCGAATGTGCTTCGGATCTCGGCCCGCGATTCGATCCTGCTGCGCAACTTCGACGCTACCCTCAACCGCCTCTACAACCGTCTCGTTCCGGCCACGGTGCTGCGGTTCCGCACGCATCTTCCGCTCTACTCCTGCCGCGCCGCCGCCGGCAAGTTCGGCGAACAGATGACCGTCGAGGACGAGGGCTGGATCGAAGCCACGGCCGACCTCCGGCTCACCGACGACATGTTCGTGGCCCGCGTCGTTGGCCGTTCGATGGAGCCGGAGATCCCCGACGGCAGTCTGTGCGTGTTCCGCGCCAAGGTCGCCGGCTCCCGCCAGGGCAGGAAGCTGCTGGTGGAGAATTTCGGCGAGTCGGCCGAAGGCGGCGAGCGCTACACCGTCAAGCGGTACCGCTCAAGGAAAGTCGTCTCCGAGGAGGGCGCCTGGCAGCACGAGCAGATCGTGATGGAGCCCCTCAATCCCGAGTTTGAACCGTGGGAGATCCGCCCCGAAGACCACGACCGCGTCCGCGTCATCGCCGAATTCCTGCGCGTCCTCGAATAGGTCCGCCGGGCTCCGAGCGGTGCCCTCAATGAATCCGCTTCTCGTAGCCTCGCCATTCCTTCTCCCGCAAGCGGAACTTCTGGATCTTCCCCGTGGCGGTCTTCGGCAGTTCGCTGAATTCGACGTGCTTGGGACATTTGAAGTGCGCAATGTGCCGGCGCGTGAATTCGATGATTTCCTCCGCCGTCACCTCGGCTCCGGGCTTCTTCACCACGAACGCCTTCGGCGTCTCCCCCCATTTGTCGTCGGGCACGGCCACCACCGCCACTTCAAGGACAGCGGGATGCTCCATGATCAGCTTTTCCACTTCCTGGCTGGAGATGTTCTCGCCGCCGGAGATGATGATGTCCTTCGATCGGTCCATCAGTTCGATGTAGCCGTCGGGGTGGCGCACGCCGATATCGCCGGAATGAAACCAGCCTCCGCGGAACGCCTTTTCGGTCGCCTCCGGGTCGTTGTAGTAGCCGGTCATCACGTTGTTGCCGCGCATCACCACCTCGCCCGGCGTTCGCCCGTCGCTCGGAACGTCGTTCATCTGCTCGTCCACCACCCGCAGATTGGTCCCCGCGATGATATACGGCACGCCCTGCCGCGCTTTCCGCCTCGCTCTCTCTTCCACCGGCAGCCCGTCCCATTCGGCCTGCTCCGCGCAGATCGTGTGCGGTCCGTACGTCTCCGTCAGCCCGTAGACGTGATAAACGTGCGCGCCCATCTGCTCCATGGTCCGGATCACTTGCGGCGCCGGCGGCGCCCCCGCCGTCACGATCGTCACGCCCGACAGGTCCTGTCCCTTGGCGTGCGGCGACGAGTAGAGCGAGATCAGCACCGTCGGCGCGCAGCACAGGTGCGTTACGCCCCGCTCGCGGATCAGCCGGAAGATCTCTTCCGGGACCACCTTCCGCAGGCAGACATGCGTCGCTCCGGCCGCCGTCGCCGCCCAGGGAAAGCACCACCCGTTGCAGTGGAACATCGGAACGGTGTAGAGGTACACGCTGCGCGGGTTCAGCCCCACTTCCAGCGCCTCCCCCAGCGCGTTCAGATACGCTCCCCGCGCGTGGTACTCCACGCCCTTCGGAAGGCCGGTGGTGCCCGAGGTGTAGTTCAGGGTCACCGTCTCGCGTTCGTCCAGGACCTCGGCCGGCGCCTCCCCATCGCCCGCCTCCGACAGGAACGTTTCGTAGTCCGGGCCTTCGATGTCCTCCGCCTTCGGCGCTTCGTCGACGATCTGCACCCACGTCTCGACGCCCTTCGCATCCGCCCGGAAACCGCGCACTACCGGCGCGAACTCGCTGTCGAAGAGAACCGCCTTCGCGCCCGAGTGGTTCACAATGTAGCCGATTTCCCTCGCCGCCAGCCGGATGTTGATGGCCACCAGGATCGCGCCGATTTGCATTGGACCGAAGCAGCACTCGAGCATAGCCGGCGTGTTGGGCGACATCACGGCCACCCGGTCGCCTTTGCCAAGCCCCGCCTTTCGCAGCGCCGCCCCGAGGCGCTGCGCGCGCCGGCGAAACTCGGCGTACGCGTACGAGCGGTCGCGATAGATTACCCCGGTACGGTTTGCGTAGACGGAGCCGCTGCGCTCCAGGAAGGTACCCGGATTCAGATCTTCGTAGGAAACTCGTCCCAGCATCGGCGTCGGCCCCGCGGCCTTCGCAAGATCCTACCAGATCCCCGGGGACGGCGCCTTGCCGGGCGCGTCAGACGTCCAGGTTGCGAACATCCAGCGCGTTCTCCTCGATGAATCTGCGCCGGTTCTCGACGTTCTCGCCCATCAGCGTCGAGAATATCTCGTCGCTTTCCACCAGGTCTCTAAGCTCCACCCGCAGCAGCGTCCGCCGCTCGGCGTCCATCGTCGTCTCCCAGAGTTGCTCGGCGTTCATCTCGCCCAGCCCTTTGTAGCGCTGCACGTTGCAGTCGCGCATGCCTTCGTTCTTGACGAAGCTCAGCAGGTCCCGCCAAGTGGCTTGCTGCTCCTTCCGCGCGTCCTTGGCCACCTCGAACGGCGGGTGATTGTGGCGGGCCATCTCGCGCGCTAGATGCCGCAGCTTCCGGTACTCCGGCAACGCCGTCAGCTCCACGTCGATGAACCGCTCATTGTGCGTCGCGTCACGGTAAACCAGCCGCCAGGCCGAATGTTCCTCGTCGGTGCGGAGCTCGGTCTTGACGCCGGCGGCCTTCAGCTTCTCGATTACCGGCTCGAGTTCCTGCTTGGTGGCGAAATCGGCCTTCGAGTCGATCTTCAGCTCGGGATCGGATAGCGTATCCACCACGCGCGTGTCCCTGAGGCGGCGCTCCACCCGCTGGAAGAAATGCTGGTATTCGTCGAGCACGGCGAGGAACGTGCGTAGTTCCGTTCCCTCCAGCATGTGCCCGTTCCCGGCCACGCTGACGGTGAGATTCTCCGTGGCCCAGCGCAGGATCTCCTTGGTGAACTCCTTGTCGTCCTTGATGTACTTCTCGGTCCGCCCGCGTTTTAGCCGGTACAGCGGCGGCTGCGCCACGAACACCCGTCCCCCGGTGATCAGTTGCTGCATGTGGCGGAAGAAGAAGGTCAGCAGCAGCGTCCGGATATGTGAGCCGTCGATATCGGCGTCGGTCATGATGATGATCTTGCCGTACCGCAGTTTCCGGATGTCGAACTCCTGTTGCCCGATGCTGGTCCCGATGGCCGTGATCATCGACCGGATTTCCTCGTGGCTCAGCATCTTGTCGTAGCGGGCCTTCTCCACGTTGAGGATCTTGCCCTTCAGCGGCAGGATTGCCTGGTACCGCCGGTCCCGCCCGCTTTTGGCCGTGCCGCCCGCCGACTCGCCCTCCACCAGGAACAGCTCGCAACGCTCCGGATCGCGCTCCTGGCAGTCCGCCAGCTTGCCCGGCAGCCCGCCGGAATCGAGCGCGCCTTTCCGCCGCGTCAAGTCCCGCGCCTTCCGCGCCGCTTCTCTGGCCCGCGCTGCTTCAATCGCCTTTCCGACGATCTTCCGCATCACGTGCGGCTGCTTGTCGAAGTACTCGCCTAGCTTCTCGTTGATAAGCTGAACGACGTACCCCTGAATGTCGCTGTTCAGTTTGCTTTTGGTCTGCCCCTCGAACTGCGGCTGCGGAAGCTTCACGCTGATGACCGCGGTAAGCCCCTCGCGGACGTCGTCGCCGACCAGGTTCTCCTTCTGATCTTTGAACAGACCGGCCTGCTGTCCGTAGTAATTGATGGTCCGCGTGAGCGCGCTACGGAACCCGCTGAGGTGGCTTCCCCCATCGATGGTATTGATGTTGTTAGCGAAGCTGAAAACCGTCTCGTTGTACTTGTCGTTGTACTGGAGAGCCACCTCCATCTGGAGTACCCCGTTGGGCAGTTCGCGCGTCCCCTCGATATAGATCGGCTTGTCGTGCAGTACGTCCTTGCCGCGGTTCAGGTGCCTGATGAACTCGCCGATTCCTCCCGTGTAGTGGAACTCGTGGGATTTCACCGGATCCTGCCGCTCGTCCGTCAGCGTGATCCGCAGCCCCTTGTTAAGAAATGCCAGTTCCCGTAACCGCTGCGATAACGTGTCGAAGTTGAACTCCACCACTTTCATGATCTGGGCGTCAGGCCGGAACGTCACCCGCGTGCCCGTCTTCCGCCCCGCCTTGCCGGTCTTCTCCAGCGGCGCCTTCGGGATCCCGCGCTCGTACTCCTGCTCCCACACGGCGCCGTCGCGCCAGATCTCCAGCTTCAGCCACTCGGAAAGCGCGTTGACGCAGCTTACGCCCACGCCGTGCAGGCCGCCCGAAACCTTGTACGACGAAGTGTCGAACTTGCCGCCTGCATGCAGCTTCGTCATCACGACCTCGGCCGCCGACACGCCTTCCTCCTCGTGGATTCCAACCGGAATTCCCCGGCCGTTATCCGCTACCGTAACCGAGTTGTCGATGTGGATCGTTACGTTGATGTCGGTGCAGTGGCCTGCCAGGGCCTCGTCGACGGAATTGTCCACGACCTCGTAAACCAGGTGGTGCAGCCCGTATTCCCCCGTCGAGCCGATATACATCGCCGGCCGCAGCCGCACCGCCTCCAATCCCTGGAGCACCTTGATGCTTCTCGAGTCGTAGATCTCTTCGGAACTTACTGGAATTTGCATATCTTCGTCTGACATACTTCGGACTAGCAGGACTACCCGTCCCGCCGGACGGATCGCAGGACCGCTTCGGACTTGCGCCGGAAGCCCGCGTCCCGGTTCTTTACAGCCTCATCGGCATCACGACGTAGCGGTAAGCGCCTTTCTCGGAATCGCCGCCGGGCCGGAACTCGCCCGCGCTGGCCGCGTCGCGGAAGCTCAGGTACACGCTGGACTCGCCTACCGCGCGCAGAAAATCGGCGATGTACTGAGCGTTGAATCCCACTTCGACTTTTGGCCCCTCATATTCCACCGGCAGATTCTCCTCCGTTTCACCCGTATCCGACAGCGATGAGTGGAGGCGGATCTCTCCAGGCAGAAACTGCAGCCGGACCGCGTGGGAGCGCTCGTCGGAAAACTGCGAAACCCGCTCGATGGTCGAGCGAAACTCATCCCGGGCTAGCGTAATCCGGTGTGGCTGCTCAGCCGGTAGCACCCGCTCGTAATCCGGGAAGTTGCCGGTCAGCTTCCGGCTTAGAAGCAGCCGGTCTCCGGCGCGGAAAAACAGGTGGTTCTCGTTGCCCGAGAACTGGACTTTGACGTCCGGCGACAGCTCCTGCGACAGCTTCAGCAATTCCGACATCGCCTTCTTCGGCAGAAGCGCCCGGTATGTCTGAGCGTCGCTCGGACCTTCGTCCATCGCGTCTTCGCTCAGCGCCAACCGGTGACCGTCCGTAGCCACCATCGTGAGCTTGCCCGGCCGGAGCAGCAGCAGCGCGCCGTTCAGGGTGAAACGCGACTCCTCCGCGGAAATCGCGAATATCGTTTTCGAGATCAGAGACGCCAGCAGGCCCATCGGTATTTCCGCGAGCGGCTCCGGCATCTCCGGCAGCTCAGGATAGCTCTCTCGCGACATTCCGGCCAGCCGCGTTCTCGATCGGCCGCAGACCAGGTTTGCCCAATGATTCTCCATGAACTTCACCTGGATCGGAGCCTCGGGAAGCAAACGTACGTAATCCAACAGCCTCTTCGCCGGAAGGGTCCCGGCGCCGGGCCGTTTCACCTCGGCAGGGCAGGAGCACCGGATACCCAACTCCAGGTCCGTGGCGGTCAGCGTAAGCCTGTCGCCTTCGGCCTCCACGAGCACGTTCGAGAGGATCGGTATCGTCGTCTTCTTCTCAACGACGCCTTGTGACAGGTTGAGCTCACGAACCAGATCGGATTTATTGACGGTGAACTCCATGGCGCAGGGCCTCCGCTCTACGACTGGCCTGATCCTGTCTCAGAGATCTCTGGGGAATAGTAGGATTCATAGGGCTTGTCGATATGTTGATTTCTCTCTAAATTATACAAAATAGAAAGGCTTGCTGTCTCGCCGAGCTGTGAAAAACCGGGCGCGCGTTTGTGCAAGAACCTCGTCACGCAGCGGTTCTTCACACGTCGCACTCCCGGTTCGGGAACCTCGGCTGTTGAAAACAAAATAACCTCAATGCAATGAGTCGGTTATAGCGTGGATGAGCCTGTTTAAATCGGGGTCGCGCAGCCGTAGCTTCTCGATCTTCTGCACCGAGTGCAAAACGGTGGTGTGGTGCTTGCCCCCGAATACCCGGCCGATCTCCGGCAGCGATGCGCCGGTGAGTTCCTTGGCCAGGTACATGGCGATCTGTCTGGGGTATGCAATCTTGCGGGCGTTGGTCTTCTGCTTGATCTGGGACGGCTGGAGCGCAAACCGTTCGGCCACCTGGCGAATGATGGAGTCGATAGTCACCCTGGGCTCCAGGCCAGTAGTCAGGTACCGCAGCGCCTGCTGCGCCATGTTGATGTTGATGTTGGTCCCGGTGAGCGAGGAGTAGGCGATCAGCTTGACCAGCGCTCCCTCGAGTTCCCGCACATTCGACTTGGTTTTCGTCGCGAGCATGATCCGCACGTCCTCAGGCAACTGGATGCCTTCGATCTCGGCTTTGCGGTCCAGGATTGCCATCTTGGTCTCGAGGTCCGGCGGCTGGATATCTACCATCAGCCCCCATTCGAACCGCGAGCGCAGCCGGTCAACAAGCCCAGCCGTCTCCTTGGGCGGTGAATCGCTTGAGATGACGATCTGCTTCTGGTGCTCGTAGAGATCGTTAAACGTGTGAAAGAATTCTTCCTGTGTTCGCTCCTTGTTGGCGATCACGTGGATGTCGTCGATCAGCAGCGCATCGGCCCGGCGGTACTGCTGGTGAAAGAGAGTCATCTTGTCGGTGCGGATGGAGTGGATCAGTTCGTTCATGAACCGCTCGCTTGTCGTATAGACCACGCGCATTCCGCCGTAGGCCGTGACCAGCGAGCGGCCTATCGCCTGCATCAGGTGGGTCTTCCCCATGCCTACTCCGCCGTAGATGAACAAGGGGTTATATCTTCGGGCGGGGAGCGCCGCCACCGCCTTGGCTGCCGCGTGCGCAAACTGGTTGCACGCCCCAACAACGAAAGTATCGAACGTGTACTTGGGGTTAAGATCCAGTTCCGTATTGTCCAGTACGAGGTTGTTTCCGCTTACGTGTCCCGATGTCCCGTTCTGGGAAACTGCCTCGTAGGCAACCTCTTGAAAAGGCAGCCTCATCTCCGTGAGCGCGGAGCGGATTGTTCGACCGTACTCCTCCTCAAGCCATTCCTTGGTCGCCGCGTCGGGAACCGCGACGACCAGCCTGCTTCCATCCACTCGGTCGAGCCGGGTCTTTGAAAGCCAATTCTGGAAGCTCTCCTCCGTCAATTTGGAGGCCAATAACTGCTTCACCTGCTCCCACACATCCATGTACGCCTCCGAGTTCCTCGAAAGGGAACAAGTTACCCTCAGTTTTTCCACAACATGTGGAAAAAGAGTCTATTCCATTATTTGTTGGAACCGAACCTAAGTTCGAGAACCTCCCCGGATACCTCCAACGATGGCTGGTACTGCCCTGCGGATTATCACTATATCATAGTTCCACCGGAGGCAAGGAGAATTTCTAACCAATCCGTTACGCAAATGTTATCCTGTTGAAAACAATAGGGAATTGTATACTACAGCCGTAGTATATTGTGGGGGTTCTCTAGCGATAAAGCCGTTTCACTCGTGCGCTGATCCCACACAGAACCGCGTAAGATATTGTACCAGCTAGACGTGCGATCTGCTGCGCATCAATGGCCGCTTCTCCCTCTTCACCGAGAAGGACTACGGAGTCGCCTACCCTCAATGACGGTGCCTCGCTAAGGTCAACCGTCGTCAGATCCATGGACACAGCTCCTAGGATCGGCGCCAGTCGTCCTGCCGCGATCACTTTGCCCTTGTTGGACAACCGATGCGGGATTCCGTCGGCGTACCCCACCGCTAATACCCCGATCCTGGTTGGACGAGTGGTACGAAACATGCCACCGTAGCCGATCAGGGCGCCCTCCGGCGCCTGCTTGACCTCAAGTATCGACGATCTCCACGCAAGGGCCGGCTTGACCTCAATGATCTTCTTCGGTGCCGCGCCGCGGACCGGAGAGACGTAGCCGTAGATGGCGTGACCGGGCCGGACCATGTTACCCCATGCCTCGCGGCGTCCATACGCGATCGGAATGCTTGACGACATATGGACATAGCTCGGCTCGACGCCGGCTCTGCCCAGAGCCGCCCGGATGCCATTAAAGGTCTGAATCTGAGAATCCGTCTGAGTGCTGGAATACACGCCAGCGGAGGCGAAGTGCGTCATCATTCCCTCCAGCCAGGCGTGGCGCGCCACAGTAATGGCCTCCAGCAACTCTGCCGCGCCCGCAAGCGCGCCGAGGCGGCCCATGCCCGAGTCGATCTTCAGGTGATAGGCGACGTTCCGGGAGCGCATGGCGGCAATTTCATCCAACTCTCGGATACCCTCGATCGAGTGGATGGCCGGCGTCAGAGAGTATTCGAGCAGCGCCTCGCGTTCCGCCGGCAGGAAATCCGCCATCACGACGATCCTCGCCGTGATCCCGGCCTCCCGAAGCGCGACGCCTTCTTCCACGCTGCTCACGGCGAGCCACTTGGCGCCTTCGGCCTCGAGCGTCCGGGATACCTCCACCGCGCCATGCCGATAGGCGTCCGCCTTCACCACGGGCATGACGGCGACGCCGGGACCAACGGCATCGCGCACAGCCCGAAAATTCGCGGCAATCCGCGAGAGACTCACTTCTACCCAGGAGCGGAAGGCGGGTTCAAGCATTACCGTTTACCCGTCGCCAATTCCTCCAGGAGACGTTCGTACGAGCAGGTAACCGCTTCCCAGCTATACCCAGAGCGTACGCGTTCCACAGCCCGGCCGCGCAACGCCTCCCGATCATCTTCTTTCATCGCCAGTGCCGCGCGCAGCGTGTCGGCCAGCGAAGGGGCCTTGAAGCCAATGCCGGCGCCGCCGGCGACCTCTTCATTTTCGTCGGTAGTCAGGTACAGGACCAGCGCTCCCCGTCCCATGGCCTCGATCAACGCCGGATGGGTGCCCCCGACCTCCGTCGCGTGAATGTACCCGAAGCAGTGCGACGTGAGTTCCTCATAGCCCAGGCCGTAGATCGCCCCTGGAATTACGATCCGGGGATCGCGCGTTTGTTTCACCCGCCGGATGTAGTCCTGCGCGTACGGGGCGTCGCCCACCAGGGCCAGTTTCATGTCCGTTTCAACTCGCTCGAAGGCTTCCCTCACGAGCAGCGCGTTATTCTCCGGCTCCATGCGGCTGACGTATAGGAAATACCGGCCGGGCTCCAGCCCCAGGCTGCGCAGGACGTCGGTGGTAGGCGCCTTCCCGACCTCCGCTCCGTACGGTATGAAGACCGTCTCCGCGCCGTATCGTTCCCGGTAGTACCGCGCAATGCTGCGGGCATCCGAAACGATGGCGTTCGGACACCATGTAGCCAGCCGCTCCGACATCCTGTACCAGGCCCGGCCCAGCGCGTTCCACTTCTTGCGACGCCGCTCGACGCCGTCGACGTTCAAAGCGACGGGTATCCCCGCCGCACGAGCGATGGGCGTGAAGACCGCGTTAGCAGCGTTGCAGTAAAGCGCTGCCTCCCCCCGGTGAACGGCCAGGTGCAGCGTGCACAGAAACGTGTGGAATACAGTATCCAGATACTTGTGGCGCAACGTCGGCAGATAGACCAGCCGCACCCCGCGATAGGACCCGGCGTCGTGCCTTTGCCGGCAATAGACCGTTACCCGGTGGCCCCGCCTCGCAAGCCTGGTTGAGAGTTGCTCGGCGAACGTCTCAAAACCCCCGTAACGGGCCGGGATTCCGCGAGTCCCGAGAATGGCGAGGTCCATCTACTGCATCGAAGGGGGAACCTACCGGCGAGCGCCCTTCAAGCGCGCCTGCGATCGCGCGGCGGGCTTCGGCGCGGGCCGGCTGGCCGGACGGCTCGAAAACCAGGACGCCATGTAGGCGTCGCTGACGCGTTTCCGGCTCATGATCCACCGCCGCTTGGCGACCGTCCGCTGCCAGTTCCGCGCCAGGTACCAGAACGCTTTCAGAGACGTATGCTCGCGGACCAGGCAGCAACTCACTACCACGAGATCTCGCAGTGAAACCGAGAGCCAGTTCCTCCGGTAAAGATCCGGAGTCATGTTCTTAACGCGCATCAGAAACCGGTTCTTAACGGAATGCATGTTAATCACCGCCGGCAACGCCCGCCGGTTCCCAGGCAGCACTTTCCTCACGTGGTAGCCCCGCGCCCGCGGCGTGTAGATGCACCGCCACCCGAGCAGCTGCGCCCGCCAAGCCACATCCGCGTCTTCCCGGTAGACAAAGAAATCCGGGTCGAAGAACTCCCCGTCCACCGTGATGTCATCGATCATCTCCCGCCGGTACAGCGCCGCCGCCGCCGTGGCCCCGAATACGTACTCGAAGCTGAGATAGTGGCCGTTGTCGATCTCCTGGCTGCCCCTGTCCAGGTGGCGGAGCATCGGCGTGAAGTAGATCCCGGTGGAATCCACCCGCGGCTGGTCCGGGATGTCGAAGTCCGGCTTCAGCGTCAGCAGCTTGCCGCACACCGTCCCGATCCGCCGCTCGATGTTCCCGGCTTCCAGCAGCGCCTCGATAAAGGTTGGCAGCAGCAGGACGTCGGGGTTGAGCGTCAAGACCCACTTGCCCGACGAGCAGTTGATCGCCTGGTTCTGCGCCGCGGCGAAACCAATGTTCTCATCGTTGTAGTAGATCTTGCACGAATCGACAAACCGCTCGAGGATGTCGACCGTGCCGTCGGTCGACGCGTTGTCGACCACGATCACTTCGAGATGCGGATGGGACTGCTCCAGAACCGACTCGAGGCACCGTTTGATAAAACGGCCGCTGTTGTAGGTCACGATGGTGACCGATACCAGGTCGTCTGCGTACATGAACTCGAACTTGATCCTATGGCTGATTCCGCAACTTCACTGAGCCAAAAACCGCAGCAGCGGCGACCCTCCTGTTGCTTGGCGTCCTGCTGCTGAGCAGGGATTTCCCCGCGATTTTCATTACTTTAGCACAAGTCGACACCGGACTCAGCGAACGCCCTCCGGCAACGCCCGCCGCCATCCGGAACAACGAACCCGCCGCCACCGCGCCGGCCACCATTCCCCGACCCGCCGGCCCGAAGTGCTTACTCGCGTAGCGTAGAAGGCTGGCATGCCAGTACGACTGCCGGACCCCATCCGGCAGGCTCGTGACCGAATGCCCCCCCGCGTGCCGCGCCACCGCGCCCGGAACGTAGCGCGTCTTCAGCCCCAGCCCTGCCAGACGGCGTAGGTAATCGACGTCCTCGAACCAAACGGGGCGAAAATCCTCGTCGAATCCCCCCAGGCGCGACCAGACGTCCCGCTTGAGCATCAGAAACGCCCCCGCCGGCTGTTCGACCTCGGCCGCCGTTTCCGGATCGAACCGCAACATGCGGTAACGCCGGTTCACTGGGTTTTCCGGCCATAGCCGGTTCAATCCCAGCGCCTCGAACGCCAGGGTCCACGCCGTCGGGAAGCGGCGCACGTTGAAGCCGTTTTGCGGAACTCCCGCGGCGTCTATGAGCCGTCCCGCCGCCGCCCCGCACCGGGGATCCTCCAGCGCCTCCGCCAGCGGCGCCGGGCTCGTCAGTAGCTCGGCATCCGGGTTGAGCAGCAGCACCGCCGGCGCCACCAGGGACGCAATGCCCTGGTTCGCCGCCGCGGCAAACCCGCGATTGTCCGGGTTGGCGATGAATCGCGCCTGCGGAAACCGGCGGACGATCTCTGGCGTGCGATCCGCCGACGCGTTGTCCACCACCACGATTTCGGCGCTCCACCGCAAGGCCGCGGCCAGACAGATCCCTATGTGGGCCTCGGAATTATGCGTGACGATCGCGATGCCGGCGCCGTTCATGTCAGCAGGAAGTAAAGCCGCCAGTACCAGTCGAAACCGGTCCGCCGTTGCATCTGACGCAAGAGCGACTCGCTCTCCGACAGCACCGCGTCCATGGCGCCGGGTGGTTCGGCCGCGCGCAGCTTACGGTACCCCCGCACGCCCTCCGCCTTCCCCGCCAGATATGCCCAGGCGCGCCCGTGGCGCAGCGCCAGCAATCCCCACAGCCCCTGCGACACCGCCACCGGCCAGCCGTAGCGTCGCCACCACCTTTTGGGATAGTGCTTGGCAATCAGGTATACCTGGTTCCGCGAAATCTGTCTCACTGTTGCCGAATGCCACCTTCCCCGAGTCGCGCTTCCGTGGTGATACGCCACCGCCTCCGGTACATACCGCCCGTGGAAGCCTCCCGCCGCGCAACGCAAGCCAAAGTCCACGTCTTCCAGGTATGAGCCGAACTGCTCGTCGAGTAGACCGACGCGCAGGAATAAACGTTTCTGGAAAAGCGCTGCCGTGAACGGGGTTAACCAGATCGTGCGCTCTTGGCCGAACGCCGACTGGTCCCGCCGCCCCGATCCGCAACGCCAGGCGCAACCCCCGCGGCAAACCGCGTCAAAGGTCCCGTCGAGCATCTCCGGAGCGTCCATCCGCAGCATCTTGCCCGTAGCGAACCACGCTTCCGTCCCATCCGCGGCGCTGTGCAGCCGCTCCAGCCATTCCGGCGGCAAGTGGACATCGTTGTTCACAATCGCCACCCATGGCGACCTGCACTCGACGATTCCCTGGTTCACCGCTCGCGCAAACCCCGTATTCGTCCCCAACTCGATTGCCCGGGCGCCCAGCCGCCGGGCCCGCGCGACCGAATCGTCGCTCGATCCGTTGTCCACTACGACGACCTCCTCCGGCGGCTGCGTCTGTGCAGCCAAGTCGCGCAGCACTCGCTCCAACAACTCACCTCGATTCCAGTTCGGAATGATGGCGCTGACTCCAGCCATACTGGGCGGGAAACGCTGGCGGGCAAAATCAGCATAGCATCCTTGTCTTCTCGATGCAACGGGATAGCGGCATGCGTCGGCATGCGTGCGGCTGTGGCGCAGCGTCGGCGCTGCGACACGCGTGCAATTCGGGTTCCCCGAGGCCCTAAGGTTTCTCCCTTCTTCCGCCGATGAAGGCAGTGATGACACGCGCGGAACAGCAACTTGCCGAGTCGATCAATTTTCAGCTCAGCCTGCTGAAACTGGCCGAGGTCGCTGACGCCAATCGCGGCGCAGCGCCGACCTCGAACCATTCTCATGAACTGAAACAGCTCATGGAAAAGGTACCTGTCCGGAAGCGCTCCAGCAAGGAGCGCTGAACCGGGGCTCCGCGGCCGTCTCGCCCCCGGGTACCCGCCCAAGATCCGGTTGTGGGCCGGTTGTAGGATGGATAGGATGCCGACGGAGCCTTTCCGGGATGCCGCGCGCGCGCAGCAGAGCCTGCTGTCCTCAGTCGAGAAACGAGTCCTGGTCTGGCTGGCGCATCGCACGCCTCCACGGATCAATCCCGACCATCTGACCGCGCTCGGCCTCGGCGCGCTGATCGCTACCGGCTTCAGCTTCTGGTATTCCGGCCGCGACAAGCTTGGCCTCCTGCTCGTGATCTTCTTCCTGGCCGTGAATTGGCTCGGCGACAGCCTGGACGGCACGCTGGCGCGCGTCAGGCAGAAGCAGCGGCCGCGCTACGGCTTCTATGTGGATCACATCGTCGACGCCCTCGGCACAACCTGTCTGCTCGGCGGCCTCGCCCTCTCCGGCTATATGAACGACCGGCTGGCGCTGGGTCTGCTGATCGGCTACTTCCTGCTTTCCATCGAGGTCTATCTGGCGACCTACGCCATCGGGACGTTCTATCTGTCGTTCTGGAAGTTCTCACCCACTGAGCTGCGCATTCTGCTGTCTCTGGGCGCGCTGGTGGCCTACCTGGATCCCGGCGTCGTTCCAGGAACGCGCTCGTATCGAGCCTTCGACATCGGCGGCGTGATCGGATTGGCGGCAATGCTGATCATGCTGTTCACCTCCGTTGTCCGGCACACGATCTATCTCTACCGCCTCGAGCGCGTCGAGTGAGCGCCGCGCGCCCCAGCCTGGAATGGAAGCCGCTCGCCCGCCGCTGGCTTCGCTTCAACGCGGTGGGAGCGGGCGGCATCGCCGTCCAACTCGCGGCGCTCGCCCTCTACAAGTCCGGCCTGGGCCTCCATTACCTGGCCGCGACGGCCCTGGCGGTGGAAACGGCGGTGTTGCACAATTTCGTCTGGCACGAACGATGGACCTGGCGCGAGCGCACAGCCGACGCAACCGTCGCCGCGGTCGCGGGGCGTCTATTCCGCTTCCACGTCAGCAACGGCCTGGTCTCGATCCTGTCGAATGTCGTTCTAATGCGCATTTTCGCGGGATATTTTCACCTGCACTACCTCCCCGCCAATGCAATCGCGATCGCGATCACCTCGCTGGCGAACTTCGCCCTCAGCGAATGGTTCGTCTTCGCGCGGCCGGGCGCCGCGGGAAGCCGCCAGCGTTAGCCCGAAGCGCCGGCAATCTTCCCGGCGTCCCTTCACCGCCGGAACTGAGATCGTATGGACGTAGTCTCCGTGAAGCTGAAAGCCGCTACCAGTCGACCCCGACCCTGGTCATCACCTGGTCCCGCACCTCGACCTGGTCTTCAAACGGCGCCCGGCCTTCGATCATCAGCACGATCGAGTACTTCCCCGCGGGCAAGGTGATCATCGCAGGCGTCTTTTCCGCTCGCCGCTCCCCGTTGAGGATGATCGTGGCGCCAGCCGGCGTGGAACTGACCGCCAGCGTCCCGGACATACGGTCCAGAGTAACCGTGACGTCGGTATCCGCGGGTACCTGGATTATGCGCGGGAACAGTCTGTGGCCAGCCATCGTGAAGGTGAGGACGTGCCGCCCCGCCGCCAGAGACAGCTCGCAGGGCGTCCGGCAGGTCAGCTCCGGATCTCTGTCCGCGACCACAACGGCGCCGGGGGGATCGGTACGTATCTGAACGGAGTGAGTCCCCGAGGCAACCGGCGCGGCCGTTTCCGTGCGCGGCTTCGGGGTTGCCGCCGCCGGCTGGACGGGAGGTGCGGGCTCGACCTTTGGTTCCACCCTGGGCGGCGGTGGCAACGCCTCGCTCGCGGCTTCCGCGGACCGGTCGCGAGCCGGGGCCGGTTTCGTCGGGGCTTCCGGCGGCGTTTGCGCTGGGGTTGGGGCGGACGGAACGCCGGCGGCTTCCCGCGCTGCCCGGCCTTCCTCGGGAGGCACGACGAATTTCCGGTATCCAAGCACTCCCGCCGCAACGGCGAGGATCGCGAACACCGCCACAAGCGCCCACTTCCCGGCGGCCGGCCCCGGCTCCTCATCGCGCTCTCGCCGCGCCGCGCGAGGGGGCCGCGCCACCGGAACCGCTACCTGCGGCGGTGGCTTTGGCGGTTCCGGCAAGGGCGGTTCCGAGACGGGTGGTTCCTCCGGCGGAGCCTCCACGACAGTAGCCGGGTGCGAACCGGATGAGGTCACCACGGTATCCAGAGCCTGCACGCTGCCCCGTTTCATAGGCTGCCATCCCGGGCTGGCATTCACCGCGACGGCCAACGATGAAACGAACTCCGTGCATGTTCGAAAGCGGCTGGCCGGCTGCTTGGAGAACGCCCGCTCCAGCACGCTGTCAACCTGCGGGCCGAGGGTCGGGTTCAGCCGCCGCGGCGGCGCCGGCTGTTCGCGCGCAATACGGTACAGCAGCGTCGGCAGCGTATCCGCCGCGTACGGTTTTTCGCCCGTGAGCAGTTCAAACGCGATCACCGCCAGCGAAAACTGATCGGCGCGCCCGTCCACCGGGCTTCCCTGCACCTGCTCCGGCGACATGTAATTCGGCGTGCCCATGATCGTGCCTGCTTGCGTCATCTGTTGCGATACGATGCGCGCTACGCCGAAGTCGGTGACCTTCGCTTGCCCGTCGACGCTCACCATGATGTTCGCCGGTTTGATGTCCCGGTGGATGATGCCCTTCGAGTGCGCGTAGTCGAGCGCCGTCGCCGTCTGCCGCAGCGTCTCGATAATGACCTCGCGGTCCAACGGGTTGTCGGCCGACATCATCTGCTCGAGGGTTGTGCCTTCGACGAACTCCATGAAGACATACGCCATGTTGTTTTCCTCGGCGATGTCGTAGATGGTCACGATGCCCGGGTGCGACAGAATGCCCGCCGACCGAGCCTCCCGGAACAAGCGCTCTCGCAGCCGGCCGCGTTCCCCTTCGTCGGTCAAATCGGCAAGACGGATCGTCTTGATGGCTACGGTCCGGCCGATCGCTGGATCTTCCGCCCGGTAGACGACGCCCATCGCGCCGCGACCCAATTCCCCAACGATCTTGTACCGCCCGATTCGATCCATTGTTATGCTCATTGTACCGTTAACGTGCCACAGGCGCTAATCGGAAAATGCTGTAGAATCATCGCGTCGGCAACATTGCGCCAGTTGACCGGACACTCCGGACAAAGCTAATCTCTAGTAGGGTTAGGGTGATCGGGCCGTGAACGGACCCTTAAATATGTCCGTCAAGGGCGAGTACGCGCTTCAGGCGCTGCTCGACCTCACCTCCCACTCGCGGGGCATTCCAGTGAAAATTTCGACGATTGCCCGCCGCCAGAATATTCCGCAGAAATTTCTCGAACTGATCCTTGCCGCGCTGAAACAAGGGGGGTTTGTCGAGTCCCGGCGTGGAGTGGAAGGCGGGTATCTGCTGGCCCGTCCGCCGGATCAGATCACGGTAGGGGAGGTGCTCCGTTTTGTGCAGGGCGCCCGGGGCGGGAAGTCGCGGTCGCGCCAGGGCGAGACGGCCTTCAGCGAGATGTGGCGGCGCGTCGACCGGGCCGTATCCAGCGTGGTGGACAATACGACTTTCGCCGAGCTTTCGCGGGCGTGGAAGGAAAAGCAGGGCGCTTATGTGCCCGATTGGGAAATCTAGCGCAGATTTTTGGGGGACAGGTGTTTTTCGAGGATAACTCCTACAGCATTGGACGAACTCCGCTTGTCAGGTTGAACCGCATTTTGAACGGCGCTCCGGTCACGGTGCTGGCCAAGATCGAAGGGCGGAACCCGGCATATTCGGTGAAGTGCCGCATCGGCTCATCGATGGTTTGGGACGCGGAAAAGCGGGGCCTCCTGCGGCCCGGAAAGGAGATCATAGAGCCCACCAGCGGCAACACCGGCATCGCGCTGGCCTTCGTTGGGGCGGCCCGCGGTTACCCGGTAACACTCACCATGCCGGAAACCATGTCCGTCGAACGGCGCAAGGTCCTCAAGGCGCTGGGCGCGAAGCTGATCCTCACCGAAGGCGCCAAGGGCATGAAGGGCTCGGTCGCCAAGGCGGAAGAGATCGCCGCCTCCGATCCGGAGCGCTACGTACTTCTCGACCAGTTCCATAACCCTGCCAATCCCGAGATCCACTTTCGAACGACGGGTCCGGAAATTTGGGACGACACCGACGGCGCCGTCGACGTGCTGGTGTCGGGCGTCGGCACGGGCGGGACCATCAGCGGAGTTTCGCGCTACATCAAGGAGAAGAAGGGCAAAAACATTCTCTCGGTGGCCGTCGAGCCGGCGGCGAGTCCGGTGATCACGCAGACGCTGCGCGGAGAAGAACTGCGGCCGGGCCCGCACAAAATCCAGGGCATCGGCGCCGGATTCATCCCCGGGACGCTGGATCTTTCAATGGTGGATCGCGTCGAACAGGTCGGCAACGAGGAAGCTATCGAGGTTGCGCGCCGCCTCGCTTCGCAGGAGGGCATCCTCTCCGGCATCTCCTGCGGCGCGGCAGCCGCTGTCGCTCTCCGCCTTGCGAGGGAGCCGGAAATCAAAGGGAAGACGATGGTCGTGGTCCTGCCCGATTCCGGCGAACGGTACCTCAGCACGGCGCTGTTCGAGGGGATGTTCAGCGACTGAGCTGAGCGGCGCCAGGCAGGGAGATCCCAAGAGAAGAGGCGGGCGCTGTTCGGGTGGATGGGTGGAGCGCCCGCCTGTCGTAACGGGGATCTACATGTAGTAACGCCGGTTTCGGGTCCGAAGTTACACCCTGGCGAAAAATTTCGCCGGCCGGCGGGAAACGGTCGCTACACGTACTCCCAATCCCGCAGCCAACGATACTGCGGGCGCAGGTTCGCCCACATGCGCCGCGACGCCTGTTCCAGTTCCGCCTTCTCCGTCAGATCCAATTGGCGCCGCTCCATTACAGCCTTGGCGGCGTTATCCACCTGCTGCATGCTGATCAGCCCCGGTATCGGCGCCGAAATGGCAGGGTTCGAAAGAATGTAGCGCAGGGCCATGCGAGCGCGGCGGTCGTCCTCGGCGGCGTGCGGGTTCCCCGGAGAACTGTCGCCTACGAAGAGCGAATTGTCGGCGAAAGGCTTGATGCCGAACACGCCGACGTTGAATTCCTTGATCGCGTCGAAGACGCTCTCTTCCGGCAGTTCTTTCGTCGCGGCGGTGTACGGGAACAGCACCACCTCGATGTTTTTCGGATACTGCCGGATCAGCGACGCCAGCCACGTCCGGTTGTGCGTCGACACGCCAGTGAAGCGTACCTTGCCCTGCTTCTTGGCCATCTCGAGGGCTTCGACCGCGCCCTCCTCCACCCGGGTTAGCTCGGCCAGGCTGGTGATGCGGTTCATCGGCAGCGAAATGCGCCACACGTCGATGTAGTCCAAACCGGCTTCCTTCATGCCTTCATCGAGGCCGCGCAAAAGGGCTTTTGACTGCTGGAACTCCGCGAACCGCGATTCGCGCACATGCCACGAATAACCGAAATACATCTTCTGCCGCCGGCCCTTCAGCGCCTTCGCGTATGCCAGGATCTCCGGGCCGGCGCAGGCGTCCACGTAGTTGATGCCGACGTCGATGGCGCGGCTCACCACCTCGGTGCGGTTCTTGAGGAACGGGCCGCTGTTGACGTTCTGGAAATCGGGTTCGCTGTAGCCTTCGCCCTGGAAGCCGGCGCCGAGCACTGTCTGGAGCCGCTTCCAGTGCCCTCCCAGACAGACCGCCGACACCATCAAGCCGGTCTTGCCCAACGGCCGGTACTCCATGTTTGAGTTGTAATTGAGGATTTTGCCGCGGTCGTACTCCTTCGCGCCCGCGCCGCCGACGCCGATGATCGCGCCCCCGCCGGCCAGCGCGCCTTTGCTCATGAAATCCCGTCGCCGCATGTTCTTTATTCCTTTCGGACCTGAAAGTCTACCATAGTGTACACCAACTTCACGCCCGAGCCAACATGGGCCGCCGCGGCGCGCCGGGGCGCCGCGGCCTTGCAATGCGGCCTGGCATCCGGGGCCGGGCCACCCGGGGTTCACAGCCGCCCGAATCGTTTCCTCACAAGGAACCACAGATTGTAGAACCCGTCGCGCCACGGGTTCAGCTTCACTTCCCCCAACCGCGACGAGTACATGATCGAGATCTCCTCAAACCGTATCCGCCGGTTCCGAAGGGCCTCGATCTTGATCTCCTCGGAAAACGCCATCCCGTCCGACACCAGCTCCATTTCTTTCAGGATCGATCGCCGGAAGACCCACATTCCCGACTGCGAGTCCCGCACCCACCGGAAAAACAGCAGCGACGTCGCGAGCGACAAAACCAGGTTTCCGAACTTATGTTTCAGGCTCATCGCCGTCCCGTCCCGCACCGGGAACCGCGACGTGTTCAGAAAATCGGCCCGGAGGTGCAGGAAGGCCTCCAGCAGGTACGAAATGGCGTCGGGCGGATAGCTCTGATCGCCGTCCAGCGTCACGATGATGTCGCCGCTCGCCTGCGAGAAACCCCGCTTGTAGCTCCGACCGTATCCCCGCACTTCTTCGCGGATCACCTGCGCCCCGAACGACCGCGCCACCTCCGATGTCCGGTCCGTCGACGCGTTGTCCACGACGATCACCTCGTCCACGAACGCCGGCATCCGGCGGAGGACCTGCTCCACTCCCTGTTCCTCGTTCAGGCACGGGATGATCACCGTGATTCGCTGGTCCCGATACAAGATGCTATTGTAGCCGGGAATCGCAGCCGGCCCTTGCTAAACCCTCCGCACGGGAGCAAGGTGGGCGGTTAACCGGATCGGGGATCACGCCCTGGAACCAGGTTGTACTTGACGCGCCCGGAGCAAGGCATAAACGCCGCCTGCGAAAACGCCAAGGAAAACAAAGTCCAGAAAATGCTCGAAAACGTGGGAAGCGAGCAGGTACGCCAATGACAAGCCTAGTGGAGCGAAAGAAGGCCGTTGAGCAATCGCCAGCACGTCCGTTTGCCGCAGCATGATGAACTGGCCTGCCACCATCGCCACGGCCACGCCTAGCAGTACGGCCGAGGGTGTCCCCACGCGGACTGTCCAGCGCCGCGCTCCGGAAACCGCGTATTCGATCACCACCACGCCCGCCACCGCCAGCGGCACGCCGGTCAATGGATAGGTAGCTAGTTCGCGGATGCTATGCGCCAGCCACCGGGGATTCAGGAAGGCTTCCCAGCCATTCCAGCTCCACCCTGTGAGCGCAGCGGACATGGCGGCGGCCAGACCGATCGGCAGCAGCCCGCCCGCCGCGCGCGCCGGCCCGCTCGCGGTCGTCAGAGCCACGCACACGCTCAGGATTCCCAGGGCGATCGGCACGTTACTGAGCTGCAACTGGTTCCAGTTGCCGCCTTTCGAGATTACTCCATCTCGCTCGACGCGCTGGTATAGGTAATCCTGCGTTCTCTCCCATCCGGCCACATGCACCGACGCGACAAACGTGGCGACCAGGAACACCAACACGCCGATGAGCAGCACGGCAGCGACCCCCCGGGCGCGCTGAGGCTGAGTGACCGCGCGGCCGGCGCCGCCCAATGTACACCCGCCCGCCACGCAAAGGGCGAACATGGCGGCCATCGGCGAGCAGCCGAGGAAGTGGTCGAAATAGAACAGACTCCCCCCGAGAGTCAGCCGTCCGTTCTCGTGAACCACCGCATCCCAAAGCCACAGCCTACCGTGCCAGATCGCCAGGTAGCAGTACGAGATCAGGAAGCACAGCCCAGGGACGCCCACAAGCACGCGAAGGAGGACAGAGACGCTAAACGTCGCTTCCACCGTCCTCATTCGGCCCCCCCGGGCGCCAATCTCCGGTAGATTCGCACCGGCGGACTCACTGCCGGGTAATCCAGCAATGGCCGGCTGGACCAGAAACCGGAGTCGAACTTCGCGGCCAGCGCGTAGCCCAGCGAGTTGTCCTCCAGGGCCTGGTGGAGTTCCTCGGGATAAGCTTTGCTCCAAACCGTTCCCGGAACGCTTGTCCAATCCGGAATCACCGTCACGAATTCGGGCTTCTCCGCGCGCAGAAAGGCGAGCGCCGCGGCGCCGGTGGGCGCCAAAACAACCCGGATGTCCGGACCAACCCGGGGCAACGCATTGACGTGATGCACGGCCGCGATCCGGTCGCCCGGCGCCATCTGGGATGCCAGCCATCGTTCGGCCTCCAGCCGGGTATCGGCAAACAGGTGACGAACCAGCTCAAGGCTCGAAAACGCCGGCCAGCCAAAAGCCACCACGCCGAGAAGCGCGGCGGGGAGACGGATACTGGAACGCCTTACGGCTAATGCCAGTCCCCGGCCGGCGAACAGAGCCACGATCGGCATCAGCGGCATTCCATATCGTATCTGGAACCAGTGAATCGGGATGATGAACGTAGCGATGTAGCTAACCGCGGGGAGGGCCAGCCACAGTTTCGCCGAATCCCGCCGGGCCGCCTCCAGGATGGCCACAACGGCAAAGGCTGCCAGGATCGGGCCAAGGAACTTAATCTGCGCCTGCATTACCGCGCCGATCAACGCCAGTGTACCGGCAAAGGTCTCCGGATACCAGAACGTCTCGGGATACCACGAGACAAACTCCTCCGCAAGCAACCCGCCCGGGCGCGTTATCCAGCGAACATGAGCGAAATAGCGCTCCGGATCGAAAACCAGCCCGCTGCCGAGCGCGTAGACGACACCGCCGGCGCCGAGGATCGCGGATGGTGGACCCCACCACGAGACCCGGCCCGCCCGCCAAGCCCGGAGGTGGATCACGCCTAAGGCGATCGGGAGCAGCAGAAACAGTCCCGCCGCTTGGTCCTTCGCGGCCACCGCCAATGCGGCGAAGCACCCAAGGGCCGCCCCCTGCTTCACGCTGAGTTCAGTTGTGATGATTCTCGCGTAGACCAGCAATTCAAGACTCGCCCAGAAGACATACGGGATATCCAGGCAGGCTGTCTTGGAATAGTAGAACATCGGGTACGCCACTAGCGCCGCGAGGGCCGAGAGGATTCCGGCCCTTTTGTCCCACAGCGTCAGACCGGTGCGGTAAACCGCCGTCACAATGCCTGCCGCCATCAGGATGGACACCACGCGGGCAATCACCGTCAGCGTCCGGAACGCCGTCGCCGGATCCTGTAGCCCATAAGGGAATACGCAGGATGGCGCCGACGCCTGACCGGTCAGGGCAAGCCAGCCAAGGTAGGGAGAGTACGCGGCGCCCAGCAGGAAGTGGTGCAAAGGAGGGTAGGCAAGCCACCGGTCCGGCGCCGAACGGACAAAAGTGTGATAGACCTCGGTCAGCGCTGGCAGCGGAGAGATGTCATCGTAGGCCCAGAGCCTGACGCGTTCGGCGCTCGTGGCCACCGGCAGGCCCCAATGGAGCCCAGGCGCATACAAGGCGATTGCGGCGGCAAACAGGAGAATCTCCACCCTGTGATGGACTGCCACATTCTTCACCCACCGATAGAAACTCCTCATCCCGGCCGCGCCATTTCCGTGTTCGATGGCCGGTCGTCCACCGTTGGATGGCCTCATCACAGACCTCCACACCCCAGTGTCACGGGGCGAGGCAGATACTCCGCTCCCGTGAATTATACAGGATAAGAATCAGAGCCCAATGTGGCGCGGGTCTCCCATCTGCGCGAATCCTTTTTCGGTCCGCGATAGCGCCGTCCCGGCTTTCCTCGTTCTTCACGCGTCTATATGGGAAGATGAAAACGATGAGACGCGCCTCTACGCTGGCCGGCCTTCTCGCCGCCTGCCTGGCCTGCGCCGCCGACCCCGCCGACCTGGGCAACATCCGCGCGGTCTACCTGCTCCCCATGAGTAACGGTCTGGACCAGTACCTCGCCAACCAACTGACCCGCCACGGCGTCTTCGAGGTCGTCACCGATCCCCTCCGCGCCGATGCTCTCTTCACCGACGAGATCGGCCAGCGATTCGAACGCCAGGTCCAGGAACTGTATCCGCCTCCCCCCAAACCGCCGCAGCCGAAGGAAGACGAAGGCGAAGCAGCTCCCGCCAAGGACGCCCGCTCCGGGCAATTCGGCGACATTGTCGGCGACGTCGAACCCGTGCCGCTCTCCACGTTTGGCCGCGGCAAAGGGAATCTCTTCCTGGTCGGCCGGGAATCGCGGCGTGTCCTCTGGTCTACCTACCACAGGCCCAAGAACGCTTCGACTCGGGAACTCAACTCCGCCGCGGAGAAGATTGTCGGGCAACTTAAGGACAAGCTGCCCGCCCGGTGAAACGCCTTAAGCTCTACCGATTCCTTCCTTGCGGACCGAGCCCGCCGCCTGCGGTGGGAGCGATTGGGGCCGCGGGCGGCCTGCTGATCGGCGCCGCGGGCGGCGGTGGGGGCGCAGCCGCCGCGGGCGCCGTCTTGACGGGCGCGGGCCGCACAATGTCGATGCTGCCCTTGAAAAACGCGCCGTCTTCGATCGAAATCGTCGAGCTCTTCAGGTTCCCCACCAGCGTGGCGTCGCGACGAATTGTAATGCGCTCGCCCGCCACGATATCGCCGTGGACCGTCCCGAGAACGTCGACTTCCTTGGCTTTGATGTTCGCCTGAACCTTCCCGCTCTTTCCCACCACGAACCGGTTTTCCGGCAGCTCCACCACTCCTTCGATTTCCCCGTCGAGATACAGGTCCTCCTGGCCCATTATCTGGCCCTTAATGGTCACGGACTTCCCGATCCGCGCTTCCACCCGCGCTTCAGGCAGCGACACGCGCTGCGGCGGCGGCGCCGATATGCCGCCTTCCAGCGGCCGCGTCGCCGCCGGCGCGATCGGAGCGGTTTCCGTGACGGATTCTTCTTTGCTCTTCTTCCACATGTTTGATCCTAGGTTTTTATGGCAAAATTTACACGCATCTCCTCCGCCGCCCCCTGGGGGGCCCGGAGATCAATGATTTGGCGTCCGCGCGTCGAGTCTCCTCTCCGGCGCGTGCAAGCGCGGCGCCAATATTCCCTCCAGTCTAGCGCTTCCTTTCGCCCGACCGGTCTCGGCTAGGCCGGCCGGCGCCGGAGCTGACGGCTGACCGCTGCGCGCCGACAGCTACTTAACCCACTTCTTCCTGTCGTACTCAAACTGCTTCCAGTTCTCCGCCGCGCGGCCGTTCCGATCCCACACAACCCGGCCTTTGCGCAGCGTCAGCTCCGCGACGATCCTCTTATCGCCTTTGTTCACGGCGCCCGCCGAGTCGACGAACCCGAACGCGCCGCTCTCTACCCGCAGCGCCGCGATGTCCGCCTCGGCTCCCACATCCAGGTGACCCAGTTCCGTCCGCTTGATCTGCTTCGCCGGGTTCCACGTCGACATGCGGATCACCTCCTCCAAGGGCGATCCCAGGTTCAAGATGGAAGACATCGCGTTCGTCATCGTCTTCATCCCGGCGTTCATGCTCCCCGTGTGGAGATCGGTCGAAATCGAATCGGGCGGGAAACCCTGCTCCAGCGCCGGGACCGCGACATACCAGTAGAAGCTTCCCGCTCCGAACCCGATGTCGAAAAAGATCCCCCGCTTCCTACCCGTGAACATCGCCGGGTTCAGCTTGCCGTCGGCCAGCAGCTCCTCCCGATGCCCCGAGAAGCAATGCGTGTAGATATCCCCCGGCTTGAGCTTGTCCAACAACAGCGTCGGAAGACTCCGTGTTTCATTCAGGTAGCCGAAGTCCACCATCACCGGCATGTCCACCTCCCGGCCCGCCTTCACCGCGGCGTCGATCGACTCCCATCCCCGCCCCCCGAAGTGGGCCGATTTGAATCCCACCACCACGTCGCGATTCGCTTTCGCCATCCGAGCCGCCGCTGCCGCGTCCAGTTCCGGGAGGTCGTCCTCGGTCCCGGTTCCCATCCCTCCTCCGGAAATGTTCAGCAGCGCCAGTACCCGCGTGCGCGCCTTATCCACCACGCGCGCCCGGAAGTCCGGGAAGTTCCTCCAGCCCGCGGTGCCGGCGTCCACCATGGTCGTTACGCCGCTCCGGAACGAGTGGGCATCCGCCTGCACGTTGCTGTCGTTGCCGATGAGCTTCGCTTCCGGGCGCGGATACACGTGCACGTGAATGTCGATCAGCCCCGGCGTGACGATCAACCCGCTCACGTCCACCGCCTTCCTGGCCTCCGCTGCGGGAATACCGGTCGCCACTCGCGCGATCTTGCCATCGTGAACCGCTACGTCCCTGATGGCGTTGACGCCGGTCTTCGGATCGATGACATGGCCGCCCTTGAGGACCAGATCGTAAGTCTGGGCGCTCAGCGAGAAAACAGTAATCAGCGAAAACACGATCTTTGTCGTCATGGAATCACCCTCGGGTTATCCCACCTTACCAAAACCAGGCGCCGCCGCCCGCCGCCCTTCGTCGGCGTTCGATGACAGTGTCAGAACGCGATGGCGCCCGGCCAGCCGCAACTCTTTGATTTCCAACAGACACGTTGCGGCAACATGCATGCCCTCCTTCGGGCGTACCCGTGTCATGCGAACGCTCTACTATCTGACGCTCCCCCTGGCGCTGCTGTGCGCGCCGCCCGCCCTCGCGCAAATCATGTGGCCGGCCGCCGCTCCGGATGACGATGTCCGCGGCGCCGTCCGCTTCACCGCGGCCGCGGCCTTGAAGTACCTTGATGAACCCTGGGAGTTCGCCGGCGCCGCCTCGCTCCGGTTCTATCTCACCAGCCGTCTCAGCCTTGAACCCGAAGTCGTCGTCTCACCGGGGCGGAGGTTCAACCAGTGGAGCTTCATCCCCAACCTCGCCTTCGATCTCCGCGACCGCGGCGCGCGCGTCACACCGTACGTCATCGGCGGCATCGGCTACTTCCACGAAAAAGACAAAAGCATCGATTACAAGCGCAGTGGACTGGCCTGGAGCGCCGGCCTCGGTCTCCGTGTCCGCCTCCCTGGCCGCCTCTTTCTCGCCCCGGAATTTCGCGCCGGCCACATGACCCGCGCCGCCATCGGTTTCGGCATCCTTTTCTGACCGGGGGTAAAATCGGGAAACCGGATGCCGCCATTCCGAATCGCGCTCGCCAACCTGCCATACCCTGCGAATCCGGAGGCTTCCCTCGTAGCGGCCGGACAAGCCATCGCCCAAGCCTCCGCTGCGCGCGCCGACCTCATCTGCTTTCCCGAATGCTTCGTCCCTGGATACCGAAGCCCTGGCAGACTCGCGCCGCCCCCCGATCCGGCCTTCCTCGAGCGCGCGTGGTCTGTTGTCGCCGCGGCCGCCGCCAGGACCCGTCTTGCCGTCATCGCCGGCTCCGAACGCATCGTCGCAGGCGCGCTCCTGGCCACCGCCCTCGTCGTCGATCGCGACGGAACGATCGCCGGTTTCCAGGACAAGGTCCAACTCGACCCCAGCGAGGAGGCTGTCTATTCGCCGGGCCGCGGCCGCCGCCTCTTCCAGTCCGGCCCGCTCACGTTCGGCATCGCCATTTGCCATGAAGGCTGGCGCTACCCGGAAACCGTCCGCTGGGCCGCCCGCCGCGGCGCCCAGGTGGTCTTCCACCCGCATTTCCACGAAGCCGAGCCCGGCGGCTACCGGCCCTCCACCTTCGCCGATCCAGCCAACTCGTTCCACGAAAAAGCCGCCCTCTGCCGCGCCGCCGAGAACACCTGTTATTTCGCCACCGTCAACTACGCCAGCCCGGATTCCCCCACCACTTCGGCCGTCGTGCGCCCGGACGGGACCCTCCTCTGCTACCAGCCCTACGGCCAACCGGGCCTGCTCCTCGCCGACCTCGATCTCTGCCAAGCCACCGGCCTTCTCGCTTCCCGCTGCAAGTCGTTCGACCCGTAACGCCCTGCCGGCAGTGATCACGCCTTGGCTGTTGGGCCCGTCCCTGGCCCCGCCTGATAGACTCTCTTACTTGACTCTCGAATTCCAACTGGAACCGCGCCTGCCCCGCCTGGCATGGGCTGCTGCGTTGCGCCAGGGAACGGGCGTGGTCCGCATTATCCATGGTCCCTGGGTGGAAACTCGCGAAGGAGGCTTCTTCGAGGGCGCCTGGAACGGCCCGTTCGAGGAGGGCCATTTTGATCGCGCGGAAGTGTTCGCCGGCTCAGGCGGCCGGCTTCAGAACCGGGAGATTGTATTTGCGGGCCCCAACCACATCTATGAACAGCTGCTGTCGGTGCGCGCCGGCGACCGGTTATTCGTTTCCAACTCGCTCGCGTTTCTCCTCACCATCTCCGGCGAGCGGCTCGATCCCGAGTATCCTCGCTACTACCTGGACCTTCTCGATTTCCACCGCGCCGGGATACGAGTGAAGCAGAAGCGCCTCCGCCTGCTCGGCTCGCGCTCTGTTGAGTTGCACGATTGCTGCAATCTGCGAGTGCGGCGCGATCTGACTGCGTCGAGACTCGAAAAGCCGCTCGGTCCACCGCCGCGCGACTTCGGCGACTACATTTCGTTCCTCGACGCCACGGTGGCGCGCGTCTTCGCCAACGCCCATCACCCTGAGCGGAAGCGCGCCTACCGCCCCGTGACCATGGTTTCCCAGGGCTACGATTCCACCGCCGTCTCGGCCTTGGCCGCCAGAGCCGGCTGCCGGGAAGCCGTCACGTTTCACCGCAGCAACAGCCGGAAAGGTTATATCGACGACAACGGATCGGCGCTCGCGGCCAGCCTCGGTCTCCGCGTCACGGAGTACGAGCGCACGGATTTCCGATCTCTCCCTCGGGATCGTCACGACGAGTTCTACATCGAGCCCTGGGGCGGCGACCGGGTTCTGCTCCTGATGGAACGCCAGCTTGAGGGGGCCCTCCTGCTGACCGGCCGGTTTGGCGACAATCTCTGGCATCGCGGCGGCCGCCCGCGCTGGGGCATACCGGGCGCGAATGGCCTCCCGGACCTTCAGCACCCCGCCGACAGCCTCATGTCCGGTTCCTCGCTCGGAGAGTTCCGCTTGCGGACAGGCTTTGTCCACTTCCCGCCCGCTGCCGCCCGCGGGCTTCACGCTCCGGCGATCCATGCCATCGCGGACTCGGTTGCGATGCGGCCCTGGTCGGTCGGCGGAAGCTACGACAAGCCAGTCGCACGGCGCATCGCCGAGGAAGCCGGCGTTCCGCGGCGCCTGTTCGGCCAGTTCAAGAGAGGCGGGCCGGCTCACACCACGCCACCCCTCCGCGGCTTGTGCGAATGGCCCCCGTTGAAGATCCTGGCCCTGCGACTGTTCGGCAACCGCTTCCACCCAGCCTGGCGCGCGGGCTCATTTGGCGTTCAGCGCGGCGTCGAGCGCACGATCGAACGCTATCTCGAAGCCATGTCCGTTCCGAGGTCTCTCTCCCGCGCGGCGACGTCGCGGTGAGCGGCGCGCGGACCCGCTACAGCCCCGACGAGAGCACGTCGTCCGGCGCGTCGCGCGGCGCGCTTTCGCAGGCAGCGGCGGAAGAGAACCGGCCGACCACCTCCTCCAGCAGGCTCCACAGCGCGGTCCGGTGGTCCCGCCGGTCTTCTCCGACGTGCGGCGACGATGTGGTCGCCACCACGAGTTCAAGCGACGGCGCGACGATGATGTACTGGCCGCCGAAGCCCCACGCGTAGTACACGGGCGCGCCGGCCATTTCGCTGATCCACCAGCCGTAGCCGTGCCGCTTGCCGCTGATGGGCGAGCTGCCTCGCGGCGTGAACGAGGCGTCAATCCAGGATTCCGACACGATGCGGCGGCCATCGATCGCTCCGCGACCGAGGTACAGTTCCCCGAACCGCAGCATCTGCCTCGGCGTCATGGTCATCTCGTTGCCGCCGAGATAGATCCCCTGCGGGTCGCGCGCCCACGGCCCAAACGTGATGCCGAGCGGTTCGGCGAGCGCCTTCTTGGCGAACGCGTACGTGCTCTGACCGGTCGCCCGCGTCAGGATGGCCGAGAGGAGGTGCGTGTTGCCAGTGCTGTAGTTCGTTTCCGCGCCCGGATCGCTTTCCAGCGGCCGGCTGAGGACATAGCGGACCCAGTTCGGGCTTCGCACCCACGAGCCGTAGTTCCGGCTGCTGGTCGAAACCAGCCCGGAGCGCATCGCCAGCAGGTCCCCGATCGTGATCGCCCGTTTCTTCGGATCGGCGCCCCGCGCCGACAATTCGGGAAAGTACCGGGCGATCGGCGTACCCACTCCCGGCAGCAGTTTGCGGTCGATCGCGATGCCCACCAGCGCCGAGATCACGCTTTTGGAGACCGACTTGACATTGGCGGGCCGCGCGGCTCTCGCGCCGTTGAAGTACTGTTCGGCGAGCCGTTCGCCTCGCCGGCTTACGAGCAGACTATGAAGGCGCGGGAGAGCTTCCGCCCGTTTGAGCGCCTCCTCCAGGCTACCGGAAGGACACGGAAAAGGAGCTTCGGGCGGCGAGGGCGCGAGCAGTTGCCGTTGTCCAGCCAACAACAGGATCGCCGCCAGCGCGGCGCCGTTCCGCCGCGTCATCAGTACGTCAGAAGCCGCTCGCCTTCGCGCTCGACGTCCTCCGCTTGCGGCAGGATCTCGTCCTCCAGCTTCGGATTGTAGGCGACGTAGGTGTCCAGCGAGCCGATCCGCCCGACGGGCGCGTCCAACACGTCGAACAACTCCCCGGCGATGCGCGCCGCGATCTCGGCGCCGTAGCCCCAACTGCGGGAGTCTTCGTGGACCACCATCACCCGGTTGGTCTTCTCCACCGACTCGCGGATCGCTTCCCAGTCGTACGGCGAAAGGCTGCGGAGGTCGATTATCTCTACCGTCCACTCGCTGAACCGGGCCTCAATGCTCAACGCCGCTTGCAGGCACTTCTGCACCAGCGCGCCGTAGGCGATCATGGTCAGGTTCTTGCCGGGTTTGACGATCTTGGCCTTGCCGAACGGAATCATGTAGTCCGGCCCCGGATAGGCCGAACGGTTGTAGGTCTCCCGGTACAGCTTCTTGTGCTCGAGAAACAGTACCGGGTCGTCGCAGCGGATAGCGGTTCGCAGCAGTCCGGCCGCGTCCAGCGCGTTGGACGGCATCACCACCCGCAAGCCCGGCATGTGCGTGAAAATCGACTCGCCGCACTGGCTGTGATAGATGGACCCGCCGGTGAGATAGCCCCCGATCGCGGCGCGAATCACCAGCGGGCAGGAGAAGCCGTTATACGAGCGCCAGCGGAAGTTCGCCACCTCGTCGCGAAGCTGCATCGTCGCCGGCCAGATGTAATCGAAAAATTGGATCTCCACCACCGGCTTCAGGCCGCGCGTCGCCATGCCGAGCGCCCGCCCCACGATGGCCGCCTCCGCCAGCGGCGAATTGAAGCAGCGCTTGCCGCCGAACTCCCGCTGCAAGCCGTGGGTGGCCTTGAACACGCCGCCCTTGCCTTTCACCAGCGGCAGGTTTTCCTCCCGGCCGCAATCGGCCACGTCCTCGCCGAAGACGATCACCCGCTCGTCGCGGCGCATCTCGTCGGCTAGCGTCTTGTTGATGGCGTCCACCATTGTGCGCGACTCGGAATCGAACCGCGGCTCGGTTTCGAACTCCAGCGATGTCGGATCCACGGTGTCCGAATACACGTACAACGGCGCGGAGCCGGGCGCCGGCATCTCGGACTTCAGCGCCCGCTCGGTGGCCCGCTGTATCTCGACGTCCACTTCGCGGATAATGCGCTCCAGCGTGCGGTGGTCGATGAAGCTCTCCGCCAGCAGCCACTCCGGGTACCGGTGGAACGGGTCGCGGTTGCGCTCCGCCTGGCGCTCGGCTTCGGTCTTGTACAGCGCCTCGTCGTCCGACAGTGAATGCGAGTAGGGACGGATGACGTGGGCATGCACCAGCGACGGGCCCAGCCGCTGCCGGCAATGCGCGACGGCCGTTTTCATCGTTTCGTAGGAAGCCGGGAAATCGCAGCCGTCTACCTCAAGGATCAGCAGGTTCGGGAAGCCTTCCACCAGCTTGGAGATGCTCCCGCCGGCGGTCTGGTTTTCCACCGGCACGGAAATGGCGAACCCGTTGTCCTCGATCAGGAAAACCACCGGCAGCCGCTCCAGGCAGGCGATGTTCAACGCCTCCCAGAACTCGCCCTCGCTGGTGTGGCCGTCGCCGCCGGTTACCAGCGTCACCTCGTCCGCTCTCCGGTTCAGCAGCCGCCCGGCGTCGGCGCACCCCACCGCCTGGAGGAACTGCGTCCCGGTGCAGGACGATGTGGTAACGATGTGGAGTTCCGGTGAACTCCAGTGGGAAGGCATCTGGCGGCCGCCGGACTGCGTATCCTCGGCGGAACCGACCGCCTGGAGCAGCATCATCTCCGGCGTAATCCCCAGCCCGAGGCAAAGCGCGCGGTCTCGGTAGTAAGGATAGAACCAGTCGTAACCGGGGCGCGTCGCCATCGCCGCGGCGGCCTGGATCGCTTCGTGCCCCGCGCCGCTCACCTGAAAATAGATCCGCTGCTGGCGCTTGAGCATGATCTCGCGGTCGTCCAGCCGGCGCGAACTCTGAATGATCCGGAACGCCCGAATCAGTTCCTCGCGTTCGCGCACTCCATGGCTCAGCTCGAAGGTTAGCTCTCGGTCCGCCTGTGCGGCCATCGGGATTCCTCCTTACCTACCGTGTTGTTTTGCACTGCGGAGCAGCGGGCCTGGCGCCCTGGGGCGTAGCGTCCGCTCATGCGCTCCTCGTTAAGTTTAGCCCAGGCCCCCCCGGGAGGGAATACCCAGTTTCAGTCTACAATTTCCGGGTTGGTACTAACCTGGCAGCTAAGCTCCGGCGACGCCGGAGGCGGAGCTGGCTCCTGGCTTCCGGCTTGTGTCTTCCATATCCCGAAGGGATATCAAGGGGTGCGTCCGACGTGATGTTGATGAACTTGCTGAATGAAAGGAATCAGCTCTGTTCATTCGGGTTCCGCCCGGAGAAGACACCGCGCATGGCGCTCAGCATCATCGCTGAGAAAACCCAGGCGGGCTATTCTCATGTGGTCGACGTTCAGTGGTGTCGTGGTGACGGCACGATGAGTCATTCCGTCGTGCTCGTCCGCTATGCGGATGATATGGTGCTGCTGGCGCGCACGGAATCAGAGGCGAGGCAAGCGTGGGAGCGTCTCCAAAACCAGTTTGCGGCTCTGCGATTGGTGGTGAACCAGGAGAAGAGTCGGCTGACGACGGTGGAGGAGGGTTTCGCGTTCTTGGGCTTCGAGTTCCGGAAACCCCCGAGACGGTTGCTGTACATGTGGCCGCGCAAGAAGGCGTGCCAACATATCCGAGATCGGGTGCGCGAGGTGGTCCGATCGTTTCCCAGTAGCGCCTTGGTCGGTGAGGTGATTCGGAAGTTGAACCCGATCCTGAATGGGTGGTGTACCTATTTCCGGGCCGGCAACAGCAACCACATCTTCCATCAGATCGACTGGGCCGTGCTGAGTGAGCTGCAGTTATGGCTCCGACGCAAACACCAACGCAGTTGGCGGTCGGCTCGGAAGCGCTGGAACTATCAGTTCCTGTATAAACGGTGTCGGCTGTACCAAATGGTGGGAAGAGTGAGCCATCTGCCAGGATTGCGGCGCACGCCGCCGGAAGAAGATGGTCGGAGAGCTGGATGCGGGAAATCCGCACGTCCAGTTCGATGAGGGGGCACTGGAAACGTGCGACAGCGTAACGCGCCTGTGCCCTACTCTACCGCAGCCCTTGCCTCGTCATTTCCAGCAGCAACCGCGCGGCGGCGGCGGCGTTCGATTCCGCCGTTTCGCTCAGGCCGTCGCCTTCGTTGAAGTCGACGCCGGGAACCCGGCACAGCCAGGCCCGCCCCTGGAATCCGTACAGCTTCCTTGCAAGCAGCAATAGTTCGTCCGGGCCGATGGAGTGGCCTAGCGGGGACCGGGCGGCTGGGTTGGCCTCGATGGGGGCGAGGCGCGTCGCCCCGGGCTCGATGTCGGCGTCGACGATAACCACGCCGTCGAACGGGGAAATCTCCTCCGCCATCTCGGGAGTCAACTGCAGGGCGCTTCGAGCGGACACTCCAGGCTGAGGGCCCAGCAACTCCAGCGCGCGGTGAGCCGCCCCATCATCCCGGCGCCATCGGTTGCCAATCGCCAGCAGCAGGAGTCTCAACGGGCGACGCGGTCCAGAACGCTTCCGTCCGGCCCGATCAGCTCGATGGAAAGCGGCATCTGCCCGACGGCGTGCGTCGAGCAGGACAGGCAGGGATCGTAGCAGCGGATGGCGGCCTCCACCCGGTTCAGCATGCCCTCGGCGAGCCGGCCCGGGTTCACGAACCGCTTGGCTGTCTGCTCGACCGCCTTGTTGATGGCCAGGTTATTTTGCGACGTGGCGATCAGGAGGTTAGCCTTCTTGATGCGGCCGTCGTCGTCCACCTGGTAGTGGTGGAACAGCGTCCCGCGAGGCGCCTCGCAGCAGCCGATGCCCTCGGAGTTGTTCTGTCCGGCGTTGACGCGGACGTGCTCCTTCAGAATCTCGGGATCGTTGAGCAGGTCCTCGATCGCCTCGACCGAGTAGAGCATCTCGATCAGCCGCGCCTGGTGATAGTGAAAGCTCTCGTTCCGCACCACCCACGTCCGCTGGCGGAATTCCCTCAGCTCCCGGTCTGCGCGCGGCGCGCCCATGGCGTGTACGACGTTGACGCGGGCAAGCGGACCCACCCGGTACATGCCCCCCGGATAGCCAAGCGGCTTGTAGTACGGGAACTTCATATACGACCACTCCTCGCTGGCCTCGCCGAGGTACGTGGCGTAACGATTGGGATCGAGGCCGTCGGCCACGATATTGCCTTCGCTGTCGACAATTCGGATGCGCCCGTCGTAGAAATCCATCTCGCCGTCCTCGTTCACCATGCCGAGGAACAATGTGGGGAAGTTGCCGATGTGGCGTACCTCCTCCTGGAACGAATCGAGGACGGACTTCAACCGCCGGAAGGCGATTTCAAGAGTTTCGTATGCCTCCGGGACCCAGCCGAGCATCTCGTCGCGCTCGGCCGTCGATAGCACCTTCAGCACCCCGCCCGGCGCGCCCCAGGAAGGGTGAATGCGCTTGCCGCCGAGGATCTCGACGATCCGCTGCCCGAACTGCCGCAGCCGGATGCCGCGGCGGGCAAAGTCCGGATCGGCGTCGACCAGGCCGAAGATATTCCGCTTTCCGGGATCCGAGTCCATCCCCATCAACAGGTCCGGCGAGGACAGGTGGAAGAAACTCAGCGCGTGGGATTGAAGCACTTGGGCGCAGTTGATCAGGCGGCGTTGCTTCTCGGCGGCGGGCGGCACCTGGACCCCGAGGATGGCGTCGCCGGCTTTCGAGCTGGCCAGGACATGACTCACCGGGCAAATGCCGCAGATGCGGGACATCAGGCCCGGCATCTCGTGAAAAGGCCGGCCCTCGCACATCTTCTCGAACCCGCGAAACTCGACGACATGGAATTGGGCGGAGTCCACCTCGCCGGCGTCGTCCACGTAGATGGATACGCGCGCGTGTCCCTCGATGCGGGTTACGGGGCTGATGGTAATCGTTTCGCTCACGTCTAGCCGAACCTCCTTTCCTCGACTTTAGGCTGTCTGCCGGCCAGCAGATCCATCAGAAAACTGTAGATCTTGTCGGCCGACGGCGGGCACCCCTGGAGGAAATAATCCACCTTCACCACTTCGTGAACCGGCCGGACGCGGTCCAGCAGCTTGGGTACCGCATGATTGCCGCGCGGGATTCCGATGACCTGGGTGGACGTCTCCCGATAAGCCCGGTCGAGCACTTCCTCGACGCCGAACATGTTGCGCAGCGCCGTGACATTGCCCGTCACCGCACAGTCGCCGAAGGAAATCAGGAGCTTCGTGTGTTTGCGAATGTGGCGGATGTGCTCGAGGTGTTCTTCGTTCGCCACAGCCCCTTCTACCAGCGTGACGTCCACCTCGGGGAAGTCTTTGTAGTCGGTGAGCGGCGAAGCGCACAGTTCCGCCATCTGGTGCAGATCGATCAGCCGTTCGTCCAGATCGAGGAACGACATGTGGCACCCGGAACAGCCGCCCAGCCAAACGGTGGCGAGTCGCGGCTTCTTGATCAGCGAATCCATTGGTGCTTCTCCCTGGCGGTGACGATGTACTTCAGGAAACGGCGATCCTTGCGCATCTCGCCGACCGTCCGCCCCTTGGAGAACAGCGCTCCGGTGGGGCAAACCTGGACGCACTTGCCGCAACTGGTGCAGGTGTCGGACTGCCCCCAGGGCTCGCCGAGGTCGGCGATGATCAGGCTGTTGACGCCGCGGCCTTTGAGGTCCCAGGTATGAGCGCCTTCCACCTCGTCGCAGACCCGGACGCAGCGCGTGCAGAGTATGCACCGGTTGTGATCGAGACCGAACCGCTCGTGGCTGGTGTCCACTTCCAGTTTCGGAAACAGGTAGCGCATCCGAACATGGTCCATGCCGAGTTCCTCGGCCATGTCCTGAAGTTCGCACTGGCCGTTCATCACGCAGACGGCGCAGATGTGATTGCGCTCGGCGAACAACAACTCGAGGATGAGCCTCCGGTGCGACTGAAGCCGCTCGGTGTTGGTGCGCACCACCATGCCCTCCTCGACGTTCGTCATGCAGGAGGCCATGAGCTTCTTTTGGCCTTCGATCTCCACCAGGCAGAGCCGGCAGGCGCCGACGTCGGAGACGCCGCCCACGTGGCAGAGCCGCGGGATGCGGACGCCGCTGTTCCAGGCCACATTGAAGATCGTTTCGCCGGCGATGCCGGTGACCATCTTCCCGTCAATCGTTAGCGTTTTGACGCTCATTGCGCTCCTCCGCGGCTGGCGGCCAGCTTCGCGTCATACTCGTGGCGGAAGAACCGGAGCGTGCTCAGGACCGGGTTGGGAGCGGTTTGTCCCAGGCCGCACAGGCTGGTTTCCCGCAACAGCGTGCACAGTTGCTCCAGCATGTCGAGATCGGCCGGCGTTCCCTCACCCCGCGTCATCCGCGCCAGGATGTCGTGCATCTGGACGGTTCCCACCCGGCACGGAATGCACTTGCCGCAGGACTCGTCCATGCAGAACTCCATGAAAAAGCGCGCGACGTCCACCATGTCGGAAGACTCGTCCATTACGATCAGCCCGCCCGACCCCATGATGGAACCGATTTTGGCCAGGGACTCGTAATCCACCGGAACGTCGAGAAACTGCTCCGGAATGCAGCCGCCCGAAGGCCCGCCGGTCTGCGCGGCTTTGAACCGGCCGCCGTCCGGGATGCCTCCGCCGATGTCGAAGATGATGGTGCGCAAGCTAGCCCCCATCGGCGCCTCGATGAGGCCGGTGTTGACGATCTTGCCCGCCAGCGCGAAGACCTTGGTGCCTTTGCTCCCGGCGGTGCCGATCGAAGCGAACCACTCGCCGCCTTTGGCGATGATGGGCGGAATGTTGGCGAAGGTTTCGACGTTGTTGATCAGCGTTGGCCGCTCCCAAAGCCCGGATTCCGGGGGGTAGGGAGGCCGCTGCCGCGGCTGACCCCTTTTTCCTTCAATCGAGGCGATGAGGGCGGTCTCTTCGCCGCACACAAACGCGCCCGCCCCGATCCGCAGGTCCACGCGGAACTGGAACCCCGTGCCGAGCACGCGATTGCCAAGCAGGTCGGCGCGCTCGGCCTGCTTGATAGCCGTCTGCAAACGCTGAATCGCCAGACCGTATTCGCCGCGGACGTAGATGTAGCCCTGTTGAGCGCCAACCGCGTAGCCGGCCAGCGCCATGCCTTCCAGCACCCGGTGCGGGTCGCCTTCAAGCACGCTCCGGTCCATGAACGCTCCAGGGTCGCCCTCATCGGCGTTGCAGACGACGTACTTGATCTGCGAGCTCTGCTTGGCCACCAGCTCCCATTTCAGCCCGGTGGGGTAGCCCGCGCCGCCGCGGCCGCGGAGTCCGCTCTGCTTGATCTCTTCGATGACTTCCGGCGGGCTTAACTCCGTGACGGCGTGCGCCAGCGCCTGGTATCCTCCCACGGCGATGTAGTCGTTGAGGATTTCCGGGTCCATCACGCCGCTGTTGGCCAGCACGATCTTGTGCTGAAGCGCGAAGAACGGCGCTGTGGTATCGATCCGCTTGCCGGCCAAAAGTTGCCGGTCCACCGGGTTGCCGCTGACGAGGGCCGCGGCCTCCTCCGGCGAAACGTGACCGTACAGGGCATCGTCGGCGGCGCTGCGCACCAGCGGTCCTTGGCTGCACAGGCCCATGCAGCCGGAGCCGCAGACCTCTACCTGCTCCTGAAGTCCGGCTTTCTTCACCTCCGCGTGCAACGACTGGCGGACACGGTCGGCGCCGCAGGAAACGCACCCGGCCGCGGTACAGCAATAGATGCGGTTGGCCAGCTTCTGTTGCCGCGCCTGTTCCTGTTCCTGGATGTCGGATAGTTCTTCGATGGTCATTTCACGCCGATCCTGTCGAGATCCTCGGTCACCTGCCGCGGCGTGAGCCGTCCCACGATCTCGCCGTCGCGAATCACCGCGGGCGCCAGACCGCAAGCGCCGATGCAGCGGGCGGAATTTACGCTCACCTTGCCGTCGGGGCTGGTCCGGCCCGCCTTGGCGCATCGCCGCTCGAGCGTTTCCAGGAGTCCGAGAGCGCCTTTCACATAGCAGGCGGTTCCAAGGCAGACAATGTAGGAGTGCTCGCCCTTGGGTTCGAGCGAGAAGAAATGGTAAAAAGTCGCCACGCCAAGCACGCGGCTGGGGGGCAGACGCAGCTTGCGGGCGATGCTCTTGAGCAGATCGGGCGTCAGGAACCCGTAGAGTTCCTGCGCTGTGTGCAGTACCTCGATCAGCGCGTCGCCGGAATAGCTGTGGCGCGACATCGCGCGCTCCAGCAGCTTGGCCCTGTTGTCGCGCGCGGTATCCGCGGCTTTAGAGGGCTTGGATGGAGTTGTGGTCGCCATGAAGTTGTTTGGGCTCGTAAATGCAGAACGGCTCTTCCCCCAGGTAGTCGCCTGTCATTCCGTACGCGCGGGCGCGGCATCCCATGCAAACGTTCTTATATTCGCAGATGCCGCACTTCCCTTCCAAGTTACCGGTATCGCGGAGCTGCTGGAAAATCGGCGCGTTTTCCCAAACATCCCGGAACCTGTCGTGCCTCAGATTTCCGGCAGAGACAGGCAAATACCCACACGGGTATACTTCGCCCTGGTGTGACACAAAGCAGACGGCGGCCCCGGCAAGGCACCCTTTCGTCACCGCGTGCATGCCCTCCCGGGCCAGTTCCGGTACGCTTTCGCCGGCGCGGCGGGATTCGGCGCGCCGCTGCCGCATGATGCGGTAGTAGTGCGGCGCGCAGGTGGCCTTTAGTTCGAGGCGGGAGTCGAGCGAGCGTTCGTAAAACCAGTTGAGAATCCGCTCCGCATCGGCGCCCGTCACCGCCTGCTCGTCCTGAATCGTCAGGCCGCAGCCGACCGGTACCAGCAGAAACATGTGGAACGCATCTACATCGAGGTCCTGCGCGAGCTTCAGAATATCGGGCAATTGATGTTCGTTATGGCGGGAGACGGTAGTGTTGATCTGCGTCGATACCCCCAGTTCGTTGAGGCATTTAATGCCGCGAATGGCGGAATGGAAAGCGCCCTGATGACCGCGGAACGTATCGTGGGTGGCATGGTCGGCGCCATCCAGACTGATCGATACGCGCTCGATGCCCGCGTCGTGAATGCGCAACGCCATCGCTTCGTCAACCAACGTTCCGTTGGTCGCGAGCGCGACGCGGAGTCCCTTGGATTTGGCCCGGCGAGCGATGTCAAACACATCGCGCCTCCAGAGCGGTTCGCCGCCGCTCAAAACGAGGATTAGTGGGGCATATTCCGCAATCTCATCGACCACGTGGCAGCACTCGGAATAGCTGAGGTCCTGAGGCGACATCAACTCCGTCGCGCTGGCGCGGCAATGGATGCACCGAAGGTTGCAGCCGGTCGTCAGTTCCCAGAAGACCAGCCTCGGCCGGTGCTTTCCAGGCTGGGAAGGTCCACGCACGCTGTTGGGAGTGCAATTGAACGGCCACTGGTCAATGTGTCGGGAATCAGCTAGTTAGAAGATCGGGATGCGTCATAAGACCCATGCGGACGCAATCCTCGCTGCGTTCGGCGGCATGCCCGTCAAACCCAACCATCGTACAACGCCGGATCGGGCGTCTACGCCCCGAACGAACCACCGCGCCCTCTACCGCGTCGAGGCGCGACGCCGCGAATCACCGTAGCGGCCGCTGAAGGAATGCCAGGGGCGACACGTCGCCCCGAAGGCTCTTGCGGTGCCGGTTCGCGAGGGCGGCCAGTTCGCTGATGATCTCCGGGTGGGAGTCGGCGACATTGAGGCTCTCCGACGCATCCCGGTCGAGATTGAACAGCAGGGGCTGGTGGTGGCGTTCGGCGGCGCGCGTTCCCGTGGCTGGTTGGTTGGACGCAAGGTGCATCTTCCACGGTCCTTTTCGTACCGCCCGGAGCCGGGCCTGGTACCAGTAAAACATCAACGGCTCACGCCCCGACGCATTCTCGAGCAAGACGGAAGAGATGTTTTGTCCGTCGTAGACGCGGTCGTCGGGAAGTTCCGCCCCCGTAAGGTCGGCGCACGTAGGCATAACGTCCATCAGCGTCCCAAACGCCGGAGTGACCACAGCCTTGGGAATGCGTCCGGGCCAGCGAGCGATGAACGGCACCCGCACTCCTCCCTCCCAGGTACTGCCTTTTCCCTCACGGAGCGGACCCGGCGAGCCTCCTTCCTCTCCCTTGGCCAGCCAAGGTCCGTTGTCGCTCGTGAAGAAGACCAGCGTGTCGTTTTCAATGTCCGCTTCGCGAAGGCCGCGGAGGATCTCGCCGGTGCTCCAGTCGAGTTCCTCGACGACATCGCCATATAATCCGCCCTGGCTCTTTCCAAGGAACCGATCGCTCGCGTGGAGCGGATTGTGCGGAAACGTGTGAGGCAGGTAAAGGAAGAACGGTCGCTTCGCGGCTACGCTCCGCCGGATGAAACCGAGCGATTCCTCGGTATATCGCCGGGTCAACTGGCTCTGGTCCGGTTCCCGCTCGATAATCTTTTCGTCGCGCATGAGAGGCAGCGGCGGTACCATCCGCAAACGGTAAAGCGGATGATGCGGGCTATTCCTGCGGCTCATGTCGTTGGAATATGGAATTCCGAAGTAGTGGTCAAAACCTCGCCGGGTGGGGAGGTGCCAGCGATGCCGTCCCAGGTGCCACTTGCCGATGCACGCGGTAGCGTAGCCGGCCTGCTTCAGCATCTCCGCGATGGTGAATTCCCTGCCAGGCAACCCCCGCATGTCCACCGGCGAAAGCACCCTGGTGACGCCCGACCGAACCGGCAACCGGCCGGTGAGCAACGCGGCGCGACTGGGACTGCAAACCGGAGACGCGGCATAGAAACTGGTGAAGCGCATGCCCTCGCTCGCCATGCGATCGATCGAAGGCGTGCGGATCTCGGCGTTGCCGTAGCACCCCAAGTCGCCGTAGCCCAGGTCGTCGGCGAGTATCAGAACAATGTTGGGACGCCGCGCCGCCGCGTTGGCGAATGCTCTTCCCAGAAGACCCGCGGCGAGGGCCGCCGTGAAACTGCGTCGATTCATTCCCTCACTTCTGTTTTGCCATATCCGGCGCGCGCCGCGCAGGCCGGCGCTGCTGCCGCTCACCCATGGCACTGTTTGCAGGCGGTTTCTTTTGCCATGATCAGGTGACCTTTGACCGCCGAACCGTGCGGATCGTGGCAGATCTGGCACTCCTCGAGTTCGGCCGGCTTGTGGGTGTGCGTTTTGGGGAAGGCCGCGGCATCGTGGCACACCATGCAGGCGGGACCGGCAACCTCGTCCTTCAACGACCATGCGCCGGCGGCGGCCGAGTGGCACGCGCCACAATCTCCCCCTGGCGGATGGCTCCGATAGGGCGACCACCCCTCCGGCGGCGACGGCCCGGCGTGGAAGCGAATCTTGTACTCCCTGCCCCCTGTGGAAAGGGCGAGTTCATGCGGGCCCGGGCCGAGATCGATGTCTGCCGTGAGGACGCCGCTGGCTGGAACATCCCCCTTTACGGTCTGTCCGTCCAGCTTCAACGAGCCTTCGCCGTCGGTTTTCGCGATCGCCACGAAGGGTCCCTGGTCCACGACCGAGCCGTCGGCCGGCCGCAGAATGCGCGGCCCGGAAGGCTGCTGCGCCGCGCACAGGAACGCGCCGCACAACAGGGTCAGGCGAAGTCGACCCGGCATATGTAACCGACATAGGGGCTGTTGCTCGCGGCCGCCGAAGGGGCTACGCCCGCGTCGCAGTAGTACAGCTTGCCGTTGTGCATGCACATGCCGTGGGGGTCCGGGTCGTCCTTGGAGAGCGTGATGACGTCGAGCACGGCGCCGTCGCGGACATCGAGCTTCTGGATGACGCGGTCGTTGGAGAACATGCACCAGATGCCCGGCGGATCCCACGCCAGCCCGTGCGCTCGGCTAAGCTGCACCGGAATCTGGTGCACCACGCGGAAGTCCGCCGGGTCCACCTGCGTCAGCTTGCCGATCTTCAGCGAGGTGATCCACAGCTTGCCTTCGGCGTACTCCAGTCCGTGGACGCCCCCGCCGCCGGGTACCGGATACCGGGCGAGCGTCTTGCCGTTCGACGGGTCCACTTTCAGGATCTCTCCGGTGGTGGCGTCGGCGGGACGAGGCTCCCGCCACGTGGCTTTGCCGTTGGCCCCCATCCAGAGGAACCCTCCGCCGTAGGCGATTCCGCTGGTGTTGGAGGATTCGGTGTCGACGCTCCGGATCAGCTTGCCCTCCCAGTCCACCAGGTGCGCCCGATCGGTCACCTGTTCGCCGATCCACAGACCCTCGGGAACGGTTTCCAGGGCGTTTGGATTGCCTTCAGGCGACTTGAAGAGCGTGACAACTTTTGCCGGCCGCGACGGAGCGTCCTTGGCCCGGGCAGGAATGGTTGCGCCCGCCAGCGCGAGCGAAAGAAAACGGCGCCGTTCCATCAGAACGAACCTCCTCGGATGCGCACCAAGCTGCGATCGATTGCGGCTAGATTCGGCGCTCCCGCCAACGCCATGTCGAGCGCCAGTTCGGTGCGCAGTAGCTCGACTACGCGCTCGACGCCCTTCTGACCGAAAGCCGCGAGTCCATACAGGTAGGGGCGGGCGATAGCGACGGCCGTCGCGCCGAGCGCCAGCGCCTTGAGAATGTCGGTTCCGCGGCGGAATCCTCCGTCGATCAGCACGGGAATTTTGCCGTCGACCGCCGCCACCACCTCAGGCAAGGCTTCAATCGTTCCGCCGACGTGATCGAGTTGCCGCGCGCCGTGACTGGACACGATGATGCCGTCCACGCCGCACTCGAGGGATTTTCGCGCGTCCTCCTGGATGAGGATGCCCTTGAGCACGATAGGGAGCTTGGTGAGTGAACGCAACTGCTGCACGGTTTCCCATGTCGGCGTCGGAAACGGACGGGACGGGTAAATGCCCGTGCGCTCCGGCGCCCCCTCCCTTGGCAGAATGCCTTGGGCGTCGCGGGGAATTCCGCCCGGCAAGCTGCACCACGATCGCACAAACCGGTTGTGGATATTCCTCTCGCGGTGCGAAACGTACATGATATCGGTGGTGAAGCAGATACCCGAGCAGCCCTGGTTCTCCAGGCGCCGGACGAAGGCGGTCATGGTGCGTGCGGTGCGGAACTCGCCGCCCGTGGTTACCTGCCACCAAACGGGTCCCTTGCCGGTTTCGGTCAGTTTATCGATGCCGCCGTTTGTGATGTGAATGGCCTTGGCGGCCGCCGCGGCTTTCGCGGTTTCCATTTCGCCATCGCGGTGGAAACAGTCTTTGCCGCCGGCAGGGTCGAGGATGATCGGAAACGAGAGCTTCTTTCCGAACAGTTCGAGCGAGAGATCGATCTCATGGACGTCCACCAGCGCGCGCGGCCGGATGATGATCCGGTTGAAGGCTTCGCGGCTGTCGCGCAGTGAGACTTCGTCTTCTGAGCCCCCCTCGAGGTAGTCCCACGCCACTGGATCGAGCTTCGTCTGCGCCAGCCGCGCGAAATCCATCACGTTCGCCGGTTCGAGCACCGGATCGTCCGGCGCGATTCCCTGCTCGGCGCCGAGCCGGGTCACGCCGGCGCACATGGCGAAGAGTTGTCCCAGAGCATCCCTGCGGCGGATCCGCATTATGGCATTGGTTTACCACAAGGGCGGTGGGAGAGGCAAGGACTCTGGTGGCCGGCAGTGGCCGGCATGGGTGGCATCGCCGGGGCCGCCAGTGTCCTGTCCCGCGCAAGGCTTGAAAATACCTGACCTGTGGGGCGGCCTCGTAGGCAGCCTCGTAGGCCGCGCGGGACTCTTAGTCCCCCCAGACGGCCCGACGCCCTCGACCCTGCCCCGCATCGGCGTTGAACCCGCAGGCTCCGCTACGGGGCAGCCTCCTCGCCCGGCGCCCCCCCGCGCTCATACGCGCCGATGTCGCAGCGTCCCACCCCCGGGCCGATGCCCCGCAGCATGAATCGCTGGTCGGTCGGCTCGCAAGCGGCGCCGATGCCGTTCGGAAACGCGGGATTGCCGGCATTGATCGCCGGACTGCCGGGCAATAGCGAGAAGTTGGGCGAATCTCCGCCGTTGAATGCCGACGAGCCAAGTAGCGGATCTTGTCCCAGCACGTTTCCCGTCACGTCGCCAGCGAGCGTGCACCCGGCCGGATCCAGCACCAGGTTGTAGCCGGCTCCCGTGATCGTTCCCGCGCAGTCGTGCCGCTCCACGTACATGCCATCAGGTCCGAGTGTGTTGTGGGCCACAATCGTGTTGGCCACGAACGTATTCCCGCCGCCGTACAGGCCCCCGGTCGCTGTCGCTTGCGGCGGTCCATTCGGCAGCGTTTCCGGAACACCCCGGTTGTACACGATAGTGGCATTGTTCAGGTAAGCGGTTCCGCTCGCCATCACGCCGCCCGTTTCCACGTGTCCCGTGTTGTAGCTGATCGTGCTGTTGCGCACGATCAAGTACCCGCCGGCAGGCTGGTAGATCGCGCCGCCGCGTCCGGCGACGTTGTTGCTGATGGTGCTCTGGTCCACGAACGCCGCGCCCGCGTTGTACAATCCCCCGCCGCGCTGCGGTTCGGCGCTGCTGTCGCCGGCGACGCCGTTGTTGAACACCCAGCTCCGCGACAGCGCCACGATGCTCCCGTCCCGGTTGTATATTCCTCCGCCGCCCGAGAAGCCTGTGTTCAGTTGGACTCGACTCCGGTGGATCAGCAGATTACCCATGTCGTTGCTGACGCCGCCGCCGTATTGGTCGGGCGCCCGGCCGTTCCGGATCGTCAGGAAGTGCATCTCCACGCCGATCCGCGTCCGGCCGCCGTCGACGACGAACACGCTGTCGAGCTGCTGTCCGTCCACCACGGTCGCCTCGCCTTCCCGCGCCCCAATAATTCGGAGATGGTCCGTGATCTTCAGCGCGCCGAGCGAAAGTGGATAGAGCCCACCGGGGACAAGAATGATATCCGGGTCGAACGGTGCGCTCGGCAAGGCATTCGCTTCCTCGATAGCCGCCCGAAGCGTGCAGCCTGCCCGTCCCGCCGAGCAGATCCCGTTGCCCGGATTGCTGTCGCCGGCATCGGCAAAGCTGTTTACCGTAAAGGTTGCCGCGGCGGCCGGAGAATTCCCTCCGCACAGCGCCGCCAGAACAGCGAATTGGACGATCGTAGTTGCTGTTTTCAAGGCCCCTCCTGACAATCGAGTGTCCCGGAGGCGCCGGTTGTTACAGCCGCGGCGCCGCTTCTTTCGCCTCGAACGGCCACTCCCGCTGCTGCCGCGCCACGATGAAATACACCCCGGCGCCGATCGCCAGCGTCAGCAAGCCGAATAGAATGAACCGCAACCCGAGCGAGGAGAACACGTATAGGTAGCCCACCAGCGATATCAGCGGCGTCAGCGGGTAAAACCAGACGTGGAATGGCCGTTGAATATCCGGCCGGTGCGCCCGGATCAGAAACAGCGCGATCACCTGCGCGTTGAACTGGATCACGATCCGCGCCGCCATCAGGGCAAGGATTACATCCTGCAACGGGAAGAAGCTCGCGACGATCGACCCGACGCCGAACAGCAGCAGTCCACGGTGCGGGAACTCCTTCGTGCGGTGCAGTTCGGAAAACCAGCGCAGAAAAACGCCGTCCTGCGCCGCGGCGTACGGAACCCTCGAGTAGCCGAGCAGCAGCGCGTAAACCGACGCGAACGCCGTTACCACGATCATTCCCGCCAAAACCGTTCCGGCCCATGGCCCATACGCCCGGCTCATGAACTCCGCCCCGATCGATTCCGACTGCATACCCTCCCGCCACGGCACCACCCCGATGAAGCCGAAGCTGATCGCCACGTCGATGATCGTCACGCCGACGATCGAGTAGACGACCGCGCGCGGAATCGTCCGCCCGGGATTCTTCACTTCCGCCCCCAGGTAACAAACCTGGTAATACCCGAGAAACAGGTACAGCACATTGGCCGTCCCCTGCCCCAGCCCTTGCAGGAAGTTGAGATCGAATCGCCATGCGTCCGGCGGCAGGTCGAACGCCAGCGCCGGGTTGAAATGCAGGATGCCCGTCAGAATCACCCAACCTGTCGTCACGATCATCACGATCCAAAGGCCGAGCATGATCTTCGCGATGTCCGTGATTCTCCGGTACAGCGCGAGGATCAGGACGACGCCCACCCCGCCGGCGGCGAGCTTCATCTGAAGCTCCGTCATTGCCGGCCAGAACACCTTCAGATACTGGACCAGCCCGATGTTGCCGCTGGCGATCTCGAGCGGCCCGGCGAAAATAAGCTGCCAGACGAACAGAAATGCGAGCATCCGTCCCCAGGTCCGGGGACCGAAGCCCTCGCGCAGAAACACGTACGTTCCGCCCGCGGCGGGCAACGCGGCGCCGAGTTCCGCGACCACAAGGCCGTCGGACAGCGCGATGAGTACTCCGACCACCCAGGCCAGATAGGATTGCGGACCTTCGAGAGTGCGCAGGATCAGCGGAATCGCGATAAACGGCCCGATTCCGACCATGTTCGACATGTTGATGGAAGTAGCGTTAAGGACGTTGAGCCGGCGATGTAGCGTAGGTTCGGACATGACTTGAGCAGGCTATCACATCCCCGCCCGCATCCGAGGCCAGCCGGCGACCGTGCGTCAACAGCCGGCGGTAGCGGCCCTCCGCCTCTTTGCGCTAGCCTGAAGCAAAGCGCCGCCTCGCAGAATCATGGGACCCACGACCTCGAAACGGGATTTCCAGTCGCTCGAAGTCAACCGTATCTGGTGCCCCAGGTGCCGCCAGGCGATGCCCGTACGAAAGCATCTCCTGCTCGTGCTGCTGGACAAGGAACTCTACGACTACCTTTGCGTCGGTTGCGGAACCTCCTTAGGCAAAAAGGAAGAGCCGCCCCAGCCCATGCCGCCGATGGGCGCCGCCCGCCCGCGCCGGCTGTTTTGAATCCGCCAGCCGTCCGCTCCGCCATTGCCTGGACCCCTCCGGCGGGTCTATATTTATATTCGGACTACAAAGTCAGATTTCCGCCGGTCGTGAGCATGGAGAAGCTTTATGAACACCCGAGCGATCGTTTGCTCTTTACTGACATCTCTGTTTCTGGTTCTGACAAGCGGCTGCGCTAAGGAAGAGGCTGCCGCCATTAAGCCCGGCTCGCCGCAGCTAAAGATCTTCGCGCCAGCCCCGGAGGTTGTGACCTCCGAGTCGAATCCGATCACGGAAGCGAAAGTCGCGCTGGGCCGGATGCTCTACTACGAGAAGCGCATCTCGCGCGGACAGGACGTTTCCTGCAATACGTGTCATCTTCTCGACAACTATGGCGTCGATAACGAGCCCACATCCGAAGGACACAAGGGCCTGCGGGGCGACCGGAACTCGCCCACGGTCTACAACGCCGCCGGCCATTTCGTCCAATTCTGGGACGGGCGCGCTCCCGACGTCGAGGAACAAGCGAAAGGTCCCGTACTCAATCCCGTCGAAATGGCCATGCGCACCGAGAAGCATGTCGTGGCGGTGCTGAAGTCGATGCCCGGATATGTCGAGGCTTTCAAGGCCGCGTTCCCCGAGGATAAGGACCCGATCACCTATGAGAATTTCGCCAAAGCCATCGGCGCATTCGAGCGGAAGCTAATCACGCGGTCGCGCTGGGACAAGTTCCTGGCCGGCGACGCCAACGCCCTGACCAAGGAAGAAAAGGCCGGGCTGAATGAGTTCCTCAAGGCGAATTGCCAGACCTGCCACATGGGGACCTATCTCGGCGCCACCACGTTCCAGAAGCTCGGACTGGTGAGATCGTGGCCGGACGCGACCGACCCCGGCCGTGAAAAGCACACCGGTTCGCAGGCCGACCGGATGATGTTCAAGGTGCCGTCGCTGCGGAATGTGGAGAAAACCGGTCCGTATTTCCACAACGGGAGCATTGCGACGCTCCAGGAAGCTGTGGCCGCGATGGGCGAATACCAGTTGGGCAAGGAGTTGACCGCCACGCAACGGGATGCCATCGTGACCTTCCTGAACGCGCTGACAGGCGAACTCCCGATGGATTACATCAAGGAGCCGAAGCTTCCCGAAAGCACGGCGAAAACGCCGAAGCCGGATCTCAGCGACTGAACGCTGCGGAGTCAGCGGCAGCAGTCTGCGTAGGGATCCGCTTGGCCTCCACAAGCGCCCTGTACGCCTCCGCCAGGCGAGCGGTGAGCGGGCCGATGTCGCGATGCTCCGCCACCTGCGCCCGCGCGCGCGCCGCCATCTCCGCCGCGCGCTCCGGATCCGCGAGGAGTTCCACGACCCGGCGGGCGAATGTCTCCGCATCGTCCGCCAGCGCGCAAATCGCGCCGTCTCCGCTCGCCAGGCCTTCCGCGCCGAGTCGCGTGGAGACCACCGGCATGCCCGAGGCGAAGGCCTCCAGCAACTTCACCCGCACGCCGGAGCCGCTGAGGATCGGGCACACGAAGACCCCGTAGCGGGAGAGCGGCTCTCTTACGTCGGGCACGAACCCGCGAAACTCGACGGCGGCGCTCGCGTCCGCCAGGTAATGCCGCAGGGGAGGCTCGCTTCCGACGACCACCAGGCGGGCTTGCGGCCGAGCGGCAAGGACCCTCGGGAGAATCTCTTCGGCGAACCAGTCCAGTGCCTGGAGATTGGGCTGGTGACGGAAGCTCCCCAGAAACAGCATGGTGTCGGCCTCCCGCCCATCCGGGCGGAACTCGTAGGCGGCGACGTCGATGCCTGCCCGGAGCCGATCGTCGAGCCGAGAGGCCAATTTCGGCAGAAAGCCTCGGAGGTACGCCCCATTGTCGGGGCTGCAAACCTGGACCATATCGAACCGCGGGAGCAGACGGAGTTCATACCGCAGCGCGGTCATGTACTCGTAGGCGGCCTTGAACCGGGCCAGCGTCCCCCGCATCCTCAGCAGACTCCGCGCGATTGATTGGAAATAGACGTCGTGCTCGAACAGGGCGCAGACCAAACGGTCATAGCGCCCGGCGTACTGACCCATCGTCAGGTATTCGAGTTGTAATACGTCAACGCGGTCGAGGCAGATCTTCCGGTGGATGAGCCAGTCGAGTTCGTCGATCTGAAACTCGCGTACGGCGTGGGGCAACAGCGACGCCATTCTCCTCGCTTGCCCGATTGGCCGCAGCAGGAATTCGGCGGAGGCGCAGGCGGCCGCAAGTTCCTCATGCGCGTCCCGTTCCGGCGGATGGTCGAGTAGGACAACCAGGTGCAGTTCGCAATGGCGGAGTAGCTGACGGCACGTTTGGAGCATGAAGACCCCGCCGCCATGAGTCGGAGGCGAAATGGGGTATGGCGAGACGAACAGCACGCGCAGCGGATCGGGTGAGGGATCTCGCGCCTCGAAGCGGTCGCGAAAGTACCCTCCCAGCGGACGGAGGAAGGCCTCCGTGTCGCTTACGTAGGCGAGCCGGCGCGCCCGGGATCTGGAGGACAGCGCAGCCGGTAGTTGGATGAACGCCCGCCAGATGGCCGATGCGGTCGGCCGCTCCGGCGAGTTCCCGAACGCCGCGCTGACGATCGCGCCGGCGAAGGCAAACAGGAATTGAGACAGCAGCCGTGGCCACTCGTGGATGTTTTTCCAGCAGAAGAGAATGAAGTTCTTGTGAAGGACATTCTGGATCTGCTCCGGGGTGAAGCGCTTGCCGATCGTACCCCGGTGTTCATGGAAGACCTTGCTTCGGGGCTCGTATAGGACCTTCCAGCCGCGCTTCCACGCCATGTAGCCCAAGTCGGTGTCTTCCAGATAGAACGGCGCCAGAAGGGGATCGAAGCCGCCGAGTTCGAGGAATTTTCGGCGGTCATACGCGGTCGAGCCTCCACCGCCGTAGAAGCAGGGAAAGACGCGGTTCACGGCCTCGTCTATCCGATGCCGGACGCGTAGTCCGCCGTTCGACCACCACCCCTGCGTGAGGCCGGTCTCTTCCCGTTTCTTCTCCGTGTCGCTGAAAAAGATCTGGCAAGAGACGGAAAACACCTTCTCGTCGGTGAACCCTTCCAATAGTGGTCCGAGGAAATCCGGCTCAACCCGCATGTCGTTGTTGAGCAGGACGACGATGTCGTTCGTTGCGGCTTCGAAGCCGGCGTTCGAGCCGCCGCCGAAGCCTCGGTTCGACTCTAGCGTAAGAACGCGAACGCCTGGGAAGACAGCCTTCACATAGTCGGCGCTGCCGTCCGTGGAGGCATTATCCACCACGATGAGTTCGTTTTTTCCGTTGGCGGCGAGGGCCTCGATAACCGAGGGGAGGTACTTCTCAAGCAGATCGCGCGCGTTCCACGACGGAATTACGACCGAAGCGGCGGTCGTGTCAGGCTGCCGGTCCAAAGGCGGCGCCGGTCGGCGGCGCAGACGCGACGCCAAGTCGGAGATCGCTAGCGCTGCAATCGCAATGATGCTCAGGAACGGAGCCAGGATAAGGTACGGAAGCGCCCGCAGGAACCGACTCATCTCCTACAATTGTCGTAGTTCAGGCCCCAACCGAAAGGCCCGCCCGAACCGGAACCACCGCGATGCCTCGATCGCGCTGACCATTCCCTCGAGCTGCCGCACCCTGGCGTCCAGGTTCTGAGCCCAGGCGGTCCGTTCCTCCACCGTCTTCTCCGTCGCGTGTAGGATTTCGACGCACTGGGCAAGCTCCTGGACACTGGCTTCAAGCTGTTGATGAATAACGCTCTTTTCTCTATCCAGGCGTACGACCTGCGCCTCGTGCGCAAGCGCTCTTTCGGCAAGGTCGTCATTCAAACGAGCGATTTCCTCGCGGGCGCCATCGAGCTCCTGATTCAGTTCGTTCGCCCATTGGTTTCGCTCCTCCAGTTCGGCCTCGAGTTGGCGAAATCGCTCTACCATCTGCTGGTGCTTCTGGCGCAGGTCGGCCAACCACTCGTTCTTGGTTTCGAGTTCGGATTCCAGGAGCCGGATGTGTTCGCCTCGTTCGCGCAGAACGTTGGCCGCCGTCGGCATGTAGACGAAAGTAGGCGCGCCCAGTTGCGGAGTCAGCGCGCAGACCGCCAGGAAGAAGCTACACTCTTCCGCCGGTACGGCATGGGGGTCCACCCGCACATCGGCCGTCGAGTCGCCTCGCAACGGGTGGAAGACGACGCCGGAGCTATGGTTCTGAAGGAAGAACGAAACGTGCGGGAAATAGGGGGCCAAGGCCTCGCGGAACTCCTCAAACTCGAACTCGTGTTGGTGATACGGGTTCGGCCCAGATAGGCGGCGCGATTCGGCATAGTAGAGCCGGTTGGGGGTGGACACGATGAACTGCCCGTTCGGCGCCAGCAGCCGTCTGGCTTCGTCAAGCAGGGCCCGCCAGTCGGCCAAGTGCTCGATGAGTTCGAAGGCGACGACGAGGTCGAATGCCCCATTACGAAGAGGGAGACTCTCGGCGGCTGCCTGCAGGAAGCGGACGTTCCATGCCCGGTAGTGTTGCGCGGCGTAGGCTATCGCTTCTGCCGAGCGGTCGACGCCGACAACCGAGAGGGAAGAGGGCGCCATCTCCGAACTGCCGTATCCGGAGCCGCAGCCAAGATCGAGAACCCGCTTCCGCCGGCCAAGCCGGGCGGCGAACAGATATCGGGCGCGGTGTTCATTCCAAAGATCGATGTCGACCTTTCCCGGGATGACCCGCTCGCCCGTGAATTCAGCCAAGCTCACTCGCAGCTACCTGGACGAGACCGGAAAGGCGGCTGTTGAGCTGGACCCGGCACGGTAGGTGAATGTAGCCATAAACGGGCCCCTCCGCGTGGCCCATCTGGAGCGTGATCGCATTGTCGATCCAATCGCATATTTTATAACTCACCAGCGAGCCGTCGGCAATCGCGGGAGAGAAGGAGAAATGAGAGGGATAGAGGACGGGAAGGTCGACGTGGAAGTCCACCGTGTAGAGATCGCCCGCCGACATGGGCGGCAGTGGGAAGCCCTCGCGAAGCGAGTTGGTACCGGCGAAGTCGATGCCAAGGTGATTCCGCATGATGAAGCCGACATTCGGCTGGCTGATGCGATCGTTCGCCCGAACGCTGATGCGAATGACGATACTCGATCCGGGGTTCAGCAGCGCCGCGGGGGACTGCCGGTCGTCGAGCACGGCGATGCCGATGACCTCCGCGCGCCGGTCCCCATGCCGATGATCGATGTTGGGGATGGTGGTTATCACTTCCGGCGGAGGTTCGGCGGCAGTGCCGCCGGGAGAGGAAGACGGTTGAATGCCTTTGAGTTCGAGGTACGCCGCGTCCTTTTCTACCATCGCCGCGAGGTACTTCGACACGACCTCGTCGGTCGGTCCAAGCTCCCGTACGGCTCCAGCGTGCAGCCACAAGGTACGGTCGCCGAGGGCCTTTACGTCGCCGATAGAATGGGACACGAAAAGGATGGTGACGCCCGAAGTCCGAAGCTCGTGAACCTTGCGCATGCAGCGCTGGCGGAAGTAGATGTCGCCCACGGCGAGCGCCTCGTCGACCAGCAGAATGTCGGGATCGACGTGAATGGCGACGGCGAACGCCAGGCGGACGATCATGCCGCTCGAGTAGGTTTTCACCGGCTGGTCGATGAACGGGCCGATTTCGGCGAACTCTTCGATGCTGCGGTATTTGGCGTCCATCGCTTGGCTCGAGAAGCCCAGAATGGCGCCGCTGAGATAGACGTTGTCGCGGCCCGTGAACTCCGGGTTGAATCCGGAACCGAGTTCGAGCAGAGCGGAAACCCTGCCGTCGACGCGGACCTCACCGCTGGTTGGCTGGAGGATCCCGGCAATGAGCTGCAGGAAGGTGCTCTTGCCCGCCCCGTTCTCGCCTACGATACAGAAGGTTTCTCCACGCCGGATCTGGAGCGACACGTCCCTCAGCGCCCAAAACTCTTTGCGGCGGCGGACGCGATTCAGGGTGACGAGTTCGGTCAGGCGGTCGCCGGGGCTGTCATATACGGGGTAGCTCTTGGAAACCTTCTGGAACTCGACAGCAACCTCGGACACCTAAGACGAATCTAAGATAGGGGGGTCGGCCATGTCAACGATCGCGCAGGCAGGCGGCGTTGACAATGGTGAAGGGGGGCTCGTACGCTGTTGAATGAAGCCGGCGTAGCTCAGCGGTTAGAGCGACGGTCTCATAATCCGTAGGTCGTAGGTTCAAGTCCTACCGCCGGCACCATCAGTCAGTCCTTGTCGTTGCCCGCGATAAGGCCGTAGATCCTGTCCAGGTCGTCCTGCGAGTAGTAGTCGATTTCGATCCTTCCGCGTTGCTCGGACCGTGGGACGATTCGTACGCGAGTCCCGAGGACGCGCTCCAGTTCCTGGACGGCGGCCTTTACGTTGGGATCGTCGTCGAGCTGCTCTGGAGACTTGGGCTCGCGGGGCTCGCTCATGCGCTGAACCAGCCGCTCCACTTGGCGTACGGAGAGCCCTTGCGCCACCACGCGCTCGGCGGCTTCGCGCTGGAGCGATGGCGTGGGCAGTCCTACAATCGCCCGCGCGTGGCCGGGCGAGATTCGGCGCTCCGCGATCAGGATTTGTACGTCGTCCGGCAGCTTAAGAAGACGCAGCAGGTTGGTGATCGTCGTGCGGTCCTTGCCGGTTCGCTGGCCGATATCTTCGTGGCTCAGGTGAAACTCGCGGCTCATGCGGTCGAAGGCCTGCGCGAGTTCGACGGGGTTCAGGTCCTCACGCTGGATGTTCTCGATCAGTGTGACTTCCAGCAGACGGTCGTCGGCGAAGTCCTGAACGAGAACGGGGACGTGAGTCAGGCTTGCGAGCTTAGCCGCCCGCCAGCGGCGCTCTCCGGCGACCAGTTCGAAGCGGTCGTCCTTCTTCCGGACGATCAGGGGCTGAAGGACGCCGTTGGAACGTATCGACTGCGCCAGTTCCGCAAGACGCTCCGGTTCGAACACCGTGCGCGGCTGGAGGGGGTTTGGGGAGATAGCGTCAATCGCGAGCGAGATCACCGCGTTGCCGGATGGCAGCGGCGACGGTTCGGTGCGCGGGGCGGACCGCTCAGGAAATAGGGCCGAAAGGCCTCTGCCAAGGGCTTTCCTCGGATGGTCTGTCGGTCTGGTCATGTTGCAGGATCTCCTTGGCTAGCTGAGCGTAGCATTCCGCGCCGCGGGAGCGGCTGTCGTAGAGGAGGATCGGCTTGCCGTGGCTCGGCGCTTCAGCCAACCGGATGCTTCGGGGAATGACGGTGCGAAAGACGTCGCCCTCGAAGAACTCCCGCAGGTCCTGAGCGACCTGACGGGAGAGATTGGTGCGTTCGTCGTACATCGTCAGGAGGATTCCTTCTACGCGGAGGGGGTGGTGAAAGGATTCGCGGACGCGATCGACCGTGTCCATGAGTTGCGAGATGCCCTCAAGGGCGAAGAACTCGCATTGGATGGGAATCAGGACCGAGTCCGCCGCCATCAGGGCGTTGAGGGTGAGGAGGTCGAGCGCCGGTGGACAGTCGATAAGGATGAAGCTATAGCTCTGGCGAATTGGGTCGATAGTATCGCTAAGGCGGAACTCGCGTCGCGGAACGCCGATTAACTCGATGTTTGCCGCCACCAGGTTCTTGTCCGCAGGCGCAAGAAAGAGGTTCGGGTAAACGGTAGGCCGAATCACGGCGTCCAAACGAAGCTGGTGGACGACGGCGTCGTAGAGTTTCGGGTTCGCGTTCTTCTTAGGCAGTCCCAACGCGGTAGTGGCGTTGCCCTGCGGATCGGAGTCGACGAGAAGTACAGATCGCTGTTCGGACGCGAGGGCAGCCGCCAAGTTCACGGCGGTGGTAGTCTTCCCTACCCCGCCTTTCTGGTTGGCTACGGCGATAACGCGGCCCATCTAAAACTCACATCCTACCACGAGGACTGATGTGTTCCACGTGAAACACGCTCCCTAGAATCAGCACCCGTCGCCGTCCCCACGGCAGCCCAACCGGAACGGACCACTTGACCCCGGGCACGTGAACGATTTCGGCCGCCGCGTCTTCCCCGACAAGCAGCCCAACACGGGCCGCCCGCCCAAACGCAACTCCCATCACCGAACGCCATTGCACCGCGCGCGACACCAGCCAATCGAACTGGCTCACGATCCTTTCCGCCCGGACCTCCAAGACGGAAATGTTGCCCAACGCACGCGCGCACTCGCGCAGGAACACGGCTTTCTTCCCGTTCGACTCGACAAGCGTAACATGGCAGTCCGACCGAAGCGCCGCAATGGGAAAACCAGGAAAGCCCGCGCCCGATCCAACGTCCACTAACGTCAGGGGCTCGACAGGAAGCGCATTGCATAGAAACACGGATTCGCAGTAGTGCCGCTCCACCACGTCCTCCAGCCTCGTGATGGAAGTTAGCGACACCCGCTCGTTCCACCGCCGCATAAGTAGGTAGTGCCTTTCCAAGACCGAGAGCTCCGAATCGCTAAGGTCCCTCACGCCACGAAGGCGCTCCAACAGGAGAGACCGGAAGGAGTTCATGCCGAAGGGCGGGCGAGACTAAGGTACACGTCCAGGACGGCAATCGCGGCAGGCGTGATTCCCGGTATCCGTGCGGCCTGGCCCAGTGTTCGCGGGCCGACGCGGCCAAGCTTCTCCGAAACCTCCCGCGAAAGGCCGGGTATATCGACATAACGGAACGCGGCGGGAATGGGCCTGTCTCCGGCGCCGTGCAGCTTTCTGATCTGGCGCTCCTGCTGCGCGAGGTACCCTTCGTACTTGATCTCGGTTTCCAGCGTCGTCAGCAGTCCGTGCACGGGAGCCGCTCCAAGCGCCTGTTCCATCCAGTTCCGGAGTTCAGCAATCCGGCTTTCCGGGCGTTTGAGCCATTGCGCCAAGGTTGGGCGCTCCGCAACTCCTGGCGCCGACGAAAGGATGTCCGGCGTCAACCTGGTCTCGGCCAGCAGACGCTGGAGCTTTCGTTTCTGTTCCTTCTTCAGGCAGTACAGCCGCCAACGGCCATCGTCCACTAGCCCGGCGCTGCGGCCAATCTCCGTCAGGCGCTCGTCCGCGTTGTCGATGCGAAGGTGAAGCCGAAACTCGGCCCGGGACGTGAACATTCGGTATGGCTCGTCGGTTCCCTTCGTGATCAAGTCGTCGATCAATATGCCGGAGTAGCCATCGGACCGGGCCAGAATCACCGCCGGGCGCCCCCCGAGTTTGCAGGCGGCGTTCAGCCCCGCCACGAGCCCTTGGCATGCTGCCTCCTCGTAGCCGGAGGTGCCGTTGATCTGCCCCGCGAGGTACAGGTTCTCGATGGCTTTCACTTCCAGGGTGTGGTTCAGCTCCCGGGCATCGATCGCGTCATACTCAATGGCGTAGCCGGGGCGGATCATCTCCGCTCGCTCCAGTCCCGGCACAGAGCTCACGATAGCCTCCTGAACGTCAATCGGCATGCTCGTCGACATGCCGTTGACGTAGACCTCGTACGTGTCCAGCCCTTCCGGCTCGAGGAATATCTGGTGGCGGACCTTGTCCGGGAACTTCACTACCTTGTCTTCGAACGACGGGCAGTACCTTGGACCCACGCCGTTGATTTCACCGCTGTAAAGCGGGGAGCGATGGATGTTCTCCCGGATGATCGCGCGGGTCGCCTCGTTCGTGTACCCGATGTGGCAGAGAACCTGGCTTCTATCGATGGCCTCCGTCAGGAAGGAGAACGGCGTCGGAACCGCGTCTCCCGGCTGCGGTTCAAACTTCGACCAGTCGATCGTCCTCCCATCCAGCCGCGGCGGCGTGCCAGTCTTGAGACGGCTCCAGCGCAGACCGGAGTTGCGGAGTTGCTCGCCCAGGAGGTTGGACGGCGCTTCGCCGTTCCGCCCGCACGTGTACTTCATCTCACCAACATGCGCGAGCCCGTTCAGGAACGTGCCGGTCGTGATGATCACAGCGCCTGTCCGGAGGATGCGGCCGTCGCGGAGTTGCACCCCAACGACCCGCCGCGGGCGCCCCTCCTCGATCACCAGCGCGCCGACCTCTGCCTGTACGATCCGAAGATTTGGCTCCCGCTCGAGGACCTCCCGCATCTTCAGCCGGTACAACTTCTTGTCGCATTGGGCCCGCGGGGACCACACCGCCGGACCGCGGCTGGTATTCAGTAGCCGAAACTGGATCCCCACCGCATCGGTTACCTCGCCCATGGCGCCTCCGAGCGCGTCCACTTCTCGGACCAGGTGACCCTTGGCGATACCTCCGACCGCCGGATTACAGGACATCTGCGCGATCAGGTCGAGGTTCATCGTGATGATGGCGGCGTTGAGCCCCATCCGAGCGCAAGCGCGGCCAGCTTCGCAGCCGGCGTGCCCAGCGCCGACGACGACCACGTCGTACTTCCGCAGCATTGCTATCATTGTATCGCTATGAAGGTAATGGTCATCGGCAGCGGCGGCCGGGAGCACGCGATGGTCTGGAAACTGTCGCAAAGTTCTCTTTGTAGCAAAGTCTACGCCGCGCCGGGCAACCCGGGGATGGCCCCCGCGGAACGCATCCAGCCGCCGCGAAGCGATCCGGAGAGCTTCCTGCGAATCGCCCAGGAGCGCGAGGTGGACCTGACGGTTGTCGGTCCCGAGGCGCCTCTGGTCGACGGGGTAGTCGACCTCTTCCAGGCCCGCGGACGCCGCATCGTCGGCCCCACCGCCAGGGCGGCGCAGCTCGAGGGCAGCAAGGTGTTCGCCAAGCGTTTTATGGAGCGCGCGGGCGTCCCCACCGCGCGATTTCTCGTTTTCGACTCGGCGGAAGAGGCCTGCCAGTCTGCCGGCGCGTTCGGCTTTCCTGCCGTCCTCAAAGCGGATGGTCTGGCGGCGGGCAAAGGCGTCATCATCGCCGGGGACGACCGCGAGGCCGCCGAGGCGCTCCAACGCTTGCCGAAGGGTCGCGTCCTGGTGGAGGAATGCCTCACGGGCGAGGAAGTCAGTTTCATCGCCTTCTGTGACGGCGACACGGCCATCCCGTTCGAGCCGACCCAGGACCACAAACGCGTCTTCGACGACGACCGGGGGCCGAACACCGGCGGCATGGGCGCCTACTGCGATCCCAGGATTCTCAGCGACGAGGACCGACGGCGCGTGATGGATCGCATTATCCAGCCCACCCTCGACCAAATGCGGAGGGAAGGCGCTCCGTTCACCGGCTTCCTGTACGCGGGCCTGATGATGACCGCCGACGGTCCCAAGGCGCTGGAGTTCAACGTCCGGCTTGGTGATCCGGAAGCGCAACCGTTGATGTACCGCATGAAGAGCGACTTCCTGGCGACTTTGGCCGAGGGAGCCCCGATGGAATGGCGGCCTGACCCGGCCGTATGCGTCGTGCTGGCGGCTGCCGGCTACCCCGGAACGCCGCGGACCGGCGACCCGATCACCGGAATCGACGCGTGCGGCGCCACGGTGTTCCACGCCGGCACGCGGGCAGGCGCCAACGGCCTGGTTACCGGCGGCGGCCGCGTCCTTGGCGTGACGGCATCGGGCCCGGATCTTCCAAGCGCAATCGCCAATACGTACGCAGCTGTGGAAAAGATCCATTTCGAGGGAATGCACTACCGCCGGGATATCGGCAGAAAAGGGTTGCGGCGCTGGTAGAATTAATAAGAAGACCGGGGACGTAGCTCAGTTGGATAGAGCGGTCGCCTCCTAAGCGACAGGCCGGCAGTTCGAATCTGCCCGTCCCTACCACCCCTTCGGTCTCTCCTGCGCCGTTCGAGTCCCGAACGCAAGGTACCCTGGAAGCATGCAGTCACTCTTGCTCGCGTTCGGCCTGCTGGCTGGCGGCCCCCTGCTGGCGCAGGACGTCCTCAACACCTGGATCGACCCGGCCGCGGAGCCGTGCGTCGACTTCTACCAGTACGCGTGCGGCAACTGGATGAAGTCGAATCCCATTCCGCCCGACCAGACTCGCTGGAGCCGGTTCAACGAACTGGTGGAGCGAAATAACGCGCTCCTCCGGGAGATTCTGGAGCAGGCGGCGGCGCCCCGACAGGAACGGTCGCCGGGGAAACAGAAGATCGGCGACTACTACGCGTCCTGCATGGACGAAGCCGGCATTGAAAAGAAGGGCATCGAGCCGATCAAAGCCGAACTCGAGAAGATCGCCGCGCTCCGCGATCCCGGCGCACGCCCGATGTTCCGGTTCACCTCCGGTCCGGATTTCAAGAATGCCACCCTGGTGATCGCGGAAGTGGACCAGGGCGGACTCGGACTGCCGGACCGCGACTACTATTTCAAGACCGACGGGCGCTCGGTGGAACTGCGCGGGAAATACGAGGATCACCTGCGCCGCGTGTTCCGGTTGCTCGGAGACTGGCCTGAACAAGCGAAAGCCAAGGCGCAGGTTGTCATGAAGTTGGAAACGGCGCTGGCGGAAGGCTCGCTGGACCGGGTGGCTCGGCGGGACCCAAACAACGTCTATCACAAACTATCCCGGCGCGAACTGGAGGAGCTTGCGCCGTCCTTCAACTGGAACGCGTACTTCCGGCAAACCGAGGCGCCGCGGTTCGACAGCCTGAACGTCGCCGTTCCGGAATTCGCGCAAAAGCTCGACGAACTCCTGCGGACGGAAAGCCTCGACAACTGGAAGGTCTACCTGACTTGGCACCTGGTTCGAGCCGCCGCGCCGCTGTTGCCGCAAGCGTTCGTCAACGCTGACTTCGACTTCTACAGTAAGACGCTCCGCGGCGCCGAGGAGATCAAGCCGCGGTGGAAGCGCTGTACGGAGATGGTAGACGCCGAACTTGGCGAGGCCCTTGGCCGCGAGTACGTCGAGCGCGCTTACCCTGCCGAGAGCAAACAGCGGACACTCGCCATGGTTCGCGCGATTGAGAAAGCCTTGGAGAAGGACATCCAGCAGCTCTCGTGGATGACGGAGGCGACGAAGAATAAGGCGCTCGAAAAACTGCACGCCATCACGAACAAGATCGGATATCCCGAAAAATGGCGGGACTACGGTCCGGTCTCCATTGTCCGAGGGGACGCCCTCGGCAACTCGATGCGGGCTTCAGCTTACGAAACGCAATACCAGTTGGCGAAGATCGGTCGCAAAGTGGACCCGACGGAGTGGCTCATGACTCCACCGACCGTGAACGCCTACTACAATCCCCTGGAGAACAACATTAACTTCCCGGCGGGTATTCTCCAGCCCCCGTTCTTCGACGCGAGGCGGGACGACGCGGTGAACTTCGGCGCGATCGGGGCGGTGATCGGGCACGAACTCACGCATGGCTTCGACGACCAGGGGCGTCAGTTCGATGCCAAGGGCAACCTGGCAGACTGGTGGACTCCGAAAGATGCGAAGAGGTTCGAGGAACGCACGCAGTGCTTCGTCGACCAGTACGAAGCCTATAGCCCGGTGGAAGGCGTGACGCTCAACGGCAAACTCACGCTCGGCGAGAACGTGGCGGATAATGGCGGTTTGCGGATCGCGCTCATGGCGCTGGCGGACTCGATGTCGGACGGCTCGCGGGGCGGCGCGGAACAAACGCCCGAGCAGCGCTTCTTCCTCGGCTGGGGACAGATCTGGTGCCAGAACGTTCGCGAGCAGGAGTCAAGACTGCGCGCCGCGATCGATCCGCATTCGCCCGGAAAGTATCGGGTGAACGGCGTGGTCTCGAATATGCCCGAATTCCAGCGCGCGTTTGGGTGCAAAACGGGTCAACCGATGGCGCCCGAGAACCGGTGCCGCGCCTGGTAACGAGAACTTAACCGCCCGGCCTGGCGCGCGCGGTTGTCCGGGGTTTCGCCGCTCTCGCGGTGGCATAGTCCTTGTGCACCATGATGTGGAATGTCGGCTGGCTGAATTCCTCGATCGCGTAGATGTGTTTTTGTAGTCTCAGCGCATGCAACTTCTTCCGCATCCACGCGATCTCGGCGGCGGACATGCCGTTCTTGGAAATGTCCAGCGTCGCGCCGGTCAGGTGTGAGGACCGCCGCGCGCCCGTCGCCGCCGCGGCGTTGCCGTTTCGCTTCGCCAGGCTTCGCTGAAGCGACGCCGTCCTCACCATGCTGGTGACGCGCAGCCGCTTCTTGAAGCGCGCATGGTACTGCCGGCTGATGTCCTCCAGAAACAGCTTGCTCCAGGGCCGCAGGTACGAATAGTCCGCCGTGATGTATTTCGTGTAATGGTGGCGGCCGCTGTTCGGTACGCGGACCAGAAGTCCCGCTTTGCGGAATCGCTCGAGCATCGCCTTGTCGGAAATCCGGGAGAGGTTTTCGGCGTCGGCGCGCTTGTTCTGGACCGTCTGCGAGCGAATCGTCGCGCGAAGCAGGTAGGCGCTCTCCGCGACGGCCTCGGGAGCAAGAGCCAGCAAGAACACGACGGGCGTCGTCCCGACAACGAACATCCGCATTGTATCCCCAATGTACTCGAATCCGAGGTAAAACACAAATGTTTTTTTTGTTTTAAACGCGTCGTCGCCGCCATGAAACGGCTCGCGCGGCGGGGTGGCCGCATCCGCATCTCGAAGACACCGGCCCAGGTTTGGCGATAGAATGCGGGAAAGTACAAGCGAGGTGGAGCGCGCTTGTAGGGCTCGGCGCCGCCGCGCTGCGGGGAACAGGGAGACCCGGAGCGGGCGAAGCGCAGCGGATTAGCCTGCGGCAGTCAGGTGAGGGCCGCGCCTTAAACCAACGCTCCTGGTGTGTCGACTCGAGGTATGGCTGCGTCCAGATGTAACGTAAAGCGTTCACAAGCTCTTCCGACGAGTCGACTGAGCAGGTGGAGGCAAACCAGGCACTACTCCAATCAGATGCAACAAGAAGATACCTATCCAAAAGGCCGCCCGGCTGCGTTGTCCCTTTTGATGGGCTTGCTGGCGCTGTTGGCGGCCCGGAGTCCCGCACCAGCGGCGGAAACAGCTCAGGCGACAGCGGTGGAACGCTTGGCGGCGCTTCCTGCATCCGCGATATCCGCCGGAAAATCGTTCGTGATCGCCTTCGACGGCGATTCCTATCTGTTCAATCCGTCGGCTGGAGTGACGAAGGCTCCGTTCCTGCCCGGGGTTTTCAAGGCATTCGGCTTTTCGTACGATTCCCGGAATTTTCTATATCTCAAATCGAACGGCCGGCTGCCCTCTTTCGCGCTCTACCGCTACAACTTGATTGAGAGGTCCGAGCGATTCATCGCGAACGGCGTGCACCACGCCGTCTGGTCGCCGGCTTCACTGAAAATTGCTTACATTTCACTCGACGAAGAGGCCCGTTTCGAGCTGCGGGTGCATGACCCGGCGTCCGGCGCCTCGGAGACGGTGTTTACCGGCCCTCTGAGCACGGACTACCTGGAGTGGTCCGAAGACGGAAACCAGCTTCGATACGTTTCCGTTGTCACGGCGACGGACACCGCGTTCGAGGACCAGACCTACGCGTACCAATTGCGCGAGTACGACGTGTACGCCCGAACGAACAGCCTCCCGCTCGACGGCGCGGTCTCCCCTCCGGCGCAGGCCCGTTCCGCGCCGGAACGGCTGCGGTCCCGTCGCGGACTCGTCACATCCGGCGAAGGACACATGCGCAACTTCATCTCGAGCGGCCGCCGGGCTTTCGCAACCGTTGTGGAAAGCGGCGCTCCGATGGCCAAGAGGCTCGACGCCGCCACCGGCGCCTGGACCGCGGTTGCGCCCGGAGACGTTTACGCCGCAACGGAGGAAGGCGTCGTTGTTCGCCGCTTCCGCGCCGACGGCGTGCAATACCAGTACATTGAGGACGGCGCGGAGGAGCCATCGGAAAACTTTGCCGGCGACCTCACGTTCAAGCTGCCTTTTCAAGGTTCGGCCTACCTGGTGCAAGGAGGCGACGCGTACACCAGCGGTGCGGTTTGCGACGGGCGGCGCTGTCTGGTCATCGCCCACAAGAATGCGCTGGCGGCCGCCCTGGACTGGCAGCAGACCACCGAGGAGGGCCAAGGCAATCAGCACATGCTTGCCATCGCCGACGGAACCGTGGTCGCCATCGCCAACAACATTACCTGCAACAGCGTCAATACGGCTTGCCTGGTCGGCTACGACGACTATGCCAAACCTTGCCCATCCAACGACGGCGCCGGGAACTACGTCGTCCTGGCGCATTCGGATGGCTCGTATTCCCTCTACGCCCACCTGAAGTCCGGCAGCGTGCAGGTTGCCGCAAATAAGACGGTTTTGCAGGGAGCTTACCTGGCCGACCAGGGCCATTCGGGCTCGGCCAACAGCCCAACAAAATATCGCAACTGCGGGGACCACCTCCACTTTCAACGCCAGACGAGTCCCGCGTTGTGGGGCCCGTCGGTTCCGACCGACTTCACGGAGACGTCCTGCGTGCTGAGCTGCCTTAGCGCCTACGTTTCCGACAACGTCGAGCTGGGCGCGCCGCCCGCGCAGCAACTAAGTATCACCCTGAGTCCGCAGACAGTCGTCGGATCGCTCACCACCAAGGCGAACACGGTCGCCCTGCCGTCGGCGGCGCCGTCGGGAGGCGCGGTAGTGACGCTGGCAAGCTCTGACGCCACACGCGCGTCCGTGCCGGCCAGCGTGACCATTCCGGCGGGCGGCAAGTCCACTACCTTTTCCATCGCTGTCAACGGCGACTCCTCGGCGTCCATCCCGGTCACGATCTCCGCGTCTCGCGGCGGCAGCACCGCGACCGCCGTCCTGACGGTGAGCCCGCCGGAGATGGTGGCGGTGGCGCTGGCCTCATCGGTAGTGGGCGGCGGCAATCCTCTGCCCGGCAACGAAGTGACCCTGAGCGGGGCGTCAGGCGGCAGCTTCCAGGTGGCCCTGACCAGCTCGAAGCCGGCCGTGGCGCAGGTCCCGGCCAGCGTTCAGATCGCGTCGGGAAAGAACGCCGGACAATTCGAAATCACCACGTCCACCGTCACGGCTGAAACCTCGGTCACGATCCAGGCGGCCGGGGGCGGTATGACCAAGTCCTCGACGCTCACGGTGCAGCCGTTCAATCTCTCTTCGCTTACCCTGTCGCCTTCCGCCGTCTTCGGCGGCGTTTCCACCGCCGCGAATCTCGTGACATTGAGCAGCATCGCTCCGGCGTCGGCAACCATGGTGACGCTGAGCAGCGCCAATACGTCCATTGCGAAGACGCCCGCGAGCGTCTCGGTGCCGGCCGGCGCCAAGGAGTCTCCGCCGTTCACCATCACAACTTCGGCGGTGACGGCGCCGGTCACGGTCAATATCACGGCCAAACTCGGGTCCGTTTCCAAAGTGCAGGCGCTGACCGTGAATCCGGCCGCGCCGGCGCTGGCCATCAACGCTCCGGCATCGAACGCCGTGGTTTTGGGATCGGTCGACGTGACCGGCTGGGCGCTCGACAATACGTACGGAATCGGCTCGGCCATCGCGCGGGTCGAAGTGTTTGTGGACGGCGCCAAGGTGGGCGAGGCCCAGTACGGCTCGGCGCGCGCCGATATCTGTACGCAATACCCCGGTCGCCCCGGCTGCCCGAATGTCGGCTGGGCCTACAAGTGGAACACCGCCGGTCATGCCAACGGCGCGCACACCCTTCGCGTCTGTGCCACCGATTCCGACGCCACGCCCAGGCAGACGTGCGCTCAGCAAACGGCCTGGGTGAACAACCCGGTGAACGGATTGCCGCCGTTCCTCTGGCCCGACCTGCCGCCTCGCGACACATTCGTCTCGGGCACGGTCGGTCTTCAGGGTTGGGCTGTCGATAACATAACGGCAATCGAAACCCCCATTGCGGCCGTCGAGGTGTTTGTCGACAACGTCAAAGTGGGCAACGCGCAGTACGGCGCCGCGCGTCCCGACGTTTGCGCGCTGGTTCCAAACAGGCTCGGCTGTCCGAACGTCGGTTACGCGTATCAGTGGAACACTTCGAGCCTTTCCAACGGCGTCCACCAGCTTCGCGTTTGCGCCACCGATTCCGATATCACGCCCAAGCAGACCTGCGTGGAGTACCCGGTCCAAGTCAGCAAGCCGGTGAACGGACTTGCGCCGACGGCGTGGCTGGATCTGCCGCCGCGAGATTCGACGGTGTCCGGCGTGGTGGATGTGTTCGGCTGGGCGCTTGACAACGCAGCGGCGGTGGAAAGTCCCATTGCGGCGGTCGATATATTCGTCGATTCCACGAAGGTGGGCACGGCGCAATACGGGCTTCCGCGGCCGGACGTCTGCGCCCTGCTACCGAATCGCCTCGGATGCCCGGACGTAGGCTGGGCCTACAAGTGGAACACATACGCGGCGTCCAACGGCGCTCACCTGCTGCGCGCTTGCGCCACCGACTCCGACATCACGCCCAAGCAAAATTGCTTCGAACAACCGGTGCGGGTGAGCAACTCGTCCGGACCGCCCTTCCTCTGGATCGACTTGCCCCCTCTGAACGCGCCGGGCGTCTCGGGGACAACCGAGGTCTACGGCTGGGCGGTGGACAACCTCTCGGCGCCGGAGACCGCCATCAAGCTGGTGGAGATCTTCCTGGACAACGTAAAGATAGGCAACGCGCAGTACGGCGTTCCGCGGCCGGATGTTTGCGCGCTGGTTCCCGGCCGGCCGGGTTGCCCCAATGTCGGCTACTCGTATCAGTGGAACACGGGGAACGTGACCAAAGGCGCCCACACGCTTAAGGTTTGCGTTACCGATTCCGACGCGACGCCGAAACAGGTCTGCGCCGACCGGCCGGTGCAGGTCAATTGACGGGATCTTCGAGGGGCGAGGTAATATAGTTCGAGAATTTCACCGCCTGTCGAGAGAGACCCGTATGACGAGCAACCAAGCCTACTTCATCCTGCGCTTGCCGGTAGCGGCCGTGGCCGTGCTTTCCTTCCTCGTGACTGGTTGCGGCGAACAGCGCCAGCCCCCGGCCGAAACCGAGCGCGCGGCCCGGCCGCCGGAGGAACCGAAGCCGGCCGCGCCGGAGCCGGCGAAACCCGAAGTAGCCAAGCCCGAACCGGCCAAACCGGAGGCAGCCAAACCGGCCGCGCCCAAAGCGCCATCAACCGCAAATCTCATGAATCCATCAAAACTGACCGAACAGGCCCCCGAGACCTTCATGGTGAATTTCGACACCACGAAGGGGAACATCAAGATACAGGTAACCAGGTCGTGGGCCCCGCGCGGCGTGGACCGCTTCTACAACCTGGTGCGGAGCGGCTTCTACGACGGCTGCCGGTTTTTCCGGATTGTGCCGAACTTCGTCGTCCAGTTCGGGATGCCCGGCGATCCGAAAATCGGCGCCGCCTGGCGCAACGCGAACATTCCCGACGACCCGGTGACCAAGACGAATCGAAAGGGCGCATTGACCTTCGCCACGTCGGGACCGGATTCGCGCACGACCCAGGTATTCATCAACCTCAAGGCCAACGCGTTCCTCGATCAGCAGGGGTTCGCGCCGTTCGGCCAGATCGTCGAAGGGATGGAAGTTGTGGAGAGCCTCTATTCCGGCTACGGCGAAGGGCCCGATCAGGGAATGATCCAGCAGCGAGGCAACGAGTACCTCAACAGCCGATTCCCCAATCTGGACTACATCAAGAAAGCGACCATCGAGTCCTGACGGAGCAAAGGCTTCGCCCTTTCCGCCCCGCCTCGCGGGATCGGCTACAGTATTCCCATGTTGCTTAAAGCCGCCGTCGTTTCGCTCGTTGCCCTGTCATCCGCCTTCGCCCAGAATCGCAAAAGCGTCTTTGTGATCACCGACGCCGAAGGCGTTGCCGGCGTCTGCCGCCAGGAGCAGGTGGAGCCCACCAACGCGGAGATGCAGAAGTTGCTCACCGGCGAGATCAACGCCGCCGTTCGCGGCTTCTTCAACGCTGGAGCGGACGAGGTGATCGTGTGGGACGGCCACGACGGCAGCCGCACTCTCTCCGCTCTGACCATTCACCCACGCGCGAAATTGATCATCGGCGCCCTCGGCCCCTCGATGTTGCTCGAACGCAAGTATTCCGCTGTCGCCTTCATCGGTCAGCATGCTCGCGCCAACCGTTCCGCCGCGGTGATGGCCCACAGCTACAGTTCCCTCGGGTATCAGAAGGTGCTGATGAACGGCAAGGAAGTGGGCGAAGTAGAGACGCGCGCCGCCCTGGCCGGCTGGTTCGGCGTGCCGGTCATCTTCCTGGCAGGCGACCAGGCCGCGGCGGACGACCTGCTGGCCATCGTCCCGGACGCCGAAGTCGCGGTAGTGAAGGAGGGACTCGGCTATTACTCCTGCCTCTCGCTTTCCGCCGAAGAGGCGCAGAAGTTGATTGAGGAGAAGGCCGCCGCCGGCCTCGCCAAGCTTGGCCGGATCCGCCCGTACCGTCTCGAAGGCCCGGTTACGATCGAAACCGAGTACTCCACGCGCAGCACTCCCTTCCCGCAAGCGCCGCTGGCCCCCGGAATCGAACGGGTAGATGCCCGCAAGATCCGCTGCTCCGGCAGGGATTTCATGGAAGCCTGGACGCTCTGGAACATGCGGTAAACGGCCGCCCACAGCAACAGCAGGTTCCTCGACCGGCGACATCAAGAAAGCGACCATCGAGTTCTGAGCGCCGGCCCGGAGGCAATACGGCGCTCCGTCCTCCCTGGCTGCTCCGTTCAGCGAAGCACCATGCACCCGCTTTCATTGTGGTCCGGTAGATGGCGGGACCACATCACCCGCGCCCTGCCCCGAAAGAATCGATGTGCGAAAGAAACCTCGGCGCCGGATGGCAACATTTCGGCGTTGTAGGAGACCCGAAACCCGTGATTGCTGATGTCGAGGAGTTCTCCGCCGAAATGGCGCGAACCGGGCTCAAACGCGGTGATGCGGACGTCGCCCTGACAGACGAAACGAGGCTCCTTGCGGTGATCCACGATCGAGAAGGCCAGTTGGCCGGCTGGCGCCGGAAGCTCAACGGCGTGCATCATTGCAGTCCCGTCCTTTCGTGGAAACGGAAAGCACGCCAGAGGCCACAAGCAGAAGCGTAACCGGTCGCTGAAAAGGCTGGAGATCCCGACGGCCGCGCCCGATCTCGCGGACACGGTGTCCGGCCTCGGCCGAACCGCGCCAGACAGCTTGTCCGGTCTCAGCCCTTGCGCACCCGCTCGCGGCCCGCCCAGATCTTCTCGAAGGCCTTCACATACTGGTCGATCAGCTCCGGCGCTTCCTGGTACATCAGCGCGAGGAATATGTGCGTCCGGTTCACCTGCTCGCAGCCGTTCAGCACGTTGGGGACGTCTGGTTTATGATGCCACCACTTCTCCTCCGAGTAGATCTTGAACTTGTGTTGCTCGGGATAGATCCAGACGCTGGCGCGCACGCCCTCGGCCTGAAGGGCTTTCACCAGGTTGTCCCGCGAAAAGCCGGCTTTGGCTTCATCGAGGAACAGCATGTTGGCGTAGTAGTAGGCGCGAGTCTGATCGGGCCGGCAGCGCGGTTCGGACAAGCCCGGCAGCGCGAGCAGGCGGTCGTTCAGCTTTCGGACCTGCGAAGCCACCAGGGCGTTGCGCTCGTCCAGGCTGCGCAGTTGCGTTCTGGCGACGGCGGCGGCGAATGGATGCATCCGGTATTTCTGTCCGAAGCCCGTCCCTTCGTATTTCCGGTTGGGGCTTCCCTTGGCAAAATGCGGAACGGCTTCGTAGTGGCCGAACGCCGTTGCGCGCTCGTACAGTTGCTCGGTCTGGTAGACGCCGACGCCCCCTTCAATGGTGGGAAGCACCTTGCTCTGCTGGAAGCTGAAGGCCCCGATGGAGCCCCACGTTCCGACCTTCTTTCCCTGCATGGACGCGCCGTGCGCCTGCGCCGCGTCCTCCAGCACCAACAGCCCGTGCTCGCGGGCGAATTCTCCAATGCGGTCCATCTCGCACGGCAGACCCCAGGCATGCATCGGAATCATGGCCTTCGTGCGCGAGGTGAGTTTCCGCCGCGCGTCTTCGAGATCGAAACAGCAGGTGCGCGGGTCGACGTCGATGAAAATCGGGACGTATCCGAAGAACCGCATCGGCAGTATCGTGGCGAAAAACGTATAGGACGGCGTCATGATCTCGCTGCCGGGCGGCAAGTCGATCGCGAAGAACATTGAGGTGAGCGCGCTGGTGCAGTTGCCGTGAGACTTCACGTACGCCGCGCCGAGATAATTCTTCCAGTCCTCCTCGAAGCGGCCCAGTTCGTCGTAGTAGCTGTTGGCGTCGATCAGCCGGGCGATGGCGTCTTTTTCCCGCTGGCCCAAACGCGGCCAGCGAGTGATCTCTTTGTGCTCGGTGGCGGGGATAGCTACCGCCTTCGATCCTCCGTCGAGGGCGAGGCTGTCGCGGCGCGGGCGGGAATAGGCGGCGCCGGCGAGTCCGGTGGCGGCAATCGCGCCGCCCGTTTGCACGAATGCTCTTCGGGTGGTCGTCGTCTGTGTAAGGTTCTTCTGGTCTGACATGGCGCGGCTCCTTGAAACCGCTCCAATTCTACACCCTCTCTGGCGACCGGCGGCCGATGAAACCGCCGAAACCCGCCGTAGATGCGGCGGCTGCGAGTAAGTGGCATAATGTGCGATGTCCCGGCCGGCAGTTTCAGGTCTGTTTAGGGCAATGAAACGAATACGAGGAGGACGCATGCGCCGGTCAGCCCTGCCCAGCGATTCGAGTACCGCCGACACTGCTTCGAGGCGCCGAAGTTGTCCGTTCGAGCGCCGGCTCTTCGCGCTTCTGCCGATTCTCACGGCCGCATGCTGGGCGCAGCCCGGCGCGGTTCACTTCAAGCGCATGGCCGAGCCAAAGGAGGGCGCGTTCACATTGCTGGCGCCGGTCGGCTGGCGGGCCTCCGGCGGCATCGTGCGCGTGAACGCCGCCACGGCGGGAGGCCCGCTGAACGCCATCGCGGCCAAGCTCGATTTCACGTTATCGAGCCCCGACGGAGGTATCAGCCTGCGCTGGTATCCCGAGACGATGTTCGTCGACATGCGCCGGATGCCCGCCGCGGCCATGTTCCCGGTTGGCAGCAACTACAACGGGGCGATGGTCCTGCCGCTGCTCAACGCCTTCGGGTACCTGGAGCAGGGGTTCCGCCACATCCATCCGCGCGCCGCCGGTTTGACGGTGAAGGGCCGCTATCCGCTTCCGGGCGTCGCCGACTCCTATGCGGCGGTGGCGCGCTTCATGCGCGTCCCCATCCCGGCCCGATTCGACGCGGGCCTGCTGGTTGTCGAATACCAGGACGACGGCGTCGCCTGGGAAGAGGCGCTCTACACGGCGGTCCAGGATTTCGGTGACGCCGGCGCGGGGTTGTGGTGCAACAAGGACACATTCAGCGTGCGAGCGCCCGCCGGAGGTCTGGCGAAGACCGGGAGGATCGTCTCCATCGTCCTCAACTCTGTTCAACTCAATCCTCGCTGGGTTCAGGGTGAAATCCAGGGGCAGATCCGGCGGAGCGAAATCGCGATTCGCACGCAGGAGGAGATCGCCCGGCTGGATCGGGAGATCGTGGAACATCGCCGCCGCACCAACGCCGAGATCAACAATCAGATGTTCCACAACCTGATGGGCACGGAGGAGTACGTCAACCCCATCTCGAAGAAGGTGGAAGTCGGCTCCAATGCCTGGAACTACCGGTGGGTGAACGAGCACGGTGAAGCGGTCTATTCCGACGATCCTAACTACGACCCGAAACGCAGCGGCCTCGAGGGGTTTCAGCGCAGCCCGGTGCGGAAACGGTTTCCGGACAAGTGACCGACTCCCGCGCGGAGAAGCCGTCCGCACGGCCATCCCGGGCGTATTTACGAATGCTGCGCCTTATTAGGTGAGGCGCGCAGAGCGTCGAGGTGCGGGAGCATCTCGCCATATATCCCCTCGCCGACGGCAACCGTGGCTGTGTACGCGACAAAGCGCATGGCGGGACGGCCGTAGAGCCGGTCGGGTTGAAAGGCCGACATCCGGTCCCACGGGATTCGAATCGGCCGTAGACGGAAGATCGACGAAACCTTCAGGTAAAGCGCGTCCGCGCCGATTCCGGCGCTCGCGCAGCGGCGAAAGCGAACCGAATTGACGCGAATCGTCTCCCCGGCGCGAGTCCAGACGCGCGAATCGACATTGCACGCAAACGGCAGTTCCAGCTTGCGCCAGCCGCTGAGTTCGCCGAAGAGCCAAGCCGCGCCTCGGAAAAGGACCAATAGCAAGACGGCAGAGGCGGCCGCTATCAGCACGGCCACCGCCGCTTCCGCCATGGAAACATTCTATGCCTGCTGCCGCGCAGGCGGTTGGGCTTCCACCCGGTCGACGATCGCTGATGCCAGCAGGTAGATGCCGATCCAACCGACGCCGCGGCCGTACAAATCCTGGGGGCGAACAAAGACAACCACGTCGCGAGGGGATGACTGCGGAGATCGACCAGTCCCGCCGCCGGATTGGTTGAGGCATCCGGTTCCTTCTGTTATTCTCAGGGGTGGGTTGTTAAGCCCAATCCCCTTCCTTTCAAGAAGGTTCTCTCATGTCAGGTCATTCAAAATGGGCCACCATCAAGCACAAGAAAGCCGCCACCGACGCTAAGCGCGGGCGGGTCTTTACGCGGCTGATCAAGGAAATCACGATTGCCGCGCGGAACGGCGGCGATCCGGCCGCCAATCCGCGGTTGCGCGCGGCGGTGGCGGCGGCGAAGGCCGCCAGCATGCCCCAGGACAATATCAAGCGGGCCATCCAGCGCGGTACCGGTGAACTGGAAGGCGGGCGGCTCGATGAAGTCATGTTCGAAGGGTACGGGCCCGGCGGCGCCGCGATGCTGGTGCACGTGGTCACCGACAACCGCAACCGGACGGTGGCCGAGATCCGTCACCTGTTCAGCAAGCACGGCGGCAACCTGGCCGAGCAGGGCGCGGTCGCGTGGATGTTCGAGCGCAAGAGTCATATCCTGATCGAATTGGACAAGACCAGCGAAGACGACCTGATGGCGGCGGTGCTGGAGGCGGGCGCCGACGACATCCGAAACGACGGCAGCCACTGGGAGGTGGTCGGGCCCACCGAGACGCACGATTCCATCGTCGCCGCACTCGAGCAGGCTTCGATTCCGGCGGCGACAGTCGAGATCGGCATGATTCCGCAGAACCTGGTTAAGCTCGAAGGCAAGAACGCCAGCGGCATGCTGAAGCTGAGCGAGGCGCTCGAAGAGCACGAAGACGTCCAGAGCCTCTACTCAAACTTCGATATCGACGAAACGGAACTGGAGCGGCTGACCGCCTGACGCCGGGCGGCGGCCGGCTAAGGGCAACCGGGATGCGAATACTGGGGATCGACTGTGGCGCGGAGCGCACAGGCTACGGGGTCATTGAAAGCGACGGACGCGCGCACCGGCTGGTCGACTGGGGGGTCGTCCGCACGCGACCCGCGGACCCGCTGTCCACCCGCTTGCAGGCGATCGCCGAGGCGCTCCGGGCGGTGATCGCTCGGAACGCGCCCGCCGCCGCGGCCGTGGAAGAGGTTTTCTACGCCGCCAACGTGAAAACCGCGTTGAAACTGGCGCATGTCCGGGGCGTTGCGTTGCTGGCGGTGGCCGAGGCCGGATTGCCGTGCGCGGAGTATTCGGCCCTGGCGATCAAGACCGCCGTGGTCGGCTACGGGCGGGCCGAGAAGCGGCAAGTCCAGATGATGGTGGCCTCCGTGCTCGGGCTGGAAGCTCCACTGGCTTCCGAAGACGCGTCGGATGCGCTGGCGGTGGCGATTTGCCACGCCACAACGGCCGCAACCCGCCGGCGCGTGCAGGCGTCTCGTATGGAGGTACTGCGTTGAAGGTAGTAGGTCTGCTGCTGTGCTTCGCGGCCGCGCTTGGCGCGGAAGAGGCGCCGAACATCTTCTTTTCCCGCACCATGCCCGGCGCCGTTCCGGCGTATGCGCAGGTGACGCTGCAACGGGACGGCCGCGCCTCCTACCGCGAAAGCGTCAGCGACCCGGATGAGGTTCCCCTCGAGTTCCAGCTCCGCAAAACCGAGGTGGACGAGATCTTCGACCTCGCGGCGAAGCTCGACCATTTCCGAAAGCCGCTTGAATCCGGCCTCAAAGTGGCCAACATGGGGATGAAAGTCTTCCGCTACGAGTCCGGCGGCCACAAGAACGAGGTCAAGTTCAACTACTCGCAGGACCCGAACGCCGCGCTGCTGGCCGACTGGTTCGCCCGCATCATCGAATCGGAGCAGCACTTCATCAACCTGGAGCGAACCGTGCGGTTCGACAAGCTGGGCGTAAACCAGGTTCTCCTGCGAATGCAGGCCTCCCTCGAACGGAACCGGCTGGTGGCGTACGAGCAGTTTCTGCCGTTGCTGGACCGGGTAGTGGCCAACCAGAGCTATCTGAACATGGCGCGGGACCGCGCCGGGGCCCTCGCCGCCTACATCCGCTCCAATAACGCCTCCAACGGCGGCAATAAGGGTAAAGAAGCGCAGTGAGGCGGCCGGCCCGCCGATTGGCTGCCGCGTCCGCGCGGAACCTCCTGCTGCTGGCGGCATCCGCCGCCGCTTGTCTCGGCCAGCAACTCTCGCCCGAAGACGCCGAGCGCGACCATTTCAACCGGGCGATGGCCGAAGCGGGAACTAGCCCGATCGATTATGCCCGGGCGCTCGAACAGCACTTGGAGAAGTACCCCGAGACGCCGCGCCGGCCGGTAATCGAACGCTCGATCGTACAGGCGGCCATGGAAGCCCGCGATCACGCGCGCCTGATCCGCTTCGGCGAGCGCGTGCTGACCCGCGAGCCGGACAACTTCACGGTGCTCGAGCGGGTGACGCGCGCGCTGCTTCGCAACGACGCCCAACCGGAGTCGGAGAAAGCCCTCGTTTACGCCCGCCAGTACGAGGCGACGCTGCGCAAGCTGGAGGAATCCGGGCCGCCGCCCGTGTCCAACCGGGGCGAGTTGATGCGCCAACTGGAGATGCGCATGGGCAAGGCGCTGCTCTATCAGGCGCGGGCCGCGGGCAACCTCGGCAAACGGGAGGAAGCCGTGGAACTGGCGCGGAGGAGCTACCAGACCAGTCCGACCGCCGAGTCGGCGCGCGAAGCCGGGCGGTGGCTGTCGCGGCTGGGCCGGGACGAGGAAGCGATTCGCGCCTACGCCGAGGCGTTCGCCATCGCGGATCCGGACCGCACGGACGCCATGCAGGCGGCGGACCGCGCCCGCATGAACGAGCTGTACTTGAAGCATCACGACTCCGAGGCCGGCCTGGGCGACCTGATCCTGGAAGCCTGGGACCGCGCCGCCGGCCTGCTGGAAGCCAAGCGGGCGGCCATCCGGAAGGCGGACCCGAACTACGACCTCTCCACGCCCTCGGAGTTCGTGCTGTCGGCGCTGGAAGGGGAGAGCCTGAAGCTATCGTCGCTGCGCGGAAAGGTGGTGGTGGCCGACTTCTGGGCCACTTGGTGCCAGCCCTGCCGCGCCCAACAACCGCTCTACGAGGAGGCGATGGCGAAGTACGAAGGACGCGACGACGTTGTGTTCCTGAACATCAACTCCGACCAGGAACGCGACGCGGTGAATCCCTTCCTGGAAACGTACGGCTGGAGCAAGAAAGTGTATTTCGAGGACGGGCTCCAGCGCGCGCTGAACGTTTCTTCGATCCCCACCACCATCATCTTCGACAAACGCGGCGAAGTCGCCAGCCGGATCGTCGGCTTCATCCCGGACCGCTTCGTGGACATGCTGACCGAACGGATCGACCGGATCCTGAGGGAAAAGTGAGCCCGGCGGGGAACCGCGCTAATGCCGCTCCCCAAATAGCTTCGCCCGGTATTCCGGTGTCGGCGGCGCCAGGTCGGGGCCGGCGATGAGCGTGTCGGGCAGGAAGAACGGGTCGGATGCCATCTGCGGCAGCGCCCGGGCGCGAAGGGCGTCGGCTTCCTGCCCAGGCTGCATGAAAAGCTGAGTGAACCAGGACACGGCCGTCCGAACCTTATCGTAATAGTAGTCATGCGCCGCGGCGTAGGCGTGCCCGGCGGCATCCCAGTCGTCGTCCGCCAGCAACGCGTCGCGCAGCGCGCGAATGTCCCGCAGAGTCAGCGAGAGGCCCTGGCCCCAGGTCGGATCGCTGGTCGCGGCGGCGTCGCCCACAAGCGCGATGCCGTTCTTGTAGGGATGGCCGACCGAGGATTCGGCGCCGTCAAAAGTGGCCAGCGGCCCTGCCTGGCGCGCGCCGTCGAGCAACCCGGGCGCCAGCCCGCTGGCGGCGCACTCCCGGAGGAACGAGAGGAAACCGCCGCCGCTCAGCCGAACGGCGGTGTCCCCCCGGGACCCCAGGTAGGCGCGGCCGGAGTGGTCGGACTGAGGAAGGTAAAGGACAATCCGCAGTTGAGACGGATTCAGCATGCAGATGCTGTTCTCGGCGGAAGCAGGCGCGTTCTCGACCAGCACGCCGGCGAAGAGATTGCCGGGAGGGTCCTCGCGCGCATCGAAGCTACCCCACTTCCTCGCCAGGGACGACCGCCCGTCTGCGCCGACCGCCAGGCGGGCGGTTACAGCGGCGGGGCCGCCGTGTCCGTCCAGGAGGACTCTCGGCTGGCGGCCCGGTTCGATCGCGCGCACCCGAACTCCCCGCCGAACCTCGGCGCCGGCAGCTTCCGCGGCCTCGATCAGCGCGTCCTGCATCCGCGGATGATAGATGCACAGACCTCGCAGTCTCTGGGGCGTGTCCTCGGCGAAATCCCGGGATGGCAACGGATCCGGGCCGGCGTAATCGGTCCAGTACTTCGGGTGATGGCCGCCGGCCTGGATAAGAGCGTCGTAAACGCCCAGATGCTTCGCCTCGGCAACTCCCCACGGGAATACGAACTCCCCGCGAACCCGGTCCTTGAACTCCGTCTCGCGTTCGACGATGAGTACGCGATAGCCCCGCTCCGCCATCGCCTTGCCGAGGACCGAACCGGCCACGCCGCCGCCCACAGTGACGATATCGTACGCTGCCATCTCAAGGGTTCCCCAGTCAATGAGCGCGATCCGCGGCGCCGCTGCCACGACTCCGGCGGGACGCTTCCACCCGCGAGCATATCATGCGCCAGGGGAGGTTGCCGCCTGCCCCACACCCGCGGTTTGGAACGGGCTCTCTACAGCTCGTAGCCGGATTCGCGCCCGTCTTCGTAGAACATCCGCACTGTTTCCCGCGAAAACTCGTCCAAGTCCTTCCCCACCGTCGAAAGTTTGGCAAGAAGGTCGTTCGTGACGGTGATGATGTGGCATCCCGCCGCGTCGGCCTGGAAGATATTCAGGACCTCGCGAGGGCTCGCCCACAGGAGCTCGATATGCGGCCGGGGGGCAAGCATCTCCGCCGCCGCCGACATGATTGGCGCAGGGTCGCGCCCGGTGTCGGCGATTCGTCCCGCGAATATGGAGACGATCGCCGGCGCATCCCCCGCCAGCGCCTCGTTCACTTTCCGCGCCTGGTCCAGGGACATCACCGCGGTCACGTTCAGCTTCAAGCCGTCGCCGCTGAGCCGGCGGACAAGTCCGGCCGACGACGCGCCGGAGGTGTTCGTCACCGGGATTTTTACGTAGACATTGGCGCCCCAGGCCGCGATTTTCCTTGCCTGGCGCTCCATTTCCTTGAAATCGTCCGACAATACCTCAAACGACACCGGCGCATCTCGAATGGCGCACAGAACCTGCCGGGCGAAACCCTCGTAGCCGGCGATGCCCGCCTTGCGCATCAACGACGGGTTCGTGGTGAATCCCCGGATGAGCGGGTTGGCGGCGAGCCGGATCATCGACGCCGCGTCGGCGCCGTCGGCGAACAGCTTTACCCGAAGGTCAGCGACGCTTTTCATCCTGCTCCGCGATCCACGCGACCGCCGCCTCGAGCGAGTTCACGCGGGCGTCGGGCTCAGCGGCCGGACCACGCTCGCGATAGCCGTAATCGATCCACACGACGCGGCAGCCCGCCACGCGTCCGGCGTCCACGTCGCGCCACCGGTCGCCCACCAAATAGCTTTCGGCGACGTCCACTCCGTGCGCGCTGGCCGCCTGGCGCAACAGGCCGGGCTTCGGCTTGCGGCACTCGCACTCGTCCGCGTCGTCGTGGTAGCAGGTGAAGATGCCGTCGATGGGCAACCGCGCCTGCAATAGCGCATGCATCCGCTCCACTTCGTCCCGCGATTGCAGACCGCGGCGGACATCCGGTTGGTTGGTCACCACCAGCAGAAGGAAACCTCGCTCCTTCAACCGGCCGAGGAGGGTCTCCGTTTCGGGCGGTATCTCGAATTCCGACCTCGAAGGCGGCGGATGCGGTTTCCCGTTGCGGATCACCGGGCGGTTCAGTACTCCGTCGCGGTCCAGGAAGACGGCCCTGCGGCTCAACGTACGGACTCCCACTTGGTCTCGGCCTGCTTGAGCCTGGGGTCGGTCACCAGCAGGTGCCACACTACCGCTTGAAAGGCTTCGGTATGCGGCGTCGTGTGCGCGGGATTCACCACCGGCACGACGACGCAGGCGTCCGCCACCGTGGCCGCGAAGCCCCCGTCGCGGCCGACGATGCCGCCAACCCGGGCGCCCACACTCCTGGCGTGCTTCAGCGCCCTAACCAGGTTCGGGCTGACGTTCTTCTCCTCGCTGCCGCCGCCCACGGAGAGAACCAGGACCGCATCGTCGCCGTTCAGCCGGCTGGTGCGCAGCCACGCCTCGAACACCGTAGACCAGCCGTCGTCGTTCGTCCGCGCCGTTAATTCCGAAACATTGTCCGTCGGCGCATACGTTTCCATTCCGGCGATCTTTCGAAAGTCGTTCACCGCGTGTGAAGCGTTGGCCGCGCTTCCGCCGACGCCCAGAATGAACAGGCGTCCGCCGCGGCGCCGGGTCTCGGCCAGCAGTTCCGCCAGGCGGTCGATCGCCTCCACGTCCAGGCGCGCCACGATCGCCGCCGCTTCCTCCAGATACTGCTTGACAAAACTCATGTGGACGTCTTCAGATATTCGGACAGTTCCCGGATGCCCTCGAACGATCCGATCTCGTAGAAGCGCTCGCCTGCCTCGAACGCGGCCAGCTCGCCGCGCCGCAGAAGATCCTGGTAGATGTCCGTGAGATCGTGACTCCTGTCCGGCGCCAGGTTCTCGAATGCCCAGCGATGGAACGCGCCGAGACCGTAGTCGATATGGCGCATGCGCGCGGATCGTTGTTTCTTATCGTAAGCCACGATTCGTCCGCCGGCAAACTCCACGTTGCTGGCATCCCACCGGCCGTCGTTGGCAAACACGGTCATCATCGCCGCCCGGCCGCTGGCGAGGAAGGTTTCCTGCGCCGCGCAGTAATCGCACGGAAGATACGAATCGCCGTACAGGACGAAGAATCGCTCGCCCAGCAGCGGCAAAGCCTTGGCGACCGCGCCCGCCGTGCCCCGCAGATCCGGCCAGTCCTGCGAGTACTCGATTCGCAGCCCGAACGCCCTGCCGTCGCCCGCGAAATCCCGGACCGCCTCGCCAAGGTAGCCGACGCACAGCGCTACCCGGGAGATGCCCCGCCGCTTCAGCAGCCTCAATTGATGCGCCAGAAACGGCTCCCCGTTGATCTCCACCAGCGCCTTGGGCCGGTTTTCGGTCAGCGGCCGCAGCCGCGTCGCCAGGCCGCCGGCCAGAATCGCCACCGGGAACAGATCCGCGCTCATGAGATGGCGACGACGCGGGTGCCCTCGAAATCGAACCGGAAGCGCACCTCTTGCAGACCCGCCTCGCGCATGGCGCGCCGCACGCGCGCCTTGTCTTCCGAGTAGAACATCAGGAAACCGCCGCCACCGGCGCCGATGAGTTTCCCTCCCAACGCGCCGTTCCGCCGCGCCAGGCCGTAATAGTCGTCGATCAGGGAGTTCGACATTCCGCGCGATCGCTTTTTCTTGTGTTCCCAGTGGGTATGCATCAGTCCGGCGAAGGCGCGCAAGTCTCCTTCTTCGAGGCACTGCTTGGACTGGCGCCCCAGCTCCTTCACGTAGTGGAGATTGTCCAGCATGCCGGGGTCGTTCGCGCGCGTCCGCTGGTCCTGGTCGCGCAGGATGTCGGACGCGGAACGGCTGAATCCGGTGAAAAAAAGCGCCAGGCCGTCTTCAAGGTCGTGAAGGGTCGCCGGCGATATGCGCAGCGGCTCCGGCCGGACCTCGCCGTCGGGGGGAAACGTGAAGCAGGTGATTCCGCCGAACGCAGCGATGTACTGGTCCTGCTTGCCCACCGGCTCTCCCAAACGGTCGATCTCGATGTGGCAGGCCTGCTCGGCCAGCTCCCGCGGAGGCACGAAATTTTTCCTGTAGGCGTGCAGCGCGCGCAGCAGGGCGGTCGTGAAGCTGCCGGAGGACCCCAGCCCGGTCCCTGCCGGGATGTCCGCCATGCTGGTGATCTCGAGGTGAGGATCCTCGATCTGGATCAGGCGCAGCGCTTCCCGCACGATCGGATGCGCGATCTCTTCGGCCGAACGAACCAGTTCCGTCTTCGAGTACTTGACGATGATCTCCTGCCGGAACGTCTCGTGCAGCGTGACGTAGACGTACTTGTCGATCCCAGCGGCGATGAGAAAGCCGCCGTGCTCGCGGTAATACGAAGGAATATCCGTGCCGCCCCCGCCCAGCGAGATACGCAACGGACTGCGCGTGATGATCAAAGACCGGACTCCCGATAAACGCTTTCGATGATGGTGAGCGCCGCCCGGGCGTCGGCGAGTCCCGGGGAAGACTCGCGTCCCAGCCGGATGTCTTCGAGGAACGCGTCAAACTCCGCGGCCCAGGAGTTGTCGGCCATGGGGTACTCCCAGATGGTGGTCTCCGGCGGCCCCATCGCCGCGGACATGCGGTAGAACGCCAGCCGCTCAACCCCGTAACTGCCGCCCAGGCCGCTGATCTCAAGCTTACCCTCGCGCCCGTAGATTTCCAGCGAGAACGTGTTTTTCCATTCGCTCCAACTGGCGTGCAACTGGGCGACCTTCCCATCCCGCGTGCGCAGCAGCAGAAAACAATTATCCTCGACCGGCATTTTCCAGAAAAACGTGCCCAAATAGCTCTTCGTTTCCACGAATTCCCCGAGAAACCAGCGCGCCAGGTCGATCAGGTGGCTGCCCTGATCCAGCAGCTCGCCGCCGCCGGAAAGCTCGGGGTCCGCCCTCCATTCGTTTTCGTAGCCGGGCCGGCCGCCGTGCCCGTAGCGCGCCCGCAGGAACATCGGCTCGCCGAGCTCGCCGCTGTCGAAGATCTCGCGCGCCTTCACCATCGCCCGGTGGTACCGGTGGTTGTAGCCGACCCGCACCACGGCGCCGGTCCGCCGCGCCGCGTCAAGCGCCGCGTCCAATTCGCGCGGCCTTCGGGCGCCCGGTTTCTCGACGAGAACGTGTTTCCCGGCGGCGGCCGCTTCCGCGGCCACAGGCGCCAGCATGTTGTGCGTGGCGGCGACCACCACGATGTCCACGTCCGGCCGGGTCGCGGTTTGGCGCCAGTCGGCGGAAGATTCCGCGCCGGGGAATTGCCGCGCCAGCCCCAGCGCCCGCTCCGGGATCGAGTCGCAGCAGGCCACAAGCCGGCAGCCGCCCAGCGAGCGCGCCCGCCTGCCTCCAATCAAGCCGCATCCGACGATTGCCACCCGCACTCAGCGCCCGCCTTCCTTGGCGTCGGGCGTCACGCGCCGGAGCGTGTAGAGATCGGCGTCCTCAAACGGATCGCCGTCCTTAAAGAACTCCCGCCACGGATCCCACACGGCGCTGATGAGCCGCCCCGAGATGCGGCGGCTGTCCTCGGACAGCAAATAGGCCACGAGTTCGGCGGCTTGCTCGGGCGGGTCGCCGCCCTCGATGTCGCGGCGCAATGCCCGTTCGTACTCGGCCTTTCCGACGCGGGCGGCGCCGGCCGCGATCACCTCCCGCAGCATATCGGTGTTCATCGCGCCCGGAGCGATGCAGTTCACCCGGACGCCGAACGCCTCTGTCTCGCGCGCCAGGGTCTCGCTGAAGCGAGCCAGCGCCGCCTTGGCCGTAGCGTAAGCCGTGAAGTTCGGACGCGGGGAGGTCGCGCCGCCGCCCGACATGCTCACGACGCTGCCGCCGCCGCCGGCGCGCATCCAGGGAACCGCCAGGCGGCACAGGTTCACCGGCGCGAGCAGGTTCACCTGTATCGTCCGCGTCCATTCCGCCCAGTTGTTATCTTCGAGAGGTCCGATGGGACCCTGGATCGCCGCGTTATTCACCAGTCCGTCCAGCCGCGGCCAAACGCGGCGCGCCTCCGCCACGATCCGCTCCGCGGCGCCGGGGTCGGAAAGGTCGGCCGCGAACGCGTGCCCGCTCCGACCCGCCTTCTCCGTTCGCCGCAGGGTCGCGAGCCGCTCTTCGAGACGCACAAGATCCCGTCCCACCAGTAACAGGCTGGCGCCGCAAGCCCAGAGTTTCCCGGCGATCGCGGCGCCGAGTCCTCGGGCGGCACCGGTGACGATACAGGTCCGGCCGGAGAGGTCCGGTTGCCGGTTTGCCGGTTCGGGCATGTACTACAGTAGAGATTGTAAGCAATCCCGTTGAAGCACGCCCCCGATATCACCGTCATTCTTCCCGCGTATAACGAGGCCGCCGCCATCGAAACCGCCGTGCGGGACGTGGCGGCTTACTTCGCCGGGCGCGGCATGCGGTACGAAATCATCGTTGCCGCCGACGGCGACGACGGCACGCGCGAACTGGTCCGGCGGATGGCCGGCGCCGATCCCGCGATTCAAGTGTTCGGCCGCCCCGGCCGCGCCGGAAAAGGTCTTGGCATCCGCGACGCGGTCGCCATCGCTGAAGGCGCGATTATCGGCTACATGGACGCGGACAACAAAGTTCCCGTCGAGGAGTTCGAAAAGCTCGAGCCGTACCTGCGCGCCGGGTACGAACTGGCAACCGGCTCGCGCGCCATGTCGGGTTCCCGCATCGAGCGCAGACAGCCGTGGTACCGCCGCGTCGGCTCGAAGGGGTTTCACCTGTTCATGCAGACGCTGGTCGGGCTTCCGGGCATTCACGATTCGCAGTGCGGCTTCAAGTTCTTCCGCCGCGACGTGGCCAAGCGCATCTTTGCCTGTCAGAAGATCGACGGCTACATGTTCGACGTCGAGATCCTGGCGCTGGCGCAGCGCATGGGATACCGAATCGCGCAAGCGCCCATCCGGTGGCGCGACGACGGCGACAGCAGACTCGAGCTGTTCAAGGGCAACCTTCAGAACGTCGTCGACATCCTCCGCATCCGCCGGTCGCTCCGGGGGGTGGAGCGCTGTGCGCGGACGGCGGCTGCCAACGTCTGAACCATGCGGATACTCGTTACCGGCGCCGCCGGCTTCATTGGGAGCAACCTGGTGGACCGCCTCCTGGCCGCGGGACACGGCGTGGCCGGTTTCGACAACCTCTCCACCGGATTCCTGGAGTTCCTCGATTCGGCCTCCATGTCCTCTCGCTTCCGCCTTGTCCGCGGAGACCTGCTCGATCCCGCTGCAATCGCGGCCGCGCTCGATGACGTCGAACTGGTGTTCCACTTGGCGGCGAACGCCGACGTCCGTTTCGGCGTCGAGCGGCCGCGCATCGACCTGGAACAGAATACCATCGCGACCTCAAACCTACTCGAGGCGATGAGGACGCGCGGCGTCCGCCGCATCGGCTTCGCTTCCACAGGATCGATTTATGGCGAAGCAGCGGTGATTCCGACGCCGGAGGACGCGCCTTTCCCGATTCAGACTTCGTTATACGGCGCCTCGAAGCTGGCCGCCGAGGGCCTGATCGAAGCCTATTGCGAAGCATTCGGGTTCCAGGCGCACATCTTCCGGTTCGTGTCGATCCTGGGCGAGCGGTACAAGCACGGCCACGTGCTGGATTTCTACCGCCAACTGGCGGAACACCCGGACCGGCTGAGGGTGCTCGGCAATGGCCGCCAACGGAAATCGTATCTCTACGTGCAGGACTGCGTGGACGCCATACTGCTAGCGACCGAGAAGGCATCGGCGCGGGTGAACATCTTCAATCTCGGCACGGATGAATACTGCGCCGTGGACGATTCGATCGGCTGGATCTGCGAGGAACTCGGCGTCCGGCCGGAGATCTCCTACTCCGGCGGCGACCGGGGCTGGATCGGAGACAATCCGTTCATCTATCTCGACTGCGCGCGGATCCGCGCCCTCGGCTGGAGACCGCGCTATTCGATCCGGGAAGGCATTGTTCGGACAGTCCGGTTCCTTGCCGAAAATCGTGAGATAGCGAGGCGCTTCGCATAGCTTCCGCCGCGCTCGGTCGCGCCATTTTTCGGGGTTCTCAATCCACCGCGGAGACACGGAGAGCGCAGAGACCGGAAGAAGAAGAGAATTGGAGGGGGTTTAGCGGGTCATAAGGATGGGCGCGGGCACCGGATCGAGACCGTTGGGGTCGGAGGCGGGGGGGAGTTCGGGGTTTGTGCGGGTAATCGTGATCATTTCCTCGATCGGCCAGGCGATATCGGCAGTTCGTTTCGCAGAATTTACTTTCATGGGGTTAGCGGCCGGAGGGACGATCTGGAGGATGTCGGGGGGAATGGTTCCGCGAGCGGCCTCGGCCGTTTGGAGTTCCTCGAGCTCCTTGCGGGCGCGGTAGTAGGAGCGCTCGTGACGGGCGAGGTAGCGGAGCACGAGGTCGAGGCCGTGCCGGGTTTCCTTGCTTTCGAGGGCGTCGGGGCCGAGGGCGAGGTAGCTGGCTTCCATGGCGCGGATGTGGTCGAGGGTCCAGGCGGCATGGAGGAGGTGGTTGAAGGCGGCCATCTGGAGGGCGCCCTTGGGCTGGATTTCCTCGAGCAGGGTGGCCTTGAAATCGACGAAGTTATCGAGTTCGCCGGGCGGGACGAAGAGTTCGCGGCTGGTCAGGCCGTGTTTCAGGGAATTACGGGCCGAGCGAGCCTTGCCAGCGTCCGTGCGGGGCCCTGTGGGGCCGGAGGGTTTGGCCGATTCGGCGGACGATTTGTAGTCAGACACGATGGATTACAACTCCTTATGCGAAGAATTGGGGCGGGAGGCGAGGAAAGAGGAGGGCCTCCCGGTAACAGGGTAGCACGGGAGGGCAAGGAATGACGGGTGCGGCGGGAGGCAAGTGGTTAGGAGCATTGGATTTGCGCGCGCTGAAAAGGTTGTGAATCGTTCACTGCAGGAAGCCACAACCCTGGATGAAAACGGAGGTTCGGCGACCGTATTTGCGAGAGCGTGTACTAAACTAGACGCGCGCGCCTTCAAGGAACGGCGATGGATACCGTTCCGCGTTGCTGCCATCCGGAATTCAGTCCGGCGCTGTCTATGGCGTACATGTAGACCTTCTTGGACCCGTTGAACGCCGGCTTGAAGGAGAAGGCCAGGTTGAGAATCATCGTCGAACCCTCGCCGGAAGCGTACGACATCTGGCCGTGCAGCGCGCATTGGCTGTTTTCCAGCGTTCCCGCGGCGCCTGCCGGGAGAGGGCCGATCCAAGCCGTCCCGGCGTCGTTTCGCAGCCACAGCGTGGCGTCGCTGCGCTTATACTGCGCATAGCAGGCCCCGGCCTGGTTGAGAACCGAGTGGATCAGCCCGTACGTCCAGCTCAGATCCTGGTATCCGTTCCCGTCGGAGAACGCAAAGCTGAACGTCTGCAAAGTACTGGCAACCATGGGGACGATCGCCGAAACCGCGGCCGGCGCCAGCGGCGCCTGCGTTGTCCACGAGCCGCGCTGCTGCCATCCCGAGTTCAAACCGGTCGTGTCAATCGCGTACAGATAGATGTTCTTGGGTCCCGCGAAGGCCGGCTTGAACGTCAACGTCGTGGTGAGCGTCAGCGCGATGCCTTGCCGCGCGACGGACGAAGCTCCGGCGCTGATCGCGCACTGGCCGTTCTCCAGCGCGCTCGACGAACCGACCGCCACCGGCCCTATCCACGCGCTGCCGGCGTCGTTGCGGAGCCAAAGAGTGTTATCGCTCTGCCGGTACTGTATGTAACAGGAGTTCGATCCTGTCAGTTGGGTGTTGAATAGGGCATAGACCCATCCCAACTGCTGGAAGCCGTTGTCGTCGGCGAACGTGAAAGCGAAACTCTGCGAGATGCCGCTTCCGCTCGGCGGGGCCGCCGCAATCGATTGCGGCGGCGCGGGAAGTTGCGTCGCCCACGCCCCCCTGGACTGCCATCCGGAGTTCAGTCCGGAGGTATCCGCGGCGTACATGTAAATCGTCTTTGTTCCGGAGAAACCGGGGTTGAACGCGATCGTCAGACGCAAGGCGAGACTGAACCCGCTGAGCGCGACGCTGGCCGACTGCGCCTGGATTGCGCACTGGCTGTTCTCAAGCGATCCTGGAAGCCCCGCCGCCAGCGGCCCCATCCAGGCATTGCCCGCGTCGTTCCTCAGCCAGAGCGTGTTCTCGTTCTGCTTGTATTGCACGTAACACCCGCCGGCTTGATTCAGTTGCGAGTGGAACAGAACGTACGCCCACTGGATCTCGTCGAATCCGTTGAGGTCGGCGTACAAGAAATCGAACGTCTGGACCGAACCATCGCCCACCGACGGGCTAACCGCCACCGCCTGGGGCGCCGCAGGCGCGTAGTCCGCGATTCTGGCCAGGAACGAGTCCACGCCCCCGGCGAGCCAGGGTTGTAAGGCGCCGCGCGCCGGAAAGTTCGACGATTGCGTGGTCCCAGCCGCCAGGATGAGGCCTCCCGGCGTCAGTCCGACCGCCGTCGCGCCATCGGAGAGCGATCCGCCCAGGTACGTGCCGAACAGGAACGCGCTGCCGATGGCGTCAAGCTTCACCACGTAGGCGTCGGTGACCCCGGCCATGGACGCCTGGATGGGGTTGACGGCCGGAAAGTTCGTGGAGGACGTGTGCCCGGCGACGATCGCCTTCCCTCCCGCGTCCACTACGATCGCCGTGCCATAGTCCGAACCTTTGCCGCCGACGTAGGTGCAGTAGGCAAAATTGCGGCCATCCGGAGTCAGCTTGGCGACGAACGCGTCTACGCCTCCGCCTCCGTAATATCCCTGGACTGGATTGTAGAGTGGGAAATCCGTCGAACTCGTGCTGCCGACGACGTAGGCGCTCCCGGCGGCATCCACCTTGATGTCCACGCCTTCCTCGATGCTCCCGATTCCGCCGCCCGTGCCGCCCAGATACGTGCTGTAAGCCAGTTGCGAACCGCCCGCGCTGAACTTCGCTATGAAAGCGTCCTGCCCGCCGCCCGGGGCCGGTTGCAGAGCGCCGAGCGCCGGAAGATTCGCCGACTGGGTCCGGCCCGTGATGTAGGCGGATCCGCCGGCGTCGACCGCCACGCCGTTGGCGATGTCGTCGGCCTGGCCGCCAAACAGCGTGCTGTAGTGCAGGATCCCCGTGGCCCCGATCTTTGTCAGGAACGCATCCTGTCCGCCCGCGTTGAGGTTCTGGAAGGCGCCTGAAACCGGGAAATTCGAGGAGTACGTACCCCCGGCAACGTAGGCGTTGCCCGCCCCGTCCACGGCTACGGACCGCCCTTCATCCTGGCCCGCGCCGCCCCAGTACGTGCTGAACAGGAGGCTCGTTCCGGACGCGGCGAGCTTCACGATGAACGCGTCGCGTCCGCCGGCGAGCGAGTTCTGAAGAGCCGCCTGCCTGGGGAAATTCGTGGAACTCGTATAGCCGGTGAGAAAGACATTCCCCGCGCCGTCCACGGCCACGCTCGAGGCGCGGTCGTCTCCCGAGCCGCCGATGTATGTCGCGTAGAGGATCTCCGTTGCCGCCGCGTTAAACTTCACGACGAACGCATCCACGCTGCCGCCGCGATTTTGCAGCGGCTGGACGGCCGGAAAGTTCACCGAATCGGTCCAGCCGGCCAGGTAAATCTCGCCTTCGGCCGTGACGGCGAGATCGGTGGCGTAGTCGAGCGAGCTCCCGCCCAGCAGGGTCGAAAACTGCAGTTCGGGGTCGATGATCAGGTCGTACCGTGCGTCGTACGGACCGATCCGGAAGCCCACCGCGCCATCCGGAAGCATCCGGTATTGGCTGGCGACGCTCACCCGCCCGGCGCCCGTCCTCTGAAAAGCCACCGGCGGCGATTCGCGCAACCGTCCGGTATCCGATTGGACTTCGAGGCTCCCGTCGGCCTCGATGCGGATGCGCGCGGCGTTCGTATAGGAAAGCCGGATGTCGCCCGGATCGGCGCCGGCTCGTATCACGAATTCCGATTTCAGCCTCCCTTCCGAAATCGCGTAGCGCAGGTCGACGCCGGGATAAAGGCCGCGGTACTCGATCGCCGAGAACAGCGGCAGTCCGGTCCGCCAGCCTTGCGGTTCGTCGCCGATGAGGAAGTTCGCCCGACCCGGGAGCGGTTGCGTTCCTACCGCTGTCGCGCGGGCATCCGCTCCCGCGAATCGCAGCGAGAGTTGCCCTCCGGGCAACTGAAATTCGACCCCCACGCGATCGAACCGGGCGCGTAATTGCTGCGTCTGCAACAGAAAATCCTGCCCGTCCGCGGCGGGCTCCCGCGAGCCGATGAAGAAAGACGGGATGGTCGCGGCGGCGGGCTGTTGTCCCTGGCAGGCCGGGCCGGCCGTCACCGCGACAACCGCAATGACCAGCCCGGAGAGCGCCCCCGACAGGCAGCGAGAGTCGTGCATTCGGCGCATACGTCTTGCCGTACCTCTCCCTTCCCTTCGGCCGGAACAGAGATCGCCTTTAGCCGCCTCGGGCCGAATCGAGCCGCAGCCCTCCGGCGCCCGGTTATAATGGGGAGCAACGCCGGTTGTTAGCGCCTTCCCATGCGCCGTAAGAACTATGGATTCGTATTGCGCAACCTGATCTCGCGCGATTTCAAGATCCGCTACCGCAACATGTCGCTGGGCGTGTTCTGGTCGTTGCTGAACCCGCTGGTGATGATGGCGGTGCTGACGTTCGTCTTCACCAGAATATTCCCGAATGTCGCCGTTAAGAATTTCCACATCTCGATCCTGTCGGGTCTGGTAATCTTCAACTTCTTTTCTCTCTCCTGGCAGTCGGCCACCGTTTCGATTTACGGAAATTCCGGGCTGATTAAGCGCGTGCCACTGGCGCGCGAACTGCTGCCGGTCGCTACGGTGCTCGCCAACAGCCTGCATTTCCTCATTCAGATCGGGCTGCTCGTGTTTCTGGCGCTGCTGGCCGGCTACGCGGTGAACGCGTACTGGCTCCTGTTGCCGGTAATCTTCGCGCTGGAGATCGTTTTCGTGTGCGGCCTCGCGCTGGTTACTTCCGCGCTGGATGTCTATTTTCGGGACGTACGCTACGTCGTCGAATCCGCCAACACGGTCCTGTTCTGGCTGGTACCGATCTTCTACTCGTTCGCCATGATTCCGCCGGAGTATCGGTCGGTCTACCAGTACAATCCCGTCGCCGCCGTCGTGCTGGCGTGCCGCGCCATCATCATGGAGGGAAGAATGCCGCCGGAGTCCCTGTTGGTGAAGTTGCCCGTCGTCTCCGTGTCCTTCCTGGCGCTCGGATTCTTATTGTTCCGCCGTCTCCAAAGGAAGTTCGCAGATTATCTGTAGCTCATGCCTTTTGTTCGCTTCTATCACGTATCGAAAGTTTATTCGAGGCAATCGCGGCAGTTTTTCTGGCGCTTTTTTGTCGAAACCATGGGCCGCAAGCCTCGTGAGCCGATCCGCGCCTTGAACGACGTCACCTTTGAACTCGGCGCAGGAGAATCGCTGGCGGTGATCGGCCACAACGGCGCCGGCAAGAGCACACTGCTCAGTCTGGTCGCCGGGCTGACCACGCCGGAGTCCGGCCTGGTGGAAGTGGAAGGCCGCGTGATGGCGCTGCTCGAACTCGGCTCCGGTTTCCACTACGACATGACCGGGGCCGAGAACCTGCGGCTGAACGCGGCGCTGTGCGGGCTGACAAAAAAACAGACGGAGGAACGCTACCAGCAGATCGTCGATTTTTCGGAGCTGCGCTCGTTTATCAACGAACCGCTCCGGACGTACTCGATGGGCATGATCCTCCGGCTCGGCTTTTCGATCGCCGTCCACGTCGAAGCCGACATCCTGCTGCTGGACGAAGTTCTGGTGGTCGGCGATCAGGACTTCCAGCAGAAGTGCCTGACCCGCATCCTCCGGATGAAACAGGAAGGCAAGATCCTGATGTGCGTCTCGCACGCACCGGACATGCTACGAATGCTATGCGAACGCGCCCTCTGGATCGAATCGGGCGCGGTAATCATGCAAGGCGCGGCCGGCGACGTCATCGACGCTTACCGGGCCGGCTCCGTTCCCGTGAACGCGAGCTGAGCGAACTCAGGGAACCGTCCACGTTCCCCGCGTCTGCCAGCCGGAGCTCAGTCCCGTGGTGTCCGACGTGAGCATGTATACGTTCTTGACGCCCGCAAAGGCCGCCTTGAACGTCAAATCGACATCTACGGTCAGCGTGCTTCCCGATCCGGAAGCGGCCGATGTAGCCGCGTTGATCCGGCACTGGTTGTTCTCGAGCGTACCGGACGCGCCTGCCGTCACCGGCCCCAACCAGCCATTATCCGCGTCGTTTCGCAGCCACAAGCTGTTGTCGCTTCGTTTGTACTGCACGTAACATGAATTCGCGCCGACGATTTGCGTCTGGAACAGAACGAGATTCCACCCCAGTTGGGTGAAGCCGTCGTTGTCGTTGTAAGCGAGGCGGAAGGACCGCGTATTCCCGCTCCCGCTTGACGGAGTGACCGAAACTGCCTCCGGCGCCCACCCGCCTACGGTCCAGGTCCCGCGCTGCTGCCAGCCGGAATTCAGGTTCGTGGCGTCGATCGCGTACATGTACGCCTTCTTCGATCCCAGGAACGCCGGTTTGAAAGTAATCGACAGGTTCAACGTCAGCGTGACGCCCGAGCCGCTCACCGACGAGGTTTGCGCGTTCAATATGCACTGGCTGTTCTGGAGGGTTCCACTGGCGCCGGCGGCGATCGGCGGCAGCCAGGCGGTCCCCGCGTCGTCCCGCAGCCACAGCGTGTTGTCGGTTTGCTTGTACTGGATGTAGCAGGCGCTCGACTGGACCAGGTTCGCTTGCAACAGCGCGTACGACCACGCGATTTGTCCGAAGCCGTCGGCGTCGGTGAAGACGAACTGGAACGTCTGGGTCACGCCCGTCCCGCTTGACGGGTTCATCGACGCGGCCTGCGGCGGATTGCCAGGAATCGACCACGCCCCGCGGGTCTGCCATCCCGAGTCCAGACCCGTGAGGTCGCCGGCCAGCATGTAGATGTTCTTGGCACCGATGAACGCCCCGCCGAAGGTGAGCGCCAGGTTCACCGTCAGCGTGGTTCCGGACCCGGAAGCGCTCGATCCGGCGCCGTTCAGCGAGCACTGCGAATTGGAGAGGGCCCCGGCGACGCCGGGCGCGATCGGGCCGGCCCACGTATTGCCCGCGTCGTTCCTCAGCCAGAGGGTGTTCGTCGCCCGTTCGTAACGTACGTAGCAGGCGTTGGATTGGAGGATCGATGTCTGGAACAGCGCATATCCCCACCCGAGCTGCGCGTATCCATCGGCGTCGGAATAGACGAAGGTGAATGTCTGCGAGTTGGCGCTTCCGCTGGAAGGCGTAACGGAAACCGCTTTCGGCGCAAAGCCCGACACGCTCCAGCTTCCGCGGCTGACCCATCCCGTGTTCAGCCCGGAGGTGTCCGACGCGTACATGTAGATGGTCTTCGAGCCCGCGAACGGCTCCTTGAAACTCACGGCCAGGTCGAGCGTCAGCGTCGTTCCGCTCCCCGAGGCTGTTGTGCCCTGGAGGTTGATCGCGCACTGGCTGTTCTCGAGCGTTCCTGCCGTTCCGATCTCGGCAGGGCCCAGCCACGAGCTGCCCTCGTTGCTGCGCAGGTACACCGCCCTCTCGCTTTGCCTGTATTGGGCGTAGCAGGAATTCGCCTGCTCCAGACCCGCTTGGAACAATACGAATACCCAGCCCAGTTCCTGGTACCGGTTAGTATCGGAATAGACGAGCCTGAAAGTCTGCGAGACGCCCGCTCCCGACGAGGGGCTGACGGAAACCGCCTGCGGTGGCGCAGGCACATAGTCCTGCATGCGGATCGCAAACAAGTCCACCCCTCCCCCGTGCCAGGGCTGGATGGCATTCACTTTCGGGAAATTCGAGGACTGCGTCACGCCCGCGACATACAGCAGACCGGCGGCGTCCAATCCAACGCCGGCCGCGGCGTCCGCCGCGTTGCCGCCCAGGTACGAACTGAACAGCAGTTCGTTGCCGCCGCTGGTCAGCTTCGTGATGAACCCGTCCTGCAAGCCCGCGTTCGCCGCCTGCAACGGGTCTAGCGTCGGGAAGTTCGTCGAGGCCGTCTGGCCGACCACATACGCCTGGCGTAGGGGATCCACCGTAACCGCGAACCCGTAATCGGCGCTGCGCCCGCCGAGGTAGGTCGAATAGACCAGGCTGTTTCCCGCCGCGCTCAGCTTGGTCACGAAGGCGTCCATAACGCCGCCGCCGTGAACGGCCTGCGCCGGAGACGCCGTCGGGAAATCGGTGGAACTCGTGCTTCCGGTCACGTACGCCCTGCCCTCGACGTCCACCGCGATGTCCACTCCCTCCTCCGGCGACCCGCCGCCCCCGCCGCTGCCGCCGAGGTAGGTGCAATAGTGAAGCTGCGAGCCGCCGGCGCTCAGTTTGGCTACGAAGGCGTCCTGCCTGCCGGCGAGGCTCGGTTGGAAGGCGCCGGTGGCCGGCAGGTTGACGGATTCCGTCGAGCCGGTCAGGTACGCGTTTCCGCTCGAATCCACCGCGACGCCGTTTGCCCGGTCGTCGGACTGTCCGCCGAGCAGCGTGCTGAAGTGGAGAGTCCCCGTTCCGCTGAATTTCGCCGCGAACGCGTCCTGCCCTCCCGCATTAAGATTCTGAAACGCGTTGAGGATCGGAAAGTTCGGCGAGTACGTCCCTCCCGCGATATAGGCGTTGCCGGAGCTGTCGACCGCGACGCTGCGCGCGTCGTCCTGCCCAGAGCCACCAAAATAGGTGCTGAACGCCAGCATCGTACCCGCCGCATTCAGCTTCAACAGGAACGCATCGCGACCGCCGGCCAGCGTGCTTTGCCGCGGCGCCTGCTTCGGGAAGTTCGTGGATGTTGTGTAGCCCGCCAGGAACACGTTGCCGACGCTGTCCAACGCGACGCCGTTGGCCCGGTCGTCTCCCGAGCCGCCAACAAACGTCGCCCAAGCCACGTCGGTCGCCGCGGCGTTGTACTTCACGACAAACGCGTCGACGCTGCCGCCCCGGTTCTGGATCGAGTTCACGACCGGGAAATTCGCAGAATCGGTCCAGCCCGCCAGGTGTATCTCCCCGGCCGGACTCACCGCCAGGTCGGTAACGTAGTCGATCGAACTTCCGCCCAGCAGGGTCGAAAACTGCAATTCCGGATCGACGATCAGGGCCAGCGCCGGTTCGTAGTCCCCGATTTCGAAACCGACCTCCGCCGGCTCCAGGACCCGGTACCGCGCCGCCACCGGCGCGCGCGCCCCGTCTTTGAGTTGATACGCCACGGGAGGAGACTCGCGCAGCCGCCCCGCCGCCGTCTCCACCACCAGGCTCCCGTCCTCCGCGATCCAAAGGGAAGAAGCGTCCGGGTAGCGAAGCCGGATCGCCGCCGGATCGGAACCCGGCCGCGCCACGAATTCGCCTTTGAGGCCGCGGCGCGCTGTCGAGTACGACAGGTCGATGCCCGGATAGAGTTCCCGGTAGACCAGGCCGGTGAACAGGGGCAGCCCCGTCCGCCATTGGCTCGGATCGTCCCCGAACAGGAAGTTCGCATAGCCTTCAAGGCGGTCCACGCCCTCGATGGCGGCCTCCGCGCTCGCGCCTGCGAACCGCACGGCTAACGTTTGCCCGTTCACGTGGAAAACCGCCCCGCCGTGGTCGAAATTCGCTCCGAACCGCCGCGTCTGCAACAGGAAGACCGGCCGGCCTGAGTCCGGCGCGCGCGACGCGACAAAAAACGGCGGGACCTCGACCGCGGCCGGCTGCCCGTCTGAAATTCCCGCGGGCGCGCCCCACGCCATGCTTACGGCGACGGCGGCCAACGCCGGCAACCGGCCCCGCCGGCGTTCTCGTCCAGGCGCCGGCGGCGCGGCAGGCGGTCTCCGGCCGAACGGCAGCGCGTCATTGACCCGAAAGACGTTCAGCGAACGTTGCCTGAAGAGCGGATACACGGGCATCCAATCGGTCCCCCAAACTTCCCTTCGACCGGAAACCCGCAATCCTTTACATGCTGGTTGCAGTAGGTCGTCTGGTCCAACCGTGGCTTGCGCGGAAGGGAAGCCGTATCCCGCCGGAGCAGGCGCAAGACGAAATCCCTTTTTTCGTGGGCTCAGATCCGGCGGGACGGCTGTCCGGGCGAGGTTCGTCGACGTGGGGTTGGACGCACCCGTGGCATGTCGCCCAGCGGCTGTTGCGACGGGCGGTTCAGGAGCGGGCTGATCTTGCCAGGGGGCGGCTGCTGGACCTAGGCTGCGGCCAGCAGCCATACCCGGGATATTTTCAGTAACGTCGAATTTTACGCCGGGCTCCGTTACCTGGCCGAGAAAAGTGGATCGCGGGTTCCTTCACCCAGGTACAATGGCTTGCTTGCCCTGGAGGAAAACCTTGACGCCGATTCTACATTCCGTCAGCTACGCCGGAGCATGGCCCGGCCAGACTCGTCTCACGTTGGACCAGTTCATTGGTAAAGCAGCCGATCTCGGCTTTCCCGCCGTCATGCTGATGGCCAAGCGGCCCCATCTTTCCCCGCTCGATTTCCCTCCGGAAGAGTGCCGCCGCTTGCGCGAGGCGCTCGATGCCCGCGCAATCGAGTGCCGCGTCATCGCCGGCTACACCAACTTCGGCGCCGATCTCGAGCACGGCGAGATCCCCCAGCGCGAGCTACAGATTCAGCACGTCGCGGAACTCGCCCGCATGGCCCGCGACCTCGGCGCTCCGATCGTGCGCGTCTTCACCAGCTACGAGCATGCCTCCGTCTCGTACAGCCAGTTATGGCGGATCACGGTCGATGCGCTGAAGGAATGCGCGCGGCGCGCCGCGGCGTATGGCGTCACGATCGGCGTTCAGAATCACCACGACCTGGCGGCGGACCATCGCAGTCTCGGCGACCTGCTCGCCGATGTCGACGAACCCAACTGCAGGGCGTGCTTCGACGCCTGGTCGCCGGCCCTGCACGGAACCGATATCCTGGCCGCCGCCCGCGAGATGGCGTCCCTGACCTGCCACACCACGGTAGCCGACTACCAGCGACGCCCGCGCTTCCGCTACCTGCCCGAGTTCGTCAACTACGAGGCGCGCGCGGCCTGGATTCAGGCTGTGCCGATGGGCGAAGGCTTCATCGACTATCGGGGATTCATCGCCGCTCTGCGCGAAGGCGGCTACACCGGCGGAATCGCGTACGAGATGTGTTCACCGCTGTTGGGCGGCGGCGGCGAACGGAACCTCGACCGTTATGCCCGGCAGTTTCTCGACTTCGCCGCTCAGATGGCCCAGGCTTGAAAGCTGGCCGCTCCTTCCGCCAGAAGCGCCTTCGCCCGTTCCGCCAGCGCCGCCAGGCTGAACGGCTTCTGGAGGAAAGCGGCGCCGGATGGGGCCGACCCATAGGCGCCGAGGTCGTGGGCGCCGTAAGCGGAAACGAACAACACCCGCAGATATGGTCTTGTTGTCCGGAGCCGGTATGCAAGCTCGTAACCGTTGATCCGCGGCATCACCACGTCGGTCACAAGCAGGTGAATCGGTCCTTTGTGGTCATCGGCGACCCGCACCGCTTCCTCGCCGCCGCTGGCTTCAATCACGGTGTAGCCCTGCTTTTGCAGGACCTTGCGCAGCAGGGCCTTGATGCCGGGTTCATCCTCGACCACCAGGATCGTCCTCGGCCGCGGCGTCTCCTCGTGGTTCACCGCTCCCGCCGCCGGTTCGCCTTGAGCCCTTTGGAGGTAGATCGAGAATTCGGTTCCGCCCCCCGGTCCGTCGGCGATCAGCGCGTCTCCACCCATTGCCCGAACCGCCTGATATGCGCCGGTCAGGCCTTTCCGGCCGAGCCTGCCCGCAAACCCCGGCTCGAACAGACCGCTCCGCGTCTCGTGGTCCAGTTCCACTTCCCGCGAACTCAGCGTGACGCGCATGTAGCGGCGGGGTCTGGCGCCTTCGCCCGGCGCCGCGCAGGCTTCGTTGAACTCCGCCGGGGCGGCGGATATCAAGATGCGCCCGCCGCCGCTCAACCACTCGCGTATCTGCTCCGCGATCTCCCGAATGCTGTTCGAGAGGGCCTCCGCGTTCGCTATGACCGTTGCCTCTTCCCCGAGTTCGAACTCGGCCCTGACGTCCGGTCCCAGCGCCCCTCCAAGTTCGTCTTTGAGAGCCGTCAGCAGTCCATTCAGCTCCACCCGCTGCATCGGGAGGGCCGGCAAGCGTGTCAGGGGCATCAGTTCGGCCGTCAAGGCGAGTAGACGTTCCGTGGGCGGCGCCAGCTCCTCGGCGCCCTTCCGGGCCGGGTGATCCGCGGGCAGCGTGGACAGGAATTCACCGCCGTAGCGAGCCAACGCCGCCACCAGGCTCTTGCATTCGTGCGCGATGCGGCCCGTCAGCCGCCCGATCGCGGCCATTTTCTCCGCCTGGATCGTCATTGCCCTTCGGGCGTTCTGCTCGCCGGCGTCCACCGTCAGGCCGACGATCCTTGCCGGCTGGCCGTCGGGCGCCGGGATGACCTGAAAGTAATCTCGCAGCCACACCTGGCGCCCGTCGAACCGCACGCCCCGGAATTCGCAAGCGCCGGGGCCGGGACGCGACGCCGCTTTGGCGTAGTATTCATCCATCCACGCCCGGTCGCGAGGATGAAGGCGGCGGAGATGGAAGTCCCGGCTCAGCCATTGTTGTTCGGAGAAACCGAGCCGCGCGTCGGGACTCCCGCCGATCCATACGAAGTCCAGCGTCTTCGGATCGCGCTCCCATAGCAGCGCCGGAACCTCTCCGGTCCGTGCGGCGCCGGCGTCGGGCGCTTCGGCCTCCCGTTCCTCGACCAACAGAACGGCTTCCCGGCCCGTTTCCTCCGACCAGCCGGCCAGCGGCTGCACCGTCAGCGTGGCCCGCCGTTCCGTGGCGCCCCCGAGGAGAACGGCGCCCGCCACCTGGCGCGCCGTTCCGGTCTCGATGGCCTCCCGAATCGCTGTCCGGACATCCTCGCCGCCCGCCACTGCTTCCAGCGATAACCGCGACGCGTCCTCGGCCCGGAGTCCGAACATCAAACGGAACTTACGGTTGACCGCGACGAACGACAGATCCGACGCGATCACCGCGACCCCGGCAGGCACGTTCGCCAGAATCTCCTGAAAATAGCGGCGCTCCGCCTCTACCAGAGCAAGAAGCCGCGCCGCTTCACGCATTTCCACCGTCTTTCGATCCACTGTGGCCATTTCAGCCCAAGTTCCAGTTTTCGGTTTCCGGCGGGCTGCGGCAACAGTACTCGCCCGTGGCTCGTTTCAGTACCGATCGTCTAGTACGTTGTGGAATAGGAAACTCGCGTTGGGAAGGATATTGCCGGCCCGGCGCGGGCGTAGGGCGCCGGTCCGCCGTGCTACAACAGTTGGAGGAGTAAGGCATTCATGTATCGAGACCTTTTTTCCCTCAATGGGAAGGTCGCCGCTGTGGTTGGTGGAGGCGGCGTCCTGGCCGGGGAGATGGCAATGGGCTTGGCAGAGGCCGGCGCGAGCATCTGCGTGGTCGACTACAACGCGGAAGCGGCCGAAGCGCGGGCGCAAGCGATCCGCGCCGCCGGGGGCCGCGCCCTCGCGGCGCAGGCGGACGCCAGCCGGAAAAACGATCTCGAACGGGCCCTGGCGGCTATCCTCAACGAATATGGCCACATCGATATCCTCATCAACGCGGCTGGGATCAACTCCGGGACGCCGTTCTTCGAGATTACGGAAGAAGAATGGCGCCGCATCCTGGATGTGGATTTGACGAGCGTCTTTCTCGGCTGCCAGATTTTCGGCAAGGCGATGATCGACGCGGGCCGGGGCGGCGCCGTAATCAACATCTCTTCCGTTTCTTCCGGACCTCCGCTGTCCAGGGTGTTTACCTACGGCGTTGCCAAAGGCGGCGTGAACCAGATCACGCAGTTCCTGGCGCGCGAGTGGGCGCCGCAAAAGGTCCGGGTCAATGCCATCGTGCCGGGCTTCTTTCCCGCCGAACAGAACCGCAAACTCCTAACGCCGGAGCGGACCGCGCAGATCATCAACCACACGCCGATGGGCCGCTTCGGCGATGCCGGCGAGTTGGTCGGCGCCGTCATCTATCTGGCTTCCGAACGCGCCTCGTCGTTTGTGACCGGATCCATTCTCCGCGTCGATGGCGGCTTCCTGGCGATGACGATCTGACGGGGTTCGAACTCGGCATTTTTGGGGGTTACCCACCATCTTGGGTCGGGGATAGGGGCAAATGCCGCACTTTTCCACAGCTTGTCGGAAACTTCTACATTAAATCGCAAAGTGATTGCAATTGGCTGCGGACTTGCTGTAACATAAGGCAACAATCGAGAATGCGTAGCTGAGCCCCGAACCAGGTAAGGTTCTGGTTCGGTTACTCCACCAGCAGGGGCGTCCCGGCTGTGGCATACCTCCTCCATGCCCACGGCATACCCTCAGTGGATGTCCCTGCTCCTTTTTTTCTATGCTTTCCAGCCGGAAGGCTTCTCGAAGGGGCGCTGTGCCTCCTCGATTTCCTTTCCCCTCACCCAGATCGCGCCGGTATCCCAGATCCCGAACCCGTTGAGTTCCGCCAGATCCAAGTATTTCAATTGCTTAGGCGCGAAACCCATCACCGATGACGCCACGGCGTCTACCGCCAACGCGCTGCCGCCCGCGATCACCACGTTGAAATGGACGCTCTTGCCGCCGGGCGCCGCCGGACCGTCCCCTTCAATCCCCCAGCAGCCGCCCACAAGCGCGAACTCCGCCGGGTGGTAACCAAACAGGTCCACCGCCAGTTCGTCCGGCGTCCCGAGCTTCATGAGCTTCTCCTTCGGAAACCCGTACGTCGAACCCGGCGCGATGCCAAGAAAGTTGGCGATGGAAAGCGCGGCGCCCATCTCGCGATGCGTCTTCATCGGCGCGACGCTGATCAGCTTGTCGCATTCCTGAATGGTCTTCGGTACGTGGTAGATGCCTTCTTTGTTCAGCTTGGCGGCGGCGCCCGCTGGCGCGGGGACCGGCAGCGAGGGGTCGAAATTCAGATCGATCAGCTCAAATTTCAGCTTCGGATACTTCTTCGTCAACTCCTCGACGATGGCCACGTACGTCAGTCCGCCGAATGCGCCGCCCCAATCCGTGGTCCAGCCGTCGACGGGCGATTTCGACCGCTCCTTCGGCAGCCACTCTCCGGAGCCTTCCACGATCGAAAACCGGCGTCCATGCCCGTTGTCGGCCATGTAGCCCAATAGGCTTCGAATCACCCTCAAATCGGTGACCGTTCCGGGGATGTACGGCGTGTGGGCGCCGCCGTCCTGCGTCTCCGGCCCAAGTCCGTGGCATGTTTCGATGTTGGTCTTGATCACCACCCAATCGTCGGGTTCGATGATTGCCTTTAGGCCGCCGTCCCGGCTTCCGCCGATTTCAATGGCCTTTCGGGTCATGGCGTCCACGTCCTCGTAGCTCAGGTCCGCGTCGACCGGCTTGGGATTTTTCAAGCCTTCGACGTTCGTCCCGTCATGGTCTTCGGAACCGTCGAAGCTCGACGGTACAATGGCGACGCGCGGCGTTGCGTCTTCGGTGGCCGACGCGGTGGTGGATTCCTCCACCGCCGGCGGCTGCTGCCCGCGGGCGAGTTTCGAAGCCGCCGCAAGAATAAGAAAATCACGACGAAGCATGTCCCTATTATGCCGTGACACGCGGCCCGACCCCGCTTTGGCGGGTGAAGGTCTACGGCGAATCACTTATCGCGCGCCTCAGAGCTTTTTTACACCATGCCGCTGCCTCAAACCGCCGATAGAACCATCAGGACTCTGACCGAGACCGCGTGCATGATTTCATTGCGTCGATCAATCGAAAAGCTCGAACGCCAGGAACTTCGTTTTCAGGAGGCCGTGATGTGCTACATCTCGGCCATCGACAGCGTCGAAGCCCACTTAGTACCCGTCGTCAAGGAACTCGCCTATGAGCATCGGCGCCGCCTGCTCGCGATCTCGAAAGGGCTGAGCCCCAACCCCACGCCGGAAGAACTGCGGGCGTCCAGGGCGTCCCTGGCGCAGGAGCTGAAGGACTATCACGACAGCGCCTGCCAGGTGCTCGAGAAGAAGGATAACGAGATCAAAGCAATCCTTGGCGTGATCGCCGACGCGGTGGGTATCCTTACGACGCAGAACGATGCGCACGACAGCCGGATCGGCGAGTTCACCAAGCAAATCGAAACGGTCTCCCGCATGACCAGCCTGACGGAGATTCGCTGTCGCCTGGTACAGGAGGTCGGCCAGCTCAAATCCTGGTTGGCCGAATCGGAAAACCAGAAACGGGAGTCACTCGAACAGCTCCGGGGCGAGTTGAAAACCTTTCAACGCCGTCTCGAGAAAGCGGAACGGCTTGCCTTCACCGATACCCTAACCGGCGTGGCCAACCGCGCCGAAGGCGAGGCCAAGCTCGCCGAAAACATCGAATCGGGACGCTGTTTCAGCATCCTGCTGTTCGACCTGAACAGGTTTAAACACATCAACGACGGCTATGGACACCAGGTGGGGGACCTGGTGCTCAAAACCTTCTCCTCCCGCCTGGCGCGGCACGTCCGGCCGAGCGACACCGTCTGCCGGTGGGGAGGCGACGAGTTCCTGGTAATCCTGGTTGGCTGCAATCTCGAGAACGCGCTCCACCGAGCCAAATCCCTGTCGGAGATCTGCTCCGGCGTTTACGGCATTTCGTTCGAGAACAAGGAAGTGACCGTATACGTGGAAACCGCCGTCGGCGCCGCCGAGTACTGGCCCGGCGAAACATGCGAAGAACTGTTCAGCCGCGCCGACAAATTCCTGTATCGCGAAAAAGAGGTCCCTACGCTTTGTCCGGCAAGACGCCTCTCGCCCACGCCCGCCGGATCCTGTTTGCCGCTCCGCTCCCCGGCTGAGCAGCAGGCTCGCTAGCGATTCAGCTTCTGAAGCAGCGCGGATCTGATGCGCCGCTGGCCCTATTCCGTTGCGACCTCCGCATTACGTATTCTTGGCCAGCGCGATCTCCGCGCGCTTCTACCCCGCCAGCGCGCTGAGCGCGTCTTCCACCATGCCCCGGACCAGCGGGATTTTGTATCCGTTGCCGGATAGCGGCTCCGCGTCCTTCACCGCCGCGGCCGCCGCGGCCGCGATCGCCTGCTGATCCAGCTTTTTGCCCGCCAGCGCCGCTTCGGCTTCCTCCGACCGCCACGGAACCGGCGCGACGCCGCTCAGCGCCACCCGCGCCTTCTTCACCGTCCCTTCGGAGATCGCCAGGACGATCGCCGCTCCGACGAGAGCGAAGTCGAACGCTCCACGTTCTCGCACTTTGCGGTACAGCCCCCGCGCGCCGGGTTCCGGCGGATCGAGCAGAATCTCCGTCAGCAGTTCGCCGGGCGCGAGCGCGTTTTCCCTCCGCGGGTCCACGCTCGGCAACACGAAGAACGAAGCGAGCGGAATGGTTCGGGCGCCTTTGCGTCCCTGAATCCGAACCTTCGCGTCCAGCGCGAGCAGCGCCGGCGCGGTATCGGAGGGATGAACCATGTAACATCCTTCTCCGCCGAAGATGCAATGCAGTTGATTCTCCCCGGCGATGGCGTAGCATGTGTCGCCGCCTTTGCGCGCGCACGGAAAGTCGCCCCGAAAGTACCAACAGCGCGGACGCTGGCAGAGATTGCCGCCGATCGTGCCCTGGTTCCGCAACTGTGGACTGGCCGCCGCGGCCGCCGCCTGCGCCAATGCCGGGTACGCCTGCCGCAGCCGCGGGTGGCCGGCGATCTCCGCCAGGGTGGCGAGCGCGCCGATTCGCATCCCTCCCCCAGCGGTCGCCGCCACCCCTTTCAGTTCCTTCAGCCCGGAGATGCTGACGATGCGATCCGCGGAGAAAACGCCGTCCCGCAGGCAACCGAGCAGGTCCGAGCCGCCGGCCAGAATGCGCGCGCCGGGCCGGCTCGACAGTTCGATCGCTTCCTGAACCGAACCCGCCTTCCTATACGCGAATTGGCTTAGCATGGCTCACCCCTTCCTCCGCTTCGACAATGCGGCGATCGCCTCCGCCGGCGTGATCGGCGCCGACGTCATCCGCACGCCGGTGGCATGGTAGAAGGCGTTTGCCACCGCCGCCGCCGTGGGCACCATCGCCGGTTCGCCCAATCCCTTTGTGCTCGTGGTATCGCATTCGTGATCGTGCGGATCGATCGCCACGCACGTCATGTCGGCCGGCGCGTCCTTCATCGTCGGAATCTTGTAGTCGTGCCAGTTGGCGTTCACCATCTTCCCGGTCTCGCGATCCAGGATCCGCTGCTCCGTCATCGCCAGGCCGATGCCCATGGTCATGCCGCCGAAGACCTGGTTTTCATACGTCAGCCGGTTCATCACCCGTCCGCTGTCGTGCGCCGCCGCCATCCGCAGCACGCGCATCTCGCCGGTGCGCGTGTTCACTTCCACCTCGGCGAACTGCGCCGCGAAAGGCCGGATGACCTTTCCCGCGGGATTCGGCCCGCGCCGGCCTACGCCGACCACCACCTGCTGCTCCTTAAGCGTCTTCAGGTCCTGGACTTTGACTCTCTTATCCGGCGAGTCCGCCGAGACGATTTCGCCATTGACCAGCGAAAGTCCAGAAGCCGCGGCCTGCAACTGTCCGGCGGCCATCTGCACCAGGGCGGCCTTCACTTCCAGCGCCGCCGCGCGCACGGCCGGCGAATCCACCATCACCGTTTTGCTGCCGCCGCTGGCGCCCGTGTACTGCGTCGTCGCCGTGTCGGCGCTCTCAATCTGAATCCGATCGAGCGGAACCCCCAGCTCCTCGGCCACCACCATCGCCATTACGGTCTTGGTTCCGGTGCCCAGGTCGGAGGCCCCGATGTTCAGATTGACGCTGCCGTCGGCGTAGAGCCTGACGATGGCCGTGGACGGCGGACCTCCGGCGTAGCCCCACATGCCTCCCGCCATGCCCGCGCCCCGCACCCACGCTCCATCGCCCTTCTTGCGCTCTCGCGCCTGGCGCCATCCGAACACGCGCGCCCCTTCCCGCAGGCATTCGGCGAAGCCGGTGGACGTGTACGGCTTGTTCTCTTCCGCCTGCGAAACCGCGGCGATGTTCTTCAGCCGGAATTCCACCGGGTCCATGCCGATCTTTTCCGCCAGCGCGTCCATCATCTGCTCGAGCGCCCAGGAGCACTGCGGAAACCCCGGCGCCCGGAACGGCCGGCTCTGCCCCGCGTGCGTGTACACCTGTAGCTCTTTCACCCGCACGTTCGGACACAGGTACAGGTCCGCCACCTGGTAACCCACCGTCGTCCAATCCGTGTAGGCGCCCACCGTTCCGATCCCGTTGAGTTCCAGCGCGGTGAGCGTACCGTCCTTCCTCACGCCCGCTTTCAGCTTCATAGTGTGCGCGGGTCTGTTTCCCACCGAGAGAAAGGTTTCCTCGCGCGACAGGAACAGCTTCACCGGCCGTCCCGTCTTGCGCGCGAACAGCGCGGCGATCACCGTGTACTTGCCCAGGTTCAGCTTGCTGCCGAAGCCTCCGCCCATGTAATGCCCGATCACCCGAACGTCGCTCAGCGGCATCTTTAGCGCCGCCGCCAGCGCCGCCTGGTCGTCGAAGACGCCTTGGGTCGTATTCCAAACCGTCAGGCGCTTGCCGTCCCACTTCGCCACCGATCCGTGGACCTCCATCGTCGTGTGGATCTCGCACGAGGTCCGGTAGGTCTCCTCGAGCACGACGTCCGCCTCCGCGAAGCCTTTGGCCACGTCGCCGCGTTCCGTATCGCCCGTGCCGGGCGGATAGACGTAGTTGCCGCCATCGTGTACCTGGGTCGCGCCCGCTCGATGCGCAGCCTCCATCTCGATCACAAACGGCCGTGTTTCATACTCCACCCGGATCCGCCGCAAAGCGTCGGCCGCCTGCTGCGGCGTCTCCGCGGCGACGGCGGCCACTTCCTCGCCCTCGCATCGGCAGTGGGGATCGAACAGGCGGCTCACCGGCTTCCCCTGCGCGTCCGGATGCCAGGGGATCCGCGCTTCCTGGTCGGCGTCCGTGAGCACGGCGCGCACGCCCGGCATTGCAAGCGCCGCCGAGGCGTCCACCTTCTTCACGATCGCGTGCGCGTGCGGGCAGCGCAGAATCGCCGCGTGAAGCATGTCCGGCAGCAGTACGTCGAGCGAGTAGATGGCCGCCCCGCTCAACCGTTCATACGCGTCGATCCGCGAGACCGGCTTGCCGACAACGGCGGTGTCGCCCCAGGGCTTGGGGTTCATGACACGCCTCCTTTCCTCATCGACGCGGCGCGCTGGACGGCCTTCACGATGTGCGGGTATGCGCCGCAGCGGCAGAGGTTCCCGCTCATCTCCTCGCGGATTTCATCCACCGAGGGGTTGGGGCTCTTGCGCAACAGTCCCTCGGCGCTCATCGCCTGACCCGGCGTGCAATAGCCGCATTGGAAGGCGTCCTCCTGCGCGAACGCCTGCTGTACCGGGCCGAGTTCTTCTCCGCGCATCAGCCCTTCGAGCGTGGTGATGCTCGCGCCGGCGGCCTCCACCGCCAGCGTCATGCAGGCGTAGCGGACCTGGCCGTCGATCAGCACCGTGCAAGCGCCGCATTCGCCCCGCTCGCAGCCCGGCTTCGTGCCCGTGAGTCCGAGCTGTTCCCGCAGCGCGTACAGCAGGGTCCACCGCGGCTCCACCGTCAGGCTGTGCTGGCGGCCGTTGACGGTCAGCGGGATTCGGATCGTCTCCGCGCGATCCGGCGGCGCCTCCAGCCGCGGATCGCGCCCCTCCCCGGGCCCGGCAATCAGGGCGGCCCCGCCCGCCCCGGCGGCCATCGAGTTGAAGAAGCGCCTGCGGCTCAGCGCGCTTCGTTCGGATTCATCGTCGTTTGGTTTCACGGCAGCGGCTCCGTATGCGGCATTTCAGGACCTATATATCTGATTTGGTCCACGAACGCTACTATACTCGCCGCCCCTGCGACAATCAAGCCCCCTCGCGCGCCGGGCGCCGCGAGCTACGGCCGGATTCCGGCGATGCCCAGCTTCACCCGATACAGACCCGTGCGCGCGGTCATGTACAGCGTCTTGCCGTCTTCGTCGCCCCACCCGCAGTTGGCCGGAACTTCCGCCGGCTTGATCGTGCCCAGGTGTTTGCCCTCCGGCGTAAACACCCACACCCCGCCTGGCCCCGTGCAGTAGAGGTTGCCCTTCTGATCCACCTTCATCCCGTCCGGCAGGCCCTCCGCGGTCTCCGCCGTGACGTCGAAGAACACCTGGCCGTTCGCTAGCCGCCCGTCGCCCGTCACGTCGAACCGCATCCAGACCTTTCGCGCCGGGTCCGAATTGGCCACGTACAAGACCTTCTCGTCGGGCGAAAAGGCGAGCCCGTTCGGCCGGGTCATGTCCTTGACCAGCAGTTCCAGCTTGTCGTTTTTCAGCCGGTAAATCCCGTTGAACTTCAGCTCCTTTTTGGGATCCTCGTCCTGCTTCACGAAGCCGTACGGAGGATCGGTGAAGTAAAGCGTCCCGTCGGACTTGTACACGGCGTCGTTCGGGCTGTTGAGCCGCTTGCCTTCATAGCGGGCCGCGAGCACCGTGAGCTTGCCGTCTTTCTCCAGTCGCGTGACCCGCCCGCTGCCGTGCTCGCAAATGATGAGACGGCCTTCCCCATCGAGCGTCAGCCCGTTCGAGCCGATGAAGGCCCCCGCCGGAGCGTCCGTTCCTTCGTACCCGCTCTTTTCACGGAAAACCGTGAACGCCCCGTCCGGCGTCCATTTCCGAATGACGTTGGCCGGTATGTCGCTGAAGAGAAGATAGCCCTCTTTCATCCACACCGGACCCTCGGTGAACTGAAATCCGCCGCCGAGCTTCTCGATCCTCGCCGCAGCGGGAGCGATCTCGTCCATAGCCGGATCGAGCCTGACAATTTCACCCGCGGATGCCTGTTCCTGCATGGTTGCCGTTTCTCGCGCCGGCTCCTCGGAGCCGCACGCCAGAATGAATATGGTAAACAGAACCAGGGAGAGGAGGATGGGTTTCGTACGCATGCGTTCGATTCTACCAGCCCCTCCCGGTACCTGCCTTTGCCCACGTCGTGGGGCGAATGGAATGGTCGATCTTCGCTATCGCGCGCAGGTCCTGAGGAGTAACGCGTCCATGGACAACACGAGAGTATTCAGAATGGCGTTCGCAAGCGTCTACCCGCATTACATCGCCAAGGCGGAGAAGAAGGGTCGCACGAAGGAGGAGGTGCATGCCATCATCCACTGGCTAACCGGCTACGATGAACGGACGCTGCAACAGCAGATCGACAAGAAGGTCGACTTCGAGACTTTCTTCGCCCAGGCGCCACGGATCAATCCGAACGTCTCCAGGATTACGGGCGTGATCTGCGGCTACCGGGTGGAGGAGATCGAGGATAAGCTCATGCAACAGATCCGTTATCTGGACAAGCTGGTGGATGAACTGGCCAGGGGAAAGGCCATGGACAAGATCCTGAGGAAGTGAGGAACGCACGATCAACGCTGTTCGGACTTTCCGGTATCCTTTCCAGGAAGCCTTCTTCCCTCACCTCGCCCGGAGCTGGCCTCCCCTCGGCCTTCAAGCCCTGGGCGGCAAAATCGGCGACGCAATTCTCACCGCCCCAGCCGCCTTCAGCTTCAAGCTCGACGGCCGCCGCGTTCTCTTCGCCGACCAGTCCGGCGCCCTCCCGCCTGCGCTCTCTCGCCACGGCTACGACCTCTGCTTCCCCATGTCCGCCATCCCCCTCGGCCGCCTTCGTCGCGAATTTCCAAAGTGGCGCGAAGACCGCAGATACCGCCCCCTGGGCGTACTGCCATTTCTCCTTCCGAACCTTGCCGAACTCTGGCCCAACCACGCCGAAGAACTACAGGGCATCTTCGCCCCCATCGATTCCCAGTACGCTCTCCAGCCCGCCGAGTCTCTCTGGTACAAACCCTTCGCCGACTGGACCACCGACGACTGGCAGCACCCCGAGCACAAGTCCCTTTACTGGGACATCCGCACCGGCGCCGTCACCACCTACCCCGGCGTCCGCAATCGCCCAACCGAGTGGCCGTCGCGAGAAGCGGCTGACCGCTGAAAGCTGACAGCTTTTCAACCAGTCACAACCCATTTCCTCCCTCTATCCCCCTCATTCCACTCCATTTCCCTAAGACCCAAAAGCGATTTCCCTCCACCTACCCCTTAAAATCCTCACCAGGAACCGATTTATGTCGAACTACGCTTCCACTCTCCACCACCGGCCCCCCTCCGAGTACCAGCGCCTCTGGGACGTCGCTCGTCACGTCCCTGTCTTCCGCTCCCACGACGGCCGGCCCTTCGCCAGCTTCCAACCGTCTCCGCCGCGTGATCACGATCGCGCGCCGCGACGCATCGCCGGCGGAAGTTGCGTCGCGCTGCCGAAAGCGCCGGCAAATGCTTTGCGAACAATGACTTCCGGAGACGGGCAGGTTTTCGCAGAAATTCCCGACATGCGTCGCGCCCGCGCGAAACCCACCGGCCCGGCAGCGGCGGCGGCAATTGGCCAAGCAGTCACAGGCCGGCTCGGCAGGAAAACCTGGCGCGGCAAGACCTGCATGACCGCGGAACGGGGCCGCGGAGCCTACGCCGCTGGGATCTTTCCGCCGGCCCCCGGCGCGAGGCTGGCGGACGCCTGTTAAAATACGGGTTGCGCCTTCCGGCATAGGAGTCACCCGATTGAGGAAAGCCTGGCTCGCCCTGGAGGACGGTACGGTCTTCGAGGGTCGGGGATTTGGTGCGTCCGGAGAGTCCTCCGGCGAAGTGGTTTTCAATACCTCCATTACGGGCTACCAGGAGATTTTCACGGACCCGTCGTACTGCGGCCAGATCGTCGTGTTGACCAATCCGCAGATCGGCAACTACGGCGCGAACATGGCGGATAAGGAAGCCGCCCGGCCGTATATCGAGGGGCTGGTGGTGCGCGATTTTTCGCCCATCGCGAGCAACTGGCGGTCCGAGGAGACGGCGGACCGCTTTCTGGCGGGACACGGCATACCCGTGATCTCCGACGTCGACACGCGGACGCTGGTACGGCGGCTGCGGACGCGCGGGGTGATGCGGGGCGTCGTGGCGGCGAGCGGCGATCCGGAAGAACTGGTGCGGAAAGCGCGCGCGATTTCATCGATGGAGGGACTCGGGCTGGCGACCCGGGTCTCCACCGAGCAGCCCTACGAATGGACGCAGCCGGCGGAGGCGTGCTCGCCCTCGGACCCGGTTCCTCCTCCTCCGCCCGCGCGATTTCACGTCGTCGCATACGACTACGGCATCAAGCGCAACATCCTGCGGCGGCTGGTGCAGACCGGCTGCCGGGTCACCGTCGTGCCCGCGGCCACATCGGCCGAGGACGTCCTGGCGCTCAACCCGGACGGCGTGTTCCTGTCCAACGGCCCGGGCGATCCGGAGCCGCTGGTGGAGCAGGCGGCGGAAGCACGCAAGCTGATCGGCCGGAAGCCGATGTTCGGCATCTGCCTGGGACACCAGGTGCTGGGGCTGGCGCTGGGAGGCAAGAGCTTCAAGCTGAAATTCGGGCACCGCGGCGCGAATCATCCGGTGCTGCACTATCGGCCGAACAGGGTGGAGATCACCTCGCAGAACCACGGGTTCGCCATCGATCCGGATTCGCTGAATGCGAATGAGATCGAACTGACGCACATCAACCTCAACGACCAGACGCTGGAGGGATTCCGCCACCGGAATCACCCGCTGTTCTGCGTGCAGTACCACCCGGAGGCTTCGCCGGGGCCGCACGACTCGCGCTACCTGTTTGACGATTTCGTCAAGTTAATGGAAGAATTCAGGAATCCGTCCGGGAATGCCTAGACGAACCGACATCCACCGCATTCTGATCGTAGGCTCGGGGCCGATCGTGATCGGCCAGGCCTGCGAATTCGACTACTCCGGCACCCAGGCGTGCAAGGCGCTGCGCTCGGACGGCTATGAAGTGGTCCTCATCAACTCCAACCCGGCCACCATCATGACGGACCCGAACATGGCCGACAGCACGTACGTGGAACCGCTCACGGTGGAGTACGCCGAAGAGGTGATCCGGAAGGAGCGGCCCGACGCGCTGTTGTCTACTGTGGGCGGGCAGACGGGATTGAATCTGTCGGTGGCCCTGGCCGAAGCGGGGGTGCTGGACCGCTACGGCGTCGAGTTGATCGGCGCCAAGCTGGAGGCGATCAAGAAGGCGGAAGACCGGCTGCTGTTCAAAGACGCGATGACGCGGATCGGCCTGGATACGCCGCAGTCGCAACTGGTGAACAACGTCGATGACGGCGTGGCGTTCGCGGCGCGGATCGGCTATCCCGTGATTCTGCGGCCGAGTTTCACGCTCGGAGGCAGCGGCAGCGGCATCGCGTACAACCTGGAGGACCTCGAGGAGATCCTGGCCTACGGGCTGGAGTTGTCGCCGGTGCACGAAGTGCTGATCGAGGAGAGCGTGCTCGGGTGGAAAGAGTTCGAGCTGGAGGTGATGCGAGATCTTGCCGACAACGCCATCATCATCTGCTCGATCGAGAACTTCGACCCGATGGGCGTGCATACGGGCGACTCGATTACGGTGGCGCCGGCGCAGACGCTGACCGACCGGGAATACCAGATGATGCGCGACGCCGCGCTCGCGTGCCTGCGCGAGGTGGGCGTGGACACCGGCGGATCGAACGTTCAGTTCGCCATCGATCCGCGGACGGGCCGCATGGTCATCATCGAGATGAACCCGCGGGTGTCGCGGAGTTCCGCGCTGGCGTCGAAAGCGACAGGCTTTCCGATCGCGAAGATCGCGGCGAAGCTGGCGGTGGGCTACCGGCTGGACGAGATCCCGAACGACATCACGCGCAAGACGCCGGCGTGCTTTGAGCCGACGCTCGACTACGTGGTGGTGAAGATCCCGCGCTGGCAGTTCGAGAAGTTTCCGGGGAGCGAGCCGGTGTTGGGCACGCAGATGAAGTCCGTGGGCGAGGTCATGGCGATCGGCCGGACATTCCGGCAGGCGCTGGCGAAGGGGATGCGGAGCCTGGAGAGCGGCAAGTCCGCCGGCGCCGACACGTTCGAGGAGCACCTGATCCCGTCGCGGCTGATCACACCGAACCCGGAACGGCTGCGCTACATCCGGTTCGCGTTCGAGCGCGGGCGGTCCATCGAAGAGATCCACGAGATGACGGCCATCGACCCGTGGTTTCTCACGCAGGTGCGCGACATGGTGCGGTTCGAGCAGGAACTGAGCGGCGAAACGCTGGCGACGATCTCGCGCGAAAAGCTCCGCCAGGCCAAGCGCGGCGGCGTCTCCGACGCGGCCATGGCGCGGATGTGGAAATGCGACCCGGCGGCGGTGCGCGCGCGGCGAAAGGAACTGGGCATCACGGCCGTGTTCAACCGGGTGGACACCTGCGCGGCGGAGTTTGAAAGCTTCACGCCGTACCTGTACAGCAGCTACGAATCGGAGTGCGAGTCGGAGGCGACCGCGCGCCGAAAGGTGGTCATTCTCGGCAGCGGGCCAAACCGAATCGGGCAGGGCATCGAGTTCGACTACGCCTGCTGTCACGCCTCCTTCGCGCTCCAGGAGTTCGGGCACGAATCGATCATGGTGAACTGCAACCCGGAGACCGTGTCGACCGACTACGACACGAGCGACCGGCTGTACTTCGAGCCCCTGGCGCTGGAGGAAGTACTCAACATCTGCGACACCGAGAAGCCGGACGGCATCATCGTGCAGTTCGGCGGGCAGACGCCGCTGACGCTGGCGCTGCCGTTGAAGCGGGCAGGCGCGCCGATCATCGGGACGGATCCGGAAAACATCGACCTGGCGGAGGACCGGGAGCGGTTCGGGAAGCTGCTCGACCGGCTGGAGATTCCGAAGCCGGCTTACGGATCGGCGGCGAGCGTGGAGGGCGCCTGCGACGAAGCGCGGCGGATCGGATATCCGGTGCTGGTGCGGCCCAGCTACGTGCTCGGCGGGCGGGCGATGGCGATCGCGTACGACGAAGACACGGTTCGCCGGTACATGCGGGAAGCGGTGGTGTTTTCGCAGGACCGGCCGGTGCTGATCGACCGGTTCCTGGAAGACGCCATCGAGATTGACGTGGACGCGCTGGCCGACGGCGAGGATGTTCTGATCGCGGGCATCATGGAGCACATCGAGGAAGCGGGCATCCACTCCGGCGACTCCTCGTGCGTGCTGCCGGCAATTTCGCTGTCCGAGCGCGAGATCGAGACCATCCGGGAATACACCGCCAGGCTGGCGTTGGCGCTGAACGTGATCGGACTGATGAACATTCAGTACGCGATCAAGGACGGCGAGATTCACGTGCTGGAAGTGAACCCGCGGGCTTCGCGCACGGTTCCGTACGTGGGGAAAGCCACCGGCGTGCCGCTGCCGAAGGTGGCGGTGGGCCTGATGTTGGGCAAGAAACTGCGGGAACTGACGCACCTCACCGGGGGGATGAGTTCGGGCGTGTTACCGGCGCCGCTCTCGTTCGTCAAGTCTCCCGTGTTCCCATTCCACAAGTTCCCGGGCGTCGATCCGGCGCTTGGACCGGAAATGCGCTCGACCGGAGAAGTGATGGGCGTGGGCGAGAACTTCGGCGAGGCGTTCGCGAAAGCGCAGCGTAGCGCGGGCATGCCGCTGCCGGATAGCGGCCGCGTATTTCTGAGCGTCAACGACCGGCATAAGCCGCCGATGTTGGAGGCGGCGCGCCGGTTCCTGGAGTTCGGGTTCGAACTCGTGGCAACCCGAGGCACGGCGGCCGCGCTGGAGGGCGCGGGCCTGCCGTGCAAGCGGGTTTTCAAGGTGAACGAGGGAAGGCCCAACGTCGTGGACCTGATCAAGGGCAGGGACGTTCAGCTCATCATCTACACGCCCGCCGGCGCGCAGTCGTTCAGCGACGAGCGGCGCATCCGGCGCTCCGCCCTTTCCTATGGCGTACCGTGCATTACCACGATGAGCGCCGCCCGAGCCGCCGTCGAAGCAATCGCCAGCCGCCGCCGCGACCCCGTGCGCGTGTGGAGCCTCCAACAGATTCACCAGCGCGAAAAGACGGTGGCGTGACGCGCTAGACGCCTCGCGCGGAGCGCGCCACCAAGCTCACCAGGAACAGTATCAGGAACAGCACGAACAGGATCTTGGCGATTCCCGCGAAGGCCGTCGCGATGCCGCCGAATCCCAGCAATGCCGCCAGCAAAGCCAGGATCAAGAATGTCAGTGTCCAGCCGAGCATAGATAACCTCCCAATTTCGGTCGTTTGGCGACCGCTGAAATTGCGTTGCGGCCCCCACTCGGGAGAGCGCCTGTTTCCGCATCGCGTTACGGAGTTTGGCGCTTCACTTGCCGGGCGTTATCGCTTTTCCTACATCGAGCTTGAATTCGGGGTTTTCGCGCGTCCCGCTAATAACGATGGGGATCTCGGCGCCGCGGATCTTGTCTTTTCTCCCAAAGAACGGGTCCGCCAGTTTCAGGAGCAGTGATTTCCAGCCGGTGGTAGTCTCGGAGACTTTTGCGTCCATGCGGACGAAACCGCGAAAGTCCAGCTTCTCCGAGCGCAGACCGTACTTGCCGCTGAGGCGCACGGCGGCGCCGGGGATCGAGAAGGCAACTTCCGAGAGGTGGATCACGCCATCGGCCAGCTTAAAGTCGCCGCTGAAGTCCGACTCGGCGTCACCGGGCGGCGGCTCGGATTCGGGATTGCCCTGAGCCTTCTCGCTGAGCCGATCAATCTTGTCCTGGAGGCTTCCTTTGGTTAGGAGGGCATCGCCGACGACGAACCGGCCGTCCAGGCGGAGTTTATCCGCTACGGGCTTGTCTCCGGGCGGCAGATCGACCTTGACCCGGTAGCGTATATTCCCGGTCATCGGGGGTTCCCCTTTGACGCCGAATTTCATCATGTCTTCGAGGCGCCCCTTGGGAACGGTAACGTCGAGCCGGACGGCTTTGCCTTTGACGCCCTCGACGTCCACAACGCCGCCGTTGGCGATCACGACGGAGTTGCCGAACCTCGCGCGGACGGGCTTCAGCAAGGTCTCGCCGCTGGTACCATCCACGATCGCATTGAAGGAGGTTTTCAGGTGGACGCGGTGAAGGCCGGCGTCGACCATGAAGTCAGGCGTATCGGTTTCACCGGTGACGTTCAGTTCCGCGAGCACGCCGCGATACTTGCCGGTGGACGAGAGGATGCCGGCGATGCCCTTGAAAACGGAGAGGTCGGCATCCTTGAAAGAGTACTCGCCCTCGACGCGGGTGTCCCCCGGTTCGTCCTTTTCCCACGGGCCGAACTTGCCGCTGCTGACGATGAGCCCGGGCGGCTTGGCGTTCTTGAGCCTGGCGTCGAATTGCATCGGGCGGTCCGCGGCCACCTCCCGCAGCGTAAGTTCATAGATGTCGAACCGAAGCGGGTCTTTGCCGGGCTTCTTCGGCAGCATCTCGAGGATGGTCCCATTGGCCACCAGCCGGTCGACGACCACGGGCGACGATTTGCGCAGCTCGGCGCTGGAATCCGAGTCTTGATCGTCGTTGTCGGCGCGGTCTTTCTTGTCCTTGCGCGGAGGGACGCGGATTCGCAGTCCTTCCAGATCGACCCGTCCAACCCGGCGAGCGAGCAGCAAGGGCAGCCACCCCGCCGCGGCGCGCACGCGCTGGACTTCGATCAGCGGCGGCACGTCGGTCCGGCGGTGATGGCGGAAGACAAGGCCGTCCAGGGCGACCCGGAGACGGGGAAAAGCCGAGACGCGGAAGCTCTGTATTTCCACGCTGCTGGCGAAGCGTTCCTCCAACTGCCGCTCCACCTCTTGGCGGAAGCGAGGGCTGAAGAGAAACAAAGCGGTCTGTACAACCACCGCAATTACCGCGATCGTCAGGACAGCGACCGCGAGCCATACCTTCCAGGAAGAAATCAAGCGCAAGGAGATTTACCGGCCCCACCCAATAGAGACAAACGGCGGGGGCGTGTTTCGGCGCAGCCTCCAAACAGGAGCGCTGGAGGGACCGGGTAACGAGGCGCGCGGCCGATTGTCTATTCCATAGCGGGGCCGCCCGCGATTGGAGGATTGGAAAATGCTGGGATTATTGCTGCTAATTATCTTGTTCGTGCTGGTGATCGGCGCGCTGCCGAGTTGGGGTTATAGCTCCGGCTGGGGCTACTATCCCAGCGGCGGTCTTGGACTCGTGCTGATCATTGTTCTGATCTTCGTGCTGCTCGGCTACATATAGTCCAAACGAACGTCTAGGGAGGAAAGTATGAATTCAGACCGCATCGAAGGAAACTGGAAGCAGTTCAAAGGAAAAATGAAAGAACAGTGGGGCAAGCTGACCGACGACGATCTCGACGTCATCGCCGGCAAGCGCGACCAGCTCGTGGGACGGATCCAGGAGCGCTACGGTATCGAGCGGGACGAGGCGGACCGGCGAGTGCGCGAATTTGAATCGCGTCACGGGGAGTGGCCGGTGGAAACGTACCGGTAAGTCAACCCAAAACCATGACAGGGGCGCCGGAAGGCGCCCCGCCGGACGCCGAGGTCCGATATACTGCGTCTGGTGAAGATTCCCCTCGCTGAGAAGCTCTCCCGCCTGGGTTCCTGGTTCGAACGACGGAACGAGCGCCCGCTGATCGGGTTCACGCTCGGCTCGTACTACCCTCTTCGCCGTTATCCGCAAGGTTCGCAAAACCTTACAGGAATTGTGCAGCCGCAGGACGTCGTCGTCTCGGAATTTCTTGGTGATACCGACCGGCTCTACGAGATGCACGAAGAAGCCGGGGGCGACTTGTTGTTTTCCGCCGCGCCTTTTTTCGGAGTCCCGTGGGTCGAGGCTGCGCTCGGCTGTGGGGTTATGGCCGACCACGGAACCGGTTCGATGCGCTCCCTGCCTCCGCCCGGATTCGCGGAGAAGCCGGAGATTCCGGAGTTCTCCGAAACGAATCCGTGGGTGGCGAAGATGGTCGAGTTCATCCCGGCGCTGAGCGAGCGGAGCGGAGGCCGGTATCCCATTGGGGTCACGCTGATGCGCGGGGTCACGGATCTGCTTTCGGCGGTGTACGGCGGCGAGCAGTTCGTCTACCGGATGATCGACGAGCCGGCCGAGGTTCGCCGCGTGGTCGGAGAACTGACGGAATTCTGGATCGCGTTCGGTCGCTGCCTGCTCGACCGCCTGCCCCTGTTCCACGGGGGGACCGGGTCGTTCCTGTACGGCATGTGGTCGCCGGGCAAGCACATCTGGATGCAGGAGGATGCGGCGGCGCTGCTGTCGCCGGCGATGTACGAGGAGTTCATTCTCGCGGCGGACCGGCGGCTGGCCGGGGCGTTCGAGCGCGCGATCGTCCACTTGCATCCGACGCGGTTCATCCCCACGCGTTACCTGCTGGACACGCGGCTAAGCGCGATCGAGTTGCACATCGATCACGACGGCCCGCGGGCGGAAGCGCTGCTGGGCCATTACCTCGCGATCTCCGAGCGAAAGCCCCTGTTCATCTGGGGCGACGTGACGCCGGCCGACCTGGAGTTCATTCTGGCGCGCGTCCCTCATCGTGGCCTCGCGATCAGCATCATCGTCGAGTCGCCTGAACAGGCGCGGACGTACTGGGAGCTGGCGCGGAGCGCGACGGCGGGCGTGGGGCGACTACCCTAAGCGAATCAGCGCCCGCGGGCGCGGGAGAGCTGCTCGATGCGGCGCGCCATCTTTTCGCGAACCGCGAACAGTTCCTCGACGTTTCTCGAAAAGGCGCTTACGTCGACCACCATGCCGCGCACGGCATCGTCGGCGAATTTCTCATCGCCGAGCGATTTCAGCAGCGAGAGATAGTCGTAGTCTTCAATCCCTTCGCGCAGCAGTTCGAAGCGGATGGAGGAGACCGGGCCGTCGACGTCCCGCTGCCAGGTGTAGCGGCGCGTCCTGCTGCCGGGATATAACAGCGAACCCTCGCCATTGAGAATGCCGCCGCCGCTGCACAGGAAACCGCTGATGTAGGTGACCGGGTCCAACCAGGGATCGGGCGTCTGCGACCAGAATTTCATCTCCCAATACAGCATGCCCTGCATGCCGTAGCGCCAGGTAATCCAGGGGACCATCACCGGATCCATGGCCGGCGCGTCGATGAAGTAATTCGGCTGCGGGTAGACCTGGTCGCAGGAAATGTACCAGGAGATCTCGCCCCCTTTGGCCTGCTCCCGGCGGAGCGCGTCCTTAACCTCTGGGCTGTTGAGCGCGTTTCCGTGAATCGAAAAGTTGTTCGCATAGCCGGAGAGCGAGCCCCAGGCGGGATCGTCCGGGACGGGCGACTCGGTCACCAGGAAGGGGACGCCCGGTGCGGCTTCGTGGACCAGGCTCGCCCACTTGCGGGTGTCGGCGTAGGCTTCGGCGGTGTTCGGTTCGTCAATCGGGCTGTTGAACACCAGCTTGTTCAGCCAGCCGTTCTTTTTGTAAAACTCGACGATCTGCGCCAGGTACGACTTGACCCGCGGCGCGGCCTCGCCGGAATAGCGTTCCTCGGCCAGCGTCGATGGCGCCGCTTCGAGAATGACCCGCTTGGTCTTCCAGCGGTTCATATACAGGTCGTACGCTTGGGCGTCGAACTTCACCGCCACGCCGTCGCCGCGCTTCTCGACTTCGGGCTGAAGGCTCTCGTTGAACCACGGCTCCATGCGGTTCTCATAAAGGAAGGCGTGGTACTTCTGAAGCAGGCGCTTCGCCTCCGGCGAGTCCCGCTGGACGTCGTGAAACGCGGCGAGTTGCGAAGCGGAGACGCCCATGTACGTGATGAGGCGCGTCTCGGCGGGGAGAGCGAAGTCGTACACCTTCAGCTTGAGCCGCAACTCGTCCACCGGCTTGCCGTTCTGTGTGACGCGGATCGCGCCCGAATAGTCGCCGGCGGGGATGTCGGGAGGGGTGACAACGTCGATCCAGACGCCGCGGTTGGTTACCGCCTCGCGGAAGTGGGCGCCCATGCTGAACGGGTCGGTGAGCGGCGCGAGCGCGTCGGGCCAGAACCCCGTTTCACCGATCGGACTGGACTTGCCGTAGCAGAGGACGACGTGCTGAAAGTAGAGCTTGATCGCCTGGCGCGGGATGCGTCCGCCTGACGATTCCAGGTCGGTCGCCTCGACGAAGAAGCCGGAGGCGGGCGGATCGTAGCGCGTGGGCGGGCGCGGGGTCGTGACCACTATTTGAAACGGCACGTGCTCGTTCTTCGCCCCGGCGACCGAGACGATCTTCGACTTGGCGTCCCAGACGAGGTTGGTGGACTGAACCGGTTCCTCGGGGCGCACCTTATAGACCGCGGGCGCGGCCCAAACCTGCGTCGGCGCGCTCTGCGCGAGGCACAACGAAGCGCTGACAAAGACAAGAAGAATAAGGATGAGTCTCATCACGGGCGATGCTATCACAGCGACGGCGGCGGCCCGGCGATCAGGCCGTACGCGGCTTGCGGGCCAGGATCGCGGCGTGAGCGGCGGGCAAGCGGGCCCGTCCGTAGCCGCCCTGGATGGTCACCTCGAAGCCGGTGGCGCGCAGTCGCTCCGCGAGATCGGAGGCTTTGTAGAGCCGCAGGCGGTGGATTTCCTCCGACATTCGGTAGAGATCGCCCGCCGCGCGGTACGCGACGATCTCCCGCGTCATCGTCCCGCGCCTTACGTTCTCCCTGGCACGCAACAACACCGTCCAATCGGGTCCGCGCCAGAACTCGCGCCGTTCGGGGTTCGCGCCGGATTCGCGGGGTTCGGCGATGTCGAAGGCGAACAGGCCGCCGGGCGACAGCGCTTCGTACACGCCGCGGAAGAGGCGGTCAAGCCGGCGGCGGCTGTTGCGCGGGTCGAACAGGTAGTTGAGGCACTCGCCGATGGCCGTCACCGCGGCGCACGGGGGCAAGTCGATGTCAAGCAGCGAGCCGACGATGAACTCCGCTTCGGGCGCGTTCGCCCGCGCGAGCGCGATCATGGCGGGAGAGATGTCCACGCCCAGGACCGGGTAGCCGGCCCGGGTGAACTCGCGGGCCAACACGCCGCTTCCGCACCCGAGGTCAACGATGCGCCCGCGAAGGCCCGTCCGCCGGATCAGCCGGATCAGGGCAGGGGCGGCGCGGGTCACGAAGCCGCTATAGCCCACGTGATGAATGTAGGCGAGATCTTCTCCGTAGCCGGCCATGCCCGTCTACGGCGTATGGGTGCGCGCGTAGTCGCCCAGCGCGTGGATATTCGCCGGCGCGGTGTCGCGCACCACTTCGCAGCCGGCGCCGACGATGAAGCGGGGACCGGCGTCGCGATGGCACGCGGCGGCCGCGGCCCGTACCGAATCCGGCGAGCCGTCCTTCAACACGCGAACCGGGTCGAGGTTGCCGAGCAGCGTCTGGTTCGGCCCCATCTTCTCCCGCGCCAGCGCCATCGGCACGGCGGCGTCGATATCGACGATGTCGCAGGCAAGCGCCGCCATCCCGGCCAGCATCGGCTTGGTGTTCCCGCAGATGTGCAGCCGCACCCGCGCTCCGGCGTGGCGCAGGGCGTCCACTAGCCGCTTTTGATAGGGCCAGACGAACTTCTCGTACAGGCGGGGACCCACCAGGGAAGAAGCCGGGTCGCCGATGCCGATCAGGTCCGCGCCCGCCTCCACCTGCGCCCGGGCGAAGCGGGCGCCGAGTTCCACGACGAACGCGAACAGGTCGTGGACGAACGGTTCATCGTCGAAGAAGTCGAGCATCAAGGTGTTGATGCCTCGCAGGTCCGAACCCGCGCCGCATGGCCCCTCTACCCAACCCTCGACGATCTTGCGGCCGCCCACGCGCTCTTTCATCAGGGCGAGGCCGTGAAGCCGGTCGCTCATGTACGCGGCGGTCCGCGGATCGGGCATGGCCAGGCGGGAGAGAGCGGATTTTTCGGCCAGCAGGGCGCGGCTCTCGTCGATGGCGTAAGGCTGGTCCGGGAAGAGTTGGATGGCCGCCCCGCAGTCGGGCGCTTCGCGGGTTTCGGTGATGGCGGAGACGTGGTCGAAACCGAACTCGCCGGACGCGTGGATCTGGGCGTCGGCCATCAGGCGATGATCCAGCGCGTACTGCCCGTACGGCCGGCCGATCCGGCCGGCGGCGAACATCATGGTGATGGGCATGAAGGGCAGATGATCGGCGGGAAGTCCGTCGATGACGGCAAAGACGCGCTCGCGGCTGTTCATTGGGCCGTCCGGCTCACGCGGGCCTACTGTTTCCAGACCACGACGCCATCCACAATGGTGGCCACCGGGCCGCCGCGGAACCGGCGGTTGTGGAATGGCGAGTTCCGGCTCTTAGACATCGACTGGTTGACGTCGTACGTCCAGTCGAGATCGGGATCGAAGATCGTGACATCGGCCGCGCCGCCGACCGCCAGCCGCCCGCAATCCAGGCCGAACACGCGAGCCGGCCCGGTGGTGAACAGCTCCACCAACCGCATCAGGGAAATGCGGCCGGAATGGACCAGGCGGTCGAGGGCGACGGCCAGAGCGGTTTCGAGGCCGGTGATGCCGAACGGACAGCGCTCGAATTCCTGCATCTTCTGGTAGCCGGTGTGCGGGGCGTGATCGGTGGCGATGGCGTCCACGGTCCCGTTCGCGACAGCTTCGATCAGCGCGTCGATGTCGCCGGCGCCGCGAAGGGGCGGCTTCATCTTGAAGTTGCTGTCGTAGGGGATGGAGTGCTCGTCGGCGAAGGTGATGTGATGCGGCGTCACTTCGCAGGAGACGGGAAGGCCGCGCGCCTTGGCGAAGGCGACCATCTCCGCCGAGTTGCGGGTGGACAGGTGCGCCACGTGATAGCGGGCTCCGGTCAATTCGGTGAGCAGCAGGTCGCGCGCCACCATCACGTCTTCGGCGCACGAAGGGATGCCGCGCAAACCCCGGCGCACCGATTCGATTCCTTCGTGCATATCGCCGCCGGCGCTGAGGTTCAGGTCCTCGCAATGCTGCACGACGGTGAGGCCGAACGAGCGGGCCAGTTCCATGGCGCGGCGCATGACGCGCGCGTTCATCACCGGGCGGCCGTCGTCGGAGATGGCGACCACGCCCGCTTCGCGCAACGTGCCGAGCGGGGCCAGTTCCTCGCCAGCGCTGCCTTGCGTAATGGCGCCGATGGGGTGGACCTTGACGATCGCCGCGCGCCGCGCCTGCTCGAGGATGTAGCCGGTGACCGTGGCGGAATCGTTCACCGGGTCGGTGTTCGGCATGCAGCAGACGCGGGAGAATCCGCCCGCCGCCGCGGCGCGGGAACCGGTTTCGATGGTCTCGGCGTGCTCGAGGCCCGGTTCGCGGAAATGCGCGTGGATGTCGAGGAAACCCGGCGCCACCACCATGCCCGAGGCGTCGAACACCTCTACGTCATCGGCCGCGAGATTCTGCCCGATGGCGGCGATGGACGAGCCCTCGAGCAGGACGTCGGAGACGCCGTCGTGTTGCGTGGCCGGATCGATCATCCGGCCGTTCCTGATCAGCAGCTTTTTCATCTGTCCCTCATGGCCGCCCGCTCGCGACGCGTTTTCCCGCGATCAGGCGCTCAGAATGCGCTCGAGCACCGCCATCCGCACCGCGACGCCGTTCTCCACCTGGTTGAGGATCATCGAGCGTTGGGAATCGGCGACCTCGGAGGAGATCTCGCGCCCGCGATTGATCGGGCCCGGGTGCATCACGAAGACTTCCGGCTTCGCCAGTTCCAGGTGATTCAGCTCCAGTCCGTAGAACGAGAAATACTCGGCGCGCGGGAAATTGGTTTCGTGCTGCCGCTCGAGCTGGACGCGCAGCATCATGATGACGTCGGCGTCGCGGATGGCCTTGCGCATGTCGTACTCGATGGTGACGCCGGGGGCGATCTTCGCCAGTTCCGGCGGCGCGAGCGGCGGCGGTCCGCAAAGGACGATATCGACTCCGAATCTCGACAGCAGGTGGATATTGGACCGCGCCACCCGGCTGTGGTCGATGTCGCCGATGATGGCCACGCGGAGCCCTTCGAGCGTCTCCTTGCGGTCGAGGATCGTCCGGGCGTCGAGTAACGCCTGGGTGGGGTGCTCGTGCGCGCCGTCCCCGGCGTTTATGATCGGAATATCCAGATGGCGAGCGAGGAAGTGCGGGGCGCCGGACGACGCGTGCCGCATAACGATCGCATTGGGGCGCATCGCCGCCAACGTATTCAGGGTGTCCACCAGCGATTCGCCCTTTGAGATGCTGGAGCCGGCGGCGGTGATGGAAACCGAGTCCGCGCCGAGCCGCTTGGCGGCGATCTCGAAGCTGGTCCGCGTGCGGGTGGAGGCTTCGAAGAAGAGCAGAACAACCATCTTCCCCTTCAGCGTGTCCATCTTCTTGAACGTGTGGCGCTGTTCGGGCTGGAAGTCTTTCGCCCTCGTAAGAATTGCCTCGATCTCCTCGCGGCTCAGGTCTTCGATACCCAACAATCCGGCAGGCATGTCTCGCTCCATCCAAGTCTACGCGCTCGCGGAGAGTTTTTCGACCAGAACGACCCGCTCGTCGTCGTCGATTTCCTTCAGGCGCACTTCGACAATCTCGTTTTGGGTGGTCTGCACGACGCGGCCGACATAGCGCGCTTCAATCGGCAGTTCGCGGTGGCCGCGGTCGATCAGGGCCAGCAACTGCACGCGGGCGGGACGTCCATGGTCGAACAAGGCGTTCAGCGCGGCGCGCGACGTTCGTCCCGTGTACAGCACGTCGTCCACCAGCACGACGTCGAGTCCGGTGATGGAGAACGGGATGTCGGTGGCGTTCACCACCGGCTGGGTCGCCACCAGCGACAGATCGTCGCGGTACAGGCTGATATCGAGAATGCCAACCCGCGCGGGGATCTTCTCGATGGACTCGATCTTCCGCGCGAGCCGCTGCGCGATGGGTACGCCGCGCCGACGGATGCCAAGCAACGCGAGTTTGCCGGGATCCTCCGTCTTCTCCAGGATCTCGTGAGCCAGCCTCACCAGGGTCCGATGAATCTCGGAAGCGCTCATCAACTGAGCCTTTTCTCGCACCGCGTTCATGCCGCCCGCCAAGCCAAACGCTCCAGGTTATCACAAGGGGGAAATGGCAGCGGCGCGGCGATTCCACTCTGCGCCATGGAGGGTCGGCGCGCTCGCCGCCTTCGGCGGAATCCGGCGACGGGCCGCGCCTCGGGCGGGCGGTAAAATAAGCGTCGGGAGGACCAGCAGCCCGTGGTAATTCCGCTCCCTGAGAAGGTGTGAACAAATCGATGTCAGCCACCGATGAACACCGATAGATCTTGGCCTTTCTTTTGATCTGTGTTCATCGGTGTTCATCGGTGGCTAAATTCTTCACACCGCCTGACGGAGGCGGTTCTGCACGTCGTCGCGGATGAAACATCGGATTCTGATCGTCGAGGACGAAGAAAAGCTTCGCCGGGTGATCGAGCTGCAACTCGTTTCGGCGGGCTTCGAGGTGGACCAGGCCGGTTCGGCGGAAGAGGGCCTGCGGCTGGCCGACCGGGCGGACCTGGTGCTGACGGATCTGCGCCTGCCTGGCCTCGACGGCCTCGAGCTGATCCACCGGCTGCGGCGCCAGAACGCGATGCTCCCCGTGGTTGTGATCACGGCGTTCGGTACGGTGGAAAACGCCGTCGAAGCGATGAAGGCGGGCGCCATCGACTTCCTGCCCAAGCCCTTCTCGATGGACCATCTGATGACGGTGGTGAACAAGGGGCTGGAGATGCGCGCCCTGCGGGACGAGAACCGCAAGCTGCGCGAGGAGTTGGGCCATCGCTACGCGTTCGAGAACATCGTCGGACGCAGCACCGCCATGCAGGAGATTTTCGGCGCCATCGAGCGCGTGGCGCCCACCCGGGCGACGGTGCTGATCGCCGGCGAGAGCGGAACCGGAAAGGACCTGATCGCGCGGGCGATCCACTACCATTCGCCCCGCCGCGACCGGCCCTTCGTGAAGATCGATTGCACCACGATCCCCGAAAACCTGATGGAGAGCGAGCTGTTCGGCTATGAAAAAGGGGCGTTCACCGGCGCCGCCGCCGCTAAGCCCGGGAAATTCGAGATGGCCGACACAGGCACGGTCTTTCTCGACGAGATCGGCGACATGCCGGCCGCGATCCAGGTGAAGCTGCTACGCGTACTTCAGGAGCGCCAGTTCGAACGGCTGGGGAGCACGAAAACCCGGCAGATCGACGTCCGCGTCATAGCGGCCACGAACGCGGACCTGCGCGCCGCGCTCGAAAATGGGGAATTCCGCGAGGACCTCTATTACCGGCTGAACGTCGTGCCCCTGAACATGCCGCCGCTGCGCGATCGCAAAGACGACATCCCAGCGCTGGTGGACTACTTCATCCGTAAATACTCCAAGGAATTGGGAGGCCGGGTGGTTGCCGTTTCGCCGGAGGCGCTGCAAGCGCTGTGGGCGCACCACTGGCCGGGAAACGTACGGGAGTTGCAGAACGTGATCGAACGCAGCCTGGTGCTGTGCAGCGGCGAGCGGCTGGAGGCTTCCGACGTCAAGCTCGATCCGAGCCCGCGCTACAACCACGCCGCGGAAGAACCGCTGCTGCCGGCCGGCATGACGCTGGAAGAGCACGAGCGGTCGCTGATCCGCAAGGCGCTCGAGCAGGCCAACGGCAACAAGAGCCAGGCCGCGCGCCTGCTGGGCCTCACTCGGAACGCGCTCCGCTACCGGCTCTCGCAGATGGGGCTGGAGGGGTAGGGAAGAGCTTTCAGCGAACAGCAATCAGCCGTCAGCTTCGGGAGGTTGAGGGCGCACCGGGTCCAAGGAGTGTGGACTCCTGTGAAACTCCAGGCGTCGCTATGAGTGGCGACGCGGCAAGCACGAGTGTTTGCGCCACGGAAGTTAGTTTAGCGGATGTAGCCGAGCGTGCGGAGCAGTTGCATCATCTGCTCGTCGGTGCGTATGTCTCCGTTGACTTTGACCGGCGGATCCGACCAACGATACGGAGAACTGTTGGCGCGGGCCAGGGCCGCCGGGTCGCCGGCGATGCCGGGGAAAAGTCCGGTCAGCGCCTGCCCGGGCATTTCGTGATCGGCGGGATAGCCCGCCAGCCAGAGCAGCGTAGGGGCGATGTCGTAGATGCCCGCGGCGGGTTCTCCATCCACCCGTTCGGCGTGCCCTCCCACAGCGATGACGACGCCCGGCGGCGCGAAATTGTGAGAGAAGACCTCAGGGTGCCCCTCCTCGCGCTCGAAGCCGTGGTCGGACATGATGAGGATGATGGCATCCTTGCCCGCCTCTTCCACCAGGCGCCGCAGCATCGAGAAGGTGCGGGCGTAGTACCGGGAGATGGCTTTGCCGTAGCGGCGGCGGTCGTCGGCGGAGTTGTCAACGTCGGGGTAAAGCTCGGAGTACCGCATGGCGCCATGGCTGACGAGATCGACGCCGCGGAAGTAGAACATGAACAGTCCCTGACGTGCGCCGTCCCTTAGGAATTCTCTTGCGATGCCAAAGTGGCTTTCATCGAGGCCGATGGCGGCCGGCAATTCGGAGAGCAGGTGATGCGATTCGTGGGGGCGCGCATCCATGGATTCGGCCTCCGGGCGCGCGATGTCGAGGATCTCCAGGATCTGGTCTGCGGTGACCGCCGCCGGCGTCAGCTTCAAGTGAGCCAGACGCTTGGCCATCGGCGGCGGGTAGGTCGTGTAGGGGTCCGAGCCCTCGACGCTGGAGCGTTCGATGGGGCTCTTTCCGAAGTAGAACTTGTCGCTGACCAGGCGGCCGTTCAACGGCTGCGGCGGCCAGGTGGCCCAGAAGCCGACGACGGCGCTCGGCCGGCTGGGATCGTCGACGATCTCCCAGACCGGCGGGCGGCGCATGTCGAGGCTCGAAACGGGCAACTCGCGGGCCCAACCGAAGAGCCGGAGGAGCCGGAGCCAGTAGAAGCTCCCGCTGAATTGCGGGATCCTGAGACGGGACCGGTCGAGCGCGTGGAAGTCCCAGGAGAGAAAGTCGGTCACGCCGTGGAGGGCGGGCGGCAGGCCGGTGACGACGCTGGTCCAGATCAGGGGCGATTTGGTCGGCTCGATGCTGCGCAGCGGGCCGATATAGGCGCGTTCGTCGAACCAGAGGAGGTCTTCATTCGATTCCAGCTTTCGCCAGCGGCGCAGGGTCTCCCAACACAGCCCGTCGACGCCGATCAGAACAATCCGGCCGTTGTGCGGCGCACGCCGCGGCGAGATTTCCAACGGCTGGGGAACCTGAAATTTAAGCCTCGGCGTCATGATCAAAGGAAGCGCGAGAGCTGTCACGATGGCCGCCGTCACCGTCGCGACGCGGTATTTGGAGGGCCGAATAAGGCCGCTCACCGCCAGCAAAGCGAGCGCCCACGCCAAGGGGGCATTTCTCCGCAGAGCGACGTCCACGGCTCCGGCGCCTGTGATTGCGACCACGGCGGCCGCGGCGCCTATCCCGGTCAATGCAAGGGCGGCGGCCGCCGCGGTGGATCGGACCGCGTCCCAGCGGGAAACGCGCCGGATCAGCCCGGTGAGGAGCGCAAATCCGGCCGCGACCGGCAGTCCGATAAAGGCCAGGGCGGACAGCAGAAGCACCCCTCCGTCTCGAGTCAGCAGGGGGATCTCGTTAACGTCGGCGATGGCAAGCTGGACGTTCAGCGACGCGACGGCGCCAACGAGCAGAGAAGGAACGACCGGAGCAACGCGGGGCATCAGAAGAATAGAGTAACAGGTAAGTCCCCGCGCCTAGTATTCATCTGAGCGTATTCGCGAAAGCATGCACTCAGACGATCTCCTCTTTCTCGGCGTCCCATTTCACCTTGGTTTCGCGCTTGAAGGCCTCGACGGACATGAAGACGGCGACGGCTTCCTCGAAGGCGCGATCGACGCCGCAGCGAGGCATGGCGCGGCTGCGGACGCAATCGATGAAGTTCTGCCAGTGGGAGGTGACTTCGAGTTCGCCCTTTTTCATGGAGTAGTCGGGAGGAACGGGGAAGTCACGAGGATCGATGCCGGCGCGGACGGCCATTTCGGCGGCCTGCTTCTGGCGCGCGGCGAAATCCGGCTTCCATTCGGCGGCGAAAGTGCGGCAGACGCCCGGCGCCACCTCGAGGGTCATCTCGCGGCCGAGGAACTGCTCGACTTCGCCGTAGTGGCGGTTGCTGAAGGTGCACTGGAAGCTGACGATCAGCTCGCGCTCGGGATAGTCGAACAGGACGTTCCAGTTGTCGGGGACATTGCGGCCGTCTTTCCAGAAGTAGACGCCGCCCTGGGTGACAGCGGTTTTCGGGGCGCCCATGCCGGCGACCATGTTGGCGGAATCCCAGAGGTGGCTCATCAGGTCGCCCGCGATGCCGGTGCCGTAGTCCCACCATTTGCGCCAGAGGAAGAAGCGTTCGGGATCGAAGGAACGCTTTTCGGCGGCGCCGGCGATGAAGCGGTTCCAATCGATGGTCCCGGCGTTCGCGTCCTTGGGCATTTCGTAGATGTTGTAGTCCTGGAAGAACTGCCATTCGGGCCACTGGCGGGTGCGGTCGATGAAGAGGCGAATGGAGGTGACCTTGCCGAGCTGGCCGGACTGGTAGATCTCGCGAGCCTTATGGAAGAAGGGATCGCTGTTGTAGTTGTGACCAAGCTGCATCACGATGCTGTTGGCGAGGATGGCCTTGCGCATCGCCTTGGCCTGGTCGAGGGTGACGCACCAGCCTTTCTCGACGTAGACGTCCTTCTTGGCTTCGGCGGCGGCGATCGTCATGGGGGCGTGCCAGAAGTCGGGGGTGGCGATGACGACGGCGTCGATATCGGGGTCGGCCATCACCTTCTCCCATTCCTTGGTGGTGCGGACGCGGTCGTTCCGGACGTTCTGGCGGGCGCGCTTGAGGTTGCCGTCGTAGAGATCGCAGATGGAGCGGATCTCGACGTCCTCGATGTTCTGAAACTGCTGCATCAGGTAGAAGCCGCGCGTGCCGACGCCGATGACGGCGACGCCGATCTTTTCGCCGATGCGGCGCTGGGCCAGGACGGCGGGGGCGCCGAGGGCCGCGCCGAGACCGGCGCCCGCGACGGTGGTTGTCTTCAGGAAATTCCGCCGGCCGATATTATGCGTGGTCATTAATAAGGACACCTCCAACCCTCTCAGCATACATCCGGGATGCGCACGTCCGGTTACCGAGAGAGCGCGAGCGGCCGGGCGGGACGGGGTGAAAGGAGTTCGCGGCGGCAGGGGGCGCGCGGCGAAGTCTGAAAAATCCTCCGCCTCCTTCGACGCCGCCGGTGACGCAATGTTTCATCGCTCCCGTCCGCACTGCCAAATTCCGCCGAACTTCGGCGCTTCCGCTTCGTAATACCCATCGATGTCGTCCTTCGCCGGTCAGATGAAGCGGATAATCCGCGGCTTCGCGCGCTCTCCGATGTTCACGGCCGTGGCCGCGCTCACGCTTGCCTTCGGGATCGGAGCGAATACAGCGATCTTCAGCGTACTCAACGCGGTGCTGATCCAGCCGCTTCCTTATCCCGACTCGGACCGGCTGGTCGCGGTGTGGCAGACCATATCCGGTCCCGGCGTCTCGATTCCGGAGATCAATGCCTCTCCGGCAACCTATTACCTGTATCGCGAGGAGGGCCGGACGTTCCAGGACATCGGCTTGTGGCGCACGGACGCCGTCACCGTTACCGGACTCGCGGAGCCGGAAAGAGTCCTGGCGCTGAGCGTCACCGATGGCGCGCTGCCCGCCATCGGCGTCCAGCCGGCTCTCGGCCGCTGGTTCACGCCCAAGGACGACTCCCCAGGCAGCCCGGAGACGGCGATGCTCGCTTACGGCTACTGGCAACGGCGGTTTGGCGGCGACCCTTCCGTGCTCGGCCGCCGGATCATGATCGACGGCCAGGCGCACGAGGTCATCGGCATCCTGCCCGGCCGGTTCCGCTTCATGAACGCCCAGCACTCCGTCGTACTTCCCTTACAGTTCGATCGCAACAAGGTCTTCGTGGGGCATTTCAGCTATCAAGCCGTTGCGAGGATGAAGCCCGGCGTCACGCTGGCGCAGGCAAACGCCGACGTGGCGCGCATGCTCCCGATGCTGCCGCTCAAGTTTCCGCCCGCTCCGGGCATGAGCAACAAGGTGTTTGAGGAGATCAAGCTGGGGCCGAGCGTCCGGCCGCTCAAACAGGACGTGGTGGGCGACGTCGGTAAGACGCTCTGGGTTTTGATGGCAACGGTAGGCATCGTTTTGTTCATTGCCTGCGCCAACGTCGCCAACCTGCTGCTGGTGCGCGCGGAGGGGCGGCAACGGGAGCTGGCCATCCGGGCCGCCCTCGGCGCCGGGCGGTCCCGGCTGGCGCGTGAACTGCTGCTGGAAAGCGCGGCGCTTGGCTTGATCGGCGGCGCGATCGGCGTCGTACTCGCACACGCCGGCCTGCGGCTTCTGACGTCGCTGGCGCCGTCCCAGCTTCCCAGGATCGACGAGATCGCGATCGACCGGACGGCGCTGCTGTTCACTTTGGCTCTTTCGCTGGCCGCCGGGGTGTTGTTCGGCTTGATACCCGTGTTCAAGTATGCGGGACCGAAGATCGCCGCCGGCTTGCGCGGCGTCGGGCGAACGCACAGCGACAGCCGGGAGCGTCACCGCGCGCGGAGCGCCCTGGTTGTCGTTCAGGTAGCGCTCGCGCTGGCGCTGTTGGTCGCCTCGGGACTGATGATTCGGACGTTTCAGGCCTTGCGCCGCGTCGACCCCGGCTTCACCTCGCCGTCCACCATCCAGACGCTGCGGGTGTCGATTCCGAGCGCACAAGTCCCCGACGTCTCGCGCGCCATCCGAATGCACAACGACATTCTGAATGCGATCTCCGCGATTCCCGGCGTGACGTCGGTGGCGGCGACGAACTCGATCACCATGGACGGGTCCGAGAACAACGATCCCATTTACGCGGAAGACCGCAGCTATGCCGAGGGTCAAATGCCGCCGATGCGGCGCTACAAATACATCTCGCCCGGTTTGTTCAAAACGATGGGAACACCGCTGATTGCCGGCCGGGATCTGACCTGGACGGATATCTACGATCGACGGCCGGTGGTGATCGTTTCGCAGAACATGGCTCGCGAGCTGTGGGGCGACCCGGCCGCGGCGATCGGCAAACGCGTTCGTGAAAGTCCGAAGGGACGCTGGCGCGAGATCGTGGGCGTGGCGGGCGATGAACGCGACGACGGCGTGGATCGCAAGGCCCCCGCCGTGGTGTATTGGCCGCTGCTGGTGAAGGACTTCTGGCAGTTCCCGGAGCGGGGGCAACGCATGGTGGCCTTCACCGTCCGCAGCAGCAGGGCGGGCACGATGGACTTCATCCGGGAGATCCAGCGCGCGGTGTGGGGCGTCAACCCGGAGTTGCCAGTGGCCGACGTGCGTACCGTCCAGGAGATTTACGACCGGTCGATGGCCCGGACATCGCTCACGCTCACGCTGCTGGGGATTGCGGCGGGCATGGCGCTGCTGCTGGGCGTTGTGGGGATTTACGGGGTGATCTCGTACTCGGTATCGCAGCGGACGCGCGAAATCGGAATCCGGGTTGCCCTCGGAGCGCCGGGAAGCCAGGTGCGGCGGATGTTCGTGCGGCACGGCCTCGCGCTGGCGGCGGTCGGCCTCGGGTGCGGACTGTTGGTTGCGGCGGCGCTGACGCGGATTATGGCTGCGCTGCTGTTCGAGGTGAGCCCGCTCGATCCGCTGACCTACCTGGCCGTTTCGCTCACGATATTGGCCGCGGCCGCGCTCGCCACGTATATCCCGGCCTGCCGTGCGACGGCCGTTTCTCCTTTGGACGCGCTACGCGCAGACTGACAATACCTTGTGGGGCGGCCTCGTAGGCGCCTCGTAGGCTGCGCGGGACTCCCAGTCCCGCCAAGACGGTCGGCGCGAACTGAAGTCTGGTCGCCGCCATATTCACGGCGTCCCGGCGACTACGCGGACCGAGACAGGCGCCGACGTCGTTTCCACGCCGCGGCTATTGGTCGCTACGGCCGTCAGCGTGTAGTCGCCGGCGGGCGCATTGGTCCAGTTGCAGTTGTACGGCGCCACCGTGTCATTCCGCAGCAGTGTGGCGTCCCGATAGAAGCGGACGCTCGAGATGCCGCTGGGGTCGGTTGCCGTTGCCGAGATGGCAACCGTAGCGCCGGCGGTGAAGGCCGCCCCGTTCACGGGATTGAATATGGTCACCTGCGGCGCAGGATCGGCGGGCTTGGAAGTCCCGGCGCCCTTCACGATGCTGAAGCTGTCAGCGATAACGCCGGTCTCGCGGAGGAATTTGGCGTCCAGCCGCGACCCCTCCACATCGAGCACCAGCGAGCCGAGCTTTAGCTGCGACGTAAACATCGCGGGGTGATTCAGGGGCGCCGAGGTTAGTTTTCCCGAATTGCCGAGCACCACATACGCCGCGCCCGCGTTGGGCTGCGGCCCCAGCAGCGGCTTAGCGTACGCGCCGGACTCCGCCGGACGCCCGCTGCCACCGTCTTTAATCATGCTCGGCTTCAGCGTGCTCGACAGGCCGTAGTGGCCGTCCAGCAGGAAGGAGCGCTCGTAGGAATGGCTGTGTCCGGTCAGGACCAGGTCCACGCCCTGCGCCTCCAGAATCGGCAGCACGTTGGTTCGCATCTCGATCAGCGGCGTTTCCGCGTCCGAGTTATGAGAGCCCTTCGAATACGGCGGATGGTGCCAGTACGCGATGAGCCAGTCGCGGGTATTCGCCGACAAGTCGCTTTCCAGCCATTTCAGCATGGGGCTGCCCGGCTGGCGGCTGGAAGTGAAGGAATCGAGGCAGACAAAGTGGACATTCCCGAAGTCAAACGAATAGTACTTCGGGGTTCCGGACGGGATCCCGCCAGCCTGACCGGCGGTGGGCAGGCTGAAGATCCGGAAATAGGGAAGGCTGGCCGGCGGACTGGTGGAGCCGGCGGTGTCGTGGTTGCCGAGCGCCGGCCATAGCGTGCTCGTTCGCAGCATCGCCAGGTAAGTTGAAAAAACGGAGTACTGGTATTGCCCATCGGAGCCCGAGCTGTAGGCGTTGTCGCCCAGCATCAGCCAGAGATGTGTGGCGCGCGAGCCGGTGAACTTGTCGTAAGCGTCGCGAACGGCCTTCGCGCTTGCGTTCCCCGTGCCGGAGTCCCCCAGAACCCAGATGCGCAGCGGGTTCGTCGACCCGGGCAGCGGCGCCGTCGTGAAGCTGTACGTCCCGCCTCCCGCCAGGTCCATGCTGCTCGTGCCGACCCTGTAGTAATACCGGGTATTCGCGGCCAAGCTCGTGAGCGTGACGACGTGTTCGGTCGTGCTCAGCGGGTCGGAAGCCGACGACACAAGTCCATTCGGATCGGTCCCGTAGCGGACGCGGGAGTTCGTGGCGACATCGGTTCTCCATCGAACCACCTGGCTCGACGGAGTGGAAAGCTGAAGGTATGGTCCTCTTGTGACCAGCGGCGTCGCAGCGACCGCAACGCTGGAATCGAGACCGGGAACAGGCAGGCGGTCGTACAGCCCGAACGTGGCCGCCGCGACCGCGGACCCCACAAACAACGACGTGGATCGCGCCATCGCATTCGTGCTCGGCAGATGCCAGCCCCTCCTTTACCCAGAAGGTAAGCTTTGCCATAATTCTAGGCGATTTGCGCACGGTGATCCAGGATTTTTCCCGTTTCGCCAGCACAATCCTGTTCGCGGGCCATCGCGCCGCTTCAGTCTACGGCCCCGCGCGGCGCAGTCCCGACGACAGGCGGTCGATCTCCCACCCGACGCGCGCGCCCGCCGGCAGAAGCGGATTGATCGCCAGGCGGCCGGCGGGGCCGATGCTCCGCTCGAGGTAGCGGAGTTCCTGGAGCTTCGACGGCAGTTGCGGGTCGGGGGGGGTTGGAAAGCCCGCCTCGCGCATGAGGAGGTCGCCCTTGGCCGCGACGCTGAGTTCGGTGGAAAGCTGGACGTAGCACAGCATGTCCGCCACGATCTCCGGCCGGAACGAGGCTTGCAGCGACCGGAGGTACTTGCCGGCGTTCGTCCCAGCGAACTCTCCGCCCGAGATCAGCCGCAGCAGGTCCATGTCCTTGTCCAGCCGGTCGCCGAGCCATTTGCGGAGCGAGTCCTCGCCGCGCAGGAAGATCCAGCCCATCAGCGGCGGCAGTCCGGCCAGCGCCGCCACGGCCGAGACCAGCGGCGGCGCCACGCCCAGGTTGTAGACCGTGTGGATGGCGATGGCGGCCAGCGACCCCGGAGCGAAGGTCCGCCATCCGCTCGCGTTCGCCCTCTCGGCGCGGCTCGACGAGAGCATCCCGAAGATCGCGGTGGTCCCCCCATGCATCATCGCCGTGCCGAAGCCGCGCAGCGCCCAGATCAACGGGCTACCCGCTAGCTGCCGGACGTACGTCAGGTTTTCGATCAGGGCAAAGCCCGCCCCCACGCTGAATCCCGCGATCGCGGCGTCCACCATGAAGCCGACGCGGCGCGCGCGGACCAGCCAGACGACGTATGCGGCCTTGAGCGCCTCTTCCACCGGCGGAGCGCCAAAGCGAGCCCATTGATCCGCCGCCGGTCCCAGCGCGGAGAAAAACGCCGAGTTCACCAGGTACGACGCGGCGGCGGCAAGACACCCGGCGCCGATGGCGAGCAGCGTCCGCCCGAGCGTCAACAGCTTGAAGCTGTCCAGGGCCCGCAGCAGGAACAGGAACAGCAGAACCGGCAGGATGGTCGCCGCCAGTTTGCCCGCCAGCGCCCCCACCGTGCTCCTCAGAGATCGGCCAGAGCCGATTCAGGACCCTCGTACGAGGCGAAAAGCGACGAGATGCGGGTCATGTCGAAGACCTCCTTCACCAGCCCGCGCATCCCGCACAGCAGCATCTTCCCCCCCTTCTCCTGAAGGGACTTGGCAACCAGGAGGAATGAACGGAGGCCCGCGCTCGAGATGTAATCGAGCGCCGACAGGTCCACCACCAGGCGCTCCGCGCCCCCGCGCAGGCAGTCTTCACAAGCCTTTTCGAACTCGGGCGCGCTCCCGGCGTCCATACGGCCGGCGACCTTCACCACCACGGCCTTCTCCAGGCGAGTCGTCTCGATCTCCATCGACGGAAACAGCATACAACATCGCCCGGCAACGGAAACACCGCGCGGCGAAGGCGCTATAATGGCAGCAACTGCTTGGCGGAATCGTAATGGGCTACACTCCGCAAACTCCTTTCGACAGCATCGAGAGCACCCACGAGTACGTGGAGCTGCTGGTGGAGTCGATCGAGGAAGCCCAGCGCGAGGTGGACGCCGACATTCTGCTGGCGGTCAAGAACCGGGTGGAGCGACGCGAACAGGCGCTGCGGCTGGTCGCTCATAACCTCAGCAAGCTGCACCTCCACACCGTCCGCAGCCGCCGGATTCTCAACGATTTACGCACCCTCCGGCGTCTGCTGCTCCAGGAGCGCGAGAACGCCGAAGCCGGCAGCGCGAGCGCCGCGGGCTAGGGCGGTGTGGATCGCGGTTGGCTCGACTTGGCCTCGCCCGCGCCCCTGGAGGCGGGCGAAGTACATATTTGGAAAGCCGGTCTGACGACGCCCCCATCCGCGCTCTGGCGGCTGCTGTCGGCAGACGAGGGGCAACGGGCGGAACGGTTTCACTTCGAGCGCGACCGCAACCGGTTCGTCGCCGCACGCGGCATCCTGCGGATTCTCCTTGGCCAGTACCTGGGGACGCCGCCTGAACGCATCCTGTTCACCTACGGGGCCCGAGGCAAGCCCTTCGTCGAGCGCAATGCCGATAGCCTGGAGTTCAACGTTGCCCACTCTGAAGATCTGGCGCTCTACGGCTTCACGTTGCGCCGTGAGATCGGCGTCGATGTCGAGTTCCTCGGCCGGCGCATCGAGCCCGAGGAGATCGCACGGCGTTTCTTTGCTCCAGACGAGAGCGCCGCTCTTCTGCGATTGCCGCACGCCGAGCGGGTGCGGGGATTCTTCCACTGCTGGACGCGCAAGGAGGCTTTTGTCAAGGCGAAGGGCGAGGGCATCGCGTTCGGACTCGATCAGTTCAGCGTCTCGCTTGCGCCCGGCGAGCCGTCCAGACTGCTTGCGACGCGCTTCGATCCCGCGGAAGCGGCCGCCTGGAATCTCGTTCACCTCCAGCCCGCGGACGGCTACGTCGGGGCGGCGGCCGTGCGCGGCGAAGTCCGCCGTCTGCGCCTTGGGCAATGGCAGAATGGTTAAGCTATGCCCGCGGTAAACCGACAGATTGTCCTGGCGGCGCGCCCGGCGGGTATGCCCAAGGAGTCCGACTTCCGGCTGGTGGAATCGCCCGTGGGCCGGCCCGCCGAAGGCCAGGCGCTGATCCGCGTCGTCTACCTTTCGGTGGACCCGTACATGCGCGGGTTGATGCGGGAAACGCACGGATACGCCAAGCCGGTGGGCATCGGCGAGACGATGTTCGGCGGCGCGGTGGGAGAGGTTGTCGAGTCGCGGAACCCCGGCTTTGCGCCGGGCGACTTCGTGGAAGGGCCGCTCGGATGGCAGGAGTATGCGTTGTCGGACGGCACGGGACTGCGGAAAGTGGATCCGGCGGCCGCGCCGCTTTCCGCCGCTCTGGGCGCGCTCGGCATGCCGGGCTTAACGGCCTACTTCGGGTTATTGGAGATCGGGCGTCCAAAAGCGGGCGAAACGGTCCTGGTTTCGGGCGCGGGCGGCGCGGTAGGTTCCCTGGCGGGCCAGATCGCGAAGCTTCACGGCTGCCGGGCGGTGGGCATCGCCGGCTCCGGCGAGAAGGTGCGGTGGATCGTCGAAGATCTGGGCTTCGACGCCGGGTTCAACTACAAGACGACCCCCGACTACTCCGCAAAGCTGAAGGAGCTTTGTCCGTCCGGCGTCGACGTCTACTTCGACAACGTCGGCGGGACGATTACCGACGCCGCGGTGGACCACCTCAACCTTCGGGGCCGGATCGTGGTTTGCGGCCAGATCTCCCAGTACAACGCTGTCAAGCCCGAGACGGGGCCGCGCCTGCTTTGGCATCTCATCATGAAGCGGGCGCGCGCGGAGGGCTTTCTCGTTTTCGATTTCGCCGAGCGCTATCCGGAAGGGCTGGCCGCTTTGACGCGCTGGGTCCAGGAGGGGAAGCTCAAGTACCGCGAGCAGTTTACCGACGGCATCGCCGGCGCGCCGGCGGCCTTTATCGGGATGCTCGGCGGCGAGAACATCGGCAAGCAACTGGTGAGGGTTTCCAACCCCTCCGGGCTACAATGAGTGGAGGTTCACCCATGCAGAGCACCGCGCCCCGGGCGCGTTCCTCCTCCCTGGTATTCACGAATCCGGCCGTTCCGCTGACCATCGAGGGCGCGGGCGTGCTGCACCAGATGATGCGCTTCCGCCGCCGCGAGTGGAAAGCGCTCCCGCCGGAGCGGCGCGGCGAGATCGCGCGGGAGGCCGCGGACGCGCTGTCGGCGATGGAATCGCGCGGCGAAGGGCAAAGCGCCGCATACTCGCTGCTCGGCCACAAGGGCGACCTGATGCTGGTGCACTTCCGGCGGTCGTTCGACGAACTGAACACGGCCGAACTCACCCTGGCGCGCCTCGACCTCGCCGACTACCTCGAACCCTCCACGTCCTATCTGTCGGTGGTGGAACTGAGCCTGTACGAATCCAGCGTGAAGCTATACGACAGTCTCGCCCAGCGAAACATCCATCCGGGCTCGCCGGAGTGGAACCAGGAAGTGGTGGAGACGATGGAGCGGCAGCGCAACGCCATGGCGCCCCGCCTGTGGCCCGAGATCCCGCCGCGCCGGTACATCTGCTTCTATCCGATGGATCGCCGGCGCGGCGAATCGCGCAACTGGTACGAGGCCTCCATCGCCGAGCGCCGCCGGATGATGCACGACCACGGGTTGGTTGGACGCAAGTACGCCGACGATGTCAAGCAGATCATCACCGGTTCCATCGGCCTGGACGATTGGGAATGGGGCGTGGACCTGTTCGCCGACGACCCCGTCGTCTTCAAGAAGCTGATCTACGAGATGCGCTTCGACGAGGCGAGCGCCATCTATGCGCTTTTCGGGCCGTTCTATGTCGGCATCCGCGTGAAAGCCGCGCAACTGCCGGCGCTTCTGGAAGGCGAGTCGCCGGACAACGCATGAGCCGGTCCTCAGCCGGGTCGTCCCGCGCGTTGGCGTTGGCTTGCCTGATCGCCGAGGCCCTTGCCGCGGGATGCAAGCCGGGACCCGCTGAGCCGGCGACCATCGACGAGGCCTCCGGCGTCGCTTACCACGACGGCGATCTCTACATTGTGGACGACTCGGTCAACGGCGCCTACTTCCGGATCCCATTGAAGGGGCGAATATTCGGCCCCGTCATTCCCTTGAACGATATGAAGCCGATCCGGGTTGAACTCCCGGAGGTGGGCATCTGGATCGATCTCGAGGGGATCGACTTCCTGGCGGACGGACGCATCGTGCTCTTGTCGGAGCGCCTGCACAGCCTGGTGGGTGAAGAAGGGTTGATCGCCGAATACGACTATCCACTTGGGGAGATCGGCCGGCGGGGCCTGGAAGGGGTGGCGGTCCGGCCGGCTCCGGAAGGGGCGTCGCGCATCGCGGTGATCTGGGAGGGCGGCTATCCCGAGCGCGGCTCGCTGCACCCGCTGCTGGAGGAGCGCGTCGGCGGGAGCGCCTTTCGTCCGTTGATTTTCGTGCACGATCTCAGGCCAGGCGAACGGGTCGGCCGCATTCCCATGGCGAGTGGAACCACCGCCGTCCTGGACGTGCCGATGCCCGAAGGGAGCGAGCCCGACGCGCAGCGGTTCCGGGCGCCCGACCTCGTCTGGTATCGCTGGCCCGGCGAACCGGAAAAATGGGGCTACATCGTGCTGATCAGCTCTCAAAACGGCGTCGAGAAGCCCCAGTACCTCAATCACTGGCTCCAGCGCTTCGGAGCGGACGGCAAGCCCGCCGGCGACCACATCAACATCGCGGAGCAAGTCCCCGGCAACATCAGCCATGCCAATTGGGAGGGCCTGGGTTGGTTCACGCCGGGCAAGAGCCTGGTCCTGGTCCACGAGGGTACGCGAACCGTCGGGCCGCACGCGTTCATCCTCGAATTGCCGCCCGACTGGCAGACGGACATGTAGGCCCGCGGCGGTCACTTTTCAAGAAAACCGCCTGTTGGCCGGGCCGCAGAAGCTTTCGAACGGTTTGCATTGACCATCTTCCTTCTGCAAAGACGGCGGGAGCGATTCAAATCGGCGGCTTGGGTGTTCCTCGTCAAGAACGTATCAACGTAAAGCCGTCGCAAGTTCTCAGTGGTGAGTACCCAGATGATCGGCGGGTGACAATCACGCTTGCCTACTGCAATCTGGCCCTGGATCACCACACGGCCATCATTCTGCTTTTCAGGAACAGGCTCTATGGTTCGGGGTTGGCTCTGGTGCGCCCCGTCTTTGAAGCGACGCTGAGGGCGCACTGGGTGGTGGGCTGTGCTGAAGACGTCGAGGTGGACCAAGTTGCCGAAGATTCTTCGCCATGGCGGTCAGATGATCACTCGCGCGCGACCCTCGTGTCGGGAAACCGGTTCTGGACAAGTTCCCGAAGGCGTTAAGTGAACCGCACCGGATGTAGCCGGCGCAGTCAGATTTTCAGGAACAGTTTCCGCCGGTACATCCAGAGCAGGATCAGCCAGTAACACAGCAGCACGGCCGCCCCTTGCATCGGCAGCTCCAGTTGCGCCCCCAGCAATTTGAAGACGTCCTGCCCGAGGTGTATGCGGAGCGACTGGGCTAGGAAGTCGCCGAACAGGTGCGCGATCATGTAGGCGGCGATCGAGTTCATGCCGATCACTACCAGCGGATACGCCCACTTCCTGTACCCCTTCAGGTCGATGAGCCAACTGAACGCCGCCAGGTGCAGAAAGCACAGGCCGCCGGAAAACAGCGTCCAGCTCGGCGTCCAGATGCGTTTCACGATCGGGCAGATCCCCGATACATGAAGCAGCAGGCCGGCGGCCACGCCCGCCGCCGCGGCCAGCAACAGGCGCTTCACGGGAATGCGCGGCGCCGCGGCCCGCAGCCAACGGCCGGCGAACAGGCCCAGGATCATGGTGCCGAGGGTCGGGATGAAGCTCAGCGTCAGGTATCCGCCGCCGTTATAGACGAAAGGCTTGGAGCGCGGGAAAAGGTTCAGGAACCACTGATCGAAGGCCGCGCCGAGATTGGCGTTCTTGTTCCAGTGCGCCGCGAAACCCGTGTAGAAATGCTGCCAGTCCGGCGGCACGCCCACTCTCTGGTAATCGAAATCCGGCCCCGGCGCGGGGTAGAGAGCCCACGCGCCCCAGTAGCCCACCAGGATGACCGCCAGGGCGATCCACTGCCAGCGCGGCCGGCGGAAGCCGAGCAGGAACAGGAACGGGTAACCCATCCCGATTTGCGCCAGCGTGTCTTCGAAAGTAAAGTTGGTCTGCGCGCTGCGCATCGAACGAAGGAAAACCCCCAGCGCCACCAGCAGCGCCGAACGCCACAAGGCGTGCAGGAACAGCTTGCCGAACGTCCCCCCTTTGGCCAGGCGGCTGGCGATCGAATACGGCAGCGCGACGCCCACCAGGAACGAGAAGCCCGGCTGAATCAGGTCGTGCAGCGAGAAGCCGGCCCAGGGGACGTGCGACTGGTTGAACGCGAGGAATTCCCAAAACCAGTTGCCGGGATAGGCCCGCGCCACCCGGGCGAGTTGGAGAACCTCCGCCATCATCAGCAGCATCACAAAGCCACGATAGGCGTCGACGGCCACATTACGAACGGCAGGTTTGGGAGGCGTAACACGGCTCTCCGACGGTCTCGGAGAAGCGGACTCAACGGCAGGCTGCAAGGGGAACTCCAGGTGAACTGCTGACAATATCATAAGCGCCGGAGTCGCGGGGCGGTAAACTGCAAGGGATGCTGATCGTCGACACGCACGCCCACATTTACGCGGCGGACGAGAAGAAGTACCCGCCCATCGACAAGCCGCTGCGCCCGCCGGAAGGAAAGGCCACCGTCGAGGACCTGCGCGCGGCCTGCCGCGGCAACGGCGTCGAGGCCGCCTGCCTGATTCAGACCAGCACCTTCTACCGGTTCGACAACCGCTACGTGTGCGACGCGGCCCGGGCTGACCCGGACTGGACGGCGGGCGTCTGCACGCTCGACCCCGACGACCCGCACAGCCCGGGGCTGCTCCGCCAGTACGTGCGCGATTCCAACGTCAAGGGCATGCGAAGCATTCCGGCGCGCGACGGCCGCCTGGCGCACCCGGGCGTCGAGGCGCTCTGGCGCGCGGCCCAGGAGGTGGGCATCGTCATCAACGCCCTGGTGGGGCCGGAGAAGGCGGGTGAGTTGGAGCAGATGCTGGGGCGGTTCTCGGAGCTGCGCGTTGTGCTGGATCACTGCATGAATCCCAAGCTCGGCCCGACCTTCGACGAGACGGTGGAAACCGTCGTCCGGCTGGCGCGCTTCCGCAACCTCCACGCGAAGCTGACCTTCGTGCCAACCAGCAGCGCGACGGGCTATCCCTGCGCCGACATGCACGGGGCCTGCATGCGGATCGCCGGCGCCTACGGCGCGGAGCGGTGCGTGTGGGGAAGCGATTTCCCGAACGATCTCTGGACTCCCAACGTCACCTTCGCCGAGCACCTGCGGATCTTCACGCACGATCTGCCGTTTAAGGAGGCGGACCGGGCGCGGATTCTGGGCGAAACGGCCAACCGGTTGTGGTTCGGCGGCAAGCTTCGGGACGCGGGATGACCCGCCGCGATTTCGTGGCGCTGGGCGCCGCGTTCGGGCCGCAGTCTCCGCCGTCAGTCGCCGGGATGTACGAACAGGCGCTGGTGTTCGACGCGCTGTCGGTGAGCGGGGAATGGGACGAGGCCGCCCGCGAGGTGTGGAAAAGATCCGGCTATACCGCCATCCACACGAGCCTGTCGAACCGTAACTTCCGCGTCGCGGTGCGCGACCTGGCGCGATGGCGCGAGATCTTCGCCGCCCGCGAGTCCTGGCTGACGCCCTGCCTGCGCGCCTCCGACGTTGCGCGCGCCAAGCGGGAAGGCAAGCTCGGGGTGATGCTGGGCTTTCAAAACGGCACGGTTGTCGACGACGACGTGGAGAACCTGCGGCGGCTCCACGCCTCCGGCGCCCGCTCGATCCAATTAACCTACAATTCGCGCAACCTGCTCGGCGACGGCTGTACGGAACGCACCAACGCCGGACTGTCGGATTTCGGCGTCGAGTGCGTCGAGCGGATGAACCAGTTGGGCATCGTCGTCGACTTGTCGCACTGCGGCGAGCAGACCTCCGCCGACGGCATCGCGTTTTCCCGAAAGCCTCCGGCGTTCACGCACACCATGTGCAAGGCGGTCTACGATCACGTGCGCGCCAAGTCCGACAAGTTGCTCCAGGCGCTGTCGGAAAAAGGCGGCGTTACCGGCATCGCCGCGCTCGGCTACTTCGTCGGCCCCACGGCGGAGGCCTCGCTCGAAGACTACCTGCGCCACATCGATCACGCGGTGAAGGTTTGCGGCATCGATCATGTCGGGCTGGCCACCGACTTCTCCATTCGCGGCATTGAAGCGACGGAAACCCGCGAAAGCTGGTACGTCCCGAGGACGCAGATCTTCAAGCCGTCCTACCGCGTGCGCTGGCCTCCATGGATACCGGAACTGGATAAGCCGGAGCGGTTCCGCACCGTGGCCGAGGCGCTTGCCCGGCGCGGTTACCCGGCGGCGGATATCGAGAAGATTCTCGGCGGCAATTGGGTGCGCTATTTCCAGGACGTGTTTGGCGGATAGCGGGCCCAGGTGAGGCCGTGGGCCGCGCCAGTGGCGCAGAGCCGGTTGGAAAACCGGCTCGCAAACCTGGAGGTTCGCCCCACCTCTGTCGGCGCCCTCACCAGGACCGGTCGATGCCTACAACCTGCATCGCGCCGTGACGGTTTCGCAGGTAGACCGTCACGCCATGGGCCGCGTTGGCGGAATGGATGTCCACGGCGAGATAGCCGCCTTCGGCAACCGGCGGGACGCGAAACGTCGTGGCGCCCGCGATCGGGGTCTTGCGATCCGACGCGTTGTCGAATGTCGACCACTCCGCTTTGTACTCGCGCGACGCAGCGAAGCCGTGCTTTATCTCCAGGTCCACAAATTTCAGTTCTCCGTTCTGGATGGCGAACTGGTCGAGAGGCAGGACCTGCCGGAAAAACGCCCGGCCGATCTTGTCGCGGCGCTCGATCAGCGCGTCGGCGATATACTTCTCGGCGGCCGGGTCCGAATACTCGGCTGTCCTGACGATGGCGCGTACCTGTTCGTCGGTGAAAGCCATCACCTGCTTCGCGGCCCAGAAGGAGTCGTCGGGGAGGCGATTGGTGAAAGCCGGATTGGGATATTCCGGGACCCAGGTCACCGGATCGAACACTTTCGATTCGAACCGTCCCAAGGCCGGTATGTCCGGGTACCTGGCCCGCGCCCAATGCGGCACCCAGAGCCCGAACGTGATGAATTGCTTGAAGGCCTCCCTGGCCGAAAACAGGTACTCGCCGCCGGAGCGCGGACTGTTCGGGCCATTGCTGGCGCTGCCCAGCGTGGAGCCGAAATCGACGAGGTGATGCCGGACAAACTTGACGCCGCCTTCCTCCACGAGCATGTCGAGGGTGTTGATGGACCGGCTGTCGTCGTGATCGAGCCACGCGCAGAACACGCTCAGCCCCCGCAGGTCCCGCCGGTGCTCGTGGGGGACGATGTCATTCGGGTCGTCCGAGCGGGCGCCCCAGTACCGGAACGGGCCGAGAGGAGCGCCCGGAAGCAGACGGCTGGCGAGGCCGCGATACCGCCGGTCCTTGTCGCGCGGTACATTCACCAGCAGTTCGATCAGATCGCGGGTGGTCATTTTGCGGGGCTGGCCAAATGCGTTCCGCATCCTCACGTCGTCGCCGAGTTGAAGCTGCTCTTCGTTGAAATAAACGGGGTAGTTCTCCGGGACATGGTAGCCGAGCGCGTGGAAGAACTTGGACGAGATGACGTCGGCGCCCGTCGCCAGTTCCGGATAGTGGAGCGGGTCGAACTTCAGGAGGTAGGTTTGCCCGCGGCTGTCGCGAATCATGAATCCCGGCGTGATGCCTTCGCTCTTGGCCGCGACGATGGTCCACGGCCCGTCCGGCGCGGGGGGCGTGCGGTTTCCCGGACCGGCGACAAGTTCCTCGACGGTCATCGGGCGATCGTAGTGCCGGGGCGTGTACCAGGCCCTGTCGATCGGCTCGCCAAGCGTGTTCACCGCCTGTGATGGGATGATACGGCGCCGGGTGTGATGTTCGCCGGCGGGCTTGAAGATGTTGGCGAAGAAATCGTAATAGTCGCTGAGCTTCCGTTTCCTGACCTGTCCGGCGTCCCGCGGTTTCGGCGACTCCCGGAGAGGATCGTCGGGGTAGAACCGGACCTCGGCCGCCGCGATGGCCGCGAACGCCAGGACGAAGACGATACCGGTAAGCCTTTTCATCGCGCCACCGTTAGAAAATACTCTCCGGGCTCGAGCGCCCCGTGGGACGCTTGACAAAGACATCGTTGAATTTCAGCCAGGCCATCCATCCTTCGTGGCTGAAGCCCACGTCCAGGCGCAGGAATACCGCGTTGCGGACGTTGAAGCGGAAACCGAACCCGACCGAGCTCTCGAGGTTGGTGAAGTTCAACTGCGAGCGTTCGTGGAAGACCTTCCCCGCGTCCACGAAGACCGCCATGTCCAGTCCGCTGAACGTCTCCCAACGGTATTCCGCATTCATCAGCAGCATGTTGTCATCATAGAAGCGGTAGGGGCGGTACCCGCGCAGATCGTTGGAGCCGCCGAGCACGGGTTGCAGGTAGAACGGAACCTGCTGGCCCTCGCGTGGATAGGTGAGAATCGTCTTGCCCCGCAAGGCGATCACTCTCCTTGCGTTGAAGAATGGAACGAACTGCTCCAGTTCGATCTCGATCTGCTGAAACCCGTAACGATCGCCCTGAAGGTCGTTGTAGGAATCGTATTCAAAAAGGTAGCTGCCACCCGACCGCGGCCCGAGCGGGCTGTCGCGGTAGTCGAACTGGGCAAACGCGCCCCAGCGCCCGAAGGACGTCTGCCGGTCGATGCCGGGCGTGACGGCAGGCGGATACAACGTTTCCGCGGAAGCAAAACGATTGTCGTTGCCCGGACCAACGTTTACCGCCAGGCGCCCCGCCGTGCCGCCAGCCGTCAGATACCGTCCCAAGTGGACGCCCAGCAACCCGTCCGCGGCGAAGTCCTCGTAGGTGAAATTGCTGCGGCCCGTCTTCTCCGAGTCCGGTCCGGGGCCGTAGTAGTTGATGCGGCGATAGTAGTGCCGCACCGCGTAGGCGTCGGCGAACAGGCGCCGGGAGGCGAACGATGGAAAGCCGAGCTGGGCGTCGATCTTCTGGGCGCCGCTGAACGACGCCTGGGAGGCGCCGCGCAAGATCATCTCTCCGCGAAGCAGATCGCGGCGGAGATACTCCGGACCGAGCGCGAAGCCTTCTCCCGTGGCCATGCCGCCGAGCTTGAGCCGGAGTCCATAGACGCCCGCGCTGAGGCGCTCCAGGATCTTCTCATCCTTCAGCCACAACAGGCGCTGCTCGAACCCGCTCGGTTCGTCCGGCTTCAGCTCCTTCGCCTTCTTGTCGCGCGCCGCTTCGATTTCCTCGACGCGGGAATTCACTTGCGCCAAACCAACGCCCCAGGCAATGAGGACGAGGGGGAGCAGTCGTCTCATCCCGCGGGCCATCTCCCTCCGGCGACCATACCTGAAAGAGTGTCGCAGTTCCGCCGCGCGGTTGGCAACTCGCGCCGCGCGAAGGCGCTACTCCACGATCTTGCCGCGCAGTTTGTCGAGGGAGAAATCGGGTCCCCGCACGAACGACATGAGATCGCGCTCCTTCGACCGGACGGACTCGATGGCGTCGGGCAGCCGTTCGAGATCTTCGCGCGGTACGGTCAGGAGGCCGTTTTCGTCTCCGTGCAGAATGTCGCCGGGCCGGACCACCACGCCGCGCACCTGGACAGGGACGCCCACCCTCGTGATGCGGAAATAGGCGTGGCTGGCAACGGCGCCGCGCGCGAAGTAGTGGAAACGGAGCGCGCGCACCTCGGGAAGATCGCGGACCCCGCTGTCGCTCACCAGTCCAACCGCGCCGAGCCGCGTGAAGATCGTGCCCATCACCTCGCCGCAGTGCGCCGCGAACTCCGGTTGAGCGCCGATCTCCTGAAAGACAATCACCGCCGGCTTGGGCGATTTCTCCACTTCTTCATACAGCCGGAGAAAGATCCGGTTGTCGCGCGGCTCCATGCGCGTCATCGTCTCCACCTGCGCCGTCACCGCGTAGCCGCACATGCGGCCGAACTCCGGAAACAGGCACCGCACGTCGAGCGGCAGGAACCCCTCGTAGTTGGGCCGGACCTTCAGCAGCTCGATCCCGTTCGACAGCGTCGGCGAATCCACCGTCTTCAGGTAATCGACACAGTTTTCGTAGGAAAGGGACGTCGTCATCGATGGCCTCGTCAGAAGCCATTCTATACGTTCCGCCGCTACAGACACGCCGGCGTCCACGCGCGAACCGGCGCCGCGCGGTCCAGCGCCGACACTTTCGTGGCAAAGTCGCGCCGTGGGCGTTCCAGGCGGACGCGCCGCGCCAGCCAGGCGTGGTTCCAGATGGAGATCAGCAGCAGAAGAATCAATAAGCCCAGCGCAACAACCAGCGAGATGCGCGCCCAGACAGGATCATGATGCGATGCGAGGTTGTGCATGTTCAAAATTCACCAATTCTTACCGATCCTGACGATGCGGCGCGGCGGACGGATTGCAGGCGGCCGCATTCTTAACATTCTTAATAAAGACCTTGCGCGACCTTAACATCGGCGGATAATCCCCGCCAATTCCCGGCTCGTCCCTGACTACGTGAGCACAGCCTCTTGAATGCCTATGTCACACCGGATCTTGCTCGTGGACGACGACGCGACGCTGGTAACCGTCCTGGGTTACGCGTTGGCGCAGGAAGGCTACGTCGTGGAGAACGCCCGCGACGGCGAGACCGCGGTCGCCCCGGCGGCCGCCGGCCGCTTCGACCTGATCGTGCTTGACATCGGCTTGCCGGAGATGAACGGCTTCGATGTCTGCCGCGATTTGCGGACCCGGGGCGTCGTAATTCCCGTTGTCGTTTTGACCGGACGTTACGAAGTGTCCGACAAGGTGACCGCTCTCTCCCTCGGCGCCGACGATTACGTCACCAAGCCGTTCGACACGCGGGAATTGCTGGCGCGCATTCAGGCGCTATTGCGGCGGTCGCGCTCCCACGGCGCCGGAACGTCGGAATACCAGTTCGGCGGCATACTGGTCGATTTCCTGAAAGGGAAGGTGGTCCGCGACGGGCAGCTTGTCAATGTGTCCGCCAAGGAACTGCAATTGCTTCGCTACCTCGTCGCGCGCCGGGGCGCAATCCTGTCGCGACGCGAACTCCTCACCGAGGTCTGGGGCTATCAGTCCGAACTCACGCGCACGGTGGATGTCCACGTCTCGACGCTCCGGCAGAAGCTCGAGGAGAACCCGCAGCAGCCGCGATATCTTCTGACCGTGCGAGGAGAGGGCTACATGTTTTGCGGCTGATTCACCAACGGCGGCGATGGAACCCGCGTCCGTAGAAATGCGCCGGTCGAGAATGCCAAAAAATGCCCGGCCCGTAGAAAAACGGCGAATGCGACCAGAATAAATCGGAATAATAAAACGGCGGATAAAGCGTCGGCGGCGCCATCGCCCGGCGCTCGAGGCGTCTGGAAGGCTCGTAGTCGCCCTGCGTGACGGGCTGGAACGCGTGGGCGGCGCGGCTCGTGTCGATGACGAGCGGCGCCACCGTGCGAAACGTCAGGGTCGCCTCGGGGAAGACGACGGTCGATCTTCCGCGCGTGACCAGTACGCCCAGCGTCGAAGCGGCGGCCCCGGCTATCGCGCCCATGCCAGCGCCAAAGCCCCCGTCCGCCGCGGCGCCGATGGCCGCGCCGAGCCCGGAAGTGGTCGCAACGGCGGTGGCGTCGCGCCCCAACGAAGTCCCGCCCGCGTATTGGATCAGCTCCGTTCGCATGGGAAATTGCTGGCCGTCCACCAGGCCGATCTCCGTCAGTTCCAGGCCGAGGCGGGACGTCCCGCGCAAGCGGCCGGCTTTGTGCGCTTCGACGACGCGCCCTTCCACGGTCTGGCCGCGCCGGGCGATGACGAATCCTTGCACCACCACCGGCTTCTCGAGCGTGGCGGTGAACACGTCTCCTGGCCGGCTGTGGTCGCTCGAAACCGGATCGTTAACCCGCACGGTGATCCACGCGCCGGCCGGGAGCAGCAATTCCGAAGCCGGCCCGGCCGAGGGGTCCCGCGGCTCGTCTACTCTCCGCCAGCCGCTCGACGGCGCCGGCTCGGGCTCCTGAGCCGCGCCGGACCAGGACGCGCAGAAGGCCAGAACGGCGGAACCGTAAAGAATGCGCTTGGCGATGCAGCGTTTCATGGCAACGGCTTTCGATCAGTTTTGCTGCCAAATTCAAGTGCTTGAGAACACGAGCGACGGCCCCGGCGTTGCTGGCCGAACGCCGCCACGGTGGTGGATTTCGGCCACCGGCGTGGCGTAAGGAAGACTTTACACCCCGCCGCGCGCCCCGCACGTCATAGCCGCTAAGGAGGTTCAAACTTACCCCGATGACAAGACGATTGTCAGTTACGCTCCTGGTGGCGGCGGCCGCGCTGCCGGTCCTCGCCGACCCGGGCTTTCCCGGCGGCGGTCCCCGCGGGCCCGATTTTCTCGCGGGCTACCTAGGGCTGTCCGACGCTCAGAAGGAGCAGGCGAAAGCCATTTTCGAAGCGGCCGACGCCGCCGCCGAGACGCCCCGCGGCGAGCTTCAAAGCGCCCGCGAAGCCCTCACGGCGGCAGTTAAAGCCGGGCAACCGGATGCGGCCCTGGACCAACTGTCGGCCGCCGTCGGCGTGATCGAAGGTCAGTTGACGGCGATTCGGGCAAAAGCAACCGCGAAGTTCTACGCCCTGCTGACCGCCGAGCAGAAACAGAAGTACGATCAACTCGGCGAACGCGGCGGCCCGGACGGACGCGGCGGCTTCGGGCGCCGCTAAACGCCCGTCGAACCCGGCAAGGCCCGCGTTGCCGTGGCGCGCGCGGGCCCCGGTCATCTACTCCGGCGAGAAACGGTAGCCCATCCCGCGCACTGTGTGAATGTACTTCGGGGTCTGCGGGTAGTCTTCCAGCTTCTGCCGCAGCCACGCCACGTGCACGTCGATGGTGCGGGAAGAAACGCCGGTCTGGTATTCCCAGACGTGCGCCAGCAGCTCGTCGCGCGACACAACCTTGCCGCGGCGCTCGATCAGGTAGCGGAGAAGCTGGAGTTCCTTGCTCGCCAGGGTGACGGGCAGGCCTTCCTTGCGCACCTCGCCGCTCTCGAAGTCGACGGCGACGTTGCCGAAGCGGAAGCGGAGTACCCTCGGCAAGCTTTCCTTGCGCGCCCGCCGGAGCAGCGCCTCGATGCGCGCGAGCAGTTCCGCCGGGTCGAACGGCTTGGTCAGGTAGTCGTCCGCCCCGAGTTTCAGCCCCACCACGCGATCGACAATCTGCGTTTTGGCGGTCAGCATCAGCACGGCCAGGTCGCGTCCCTGCTGGCGGAGTTCGCGGCACACCTCGAAGCCGTTCTTGCCCGGCAACATGACGTCGAGAATCGCCAGGTCGAACGCCTCGTTAGCCGCTCGCGCAAGGCCGGTGGGCCCATCGGCCGCGGTCTCCACCTGGTAGCCCTCCGCAGCCAGGAGATCGGAGATGGTCAGCACCAGGCCGGGTTCGTCCTCGACGAGAAGAATGCGCCTGCTCATTCGGGTATGCCGTTGGTCGCGGCGGGAATTCGGATCACGAATTCGGCGCCGCTCACGGGGCCGTTCTCGACGGAAACGGCGCCGCGGTGCGCCTCGACAATCCGTTTGACGAGGTTCAGCCCCAGGCCCGTGCCGCGCACCTGGTTCTCGACGGCTTGCCTGCCGCGGAAGAACGGCTCGAAGATATGATTCCGCTCCTCTTCGGGCACGCCGGGACCGCGATCCGCCACGCGGATCTCGACCGCGGGCGCGTCCCCCTGCGTGGACCTCGAAGCGTACACGCCGATCCACTTCTCGCGCGGCGAGCCATACTTGACGGCGTTGTGAAGCAGGTTTTCAACCGCATGCTTCAGCGCGCCGGCGTCGCCGGCGATGGGCGGCAGGCCGGGCTCGATCTTTTCCTCGACGACGCAACCGGCCTCGTCGATGATGGCGCGGCTCGATTGGAGGCATTCCTTCACCAGCGCCGCCGGAGAAATGGGTTCCCGCCGGCGAACGACGTGGCCGGCGGCGGCGCCGGCAAAGCGGAGCACCTGCTCGACGATGGCCGTCAGCTTGCCCGCTTCCTTCTGAATCAGCTCGCCGTACTGCTCCACGTGCCGGGGATCGTGCGCCACCCTGTCGCGCAGGTTGTAGGCCGCCGTGCCGATCACCGCAAGCGGCGTCCGCAGCTCATGCGAGACGCCCGCCACGAAGTTCATCTGAAGCTGCGCCAGCCGCTGCGTCTGCCGCGTGAACCGGATGAGCGCCGCCATCGACGCCAGGATCAGGACGAGAATCGCGCCCGAGATGCCCAGGTTGAGCCAGCGCGCATGCGCGACCACCGCGTCGAGGGAATCGCCCCGGCGGCGAACCAGGAGTTGCCAGCGCCCGTGCCCCGAATCCGCGGCGCTGCCGTGCATGTCCACCGGGACTCCAGCTTCCGCGCTTCGATGGAAGGCCGGCTCACGAAATATGTCGAACAGGGTTACCGAGGCGTCGGCGCGGCTGCCGATTCGTTCACGGTCCTCGGCCGCTGCGGGATAGATGAGCGCGGCGGGTTCGGTTCGCGCTACCACCTCGGCCTCATAATCCATCCGGCCGCCACGCCCGAGATGCCGCTGAAGCAGCCCCGGCAGGAACGCGTCCCTCGCGTAATCGAGGTCCAGTTCCAGGATCAGCCAATCCTGTTCCGGTATGACGAACCGCGCGGGACGGTCGCCGCGAGGCCGGCCGAAGCGCGGGAGTTCGAACGCCAGTCCCGTCTCGGGCATCGGCGGCGGGGGCGCCGGAGATTGGAGCCGCGATAGCAGATGCTCGCGCACCTCGTTCCAGGCGGAGGGCCATGCCGCATCCTGGAAGCTTCCTCCGGCGCGGTCGAGCATGCGCAGGCGGAGATTCTGTCCTTCGGGCGCGGCCACCCCCAGGCGGCGAAAGAGCCCCGTATGCCGCCGGCCCGCCCGCCACCTGGCGTACCGCGCCGCGTAGGCCGCGTCCCGGCCGAGGTGTTCGATCTCATCGTCGGAGGGCATCATGGACCAGGCCGCGCGGTTCACCGTCAGGTTGAATTCACGGCTCAGCCGAACCAGCGATGCGCGAAGATCCGCCCCGAGCCGCTCGCGTTCCGCCCGGCTCACCTGGCCGATCCACCGGTACTGGAATAACGCCAGGACGCCGCAGAGACAAGCCAGGAAAACCAAGGTAAACCACCAGACAAGGGTCTGGCGCCTGGCTTTCTCCATTCCCATAGGCTACAAAGGGATGAACGAGGCGCGCAGCCCCGGGTGTTACGCGCGATCCTCAGGAGGGTATCGATGCGGCATTGTCTTCTGGCATTCCTCGCGTTGGTCTGGCCATTCAACTGGGCGGCCGCCCAGTCCGTTTCCATCGAGGTCGACGCTTCCAGGACGCTCGGAAAGCTCAAACCGATCTGGGCCTGGTTCGGTTACGACGAGCCGAACTACACCTACATGAAGGACGGCCGGAAGCTCCTGACCCGCTTGAGCGCGCTGAGCCCGGTGACGGTGCGCGTGCGCGCCCACAACCTGCTGACCAGCGGAGACGGAACGGCCGCTCTCAAGTGGGGCTCGACGAACGCCTACACGGAGGACACGGCGGGACGGCCGGTCTACGACTGGACCATCGTCGACCGCATCTTCGACGCCTACATTGAGCGCGGGATGAAGCCGCTGGTGGAGATCGGGTTCATGCCGGAGGCGCTTTCGTCCAAGCCGGAGCCGTACCGGCACCAATGGGGACCCGATCAGCGGTACGCCAACATCTTCACCGGGTGGGCCTATCCGCCGCGGGATTACGGCAAGTGGGCCGAGCTGGTTTACCGGTGGGCGCTCCATTGCGCCGAGCGGTACGGCCGGGAGGAGGCCGAGTCCTGGCACTGGGAGGTGTGGAACGAGCCGAACATCGGCTACTGGCAGGGTACGCCGGAGGAGTATCACAAGCTGTACGACTATGCCGTGGACGCCGTGAAGCGCGCGCTGCCGGGGGCGCGCGTGGGCGGCCCCCATTCCACCGGGCCGGGCAACGAAAAAGCCGCGGAATTCCTGCGCAATTTCCTGGAGCACGCGCTTCGGGGGAAGAACCACGCCACCGGAAAAACCGGCTCTCCTCTCGACTTCATCGGCTTTCATGCGAAGGGCCGGCCCGCCGTGGTGGAGGGGCGCGTCCAGATGGGCAGCCAGTTCCAGTTGCGCGACATCGACAACGGGTTCCGCATCGTTGCGTCCTACCCGGAACTCAAGGCGCTGCCGGTGATCATCGGCGAGTCCGACCCGGAGGGGTGCGCCGCCTGTTCGATGAAGCAACATCCGCAGAACGCCTATCGCAACGGAACCATGTACTCCAGTTACACGGCGGCCACGTTCGCCCGCAAGCACGACCTGGCCGCGCTGCGCCAGGTGAACCTCGAAGGCGCCGTCACCTGGGCCTTCGAGTTCGAAGACCAGCCCTACTTCGACGGCTTCCGCGACCTGGCGACAAACGGCATCGACAAACCGGTGCTCAACGTGTTCCGGATGTTCGGGATGATGGGCGGCGACCGCATCGAGGCGCGCAGTTCCGGCGCGGCCGCTATCGAAGCGATGATCGAGAAGGGCGTCAAGGAAGCCCCTGACGTCAACGCCCTCGCCAGCCGCGGCGACCGGAGCCTTGCCGTGATGGTCTGGAATTACCACGACGACGACCTGCCCGCGCCCCCCGCCGGCATCGCGCTCTCGATCCGGGGACTTCCGGCTCACCGCCTGCTGGTTCACCATTACCGCGTGGACGACGAGCACAGCAACTCGTACGAGGCCTGGAAGCGGATGGGCTCGCCGCAACAGCCGGCGCCGGATCAATACCGGCGGCTCGACCGCGCCGGGCAGCTCGAATTGACAGGCTCGCCGGAGTGGCGCACTCCGGAAAAAGGCGAAATCCGGTTCGAATTCCAGCTTCCGCGCCAGGGCGTTTCGCTGCTGAGGCTGACGTGGTGACGGGCGTCCGCTGGAGCGACGGGAGGGGCCGCGAACCGGTCCGTCCGCGGTATCGTGTTAAGTCATGCTTCGATTCGCCCTTCTCACCGTTCTCGCGTTCCCGCTGGTCGCTCAGGACCGCATCGGCGCCGTTCAGGTGCGCGTCTCCACCGACCGCTCCGATTGGCGCTATGACCTCGGCCAACCCGTCCGGTTCCGCATCGCCGCCGTGCAGGACGGCCACCCGCTGAGCGGCATCAAGGCGACCTACCGTATCGGCCCCGAAATGATGCCGCCCGTAATCGATCGAACCGCGGCGCTCGCCGCCGACGGCATCACCGTCGAGGGCGGCAGCATGAACGAACCGGGCTTTCTCCGGTGCATCGCTACCGTAGAGCAGAACGGGAGAACGTACCGCGGTCTCGCCACCGCCGCGTTTCACCCCGAAGAGATCAAGCCCACCCAGCAGGATCCCGCCGACTTCGATACATTCTGGGCCGACGGCAAGGCCGCTCTCGCTAAAGTGCCCATGGACGCAAAGGTAACGCCGCTGCCCGAATACGGCCACGCCGAAGCCGACTGCTACCACGTCAATCTTCAGAACGTCGGCATGGGCGGCGCGCCCTCGCGGTTCTACGGGGTTCTGTGCGAGCCGAAGGCGCCCGGCAAGTACCCCGCTCTGCTCAGCGTTCCGGGCGCGGGCGTCCGCCCTTATCGCGGCATGGCCGAGATGGCGGGACGCGGCGTCATCGCCTTTCAGGTGGGTATTCACGGCATCCCCGTCACGATGGACCAATCCGTGTACGACTCCCTGGGGGCCGGCGCCCTCGCGGGCTACTCCGCGTTTGGACTCGACAACCGCGACCGCTACTATTACCGGCGCGTCTATCTCGGCTGCGTCCGCGCCAACGATTTCCTGACCAGTCATCCGAAATGGGACGGCGTCAACCTCGCGGTGACCGGAGGCAGCCAGGGCGGAGCGCTCGCCATCGTGACCGCCGCGCTGGACTCGCGCGTCCGGGGCCTGGCCGCCTATTACCCGGCGCTTTCCGACGTCACCGGGTACCTGGAAAATCGCGCCGGCGGCTGGCCGCACATGTTCCGGGCCGCCGAGGGCCCGCTGTCGCACCGCTCGCCGGACAAGATCGAGACCTCGCGCTATTACGACGTGGTCAACTTCGCCCGGCGGGTGAAAGTCCCCGGCCTGTACTCCTGGGGCTTCAACGACGAGACGTGCCCCCCGACCACCATGTACTCGGCCTACAACGTAATTCCCGGGCGGAAGAAACTGCTGCTGGCGCTCGAGACCGGCCACAACACGGTCCCCGAGCAGGTGGCCAAAGTCCAGGAGTGGCTGCAAACGTTTCTGCAAACGGGTTCGCCGGGGAACTGACCGGCCGGGAGCGCGACTCGCCGCCGCGTGAGTACTATTCGGCGTTCATCCGGTCAAGAAGTCCCTGTACGTCGTCTCGACGGCGCCGCAGTTCTCCGACTCGGCGGACGTCGTTCATATGCCAGACTCCCAACCATGCAATGAGCAGCAACCCGTAGAGAGTGACAATGCCCCAGGGACCCGGCAATGCGTGGCGCAAAATCGGAAGTAGAACCAGCGAGGCGCCAAAAAACAAGGGAATCGCATACCAGAACTTAACGCTCTTCAGGAACCGAATACGTCTCTCATATGACTCGATCAGTCGCCGGTGAAACTCCAGCGCGCTGACATCGAGATGTGGGTAACGACGGATTCCCCGCTCGCTGATCCAAATGATCGCGGTCGAGGCGAGGAGCATGAGCGTCATGATCACGTATCCCGCCTGGACGATGGAGGCCTTTGCCGTCCAAGCCGCCAGTGCGGTAAGCGGCGCAAAGGCTAGCGCCAGCACGTACTCGGCGAGGTCCTGTCCCCAGATAAGGTCGCGCAATGAGCGGTGCTTCTCCCGCAGGAGTTGAATCGTCATGGGAACATCTGCTCCTTTCGAGTCTGTTGGATCTTCCTGCCAGACCTTCTGCAATTCGTCCGGCCGGTTCTCGGAAGCGTTCATTTGCTGCCTCCATTCGCTTCGAGGGCGCAGGCAAGCCTCCGGCGCAGCCGCGTCAGACGGACGCCTATGTTGTTTGCCGTGAGGCCGGTGACTTCCTCCATCTCGCGCGCGGAAAGGCCTTCAAGGTAGAGAAGCGCCAATTGGCGGTCGACCGCTTCGAGTTGGCGGACAGCCTGAAGCAGCGCCAGGCGCCGCGTGGCATCCTGGCCGGCCGGATCGGGTATTGCTTCCTGCATCGTCTGCTCCGAGCGGCGCTGTCGACGCCGTTTCGAAGCGTACGTCAGGGATACGTTATGAGCGACACGGTAGAGCCATGTCCGTTCGCTGGAGGCGGCGCGGAATCTCGGCCATGCAGTCCATAGCGCCAGGGCGATCTCCTGAAAAAGATCCTGCCGGTCGGAGGGATCGTGCATGTAGGCGGCGCACAGCCGGCGCAGCGGCCCGGCGTAGGCTTCCAGCAGCCGTGAAAACACCCGCTCTCGGTCAGGTTCGCCATCATCCGCCACGTTAAGATAGTCTCACCCGTGGGGCGAAAACTTACAGCCTCGACGAGAGACCGCTCATCCCTGCGGCTATTCTCATCCTGGAGGTCTTGCCGTACTCTCTCAGTTTGGGTCTGATCTGGTATTATGGGATCGCACGTCCGAAGCGAGCGGGAGTAATTCAGTGGTAGAATGCCAGCTTCCCAAGCTGGACGTCGTGGGTTCGAGTCCCATCTCCCGCTCCATGTTTTCAATAGTTTACCCATCAGGAGCCCTTACCTCGATTACCTCACTAAAGCCGCAACCTTTTGAAACGCAAAGACATCGCGCTGATTCACAGCGGCCCTCGGTGCTTTGCCTAGCGTGAAGACTCGGTTGGACGGACCCGACCTGTCGATATTCGCTGACTCCTCTTCCGAGGTAACGAGGTATCGAGGCGCGCCGAACTCTCTGATTTGTAGCCACTTGAATGATCGACTGCCAGCCTGCCGGGCTGCCAGTCCGAGGGATCAAAGAAAGCGAAGCGCGTACCGTCAGGTTACTTGTCGCGTTCTCGGCGGCGGCCGCGATTCCTCGCTAGCGGGTACAAATGGCGCCGGCAAGGAGTTCATAAGCACTACAGGCGAGAGTCGACCACAGGCGGCGACCTCTCATCGAAGAGGGTTCGGCTCGTTTCCCCGAAGAGCGGTTTTCCAACCAGAATTCGCATCCTTGGGCCGCCCGATGCTGGCCGACGAGGGAAAGACCAATCAGCAGATCGCCAGCCAGCTCCATACCCGCACGGCCCCCGTTTCCAAATGGCGGCAACGGTTCGGCAAACACCGGATGGCGTGATTGGGTGATGCCGCGCGGCCCGGCAAGCCCGCCCAGTACGATCAGACCACCGAACAAAGGGTGCTGGCGCTGCTGGACGAGCGGCCGCCGAAGGGCTATTCGCAGTGGAACGGCAGTCGGGTGGCGGAGCAGCTGGGGGACGTCAGCAAAGATCAGGTCTGGCGCATCTTGCGCCGTCATCATATCTGCCTGCAGCGCCGCCGGAGCTGGTGCATCAGCACCGATCCGGAGTTCGGGCCCAAAGCTGCCGATGCGGTGGGACTTTACCTGAATCCTCCGCGGGAGGCCCTGATCCTGTCGGTGGATGAGAAGCCGTCGATTCAGGCTCTTGGAACGAGCGCAAGGCTGCCTGCGGTTGCCGGACGGCAAGGCGGTCAATGGTTTCAGCCACGGCTACAAACGGCACGGGACGACGACCCTGTTCGCCGCTCTCGACATCACCACCGCGATGGTCAAGACCGGCCACTACTCTACCAGCGACGGCGTCGCCGGGAGTTCCTGGATCTCATGAACGAGGTCGTCGCCGACCACCCCGGCCGCGAGATTCACGTGGTGCTCGACAACTTGAATACGCATAAGCCCAAAGACGGCCGTTGGCTGAAAAAGCACCCGAATGTGCATTTCCACTTCACGCCGACCTACTCGTCGTGGCTCAATCAAGTGGAGTGCTGGTTCAGCATTCTGAGCCGGCAGGCTCTGCTGGGCGCCAGTTTCACGTCGCCACAACAACTGCGGCAGGCGATCGACGACTTCGTGGCGGCATACAATCCGAAGGCCGCGCCATTCGAGTGGAAGAAGGCGGTCGTGTTCCCGTCCAGCCCCAAGCGGAAGTACTTTGATTTATGCAATTAAGTACTAGGACGATGCGAAGAGTCCCAAGTGGTGCAGGATCGCTGCTCCTGACCGGCCCTCGGTGCAGGCTGCGGGTTCGAGCGATGTTCGAAGGACACGCGGGATTACTCCCCATAAGTCGGCTTCCGCCACGTAAAAACCTGGTCCTCGCGCCGGCGCGAACCCTGCTGTGCGGCTTTGCCGGGTACAGGAATCCTCTGCAATGGACCCGAGCACAACCGCATGCCTACGGACACTACCTACACCCACTTGCGCGAAAACCTTGCCAGTATTCTGGACCAGGTCATCAACCAGCAGGAGGTCGTCGTTGTGCGCGGTGGGGCAGCCTCTTAGGCGCCTCGTAGGCTGCGCGGGACTCCCAGTCCCGCCAGGACGGCCTGAGGCCCTTCGACCCTGCTCCACATCGGCGTGGACCGAGATCGTCAAACGAGGTTCGCCCCAGTTTCACCAGCCGCCTTTACGCCCGGTCACAACCCATTCTCTCTTCCTATCTCGTTAATTCCACAACCATTTCCAAAAATCCAAAGGTAATTCCCCCTTCCCTCCCCGGTAAAATATTTGTCGAGGTTGAATTATCATGTCCACTTCACGCTTTCCTTCCACTCTCCACCATCGCCCCCCCTCCGAGTACCAGCGCCTCTGGGACATCGCCTGCCACATCCCCGTCTTCCGCTCCCAGGACGGCCAGCCCTTCGCATCCTTCCACTTCGGCGACGGCGGCGCCCACATCTTCCCCCTCCGCGCCCCCTACGTCCGCGACTGGCTCCTCGACTTCCGCCTCCAGGAAACCTCCCGCGCCCCGCGCCCGCGCGACGTCTCCGCCGTCCTCCGACTGCTCGAAGCCAAAGCCCACGCCGACCCCGCCGCCCCACGCCCCGTCTTCCACCGCCTCGCCGCCTACGGCCGCCGCTTCGGCCCCGCCCTCCTCGCCCCCGACCACATCGCCCTCGACCTCAACAACGCCCGCGGCCAGGTCCTCGTCGTCGGCCCCGACTACTGGGACCTCGCCCCCGGGGCCTCCCACGCCTTCTCCCGCGGCCGCCACATGCGCGAACTCCCCCGCCCCGCCGTCACCGCCCCCCTCGGCGATCCCCCGCCCGCTCCCGATGCCCTCGACCCCCAACCCGTCCTCGCTTCCCTCCGCCGCCTCCTCAACCCCGCCTCCACCCGCGGCTTCCACCGCATCCTCGTCTGGCTCCTCGCCGCACTCCGCGCCTCCGGCCCCTTCCCCGTCCTCGCCCTCTCCGGCCCCCCAGCCTCCGGCAAATCCACCGCCGCCCAACTCCTCCGCCGCCTCATCGACCCCGTCTCCACGCCCTTCATCGACCCCGCCGCCTCCACCCCCGACCTCACCCACCACGCCGCCCGCAACGCCGTCGTCGCCTTCGACAACCTCGACCGCATCCGCCCCCGCCTCGCCCAGTTCATCAACCAACTCGCCGCCGGCCTCAGCGTTCACTTCAAGCAGCGCTACGATCCGCACGACCCCATCGCCATCCACCTCCAGCGCCCCGTCCTGCTGACTCTGCAATCCGACCCGAACGCCTCGCCCGCGTCCCCACTCCACGCCCACCCTTCGCTCCGCGCCCGCGCCCTGGAAGTCTCGCTCGCCGCGCTCCCGCCCGAGCGCAACCGTTCCGTCGTCAGCCTCTGGGCCGAATTCGAATCCTTGCTCCCGCGCCTGCTCTCCGTCCTCTGCGCCGCCCTCAGCACGGCCCTGCGCAACTTCCCCGCCACGCGTTCCGACGGCTTCCCCCGCCTGGCCGACGCCGCCTCCTGGGCCCTGGCCGCCGCCCCCGCCCTCGGCCTCACCGAAGCCGAGATCCTGGCCGCCATCGACCCCGACCCCGACCCGGCCCCCGGCGACGGCGACCCCCTCCCCGGCGCCATTCAATCCCTGATGACCTCCCGCGACACCTGGACCGGCTCCGCCACCGACCTCGTCTCCGCCCTGGGCCTCTCTCTTGCGCCTAAATCTCTCTCCCAGCGCCTCCGCCGCCTTCAACCCGCCCTTACCGCCCTTGGCTTCTCTCTCGCCTTCCCCCGCACCGGCAAAGCCCGCCGCATCGAGATCACCCGCCTGGCCCCTCTCTCTTCCTCTTCTCTGCGGTCTCTGCGTCTCTGTGGTGAAGTCTCAGCCTCTTCCTCTTCTCTGCGTCCTCCGCGTCTCCGCGGTGAAGTCTCAGACATCCTCCATCCCCTCGCCGCCCCCAGTGACGCAAGCTGCCCAACTCTTCCGTCACCCCCGCCGCCTGCCCCCGCAACCCCCACAGCCTCAACAACTTCCCCGCCTCACAAATGTTTCCCCACCTCTCCCCGTTTGCGTCACCGCCACCCCGCGAAGCCGTTGCCGGGGTCGCGAGCCTGCGTAGCTGACGGCGAGGTCCGCCCAAACCGTACAGCAGGCCGAGCGGCCAATCCGGGCGCTCCGGAGCCTATACTTCAACCAGCGCTCGCGCCGGCGCTAGCCCGCCGGGGCGAACCAGACATTGCCGAAATCCTCGCCCAGGTTGAAGATGAGCTTGTCGTCCGCCACGGACAGTTCCAGGCCGTAGACGCTGCCGAGCGCGGTGCGGCGGCCGTGGAAGTGTTCGATCGGAATCGGCTCGCCGGCCGGGCGCTTCGTGGCCGGATCCAGACGGCTCGCCCAGATGCAGACGAACCCGTCCCGATCCGAGACGTGGTACAGCACGTTCCCATCGGGCGACCAACGCGGCTTGTCCACCCACCCTCCCGGCGGGGTGACGGAGACCCACTCGCTCGGATCCGCCGCGGCTCCGCTGCGAAGCGGAATCGCGTACACCCGGTGATCGCTCGGCGGCGTCCGGACAATCAGCGCCAGCCAGCGCCCGTCACGCGAAACCGATGGGGAGAACAGAGCGCTCTTCGACGACCGGATGAGAACGGTTTCCCGCCCGTCCATGTCAAGCCGTCCAATCAGCGATTCCCTGGACGGAGTAATGAGCTGGTACAACAGGGCGGCGTTGTCCGGCAGCCACGCCCGAGGCTCGCCGCAGTCGCCGCAGACTTGCGCGGCGCCGCCGCCGGCGAACGGCACGACGAAGATGGCATCGGCCAGCGGAGGCGCGTATCCGTAAGCTACTTTCGAGCCGTCTGGGGAAATCACCGGAGAGCTTTCGTCCTGGCGGGTCGCGGTCAGCGCGGCTTCACGGCCCGTCTTCAGGTCTCGCGCCCAGACGTCGACGTTGCCGCTGCGGTTCGACAGGAACGCCAGCCGCTGTCCGCTGTTGGAAACCACCGGACGGATGTAGTCCGCCGCGTCCGACGTCAACCGGACCATCGGTCCCTGCGTCCGGGCCGCGTTGGGATCGAGCGGCTGGCTACAGACGTCGGATTTGTGGGTCAGCACCGAATATGCCATCGAGCCATCGGCCGACGCTGTCGGGTTATCTTCCCAGCCTGCGCCGAAGGTAACTTGTTCCGCGTGCCCGGCCGCGCGCCAGGCGCCGGCCTCGATGTCGATCTGCCAAATATTGGTTTTGCCGCCCGAAAGGGCCGAGAACAGGACCTGCGATGAGGCGGTCCACCAGTGAGGCAGGACGCGGCGGTGCGACCAACTGGTCTGCGGCGCATCCAACCGCTGATGCTTGAATGCGCCGCGGGCATAGGTTCGGACCGCGCTCCCGCCGGCTGCCGGCGCGACCCACCAGTCCCAGTCGTCGGCTCTCATGTCCCAGTAATTGGTCACCCTCTCGCTGCCGACGAACAGGATGTGGTTGCCGTCAGGGGACCAGACCGGATAAGCGGCGTATTCGAAATCGGGCTGGAGGGGAGACGGGGCGCCGCCGGTTGACGGGACCACGAAGATCTTCGCCGCCAGGTAGGATCGCTCGCCGGTCCAGTACGCCACCCGGCTCCCGTCGGGAGAGAAGCGCGGCCGGTAGCCGCCGCGAGCCAGGAGGGTTGCGGTGCCTCCGAGCGCGGGAACGATATACACGCCCTCGGCTTCGCCCTCCGCCCGGTAAGCGATTTGGGCGCCATCGTGCGAAAACGACGGCTCCACGTCGTCCCCAGGGCTGTCGGTGATCCGAATCGGAGCACCGCCGGAAATCCGCTGGACCCATATATCGAGGTTCCCTGCCCCCGCCCGGTCGGACGAATACGCCAGCAGGGTTCCGTCCCGCGATAGAACGGGCTGGAATGTCAAACCCGGATCCGCGGTAATCCGCCGGTGCGCCGCCAACCTGCCCGGCGGCTTCGGTCTCACCCACTGTACCAGCGCCACCGTCGCGAGAATGCACAGAACCGCGGCGCCTGCCGCTACCTTGATCGAGACTTGGCGCGTGCGCGGCGTCACCGCGGCAGGCGACGGCGGTGCCTCGCGCATCGTGAACACGGGAGCATAGCCGCCCTTGGGAAGATCGATAAAGACCGGATCGTTAATGCCTTCACCGGCGTAGTATTTCTGGAGCTTATCCCTTAGCCGGCGCGCCTCGACCCGGACGAGCGAATCTTCCCGGGAGTCGTAGGTAGCTTCGCGGTCGAACAACTCCACCGCCAGGACCGATTCCTTGAGCTGGTCGCCATTCCCGGCTAGTCCCTCCTCGACCACGAACTTGAGGAAGCTGCGGAGGCGCTCCGAGTAACGGAAGCTCGAGCTGGCCAGAACCCGTTCCAGTTCCGCGCGAACCGCGCGCTCGGGAACCGGCGGCCGAGGAAACCCAGGCGCGGCCGGGCTGTTCGAGCCATCGCTCTCACGCCGCTCGCTGGGTCCGGCGCCGGAAAGCATCATCTCGACTATACCGCACCAAGGGAAAACCCGGCTGCTTGGGGTGAGAGGGACGGAAACGTCAGGGCCGGAACGGCCGTGGCGGGCGATGTTACGACGTTACCTAACGTTACATACGGATTTTCAATTACTTACGGATTAGTTTGGGCAATGACGTGTTACCCGTTACTTCACGTCCAAGGCGCTCCAAACCGGGGTTTCAGACCTTAGAATAGGGTGGCACGCACAGGAATTGCGCTGGTTGGTCTCGCGGCCCGGCGATTTGCGATCGGGCGGAAGGACGGCGGATCTCCGGTGGGTCTTAGGTTCGCCGTCAAAGAGATGCCCGCGCCATGAGGTTGGCAATCGTGACGGGAGACATGAAGGGAAGGCTTAGCATGTGGCAAAGAAGTTCGTTCGGCAAGGCATGGCTTCCATTGGGAGTCTGCCTTGCGCTGCTGGCGTTGCTCGGCGCGCCGGCAAACCTGGTGGGACAAACGCTGCTTGGATCGATCGTCGGGCTGGTGACCGATTCCACCGGCGCCGTAGTACCCAACGCCGACGTCGTTTTGACGGAAATCAGCACCGAGGTCCGGCGTAGCGTCAAAAGCAACTCCGAAGGCAATTACACGTTCGCCGACGTTCGCGCAGGGACGTATACCGTTGAGGTTAGCGCCCCAAGCTTCAAGAAGGTTCTTAGCAGCAACATCACGTTGGCGCCGGCGCAGATCGTGCGCTTCGACGCCCAACTCGAGGTGGGCTCGTTGACCGAATCCGTTCAGGTTATCGCGCAAGCCCCCACGCTGAACACGGAGAACGCCCAACTCGGAGACATCCGCACCCGGGATGAGTTGGTGAACCTGCCGATCAACAGCCGCAGCGCCATGTCGTTCCGCTACATCACGTCCTCGAACTATGACGGCGGCTACATCGCCGGCCAGAGGAGCTACTTCGGCTACTATTCCGTGGACGGCGTCAGCGGCATGTCCCCGGCCTGGGGCGCCTGGAGCGGTCCCGTCATGACCGGGATGTCGCTCGAGTCCGTCCAGGACATCACCTTCGTCACCGCTACCCCGACCGCGGAATACGGCGACGTGGCCACTATCTCGGTTTCCAGCCGCTCCGGGACGAACCAGCTTCACGGGAGCGGCTTTTGGGAGCACTCCAACTTCGCCTTCAATGCGGCCGGCTACTTTTCCCACGCCAAGGGCAAAGGGCCGCTCCTGCACGAAGTGGGCGGCAGCATCGGCGGCCCGGTCTACCTGCCCAAGCTCTACAACGGTAAGAACCGAACGTTCTTTTTCTTCACTTGGGAGAACCGCATCGCGCCGGGCGGCGATTGGTGGGTGACGTCGGTACCGACGCAGAGAATGCGCGAGGGGGACTTCTCCGAAATGCTGTCGAGCGGCGTAACCGTCTACGATCCGACTACCGGGCAGCCCTTCGCCGGCAACATCGTTCCCGGCAGCCGTATCAACAGCATCGCCCAGCGGATCCAGAATCCGAAGTATTTCCCCCTGCCGAACTTCGGCGGGACGGGCGAGATCGCCAACAACTACCGCAACTTCTATAGCTACCGGTCCAACAGCTACTTCCCCACGGTGCGCGGCGATCACAATTTCCGCGAGGGCAAGGACTCGATCTCGGGCCGACTGAACTACCGCCACGACCCGGAGGACAGCAACCTGAATGGCCTGCCCTTCTTTGAAAAGACGCAATACCGGAACGCCACCAACGCGTACTTCTCGGAAACGCACCTGTTCAGCTCGACGGTCGTCAACCAGTTCCGATTCGGTTTTACGCGCGACTTCTCCAAGTACGGCGGAACGAGTCTCGGCTCGGACGTCGTGGCCGACTGGGGCCTCAACGTCCCGAACATGAGCGCCAAGCAGGGCCTGCACGGCGTGCCGCAGGTGGCCATCTCCGATTTTGAAACTCTCTGGTCCTACGCCGATACGATGTGGTCGCACGACACCATGGATTTCGTCGATAACCTGACCTTTAACCGGGGTAAGCACACGATCAAGACCGGCTTCACCTTCCGGCACTACAAGGTGGACCAGGACTCCGGTTCCAACGACGACATTTTCGGCGCCCTGGACTTCCGCGCCTTTGGCACCCAGAATGCCGACAACGAGGGCGGCTTCGGCTACGCCAGCTTCCTGCTGGGCGTTCCGTTCGCCAGCGCCACGCACGACCGTTCGCCGCAGACCATGGTCCGCTACCGCACCCTCGCCGCCTACCTTCAGGACGACTGGCGGGTGACCCCGAAACTGACGATAAACCTCGGGCTGCGTTGGGAAGCCACCACCACCCCGGTGGACGTCAACGACATGCGGTTCGGTTTCGATCCAAAGACCGGCAGCCTCGTGGTGCCGTCGCAGAAAGTGATCGACACGCTGGTGAGCCCGGTGTTCCCGAAGGAGATTCCCATCATCACCGCGGCGCAGGCGGGATTTGAGAACCCGAGGTCTCTGCTGAAAGCCGACAAGACCTGGGGACCGAGAATCGGCCTCGCCTACCGGCTGACCAACAAGACCGTGCTGCGCGGCGGCGCCGGCATCTACTACACGCCGCTGCTGCACTACGCCGTGATCGACAATTACGTGGGTGGACCGTTCCAGCTCAACCAGCGCTTCCAGAACCAGTTCCAGAACGGCGCTCCGGCCTTCACGCTGGACAATCCGTTCACGCTGCTCGGCTCCGGCGAATTCCCCGGCGTCAGCATCTGGTCCGGCGCCAACAAAATCCGCACCCCGTACACCGAACAGTGGAACCTCACCGTGGAGCGGCAACTCGGCAACGACACCGTTGTCCGCGGCAGCTACCGGGGCCACTTCACCACCCAACTGCTGTACTTCCCGGATCTGAATCAGCCGTTCGCCAGCAACAATCCGGATAACCAGTGGACCTTCGTTTACCCGAACTTCTATAACGTGTACAATTTCCGCAATGGCGGTTCGGAAATCGGCCACCTGTTCGAGTTCGAGTTCCAGCGCAAGTACTCCAAGGGTCTTACCTTCCAGGCCGGTTACACGCACGCCAAGGTGGTCACCAACAACCGCGGCAGCGACTTCCTGGCCTGGCCGGAGTACTCGTGGGATCTCCGCCGCGATACCGGCAACGAGAACGGCATATCGCGTCACCGCGCCACCGCCAGCGCCGTTTGGGAGATGCCGTTCGGCTCCGGCCAGCGCTACGGCTCTTCCCTGCCCGGCTGGGTAAAACAGGCCTTCGGCAACTGGCAGACGTCGTACATTGTCGCGTTCCAGAGCGGCCTGTTCCTCGATCCCTGGTGCGGCGACTGTCCCGACACCGCCTACGCTCGGGTCTGGGGCGGCCGGCCGGATCTGATCGGCGATCCGAAACTGGACAATGCCAGCATCTCCCGCTGGTACAACGCCGGGGCCTTCCGGCAGCCAGCCTGGGGCACGCTCGGCAACAGCTCGCCGGGCGTGATCGTCGGCCCGGGTCTGGCGAACTTCGACTTCGGCCTGTTCAAGTACTTCAAGGTCGCCGAGAGCGCGCGCCTGCAGTTGCGGATGACATCCACGAATTTCTTCAATCATCCGAACTTCGGCAACCCCAACACGAATATCAGCTCCGTGAACGCCGGCAGGATTACCGGCATTACCGGGCGCGGCATCGGCGCCGGCGCCCGAACCATTAAGCTCGGACTTCGGTTCGAATTCTGACCCCCCTTCCCGGAGCGGGCCTTTTACCTGCGCCGCGGCGGACGGCCGTGGAGAGGTTGGGCCCGCTCCATTTTCTTACTAGGAGTCTGACGTGACACGTGTCTCCGGAATTTTGCTTGCGCTTGGGTTGCTGCCCGTCTCGCTTTCGGCCGCGGAGCCTTTCCGTCTCGAGGTCAGCCTTAACGACGGTTGGCGCTTCCAGCGGCAGGCGGCGCCGGGCTCGGCGGTGGAGTGGCCATTCCGCGATGCCTTCCAGCCGGGCTATGACGATTCGCGGTGGTCGAAGGTCTTCCTGCCTCATTCGTGGGACCAGACGGCGCACGGACCTTGGGTCCGGATTCATCACTGGCGCGGTATCGGCTGGTACCGCAAGATGTTTCAGGCCCCGCGGTTGCCGGCCGGTCAGCGTTTCCTGCTGGAATTCGAAGGCGTGCTGCAAGTCGCCAAAGTATGGGTGAACGGGAAGGAAGCGGGCGAGCACGTCGGCGGCTACACCAGCTTCCAGTTTGACGTGACGGACCTGCTGAAGCCCGGAGCGGAAAATCTGCTCGCCGTCCAGGTGGACAACACGAACAGCCCCGATATTCCTCCCGCCAATGAAACCAATATCGCGATTTACGGCGGCATTTACCGCGATGTTTGGCTCCGCACCGCGGGCGCGGTGGGCATCCCCTACGGCGGGCTCGCGATCACAACGCCGGAAGTGACCGCGGAGCGATCGACGGTCCACGTCCTGACGGAAATTGGCAACAAACTCGGCGCCCCAGCGGCGGCGAAGCTGGTTACAGAGATCCTCGCCGCAGACGGGAAAGTGACGGCATCGGCAACCGCGGAGGCCCAGGTCGGAGCGGAAGCCGTTGCGACGGTGGAGCAGAAGATCGCGGCGACGAAGCCCGCTCTCTGGCATCCCGATCATCCCAACCTGTACACGCTGCGGAGCCGCGTCTATCGCGACGGCGCGCTGGCGGACGAACTGACCACCCGCTTCGGAATCCGCGCGATGGGCTACGTTCCCGGCCAGGGCTACACGATCAACGGCGCGTTCATCCAGCTCCGCGGCGTCAACCGGAGGCAGGACTACGGCTATCTGGCCGACGCGCTGCCGGACGCCATCGGCCGCCGCGACATGGAAATCATCAAGGAAATGGGCGCCAACATGGTGCGCACCGCGCATTACGTGCAGGACAAGAGCATCCTCGAAGCCGCCGACGAACTGGGTCTGCTGGTGTGGGAGGAGATCCCGAACATCAAGATCTACGACTACAGCCCCACCCCGATGACCGAGAACGGCGACTCCCGGTTTACCCGCCGGTACATCGAAAACTGCAAGCGCGCCCAGGAGGAGATGGTGCGGCGCGACCGCAACCACCCCTCGATCGTCATCTGGGGCATCGGCGACGACCTCACCGGCTACCCGTATATTGAGGACCTGCGCGAGCTTCACGAGAACTCGCGCCGCCTGGATCCCACGCGCTGGACCGCCGGCCGCGTCTACCCGATGCTCACCGACGTCCGCGATCCCACCAACGGCGCGTATTTCGATTTCCGCAAGCTGGCCCGCGAGCACCCCGACTGGAAATGGTTGTGGAACGAGTGGGGCGCCTACAAGAACGAGCGGGGCCTGATCATCGAACCCACGGCCAGAAATTCCGCGCGGCGGGACACAGGCAACGTGGACGAATACCGCCGCGAGAGCCTTCCATCCGAACTGACGGCCGCCATTTTCCAGGAGGCGAGCTGGATTCCGTTCGAAACCATGCCCTGGATGGCGACCGCGAAATGGGAAATGTTCGATGCCGGCTGCGCCGCCTGCGACGGAACCAAGGGAATTTTCGATTTCTACGGCCCGCCGGAGGAACGTCCGTGGGGCGTCCGCTTCGTGGGCGGCGACTACCGCGGCCTGAGCGACCTCTGGCGCATCCCCAAGGCCAGCTACTGGTTTGTAAGGGCGCAGTGGAACGAGGCTCCTTTCGTCCACATCGCCGGCCATTGGACCTGGCCGGGCCGGGAACATCAACCTAAAATGATCCGCATTTACTCCACCTGTGACGAGGTTGAGCTGTTCTTAAACGGTAAATCGCTCGGTAAAAAGACGCCGGAATCGACCGAAAGCCTGATCGCCGAGTGGAAAAGCTACGGCATGTGGTACGAGCAGTCGCGGCTTCCCGCGGGCGCCAAACTGCGGCGCGGGCCGTTCGTTTGGCGGGAGGTTCCCTACCAGCCCGGAACGATTAAGGCGGTGGGATCCAGAGGCGGCCGGCAGTACGCCGATGAACGCAAGACGGCGGGCGCGCCGTACCAGGTGATCCTGACTCCGGACCGGAACACGATGCGGGCGGGCTCGCGCGACGCCGTCCGGATCGTCGCCGCAATCGCGGACAAGGAAGGCGTGACGGTCCCCCAGGCGAGTCCGTGGCTCGCTTTCCGGACCGAGGGTCCCGCCGATCTACTGGGGACGCCCGTGCTGGACGCCGTTTGGGGTCTGGCCGCAATCAACGTACAATCGAGGCTTGACTCCGGCGAGGTCGTGGTGACGGCCTCGTCGGCGGGACTCAAGGATGGGAGATGTGTGATTGCGGCGAAATAGCGTGCTTCACGGCGCGGCGCTGGCGGCGTTGACGGTCTTCGGGCTGTCGGGGTCCGACGCCCGCAATCGCGAATTCTCGATCGAGATCGGCGGTCCGGAAGCGGAATACGCTGTCGAGACCGCCGGCTCGATGGATCCGGAAAACCTCGAAATCACGATAGAAAACCTTGGCGACGCTCCGGTGGTGAATCCGCGCATAACCGTGAATGGGCTCTACGACTGGTATGACGTGGAATCCATCGTCGCCGAGGTCACGCGGGACGCGAAGACGGACGAGGAAAAGGCGCTCGCGTTGTGGCAATGGGTGTTGTACAAACGGTTCCAGCGTTCGCCCGACGGCCGGTCTGCCCTGCACCCGGTCCGCGCCATGAACGGCTACGGGTACGGCATCTGCGGGCACACCTCGGCGTGGCTCAAGCGGCTCTGGCAGGCGGCCGGGCTCGACGCGCGGGTGCAGGAGATCTGGGGGCACACGGTCGCCGAAGCGTATTACAACGGCGGCTGGCATATGCTGGACGGCAACGTCAAGGTCTTCTACCTGGACCGCGATAACCGTTCGATTGCGAGCCTCGCCGCGCTGGAGCGCGACGGCTGGTTGATTGAACGCACCATTCATGCCCGCGATCACTGGCTCCGCCGGCCCGAAGGCCCGGAAGCCAACCGGGAGTATGTCAACTACATCGTCTCCTACAAAGACAACTACGAGGAACACAGCTACGACGAGGAGATCGCCAAAGACTACTCGATGGCGATGACGCTGAAACCGGGCGAAAAGCTGATCCGCTGGTGGGGACCCGAGTTGGGCAAGTTCGAAGGCGCCGGCCGGCGGCCGGAAGTCCCGGAGCGCTACGCCAACGGCCGGCTCATTTGGGCGCCCGATCTGCGCCGCGTCGACGTGAAGCCTTATCTCTCGATACCGCATTACGGCAATGTGGCCACGCGGACCGGCGATGGTCCCGGCCCCGCGATCCGGGTGGCGGACTTGCAGGATTCGCTGCACACCAGGCCTTCGGTGTTCACGATTCCGATCCGCAGCCCGTACCCGATTGTGGGCGGCCGGTTCGTCGGCACGCTGGTGAAGGAGGGTTCCGCCGGGCGCGATTCGGCCTCGGTGTTTTTCGGCCAGCCCGGTTGGGAGTACGGGGATCTCTACGAGTTCCGCTGGGGCGAGGGTTCGCGAACGGTTGAGGTCGATCTCGATTCGCGCCTACGGCGCGGCGGGGCGGTGTACGAGTACGGGATCGGATTCGCGATCAGGGGGAATGCGGAATCCAGGCCTCCGGCGCAAGCGGGCGTGGAAGCGTTCCGCTCGGTTACCGACCTTCAGGTTTCCCCGCACAGCCTCCCTGCCCTTGCTCTGGGCCGGAACACGGTTCGCTTCCGGAGCGAATCGCGGGACGCCAGGATTCGTATCACGCACCGCTGGCGTGAAATTGACGGACAACATCCGCCGCGGCCTGTCGACGCGGCGGTATCGCCGGGCGACGGCGGGCAGGCCGCCGGCTTTGCGCCCACGCTCCGCTGGGCGCCCACAACCGATCCCGACCCCGGCGACATGGTTGTCGATTACCAGGTGATGGTGAGCCTGCGGCCGGATTGCCGGTGGCCACTCTCGCCGTCGCTCCATCGGAACGTCGGCGCCGCGAAGACGGAATGGAAACTGCCGTCCAGCTTTCTCAATCCTGGTACGACTTACTACTGGAAAGTGCGGGCGCGCGACAGTCACGGCAACATCGGCGCGTGGAGCCGCCCGTTTCGATTTACGACCGCCGGTGACGCCAAATGAAGCGACGCTGCCTGCTGCTGCTGTTGACCGCATTGGCGCCCATGCGAGCGCAGGATGCCGCCTCGCGCGCCTGGCTCGTTGACCGCGAAGACCTGATTCCGAACACGCCGGCGCTGATCAAATCGCTGAGCGAGGCGGCCGAGTACGTCCTGCGCTGGAAACTGCCGGCCGACGCCGAGGCGTGGCGCGGACGGCGGCCCGAGGCGGAACGGGCGTTTCGGCGGGCCATCGGCCTGGAAAGGCTCCCTGAGCGGACGCCGCTGAATGCGCGCATCACTTCAACGCTCGACCGCGGCGACTACCTCGTTCAGAATGTCATCTTCGAAAGCCGGCCCGGTTTCCCCGTAACCGCGAATCTCTACCGGTCGAAATCGCGGGCGCAGGGGAAGCGTCCCGCGGTCGTGTCTCCCATCGGTCACTATCTCGGGGCGGGAAAGACGGCCGCCGACATTCAGGCCCGCTGCATCAAGCTGGCGCGGATGGGGTTTGTCGTCCTCGTGTACGACGCCATTGGCCAGGGCGAACGGATGATCCCCGGCAACATTCACCACGAAGCCGGTTACGCCTTGTTGCCGCTCGGCGAGACCATCGCCGGATGGATGGTCTGGGACAGCATGCGCGCGGTCGACTACGTTCTGACGCTTCCGGACGTCGACCCGGAACGGATCGGCATCACCGGCAACTCGGGCGGCGGGCTGAATACGCTGTTCACGGCCGCGCTCGAACAACGCGCGAAGGCGGCGGTGGTGGTGGGCTACACCTTCGAGTTCAACAACTGGCTTAAGTACGCCGGCGCTCACTGCACCTGCACCCATCTGCCGGGCCTGTTTCGCGCGATGGAGTGGTTTGAAGTGGCCGGCCTCATCGCGCCCCGGGCATTGATGATGCTGCAAGGGGAGCACGACGGGATTTTCCCCATCGGCGGCGCCCGGCGGGCCGGGCGTAATACCGAGGCGGTGTACGCGCTGCTCGGACTCGCGGATCGCGCCCGGTTCGTCGAGCTTCCGGGGTTGCCTCATGCCTACTCTCGGCTTTACCGGGAACGGATGTACGGCTGGCTCGCGAAGCACCTCATGGGCGAAGGAACGGGCGAGCCGATTGCCGAGGGCGACGTGGACCCGCTGCCTGAGAAGGATCCCCGGCTGCTCTGCGACCCCGAGGGCGCCGTCATTCCGCGCTCGCCGTCCGTGGTGGAACTAGCTCGCAAGCGAGCGGTGGAAGCGCTGGCGAAATTGCCTTCCGGTTCGGTCGCGGGATGGGTCCGCGAACTGACCGCGCCGCCTGAACCGCGGCCGCACTATCTCTCTCCGGACCGGGGAAAGCCGGCGCCCGTGGCGGGCGGAACGCTGGAGACGCTTTCCTTCCTGAGCGAGGACGGAGGGTACGTTCCGGGCATGCTGTGGCTGCCCGAGCGCCCCTCTTCGCCATCCCGAACGGTCCTGATCGTGGACAGCCGCGGCAAGGCGGAGGTTGCGAAATCGGGACTCGTCGAGCCGCTTCTCCGCGCCGGATACGCTGTCTTCGCGATCGACCTCCGCGGGCGGGGCGAGACGCTTGGCTACTACCGGCCGACCTGGAACACCAACTTCCGGCTGGTGGCCAACCAGACGCTGTTCGGGCAGCCGCTGGCCGGGCGGCGGGCGTTCGACCTGCTCCGCGCCATCGACTTTCTTGCGCTGCGGAAGGACCCCGGCCTGGACAACCTGTCGGTGGTCGGCGTCGGCGACGACGCGCTGCCCGCCTTGCTGGCTGCGGCCGCGGACGCCCGCATACGGCGGGTAGCGATGGCGGGCTGGTTCCATTCGTTCGTTTCGCCCATGCAGCCGATGGGGCCGCGCAAAATGCCGGACAGTTGGAACGACGCGCAACTTGAGGGGGGCCTAAACAACGGCAAGTACAAGATCGATTTCGGCTCTGTGATTCCCCGCGCGCTCGAGCACGCCGACGTCGCCGGCATCGCCGCGCTGGTTGCCCCTCGCCCGCTGCTGTTCTGCCAGGCGCTCGATCACGGCGAGCCGGCCGCCGAGCCTCTCGCGGCGGGGTTCCGCCGGGTCACCGAGTCGGCGGGCAAAGGCTGGATCGCCTACGAGCCGGGCGCGGTGTTGGATGCCGCTCGGCTGACGCGGTGGCTGAGCGCCACGCAGTAGGCGGCCCTCCTCCGCTCACCCCCGGCGCAAACGGTCGAGGGTATCCAGAAGCCGGGCTTCGGGCTTCAGCTCGGCAAGCTGACGAAGCTGGTCCTCGATGTAGCGCCAGTCGAGCCGGTCTCCGTGGCGAATCACCACGCTTTCCGCGTCGCGCATATCCAGAGGACGCGATGCGAAGATCTTCAGCACAACCAGGTCCTCGGCGGAACAGGTGCGTATATCGACACCGGGCGCGAAGGAGTAGACGCTCGCCCGGCTGACAACCACCTCCTCGAACTCGAGCGCCCCCAGCGAAACGTCGATTCCGACTCCTCCCGGAGCGCGCAGCAGAAGGACACGATGCCGAAGCGCGAATTCTCTGGCTTCCTCCATTCGCGCGGGGAACGCCGCGAGCAGCGCATCGACGTATGGGGCCTCGCCGCCGAAGCCCGTTATCAGGGTCAAATCGACGTCGCGGGTCACGCGAGGTTCGCCCCAACGCTGCACCGCAATGCCGCCGATGAAGCAGGAGCGCCATTCACGCCGATCACAGAAGTCCTGAACCTGTCGGGCGACCTCAAAAATGCCAATCATCGGCGTAGCTTCGCGAGCAGCTTCTGCATCTCGACCAGGCCGGAAGAGGAGCGGGGCGGCAGCATCCGCGCCGCATGGTTGAATGCGTCCTCCAGTAGCCCGAGGATCTGCAGGTTGTCGGCGTCTCGGATTTCCCGGCGGCGGATTGCTTCGAGTTCGGGCTGCGCTTCCTCCCATGCGCGCGTCCAGGCGCGCATCCTTTCGAGTTCATCCATCCTCTCCATTATCAAGGCCTCTGCTACTATCCGGGCCGGGCTGAAGGCCGCGCCGCGCGCGGCACGCGATAATAGGGGGCATGGCGCAGACCGGCGAATGTCCATTGTGCGGCGGGACCGGCTGGCGGAGCTTCGACCGCGACGGCATCGCCGTCGCCGAGCGCTGCGGCTGCGCCGCGGACGAACGGCTCCGGAAGATCGAGGAGCGGTCCAACGTCCCCCCGCTTTACCTGCGCGCGTCGTTCGATAACTTCTCCACGCTGCCCGACAATCCCGTGGCGAACCGGATCCTGACAACGGCCGTCACCACCGCGCGAGCCTACGTGCGGGAGTTCCTGCGAGGCTCGACCCGCCAAGGCCTGATCTTCATCGGCGAGCCGGGCACGGGGAAAACGCACCTCGCGGTCGCCGTTCTGCGGAGCCTGATCGCGCGCTTCGGGTGCGAGGGCGTCTTTGTCGATTACCAGCAATTGCTCGAGCGGACTCGTCAAAGCTACGACCCCGCATCCTCGTCCGGCGACCGCGGCGCGTTTCAAACGGCGCTGAGTTGCGAGGTTCTGCTATTGGACGACCTGGGCGCGCAGCGGTACTCGGATTGGGTGGAAGACATGGTGACGCAGGTCGTCACTCACCGGTGCAACAACGCGAAGCCGCTGATCGCGACCACGAATCTCCGCGACCCGCAGGCCGGCGACGAGCCGGTTCCCGCCGGCGCCGCGGGCGACCTCATGAGCCGCTACTACCTGTCCGAGCGGATCGGAATGCGCGCGCGCTCCCGCCTGTTCGAGATGTGCCGCGTGATCTCCACTCGGGGCGCCGAGGACTACCGGCTGCGAAAACGGCGCTCGACCGCTACGACGTAGGCGTCTCGAAGGGCTCGTCGGCGCTGCCCCCGTAGATCGAGGGCACTTTGCCGCCCATGGGGCGAAGGTACGTGGAAAGCTGTCCGCGGTGATGAATGGCGTGGCTGACCACGAAGTTCAGATAGATGACCGCGGGGTAGTTGAACATGCCGAAGAAGCTGAGGTGCGCGGCGAGGGCTTCCGGCGCGATCTCACGGGTCCGGGCGATCAGGGGGACAACGGACCGTTCGTACCAGGCAATCACGTCTTGCGGCGTTTTCACGTCCTCCGGAATCCCGGGTTCCTCCATCTGAAATTCGCCCTGGAGGATGCCATCGAGAAACCACGCTTCGCTGACGGCGATGTGCCAGGCCAGTTCGATCGCCGTGCGAGCCTTGGGCTCCGGCCGGTATTCCTGGCGGTCGACCGGAATGGCCGCAATCACCTTCCTCGTGGTTTCCCACTCTTTCTCGATCCAGGTCAGGCCGATGGATGCCAGCAGTTGCGCCTGTTCCGGCTGCAGCGAAAACGCCACGCTCACCTCCGCACCAACAGGGTATGATGCCGGGGCTGCGCGGTCAAGGCGCTTCTATGCCGGAGGCCGCGGATTGCGCCAGCCCTCGGGCGGCAAGGATGCATTGTTCGGAATGATCGCAAACATCAGCAGAAGCAGCCCGACAACGATGTCATTCTGGAGCGCCGCCGGCGGCGGGCGCGGCGATACGAAGCCGAAGGCCAGCACCCATGCGCCGGCCGCGGCGGTGACCAGGCGCGCGCCCCGCAGCTTGTGAGAGTGCGATGACAGGCTCGACACAATGACCACGAACCCGGCCATCAAGTCATTCCACCAGTAGGCCGGTACTTCGTGCCGAAAAATGAACGGGCTTGCCACTAGCCAGAAGCCCAACATCACCTCAACCGTGCGCGGCCACATGCGGCTTCACTCCTTGACAAGCGCCACCTGGTCGGCGGCCGCGGAGGGATTCCCCCAAAACACCCTCCATAGCAAGGCCGGGTCGCGCGTGCGCTTCCACACGCGCCGGAGGTACAGCAGGCACGACCAGATCTCGTCGTAAGCCAACCAGACCAGCGTCAGCGAGATGGCGGCCGTTACCAGGCAGAGAAAGCACCACGCGCCCACCGCCGTTCCCTGCAACACCACAAGAATGGCGCTGACAATGCCCAAAGGGATCACATCCAGCCCGAACAGCATCGTCATCCAGGGCCGGTACTGCCAGCGCCGTGAAGATCCGGCCAAACCATAGATCGCGTCACCAAGATACGCAAGCGCGCCCAGGGCAGCGTCCGGGATGCCGAACAAGGTTCGCATGCGCTCGGAAACGTCGGAATCGAGCACGTGCGCGGTTTGTTCCCCGAATACCGGATCCCAGACGGACCCGATCAGCCGCCACTGGTAAAGAGCCATGTACGTCGCGATGAAGAATGCGACGCCCGCCAGCGCGCAGATGGGCACGCGTTGCCGCCACTCGGACGGGTTGTAATCCCACGGAGGCGCAACGGCGTCCCAAGCGCTCCCGTCTCCACCATGGAGACCGCTCACTTCACCGGCGTCGGGAGTTCTTTGGGCAACTCGAGATTGTTCGTCTCGTACCATCGCTGCGGGTCCTCTTTCAGACGGCGGATGATTTCCGGCAGCGTCTGGCGGAGCCGGCGAGCCGGGTTCCAGCCCAGCTTCCGGCGGGCTCTCTCGATCGAGACGGGATAATGATGGTCGGCCAGGTCGATCATCCAGGGCTTGATGAACGCCTTCTGGTCCAGCTTGTCCATGGCCCAAGCGCCTGCCTTGGCGAGAGGTTTCGGGATGCGGATCGTGGGCCATTCGCGCCCGTAAGTCAACTCGCCGATCGCGTCCTGTAGCTCGTCGTAGCTCATCACGTCGGGCTCGGCGATGAGGAAGACCTCTTCGTCGTCCAGCTCGCGCCGCCGGTCGATTACGCGACGGACGCAGTCCACCAGGTCGTCCAGGTGAACGAACGCCTGACCGGTGCTGGTGTCTCCGGGAAAGGCGTAGCTTTCCAGCTTCTTCTCGTAAATGCGGCTGATCTGGTGCGCGATCGGCACGGAGTTCCCGTCTTCGTCGTAGACGCCCGCCACGCGAAGGATTACCGTCTTGACCTTGCCGCGCTCGGCGTGGATGAGACGTTCGGTATCGAGCTTCGACTGCGGGTAGAGCCATTCGGCTTCGAGCGGCGAGTCTTCCGTCAACAGCTCGCCCTTCTGGCACGGTTTCATGACAAGGAGCGTGCTGGAGAAAACAAACTGCTCGACTTCGAACGTCTGCAAGCCGCGCAACAGCCGGCGGGTCCCCTCTACCGTGAGATCGTCATAAAGCCGGCTGGGCTCGCCGGAAAAATCGTAATAAGCGGCAAGGTGAATGACGCTGGCCAGCCTGTTGCCGTGCCGCTGGCGCACTTCCTCCAGGGCTTGCGCCACGCTCTCGTCGCTGGTGAGGTCGCAATGGATGAAGTCCTGAACTTCCGGCAGTTTATGGGGCCGCTCGATGTCAAAGCTGGCCAGATCGAAATCCCGCGTGAGGTTCTGCACCACGCGGTCCCCGATCAGTCCTTCGCTGCCCGTAATCAGTACGGTTGGTTGACGTTCGGCCATTCGGATCCTCTTGACGTAGAGGCGCTGATTCCGGCTGCTGTTACGAAGGCGGCCATCCGCTGCGCGGAAACCCGTTTACGGCAGAGCGGCGATCACCGCATGCGCATCGGAATAAAGCAGTTGACGTTCGGGATCCGCGGTCAGCGCATGCATGGCCATGCCGGCAGCGTCGTCCCAGCCGGCGCGGTCGTCGCAGCGCAGATGCAGCACCCGCCGTATGCCGCGGCCGGCGGCTGCGCGCCGGAATTCGGCCACGTGGGCTTCAAGTCCGGGCCCATCCTGCCGGTAGGCATAGACCGGCGGTGTCTTGAGCGCGGCCGCCTGACGGCCGGTGTACAGATAGAGCAGCGCCTGATGGTACGCCACCAGCGGATCGCCGGGCGGCACGTTCGCCGCAATCCAGCGGAAAGCTCCCAAGCTCTCCTCGGTCCGAGCCGCTTGCATGGCAAAGAGCCGGGGCATGGTCCCCGTGAGGCCGGAGTAGGTGAGCCACACTCCCGCCGCGAGAAAGGCCGCCAGCCCCAAGGAGACGACAGCGGCTGCCGCGCGCTGGGAGCGCCAAGCCTTTCCAACCACCCGGAGTATGCGGAGGAACTCAACGGCCAGGCCGGCAAGCATCAGCGGCAGCAACGGGAGAACAAAGCGCGGATCCGGGGTGTATGGCCACACCAGGAGCAGCAGCAGGTATAGGAGCGCGAACAGCGCGTACAGCCAATGGCCGCTTCGTCTCGCAAGCCGGATGGCGCCCGCGATGGCGGCAACCGAAAGCACGCGGGCGAGCGAGACGCTGAGAAATGAATCCGACGGATTGAACACCAGCATCTGGCCGATCGCCTCCGTCAGCCGCGAGAAATTCGCTCCGAGATATAAACCCAGGTCGTCCGCTCCAATGCCGTAGTAGTTGAAGCGCACGTAGTCGGTGTAGAAGGACGACACAAGGTCGAGGGACCGGGGAACGCGCGCGCGCATCCACAGGAGCCAACCGGCTACCAGCGGGAGCATGCCTGCCGCGAAAAACAGCGCCGGCCGGGCTCGCCGCCGCATGAGCAGGTACAGCGGACCCGCGATCAGCATCGGCAATGCGACCGAGCGCGTCAGGTACGCAATGCCCGCCAGGAGGCCGGCGCAAAGCGCAACGGGAAGCTCTCGCCGCGCCCGCGCGGCTTTCTCCCCCAGGATGACAGCCGAGACAAGGCAGATCGTGAAGAGCGTTTCCGACATCAGCGTGGCCGAAAAGAAGGCCTGAATCGGATTCAGAGCCATCAGCGCGCAAAGAACGAGCTTGAGACGATGAGACAGGCCGAATTGCGCGAACAGCGACCATGACGCGGCCAGCAGCGCCGGCAGCATCAGCCATTGAAACAACATGGCGGCCGGCAGGTTCGACGGGAAAGAAGGGTTGAGTTTCCAGATCGATGCCAGCAGCAGAGGGTAGACCGGCGGGTATTTCGTCTGCGCCGGCTCGCCGGGCAATCCGGCGATGCGGTATCCCCTGCCCTCCGCCAACGACTTCGCCGTGACCCAGTAGACCGCGTCGTCGTCGTAGACGCCCAAGTGAGGCATGGCGCGCCAGGTCCAGGCCAGGCGGGCGGCGGGCGCCAGCGCCGCCAGGACGATGAGCAGGCTCAGGAAACGTTTTGCCGAAGACACCCGAGTCGTCTATCGGCGCGAGGCCGCGCGCGCTTTAGCAGGCGCAGCCGCTATGGTAGTCTGACTGACGGAGGGACGCAGAGGGATGCCTGGTGTCGACGATTCGCTCGGCGCGCCTTGCTGGTTTGAGTTAGGTACAACCGACCAGAACGCCGCTAAACAGTTCTACACGCAATTACTGGGTTGGAGGGTCACCGATTCCGAAATGGGGGAAGATCGGGTCTACTCGATCTTTCGCTTGAAAGACGCGGATGTCGGCGGCGCGTACGCGTTGGCGCCGGAGCAGCAGGCGCAGGGCGTTTCTCCCCATTGGATGGCGTACTTTGCCGCCACGAACGCGGACGAAACGGCGGCGAAGGCCGCGCAACTGGGCGGCAGCGTGATCATGGAGCCGTTTGACGTAAGGGATCTCGGGCGGATGGCGGTGTGCCGCGACCCGGGCGGCGCCGTGTTCGGCCTCTGGCAGGCGAAACGGCACAAAGGCGTTGGTGTATACGGTGAGAAGAACTCCGTCTGCTGGACGGAACTGGCGACCCGCGACACTTCCGAGGCCCGCGAATTCTACAACCTGCTGTTCGGCTGGGAGACCCGGACCAACGTCAACATGCCTACTTATGTCGAATACGGCATCGGCGGCGAGTTCCGCGGGGGGCTGTTGCAGATGGATGAGGAATGGGAAGGCGTGCCGCCTCATTGGGGCATCTACTTCCTGGTGGACGATTGCGACGGCACGGCGGCGCGGGCAAGGATGCTCGGAGGCAAAACGAGGCAGGGGCCGTTCGATGCGCCGGGAGTAGGCCGGATCGCGATGATGGCGGACCCGCAGGGCGCCGCCTTCTACGTCATTACGCTCAACATGTAGGCCGCCCGCGGCGGAGAGAAGTTTCGTGCAACCTGGCTACGGCAGTCGCGCGGCGCCGGCGTCGGAAGACGATGCCATCCGCGCCATCCTGGAAGGAACGGCGGGCGTCACGGGTGAGGGATTCTTCGCATCGCTGGTGAGGAACGTGGCCGGCGCGCTCGGCGCGGCCGGCGCGTGGGTCACCGAATTTGCGCCGCAGCCAAAGCGGCTGCGCGCGCTCTCGTTCTGGTTTGAGGACCGCTACATCCCACAGTACGAATACGGGATCAGCGGCACGCCGTGCGAACCCGTGATCGAGAAGGCCTGCCTGGTTCACTTCCCGGAGAACATCATTGAGCTGTTTCCCCGCGATCCGGACCTGAAGGGCTTTCGCGCGGTCAGCTACATGGGCGCTCCGCTTTGCGGCGCCGACGGTTCGATACTCGGGCACCTGGCCATTCTCGACACCAAGCCGATGCCGGCCGCGCCGCGGTATGAAGCGCTCTTCCGGATCTTCGCCGCCCGCGCGGCGGCGGAACTGCAGCGGCTGCGGGCGGAAGCCGAGACGCAGGAACGGGAGCTGAAACTTTCGCGCCTGCTCGACAGCGCGATGGATGCCATCGTCGAATTGGACGCCCACCTGAAGGTAACCCGAGCGAACCGCTCGGCCGCCAAGACGTTCGGCGCCGGTTCAACTGAGATGGCGGGGCGCGATTTTCGCGAATTCCTCGCTCCGGAGAGCGGGCGGAAGCTGTCCCGTCTTGCGGCCGAGTTGGACTCTTTACCATCGGACCGGCAATACCTTTGGATCCCTGGGGGGCTCACCGCTCAGCGCGCGGACGGAGGCCTGTTCCCCGCGGAGGCCAGCCTTTCCCGGTATGAAGCGCAGCGTACCGGTTTCTTCACGCTGATCCTGCGCAATGTGGAGGATCAGCGCGAAGCCGAGCAGAGGATCGACGCGCTGACCAACGAATCGAACTACTTCAAGCAGGAGATAGAAGAGCTTCACAATTTCCGCGAAATTCTCGGAGACAGCCCGCCGATGCTCGCCCTGCTGCGGCAGATTTCGCAGGCGGCGCCGACCGACGCGACGGTGCTCATCTGCGGCGAAACGGGAACCGGCAAGGAACTAGTGGCGCGCGCGCTGCACGCCGCCGGCCGCCGAGCCCAAAAACCCCTGATCAAGGTGAACTGCGCCGCGATTGCCCCCGGACTTATCGAGAGCGAATTTTTCGGGCATGAGCGCGGCGCTTTTACCGGGGCGACGTTGCGGCGGGAGGGCCGTTTCGCGCTCGCCGACCGCGGCACGATCTTTCTGGATGAGATCGGTGAATTGCCCGTCGACTTGCAGGCGAAACTGTTGCGCGTGTTACAGGAGGGGGAGTTTGAGCCGGTAGGAGGGTCGCGCACGCGAAAAGTCGATGTTCGGGTGGTTGCAGCCACCAACCGAAATCTCCTGGACGAGATCAAAGAAGGCAAGTTCCGCGAGGATCTCTACTATCGGCTGAACGTGTTTCCCATCAAGGTGCCGCCGCTACGGGAGCGGCGTGAAGATATCCCGCAACTGGCGGCCCGATTTCTGAAGCAATCCTGCCAGCGGATCGGGCGCGAACCGATGGGGCTCCCGCCGGAGTGCCTGGAGCCGCTGTGCGCCTACGACTGGCCGGGCAATGTTCGCGAGTTGCAGAACGTCATCGAGCGGGCGGCAATCACCTCCCGCGACGGCCGACTGCGCTTTGACGCTCTACCTCCCCGCCCCACGGCGCTTATGGCAGAACCGGGGGATCAGCCGGCAACGCCGCCAGTGTACACCGAACGTGAGTTTCGGGAACTCGAGCGCGCGAATATCGAGCGTGCTCTCGAAGCCGCCGGCGGGCGTATTTCGGGACCGGACGGCGCCGCGCGGATGCTGGGAATGCCTCCTTCGACGCTGACGTCGCGCATGAAAGCCCTCGGAGTTCGACGGCTCCATTGAGCGGCCTCGAAGGCTCGCGAGAACTCGCGGCTCCAGCTCGCGAGATCTCGCAAGTCATGAGATTACGCGACCCGGCGGACCTCGCCGAATACGCGCAAGCCCATTGTTTTCTGCGTCGAGGCGTCCGCAATGGTTCTGGAAGCGAACCTGCGCTCTTATCTGGCGGGCAGTAAAACAGACTAAGGTGAAGGGAAAAAGAAAATGCAAACCACTCAGATGGAGCAAAAAACCACGGTTAACGGCGTCAACGTCGACGAATTGTTCAAGACGATCGATGCCGTGAAAGCCACTCCGGGAATCGCGCGGTTCAAGTTCCGCATCGACAACCAGTGGTTGGACGGCGGACACAACCGTTCGGCGGTGAACAACTTCTACGGAGCGATGGAAGAGGTGGATCGCGGCAAGACCTTCCTGCTGGACGCCGACGAGCCGCCGGTCCTGCTGGGCAAGGACCGGGGCGCGAACCCGGTGGAGTACCTGCTGCACGCGCTGGCCGCCTGTGTGACGACGTCAATGGTCTACCACGCCGCCGCGCACGGCATCCGGGTTGAAGAGGTGGAATCCTCCCTCGAGGGACACATCGACCTGCGAGGATTCCTCGGCCTCGATAAGAGCGTCCGCAACGGTTATCAGAACATCGCCATTCGGTTCCGGATCAAGGGCGACATGACGGACGAGCAATTGGAACAGCTCTACAAACTCGGCCCCACGTACTCGCCCGTGTACGACTCGGTGACCAAAGGCGTGCCGGTAACGGTGACGGCCGAGCGGATGCGGTAAACCGCGGCTGGTATTCTTAAGGGGAGGGGTCTCGCTGAAAATGAAAAGCAGGTACTTCCTCCCTTTGCTGGCGGCCGCGCTGCTGGCCCAGCCGGCGCGGAAACCGGTGGTGGTGGTCCTCATCGGCCCGCCGGCCAGCGGCAAGACGACGCAGGCCGACTATCTGCAGCGCAAATACAACATTCCGACGATCTCAATCGAGGACCTGCTGGCGGAGCGGAATAGCGCTTCCGGAGACCAGAGGCCGCTGACGCGTTCCGACAGCGCCGTCGGCGACCTGGTGCGCCAACGGATGGATGCACTGGACCTCAGCCAGGGCTTCGCGCTTGACGGCTACCCGTCCACGCGCGAGCAGGCCGAGCATCTCGGCGCGCTGGTCAAGGAGAAGGACCTGCCGTCGCCCGTGGTAATCGAGATCCGGATTCCCGACAACATGGTGCGCGAGCGGTGCGCCCAGCGCGGGTCGTCCGAGGACGCGCCCGAAATCGTGGAGCAGCGCCTGGCCGACTATCGCCGTGAATCCAAGATGCTCCGCGATTACTATGCCGACGAATCGATCTGGACGATCGACGGCACGCGGGAGCCGGCCGGCGTCTCGGCGACCATCCGGATGCTGATCGAGAACCGCTGATTGCGCCGGCCATAGCAGGGCGGACGATGCCCATTCAGCTTACGGGCGACCGGCAACGTCGAAAGCGGAGTCGCCGCTGAGGACTTCGCCCGCCACGCAGCTTCGCACAAAATCCAGGTGCAACGCCGGCCGCAGCGTCTTGTCCTCCAAGTCGCCGGCGGCGCCGGGTTCGAGCATCGTGGTGGCGGACAGCCAGCGACCGAGCGGCGTCCGCGTCTTCAGCCAGAAGCGAAGGGCGAAGTTCAGACGGTACAAGCGCCAGTTCGCACCATCCCAGACCGAGCCTCGAAGTTGCGAAGGGGGGGTAATGAGCGGATAGCCGAGTTCCGTCAGGCGCCGGCCGATGGCTCGCTCCATCAACGTCAGGTCGTTATTCGAGCAGGACGACTTCCAACGGTCCACCGGCTGGAACCCGCTGCCGGCTTTAGCCGCGAAGGAGGTGTTGGGCCTGCTCACCGAGCCGATGCCTGCCCGTTGGATGCGACTGGGGTCCAGGCCGTGCGAAAGGAAGGCCGCAATTCGCGCCAGCGTCGGCTCGTATTGCTGCACCAGGTCGCGATAATGCACTTCCAGGTAACTGCCGTCGCCGAGTCGCCGCCCCGCCTGACATCCACGTCCGACCACCCAGGCCCAGTAAAGGGCGGCCGGCAGGAGGTTGCGGCGACGGTCCCACGGGAATGGACGAATCCAGGCCTGTTTCGCCATCGAAAGCGCAACGTCGCGGCCGTCGCGGATCATGTGGATGAAAAGCGCGTCGGGAAAGCTGCGCTTGATCTCGGCGATGTGCAGCAGGTTGTCCGGGGTGCAATCGGACCAGCGAGGCGCGCCCTGCGCGTCGGCGACGGCATCCATCAGGAGGCGCTGGCAATCGCCCGCCGATGCGCACTCGTTCAGGATCTTCCGGCGCAGCGGTTCCGCCTCCAACCCACTGCGGAGAAAATCTTCCGTCCCGAGCCATCGCTGGAGGAAACGCTCCCGCTGGGCGCCGGCGCGGAAGCCGCCGAACATAGGGGCGAGATACGTGAAGATCTTCGGCTCGGTGCGGTAGATGGCAAACCCGCCGGAGGAAAGCAGCACGTGGTATAGCCACGTCGTGCCGGAGCGCGGGCTGCCGACGATGAATACGGGCGGTTTGCGTTGCATCGCGTCCTCCTCCAGGGGCAGGGCGGGAGCGGCGCCTACTGCGCCTCGAGCCAGGCCTGAAACATCAGGACGGGCCACAGGCGCCGGCCCCAATCATAGACCCCGTTGATGTGTTGTGTCCAGAACGGCCGCAGCGGCTCGGGGTTCAGGATGCCCTCCGACCGTAATCGTTCCGGCGCAATCAGCCGCTCCGCCCAGCCGCGCAGCGGGCCTCGCAGCCAGTCGCCGAGCGGAACCTCGAAGCCGGTTTTGGGCCGTTCTACCATCGCCTCCGGGACATAGCGGTACAGTAGCTGCCGGATCAGCCATTTCCCTTTTCCGTCCCGCACCTTCATCTCCAGCGGAACGCGCCAGGCGAACTCGGCCACCCGGTGATCCAGCAGCGGACACCGCGCCTCCAGGCTCACGGCCATGCTGGCCCGGTCCACCTTCACCAGGATATCGTCGGGCAGATACGACACCGTGTCGAGGTACATCATTCGTTCCGTAAAGCTGCCGAGACGGGCCCGCCGCGCCGGATCGGTGAAAGCGGTCGGCGGCTCGAGATCCTCGGGTACCAGCGAGAACGGCGGCTGCCAGTACGAGATCAGCGAGCGGTAGACCGTCTCTTCCGTCGGCTGAGAGAGCACATTGGCGAGCCGGTGCAGACGGATGCCGGGACTGTCGCGGCGCCACCCTTCCGGCGCCCAGCTATTCAGCCTCGCCATCACGTGGTCCCAACTGCTCGGCGACAGACCGCGCGCGCCCAACGAGAGGACTTGCCGGACAACCCGCGGCATGGCGCCGTAACGCGTCCAGAACTTCGCGTTCGCATGATAGGCGCTGTAGCCGGCGAACAGCTCGTCCCCGCCGTCTCCCGACAGGCTGACGGTAACCTCGGTGCGCGCCAGTTGCGACACCAGAAAGGTCGGGATCTGCGAGGAATCGGCGAACGGCTCATCGAACATGGAAGGGAGACGCGGGATGACGTCCATCGCGTCCCGCGGCGTGACGTAGAGCTCGGTATGTTCCGTGCCCAAGTGGCGCGCCACCGCTTTCGCGTGCCGCGCCTCGTCGTGGGTCTGCTCGTGAAAGCCGATGGAGAACGTCTTCACCGGCCGCGCACTGGAGGCCTGCATCAGCGAGACGACCAGCGAGGAATCGATGCCGCCCGACAAGAACGCTCCTAGCGGCACGTCGGCGATCATCCTCAGCCCGACGGCGCTCTTCAGCAGGGCCCCGAGTTCCTCGAGCGCTTCTTCCACCCCCGCGATGCGCCGCCCGGCGCCCTGTTCGGCAACCTCGCGCGCCGACCAGTAGCTAACCGGGGCGGGCGTCACCCCCGTCGCCGAAGGCGGGACGGCCACCATCGCCGCGGGCGGCAGCTTGAAGATCCCCCGGTAGATCGAATGGGGACTCGGGATGTAGTTGTGGCGCAGGAACAGCGCCAGCGCTCCCCGGTCGATCTCAGCGCGGAAAGCGGCATGCGCCTGGAGCGCCTTCAACTCCGAGCCGAACAGCAGCGTGTCGCCAGCCCAACCATAGTAGAGCGGCTTCTTGCCCAGACGGTCCCGGGCAAAGTACAACGTGCGCTCGGCGCGGTTCCAGACGGCGAAGGCGAACATGCCGTTGAAGCGGCGGAGAGACTTTTCGACGCCCCATTCCGTGAAGGCGGCCAGCATTACTTCGGTGTCGGAATGCCCCCAGAAGGCATGCCCCCGCCCTTCCAACTCGTCCCGCAGCTCCTGGAAGTTGTAGATCTCACCGTTGAACACGATGATCCAGTTGCCGTCGGCCGATTCCATCGGCTGATGTCCAAGCGGCGAGAGATCGATGATGGAGAGGCGGCGATGCGACAGCGCAATGCCGGCCGAGGCGTCCACCCAGGCGCCGGAATCGTCAGGACCCCGGTGGCGGATGGCATCCGCCATCCGGACGACCTGGGCGCACATGGCGGCTTGAGGCTGCCCCGCGCCCCGCTTCAGAAAACCGGCAATCCCGCACACTGCATTCATGGTAGCAGGAGCAAGCCCCGGGACCGTCCGAACGGCGGCGCGTGGCGATTTCCGTCAACGTTTCAGGCCTTTCCCGCGTTTCATCCATCGGAGAATGTTGGAAGCGGCTCTGATGACCGACCTTCCGCGAACGGTGGAACTCACGTTTGACGAAATCGTCCGCCGGCGCGAGGTCCAGGTCCTGCGAACCGCGTACCGCATTCTCGGCAATTGGGCCGACGCCGAAGACGTGGCGCAGGAGGCTTTCGTCCGTCTCCACCGGCACAAGGCGCGCTTTGCCAACGATGCCGCCCTGGGCGGCTGGCTCTACCGGGTGATCGTGAACCTGTGCCTGGACCGCAGGCGCTCGGCGCGGCCCTGGCAGCCGTTGACGGAGGCGCCGTCCGCCCGTCCGACGGCGGAAACGGCCGCGATTGGCGAGGAGCGGAAGAGGCGGCTGATGGAGGCGCTGGCGAAGCTGCCGGTGAAGGAACGCGCGGCGGTGGTGCTGCGGGAGATCGAAGGCCTGTCGACGGCGGAGACGGCGGCAGCCCTCGGGTCGTCGGAAGTTACCGTGCGCAGCCAGATATCCAAAGCGCTGGCGCGCCTGCGAAACATTCTGAAGAGGGGAGAGCTATGACGGACGACGAGATGCGCGGCATTTTTCGTGAAATGCGCGACGAACCGGTTCCGCCGGATTCCCTGGCGCGCGTCCGCGAGTCGGTGGCGGTTCGAACACGGCAGGAGCGGCCCTGGCGGGGCTGGGCGTGGAAGGTCGCCGCCGCGCTGGCCGCCGCTGCGTCGCTGGTTCTCGTATTGGTTTGGAGCCGGGCGAGCGTTCCGAATCAGCCGCCGCCGGCGCCGCCTGCGCCGATCGCGCGGGAAGAGGCGACGCCTCCGCCGCCCCCGGTCGAGCCGCCGGTCACGGTCGCCCGCCGGGCGCCGCCTCCGCCGGAACCTCCCGTCCGGCCTGCCCGGCGCGTGGCCGAGGAGTCCACGGCGGGCGGCGCAAGAGTGATCCGCATCGAAACCCCGGATCCGGATGTCGTGATCCTGCTGCTGGAAGACAGATCGTAAGGAGAAGCTATCATGCGTATGCCGATTTTCATCATGTCCGTCGCCTTGGCGGCGGGTCTCGCCACCGCCCAGGAACAGTCCCCGCAAGCCAAACCGGAGCCCAAAGCGGAGAACCTGGAGGCTACGATCATCCCGGTGAAAACCTTGAGCGGCGACTCGTTCAGGCGCCTTGCGAACCTGCTAGGCGTATTCGGCGCCCGCTACGCCTACGACGACAAGCTGCGGACCATCGTGGTTTACGCGCCGAAAGACGTGGTGGCCCAGATGCGCCGGGTGGTGGAGGAACTGGACCGCCCCGGCAGCGAGGCCGCCATTGGCCGCAACATCGAAATGACGCTTTCATTCCTGCGGTGCTCGACCAAGGAGCCGCAGATGCCGGCCGCCTTACCGCCCGACCTGGAGCCGGTGGCGCGGCAACTGCGCGCGGTGACGCAGTGCAAAGACGTTCAGCTTTGGGACACCGTGCCGCTGCGCCTTCAGGAGGGCAAGAATACCGAGCAGGAGTCGCGGCTTCCTAGCACGATCTCGGACGTTCCGTCGGCTGTCGCCACCGTGCAATTAGGCATCCAGCCGGAGGCCGTGATCCGTAAAGAATCGGGGACTTACGTTCGCTTCGAGCGCCTGCGCATCAACTTCAGACTGCCGTACTCTACGGCGCCAAAACAATCACAGGAAGGGGCAAGTCCCCTCGTTTCGACCCAGTTCCAAGTCATGAATGTCGGATTGACAACCTCGGGCGATTTCAAGGAAGGCCAGAAGTCGGTGCTCGGCAAGATCTCGGGACTGGACGACGACACCTCGATCTTCGTCGCTATCTCCCTCAAGGTGCTGGATTGAACCACCGTGGCCTTCCATATGCGGGGCCGTCTGAGACGACCGTCACAGGCCCAGTTGCTGGATCGTTCGCCGGTCTTCTTCCAGTTCTTCAACGCCGTAATGGACGGGCGCCTCATGCCGTCCGGCGAAGATCAGGAACTCCTCCACGGGCGCTTGACACAACTCCGCGGCCCGGCCCAAAGACACCTTGTTCTCGCGATAGAGTTCGAGCGCCAGAAGACGAGCTGTTTCGCCCGATGCGTCTGTGGGATCGAGTCCCGCGGCCAGGACCAACTCGGCCGGCAGCCTGACCTCAACAGTCTCCATACCTTCAAGCGTAACCTACCAGTCAGCCCCTGACTCGCGGCAACGGTCAGCGTCTGGCGGCGACCACGGCTTCCCGATGCTCGAGCCACAAAATCGCCGCGTTCGTGAACCCGCTGTCGCGGATGATCCGCATGTCTTGCTCGACCGTCAGCGGTTGATCCTTGTCCTCAGCCTCGAGTTCGTCGAGGAAGCGCCGAACAGACGCCGCATCCGCAAACCGGGGATCGCGGCCGTCGGCGCGACGGAGTATGCCTTCCACGCGCAGCGCCTGGATGCGCTGTTCGATCGCGGGCGACGGCGCAACGATCAGATCCGCATTCAGGAACCAACTGCCCGGCGTCAGCAGTTGGCGCGCTTGGGAGGCGACGCTTCCCTTCTCGTCCGCCGTGAGGTGGTGCAGCGCATAGGAGGAGAACACGGCCTGCGCGATTCCCTGCCCCGGTATCGCTGCCGACAGCGACCGGAAATCGGCCACCCGGAAGTCGACGCGCGAGGCCAGTTCTCCCAGACGCGTACGCGCAAGCTCGATCATGCCCGTGGCCCCGTCGATGGCAATCGCGCGGGCGCGCGGGAACCGCTCCAGGAAATGAGCCGTGAAGAAACCCGAGCCGCAGCCCAGGTCGACGGCGGTGAAGACGTCATCGGCCGCGAAAGGCAGAAAGTCGAGAGCGACCCGAACCATCGTGTGGCGGTTGGGGTGCATCAGGTCCATGTCCGCGTCGTATCGCGCGATGCGGTCCGCCGCGCTGTAGGCGGCAATGCTGTGGCGGCTCATCGAAATCAGAGCCCAGTATAGCGGGAGGCTCCGGTGGCCGTTCCCGGCGCGCTAAGAAAAAGACAAACCGCTCTTGACGCGCCTCGCCCGCAGGTGTTAATATTTTGGCATGTTGCTAAAAATTAAGCAGGCGGTCCGGCGGTGACCGGCGGTCTGAGCCGCCGCGAGCGGCAGATCCTGGAGATCCTGTACCAGCGAGGCAAAGCGTCCGCGTCGGAAGTCCGGGAGGCCATGGACGACGCCCCGAGCTATTCCGCCGTCCGCACCCTGCTGCGCGTGCTGGAGGAAAAGGGCCACGTGAAGCATCGCGCGGAGGGCTTGAAGTATGTTTACGCGCCGACGGTGGCGCGGGAGAAGGTGAAGCGCACGGCGGTGAAACACCTGCTGGACACGTACTTCAGCGGGTCGCCGGAAGAGATTGTGGCGGCGCTGCTGGACGTCTCGTCCACACAACTGACGGGCGACGAGCTGGACCGGATGGCGGCGATGATCGAAAAGGCGAGAAGGGAGGGCAAGTAAATGCTCTGGAGCGAGGCTTCCTGGTTTGCGGTGTTTGCCGGCGTGGCGGTGAAGAGCACGGCGGTACTGGCGGCGGCCTGGGCGGCGGCGTTGCTGCTAAGAAAGCGGTCGGCGGCGGCGCGGTGCCTGGTGTGGACGGCGGCCTCGGCGGCTGTGATTGCCTTGCCCTTCCTGTCCGTCTCTCTGCCCGAGTGGCGCGTCGGGGGCGTCTCGGCGTTTTTGCCCGCCGCGTCTTCCGCGATGTTCTCGGTATCGGGGTCGGCGGCGGACGGCGCGCGAGCGGCGGCGCCGGAAAGCAATGCAGCCGCCGCTTCACAGCCGGGCTCGTGGCGACTGAACTGGACTGCCTGGCCGGCGCCGCTGGCGGCACTCGGGACAGCGGCGTTGCTGGTACGCATGGTGATCGCGTGGCGCCTGGTGCGGCGCCTGCGCCGCAAGGCGGCTCCGTTCGCCGACCGCCATCTCGGCGAAGCGCTCGCGAGGGCTCTCGGCATCAGGCAGCAGGTCGAGGTGCTGGAGTCGGCGGAGGCCGGGATGCCGATGACCTGCGGCCTCTGGCGGCCCGTGATCCTGCTGCCGTCAGGCGCTTCCGAATGGAGTGAAGATCGCCTCCGGATGGTGCTGTTGCATGAACTGGCGCACGTGCGGCGCGGCGATGTCGCCACGCACCTGCTGGCGCGCGCCGCGTTCGCCCTGTGCTGGTGGAACCCACTGGCGTGGAGAGGCTGGCGCGAGTTCCTGAAGGAACGCGAGCGCGCCGCGGACGACATGGCGCTGACCGCGGGCGTCGTTGCGTCCGATTACGCGAGCCAGCTTCTGGAGATCGCCCGCTCGATGCGGTGCGGTCCCGGCGCGAGATGGGCGGCGGTGACCATGGCGAGACGTTCGCAACTGGAAGGCCGGCTGATCGCGATTCTCGACACCGGCATCGACAGAAAGCCGGTGGGACGCGCGTCGGCGCTGGCTGCGGCGATGCTGGCGGTGGCGCTGGCGGCGCCCCTGGCGGCGGTGCGCGCGCAGGCCGGGCAGGAGGCTCAGGCGGAGGCGATCCCCGCCGACGTCGAGGTCGCGATTCGGTCCGCCTCGGCGCAGAAGAATCCCGAGTTGCTCGAGTCCGCGGCCACGGCGGCCGTGCAGGCGCTCAAGTACGACATTGCGCGGAAGCTGATGGAGGGGGCGCTCGCGATCCGTGCGGAGGTCTCCGGGGCCGACAGCGTCGACGTCGGTTTAACGCTTCTGAAACTGGCCGACATCGAAAGCCGGAGAGGCATGGGCCAGTCGGCGGACGAACTCTATGCACGGGCTGCGCGCATTCTGGGCGAGCGGCCGGAAGCGGCCCGCGCGCTGATGCGCCTGGGAGTGGCGGCGGTGATTCGGAAAGACTCGGCGGCGGCGGTCGAGCACTTCGAGCGCGCGCGCCGGCTGGATCCAGCCCGCGCCGGCATGGCCCTGATGTGGATGGCGGTGGCCGCGCAGCGCGAAGCCAACATCAACGAGGCCGGCCGGCTCTACCCGATGGCGCTCGCGGCGCAGGACCCGAGGTCGCCGGAAGCCGTCACCATCGGGCGCGTCTATTCGAGCTTCCTCCGGCGCCAGGGCCGCAACGACGAAGCGGCGGAAGTGGAGTCGCGGGCCGCCTTCGCGTCGAGGGCCGTCGCCAGGCAGGCGCGAGAACCCGCGGCCGGCGTGCACCGCGTTAGCGAAGGCGCGACGCCGCCCAGGCTGGTCCAGAAACAGGAGCCCGAATACACCGAGGAAGCGCGCGCTGCGAAGCTCGAGGGCAAGGTGGTGTTGTATGCCGAGGTCGCCCCGGACGGCCTGGCTCACAACATCCAGGTGTTGGAGGGCCTGGGACTCGGCCTCGACGAAAAGGCGATGGAGGCGATCTCGCAGTGGCGCTTCAACCCGGGCGCGCGAGAGGGCCAGCCGGTGACCGTGGCGGCCACAATTGAAGTGAATTACCGGCTGTTCTGATCACCACCGGTTCGTGGGGCGGCGGCGAGTTCTATCCATCTTGACAGAGGCCGGGTTGAGTGATAGCGGTGATGATGGCGGGTTACCGATGACGTCTTCGCTCGTAGCCGCCCGAGCCGTGGTGGCGCTGATCGGGGTAGCCAGTTCCCTGGTGGCGGGCGCCGTGAATGGGGTGATCGTGGAGCATCACACCGGATCGCCCGTGCGGGCGGCGGCGGTGCATTTGTTCAAAGGCGGAGAGCCAGCGGCCGTTGTGGATGTCGAAACGGATGGGGAAGGACGTTTCGAAGCGCCAGGTTTGCCCGCCGGGGAATACCGGATTGAAGCCGGCAAAGCGAACTACGCCGACGCTGCTTTGCACGTCCGGGTGGGTGAGGGCGACGCGTCTGTAACGCGGCCGCTGATTCGGCTGGCGCGCCTCGCGGTAATTACCGGCCGGGTGAACGACTTGGGGGGTAAGCCTGTCCGCCGCGCCATGGTGGTGGCAATGCGAAGATCCGCCAGGGACGAGACAGCGCTCCGCTTTGCCCTTTCCGCTCCCGGCGCTTCCGCGCCAGTAGATGAGCGCGGGCAGTATCGCCTCCACGGCCTGCTGCCAGGGCAGTACGCGGTCGCGGTGTCCCACGGCCCGTCCGGCGGAACGGCCGGCGGCGAGGGCATTGGGCCGGGTGTCCTGTTCTACCCGGAGAACGCAAGGCCGCGGTTCTTTGTCGTCTTTGGCGGGGAGGAATACGAGGGTGTGGATTTCATCATCCGGCCGGCCCGCTTGTACAGCGTGAGCGGGCGAGTCGAACTCCCGGCGCCCGGCGCGAGGTTCTCACTGGCGCTCACGCCGGCCGATCAACCCGCAATCGCGCTGGCCATAACCGGCGCCGACGCGGACGGCAATTTTCGTTTCGACCGCGTCCCTGCCGGTGCCTATCACCTTTTCGCGTCGGGGCCCGCCGCTGCAACGGGCGGGCGCGGCGCGGTGTTGGGTTCGGAGCCGCTGTTCGGGCGCCGCCGCGTCGAGGTGATCGACCAGAACGCCGTCGACATATCCGTGCCGGTCCAGACGGGGCGCTCCGCAGCTTTTGTGTTGCGTCACACGCCGCCGCGGGGGAAAAGCTGTCCTCAGACCGCGCGGCTTGCCCTGTCGCCAGTGGAGGACTGGGGCGCCCACCTGGAGAGGACGGCCACCATCGGTCTGGACAAAGCGGCAACGATAATTCACCTGCCGCCCGCACGCTATTCTCTGAGGGTCTCCCAGCTCGGGACAAGCTGCTATAGCGCCGGCAGCTCCGTTGTTGACTTGACCGAAACGGCGGACGGCGATCCCATCGCCGTTGAGGTTGCGCCGGCCGGCTCTATTCGCGGGCGACTCGTGGATGCTGCAGATCCCGCGCAGGCGGTGGTGGTGCTCGTGCCGGTTGACCCTGCTGAAGGCGCGCCGCCGGTTCAGGTTGCTTTCCCCGATCCAAACTTCCGGTTTGAGTTCGATAACCTCCGTCCCGGCCGATATCGCATCGCGGCCCGGCCCGCGCTGGAGGCGACGGCGGGCTCGGTCTCCCGCACCGCGGGAATGGTCGAAATGGAAGTGCCGGGCGGAACCCCGACGGACGTGGACCTGCCGTTTCCGCACTGGCGCAAGAATGATCCTGAGAAGGGAGGAAAGTAACGGTGCTGGCGATCCTCCTGGGACTCTCTTTTGCACCGTTGCTCGCGGCCGGCTCAACGGCTTCGCAGTCGATCTCAGACCGGGAGCAAGCCAAAGCGGAGCAGCCGGAGCGCCCCGGCGCCATCGGCGGCCGCGTGAAAGACGCCGGAACCGGGACGCCGCTGCCCGGGTCGGTGGTCGTGTTGGTCATGCCGGCGATGAGCTCAGAATCCAGGCGCGTGCGGCGCCAGGCGGAGACGGACGAGGAAGGCCATTACCGATTCGAGGATCTTCGACCGGGACGCTACTGGGTGAACGTCCAAAGCGCGGACCGGCTTGGACCGAAAGGTTCCCGACTCGTCACCTTGCGTCCGGGTCAGCAACTTGACGCGATCGATTTTGCTCTGGTGGCCTATGGCGTCATGTCCGGCAAAGTTCTCGACGTCAATAAGGAGCCCGTGCCTCGCGCGATGGTACAGGCGATCGCGAGAGAGTACTTTTTCGGAGTGCTGGAATACATCGTGAAGGAGGGCGGGGCGACCGACGATCGGGGCGAATACGTGTTGCCGCTGCTCGAGCCCGGGCGCGCCTACGTTGTCCGGGCGGAGAAGCGCGAACCGCGGCTGGTTTCCGGCGCGCGTCCGGACCCGACGAAACGGAAAGAGACGTTCGCTCCGACCTTCTATCCGAATTCGGACGCGATCGAATTAGCCGTGCCATTGGTACTCAGGACCGGCGAGCGCCGCGAGGGAATCGATATCGAGATGATGCGATCGCGGTCCTACTGCATCGAAGGCATCGTAGAGGCGGATGGCTTGCCGGCCGTAATGGATGTTTCCGTCGTCGAACAAGCCTTGGCCGCCAGCACTTTTCACAAGCCGGGCGCTAAATCCGGCCCGGACGGCAGATTCCGCGTCTGTGATCTTCAGCCCGGCGAATACCGCATCACGGCCTACGAAACTTTGCCTGGCCCCAACGGAGAACCTCCTCGTTTCGGCTGCACTACCGTCACGATTGTCGACGAGGATGTCGGCGACGTGAGAGTCGCGGCGCAGCGGGGATTGCCGCTGTCCGGCCAGGTCGTGTGGGATGGAAGTCCACCCGTTGAGCCCGTCGAGAGTAAAGTCGGGATCTCGCTCCAGCCGGCGACCCGCTACTCCTTCCTGAATGAACAGCTTGACGTTCAGTCGTCGGTCCCGGGAGAGTTCACCTTCGCCAAACTGCTGATGGATGACTACAGTGTTTGGGCGGGAGCCGGTTCTGCGTCCGGCATATATGTGAAGGACGTCCTTTACGGGGGCCGGAGCATCAAGAACAAGCTGTTGCGCCTGGCGGGCGTCACGAGCGCGCCCGGCGAACTGAGCATCATTCTAGGTGGCGACGGAGGGACCGTGAGCGCGAAGGCTGTCGATCGAGACGGCAATCCCATTGCGGATTCCTACGTCTTGATACTCCCGGCCGAGGTCCGCGCTGAGGCCGACCTGGCTTCCGCTCTGATCTCCGGCCAAACCGACCAGAACGGTGTCTACTCATCACGTCCCTTAGCGACTGGGAAATACTACCTGCTGGCAAGCAATACCCCAAGCGACGCAACGCCGGAAACAATCCGGACGCTCTGGAATCTTCGTCCGAATGCCAAGGAGGTTGAAATCGGCGCCGCCGGGACCGCGCAGGCGACTCTCGAGCTGACGAACATCCGTTGAACTGCGCCGTTGACCTGCGCCTTCTGCGAGATTTAATACAATAGAATCTTAATTTGCATGCCGTGCGATGCTGTATGTTTATCGGGATCAGCGCAAGTCTTGACTGGACGCCAGGCTGGGCTGCGGAGGCTCTACGAAACTGGCAGCGGTTGCTTCCAGAGTTAGCCCTGCGATGCATTCGAAGCGGGCTGCCCATTTTTGAGCAAGGGTCCAGAGCAGAGAACTCTGCTGCTCAGTCCACAACGAGGGGGTGATCGGGGGTGAACGCGCAAGCGCCCCGATCGGGCCATCGCGCTCCGGAGCTGGTAACCTACGCCTGCCCCATCACTTTGAACGCGCCGGCGGTGTCCACCCGCGTCGTGCCGTAGACGTTGAACGGCTGGCCGTCTTGTACGCGCGCCAGTTGCTCGACGGTCGCTCCGTTGTGTTTCGGGACCAGCCTGGGCACGCGAATGGGCTGTTCCGGCCCGGCGCCGTTGTTGCTCCAGTTCAGGTACAGGTGCGGCGTCAGCTTGCTTTCCGCGACGCCGGCGAAGCGCATGGCCGGGTAGCGGAACTGCGGCCCGTGAATCCAGCGGCCGCGCAGGTGATAGAAGGCGTACATGCCCACCTTCCAATACCAGTTCGACCGGTCGTTCACCACGCCGAAATCGCGGCTCTGCTTCCACGCCGTGAGGATGAATTCCCACTGAAGCTGCGTCAGCTCCCGCGGTTTCAGGGCATGGCCGCTGGACATTCGCGTGTCGTCGAGTGGCGTGAAAATCGACGGCACATAGACGATCTTGTTCTTCCGCAGCCGGTGCAGCAGGTCGAGCGACTGCTTGATATCGTCGTCCGTCTCGTTCGGCAGGCCCACGATAAACGTGTAAATCGGATACCAGTGGTTCTCGTTGAAGATGTTGGTCGCCTCGACCACCAGTTCCTGCCAGTCCCGGATGTCGAACGGCAGCGCCTTGCCCGCCATGGTAAGCGCCGCCAGCCGCGGCGAGCCCGTCTCGATGCCGATCAGCGGCGCCAGCATCTTGTTGCCTGCCGCGGTGGACCGCGGGTTGCGCAGCACGCTCTTGGGCAGCAGGATCTTCGACAGCTCTTTGATCAAGTGGCGATTCACCACCGCCGGCGCGAGCGTGGCGTGCGACAGCGGGACGAAATCCACGCCGGGGACGGCGGCCACCTTCGAATAGAAGTCCACCAGGGCGTCGGCGTTGGGAATGTAGAAGGGCGCGCTGGCGCCGTAGATGAAAATGTCCTCGGACACCGGGAAAATGATCCGGCCGCCTTCCCGCACATTGGCCTTCACCGCTTCCAGCAACTGGTCCGGCGGAATCGAGATCCGCGTCTCCAAGGTGGGCGAGCAGAACGCGCACTGCCGGCCGCAGCCGCGCGTCATCTCGACGATGCCGAAGGTGGAGCGGCGCTTGGGGACCCGTAACTGGTCGATGGCGGGCTCCGGCGCGCGCACCACTCGCGGCAGGTCTTCGCCGGCGTCCGCTTTCTGAAAGAGTTCGAGAATGACGCTCTCGCCGCGCCCGACGATCACGCAATCGACGCCAAGCCGGTCGAACGAATCCGTCTTCTCGATCTGCCAGGAGCCGGCGCCGCCCACGATCACTTTCGGCCGGTACTTGCGGATGGCCGGGTGCGAGAAGATGCGCTCGCTCTCGTAGGCGTTGATGGGCCTGGCCGAGCTGCCGAAAATGTTGCTGTAGACGCCCGTCGAGAACGCGGTCCCCACAGGATTGTGCGCGCTGATGCCGATAGCGCGCGTCCGCGGGCCGACAAACGCGTCAAGCTGATCCGGGTGACACACCGCCACGTCTTCCGGAGGAAATGCCTCCAGCAGGATGCTCTCGGTGATGCGCAGGCCGTACGGCATCACTACCGCCGTGCCGTCGGGGTACGTCTCCTGCGCCAGCATCTTCTTGTACAGAAAGCGCGGAGCGAACTGCGCCGGCACCGAGGCGTACACCATCTGCTTCCACGGGCTGAAGCCCTGTTCGGTACTCTCGGTGTCGGGCGCCGTTAAAACAAAGCGCACCCCACGCGGGTCGTAAGCCATTCAGGCGCACCTCCAGATCGTTCTTACGAGTTTAGCCGCTGTCGCCCGGCCCTGCAAAGGAATCCCATCCAGACCGCCAATACCTCGGTTGAGCGCCGCGTTATCGGCCGTTCGGTGGCGCCGCTACACCGGCTCGGCCGGCGCCGCGCGGACGCGGATTTCGATCGACCGGCGCCCCAGGTACGGATGGGCCGCCGTGAGCTTCACCGTTCCCGCCTCCTCCTTTGCCCGGATCCAAATCGCGCCGCAGCCGCCCGCCAGAGCGAAAGGATTTTCGCCGACGATCTCGCCGGGGCCGGTCAGGCTCAGCGTAACGGCGCCGGTCGCAAACGGCCGGATGTTCCCGTACTCGTCGGTCGTCATGAGCACGACGCGGGTGGCGTCGCGCCCATCGCCGTCCAGTTCCGCGTCGTCGGCCACTACCTTCAGATCCGCATCCTTGCCCGAGCCGGACAGCGTAAGCGTCTTTGCCAGCTTGCCCTTGAGATACCCCTCGATCTTCAAATCCCCCCAGGGATCGAGCGGGAGATTCCCGAGATCCATGAAGAACGGCGGGTACTTCAGATGCCGGAAAGTCTTGCGGTCCGGTTCCAGCTCCTGCTTCAACGCGCCGGCGAAATAGACCTTCAGCCGGTCGCAGTTGGAAAGAATCGGCACGACCCCCGGTCCCCCGGCCTCGGATTTGTCGCCGGACGACCAGAAGAAGCCCGCCTCGAGCACCACATCCTCCTCCGGGTCGCACTGCGATTTGTAAACGTACGCCGCCGGCTTCGGCACGCGGAAGATGTCGCTGACCCCGTGATAGCAGATGTGGTCTCCGGAACCGAAATTCGAGTGGGTGTTGTAGTCGAAGGCGCACCACCCGATGCCGCCCGCATACCGGTCGTCGGAGGCAAGCTGATCGTGCACGCGGGCGTGCCGCACCACGTGTTCGGCCACGCGCGTGATGTTATCGAAACGCTTGGTGGAGAACATGTGCCCGTTGAACTCGGTGTTGAGGTACAGCGGGTGGTTCGGAGGCTTCAGCGGGAAGCCGAAATCGTTCATCGTGAAGACGTCTTCGAGCAGCTCCGAATCTTGCTTGTAGCGAATGCCGCCGGTTTGCCGCGCGTCGTCCAGCGAGCGCGCCAGCGCGTTCGTCCGCGTGTAGAACTCGTGATTGTCGTCCGATTCGTTGATGCGCACGCCCCACAACACGATCGAGGGATGATTCCAGTCGCGCCGGATCATTTCGCCGACATTGCGCACCGCGATGTCCTGCCAGGCTTTGTCTCCGATGTGCTGCCACCCGGGAATCTCTTCGAGCACCAGCAGGCCGAGTTCGTCGCAGGCGTCCAGAAACTCCACCGCCTGCGGGTAGTGCGACGTCCGGACGATGTTGCAGTGGAGTTCTTTCTTCAGAATCCACGCATCCCGCCGCTGAACCCGCGCGGGCATCGCGCCGCCGACATACGGGTAGGTCTGGTGGCGGTTAAGTCCCCGCAGTTTCACCGGCGCGCCGTTCAGCCGGAAGCCCGCCGGCGTGAAGCGCGCCTCGCGGAAGCCGATGCGCGTCCGGTACTCGTCCGTCGATCCGTCGCCGTTGGCGAGCTTGATCACGACGTCGTAGAGCTTGGGACGCTTCAGGTCCCACAGTTCGACCGCGCCGAGCGCCTCGACGGTGACGTCGTGAAATTCGGCCGCGCCCGAAAGCGCCACCTTATGGCCTTTCAATACGCGCACGCCGTCGCGCAGCTCGACCGTAATGGTTGTCCCGCCGGACACCGGCCCATTGAGATAGCACCGGACCGCCAGCGCGCGATTGTCCTCCAGCGGACGAACCGGCTTCACGTACGCGTTCTCGATGAACGTCTTTGGAACCACGCGCAATTGGACGTCCCGGTAGATGCCGCCGAAGGTGAGATAGTCGATGTTGCCGCCGAACGGCGGAATATCCTTCCGCTCCGTCGAGTCCAGTTCAACGGCGAGCACGTTGTCGCCGCCGTACTTCAGGTGGCCGGTAAGCTCGAAGCGGAACGGCGTGTAGCCGCCCTTGTACTCCTCGAAACGGTGGCCATTGATCGCGACGAGGGAAGCGGTCATGGCGCCGGCGAAGTCCACAAAAACGCGCTTGCCCTGCCATTCCGGAAGCGCCCGGAACCGCCGGCGGTACGCCGAGACGAACTGGAAGTCCTTCTCGTCGAAGCTGTGCCAGGGCAGCAGGACGTTCGCGTGCGGCAGGGTGACGCTTTCCCACTTCGAATCGTCGAAATCCAGCGCGAAAAAGCCCGGCTGGACCTTCCCGCCGTACCGCCACCCGCGATTCAGCTCATAGACTTGGCGCCCCGCCTCCGACGATGCGCCCTGCTGCGCCAGCGCCGCCGCCGTCGAGGCCCCGAGAATAAAGGTTCGGCGATCCAATTGACCGGTTCCGCGTCTCATCGGTGGATACCGACCTCAACGTATCACAAGCGGGCGAAGACCGTTACCGCGCACGCCGTCCCTGGGAGTCCTTGGACTGTCTATGGACATTCATGTAGGAGCGCAGGACTTCGTTGATTCGGGTCTGATAGCGCCTTCCGGTTTTCTGGAAGAAATCCAATACATCCGCATCGATGCGCAACGTGATCTGCCGTTTGTTTTCCTTGGGAACTAAGGACCCTGGCCGCTTCCAGGGAACTCCGTAGGTGGAGGGAATGTCGGTGAGATCGATATCTCTGTCGCTCAAAGCAGCCAGTCGCGCCTCAACTTTCTTCGTCAGCGCCGGCGGGCGGTTGGGGTCAAGAGTGAACTTAACGATTCCAGTACTCTTCACGCTCATGTCGCTCTGCCTTTCCTGCGGAAATGAGACGGATCGTGCCCCATTCTGACCACGGGCTTGCAGATCCTGCGCCGAGCCCAAGAAGGATTATTGAGACGCAGGCGAGAGCGCCGGCGTGTTTTCAATTACGATCCGAGGACGCGGATTCGGCGCCGGTACGGGAAGACCCTGTCCCTCCAGGAGGCTCACGTGTTCTATGATGCCCCATTTGGCTTTGTAGAGGCAGTCCTCGACCGAATGGCCCACCCCGCTGAACCCTTCCAGGTCGGGAGAGTAAAAGGAAAAGAAATCGGGTTCCTGTGTGGCCTCGATCACGAGTGAGTAACGCAATTCAATCACGGTTCCTCCTTGGCTTGGCTAACGTCGCTCTGAGCGCTAATACAGCACTCGCAGCCCCTGACCAGCCTGTTCAACCGTTTCCTTGGCTTTCTGAAAAACCGCAAGCCTCCCCGCGGGCGGAAGTTGCTCGAGTCCGCTGTCCACAAGGAACCGACCCTCCATGCCTGCCAGGAACGCCACTCCCCCGGGCGCAAGCACGCGCGCGATTTCCCTGCCCGCGCGCTCGGGCCGGTCCCACCGGCACTCGGTGTCAACCACCCGCGTGAAGTAGCCGTCCTGCCACGGGATCTCCTCCGCCGAGCCGGGCTGGAACATCACGTTGACGCAGTTGCGCGCGGCTCGCCGTCCCTCGGCGAGCGCGGCGCCGTCGGCCAAGCCGACCAGCAGGCCACGCTCCAGCCGGCGCGAGAGTTCCCGCACCAGCGCCGCGTCGAACGCCGACAGCAGCAGGACCCGGTCCGCGGGACCGATGTCCAGCGCTTCGATCATTTGGAGGCGATCGCCACCAGGTCCGGCTTCGCGCCGTTGCCCCGCAGCACCGCGTCGGCGTCGGCTTCGGTGAACTCCTCCACCTTCGCCGACATGTTCATCGAGCAGAATTTCGGCCCGCACATCGAACAGAAGTGCGCGTCCTTGAAGCCCTCGTCCGGCAGCGTCTCGTCGTGCATGGCGCGCGCCGTCTCCGGGTCAAGCGACAGCTCGAACTGGCGGTTCCAGTCGAACCGGTAGCGGGCGCGGGAAAGCTCGTCGTCCCGGTCGCGGGCGCCCGGCCGCCGGCGCGCGATGTCGGCCGCGTGGGCGGCGATCTTATAGGCGATGATCCCCTGCTTGACGTCCTCGCGATTCGGCAGTCCGAGATGCTCTTTCGGCGTCACGTAGCAGAGCATGGAAGCGCCGTGCCAGCCGATCATGGCCGCGCCGATGGCCGACGTGATGTGATCGTAGCCCGGCGCGATGTCGGTCACCAGCGGCCCCAGCGTGTAGAACGGCGCCTCGTGGCACATCTCGATTTCCTTCTCCACCTGCATCTGGATTTGGTCCATCGGAATGTGGCCCGGACCTTCGATCATTACCTGGACGTCGTATTCCCACGCCTTCTTCGTCAGCTCGCCCAGCGTCTTCAACTCCGCGAACTGTGCTTCGTCGCTCGCGTCGGCCACCGAACCCGGCCGCAGGCCGTCGCCGAGGGAGAACGACACGTCGTGCTTCTGGAAGATCTTGCAGATGTCCTCGAAGCGCTCGTAGAGGAAGTTCTGCCGGTGGTTCTTCACCATCCACTCCGCCAGAATCGAGCCGCCGCGGCTGACGATACCGGTGATCCGCCGCGTGGTCATCGGAATGTACTGCACCAGCACGCCGGCGTGGATCGTCATATAGTCCACGCCCTGCTCGGCCTGCTCCTCAATCACCTCGAGCATCACCTCGGCCGTGAGATCTTCCACCCGGCGGACGCGCGTCAGCGCTTCGTAAATGGGAACCGTGCCGATGGGAACCGGAGAGTTTCGGATGATCGCGCGCCGGATCTCGGGAATATCGCCGCCCGTGGACAGGTCCATCACCGTGTCCGCGCCGTACTTGACGGAGTAGCGCAGCTTGTCCAGCTCTTCCTGGATGTTCGACGTGGTGGCCGAGTTCCCGATATTGGCATTGATCTTGCAACTGGAGGCGACGCCGATGCACATCGGCTCGAGGTTCAGGTGGTTAATATTGGCGGGGATGATCATGCGGCCGCGGGCCACCTCGTCCCGGACCAGTTCCGGCGCCAGCCGTTCGCGCCCCGCCACGTACCGCATCTCTTCCGTGACGGCGCCCTGGCGCGCATAATGCATCTGCGTCCGGACCTTGTCGTTCTGCCGTTGTTTAACCCATTCGGTTCTCATATTCTGGCCTCATTGCCCCTTCTGTACCAACTGTATCAAGTCTGGGCTTTTCCCGCCCCCGGAGCGTAAAGGCGGTACCGCCGCCCGCGCCACTCGATCGTTTTCGTGAAGGCGGAAACCGCCAGCGAATACATCCAGACCCAGGTCGCGAGCGGAACCCACCAGACGTGAACCCAGCCGTGCCGGTCGAACCAAGCCGCGTGATGCGGAAGAGCCATCCGGCCGAGCGCGAGCCGGTTCGCCCCTTTGATCATCCCGAGCCCGAAGATAACCCCGAGCGCCGCCAGTCCGGCGAGCCGTCCCTGAAGCAGCGCGGCCAGCGCCGCGACATAGGCCCCGCAGTAGAGAAGGTGGCCGGCGAACGCCTTGGCCCAGAGCTGGGGATCTTGCGTCCGGGTGATCGCCATCTGCCGCACGATCCACCGTAGAAACTCGCGCCCGCCCGTACCGTCCACGCTCGCCACGTACGCGCCCGGGGCATACGCGACGCGCAGACCCGCGGCATGTACCGCGGCCGTCAACGAATAATCGTCGCTCACCGAACCCCGCCAGAACTCCGGCACTCGCGCCGCGTAGAATGTGTCGCGGCGGATCGCCATCGCGCCCCCCCAGGCGAAGCGTGCCGACGGCCCCAGTTCGCCCGCCACCACCCCGTTCCAGACCGCCCGCACCAGCGGCCAGAACCGCGCCCGCTCCGGAACGTGCCACCGGTAGCCCGTGGATGCCCCCGCTCCCTGCTCCTCCAGTCCCGCGGCCAGTGCTTTCAGCCAGCCCGGCGCCGCGCGGCCGTCGGAGTCGGCGAAGGCGAAGAGGCGGGATACCGGCCGCGCCTCGCGCACCGCCGCCAGCAGGTTGTTGATCTTCTCCCCGGTTGCCGGGTCGCCGTCGCCCGCGAGGACCACGCGCGCGGACGGCGGAACCACGCCGGCCGGGATGTCCTCCCGCGCGCGCGCCACGACGATCAGCTCGTAGTCCGGGTAATCGAGCCGCGCCAGCGACGCGAGGTTCTCCGCCAACCCCTCCTCTGGGCCCTTCACCGGCACGATAACGGTGGCGGGCGGCGGATCGGCCGGCGCCGGCTGCTTCAGACGTTCGGCGACGAACCGGTTGCGCCTGGCGTCGCCCCGTAGGGATGCCACGCCAAGCCCCAGCGCGATTGTTGTCAGCACCCAGAAAACCGGCACGTTAGATTTTACAGTGTAAACGCCCCGGCGACGCGGAAGGGCAGGCATCTTGCGTTCAACAGATCGCTGGGGCGCTGGACCACGCGACCCGGCCAGCGTCTAACTTTATGAATCGAGGTCGTAAAGCCGCGTCCATTCCGGCCCTGAAACGCCCTTCGTCCGCACGGCATCTACTACAGAAGAGGGGCCTATGCGACTCAGACATCTGCTGTGGGCGGCGGTTCTGGCGGGCGGGGGAGTTGCCGCGCAAGCCGCGCAGTTGAACGGCGAAATCGACAAGCAATTCAACGATAGCGTTCAGAAGTACGTCAGCCTGCGCGAACGGGTGGCCGGTCAGTTGCCGCGGATCAAGAAGACAGGCGATCCGGCCGAGTTGGACGAACGCAAGAAAGCGCTGGCGGCAGCGATGCGGGAGGAGCGGAGCGACGCGAAACTTGGCGATATCTTCACGCCCGATGTCGCCCGGCGCGTCAAGGAAATCTGCGGGCAGGCCGACGGGGCGGCGGCGAACGCCACGAAGGAAGGAAATCCAAAGGAAGAAGGCGTGGCGGTCCGCGTCGAGGTGAACGCTCCATACCCGACAGCGGCGCCGCTTTCGACGATGCCGCCGTCGCTGCTGCTGCAGCTTCCCAAGCTGCCGGAGGGGCTCGAATATCGCTTTGTGGATCGGACCCTGATCTTGTATGATGCAGTTTCCGGCCTGATTGTGGATTACATTCCCAATGCAATCTAAATGTTCGAGAATATTGCCGTGCGCCATACGATTTGTGGATGGCTAATACTGGGGCTGGTTGCGATTGCCGGCTGCGCCGGAGCGCCGCCCCCACCCCTGGAAGTCTCGGAATCCGCGCTGGATTTGCCGCGCGAAAAAGATAGCCTGAAGTTCGCCGTCCTGGGCGACACGGGTACCGGGGGACGAGAGCAACTCCAGGTCGCCAACGTGCTCACCGCCTACCGGCAGATCTTCCCGTTCGAGATGGCGCTGCTGCTCGGCGACAATCTGTACGGGCGCGAGTCGCCGCAAGACTACCTGAGTAAGTTCGAGCGGCCGTACAAGGCGCTGCTCGATGGCGGCGTGAAGTTCTACGCGACGCTGGGCAATCACGACGAGCCGGACCAGCGCTTGTACAAGCACTTCAACATGGGCGGGCGGCGCTATTACAGCTTTCAGCCGAAGGATGGCATCCGGTTCTTCTCCCTCGACAGCACCTACATGACGCGGGAACAGTTGGAGTGGATCGAGAAGGAGCTGAAGGGATCCGATTCCCCCTGGAAGATCATTTTCTTTCACCATCCGATCTACTCTTCCGGAAGGAGGCACGGCTCGAACGTCGAGCTGCGGAAAGCGCTGGAGCCGCTGTTCGTCGAGCACGGCGTGGACCTGGTTCTCGCCGGACACGAGCACTTCTACTTGCGTATGAAGCCACAGAAGGGCATCCACCACATCATCGAAGGCGGATCGGCCAAACTCCGGCGGGGGAACATCCGGGCGGACGATCTGGTCGAGAAGGGCTTCGACTCGGACCGGAGCTTCATGCTGATGGAGATCGCCGGCGACCGCCTGTACTTTCAGGCCATTTCGCGGACGAACGAGACCGTGGATTCCGGGGTGATCGTGCGCCGCGAGGCACGGGACGAAGGAAAAGCCGCGGCCGCCGCCGCCCGCTGAAGCGCGACGTCTATTTTGCGAGCCGTTCCGGCGCCAGAATCCGGCCCGGCCGGGCGCCGGTGTGCTTGCCTTTTTCCAGTACCACCTCGCCGTTAACCAGCACGTACTCGACGCCGGTGGCGTACTGGTGCGGCCGCTCGAACGTGGCGTGGTCGATAACCCGTGCGGCGTCGAAGACAGCGATGTCCGCCCACTGGCCGGGACGCAGCAGGCCGCGGTCGTAGATGCCGATTTTGGCGGAGTTGGCCGAGGTCATCTTTCGAATGGCTTCCTCAAGCGACAGCAGCTTCTCCTCCCGGACGTACCGCCCCAGCACGCGGGGGAACGTTCCGTAGAAGCGCGGGTGCGGGTTGCCGCGCGCCAGCGGCCCTTCCGTCTTTACCGCCGAGCCGTCGGAGCCGATGGAGACAAACGGCTGCCGCATCGCGTGGCGCATGTCCTCTTCCGAATGGTGGAAATAGACGGTGGGGACGGAACCGCGGTTGTCGATCAGCGTCTTAAATAGCGCGCTCACCGGGTCGACTCCCAGCGCCTGGATCACCTCGTTCATCCGCTTCCCTTCGAACCGCTTGTACTCGGGGTTAGAGAACGAGACCAGCAGCATGCCTTCCCAGGCGCCCGTGGCCGTGTAATGGTTGTACCAATTCGATCCGGGAATGCCGTTCAGGACCTCGCGCTCCAGGCGCTCGCGCAACGCAGGGTCCTTCAGGCGGCCGATCATCGCCTCGGTTCCCCCTTCGTGCCCCCAAGGCGGGATGATGCTGGCCAGGTTGTTCTGGCCGGCGCGGTACGGATAGACGTTCGCGGTGACCTGCTCGCCGCGCGCCCGGGCCTCAGCGATGCGGGCGGTCAGTTCCGGCATCTTGCCCCAGAGCCGGTGCTCGGCGATTTTCAGATGGATGATTTCGACCGGAACGCCCGCGCGGCGCCCGATATCGAGAGCCTCGTCCACCGCCTCGAACACGCCGTCGCCTTCCGTGCGAATGTGGGTGGAGTAGACGCCGCCGTACGGAGCGGCGGCCTGGCACATGGCGACGAGGGTCTCCTTGTCGATCCAGGCGCCGGGCGGACCGCTGAGGGAACTGGAGACGCCGAGCGCGCCCTGTTCCATTGCCTGCCGCACCAGGGTTTGCATTTCGGCAACCTCGCCCGCCGACGGCGGTCCGGCGCGCTCGCCCCGCACGTAGGTCCAGACCTGGCTGCTGCCCACGTATGTCCCGATGTTGGTGGAAATACCCTGCTTCCGCAGCCGGTCGAAGTAGCCGCGGAAGTCGCTCCAGGCCGCATCGCGCTCCCGTTCCTGCTTCCCGCCGACCGGCGCCGCCGAGCCGCCTTCCCCCAGGATCATCGTGGTGACGCCCTGCCGGATCATGCTCTCGGCGTTGCCGTCCACCAGCAGCGTGTTGTCGGAGTGGTTGTGGATGTCGATAAACCCCGGCGCGACCACCATACCGGCGGCCTCGATGACGCGGCCGGCAGAGGCGCCTTCCAGCCGTCCCATGGCCGCGATGCGGCCGTCGCGGATGCCTATGTCGCCGATCCACGTCGGATTGCCGCTCCCATCGGCGATCCGGCCGCCCCGGATCAGCGCATCGAACGGCTGGCTCAACGCCAGGGTCGCCGTCAGCGGCAACAGCAACAGCGTGGGGGCTCGCATCAGCGTTCAGCTTTTGCCACTACCAACGACCGTTGTTCCATCGGAACGAAGTCGCGTGTGGTTGGACCGAGGTAGATCTGGCGCGGGCGGCCGATCTTCTGGTCTTTGTCCACCAGCATTTCCTGCCATTGGGCCAGCCATCCCGCCGTCCGCGGAATGGCGAACAGCACGGGGAACATCTCCACCGGGAATCCCATCGCCTGGTAGATGATGCCGGAGTAGAAGTCCACGTTGGGATACAGTTTGCGCTTGATGAAGTAGTCGTCTTCGAGCGCGATGCGCTCCAGTTCGATGGCAATGTCGATCAACTCGTTCCTGCCAGTAACTTCGAAGACCTCCTCGGCGGTTTTCTTGACGATGCGGGCGCGCGGGTCGTAGTTCTTGTACACGCGGTGACCGAAGCCCATCAGCCGCACTTCGCCCGCCTTCGCGCGCTTGATCAGCGCGGGAATATTGGCCTTGGAGCCGATCTCGTTCAGCATCTTGAGTACCGCTTCGTTGGCGCCGCCGTGGAGCGGACCGTACAGGGCCGCCGCGGCCGCGGCCAGCGAACAGTAGGGATCGGTCTGCGCGCTGCCGACCATGCGCATCGAGCTGGTGGAGCAGTTCTGCTCGTGATCGGCGTGCAGGATAAAGAGAATGTCCATCGCGCGCTCCAGGATCGGGTTCGCCTGGTATTTCAACTCCGTGCGCTTGAAGAGCATGTTCAGGAAGTTCGCCGTATACGAGAGGTCGTTGTCGGGATAGGCGAACGGCATGCCGGTGATGTGGCGATAGGCGAAGGCGGCGACGGTGGGCACTTTCGCGATGAGCCGGAAGATCTGCTTTCGCCTCACGTTGGCGTCGAAGACGGACTTGGATTCCGGGTAAAACGTGGACAGCGCCGCGACGGTGCTCACGAACATGCCCATGGGGTGAGCATCGTAGCGAAAGCCATCCATGAACTTCTTCGCGTTCTCGTTCAGCATCGTGTGATGCGTGATCTGGTAGGTCCACTCGTCGAGTTGGCCCCGGTCGGGCAACTCGCCATGCAGGATGAGATAGGCGGTCTCCAGAAACGAGGCCTTCTCCGCAAGCTGGTCGATCGGATATCCGCGGTACTCGAGGATGCCCCGGTCCCCGTCGATGTACGTGATCGCGCTCTTGCAGGCTGCCGTATTCATGTAGCCGGGATCGTACGTCATCATTCCGAAGTCGTCGGAATTGACCTTGATCTGGCGGAGATCTGCCGCGCGGATGGTGTCGTGCTCGATCGGCAGCTCATAGGTCTTGCCCGTGCGGTTGTCGGTGATCGTCAGCGTGTCCTTCGCCATTAGGAATATCCTTTAAGAATTCATCTGCCGCGGACGCCGGTCAGCGCGCGCCTTTCTGCGATTCCGGAGGCGCGCCCTTGCCGCCCAGGAGCCGGTCGATCTCCGCGAAAATCTGCGGGCCTTCGAAAGCGGCGGTGTCGTGGTGGCCAAAGTCGGCGCGGATCATGCCATCCCGGTCGATGACAAACAGGTGCGGCAGGTAGACCATCGGGTTCTGCGGATTGGGCTTCAGGTACGAGCCCGCCATCTGCCCGCAATCGAACAACATCGGGCTGGTGACGCCGAACTTCGCGACGTAGGCCGCGACGGCCTTGTGATCGTCCGGCGGATTGACGACGGAGAGAACAGCGATCTTGTCGCCGTACTTCGCCTTCGCCCGCTCCAGGGTCTGGCTCAGCTTCTGGCACGTGGGACAGCTCGTTTTCATGATGTCCAGCAGCACGATCCGGCCGCGGTAGTCGGCCAGGTCATGAAACTGGAATTTCGAATCCGGAAGCGAAAAGCCGGGAGCCTTTCGGCCCGAGAGTTCACCGGCGCCGCTGAGGGTGAAGGCGACGACGCCAAGCCCCCCGAGTAGCGTTAACAGCCGCATGCCTTTCAAGTTATCACGCAAGGCGAAGACGCGTCCGATTCGGGCTGGCGGCGCCGGCGGGAGAGGACCACCGCGAAATTTCCTATTGACCTGTCTATCGCTTTAGGGTTCAGACTGATCTTGTATGGCGATGACCGTAACCCAAGCGGCACGGCAGTGCGGCCTGAGCCGCAGCACGCTGCTCTATTACGAATCGATCGGCCTCGTGCGGCCGCCGAGGCGGAACACGGGGCGCTACCGGCTCTACGGAGAGGCGGAAATCGCCACGCTACGTCAGATCTGCGCGTACCGGGAGGCCGGACTCAAGATCGAGCACATCCGGACGATCCTTCGGCAGCCGGACACCGACGCCTCGTCGGTGCTGAAGCGGCGGCTGATGGAATTGAGCGGAGAAATCGAACAGCTCCGGCGCCACCAGCGCGCGATTCTCGCACTGCTGCGGCAGGGCAACAACATTTGGAGGTTAAGAGTGATTACCAAAGACAAATGGGTTTCGATTATGTCGTCCGCGGGCTTTTCCAAGGACGATATGGAGCGATGGCATCAGGAATTTGAGCGCTCGGCGCCAGACGAACACCAGGAATTCCTGGAGTTCCTCCACATCCCGGCGGAGGAGATTCGGACGATCCGGCAGTGGAGCCGCGGGGAGGTCGTCGCCGGTTTCAAGGAGTAGCGCGGTCGGCAGCGGGGTGAGGCATCGCAATGCGCCGATGCGTCACCCCGTTTTTCAACAAGCGCGCGGGTGGATACGAGCCGTGACCGGACCGCAGGGTTGAGCGCGAGCGTTGCGAGAGAGTGTCCGATTTTGGGATTGGGTTCGAATTGTTATTCTTGCGCAGCGAGAAATCGCGTTTCCGGCGGCTCAAAACGGCTTCCGGCCCGGAGCTTGTGCGTGAGTGAGGCCCCTCCGTCCCATGAGCGATAAGCCATTGAATCCAAGGAGCTATTTGGATGAACCGCCACGAGAACTGCGTCGGCCAGAGCCGTTGGATTTCACCACAATGTCCGATTTTGGGAATGGGTTCGAATTGTTTATTTTCGATGCGCGGGTTTTCGGGGGGGGTAAAAGAGATTCAATTTTCAAAGAGCGAGGCCTGGCGAAAGAGCACGCCGAGCCGCGTTCATTATAGCCGGAGGCGCCTTGGCGTTCGCGCTCCCACAAAAGAGGTGCTGCTTGTAAGCCGCTGAAAAATGGGGGAGAATCAACGGGCAGAGCGCCGGTGGATGCGCTGTGACCGAGGTTTTGGCGGCGGGTGACGATCGAGAGAAGGAGATTCGATGCGCTGTTCCTGGTGGCGCCGGCATTGGGCTTGATCGTTGGCCTGTTTGGGGCCGACCAGGGTGAGCGCGCTTGCACGCCGGTGGCCGATGCGCTTGACTGGCATTCCATCTGGCCTTGAACATAGCCCGGCCGGTTTATTGGCGGGGGGGGTGCATGCCCTTGTCATGCCGCCTCATTGTCCTGCGAGAAGCCTTTCATACTCTTCGTGGGCGCCGACCCAGAACCAGACGATCTCGTCCGGCGATCTCCGAACACCCACAGCTCGGTAGCCCCTGCCGACACGAACCGAAATAAGCCGATCCGAGCCATGAATCTGCTTGAAGCGTAGACCGGGTGACGAGGGTTGTTCAAGAACTGACGATACGCGGAGCGAGCTTGACGCCGAACATCATCAGGCAGTGCGACAGCAGCTTCCGAAAGCCCGGAGTGATGTGCGAATTCACAACAGGTCGGGATCAAGCGGTGTCGTCCGACCACGTTCGTGCGCCTCCACAGCCTCGTCCGCCAGTCGTTCCAGAACGGCGCCTGACCTCCCGAAGAGCTCAACCCACCGCTGTTCGGATTCCATCTCCGCGAGCAGCCAGGCGCCGATTGCCTCCTGCTCGCTTTCAGGAAGTTTTGACGCCTCGGAAATCGCCTTTTCCAGCAGCCGTCCCATCGCAATTCAGTCTACCACCCGGCCCGCTAATGATCCCAACTATCCGGCAACCAAACGCTTTAGAAAGAATGATGAAGAGAATGAGAGTGAGCAGGTATAGCAACGAAGCCAACGAAGGACGTGGCGCAGAGCGTGACGTACGGCGGGCAAGGTGAGATGACGGGGTTGAAAGTTTGCGGCGACGGGAGCGTCACGAACTACTTCACCGGGACGCAAGGCGTCAGGCCGTCTTGGCGGGACTGGGAGTCCCGCGCAGCCTGAGATGCTGCCCCCCACTGGTATTGTGCGGGACAGGACACGAGTCTAGGACGTGCCGGCGGTGGAGACGAGCTCGCTGCCGGCTTCCTGGGCGAAGACGTAGAAGGCGAACAGGGGCTTGGGTTCGCCGCGGCCCCAGCGGCTCATCTTCCACCTGGCCTTGAGGAACGCCGCATCGGGGTGGTTGGTCAGATCGAGCAGCAGGGTGTAGTCGCCGCAATAGAACTTCTGCGGGAAAGCGACGATGGGCTTCTCGCTCCAGGCGACGCCGTCGGGGGAAGCCCAAATGGAGACGTCCAGGCTTTCCTGCTCGATAATGCGAGTGATTCCGAGAGTGAGGTGAATGAGTTTGCCTTTGGCTTCGCCGAGCTCGACGGCTACGGACTCGCCGTCGGCGCGTTGCACCGCCTCCGGCTGAACGAAATTCGGCAGCATAGCTGGCTCGGCGGCGCGTAAGCCTATCGTTCCCACTTATTTCCTCCTCGCCGGGGCACTCCCGACGTTCTGCAAACGACCCGCCGCTTCCCTTAGCGTCTCATATTTCTTGCAGAAACAAAAGCGTACCATCTGGGAACCTTTCGCCGGATCGTCGAAAAAGCTGGAGCCGGGCACAGCCGCGACACCGGCGTCGTCGATGAGGCTGCGCACGAACTGGAAGTCGTTCTCGAAGCCGAAACCGGAGATGTCGGTCATCACGTAGTACGCGCCGTTGGGCGGAAAGCAGCGGAAACCGGCCGCGGTAAGTTCGTGGACGAGCAGGTCGCGGCGGCCGGCGTACTCGCGGGCGAGGTTCTCATAGTACGCGTCGGGCTGTGATAGGGCAGCGATGCCGGCCTGCTGGAGCGGGGCCGCGGCGCCGACGGTGAGGAAATCGTGGACCTTTCGGATGGAATCCGTCAGGTCCGGGGCGGCGATCACCCAGCCGACGCGCCACCCGGTGACCGAATAGGTCTTGCTCATGCTGTTGACGAGGATGGAGCGCCGGCGCATGCCGGGCAGCGTGATCATGGGGATGTGCGCGGCGCCGTCATAGACGATGTGCTCGTAGATCTCGTCCGTAATCGCGAGAACATCGAACTCCTGGCACAGCTCGCCGATCAGGGTCAGCTCTTCGCGCGAGAACACCTTGCCGGTGGGATTGTTCGGCGTGTTGATGACGATCGCCTTGGTGCGGGGGGAGAAGGCGCGCCGGAGTTCGCCGGGATCGAAAGTCCAGTCCGGCGGATGGAGCGACACCAGGCGGCGCGTGGCGCCGGCCAGGTAGGCGTCGGGCGCGTAATTTTCATAGAAAGGCTCGAAGACGACGATTTCGTCGCCGGGGTCGACCGTGGCAAGCAAGGAGGCGATCATGCCTTCGGTGGCGCCGCAACAGACGGTGATCTCGCGTTCGGGATCGAGATCGAGGCCGTAGAAGCGGGCGTAGCCGGCGGCGATGGCTTCGCGAAAGGGCCGGGCGCCCCAGGTGATGGCGTACTGATTGAAATCGGCCGAGATCGCTTCGCGGGCGGCTTCCTTGAGGAACGCGGGAGCGGGGAAATCGGGAAAGCCCTGCGCCAGGTTCACGGCGCCGGAGGCCAGCGCCAGGCGGGTCATTTCACGGATAACGGATTCGGTGAAGCGGGCGATGCGGCGGCTGCGGAATCGCGGGCGGTCGTCGGCGGCCGCGAGCGGCCTGACCTGTGTTTTGATCGGCGTCATCCCCAATGGAGAGAGCGTAGCAGACCCGGCGGCGCCCTGCTTGCGGGGTATCCTCAGAAAGGAGGTTTGCGTGAGCCTGTCCGATTCCAAACGCGCGCACATGAACGCGCTTTCGACCGAGAACGGCGTGATCGCGGCCGCGGCCATGGATCAGCGCGGGAGCTTGCAAAAGCCGCTGGCCAAGGCCAAGGGCGTGGACCGGAGCGAAGTGACGCCGGAGATGATGGCGGAATTCAAGAGCGCGGTGACGCGGGTGTTGACGCCCTACGCCAGCGCGATCCTGCTGGACCCGGAGTACGGACTGGAGGCGTCGCGGCTGCGGAACGAGAAGACCGGACTGCTGCTGGCCTACGAGAAGAGCGGCTACGACAACACGCGGCCCGGGCGGCTTCCGGACCTGCTCGATAACGTGTCGGTTTATCGCATCGTCGAGTGGGGGGCGGACGCGGTCAAGATCCTGATGCATTACGCGCCGAACGAGCGCGGCGAGATCAACGACGTGAAGAAGGCGTTTATCGAGCGCATCGGGGCGGAGTGTTTCGCCAACGGGATTCCTTTCTTCCTCGAGCTGATCGCCTACGACGAAAACGGGGGCGATGAAAAGGGGTTCGAGTTCGCGAAGCGGAAACCCGAGGCGGTGACGGCGAGCATGGAGGAGTTCTCCAAGGCCCAATACGGCGTGGATGTACTGAAGGTGGAGATTCCGGTGAACGCGGCTTTTGTGGAAGGAAGCGCGTCGAACGCAGGCGCCGTCGCGTACTCGAAGCAGGAAGCGATCGAGCACTACCGGGCCGCCGCGGCGGCCACGCGGAAACCGTTCATCTACCTCAGCGCCGGGGTCGAGAACCGGCAGTTCATCGAATCGCTGGAGATGGCGAACGAGGCCGGCGTCGAGTATTCCGGGGTGCTGTGCGGGCGGGCGACCTGGAAGGACGGCATGCCGGTGTACGCGAAGCAGGGTGTGAAGGCGCTCGAAGACTGGCTCGCCAACGAGGGCGTGCGCAACATCACCGCCGTCAACAACGCCATCCGGTCGGCGACGCCCTGGTTCAAAAGGCTGCAATAGACCACGTGCGGACTGCCCGACCCTGGCTCCTGTTCGCCATCCTCGCCACGTTGTTCTGGGGCGTGTGGGGCGCTTTCATCGAGATTCCGGAAAGGGCCGGTTTTCCCGCGACGCTGGGCTACGCGGTGTGGGCGCTGACGATGGCGCCCTGCGCGGCGGTGGTGATGAAGCTGGCGGAGTGGCGGCTCAAGCGGGACGGCAGGTCCGTTCTGCTGGGACTAGCCGTGGGACTGACCGGCGCGGGCGGGCAACTACTCCTGTTCCAGGCGCTGCAGTCCGGGCCGGCGTACGTGGTGTTCCCGTTGATCTCGCTGTATCCGGTGGTGACGGTTCTGCTCTCGGTATCGCTGCTGGGAGAGCGGGCCGGGCGGCGCGGATGGTCGGGCATCGCGCTGGCGCTGGTGGCGATTCCGCTGCTTTCCTGGCGCCCGGCCGACGAGGGCGGCGGCGCGGGGAGTTGGTGGCTCCTGCTGACGATCGTGGTGCTGCTGATGTGGGGCGTGCAGGGTTGGGCGATGAAGTTCGCCAGCCGCACGATGCCGGCGGAGAGCATCTTTTTCTACATGACGGCGAGCGGGCTGCTGCTGGCGCCGTTCGCCGTCGCGATGACGGATTTCGGCGCCGCGATCAACTGGGGCGCCGGCGGAGCGTGGCTGGCCGCGGCGGTACAGACGCTGAACGCGGTGGGCGCGGTGTTCTATGTGTACGCGGTGCGCTACGGCAAGGCGATCGTCGTCGTGCCGATGACGTCGCTGTTCCCGGTGCTTACGGTGGTTTTGTCGCTGGCCATTTATCACACTCTCCCGCACCCGGTGATCGGCGCGGGGATGGCCATGGCGCTGGTGGCGATCTACCTGCTGGCGGAGTAGGTACAACGGACCGACGTGGCGCGGACACTCGTGTCTGCAGCGCCGAGACTCATCTCGGCGGGCGTCGCCAGGAGTGGCGACGGTCTGAGGTGGGGCGAGCATCCATGCTTGCAGGCCGGCTTTCATGCCGGCTTGTCCGCAACGCGCCGGAAGCCCCTTGGAAAACCGGCTCGCAAACCGGGAGGTTCACCCCACCTTTAAGGCTCCGTTAGGAAGTAACCATGCCAGTTCAGCCAGCCGCGCGGCCGATGGCCGATCGGCCCGCAGGTTGCCTTCGGCCAACTTGCCCCACAACGCAGTTTGGAATTGTTGTTTTCTAGCAGCGCCTAAGAGCGCCACGCCGGAGGGCGCGCGGGCCGTCGCCACGCGCTACAGTGGATAAAGAGTCCTCATTAGATGAGATGAAAATGAAATCCATCCTTACGGTCCTTATGCTCACTGGCGCCCTGTCGGGTATGGCCGCTTTCGCGGAAGTGAAAGCCTACGAAGAGAAGATCACGATGCCGACGTGGGAGATCGGTCCGGCCCAGGTCCACTCGATCTATCCCGATGCGGGCGAGCGAATTTATCCGTACACGCTGAACGAGACGCTCACCGACAACAAGGTCGATAAAGCGTACAACGGCGTCGTCCTGGAGAACGAGTACGTCAAGGTCCTGGTGCTGCCGGAGATCGGCGGCCGCCTGCACGGGGCGCTGGACAAGACGAACAATTACGTCTGGCTGTACTGGCAGAAGACGATCAAGCCCGGCCTGATCAGCATGACCGGCGCGTGGATCTCGGGCGGCATCGAGTGGAATTTCCCGCACGGCCACCGCCCATCGGGGTTCATGCCGGTGGATCACCGCATCGTGAAGCACGCCGACGGCAGCGCCACGGCGTGGGTGGGCGAAAGCGAGCCGATCTTCGGAATGCGGTGGCTGGTGGGACTGACGCTGTTTCCGGGCCGGAGCTACGTCCGCGCGGACTACGTGTTCATCAACCCGACCAATCACAGTCACTCGTTCATGTTCTGGGCCACGGCCACCACGCACGCCAACGACTACGCGCAGGCGCAGTATCCGGGCGACATGGTGACCGGGCACGGCAAGCACGAGTTCTGGAACTGGCCGGTGCACGAGGGCGTGGACATGACGTGGTGGAAGAACGTGCCGAACGCCAGCAGCTTCTTCGCGTTCAACAATCCGTCGGAATGGTTCGGCGCGTACGATCACAAGGCGCAGGGCGGCACGGTGCACTTCGCCAACGTGCACACGATGCCGGGCAAGAAGCTGTGGACGTGGGGTTCGGGGCCTTCGGGCCGCATCTGGGACGACATTCTTTCGGAAGGCGGCGGATCGTACTTCGAGCCGCAAGCGGGCGCCTGGAGCGACAACCAGCCTGACTACCACTGGATGGCGCCGCACGAGGTGAAGACGACGCACGATTACTGGTACCCGGTGCGGGATATCCGCGGGTTCCACAATGCGAACGAGGACTTCGCCGTCAATACCGACCTGCGCGACGGCAAGGCGTTCGGCGGCGTCTACTCGACGGGCGTGGCGAGCAACTACAAAGTAGTTCTCAGGAACACGGCCGACGGCAAGACGCTGAGCGAGGCGACGGTCACGATCTCGCCCGACAAGCCTTACGCGGTTGAAGTGCCCGTGGCGCACGAGGTCACGGTTTACGACCTGCTCCTGGAGGTGTTCGATTCCAGGGGCGTCCCGGCCATCCAGGTGCAGCAGCAGCGTCCGAAGAAAGTGGACCTGCCGCCGGGACAGAAGGATCCGGGCGATCCCAAGAAGATGAACCTGGACGAGCTGTATCACGCGGGCGAATGGCTGGACCGGTTCCGGCGCACGAACGAAGCGCTGACGTATTACAACGAGGCGCTCAGCCGCGACACGAAGGACTCGCGGGTCAACGCGGCGATGGGGTTCCTCGCGCTGAAGCAGGGCCGGTGGAACGACGCGCTGCGGCATCTGGACTTGGCGCTGGAGCGCGATTCCGACAATTCGAAGCTTTATTACGGCCGGGGACTCGCGCAGGCCGGATTACGTAATTTCGACGAAGCGTACAGCCAGTTTTATCGCGCGACGTACACCTACGATTACGCCGCCGCTTCGTATCTGAATCTGGCGCGGATCGACCTGCGGCGGGGCAACCTTAGGGAGTCGGTTGAAAAGCTGGAGGAGGCCGGACGGCAGAACGGCAAGTTCGCCGACATCCCGGCGCTGAAGGCCGCGGCGTGGCGTCTGCTGGGGAACACCGAGCAGGCGCTGAAGGCCGGCGACGCGGCGCTGGAGCTGGATCCGATGCACTTCATGGGCGGCTACGAGCGTTTGCTGGCGCTGAAAGCGGCGGGCAAAGACACGCACAAGTGGGAACCGGTGTGGCGCGGCTACATGCGGGATGCGGTTCAGAATCACCTGGAACTGGCGGTCTCCTACGCGAACGGCGGGCTGTACGAGGATGCGGACGCCGTGCTGGCGCTCTACTCGGCGGGCAAGGACGACGCCGCGTTGAACCCGCTGGTGAACTACGCGCGCGGCTACTTCAAGGAACTGTCGGGCGACGAGCGGGCCGCGGCGGAACTCTACGCGAAGGCGCGAAAGGGGCCGGCCGCCTACACGAACCCTAGCCGGCTGGAGGACAAGGACGCGCTCGAGGCCGCCATCCGCCGGCATCCCTCCGACGCCAAGGCGCGGCTGTTCCTGGGCAATCTTCTCTATGCCAGCGGACAGCGGGAGGACGGCTTCGCGTCGTGGAAGAAGGCGGCGGAACTCGACGGCAAGCTGACGCTGGCGTGGCGGAACGTCGCGTACGGCGAGCGCTACCTGAAGCAGGACCTGAAGGCGTCGTACGCCGCGTATAAGAGGACCGCGGACATCGATCCCCAGGACGGCCGCGTGCTTCAGGAACTGGACGACGTTGCGCAGGCCGTGGGGGTGTCGTCGGCCGAACGGCTAGCGCTGTTCGAGGCGCGGCAGGACGTGGTGAACACGCGTGAAGACCTGATCGGCCGGTTGCTCGACCTGCGGCTGGAGCGGGGGACGCCGCGCGACTTGAAGGAGACCCACGAAACGTTGAGCAAGACGCATTTCCATAGCTGGGAGGGCCGCTACGGCATCCATCACGCGTGGGTGGAGGTGAATCAGAAATTGGGCGACGCCGCCTTTGAACGCAAGGATTACCAGACGGCGCTGCGCCACTATCAGCAGGCCACCGAGTACCCCATGAACCTGGAGGTGGCCGCCCGCACGCCGGACTTCCGCGCGCACGTCTACTGGGACCTCGCGCGGGTCTACAAGGCGATGGGAAAGACGGACGTGGCCAACGACTATCTCCGCAAGATTGTGGCGGAGCATTACGGCAAGGCCCATGTGGGGGCCTACTACCAAGCGCTGGCGAAGAGATCGATGGGAGACGAGGCAGGTAGCCGGGCGCTGATCGAGAGCCTGGAGCGAGAGGCTCGGGAGCGCACGTCCGGCAAGTTCGAATATCGCGGCGCGCCGGAGATCGTCGGGCGATACCTGCTGTCGCTCGCGTTGAAGGAAAAGGGCGACGAGGCGGGAGCGCGGGCGGCCCTCGAGCAGGCGGTGAAGCAGAATCCACTGGCGGCCAGGCTGGCGATACTGGAAGCGCAATTGGATACCGCGGGGGCTCACCAGTAGGATGAGCGGCGCTCCTGTTCTGCTGGCGCTGTGGCTGGCGGGAAGTCTGTCGGTAGAGGTTCGCGATCGGAAGACGGGCGAAGTGGTTCCCGCACGCGCGTACCTCACGGACTCGAGCGGCGGATTTCACGCTCCGCCGGGCGCGATCCGGTACGAGAAGAACAAGGAGCGCCATTTCATCACGGACGGGCGGTTCGAGGTCGCGCTGCCGGCGGGGGAATATTCGCTGACGGTGGAGCGAGGTCTGGAATACCGCCCTCAAACGCATCCCGTGCGCATCGGCGACGACGGGCCGGCGAAGCTGGAGGTGAGGCTGGAGCGCTGGGTTGCGATGAACGAACAAGGCTGGTATTCGGCGGATCTTCACAACCACCGCAAGGTGGAGGAGATGCCTCAGCTTCTGCCGGCTGAGGACCTGAACCTGGCGCCCACGCTGACCGACTGGATCTGGGAGGGCAAGCCGATCTCGACTCCTCCGGCGACGGACGAGACGATTCGCCGGGTGGACGCGATGCACGTCTTCAGCGTGCTGGATAAGGAAATCGAACGACTGAAGCAGGGGCCGGGCGCGGTGGACCTGCTCGGGTTGAGAAAAGTCATCCCGTTCGAGGGCAACTGGCTGTATCCGCCGAACGACCGGTTCGCCGACCTGGCCCGGCGGCAAGGCGGATATGTGGACGCGGAGAAGATTCTGTGGCGGGACGCGCCGGCGCTGGCGGCGCTCGGGCTCGTGGACTTCGCGGGCATCGTGCACAACCACTTCAACCGGCACGGGGTGGAACTGGAGACGGACCCGTGGGGGATGTCGCCGAAGTACCGGCCGGAGTTCAATACCGTCGCTGGAATGCCGCTGTGGGCGATGGACGTCTACTACAAGTTCCTGAACTGCGGGTTTCGGATCGCGGTCTCGGGCGGCAGCGCCTCGGGGGTGAAGGCGGCGCCGCTCGGGTACAACCGGGTGTACGTGAAGCTGGACGAGCCGTTCTCCTACGACGCTTTTTTCCGCGCGCTGAAGCGCGGGAGGAGCTTCGCGACCAACGGGCCGATCGTTTCGTTCACGGTGGACGGGAAGATTCCGGGCGACGAGATCGATCTGCCGGCCGGCGGCGGGACGGTGAAGGTCTCCGCGGACGCGCGGTCGCTGGGAGCGCTGGACCGGCTGGATGTCGTGTACAAGGGACGGGTGGTGAGGACCCTGCGCGGCGACCGGGGCGCGCGGCAGCTTAACGCCGTGTTCGAGCTTCCGGTGAAGGAGAGCGGGTGGATCGCGGCGCGGGCGATGGAGAAACCCGGCGCGACCATCCGCTTCGCGCAGACGAGTCCGGTGTGGGTGAAGGCGGGAGGCGACAGGGGCATCGTGCCGGAGGACGCGCGATTCTTCCTCGACTGGATCGACCGCGAGCTGCGCTTCTACCAGCAGGAGCCGGGTTTTGAGAACGCGGCGCAGAAGAAGGCCATGCTCGACTTCTTCGGCAAGGCGCGCGGGGTGTACGCGTCGCTGGCGGTGGAGGGGAAATAGGCGGACGTCGATGCGCCGGCGCGTGTTTGCCTTTTGTCTTTGCTGTATAGCTCTCCCGCCGCTTGCCGATGCGCAAGTGCAACTCGAATTCGGTTTGCAGACGGCTATTTACCGCAGCGTCCTCCAATTACGAAATGGAAGCCGGCTTTTGGTAGGGTCCGCGCCGCGTGGCGCCCAGACAGGTTCCTCAGACATGGTACTGACGCTGCTAGGCGGTCAGCCCGGCATTACGCAGCCCTCGTTCGCGGGTGGCGGCAGTACGATTCCGCGGGCTGCAGCCCTCGACCCCGAAGGCAATATCTGGATTGCCGGCTCGACGGATTCGGAAGATTTCAAGCTGGTGAATCCCATCATCGCCACGAAGGTCGCCTACCGAATAACCGCCTTCGTGGCGAAACTGGATCCAACCGGACAGAAACTGCTGTTCTCCACATACCTTGGAGCCCAAACTCCCCAACCGGATCCTCTCATCCGAGGCTCGGTCGCCACCGCTCTCGCGATTGACAACGCAGGGAACGTCTATGTCGGCGGGGAGACCGCGGACAGAGACTTCCCCGCTCGTGGCGGGTTTAACGGCTGCCGTGTTTTTTTCGAGCAATCCGGGGATAGGGCCTCCTGCTCATTTCTCGCCAAGATCACCCCGGCGGGAACGCTGGCCTACAGCACCACCGTCACGACGGGCGGCGGCTGCACCGGCAGCAATAGCAGTTGTATCGGCCGGAGCCAGTGGTCCGCTACGGTAAGCGCCATGGTTGTCGATGACAGCGGCGCAGTCACGATGGCCGGCGGGTTGGGCAGCATCTACCATTTTCCATACGGCTTCATTTCTCCAGCGTGGGCATACGTCTGCCGCGTCGCCCCGGACGGATCCAGGCTGCTGTGGAATCTGACGACGACTGCAAACACACTACTGCCTACGCTCGACGCAACGGGAGAAGTGCACCTGTTTGGCCAATCGGTTCCGGTCAAAGCCTCTCCTCCCGGTTCCCCGCTCGTATACGGCACGCCGGTTCTGTTTACCGACAGCGTGAAGGCGGATGGGTCTGGATTCACCGGGCGGAAGGTCCTCGCAGAATCGGAGGATGCAAATGCCATCGGGATCTCTCCGGACAAGCAGGGCAATCTCTATCTGGCGGGTACAAGCGCATCTTCCGACTTTCCCCTTGCATCGGGGGCGCCCAATCCCGGGACCGACTTCATTCTGAAGGTCGATCCGTCGGGTTCGCCGGTTCAGCCTGTCCTCCGGCTCCCTCATGGCGCGATCAACGCTCCACCGGCGTTCGATTCCAACGGCCGTCTGATGTTGCTCGGCATGGGCGGGGCGCTATTAACCGTGCCGAACGACTATTATGGCCAAGGCGCACCGGCGGTGGTGGCGTTCGCGAACGCGGCCTCCTTTGCCGTGAATACCGGCATCTGTCCGGGGGCCCTCCTTACGTTGTACGGCTTCAATCTGCCTTTTGCGGAGCAGGGCTTTCAAGTGCAGGTGAACGGACGTCCCGCGCCGATACTGTATGCCGGACCGAACCAGATCAATTTGCAGACGCCGTTCGAAACGCCGGAGTACGGGCAGATCTCCGTAACGGTCTTACCGGGAAATCTGTCCGTGCAGGTGGAGAACAGCCCATCCATCGGAATCTTCACCGTGGATGGCGTCCATGCGGCTGCGCTCAATCAGGACGGGACGGTGAACTCTCAGTCCAACCCCGCGCCCGGCGGCTCTGTGATATCGCTGTTCGGAACGGGTGCTCGTTGGCCGTTTGGAATGACCGACGGGGAGATACCCGATACGCCATCGATGCTGGATCCCGACCTCAACAAGTTTGAGGCGCTCAACACGAATCAGACTCCGCTCGCCATCCTTTATGTCGGAACCGCTCCGGGCATCATCAACGGCGTGTTCCAAACGAACGTGCTGCTGCCACCGAATTTCTCCAACCTGCCACGAACATATGGGATTGTTCTGAACGGCAGGAGTTCGCGCGGGGATCTGCTGTCGAGCAACGTGGTGCAAATCTATTTCAAGTAGTGAAGCTCCAGCCGATTGCGAGGCGTCACAACGCGAGGCCCGGTCGCTGGGAGCGCTGGACCGGCTGGACGTCGTCTACAAGGGACGGGTGGTGAGGACCCTGCGCGGCGAGCGGGGCGCGCGGCAGCTTAACGCCGTTTTCGAGCTTCCGGTGAAGGAAAGCGGGTGGATCGCGGCGCGGGCGATTGAGAAACCCGGAGCGACGGTCCGCTTCGCGCAGACGAGCCCGGTTTGGGTGAAGGCGGGCGCCGATACGGGCATTGTGCCGGAGGACGCGCGATTCTTCCTGGAGTGGATTGACCGCGAGCTTCGCTTCTACCAGCAGGAGACGGGCTTGGAGAACGCGGCGCAGAAGGCCATGCTCGACTTCTTCGGCAAGGCGCGCGCCGGGTTTTTGCACACCACCGAAGGGTGGGGGCTCGGGCGTGTGGCGGCTGAAGCCTGTCTTGGCGATGTCGACTGCCGGAGCCGCCTCGGCCAGGTAGCCTGGCGACGACTTAGAGCGCGTGTGGATGGCGTTAATAACGTTCTAGACATTACATGTAACGTCGATGTAACGTACGTTCTGATCTTTATTTTTCGCGTTTGTAACCGTTACTAACGCCACTGCTCGCCACCAGCACGTGTATTCTGCTGCCAGTCTGCTGAAACGCCCCTCGGAGGCACTCGGCAGGTAGAACGCTGCGAAATGGAGAGATCAAAATATGCTGGGTAGGTTGTCAATGCTTCTTGCAGTGGCGCTGGCAGCGTTGGTTGCGGGCATCGCGCTAATAGCACAAGAGCACAACGTGGTTTCCGAAGATCCGTCGTACATCTCTTCGGAATTCAACCAGTTCTCGGGTCAGTACAAGGCCTTTTCCAATTCCACCCCCCACCTTGCTCTGAGGAACGACGGCAAGGTGGTGAACTGGTACGGCTCCAACGTAGGAGAGGTGCCGGGGGTCAGCGACGTAAAAGCCATCGCCTCGTCCGCCGGGGTGGGGCTTTTCGTTAAAGGTGACGGCAGTGTGGTGCGTTGGGCTGTGCCGGATTCCAACGCGGGTCAAAACTTTGGGGTCAACAACATCGTCTACACAATGCCGCTCACGACAGAATGCAAGGTATGGGATGAATATCGGTACCAGGAAAAAACCGGGGCCTCTATGCCTCTCTCATCTGCTCTGCAGCATGTGGAGAAAGTGGTTGTCGGGGGCTATCCTCTCAGCGGCAGCTATCATGCGCTAGCCCTGAGAACGGATGGCAAAGTGGTAGCGTGGGGAAGCAACACGGTCGGCGCAGTTGCGCCCCATGGTCAATCTCCTCCTTATCTGCCCGAGGGAACTCCATGTGCGGTACACGTCCGTGATGATGGTGGCTTCATTGATATCGCGGCCGGGCAGGAGCACAGCCTGGCGCTCAGAGCCGATGGTACGGTGGGCGGCTGGGGCAGGTCACACAGTCCCACATATCGATGGAAAAAAACTGTTCCGTTACCAAAAGACCTCATGGATCCCGCTAAAGCACACGTGCGAGCCATCTCTGCTGCCGGCGATCGCTCCTTGGTTCTAAAGACCGACGGCACGGTCTGGTCTTTTGGCGGAGCGATCGCAAACCTTGACGACAGCGACTGCTTCTGCACGTGTTTCTACCCTGTTTGCACCGACCAGACGAACCCAGACGTATGCACGAAAGCCGAACTGCGGGATCCGGCGACAGCGCTTGTCTCCGCCATCGCCGGAGGGCGCCCCCACTTAGCGCTAAGGAAAGGCGTTGTGGTCTCCGTTTCGAACCTTCCTACCGGTTTTCCGCCTGTTTCGGACAAGCTCTGGAAGATAGTGGGTGGAATCGGCGACATGACTCCCGCATTTGCTTTAAAGCCCGTGACGCCGACGACAACCTGGAAGTACATTAGGGTAATCCAGACCACCACTACAGACGACGGTTTTCCGGATGTCTACATCGAGGTTGTCTCCTTTGTAGATAACTTTTGTGCCTTGGGGGGTTAATGGCACGGCTCGATGTACTGACCGGCAGAACGAGGTCCTTCGAATGCTTGAAGAGGTGATCAACCTCAGGCGGATTGCCTGTGGCGACGACTTCTGTGTCGGTCTGACACTGGACGGCACCGCAATCCAGGCGTCTAACCAACCCTTTGATCTTGCTGCTTCATTACCTCCTCAGACCACCAAGGCTAAGACTGCGGCTGCTGGGAGAGAAGTCTGGGGAGGAGGTATCGCGTTCGGAAGTCAGACCACTCCGAACAATCACTTGGCCTCCGAAATAAAGGCTGTGGCCGTCGGCGGCACTGCCCAGAACGGCCGCGTCGCCTTTGTTGATGCCCTCGGCAATCCCTGGTGCGATCCAGCCTGCACGTTCGCTCCCGTAGTGGCCGGTAGGACGGTTGATGTCGCTGTCGCTTCGCCGCCTGACGACTCACCTCCCACCACTCCGCGCGCGTTTGCAAGAACGGCCGACGGCAACGTGTGGCCCATCGACTCAGAAAGCCCCCTCCCAACGCTCGGCCCGGTTAGCGCAATGGCCGCCGGCGATCGGCACCTGCTCGTTCTATATGGGAATGGTACAGTGGACGCGTTTGACATCAGCCAAGATGCACCGATATCCGCCGGCGCTCCTTTCGTTCCGGCAAACCTGAGCAATGTGATAGCCATCACCGTCAAGCGTAGGAACAACGTCGCGCTCAAGAGCGACGGCACCGTGGTAGCTTGGGACACCGACGGCACGATCGTACCCGACCAACCGTGGTTGCGGAATGTAGTCGCGGTTGCGGCCGCAGCCAATGGTATCGCAGTTCTCCGGCCGAGCATCCCCCTCACCATCGCCTCCTCGCCTCCGGGACTCAGTTTTTCCACAAGCGGTCCAGGCTGCCCATCGGGCGCGTACGCACCGGAGACGTCTATCGCATTACAATTGACCCCAGGCACCGACTGTACGGTCACGTTTGACTCCATCCAGCCCAGTCCGCCTGGAGCGCAGTACATCTTCAACGGCTGGGCCGATGGGCCGCCCTCCAACTCCCGAACTTTTAGTATCACGACTGCCGCGAGCTATGTAGGCAATTTCAGAGCCCAATACCTCCTGGACACCGTCGTCAGCCCAAACTCAACGGCGGGCACGGTGTCGGGAGGCGGCTACTATGACGTTGGCGCCGTGGCCACGGTCGGCGTCGCTGAGACTAATCCGGACTACAGGTTCAAGGGATTCAGCGGAGCGCTTTCGGGCTCCGCCAATCCACAGGCGATCACGATGGACGCCCCCAAGACGGTGACCGCCATCTTCAGCCGGAAGAGCACCCTGCAAGTGCAACCCGCTGCCGGACAATACAGCGACGCCGTCACTCTGGGCGCTGCCTTGGGACCATCCGACATGGTGGGAACAGGTACTCTCCAGTTCTCTGTCGCTGGCACACCCGTAGGAACACCGGAGCAGGTTGTTGAACCAGGCAACTTCACAGCCTCTTACCTCATCACACAAGAGCGGGGCGACTACGCGGTTGCGGCGGTTTTCACCAGCACCGTTGATACCATCGAGAGTAGCCACGGCTCGGGCGCGCTGACGGTCTCGCCCGAACAGGCCACCGTGACGCCGTCGGCGGGAAACCCTACGGCGGTGACCGTCGACGCTACCGGCACGGCTGGGCCGATCGTTTTACAGGCCACCATTCACGAGGAGCCCGACGGCAGCCCTGGCGACATCGGCAAGGCGATTCCCGTAACAGTCGCATTGGTCTCGCAGACCGGCGGTTCAATCGGCTGTGCGGTAACAACCAGCGGCGGAGGCGTGGGGGGCGCGCTCGCGGCGGAAGCCACTTGCGGCAACGTCCCACCCAACGCCTATACCGTTCGCTTCGACGTCGGCGGGATGTACTACATAGGCTCGAACCATAGCACGACGCTGACAGTCAACGCACTCTCTGCCGGCAATCACCCGCCGGTGATTACGAGCGTCACGGGTCCCGTGAATCCCATCGCGCTCAACGGAAACGCGCCCGCCGTAACCGTCCAATTCACGGATGCCGACGCGGGTGACACTCACACCTGCGCTCTGAATTGGGGCGATGGGCCGCCGGTCTCAGGGACGGTAAATGAGAGCCAGGGCACATGCGCCGGCGCCCATACCTATGCTCAACCGGGCGTGTACACGGTGACAGCCACCGTCACGGACAGCCACGACGCCCGCGACACGCGCACCTTCGAATACATCGTGATCTACGATGCCAGCGCGGGCTTCGTCACCGGAGGCGGCTGGATCAACTCGCCGGCGGGCGCTTACGTGGCCGATCCCTCCCTGACCGGGAAGGCGACCTTCGGCTTCGTTGCCAAGTACAACAAGGGCGCCACGGTTCCGTCAGGACAGACGGAGTTCCAGTTCCACGTTGCCAGCTTCAATTTCAAGAGCGCCTCGTACGATTGGCTGGTGGTTTCGGGCGCCAAGGCGCAATTCAAAGGGTCCGGCACGGTGAACGGCGCCGGCAACTACATGTTCCTGCTTACGGCCACCGACGGGAACATCTCCGGAGGCGGCGGCGTGGACAAGTTCCGGATCAAGATCACCGACAAGTCCACCGGCGCCCTCGTGTACGATAACGTTGCCAATGCTTCCGACGACATCAACGCCGCGAATCCGCAGGCGATCGGAGGCGGCAGCATCGTGATTCACAAGCCATAGCCGTCAGGTTTCAACTCGTGAAATGGGTGGCTCCTCGCGGGTCCACCCACGGCCGCAACACCCATAGGGCGGCGTCAGGCGGCTTCATACAGCGGACTACCGCGCCGGAACGGCTAAAGCGAAGATCACGCCCGAGCAGCTCGGCTGGCTGGGCGGCTACAGTCACCGGAACCGTCCCGCCGAAGGCGTGGCGGGCGACCTCTGGACCCGCGCGCTGGCGCTCGAAGACAACGCGGGGCAGAGGCGCGTGATGGTAAACGTGGATGTCCACATCATCACTCGTACTCTCCACCGCGAGATCGCCGCCGAGGCGCAAAAGCGCTTCAACCTGCGGGAACACGACCTGATGCTGATCGCCACCCACACGCACAGCGGCCCGGCCCTGCCGGAAGGTTTTGATCCCATCATTTCCTGGGGCCTCGACGAAGCGGAAATGCGAAAGCTCCACGACGCGGCCGATCGGATACGGCGCCAGGTCGTCACGGCCATTGGAGAGGCGCTCGGCGACCTCCGGCCCGCGCGGCTGTCGTTTGGACGCGGCGAGGCCCGGTTCGGCGTGAACCGGCGGGTTCTCAGGCCCGGCGGGAACCACGATTTCGGGTCCAACCCGGCGGGCGTCTCGGACCCGGACGTGCCCATCCTACGCGTGGAAACGCCGGAGGGAAAGCCGCGCGCCGTGGTGTTCACCTACGCCTGTCACTGCACCACGATCCGCAACGGCCAGGAAGGCTTCTACCACTACCACCCGGACTATGCGGGCGTGGCCGCCGAGGAGATCGAGCGCCGCCTGCCGGGCGCGACCGCCATCTACGCCACCGGTTGCGCCGGTCAGATCGATCCGCAGCCGCAGGGCGGCGTCCCCCAGGCGGAGCTTCACGGGCGTGCGCTCGCCGCCGCCGTGATCGAGGCCGGCGAAAGATCCGCCCGGCGGCCTGTCGGTGGTCCTGTGCGCGCCCAATATCGCGAGATCGGACTGCCCCTCATGCCGACCCCTTCGCGCGCGAAGTACGTCGAGCTGTCCGGAAGTCCGAGCGCGTACCGGCAGCGGCACGCCCGAATGATGCTGGCGAGCATGGATGCGGGAACCTTGCCTAAGGAAATGCCGCTGCCCATTCAGACCTGGCGCTTCGGAGACGACCTCACGCTCGTCGCGCTGGCCGGCGAGGTGTGCGTCGATTACGCCCTCCGCTTGAAGAAGGAACTCGGGGCGGACCGGACCTGGGTCGTGGGGTACGCGAACGAAGTCCCGGCCTACATCCCCTCGGAGGCGATCCTGAAGGAGGGGGGGTACGAAGCCGGCTGGGATCTCGACCAGGGTCCCGGAACGCCGGGGGCGACCGGCTCGATTCTCTTCTACGGCTGGCCGGCCCCGCTCGCGCCGGGAGTGGAGGACCGGGTAATCGGCGCCGTGCATTCACTCCTGAAGGCCGACTGACCGCGCCTATTCGCGTTCGATGCGCAGGCGCGAGACGGGGCCGGCGACGCCCGCGACGTTTGCCGCACGGAACTCCCTCTCGACTCGCGGCCCTTGGAGTGGCAGGTTGAAATCCGTCCCCACCGGTTCCCAGCGTCCGCCCGGGCGGCGCATTTCGTGGCGCGCCAGATTCGGAGTGTGCGAGCGCAGGCGAACCCGCGCGGCTTCGCCCTGTATCTCGGCGCCGACGCTGACGACATTCGGAGTCCACTCGATCCAGTCGCGGTGGGCCACGCGAACGAAGAAGTTTTGCCTCAGGGCCCAGTGCGGAGGGGCCTTCCCTCCCAGCGGAAAAGCCCACCGATACCAGGTGTGCGTCCGGAAGTACTCGTCCTCCCAAACGGCCATGGCGCCGGAGGACCAGCCCGACTGGGTATGGCGGTCGCCCGTGAGTTCGTAGGCCACAAAACGGTAGGCGTGCGGCGAGAACAGCAGTTCAGGTTTCGCCTTCTTCCGCTCCGGTCCCACCACGAGATCGACGTCCTTCGCGTCGTTCTTCAGAAGTTCGTCGCGAATCTCGAGCGCCGAAAGCGGCACACCGCCTTTCTCGAAATGCCCGTCGAACTCCGCGTCGGAGATGAACCACTTGCGGTGCGTGTTGGACCAGACCTCGTTCACGCCGTGATTCCCCGCCGCGATGTACGTGTTCTCTTCCCCTCCGGGCCCGGGTTGGAGGCAGCGCGTCACGTAGCCCATGGCGTTCATCACGGCGTTCTGCGCCAGCATTGCGTGCGAGCATTCGAACGGTCCGCCCGACGGCCCCTGGGCGAGGATCGAAATGGCGTCCATCGGCGGGTTCGGCTTCGAGTTATCCACTTTCAGCGTGGTGAAGATCCAATGCCGCAACCGCAGGATTCGCTCGAACTCGTCCTCGACGCCCTTGACAGTCTCGGCGAACGGGAACCGGCGCCGCAACTCGTCGAACGGCGGTGAGGCGATGTCTTCGAACCGGAAGAAGATCTGGCTCGGCCGGAACTCCGGGTTCTCCACCGGCCGGACGGCGTACTTCGCCTGCCCCGCTGCGCCGCCGGCCGCGGCCGTCAGAAGCAGGATCGATACGGCAAGCCTGACGAGTGACGATGACATCCCTGGTCGCGTCATTCTACCGTAAACGCGCGGCGCTCCTCCACGGACGCCGCCGTGGCGGCGTGCACAATGGGGAGTGGAGAACGCCTTCATGAGCAACGATCCGCCAACCGCAGTGCGCTTTTCCAGGAAGAGGATTCGCTATCTCGACGAGCCTCGTTTTACGCAGACCCATCCCGAGGTTCCGGCCGATCGGCAGGCGCGGCTGCTGGAGCGGCTGCGCCATCTTTACGGAGAGTCGACCGCCCGGGAGACGCTGCCGGAACTCGTGCGGCTCATCCGGGTCCACCAGGCCTACAAGCCGGAAGAACTGCGGGAAGCGGAGAAGCGCTTCGATCCGGGCGAGCGCTTCACCCGCGAGGACCTGATGCTGATCACGTACGGCGACGCCATCGAAGGACAGGAACAGACGGGGCTCGCGGCGCTGGCCTCGTTTCTCGACCTGGTTCAGCCGCGCGCGCGGCTGTTCAACATGCTGCACGTGCTGCCGTTCTTCCCCTATACCTCGGACCGTGGCTTCTCGATCACCGACTTCCGCATGGTCGACTCCAACCTGGGGACATGGAAGGACATCGAAGCGCTGGGAGAGTCGTATGGGCTGATGTTCGACGGGGTGGTGAACCACGCCTCGTCGAAAAGCGCGGCCTTCCGGGAGATGCTAAGCGGGAACCCCGATTACCGGGGTTTCGCGCTGTGCCTCCGGTCGAAGGACGAGCTGACGCCGGAGCATCGCGCCCTGTTACGGCGGCCGCGGACCTCCGACGTGTTGACGCAGTACGATTCCCTCGAAGGTCCGGTGTGGGTGTGGACAACCTTCTCGCCGGACCAGATCGACCTGAACTACCGGAATCCGAAAGTGCTGCTCAATGTCGTGGACACGCTCCTGTTCTACGTCCGGAAAGGCGCGGACCTGTTGCGGCTGGACGCGGTCACGTACCTTTGGGACGAGCTGGGCACGCCGGGCGCGAGCCTGGAGCAGACGCACCAGATCGTGAAGCTCTTCCGCGACGTACTCGACGTGGCGGCGCCGCAGGTCGCGCTGGTCACCGAAACCAACGTTCCCCACGAGGAGAACACCTCGTACTTCGGCGACGGGACGGATGAAGCGCAGATGGTCTACAACTTCGCGCTGCCGCCGCTGACGCTGCACGCCTTCTACCGGGGCGACGCGACGTGGCTGTCGCGGTGGGCGGGAGAGCTGTCGTATCCGTCGAACACGACCACCTATCTGAACATCCTGGACACGCACGATGGAGTCGGGCTACCCGGCGCGGCCGGCATTCTGCCCGACGAGGAGATCAGGTTCCTGACCGAGCAGGCGCGGCGGCAGGGCGCATTCGTTTCCTATCGCGGCACGGCCGGCGGCGATGCGCCTTACGAGATCAATACCACCTGGTACAGCGCGCTGAACCTGGAGAACTGCGGCGAGTCGCGGGCCTTTCAGGCGCAGCGGTTCCTCGCTTCGCGGAGCATCGCGCTGGCGTTGCGGGGCGTGCCGGCGATCTACATCCATTCGCTGGCCGGCAGCCGCAACGACGTGCGGCTGGCGCTACGGACCAAGGTGAAGCGCGACGTCAACCGGGCGAAGCTGGACCTGGCGGTACTCAAGCGGAACCTGGCGGCGCCGGAGGCGAAGCTGCGCCTGATCGTCGAGAACCTCGGCCGGCTGCTGACGACGAGAACGCTTCACGCCGCCTTCCATCCGAACGGGCAGCAGCGGATCCTATCGCTGGGGCCGGAGCTGTTCGCGAGCCTGCGCATTTCGCCGGCGGGCGACGAGCGGATCCTGTGCGTGACCAACGTAGCGAACCGGCCGTGCCGCGCGGAGGTTCCGGTCGACGACCTCGGGGTCGAGTCGGCCTACTGGTACGACCTGGTAGCGGGGAGGGGATGGAGCGCCGACGGCGGCGCGCTGCACCTGCGGTTTCAGCCCTACGACGTGCTGTGGCTCACCCCCTTCGGGGAACTGGAACGGGCGATCGAAAGCGGGAATTGACGGGAGTGGCGGGAGTAGCGCCGCCTCTTGCGCGGCCGCGACCCCCGATTCTACACTGGGGCCGTGCCACGAGCAGTCTTTTTCCTCGTTCTTGGTTCGCTCGCCTTGGCGCCGGCGCGAGCGGACGATTTCTCCGAAGCCGCGGCGAACGCGAAGCAAGCGAGCCGCGCCATCCGCCTGTGCAACCGCCTCGCCTGGGGCTGGTTGGGACAGGCCGACCCGGCGAGCGGCCTGCTGCCCCGGAACCTGACCCGGGACTGGCTGTGGAACGCCCGGGACGCCGCGGCGGACAACTTCCCCTTCTACCTGCTGACCGCGTTTGTCACGGATCACCATCACCTGAAGCGGGCGTTTCTCGGAATGCTGGAGCAGGAAACGCGACTAACCAACCGGCTGGATCGCCTGCCCGACGATTTCCTGTTCGACCGCCAGGGATTCCGGCCGGAACCCTACAACCTATCCGACGTGATCTTCGGCGCGTCCGAATACGCGAAGGACGGCCTGATCCCGATCACGGAATGGCTGGGAAAAGGCCCCTGGTTCGACCGGATGACAGGGATGACCGAGGACATCTGGAAGCACGCCTACGCCGATTCGGAGAGCGGCAAACTGCCGTCGGACAGCCTGGAGGTGAACGGCAACATGCTCCAGGTGTGCAGCCGGCTGTACTGGGCCACGGGAGAGGACAGGTACCGGCGCTGGGCGTTCCGGCTGGCGGACCACTACTTCCTTCACGAGCACATTCTGGAGGCGCCGCGTCTTCAACTGGACGACCATTCCTGCGAGATCGTCGGCGGGCTGGCGGAAGCGTACGTCATCGCGGCCCGCACGGATGCGGCGCGATGGGAGCGCTACCGGCCGCGCATGCACGCCATTCTCGACCGCATTCTCGAAGCGGCAAGGAACGAAGACGGACTCCTGTACCACACCGTGAGCCCCGTGACCGGCGAGATACTCGACCGCGATCTCACGGATAACTGGGGGTATAACTACAACGCCTTTCTCACGGTCGCCGAAATCGACAGCGAGCCGAAATACCGGGCGGCCGTCGAGTTTGTGTTGACCAATATTCACAAATACCTCGATTTTCCATGGGAGCGGGGCGGGGCCGACGGTTATGCCGACTCGGTCGAGGGCGGCATTAATCTTCTGAACCGCATTCCGGTGGAGAGCGCCGCCGGCTGGGTGGACCGTTCGATGGAGATCCTGTTTTCCAAGCAGGGCGACGACGGCATCGTCGAAGGCTGGCACGGCGACGGCAACAGCGCGCGAACGGCGCTGATGTACGCCTTCTGGAAGACGCAAGGCATCTCCGCATCGCCCTGGCGCGAGGACCTGGATCTGGGCGCGACGCGCACGGCCGGCGGGACGGTGCGCGTGTTTGCGCGAAACGCGCGGCCGTGGCGAGGAAAGCTGCGCTTCGACCGGAAGCGCCACCGCGAGTACCTGCGGCTGCCGTTCGACTATGCGCGCATCAACCAGTTTCCGGAGTGGTTCACCGTGGAAGAGGGGTTGAAGTACGAGGTGGCGATCGCCGGCCAGCCTCCGCGGATTCTCGATGGCAGAGAGCTGTGGGACTTCGAACTCGTCCTGAAGCCGAATGAGCCCGTACACATCACGGTGAAAGCGGTTCAGCCGTGAGCGAACCGCCGCTGTAACGTGCGTGCGCTACCATCTCCTTAATACATGGGACCGGTTCTGGAGCTACGCCAGGTTTCCAAACACTACCCGACGCACCGGGCCGTAGACGACGTTTCGTTCGCGATCGAACGGGGAACGTTCTTCTCGCTGCTGGGACCCTCGGGTTGCGGCAAGACGACCACGCTGCGGCTGGTGGGTGGCTTCGAGCAGCCGACGGCGGGCGAGATCCTTCTCAACGGCGGGCGCATCGACCATCTGAGACCGTACGAGCGGAACGTGAGCACGGTGTTCCAGAACTACGCGCTGTTTCCGCATCTGACGGTGCGGGACAATGTGGCGTTCGGCCCGCGGCGGCGGGGTCTCAAGGACGTCGACGCCCGGGTGCGGGAACTCCTCGCGCTGGTGGAATTGGCGGGCAAAGAGTCGCGCCGGCCATCGCAGATTTCCGGCGGCGAGCGGCAGCGGGTGGCGCTGGCGCGGGCGCTGGCTGTCGCGCCGGACGTGCTTCTGCTGGACGAGCCGCTCTCGGCGCTGGATCCGAAACTGCGGAAACAAATGCGAGCCGAGTTGAAGAGCCTGCAACGGCGCGTGGGCGTCACGTTCCTGTTCGTCACGCACGACCAGGAGGAGGCGCTGTCGCTGTCGGATCGGATCGCGGTGATGAACGAGGGAGCGCTCCAACAGGTGGGGACGCCGCAGGAGGCCTACCTGCGGCCGCGCACCCGTTTTGTGGCGTCGTTTCTCGGCGCGGTGAACTGGGTGAACGGCGCGGGCGTGCGGCCGGAAGCGACGCGGGTGGCAAGCCGGCCGCCGGAAGGCGAGGTCCGATCGCTGCCGGCGACGGTACGCAACACCGTCTTCCTCGGCAACTGCGTGCATGTGGAAGCGGAACTGGCCGGGGGCGAGGCGGTGACGGCCGAAGTTTCGCGGCTGGACGGCGACTTCCAGCCGGGACAAGCGATCCACGTCTGGTGGAGCGCGGCGGACGAACTGCGCTTTCCGGGCTAATCCGCCGGAACGGGCGGCGGCGCCGGAGGAGGCGGATCGTTGTTCCAGCGGAGCCCGCCCGTAAAATCGAGCCCGATCGTGTACTTGAGTCCCGCGCGTTTGACGTGGCGGACGGAGGCGGAACCTTCCAGGTTCTCCGCGGCGATGCGGAAACTGACGTAGCTGTGCGGCAGCAGCGGGACTTCGGTCTGGACGCTGAGGCCGACTTCGGAGATATCGGTCGTGCGGCCATACGCGACGAAGTTCTCGCCGCGCTCGTTGGCCCAGCACAAGCGGATCCGGCTGTTCAGCGGGACGCGGGGGGCGCGTCGCAGTTTGGCGGGATTGCCTTTCATATTGCCTTCAACTTACCTATCGGCCAAAGCGGACGCGCGCTCCAATGGATGACGAATCTTCACGCCCACGTAAACTGGCCGTTACGGGACTTCGTCTTGGAAAGTGGAAGGCGGAAACACAAGCCGCCGGGGCCGCCCAGACCGGGCGGCGGACCTAGAGGAGGATCTAGATGATGCTGAGGGTTTTACCCTTATTTGTATTTGCCGCTGTTCTCGCCGCGCAGCCTGGTCCGGGGCGAGGGGGGCCGATGGGTCCTCGCGGCGGAGGCGAGGCGCTGAAATCGGCGCTGAGTCTCACCGACGACCAGGTGACGAAACTGCGCGAGCTGCGGAAGGCGCAATTCGACGAAACCAAGTCCGTGCTGCAGAAGCTGCGCGAAAACCGCGCGTCGATGAGGACCCTGTTGGATCAAGGCAGCGACGCCGCGGCGATCGGCAACCTGGTACTCGCTTCGAAAACACTGCGCGAGCAGATCCGGGACACCAACGCTTCGTACCACAAGCAGGCGGTGGCCGTGCTGAACGCGACGCAGCAGGAGACGCTGAAGAAAATCGAAGAAGCGGCCGGGCTGGTTCCGGCAATCGGCCAGGCCCGCGCGCTGAACCTGCTGGAGAGGCCGGCCGGCGGAGGTCCGGAGGCCGGTGGAATGATGGGGATGCCGGGAGGCAGACCGTTCGACGGGGAGTTCGGCCCGCGCCGGCTGCGCCGCTAAAAGTTCAGGCAAGCGCAACCCGGAGGGCGCCCGCAAGGGTTCCCCTCCGGGTTTTTTTCATCAAGGGTTTCCGCGGCCGGGCGTAACCGTGCGGCGCGGCGTTCATTCTACCCCGTGGGGAAAACCTGCTAGCCTAGACGGGGAGGTCATCATGTTCACGGGATGCGGCACTGCCCTGGTCACGCCGTTCCAGTCCGACGGGTCACTGGACGAAGCCGCTTTACGGAAGCTGGTCCGCCGCCAAATTGAGGCGGGGATCAATTTCCTGGTACCCTGCGGCACCACCGGAGAAAGCCCCACGCTCAGCCGCCAGGAGCACCTTCGCGTGGTGGAGATCGCGCTCGAGGAAGCCAAGGGCAAGGTCCCCGTGCTGGCCGGCGCGGGAGGCTACAACACCGCCAAAGTCGTCGAACTGGCCCGCGAACTGGAGTCGATGGGAGCGGACGGCATCCTGTCGGTGACTCCCTACTACAACAAGCCGACGCAGGAGGGCCTCTACCAGCATTACAAGACGATCGCCGGCGGCATTCGCATCCCGATCGTCGTCTACAGCGTGTGGAGCCGCACCGGCATCAACGTACTCCCGGCAACGCTGGCGCGGCTGGCCGGCATCGACAATATCGTGGGCGTCAAGGAGGCGTCGGGCAACATCGCGCAAATGGCGCAGGTGGCGCGGGAGACGCCCGACGACTTCCTGATTCTCTCGGGCGACGATTCGGTGACGCTGCCGCTAATGGCGCTGGGAGGCAAAGGCGTCATTTCCGTAGCTTCGAACGAGATCCCCGCGGAGATGACCGAACTGGCGCAGGCCTGCCTGGCGAACGATTTCCCGAAAGCGCGCAGGCTGCAACACCAGTACCTGCCGCTGATGGAGGTCAACTTCATCGAATCGAACCCGATCCCGGTGAAGACGGCGCTGTCGCTGATGGGATTGCTGGAGCCGGTGTGGCGTCTGCCGCTGACGCCGCCGACCGCCGACAACCGGTGCAAGATCGAGAGGGTCCTGACGGACGTGGGAATTCCGGTTGCCGGGAGAGCCACCGTTGCAATCTGAGATCGAGGCGCTGTTCGACGCGCGGCCCGAGCGTTACGAGGAATCGCACTTCAGCCTGTTCCAGGCGTTCAAAGACGCATTGAACCGGGGCGATGTCCGCGCGGCGGAACCGGACGCCGGATCGCCCACCGGCTGGCGCGTGAACGGCTGGGTGAAAAAGGGCATCCTGCTGGGCTTTCGCATGGGCGAGATCGTGGACATGTCGATCGACCGGTCGCGCCAGCCCTGGTTCGACAAAGCCACCTACCCGGCGCGGCGCATCACGGCCGAGACGGGCGTCCGGATCGTTCCGGGCGGATCGTCGATCCGCGACGGCTGCTACATCGGCCGGGGCGTCACCTGCATGCCGCCGATGTACATCAACGCCGGAGCCTGGGTGGGCGACGGGACGATGGTGGATTCGCACGCGCTGATCGGAAGCTGCGCGCAGGTGGGGCGCAACTGCCACATCTCCGCGGCCGCGCAGATCGGTGGCGTGCTGGAGCCGGTAGGCGCGATGCCGGTGATCGTCGAAGACGAAGTGCTGATGGGCGGCAACTGCGGCGTCTACGAGGGCGCAATCGTCAAGCGGCGCGCGGTGCTGGGCACGGGCGTGATCCTGAACCGCTCGACCCCGGTATTCGACCTGGTGAACGACCGCGTGATCTCGGCCGGCGAGGAAACGCCGCTGGTGATTCCGCCAGAGGCGGTCGTGGTGGCCGGGTCGCGCGCGATCAAGGCTGGGCCGGGCGCGGCGCAGGGGATCAGCCTGTACACGCCGGTGATCGTCAAGTATCGCGATTCGAAGACCGACGCGAAGATTCAGTTGGAACAGTTGCTCCGCTAGACAACGTCGCGACAACGCCGAGCCCCTCACGTACGCCGCGCGGCCCGAATCAGCCCGATTCCAAGAGTAAGGACGGCGGCGCCGAGAAACCCTGCGCCGATGTAGGCCAGATTGATCAGACCATTCGGCTGCTCCGCGGCCGGGGACGCGACAGAGAGGAAGAATGCAGCCGGGATCAGAATTGCGGCGATTGGTACACCGCCGCGCGCAAGCCACCTCCAAAAGGGTGAAAGGACCGCCTCGTCCACATATCGGAGCATGACGAGCGACAAGACGAGATACACACCCGCATGCGCGTGCCCAGTGCGCCAAAGATCCTGCCGTAGCGGATTGTCCATATAACCCGGCGCCTGCCCGATCAGCAGACGGAGTAGGGTCAATCCACCGTACACGACTGTGGGTAGAACGACGAGGAGGATACCCGCGAGCATCCTCGATTTTCGTGACATGGTCCCCTCCGCAAAGTATTCCGATTCTACAACGGGGGCGTGCCGAGGGTTACCGTTCCGGCGAGTCAACAGCCTCGGTGGAAGCCACTGTTGGCGCCGTGGCGTCGACGGAGCGTTGGGCACTACTCCGGGAGACCGGTAAGAGCGCGGTTCCGCCGTGGACTCTTTTATTCTCCCGAGCCGCTGGCGGCTTCCCCGGCGTGGCGGCGCGGCCGTTCCTTCGGCTGCGGGGGCGGGAGCGGTTTGCGGGGCAGCATCTCGTCCCGATTGGCGGCGTGATAGGCAAAAGCGGCGACGATGGCCGCGGCCTGTTTGAGGTCCGCCAGTTGGATTCGGTCGTAGAGGTCCATGTTCGAGTGGTGACTGCGCGTTTCGTATTCCGCCGGGTCCTGGATGAACTGGAACGCCGGCAGGCCCACCGCGTTAAACGGCAGGTGGTCCGTCCCGCCGGTGTTGCGGATGGTCAGCGAACCGGCGCCCAGGTCGCGAAATGGTTCGAGCCAGGCGGCGAAGATCGGGCGCGACATGTCGTTGCCCTGCAGGTAGACGCCTCGAATCTTGCCTGTACCGTTGTCGAGGTTGAAATACGCGCTCAGCTTCGCGTGTTCGCCGCGAAGGGTCATGGTTTCCGGTTCGCCAAAGCGCTGCCGGACATACGCGGTAGATCCCATGAAACCCTCCTCCTCCCCGCCCCACAAGGCGATGCGCACGGTTCGGTTCAGGGGGAGCTTGAGCGCTCTGAGAATCCGCATGGCTTCCATGGTCACGGCGCAGCCGGCGGCGTTGTCGGTAGCGCCGAGTCCGGCGCCGACCGAATCGAGGTGCGCGCCGATCATCACGACCTCGTCCTTCTTCGATCCGCCGGGCAACTCGCCGGTCACGTTCACCGCATGCACGCCTTCGGTGTGAAACGACGCTTCCACCTCGACCTCGATCCTGGGCCGGATGCCATTCGCGACAAGCCGGAAGAGACGGTTGTAATGCTCCGGCGTCAGGGCGATGGTGGGCGGCGGGATGGGGTCCTCCGGATGGCGGCTTCCCGCGGCGCCGCTACAAGCGCCGGCGTGGGGAGGATTCGGCGGAAACACCGTGCCGCCGCTGCCGGTGAAACCGGGATGAATCACCAGGCGCACGCCCTCGGCCGTGAGGAACTTGTTGAGGAGGTTCTGGACGCGCCGCTTGCCCTCCCGGTCGAAGTGGCGGAACCATGCGGGCGCCTGGGCGGAGAAGTCGCTGCGCGCCTTGGGATCGGCCGGGACCTCGAGATCGGGATCTTCGTAGTCGATCGGGCGGCCGGCAACCTGCGCCTGCTCCCGTTCCGCCAGTTGGGCGTCGGAGAACCTGGCGAACAGCGGCGCGTCGATCACGCCGGGGTCGCGCGGCGCCTCGATCAGCACGATGGCGCCGGCGAGTTTCCCCTTGTTTGCTTCGATGAATTTCGCGACCGCCTCCTCGTCGCGGCGGAGCGTCGGCGAACGTTTCAGAACGGCGATGACCGGCGTCCCGGAGACGGCGCCGCTGGTTGAAGGACTCCATGCCATCGGCACGCCGATCAGCGTTTCATACTGCGGCTCGATCAGGTGAGCGGAGAAGCGGCTGTAGGACCAACTACGGCCGAAGGGTCCCCAGGGCTCCTGGCGGACATTCGCAAGGCCCCACTCCTGCATGCGCTTTTCGGAGAAATCGGCGGCTTTCTTGAAGCCGGGCGAACCGGTGAGGCGCGTTCCAAAAACTTCGACGACGTGGAAGAGATAGTCGGGGATGCTCGAGTTGGTGAACGCCTCGCCGCGGATGCGATGGACGGCGCCGAGATCCACGCTCTCCGCGAAGCCCAGCGTGGAAAGCGGCAAAGCGATAGCCAGGAGGCGGCATGCCTTCACCACCGTCCGGACCGACCGGGCAGAGGCGAAGCCCATCCGCTGAAACCCGCGCGTACGCACCATGACCCTCCTCGACGCCCATCCCTTCGGGCGGCGTTCTGAAACGAAAATATTTCCGCAGGATATACCAATGCAAGCCAGTTCTCCAGGCGGGGCCAGCCGGGGAGGAGCCTGGCGGGCACCCCGGGCAAACTGGAC
>JAHCHE010000001.1 GCA_026129905.1 Bryobacteraceae bacterium | reverse complement strand
GCTCCTGGACCGGCTCCGCCACCGACCTCGTCTCCGCCCTGGGCCTCTCTCTGGCGCCTAAATCTCTCTCCCAACGATTCGAGCAGCAGTCGAACGACAACAAGGAATTCGGTCGCAGCGCGGCGCGCGTGCGTTCCGGCGGGCGGGCGATCGCGGTGGAGTGGCAGAACTGCGGGCGCACGTGGGGCAATCCGCGCTGTCCGTGCCTGCACTCGGATCCGCTGATTCCGGACTGCAAGCCGGGAGAGATGGTGAGGGCGCGCGGACGGCTGTGGTTTGAGGCGTGACGCTTCAGGCGACCGGCTCGGCGACGAGGCGGTAGCCGACGCCGGGTTCGGTGAGGAGGTGGCGGGGGCGGGCCGGGTCGGCTTCGAGCTTGCGGCGGAGTTGGGCCATGTAGATACGCACGTATTGGCCTTGCTCCATGTGCTGGGGACCCCAGACTTCGGTGAGAAGCTGGCGCTGCGTCACCACTTTGCCGGCGTGGCGGATGAGCGTCTGCATCAGCTTGTACTCGATCGGGGTGAGGTGAACTTCGCTTCCCTGCATGCGGACAACGCGCTTATCGAGGTCCACTTCGATGGGGCCTGCGCGAAACAGCGCTCCGGCGCCGGAGTCGGCGATGGCGGCCGAGCGGCGGAGTGCGGCGCGGATGCGGGCCATGAGTTCGCCGACCGCGAACGGTTTTGCGACGTAATCGTCGGCGCCGTAATCGAGCGCCTGGATCTTGTCCTGTTCCTGTCCCCGGGCCGACAGAACAATGATGGGAACCTGGCTCCACTCGCGGACCTGGCGGATGACTTCGAGGCCGTCGCGGTCGGGCAGTCCGAGATCGAGGACAATCAAGTCCGGCTGGCGGGCCGCGGCCTGGGCGATGCCTTCGGCGGCGGTGAGAGCTTCGTGGAAGCGGTATTCCTCGGCGGAGAAGGCGGCGCGGAGGAAGCGGCGGATCTGGGGATCGTCCTCGACGAGGAGAAGCTCCGGGGCGTTACTCATCGAGGGTCACCTGGGGCGGTGGGCCGCCGGTGGGCAGCAGAATGCGAATGACTGCGCCGCCGCCGTCGCGGTTGCGCGCCTGAATCGAGCCGGCGTGCGCGCGCACGATGGCGTGACAGATAGCGAGGCCAAGGCCGGCGCCCCGCGCGCCGTCCACCTTGCCGCGGTAGAACTTCTCCCAGACCCGGTCTTCCTCGCCGGGAGCAAAGCCGGGCCCGCGGTCCAGGAATTCGATCGCAACGCGGCTGTCGTCCAGGGCCGCGGATACGGTGATGGGAGAGCCGTCGGGCGTGTACCGGGCGGCGTTCTCGAGGATGTTGATGAAGACCTGTTCGAGCAGGACGTCGTCGACGGAGACGAGCGGCAGATCCGGGGGCAAGCGGGTTTCGACGGGACGGTTTCCGAGCAGGCGGTCCAGGCGGGTGAGCGCGGCGCCAAGGATTTCTTCGAGCGGATGCCAGTCGCGCTTGAGTTCGACGGCGCCGGATTCCAGGCGGGTCATCTCGAGGAGATTGTTGACGAGTCGGCTGAGGCGCTGCGCCTCCTGGGCGATGCTTTCAAGAAGGTCGTTCTGCGTGGCGGCGTCGAGTTGGTCACGATGCGCGAGGAGGCTGGTGGCGGCGCCGGTGATGGAGGCGAGCGGCGTGCGCAGGTCGTGGGAGACGGCGCTGAGCAGTGAATTGCGCATTTGCTCCGTTTCGATGCGGACCTGGGCCTCGCGCGCCTCGGCCGCGCTCTGACTCCGCTCCATCGCCAGCGCGATCTGCGTGGCGAAGATTTCGAGCAGGTGCAATTGCTCGGGAGAGGCCAGTGCGAGATCGTTTTCCGGAACGATGGCCATCACGCCGACGGTACGGCGCGAGCCCTTCAAGGGGAGGTAGAGCGCGGTGGCGCCGGGCAGCGTATCGGTCCCTTTTCCGGCCTTCTGGCCGTGGTCGAACACCCACTGGGCGACGCCTTCCTCGGCGCGGGGGACGGGCAGATCGTCGCTGGTGCGGCGGCGGAAGGAGATCTTGCCGAGGCCTTCGGGCAGAAAGACGACCACCTGGGAAGCGAAGACCTCGCGGGTGATGCGGGCGGCGATGCGGGCGGCGTCGAAGTCGCGGCGTTCGGCCGTCAGTTCGCGGGTGAGGCGGAACAGGGCCTGCGTGCGCGCCTCGCGGTCCACCGCGTGGACGGCCTGTGTTCGGATGCGCACGGTGAGCGTGCTGATCAGGACGCCGACGGCGAACATGACGGCGAACGTGACAACGTACTCGTAGTCGGCCACGGCGAAGGTGTAGTACGGCGGAACGCAGAAGAAGTCGAAGGCGGCGACGCTGAGGAACGAGGTCAGCAGCGCCACGCGGCGCGTGGAGCGCATGGCGACGGCCACCACGCCGAGCAGGTAGAACATCAGCAGGTTAACCGGGTTCAGCGTCTCGCGCAACGCGAGCGCCAACAGGGTGCAGGCAGCGACGACGGCGAGGGCGAAGACGTATCCGCGCCAGGCGGCCGGACCGGCGGGAACCGGCGCGGGCGTCACGCGCAGCGGCGCGCCGGGTTCGCCGGAGATGGCGTAGATATCGATGTCGCCGGAGGCCGGGACCAGATCGTCGAGTACCGAGCCGCGCAGAAGCCGCTTCCAGAGCGGACCGGTCTGTTTTCCGATGACGATTTTGGAGACGTTGCGGGAGCGGGCATAGCGGAGTAGGCTGTCGGCGACGTTGGATCCGGCGAGGGTGACGGTTTCGGCGCCGAGCTGCTCGGCCAGGCGGAGGGAGGACCGGACGCGTTCGCGGGCGTCGTGAGGCGCATCGGCGAAGTCGGGCGTTTCGACGAAGGCGACGATCCATTCCGCCTGGAGGCGCTCCGCCATTCGCCGGGCGGCGCGTATCAGCTTGGCGGAGAACGGGCTGGGACCGATGGAGACGATGAGGCGCTCGGTGACCGGCCATGTGGGCTGGATGGCGTGATCGCGTCGGTAGTTCCGCATCTGCGCGTCGACGCGGTCGGCCGTGCGCCGCAAGGCCATTTCGCGGAGGGCGATGAGATTGCCGGGGCGGAAGAAGTTCTCCATCGCGCGCTGGGCCTGGTCCGGGATGTAGACCTTGCCCTCTTCCATGCGGCGGCGGAGTTCCTCGACGGGCAGGTCGACGAGTTCGATGTCGCCGGCGCGATCGAGGACGGAATCGGGAATCGTTTCGCGAACGGCGACGCCGGTGACCTGGGCGACGAGGTCGTTCAAGCTGTCGAGGTGCTGGACGTTGAGGGTGGTGTAGACGGAGATGCCGGCGTCGATCAGTTCCATGACGTCCTGCCAACGCTTGACGTGACGCGAGCCAAGCGCGTTGGCGTGGGCGAGTTCGTCCACCAGGAGCAGTTCGGGCTTGCGGGCAAGGGCGCGGTCAAGGTCGAATTCTTCGAGCTTCACGCCGCGGTGCAGGATGGAGCGGCGCGGCAGGACTTCCAGGCCTTCGAGGAGCGCTTCGGTTTCCGCGCGGTTGTGCGTTTCCACGACCCCGACGACAACATCGACGCCGGATTTGCGCTGGAGCCGGGCGGCTTCCAGCATGGCGAAGGTTTTTCCGACGCCGGGAGCCGCGCCAAAGAACACCTTCAGCTTTCCTCGCGCCCGCGCGCGATCCTCTTCGGAAACCCGGACCAGCAGGTCATCCGGGTTAGGACGTTCCGGCTCCGTCAAGCTTCCTGTAACCTCCGCACCACCAGATTAGACCCAGCGGCACGCGGTGAGCACCGGGTTCGCGTCGCGGTCAGCGCTTGCCGTCCAGCGCGCGGTTCACGTTGGCGTCAAGATCGTTCGGATCCATCCCCAAAGACTTCGCCGCCGCCTTTCGCGCGCCCTCATGATCGTTCCGCTTGAGGCGCGTCGCGCCGAGTTGCGACGGTGCGCCCGCGAGCGTAGAGTTCCGATTCCGCTAGCGGGACGCGCTGACAGCCTTGCGAACCGGAGGCATGCGATCCACGAAGCCGGCATGGGTCCGGCGCAGCTCCGAGATGGCGGCCGCCCGAAGGCGATTCAGCGTCTCCTGGTGTTCCGGTTTGATTGCGAGGTTGTCCAGTTCCTCCGGATCCTTGTCCATGTCATAGAGTTCCTCGATGTCATGGACGAGCGGACGGACATACTTGTAGCGCATGTCCCGCACCATTACGTACCAGGGCACTTCAGCATGGAACGCGCCTTCGCCTTCCGGAATGACATTGACGTCGGAGCCGAATCGCTGTCCGGTAGCGGCGAGCAGAACCGGGTGCGGCCACTCCGCGTTTGGGTCCTTCAGCAACGGCGTGAGGTCGTGGCCATGCATCTCCCAAGGCAACTTGACTCCGGCGAAGGTGAAGAACGTGGGGACAAGGTCGACGCCGCCCACGGGCGTGCGACAAACGACGCCTTGCGGGATGCTGCCCGGCATGGAAACGATCAGCGGGGAGCGGATGTTCGAGTCGTAGGCCGCGATCTTGACGCCGCGAAAGCCGTGCTGGCCCCAGGCAAGGCCCTGGTCGGACGTAAAGACGATCAGCGTATTCTTCCGCTGCCCGGTTTTCTCCAGCGTATTCAGCAGCCGCTTCACGCCTTCGTCGATCGCGGACACCCCCTGATGGTATTGCCGGACCCAGGAGGCGAGCGAGCGGCCGCGCCACATGGGCGAGCCGTTCGGGCCTTTCTCCCAATGGTTGATCTTCTGGGCCCAATCGGGCTTGCCCGGACGCGGGCCGAAGATGTCCAGCGGGGTGTCGAAATCGACGCCGGCGTATTCGTTCCGATGCCGCTCGGCCGGGGTATACGGGCTGTGCACGGCGCCGTAGCAGAGCCAGAGGTACCAGGGCTTGCTGGTATCCCGACCTTTACCTTGGATAAAGTCGATGGCCCAGTCGGTGTACTGGTCTGTCGAATAGCGCTTAAGGATCTCGGTTTTGCCGCCGTGAAAGGTGATCGGTTGGTCGTAATAGTAGTTCTGGTTGGTCTCGGTGTACTTGGGCCGGTTCCAAACGATCTGGAAATCCCAGTCGCGGCCATAACCGGTGTCGACGCCGGTGTGCCACTTGCCGATTTGGGCGGTGACGTAGCCGTTCTGGCGGAAGACGCGCGGCCAGAAGGGGCATCTTTCGGGGTCGTAGGCGCTGCCCGGGTACGGCCCCTCCATCCGCATGGACTCGACGCCGAACTGGTGGTGGCCGGTGAGCAGCGTGGCGCGCGAGGGCATGCACCAGGCGCCAATGTAGGCGGCGTGGAAGCGAACGCCTTCGGTGGCCAAGCGGTCGATGGTGGGCGTCCGGACCCAGGGATAGGCTTCGGGGTAGGCGCTCACCGTCCGGTGCGAATGGTCGTCGGTATAGATAAACAGGATGTTGGGACGGTTGGATTCAGCCGCGGCGTAGGCAGGGCCGCGGCTGAGCAAGCCAAGGGCGAACAGTCCAGCGAAGAACGAGCCGAATACGCGATTCCGCATCGAGCGCCTCCCGCACCCCTGAGTGTACTCGAAGCCAGTCGCCGAATTGGGCGGCGCCTAATACACCAGCTTCAATCCGAGGTGGACTGGTTTCGAAAGCTTGCCGTCGAGCGCGCGGTTCAAGGCCGCGACGTTCACCACGGGTTCGCCGAGGAAGCCCAACTGGCGGGGCCGGGTGTGTGCGGCGATCAGCGCCCGGACCGCGCCGATTTCCATGCGGCGCAAGCGCGCGATGCGAGGGGCCTGCCACAGGGAGGCCTCGGGACTGATATGGGGGTCGAGCCCGCTGCCGGACGCGGTGAGCAGATCGATGGGAATCGGCGCCGCGTTATCCGGGTCGGCCTCCCGCAACGCTCGGCGGCGCTCGTCCATCGCTTTCCGCAAGCCGGGATGGCGCGGACCGTAGTTGGAGCCCGAGGAGGCGCCGGCGTTGTAGGGGAAATCGGGGGTGGCCGAGGGACGCGGCCAGAAGTATTTCGGATCGTCGAATTGGCGCCCGATAAGTTCGGAGCCGGCGACGCGGCCGTTTTCGATGGTCAGGCTGCCGCGCGCCTGAAAGGGGAACAGGACCCCCGCGAGTCCGGTGACGGCCAGTGGATAGATCAGGCCGGTAACGACCGTGAGCGCGCCGAGCATGAGGAACGCCGTTCGAAACATTACGCCCACCCCAAACCGGAAAGAATCATGTCGATCGCCTTGATGCCGCCGAAGGGCAGCGCAATGCCGCCGAGTCCGTAGACAAGCAGGTGGCGCTGGAGAAGTTCCGCCGCGCCGACGGGCCGATAACGAATGCCGCGCAGCGCGAGCGGGATGAGGGCCACGATGATCAGGGCGTTAAAGATGACGGCCGAGAGGATCGCGGATTGCGGCGTGGCGAGGCGCATGACGTTCAGCGCCCCGAGTTCGGGATACATCGTGGCGAAGGCCGCGGGAATGATGGCGAAGTATTTCGCGACATCGTTGGCGGTGGAGAAGGTGGTGAGGGCGCCGCGGGTCATCAGCATCTGCTTTCCGATTTGCACGATTTCGATGAGCTTGGTGGGGTTGGAGTCGAGGTCCACCATGTTGCCGGCTTCCTTGGCCGCCTGCGTGCCGGTATTCATGGCGACGGCGACGTCGGCCTGGGCGAGGGCGGGAGCGTCGTTGGTTCCGTCTCCGGTCATGGCGACGAGGCGGCCTTCGGCCTGACGTTCGCGGATGAGTTGCAGCTTACGTTCAGGCGTCGCTTCGGCGAGGTAGTCGTCGACGCCGGCCTCGGCCGCGATGGCGGCGGCGGTGAGGGGATTGTCGCCGGTGATCATGATGGTCTTGATGCCGCTTTGGCGAAGTGCGGCGAACCGCTCCTTGATGCCGCCCTTGACGACGTCGGTGAGCTGAATGGCGCCGAGGACGCGGTTGCCGTCGGCGACCACCAGCGGGGTGCCGCCGCGGCGGGCGATGCTCTCGACGGCTTCGCGGACGTCCGCGGGGAAATCGCCGCCGATGGAGCGGACGTGCGTCTCGATGGCGTCGGCGGCGCCTTTGCGAATCTGACGGCCGTCGAGGTCAACGCCGCTCATCCGGGTGCGGGCGGTGAAGGGGACGAAGCGGGCAGAAAGGGCGTGCAAGTCGCGTTCGCGAATCTGGAAACGCGCCTTGGCGAGCACGACGACGCTGCGGCCTTCGGGCGTCTCGTCGGAAAGCGAAGCGAGCTGGGCGGCGTCGGCGAGCTGGCGCTCGGAGCATCCATCGGCGGGGATAAAGGCGGTGGCCTGACGGTTGCCGAGGGTGATGGTGCCGGTTTTGTCCAGCAGCAGGACGTCGACGTCGCCGGCGGCCTCGACGGCGCGGCCGGACATGGCGAGGACGTTCGCCTGCAACATGCGGTCCATGCCGGCGATGCCGATGGCGGAGAGCAGAGCGCCGATGGTGGTGGGAATGAGGCAAACCAGCAGCGCGACCATGACGGTGACGGTGACCGGCGTTCCCTTGCCCGCCTCGTTGACGGCGAAGATGGAGAACGGCAGGAGGGTAACGGTGGCGAGGAGGAAAACGATGGTAAGGGCGGCGAGAAGGATGCTGAGGGCGATTTCGTTGGGCGTCTTCTGACGTTTCGCGCCTTCCACCATGGCGATCATGCGGTCGAGGAAACTGCCGCCGGCCTCGGCGGTGACGCGGACGATGAGCCAGTCCGACAGCACGCGTGAACCGCCGGTGACGCTGGAACGGTCGCCGCCGCTCTCGCGAATGACGGGCGCGCTCTCGCCGGTGATGGCGCTTTCGTCGACTGAGGCGGCGCCTTCGATGACCTCGCCGTCCATGGGAATGACATCGCCCGCTTCCACCAGCACGACGTCGCCTTTGCGAAGTGCGGCGGAGGGCGTCAGGGTGGAGGGCGCGCCGTAGACGGGCGAGCGTAGTTTCTTCGCGCCGATGTCGCGACGGCTCTTGCGGAGCGCGTCGGCCTGCGCCTTGCCGCGGCCCTCGGCCATGGCTTCTGCGAAGTTGCCGAACAGGACGGTGAACCAGAGCCAACCGCTGACGGCGAAGATGAACGAGGCCGGGGCTTCGCCGCGGCCGGCGAGCGCCTGGAATCCAAGGGCAGTGGTGAAGACGCTCCCGGCGAGGACGACGAACATCACCGGGTTGCGCGCCTGCCGGCGGGGGTCGAGCTTGCGAAACGACTCGACAATTGCGCGGCGGACGATGGCTGGTTCAAACAGGGCTCGGGATTTCATCGCAGCGCCTCGACGATGGGACCCAAGGCCAGGGCCGGGATGAACGCCAGCGCGCCCACCACCAGCACCGTGCCGGCAAGCAAGAGGACGAACAGCGGAGTGTGCGTGGGGAGCGTTCCGGGACCGGGAGGGACGCTTTTCTTGCGGCTGAAGGCGCCGGCCAGAGCCAGAGCGGGCACGGCCACCCAATAGCGGGCGAGCAGCATGGCGAGGCCGCCGGCCAGGTTGACGAGCGGATTGTCGGCGCCGTAGCCGGCGAACGCGCTGCCGTTGTTGTTGCCCATCGAGCTGAATGCGTAGAGGATCTCGCTAAAGCCATGCGGACCGCGGTTGTGAAGGCCCGCGAGGCCCATCGGAGCGGCGGCGGCAACCGCCGTCCCCACGAGCACGCACAGGGGCGGGACCAGGACGGCGATGGAAGCCATTTTCATTTCGAAAGCCTCGATCTTCTTGCCCAGGTATTCCGGCGTGCGGCCGACCATAAGCCCGGCCAGGAACACGGCGATGATGGCGAAAACAATCATGCCGTAGAGTCCGGATCCGACGCCGCCGAAGACGACTTCGCCGAGTTGCATGAGGAACATTGGGACGAGGCCGCCGGCCGCGGTGAACGAATCGTGCATCGAGTTGACGGAGCCGTTGGAGGCGGCGGTGGTGGCGGCGGCCCACAGCGCGGAGTTGGCGGTCCCGAAGCGGACTTCCTTGCCCTCCATGTTGCCCTGCTCGGCCCGTACGACGGCGAAGACGAGCGGGACGAACAGGACGAGCATCGCGGCCAGCAGCGCCCAGCCCTGGCGGCGGTCGTCCACCATGCGGCCGAAGGTATAGCAGAGCGCGGCGGGAATCAGCAAAATGGCCAGCATTTCGGCAAAATTGGACAGCGGCGTCGGGTTTTCGAACGGGTGCGAGGAGTTGACGTTGAAAAAACCGCCGCCGTTCGTTCCTAGTTGCTTGATGGCGACCTGGGAGGCGGCGGGTCCCATGGGGAGGGTCTGCGCGGCGCCCGCGGCGGGCACATAGGGATCGAGGTTCTGAATGACGCCCTGCGAGACCAGCAGCAGCGCCAGGACGATGGACAAAGGAAGCAGGATGTAGACGACGCTCCGGACCAGGTCTACCCAGAAATTGCCGATGCCGCCGCCGCGCGACGAGAGGCCGCGTGCGAGCGCCGCCAGCACGGCCATGCCGGTGGCGGCGGAAACGAAGTTCTGGACGGTGAGCCCGAGCATCTGGGCGAAGTAGCCGAGCGTGGTCTCGCCGCCATAGTTCTGCCAGTTTGTGTTGGTGGCGAAGCTGACGGCGATGTTGAAGGCGGTATACGGCGCAACCGCGCCCTGCGCCTGAGGATTCCAGGGAAGCAGATGCTGGAGGCGCAGCAGCGCATAAACGGCGAGCAATCCCAGGGCGTTGAGGAGCAGGAGCGCGCCGGAGTATTGCTTCCAGGTCATCGAGGCGCCCGGATTGACGCCCGCGAGGCGGTAGAGCCATCGCTCGGGCGCCCGGTTGCTCCGGCCCTCGTAGACGGCGGCCATGTAGGCGCCGAGGGGTTTGACGGCCGCCAGGAGGACGGCCATATAGACGGCGATCTGAAGGAGGTCGTTGCCGGTCATCGCTGGCGCCCTCGCGCTAGAAGATCTCCGGTTTCAACAGGGCGACGAACAGGTAGACGAGGAGTCCCGCCGCGAGGACGCCGCCGGCCGCGTAGAGCATCACGTATTCCTCCCGGCCGCCTGAACCGCTTTCCAGGAGAGGGCGAAGAAGGCGGCCACAATCGCCAGGCAAATGAGGTCCATCATAGAGGGTGAAGTGGGCGCCTTTCTGCGCCCGTCAATTCCAGGTTAGGAAAAAAGGGGTAAAACCTTTGCCAATATCGGCAGGTTCGGCGTTAAGATTTTGTAAAAATCAGCGCTTTATGGCGTGACGAAGATGGTGAACGAGCCGCTGGTGAAATCGCCGGCCTTGACAGTGAACCACATGCGGTCCCCGGTCTGGACGACAGGGATGCGGAAATTCACCTGCACGACGCCGAACACGAGCGCCGGCGCCTGGCCGGCGTACGTCACCTCGATGGGCGTGGGCGAGTACTGTGTCTGGACGGAGACCGGAAGCATCGGACGCGGGAGGTTCTCGACGGGGATGTCGCCGTCGGTCACGGGGGAGTCGGTTGCGCCGAAACCAGTGGCGAACACCGTTACGAGTGAGCCGAGCCGGGCGGGGTTCAGGCTCGAATTCACCGAGCCGTCTTCGTTGAGCGCCGCGGCCTGCGAATCGCCGGCGACGCGAAAGACCTCGGGTTCCGCCGTCACGGCGCGGAGGCGGATGCCGCCTATGATTTGATCGTTGTGGAGCACCTCGACCAGCGGGTATCCGGCGCCGGTCCAGAGCAAGCCGGCGGGAGTGACGGCGTTGACCTGATCGCTCTGCGCGTAGGTTAGCGGCGCGGGGACGCCGTCGATGAAGACCCGGACGCCCGCGAGCACGGTCGAGACCCTGCCGTCGGCATCGAGTTCGAGGCCGGCCGGTTCGGCGGGACCGATGTGGTTGCCGAAGATGCTGATCAACTCGCCGGGCGACAGCCTGCCGCTGAGGCGGTCGCCGGCCGCGTTAGAGACGCCGAGGATAGCCGGCAGGCGGTTGGTTGCGCCTTCGATGCGCGCGACGTAGCCGTTGTCGCCGAGGAGGTGGGCGTCGCCTTCGGGACCAAGCGCGAGCGCCTGCCGTCCGAAGCCGGTTGGAAGCAGGGTGGAAAACAGCAGCGCCGCGCCGGTCGGGTTCAGCTTGGTGAAAAAGTCGCCGCCTCGATTGAAGGCGCCGGAGGTTAGCGGGAATTCCGCGACCGCGGTGCGGCCCGCGACATAGGCGTTGCCCTGGGCGTCCACGCGAATGGCGTTGCCCGCCTCTTCGCCGTTGCCTGAAAGCAGGGTGGAGTAGGCGAGCGCGCTGCCGGCCGAATTCAGCTTGGCGACGTACGCGTACGTGCGGTCGGCGATGCGGGCGGGATCGAGAGCGCTCCGGAAGGCGCCCGCGGTAGTGGGGAAATTCAAGGACGAACTGGAGCCGGTGATGTAGGCATTGCCTTCGCCGTCGATAGCGAGCGCGGCGATGTTCGTGCCGGGGAAATACTCCATAGGCTGCGGCCCGCCGATGTAGGTCGAGTAAACCAGGGCGCTGCCGGCGGGATTGAGTTTGGCGAGAAAGCCCATCGGGCTGGACCAAGTGCAGTCGCAGGCGGTGCGCAGGGCGCCGGGCGTCACCGGGAAGTCGGTGGTGTTGGTCCGGCCGGCGATGAAAGCGTTGCCTTCCGCGTCCACGGCGATGGCCGTGCCGGCGTCCCGTGTGGTGGCCGGGACGCAGCGGCTTCCGCCGATGCAGGTGACGGTCGTTCCGCCGAGCAACGTCGAGTAGACCAGGCCGTCGCCGGCGGGCGCGAGTTTGAGGACGAAGCCGTTCGACGGAGAGCGAAAAGTATCGGGTTGGACTTGCCGCGTCTGGAAAGCGCCCTCGGTCACCGGAAAATCGGGAGAGCCGGTAGAGCCCGTCACGTAGGCGGCGCCTGTGGCGTCCACGGCTATGCCGTTGGCGGCTTCGCCCCCCGACCCGCCGAAATAGGTGGAGTAAAGAAAGCCGCCGGCGGGACTCAGCGCGGTGATGAAAGCGTCGGAGGCGCCGCCCTTACGCGGTTGGAGCGCATTGAGGATCGGGAAATCCAATGAGCCGGTAGAGCCGACGACGTAGACGCGCCCTTCCGAATCCACCGCCAGGTCCGAAACCGTGTCCCAGTCGCTGCCGCCGAAATAGGTGGCGTAGACGACGTTCCCGTCCGGATCGAGCCGCATGATGAAGGGGTCCACATCCACCAGGGCCGGCGAGGAGGGGTTGCGCCAGGAGAAATTTCCGGCGATGTAGACATTGCCTTGGGAATCGGCGGCGATGCGGACGGGATGGATGTCGCGCGTGCCTCCGATGAAGACGGAGTAGGGGGCGGAGGAGGCGGCGGTCCGAGAGGGCAAGGCGGAGGCAACCTCCGTATGCCAACGGCGAGGATCGTTGCCGAAGAAGCGGTTCGTTTTCGTCTGGCGGCCGGCCGGAGCGGCGGCGAGGGCGGAGGCGGCGCAAAGGATGAGGGCGGAGATGCGTAACGAGGGTATCACATACCATGATTTCACACCTGGGGGGCCGAAAATACGGCGTAAACGCGAGTCACCTGCGCGCTTCCTTCACCTTAACCTCGCGGTTGCGCCTTGCCGCGCAGGATGAGAGATCCTGCCCACCTCTTGTGGCCTGAACTTGGCAGGGCTATTTTCCACCAGAGGCTTAACGCTTCTGCGTGGCGGCCATGGTCCAGTCTTCCGGGACGTCGCCTTCCGGCAGGAGCCGGGCCTTGTCGAGGTAGCGGATCTTTTGGGCCGCGTGCGCGGCGTGCGGGTCGTGCGTCACCATCACCACGGTCTTGCCGAATTCCTGGTTCAGGCGTGACAGGAGCGTCAGAACTTCGCGCGCTGAAACGGCGTCCAGGTTGCCGGTCGGCTCATCGGCCAGGATGAGATCGGGATCGGTCACCACCGCCCGCGCGATCGCGACGCGCTGCTCCTGTCCGCCGGAAAGCTGGCGCGGCGTGTGGTGCATGCGGTCGCCCAATCCCACCAGTTCCAGCGCCGTCCGGGCGTGCGCCAGCCGTTCCGCCTTCTTCAGGCGGGTCAGCTTCAGCGGCAGTTCCACGTTCTCCAGCGCCGTCAGCACCGGAATCAGATTGAACGTCTGGAAAACGAAACCGATGTGCTGGTTGCGCCAGCGCGCGATGTCGTGATCGTCGAGCGTCGCCAGGTCCTGGCCCAGCGTGACGATCTGTCCGGAGCTTGGCCGGTCCATGGCCGCGATCAGGTGGAGCAGCGTCGATTTGCCGGAACCGGAAGGCCCCATTAGGGCGACGAACTCCCCGCGGTGAAGCTGGAGGTTGACATCTTCCAGGGCGTGGATTTCGAAGGAATCCCGGACGAATGTCTTCGACAGGTTCCTGGTTTCGATGACGGTTTCGCTCATTTTCCCCTATCCTTGCTTGACGCGGATTTTGTCATTGTCCTTCAGGTCCGCGGGAGGATTCAGGATGAGGTCCTCTCCTCCGTACAGCCCCTCTTCGATGCGCAGGCCTTGCGCGGTCGCGCCGCCGGTCTTCACTTCACGCCGGACGGCCCGGCCGTTCAGAACCAGGAATACGGCGTTACTTCGCACGGCCGAGGCTGGAATGTGGATGACAGGGCGGGCCTGCGCGCCGCCCGCGGCGCCCTGCTCCTCCGTGTAGAAGGCGACGCTGGCGTTCATCTCAGGTCGCAGGTGGTCGTCCGGCTGGAGGATTCGCACTTTCACCTGGACGGTGGCCTTCTGGCGGTTCGCCTCGGGCGAGATCTCTTCGATCACCGCCTCGTATTCGCGGTCCGGGTAGGCGTCGGTGGTGACGATCCCGCGCTGGTCGCGGGCCAGCTTGGCGAAGTCGTTCTGGTTGATGTCCAGTTCCACTTGCAGGTGATTCAGATCCGCCATGGAGACGACGTAGCCCTTGGCGCCCCGCTCGCCCACGAAGCTGGTGGTGACGTACTCGCCGACTTCCACTTCCCGCTCGAGGATCGTGCCGGTCACCGGCGCGCGAATGATGGTGTTGGAAAGCTGGTTCTCGAAGAACGCGATGCGTCCCTTGGCTTCCTCGACCTGTCCGCGGGCGGCTTCGATCTGTTCCGGACGGGGGCCGATGCGCACCAGGTCCCAGGTGCGTTCGAGCGAGCGGACGCGCGCCGCCTGCGCGTCGTACTGCGCCAGCGCGTCGTCCAGCGCCTGTTTCGAGAACACTCCCTCTTGCGCCAGCGACCGGGTCCGCTCCAGGTTCAGCCGCTCCTTCTCCAGGTCGGCCTTGGCCTGCTCGAGGTTCGCGCGGGCGACGGCGATTTCCTCCGGCCGCGAGCCGTTCTCCAGTTCCAGCAGGCGCGCCTGAAGCGTCGCCAGGTTACCGCGGGCCTGCTGTAGCTGCGCCCGGTACTCGTCGTCTTCCAGGCGGACAATCGGCTGGCCCTTGGCGATTTTGTCGCCCTTCTCGACGCCGATCCAGGCCACGCGTCCGACGACCTTGGACGCGAGTTCGATCTTGCGGGCGGCGATGATGTAGCCGGTGGCGTTCAGGATCACGCGGCGGCCGGCGCTGGCCGCGGACGACTGCGCCGGCGCCACCCGCGCCACCTGCACCTCCACGGCCGCGTTCAGGCGCTGGTACGCCAGGTTGCCCGCGCCCAGAAGCAGCAGCAGAGCGATGCCCGCGAGAATCCAGCGCACGGCCCACTTCGGCGGCCCGCCCGAACTCTTCTTGGACTTGTCGATCCGCAGTTGTTGAAGGTCGGTCCGCATGGACTACGCCTGCCGCAGAGCGTCCAGGATCTCCTTTCGCGCCGCCGAAGCCGCGGGGAACAGGCCGCCCAGCAGGCCCACCAGCAGGGCGAATCCGAGCCCGACCGCCGCAATCGCGGGCGTGATGTGGAAGTTGAATGAAATCTCGCTGAAGGTGACGAAGCTTCCGATGCCGGTGGTGACGTTGGTCAGCGGCAGCACCAGCAGCATGCCGAGCGCGCCTCCCAGCAGCGAGAGCAACAGCGCCTCAATCACGAAGCTGGTCAGAATCCCGAACCGGGAGAAGCCGAGCACGCGCAGGGTTCCGATTTCCGCCGAACGCCGCGATACGGCGGCATACATGGTGTTCATGGCGGCGAAGCAACTGCCCACGGCCATGATGATGGAGACGAATGTGCCCAGCGCCAGCAAAGGCGCCGCCGAGCCCGTCTGCTGCTGGTAGTAGCTTCGCTCGGTCACCGCCGTGACGTTCAGCCGCCGGTCGCTCTCGATCTCGTTGATCAGGGCCTGGACTCCGGCCTCGTCGCGGGCGCGCAGCAAGGCGGCGCTCAGGGCGTCGCTGCGGTTGTAATCCGAGGCGATCTGGTTCAGATCGACGAAAATCTCGCCGTTGGCCGCCGAACGGCCGGCGTCCATGATCCCCACCACTTCCCAGTCGCCGCGGCCGAACTGGATTTTGCTTCCCAGCCGCGCGCCGGGGTACCGCCGCGCGACCGCCTTGCCCACCACCGCTTCGCGCCGGCCCGGCTCGAACATTCTCCCTTCCAGCAGCTTGACGTCGCTCCGCATTTCAAACCCGATGGGGAGCAGGCCTCGCACATTCACGTTCATGCCGGCCGGCGCTTCCGGGCCTTCCAGGATGACGATGGTCACCATCTCCAGCGATGCCATGGGTTCGCCCTTGTCGTTTCGCGCGACGCCGGCGCGCAGCCTGACGTCCTGAAACCACTCGCGCGTCACCACGCTCACCAGTTCCGAAGTGGCCCCTTTCCGCATCACCAGGACGTGGAGCGGATCGCCGGTGGCGGCCAGCGAGGTTCGCAGCCCCTCGGCCAGAGCCAGCGCCGCCAGCAGCACCGCCACCGTGAGCGCGATACCGAGCGCCGTCATGACGGTGGTCGTCTTGCGTTCGGTCAAGTTGCGGATGTTATACGAGATCGGGATGGCCATTCGGACGCTCCTAGTCGGTGAACCGGAGAGCTTCCACGATCGACCGGCGCGAGGCGTTCCACGCCGGCACGAACGCGCTCACGGCGCCTACGAAAATCGAGACTGCCAGGCACAATCCCCAGATGAGAGGGGGAAGCGTCAGGCGGCTCATGTCGGTGGCGATGCTCGGCGCGCGACTCATCAGGTCGAGGATGCCCGCGGCGATGAACATGCCGATGATGCCGCCCAGCAGCGCGATCACGACGGCTTCAGCCAGGATCACGCCGAGGATCGCGCCCCGCGTGAAGCCAAGCGTCTTCAGAATGCCCACTTCGCGGACCCGCTCGCGCACCGACATCGCCATCGTGTTGCCGGACACCAGCAGAATGGTGAACGTGATGGCCGAGCAGACGCTCAGCAGGAACACTTTGACGTTTCCGATAAACGCGAGGAAACTCAGTTCGAAGGCTTTTTCGGTTTCGGTCTTGGTCTGTTGCGCGGAGTTCCGGAACATCGCGTCGACGGCCTCGGCGATGTGAGGAACCTCCTCCGCGCTGCGGGCAGCGATCACGAAGTTGGAGACCATCTCGCCCCGGTAGCCCGGCATCGACTCCTTCAGGTATTCGAAATGAAACAGCAGGTTTTCGTTGTCGCGCGGCGAGTCGTAGACCGCCCGGACCGTCAGCTCCAGGCGGACGGGGAAGATGTCCCCCTCGAGCACGATGCGGTCGCCCAGCTTGAAGCCCAGCCGGTCGGCGAGTTTGCGACCCACCATGCAGGCGGTGCGCTCTCTCTGGAAGGCCAGCTTCTGGTCTTCGGCCACGCGGTACTCGGGATAGATGGAGAAGAGGCGTTCGGGCTCGACCGCGAAACGGGCGAAGAAATTTTTCGCTTCCCGGTCTTTGTACGTGCCGCCGAACCACTGAAAGACCATCACGTCGCGGACGCCGGGCGCGCCCGCGATCCGCTGCTGGTAAGCCAGCGGCAGCGGATTGGCCAGCGAGATGCGGTTGCGCACCCACAGCCGCAGCGCCTGTTCCTCGGTGGGCGGGTCGAGAAAGAAGACGTGGTAGAAAGCCCCCAGCACCCCGAGCAGGCACAGCGACGCGGCGATGCTCAGCACTGTCAACGCGCTTCGCCGTTTACTCCGCACGCTGTTCTTCAGAATCAGCGATAGGTACTTGAACACTGTTCCCTCATTTTATCCTGATGTTAGTACGCGCGAGCCCGGCGCAGAAGTTCTCGAAATTGCTGTCCCATGTCCCTGGCCGACCGAACGATCCCGACCTCCGATGAGCGCTTCATGCGCGAGGCGCTCGGACTCGCGGAGCGGGCGTTCGCAGCCGGCGAGGCGCCGGTCGGCGCGGTGGTTGTCGTGCGGCAGGAAGTCGTGGGGCGCGGATGGAACCATCCGATCGGCCTGTCTGACCCCACTGCGCACGCCGAAATCCTCGCCCTGCGGGAGGCCGCCGCGCGGCTGGGAAACTACCGCCTGCCCGACGCCACGCTATACGCCACCCTGGAACCATGCGCGATGTGCGCCGGCGCGCTGGTCCACGCCCGGGTCCGGCGCCTGGTGTTCGGCGCAAGGGATATGCGTTTCGGCGGCGTCCGCAGTAAATTCCGTCTTGCCGATTCGGAGATTCTCAATCACAGGGTGGAGATCACGGAAGGAATCCTGGGGCCGGAATGTCTCGAGTTGCTCAAACGGTTTTTTCAGGCCCGGCGGGAGTAGAGGAAGGATCAAACGGCGAATGGCCGCCCGCGCCCGGTGGACGGCCATTCCAAACCAATGCGGCGGTTTCAGGCGGCCAGCGGCAACGGCTGCGGCTGCATCGGCGGGCGCAGGGGGGCCGGTCCCTTCGGAAGCCGGGCCACGTCGATTGCCACGGCCGACCTCGTGGAACTGGCGAAGTATTCATCGATTGGATAGATGCTGTACGGTTCCAGTTCGCGAAACACCCGCCCCAGCTTCTGTTCGATACGGTAGACGGCGTGAAAGAAATTGCCCCGGCCCATTTTCAGCCGGTGGCAGCACAGCCGCCAGTCCGCGCCGAGGAGAAAGTGAAATTTGAACAAGCGGTATTCCGCTTCGTCGAGCGTACGCCGGGCGACGAGCGTGAAATCGGCGATGAACTCCTCGTCCTTCCGGCTCCAATTGAAGTGCCGTTCGCGTCCACGGGTCAAGCTCATGGTCACGCGCGTCATGTATTTCTCCTTGGTCACGCACGTGCGAAACTTTTTATAGCATGCTCGAAAGATTGCTCGTAGGACGCAGTTGCAGGGATTCGTTCCGCCTCTTTTGCCAAAGAGGATTCCAAGGCCGTGGCAGGCCGAGCACGAAGTCGAGGCAAGCGCCAGTGTCTCTGATCGGGTCCATTCCATACGGGTTTCTGTCCTAATCGTGTCTTGGATATCGCGGCGCCCTTTTTCTTTTTTTGTTGTGTCGGCGAGCGCCATCGTGTTCTACCGTTACAATCGTAAAGCATCGGTAGAATCCGTCAACACGGGAATCGCCTCCGCGCGCGGAAATTCGACGCCGCGGATTGCCTGGCGCTGGCAAGCTGCTGATGCCGCGCGGTTTAACTCGTTGGATTCGAGAAGAAGAATCTTTCGGCTGTTATCGATTTAGGAATGAGATTGTCCGAAATGGAGCAGACCTATTTCAACGGGAAATAGCCCTGGGGAACCACCCGCGATGTACTTCGAAAACCTGCTGCTGCGATTCCGCGACCGGCTCAACCGGGAGGTCCGCAACGGCCGTCTGACCGAGCGCGGCCTGGCCCGAAAAGTCGGTTTGTCACAGCCTCATATCCATAATGTGTTGAAAGGGCGCAGAATTCTCAGTCCGGCGGTGGCGGATCGCATCCTGCGGAGCCTGTCGATGACCGTGCCGGATCTGCTCCAGGAGGATCCGGGCGATCTTCCGCCGCCGGAGCCGGCGCCGTTGAAGGCCCCATCCGGGCGGCGCGGGCGGAAAGGCGGGCTCACGCGACGGTAGTGCGAAGGCGCGCCACCGAGTGGTAAATCTTGAGGACATCGGCGGCATTCTGCTCCCAACTGAAGCGCTTCACCTGGCAATAGCCGCGCTCGATCAGACGCTCCCGCAGGTCCTCGTTGAGCAGAATGTCTCGAAGTCCCCGCTCGATGTCGAAGACGCTCTCCGGATTCACCACCACAGCCGCGTCGCCGACCACCTCAGGCAGGGAACTGACCGACGACGTGACCACGGGCGTTCCCGAAGCCATCGCCTCAAGCGGCGGAAGCCCAAAGCCTTCGTACAACGACGGGAACGCGAACACGGCCGCCGCCTGGTAGAACGCCCGGAGCGTGTCAATCGGCACGAATCCGAGAAATCGCACCGCGTTTTCGACCCGGGACTGCATCACCGAAACGCGCACGGAAGGGAAACGCGAGATTTCGTCGCCGATGATGAGCAGGCGCAGGTCGCTCCACGCGGGGTGCCCGGCGAGTTCCCCTTTCAGAAGCGCAAAGGCTTCGACCAGCCGTGGGACGTTCTTCTGGGGCCGGATATTGCCGACGTACAGGATAAATGGGTAATGAATCTGGTACCGTTCGAGAATGCGCTGCCGGTATCGCTCGGCGGCGTTCGGACCCGCGGCGCGCGCGTCGGCCGCGGTCACCTGGCCGATAAATCGCGGATCCGGCGCGTTGTAGATGCGGCGGATCTTTTCCGGTGGAACCGCCAGCACGTCCTCTACGTCCCGGCGCGTGGCGCTGGACACCGCGATGACCATGTCCGCCCGCAGCAGCGTCCTGCGAACCTTCAGGCGGCGCGTCTGGGCGCGCCACCCCGCCACCGCTTCATAGGCGAAGTCGCTCAAATCGTGCACGGTCACGATGTAAGGCCGCGGCATCCACAACGGCGCCTGGTAGCGCGGGATGTGAAACAGGTCCGCGCCGAGTCCTCGCAGGAAAAGCGGGAACGCAATGTTGTCGAGCAGTTGCGAGTCCGCACGGTCGTAGGCGACCAGTTCGAAGTTCTCGGGAAATCCGGCGAAATCGTGCAGGTCCTTGCGGTGCGCGATCAGCAGGAAGCGGTCCTGGCGGTCGAGCCTGGCCAGCGACCGGGTGAGATTGCGAATATACGTGCCAACGCCGAAATCCTTGATATGGCGGCAGTCGATCGCGATGCGAACCGGCATGCGTCAAGCGCGGACGTGGTTGGCTTTCCAACGGTATAGCGGGAAGCGGCTGGTCAGTTCCTGAACCTGCTTTCGCACCGCGCCCACCGCCTGGTCGAGGCGCTCCTCGCCGCCCACGATTGCGTCCAGCACTTCCGCGATCAGCGCCGCAACCTGTCGCATCTCGGCCTCCCGGAATCCTCGGGTGGTTACCGCGGGCGATCCCAGCCGGATTCCACTGGGATTCAGAGGCGGATTCTGATCGAACGGAATGGTGTTTTTGTTCACCGTGATGTCGGCGCGGTCCAGCGCCGCTTCGGCTTCTTTGCCTCGAAGACCCTTCACAAACAGGTCCACCAGGAGCAGGTGGGTGTCCGTGCCGCCCGAGACGATGCGCCAACCGCTCTCCGCCAGACCGGCCGCCAGCGCCGCCGCGTTGGCGACAACCTGCTTCTGGTATGCGGCGAATTCCAGCGTCATCGCTTCCTTGAAGCAGACCGCCTTGGCCGCCACGACGTGACACAGCGGGCCGCCCTGAATGCCTGGAAACACGCTCCGGTCGACCATCTTCGCGAACGGTTCGCGGCAAAGGATCAGCCCGGAGCGCGGTCCGCGTAGCGTCTTGTGCGTGGTCGACGTCACGATGTCGGCGTACTCGCACGGATTCGGATGCAGCCCGGCCGCCACCAACCCGCTGAAATGCGCCATGTCCACCAGGAAAACCGCTCCCACCGCATCCGCAATCTCCCGGAAGCGCTTGAAGTCGATGATCCGCGGATACGCGCTCCCCCCGGCGATGATCATCTTCGGCCGGTGCTGGTCGGCCAGAGCGGCCACCTCGTCATAGTCGATGCGCTCGTCCTCGCGCCGGACTCCGTACGGCACGATCTTATAGGTCAACCCGGAGAAATTCAGGTGGTGCCCGTGGGTCAAGTGACCCCCGTGCGCCAGGTTCATCCCCAGCACGGTGTCGCCGGGCTTGACGGCGGCGGCGTACGCGGCGGCGTTGGCCTGCGACCCGGAATGCGGCTGCACGTTGGCGTGCTCCGCGCCGAATATCTTCCTGGCCCGTTCCCGCGCCAGGTTTTCCACCTCGTCGATGTGCTGGCAGCCTCCGTAATACCGCCTGCCCGGGTACCCCTCCGCGTACTTGTTCGTCAAGACGCTGGCGGTGGCCTCCATCACCGCTTCCGATGTGAAGTTCTCGCTGGCGATCAGCTCAATCCCGGAGTTCTGCCTCTCGATTTCGTCACGAATCAGATCGTGAATCTCCGGGTCGACCTCCGAGAGAGGCCGCGCCAGCCGTGCGTTGTTGTCCATCAAAGTAACCTCAGGTCCGGTCCTCGCCCGGTTGCCCTCACGGAGCGGGGGTGACACTCAATTTTAGCATGCTACAATTGGACCTTTACCCCCGCCCTCCAAGAGATATCTGCATGTTATGGAGTAAGTTATTCATCCCTACGTTACGGGAGACGCCCGCCGAAGCGGACGTGGTCAGCCACCAGTTGCTGTTGCGCGCCGGCTACATACGCCAGCTATCTACCGGCATCTATAGCTACCTGTTTCTGGCTCAACGATCGCTGCTGAAGATCATTGGCATCGTCCGCGAGGAGATGGACGCCATCGGCGCCCAGGAGATGCTGCTGCCCGCCCTCAACCCGGCCGAACTCTGGAAGGAGTCCGGGCGCTGGGAGGTGATGGGCGACAACATGTTCCGCCTGAAGGACCGCTTTCACCGCGACCTGTGCCTCGGCATGACCCACGAAGAGGTGATGACCAGCATCGCCCGCGGCGAATTGCGAAGTTACCGCCAGTTGCCTCAGATTTGGTACCAGATCCAGACGAAGTTCCGGGACGAGCCTCGCCCTAAGTCCGGCCTCCTCCGCGTCCGCCAGTTCATCATGAAAGACTCTTATTCGTTTGACGTGGACCCAGCCGGCCTCGACGTCTCCTACGACAAACATCACCGCGCCTACTGCCGGATTTTCGACCGCTGCGGCCTCGACTACATGGTGGTGGAGGCCCACTCCGGCGCCATGGGCGGCAGCCAGTCGCATGAGTTCATGGTGGTCTCCGACGCCGGCGAGGACCTGGTGGTCCGGTGCGCCAATTGCGGCTACGCCGCCAACCTGGAAAAGGCCGTCACCGCGCCGGCGCCTCCCGCCGCCGCCGATCCCGAAGGGAACCTCGAGCCCGAGGAGTTCCACACCCCCGGCCGCAAGACCATCGCCGAGGTGGCGGCCTTCACCAGTCTGCCGGAATCCTCGCAGATCAAGAGCCTGGTCATGGTCGCGGACGGGAAGCCGGCGCTCGCGCTATTGCGCGGAGACCACGCGTTGAGCGAAACCAAGCTCCAGGGCGTGCTGGGCGCCGCCGAACTGCGCCCGGCGCACCCGGCGGAAATCGGCGAGTGGTTCGGCGCGGAGGCAGGTTCTCTCGGCCCGGTCGGGGTAATGAACATGCGGATCCTCGCCGATCGCGCGCTAGACGGCCGCCGGAACATGATCTGCGGCGCCAACCGCGATGACTACCACCTCCGCAACGTGACCCCCGGCGAGGACTTCCGTCCCGAGTTCCACGACCTGCGCCAAGCGGCCGGCGGCGACTCCTGCGTCAATTGCGCCGCGCCGGTCGAGGCGCTGAAGACCGTCGAAATCGGTCACATCTTCAAGCTCGGCTACAAATACTCCCATTCGATGGGGCTGAACGTGCTCACGGAGGAAGGAAAGGAGATCCCCGTGATCATGGGCTCTTACGGCATCGGCATCGAGCGTATCCTCAGCGCCGCGATGGAGTTGTTCCACGACGCCGACGGCGCGGCGCTGCCGGTCTCGATCGCCCCTTTTGAAGCCGTGGTGACGCCCGTGAACAAGGCCGATGCCACCCAATGGAAGGTTGCCCTCGACATTTACGAAGCCTGCCGTTCCTTCGGCCTCGACGTCCTGCTGGACGACCGCGACGAGCGCCCTGGCGTCAAGTTCAAGGATGCCGACCTGATCGGCATTCCCTACCGCGTCACGGTCGGCAAAAAGGCTGCCGGCGGCAAGGTGGAGTTCCTCGAGCGGCGCTCCAGCCGGGTGCGTGACGTCGATGCGGGCGACGCCGCGGCTTTCGTCGCGGAGAGCGTGCGGAGCAGCCGCCATGACCGTTGACTGGCAGGCGGCGCGCCGCGAATTTCCCGCGCTGGAGAACTGGACGTTTCTCAACACCGCCACGTTCGGGCAGTTGCCCCGCCGCGCGGTGGAAGCCGTCAACCGGCACTTCCAGCACCGCGACGAATTGGCCTGCTGGGATTTCCTCGACTGGTTCGACGACGCCGACCGCATCCGGGGAGCCGCCGCGCGCCTGATCAACTGCCGCGCCGAGGACATCGCGTTTGTCACCGGCGCCGCGCCGGCGCTCGGCATGCTGGTCGCCGGGATGCATTGGAGTCCGGGAGACCGCGTCGTCACGCTGCGAGACGAGTTCCCGAACAATCTCTACTACCCGGCTCTGCTTGGCGAGTCCGGCGTCGAGGTGGTGGAAACGCCGTGGGAGCAGTTCTACGACGCGCTGACGCCGAACACGCGCCTGGCGATCATGAGCACGGTGAACTACACGAGTGGCTTCCGGCCCCCTCTGCGCGAAGTCTCCGCCTTTCTTCGCCAACGCGACATCCCGCTCTACCTTGACGGCACGCAAAGCGTTGGCGCTCTCTGCTTCGACGCGGTCGAAATCCAGCCCGCGATGATGGCCTTGCACGGGTATAAGTGGCTGCTCTCGCCCAACGGGGCCGGCTTCATGTACGTCCATCCCGACTTTCGCAAACGCCTCGCCCCGGCGGTCATCGGGTGGCGCAGCCATAAGAACTGGCGGCAGGTGGACAACCTCCACCACGGCGCGCCGGAGTTTGTCGAGGCGGCGGAGAAATACGAAGGCGGAATGCTCGCGTTCCCCTTGCTGTATGCGATGGGCGCCTCGCTCGACCTCATGCTCGAACTCGGCCCGGCGAACATCCAGAGCCGGGTAATGGAACTGGCCGCCAAAACCCGCGACCTGCTGCGCGGCCTCGGCGGCAAGCTGCTGTACGACGAAAAGCCGTACTACGATTCCACGGTGATCGCCGCGCGCTTCGAGGGCGTCGACGCCTCGCGCCTAGCCCGCGAGCTGAAAGCGCGCCGCGTACAGGTCTCCGCGCGCCACGGGAATCTCCGGGTCTCCGTGCACTTCTACAACTCGGAGGACGACCTCGCCCGGTTGGAAGAAAACCTCCGCGCGCTGCTCTGACGGCGCCGCCAGGGCCTACGCGGCCGCGCGCCTGGCGCTCTTCGGGATCCGGAAGCGGAAAGTGGTGCCTTTGCCCACCTCGCTGTCGAACTCGAGCGTCCCGTCGTGGAGTTGCGCCACCCGGTACGACATGGCCAGACCGATTCCGGAACCGCGGCCCTTCGTCGTGAAATAGAGGTTGAAGATCTTGGGGCGAACCTCGGGCGGAATGCCCGATCCTTCGTCGGCCACCGCCAGCACGTACGCGTCGTCATGCCGCGCGACCTCGATGCGGATGGTCCCAGGGCGGGTCATGCTTTCGACGGCGTTCTTGACAACGTTCATCACCGCCTGCCGCAGCAGCCCGTAATCGCCCGATACGACGGCGCTCTCGCAATCGCCCCCGATTTCCACCGCCACCTGTTTTTTCGCCGCCTCCGGGCGAACCAGCTTTGCGACCTCGCCCGCCAGTGCCGCCAGGTCCGTCTCCTCGCGCTTGATCTCGAGCGGACGGGTGAAATCCAGCAGCGTCACCACCATGCGGTCCAGCAGCTTGATTTCGCGGCTGATAACGTCCACCTCCTGCTTCAGCTTCTCGTCCTCGCCGGCGATTTCCAACTGGAGCAGTTGGAGGTGGGTGTAGATCGCGTTCAGCGGGTTCTTGATTTCGTGCGCCACGCCGCGCAGAATCTGTCCCATCGCCTCGTGCCGGTAGGAGACGTCCAACTGCGATTCGAGCTGCCTCCGCGATTCCGCGTCGCGCAGCGTGACCATCGTGCCCAGCCGCTGGCGCGACGGGAAGTCCTCCAGCACTTCGATGCTCACCAGCGCGCGCGCCGGTTTTCCCTCCTGCTGCGCGATCTGGGCCAGATGGTCCTTCACCGAGCGATTCAGTTGCGCGCTCGTCTGCACGATCGCGCCGACGGGGGTGGAGGCGGGAAACACCTCCTCGATCGATCGCCCGATCAGGTCCCAGCGGCCTTGGGGGAGGAACCGTTCGGTCGCCTTGCCGGCCATCACCAGGCGGTCGTTCCGATCGAACAGCAGCACCGCGTCCTCGAACCTCTCCAGCAACTGCGCCACGTTGCCCCGCAACTGCGAGGCGTTCTCGGTGGCGCCCCGAATCTGTTCGCCCAACAGCGTCAATTTCGATTGCAGCGCAGCCAATTGCGGATCGTGCGTCGCGGGGGGCAGTTCCTCCGGCCTGCCCTGCGCGATGAGATCGATCATCTGCGATACGCGCCGCAGAGGCCGCGCGGCGATATTCGCCAGGATGCCGGCCGCCACCGCCGAGCCGACAATCGAGAGCAGGCTCACCAGCGCGAGTCCGCGCAATTGCGGCAGTACCAGGCTCCGTAGCAACACCGGCGACACGAGCACGCGAACCGTAAATAGCACTTCGTTGGTGCGCGGCGTGCCCAGCGGCACCAGCAGTTCATAGTCGACATTGCTCGTCAAAATCTGCCACAGCTTGCGCCATGTGCTTTGCTCGGACCACGCCTCGAGGCTTCGCCCCGCCGCCGCCTTGTGGTCCAGCCGCATCGGGTTCGAGGTGGACAGGACCGTCCCCTCGCCGTCGGTGATGAAGATCTCCACCACGCCGCTGGAACTGGCGATCGTGCCCACCAGGAAGCTGGTGAACAGCGGATCGTCGCGCACGAACTGCCGCCACATCAGCTTTGTCTCCTCCAGGCCGGCCGGAGGAAGCAGGCGGGTTTGCTCACGCACCCGCTGTAACAAGTAGTTCTTCACCTGTTCGGCCGCGACGCGGGAGTTCCCCATTACGTCCTGAAATCGGGAGCCTGCCAGGCTGTACAGGTAGAGGCTGGACAGGAGCAGCACCACGGTGGCTACCAGCGCCACGATGAGCAGCGTAAGCCGGGTCTTCGGCTGCATAAGCCCGCTACGCTTCTTCGGCCGTCGCCACCGGCTGGCCGTCCGCTTCCCGGTACTCCTTCAGCTTGGTATGAAGCGTCTTCAGGCCGATGCCGAGGATCGCCGCCGCCCTCGTCTTGTTGTTGCCGGCGTATTGCAGCGTCCGTTCGATCAGGACCCGCTCGGCGTCGCGCACCGTGTACCCGATGGGGATGAACAGGCCCGCTTCCGAACTCCTGGGCGCCGGCCGTTCCGCCGGCACGCTTCCGGCGAAGCCAGGCGGCAGATGCCTCATCTGGATGGTCCCTTCGCCGGCCAGGATCACGGCCCTCGACAGCACATTGCGAAGTTCGCGCACGTTGCCCGGCCAGTTGTGCTTGTGAAACGCGGCCATCGCTTCCGGCTCGACGTCCGCCACCTTGCAGCCGAACTTCTCGTTCAACGGACCGAGCATCGATTCCACCAGCAGCGGGATGTCGTCTTTGCGCTCGCGCAGCGGCGGCAGCGCGATTTGGAACACGTTCAGCCGGTAATAGAGGTCCATCCGCAACTGACCCTTGTGGACGGCTTCCTCGGGATCGCGGTTCGTCGCCGCAATGACGTGCACGTCGGTGGCAAACTCCGCCTTGCCCCCCAGCCGCCGCACACGCGAATCCTCGAGCACCCGCAGTAATTTGGCCTGCGTGCCGATGGGCATTTCGCCGATCTCGTCGAGCAGCAGCGTTCCGGTGTGCGCCAGTTCGAAGCAGCCGGGCCGGCTGGTCACCGCGCCCGTGAACGACCCTTTCTCGTGGCCGAATAGTTCGCTTTCGATCAGCGATTCCGGCAAGGCGGCGCAGTTGACCGCGATAAACGGTCGGCCGCTGCGTGCGCTCAGCCGGTGGATGGCGCGCGCCGCCAGTTCCTTTCCGGTGCCGCTCTCGCCCGTGATCAGGACGCAGGCGTTGTGCTCGGCCACCTGCCGGATCAGCGAGAACACCTGCTGCATGGCCGGCGATTTGCCCACCAGGTCGACCAGCATTCCCTGGTAACTGAGCTGGCGGTGTAGGCGGTCCGTTTCCTGCCGCAACAGGCTCTGGGAAGCCGCCCGCTCCAGCAGCAGGCTCAGCTCCGGCATCTCGATCGGCTTTTCCAGGTACCAGAATGCGCCGAGATCCTTCACGGTGGAAACCGCTTTTTCCAGGCTGCCGTGAGCCGTCAGCACGATCGCCGGCGGTCCGTGGTGCTGCCGAAGCGCCCGGAGCAGTTCCCGTCCGTCCAGCCGGGGCATGACAAGATCCGTAACCAGCACATGGGCCGGGTAGGAGCCGAGTTTCTCCAGCGCGTCTTGTCCGTCGAACGCCGTCTGAGCGTCATAGCCGAGAGCCGCGACCATGCGGGCGAGCGTTGTTCGCTGGTCTTCGTCGTCGTCAACGACCAGAACCCGGGCGGGGGACCCCATGCCCTTTATCGTAGATCATTTGGCCGTTTGCGTAGCGCCGCAACGCGATGGCGGTTTCCACATTCCGCATTCACACGGAGTGTGACTCCGACACGGAGTTTCCGCCTTGCCTTTATCCGGCGGAGTTAAATGTTCTCGCCTGTTTTCAAAAGGTTCCCGATGTCCGCGCCTTCCCCTGTCGTTTGGCCCCGGGTTTGCTTCTATCTTGGCGCAACGCCAAAGTCGGAGCGGATCAACGGCCGGTCCGGGAGGCGGACAAACGGATAAGGACGAAGGAGTTCCCATGGAAGAGCAAACTCAGATGCAAACGGAGAAGACGAGATCGGGCGGCCACGCGGCGCTGTGGATTCTCGTGCTGGCGCTGATCGCCGGCAATATTTATGCTGTCTGGCAGATTGGGCAAACCAAGGACCAGGTCGCGAAACTCGACGAATCCCTGCAGGCCCGGTTCACTTCGATGACCGCGCAGACCAGCGCTTGGAACTCCAGGGCGGACGAGCGGGTCGCCGAACTGCAACGGCAACTCGACGATGCTCGGGCTCAGGCCTCCACGGCCGCCGGCCGCGCCAAGACGCAAGCCGAACGGCGGGCCGAGCAACTGGTGAAGGAGCTTTCGGAAGAGTATCGCAAGCAGAGCACCCAGTTTTCCGACGAGTTAGGCCAGGTAAGGCAGAATGCGACCGCGACGGATGAAAAAGTCAACAGCGTCGCGGGCGACGTCACGCAGACCCGCTCCGACCTGGAGGCCGCCATTGGCGACCTGAAGAGCGTCAGAGGCGACCTTGGAGTCCAGAGCGGCCTGATCGCCACCAACGCCAAGGAACTCGCGGCCCTTCGCGAACTGGGCGAACGTCATTACTTCGAGTTCGACATCTCCAAGAAAGGCGACCCGCAGCGCGTCGGCAACGTCTCCCTGGTCCTGCGCAAGACCTTCCCCAAGCAAGGCAAGTTCACGATGGATGTCGTCGCCGACGATCGCACCGTCCAGAAGAAGGACCGGACGATCAATGAACCGATTCAGTTCTACGCCGGCGGCTACCGGACGCCGTACGAGATCGTGGTCAACGATGTAAAGAAAGACCGGATCGTGGGCTACCTGTCGGCGCCAAAGGTCCAAGCGGCCTCTCGCTAAGCAGTAAACCTCAACACTGCTCCTGGGGGAAACCGGAAGGCTCGAATGCCGGCCGGTTTCCCGTTTTTTTTGCGAGCCGCCGCGTCGAGGTGGTAACCGTGAGAGGTCTCCACCCCTACCTCCGCGAACGGATCCTGGCCGAAGCAGTGGCGTTGTGAGCGACGACGCCGTATATTTGCGCCACATTCTGGAGCGCATTCGCCCTACCGAAGTACGATCAGCTCGGGCGGTTTCGCTTCGGAGGGCGGCGGAGGCGGGGCGCTCGGCGGGACGGGTTTCGGCTTTTCCCACGGACGCGCCTGGGCGATTACCTTCACCAACTGCGGCGGCTGGTACACGATGCTTGGCCAGAGGAAGACTTCGTTCGTGCAGTAACACTCCCTGGCCGCGATCGACGCCCGAAGCTTCGTCGCTTCTTCGGAATGCCAGATCTGCCGGAACGTCTTCTCACGAATGTTGCCGATCGGCGCGTGCGTTTCGCACAGGCTTACGTCGCCATTCGAATAGACGACGCCGGTCAGAATCCCCGCGCGGCACGGAACCACTTGGCGCCGCTCCACGGAGGTGCGGGTCTTGGCCGCCTGTAGCAGCGGCTCGACGATGGCGCCGTAGCGGCCGGTCTCGCGCGGCGCCCACAGCGACTTCATGTAGTCGTACAGCCGCTTGTATTCCTCCAACGCTGGACCTTGCAGCGACGGGTTCTTGCGGTCGCCGCGGATGATGGCCAGGTTGTGATGGTCCATCTGAGGGCAGCGTTCGTAAAGGTACGACGTCAGCCTCCGGATCTCGTGAACGTTGGTGTCAGTCACCGTCGAGACGGAATGGATCCGCAGCCGCGGCTCGCGCTTCTGCATCTCGGCCAGCGCGTCGTAGGTGCCCATCGACCGCTCGAACGCATCCTTCATGCCGCGAAACGAATCGTGGAACTCGTGCATGCCGTCCAGCGAAAGCTCCGCCGCGAACAGTTCCAGTCCCGGCTCCTTAAAGACCTCTTCGAGCGCCTTGACGGTCCGGTCCGCGAACGATCCGTTGGTCGGAACGTAGATCTGCTTGACCCCGTTGTTCCGGATGAAGAACCGGCAGATCTCGCCGAATTCCTTGCGCAGGAAGGGCTCCCCGCCCGAGAGGTTGAGATTCTCGATCGGCCCCAGGTCCTGGGAGAGCTTCTGCAGTTCGTCTACCGTGAGGTCGTCTCGGCGGTTGAGGTTGCGCCAGTAAAAGCAGTGCTCGCACGTCTGGTTGCAGATAGAGTTGATAAATAGGATCAGAAACGGGGGCGTCGGAGCGTCAACCCAGCCGTAGTTCATCGAGGTGATGCGTAGATGCCGCCGTACCCGTTCCCAGGCGTTCATATATCCACTACGATAGCATGCGCCCCCTGGGTACCAAGGAAAACGCGTCCACCGGTCGCCCTACAGTACGAATGGTACGAAACGCCAGGTTTTCGAACAGTACTCGGCGTAACCGGGCAGATTCCTGACCAGCATCTTTTCCTCCCGCACGGCCTGCATCAGCACCACCGGCGCCAGAACGAAGACGCCGAGCACGAGCCACGAGTTCAGCGCCAGCTCCAGACCGAACAGAAGGAGAAGATCGCCGGCGTATATCGGATGGCGTACCCAGCGATAGATGCCGTTTGCCACGACAGCCTGCTCCTGCTTCACCTGCGCCGCTTCGATGTCGGACCAGTTCGAGCCAAGCTGGAGCCGCGCGGAGATCGCCATCAGCAGCCCCAGCGTGTAGATCGCCGTTCCGGCAACCCGGAGCCCCCAGGCGTCCTCGGCGATGGGAAACACATCCAGGAACAGCGTCTGCACGAGGATGCCGATCAGGATCGCCTGCTTGGCCAGCTTCCCCAGGCGCTCCCGCGTCGAGAGTTGGCGCTTGGCCGGCGGGGCGCCCTGCCGCTTCAGCAACTCCCACACCACTTTGTGGGCAACCAAGCCCGCGAACAGGTACGCCCGGAGCCAGATCACCGTTCCACTTCCTCCGTCATTTCTTCCTCGTGCGTTTGAACGCCGACCACCAGCCCCGTGTTGAGATGCCCCAGCCGCGTCGCGATCGCGTCGCCGAGGGTGCCGATCATCAGAATCAGCAGCGCGCTCATCAGCGCCACCGATGCCGACGGCGACACGAAACCGTCCCGGTACAGGTCCAGAGCCGTTTTTGCCACCCCATAGAGCCCGCAAATCGCCACCAGCGGCAGAAACACCCGCAGCGGCCGGAACAGCATCGCCGTCCGCAGGATCAGCACCGCGAAGCTCATCGCGTCCCACGGCACGATCTTCGATCGTCCCACCCGGGGCCGGTAGTCGACGGGATAGTAGCGCACCGCGTACTTGTCGCAGTGCATCGCCAGCGTGATCGTCGTGGTCCAACTGAACTGCTCGGGAAGAATAGGGAAGTACTGCAGAACCACGTTACGGCGAAAGACCCGCAGGCCGCTGTTCAGGTCCGGGATGCTCGAGGCGGTGACGTAGTTCGCCAGGTGCTTCAGCGCCCACTTCGCCGGCCGGCGAACGAGCGGGATCTTGACGTTCTTGCCGATCCGCGCGCCCACGACCATGTCGGCGTTCTTCAGTTCGGCGAGCATCGCCGGAATCGCGGAAGCCGGGTAGGTGCCGTCGGCGTCGATGATCGCCACGACGTCGTGCCGCGCGGCGCTGATGCCCGTTTTTAGCGCCGCGCCGTAGCCGCGGTTACTGCGGTGCCGGATGACGCGCGCGCCCGCCGAGAATGCCGCCTGCGCCGTGCGGTCCTTCGACCCGTCGTCCACCACGACGATCTCGCCGCGGATGCCATGGGAATCCAGCATCCCGCGCACTTCGGCGACTACCCGGGCAATCGCGCCTTCCTCGCTGTAGGCCGGAATCACAACGCTGAGCGCCTGCTCCATCGCCTGTTTCATCATTCTACGCGCTCCCGGCACACATACAGCTCGCCGCCGCCGAGCGTGCCCGGGAATACCTTCACCACCTGGAAATCGCGCTGGATCGTCTTCCAGACCTCGGGCAGAAAGCCCTGAATCTGGATCGGCAGCGTGTATACCAGCCAGACACGCCGGTTCGCGCTAGCCGCCTGCTCGAGTTCCGCCGCCGTCCGCGTCTCGCGCCACTCCGGCGCGTAGTAATCGGAGTACGCCTTGGCCGCCAGCCCGGTTGTGAGCACGGCGTCGCCCGGCTGCCGGTTTCCATTCACGTACTCGCGCGCGCCGACGAAATCCTGCTTCGGCAGGTATGCCCGCGGGATGGTAACCGCCGATGCGGCGATCAGCAGGAGGGCCGCCGCCTCGCCCGCGCGCCGCAACGGCGTCTCCCAACGGCGAAGCCCCGGCGCCGCCGCGAGCAACAGCCGGGGGGCGAGCGCCGTTCCGTGGATGACGATTATGATCGCGAAACCGGCGGCGAAGTAAAAGAATCGCGGCCAAAGGTTGTGGCCGGCCAGAAGCATGGTAACCGCGCACAGCCCCACCGAAAGCAGCATCACCAGCGCCGCGGCGCGGTTCCGCCGCAAGATGCTCCACCATCCCGCCAGCACCAGGATGCCGCCCGCCGCCACCGCCGCCCATGCCACGAAGCCCGCCCGCAGGTTGCGCAGCGTTTCCGTTACCAGCCACAAGGGATTCGTCCACGCCGACGGCATCGACACCTCGCCCACCGCACTGTGCAGGAATTCGGGCGCGGTCAGCGCGTAGAGCTGAAGCGTCAAGGCGCCCGACAGCGCGTAAGCCGCCGCAGCCTTCCACAACGATAACGCGCCGCGCCGCCGGAGCCATTCAATGCCCAGCGTCATGCCGTGCGCCGCGATGACAAACGCCAGGGTCATCTGCGTCCACATGCCCAGCGCGAGCGTCGCCGCGTACCACAGCCACCAGCGCCACCGGTTGCGCTCGATCGCCTCCAGCCACAGCCAGGTCGCCAGAATCGAGAAGAACAGGAGTCCCGAGTAGCCTCGCGCGTTCTGCGAAAACCAGATGTGGTGATAGGAGAAGGTCATCAGCGCGCAGGCCAGCAGCGCTTCGGACACGCTGGTGAGTTTCCGCGCCAACGGGAACAGCGCCGCGATGCTTGCTACGCCGAACAGGACCGCGGGAAGACGCAGCGTCCAGGCGCTTTCCCCGAACCAGTCCATGGCGACTCGCGCCATGATCGAATACAGCATGTGCTGGTTCTGATTCGTGAAGGTGGTCACGATCCGGCCGAGCGGAAGCCGGACGAATTCCACCAGGGTCAGCACCTCGTCGTACCACAACTGCGCGTCGAGCCCGTGGAGGCGCAGCGCCAGAGCTGCCGCGCACAGCAGCCCGAGTGCGAACAAGACGCCCGGAGTGGCCCGAGCTTCGGACTTGTAGCGATCCGCGGACGCTTTAGGCCATCGCCGCCACGCCCAGATCCCGATCGCCGCCAGCAGGACGCCATGTATGCCGAGCAGCGCGCGGAACAATGCCGGCCCCCACTTGAGGGCGCCCGTTGCTTCGCCGCGCAGCGCCTGTTCGATCCCTGGACCGGTGAGAAGAGCGGCCGCCAGGACGAGCAACGCGCCGCCCGCGATGCAGGCCGCGCCGCTCACCTTCGAGCCGGCGGCGGCCCTTTCCGCCATCACGGGTCCCACGGCGATCTCCGCCTCGCGACCAGCACCGCCAGGCGAGGAATGTCCCGCCGGTTCGCGATTATCATCAGACAGAAGAACAGCGTCGAGGCCGCTAGCGCCGCCGCCATCCGGTTATACGGGGCCAGCGCCGCGTAGCCGGCCAGGCAGACAGCCAGCGCGCCCACCGGGCGGATCAGATAAGGTAGGAAATCGATCCTGGCAATGAACCGCCGCATGCAAACATAGACCAGCGTCAGTTCCAGCGTGCAGCCCGCCACCAGCGCGTACGCCGCCCCCAGCGCGCCGATCTTCGGAATCAGCAACAGGCACAGCGCGACGACCGTAGCCGCCGCTAGCGCCGTGCAGCGGAACAGCCAGCGCTGGAGGTTATAGGCGATCAGCGCGTACCGGCAATGCCCGCTCACCAGCGCCACCGGAATAATCCAGACCAGCGTCGCGAACAGGTATCCGCCCGGCGCGAATCCGCTCCCGTACGCCAGCCGCAGCAGATCGGCGGCCAGCAGGCTCAGCGTCAGCGCGACGAAGACGCCGCCCCAACTGGTCAGGCCCAGCGATTTCCTCACAATCGACGCCAGCGCCTCCGGAGGCTGCGCCACGCATCGGGATATCGACGGTAGGAGATTAAAGAAATACAGCCACACGAAGGTGTGCAGCGCCATCAGCGCGCGGTGCGATGCTCCGAACCAACCCAGCGACGCATCGATCACCATGAACCCGAGCAGGACCATGGCGATGTACCACAGGAAAGCCCAGGTCAGCTCCGTCAACCCGATGGGCGCCGCTTCCCGCAGGTATTGCATCGTCGCGCGCAGCGGCAGCCGGGCTCCCCGTCCCCGCCGCGCGAATTGGCGGGCCGCAGCCAGACAGAAGGCCGCCGCGCCCGCCACCGCCGCGCATTCGATCAGACCGATTGCGTACAGCGGCGTCTGCGGACGGATGAACAGGAACACCAGTCCGGCGAACAGCCCGTAGCGCACGATGGAAGCCCAGGCCACCCAACCCATCCGGTCGTGGGCCTGAAAAAACCATTGCAGAAAAAACGGCCATGCCGGCAGGCTGCACCCGTACGCCATCAGTAGTTGCTTCACTTCCCAGGGCTTGTCGATCGCCCAGGTGAACAGGAGAAACAGCGCCAGCGACGCCGCCATCAGCAGCGCGCGCAATCTGGTCACGTAGATCAGCAGCAGCGGCGCCCGGTCGCGGTCCTTGGCGATCTCCCGCGCTCCGTACACCCCCAGGCCGAGGTCCACCGGAAGCGTGAAAAACACCAGCGCCGCCAGAACGAACTCCAGCGAGCCGTAACGCGCCGCGCCCAACGTCCGTCCCAGGTAGGTAAAGGCCAGAAAAGTGACGAGCTTGGCCAGAAACTCGCCGCCTACCAGCAGTACGTAGTTGGTTGCGATGCGGCCGGCGTCGAGGCGCGCTCGAACCGGCTCTGAACTGTCAGGAAAGGCGTCCGATAGCGCGGTAGGCGCCTCAGCCATGTCCCTCCGATGACGCCTGCTGCCGGACGCTGGGAACCGGCGGCGAGTATTGAAATGCGGCCGACTCCTCAAGAATCTTCTCGGCCACAAACCAGTCGCGCGTCAAGCGGAGGCTCTCGTCAAGGCTGTACCGGGGCTCGTACCGGGTCAACCTGTTCACTTTCGAAATGTCCGGGACGCGCCGCTCCATGTCTTCGAAGCCTTTCTCGTAGGCTTCGGCGTAAGTTACATAGTCGACTCCGACCCGCGAGCCGATCATCGCGATGATCCGGCGCGCCAGTTCGTTGATGGAGACTTCCTCCGGGTTGCCGAGGTTGAACACCTCGCCGACCGCCTGGTCGTTCGCGGCCAGCAGCAGCAGCCATTCCACCACGTCCAGCACGTAGGTGAAGCAGCGCGTCTGCTCGCCCGTGCCGAAAACGCTCAGGTTCTGGCCGCTCATCGCCTGGCGCAGAAAGCGCGGGACCACCATGCCGTACCGCCCCGTCTGGCGCGGACCGATCGTGTTGAACAAGCGCACGATCAGCGTCGGCACCCGGTATTCCCTCCAGTACGCCAGCGTCAGGAATTCGTCCACAACTTTGCTTGAGGCGTAGCTCCACCGCCACTTGCTGGTGGGGCCGAACACCAGGTCGCCGTCTTCGCGAAACAGCGGGTGCCGGCTCTTGCCGTACACCTCGGAGGTGGACGCAACGATGACCTTCTTCTTCTTCTTGGCCGCCGCGTTCAGCACCGCCTCCGTTCCGCCGACGTTGTTCTGGATCGTCGTCACGGGGCTGTCGATGATGTTCAAAACGCCGACCGTCGCCGCCAGGTGCACGACGATATCGGCGACGTCCACCAGTTCGTAGAGGATTCCCCGGTCCATGACGCTCTCGGCGACAAACTCCAGGTCCCGATTCGAGCGAAGGTGAGCGATGTTCTTGACGCTGCCGCTGGAAAGATCGTCGAGAATGACCACTTTTTGGCCCAATTCCAGCAGTCTTTCCGCCAGATGCGAACCGATAAACCCCGCCCCGCCGGTGATAAGAAAGGTTGACATGAAGGATCTCTAATACAGCTTACGTCGGAAGTGGCAGGTGCTGCTTGACCTCCCACGGCACAAATCCGAATTTCCTTTGCGCCGCCTGCCGCAGCATCCTGAAATAGATTTTGAGATGGGCCTCGGTGGACCAGTACTTGAGGAAGGCTTCATAGCCGTTTTGGCCTAGTTCGTCCCGCAGCCGCGGCATCGCCAGCAGCCGCCCGATTGCGTCCAGCAGTCCCTCGTCGGTGCGGTAGACGAAACCGCCCTGGCTGTCCTGCACTACTTCCGGCAGCGCGCCCAGGTCCCGCACGATCACCGGCGTCTTCCGCACGAACGCTTCGATGCAGACGATGCCGAAGGTCTCGAAGGTGATCGAAGGGACGATGCACGCCACCGCGTAATAATACAATGCCCCCAGGTCCTGCGGATTCTTTTCGCCGAGAAACTTGATCCGAGGGTTCGACGACGCCATGGCGCGCAATTGCACTTCCTGCGTCCCGGTCCCGGCCACCAGCAGATCCGCGTCCGGCACGCGGTCCCAGATCGAGATGAGCGTCTGCAAACCCTTGATGGTCTCCAGCCGGCCGACAAACAGAAAATACGGTTTTCCGTGCGGGCGCGGCGCGGGATCCTGCCAGTCCCGGTCCCGCCGGCCGATGAAATACGGAAGATGCCCTACGGGCCTAGGGAAGCCGCGTTGCATGTGCATGCCCGCGGAAAACCGGCTCGGCGATACGAACTGGTCCACGTGATTGCTCGCCGTCTCCAGCAGCCGCGAATAGCGCCAGAGCTGCGGCGGCCTCTTGGATGCCAGCGTGCACCGCAGGCACTCCGGCTTGTCGCAGGGCCGGCTGTTGAGTTTCCACAACACGTGCGTCGGGCAGATCAGCCAGTGCTCGTGCGCCGTATACATCTTCACCAGGTGGTTCGGATCGTCCGGCTCCAATGCCATCGTCTGCGGCCCCAGCAGCGAAATGTTGTGGAAGTGCAGAACGTCGAATTGCTTGCTATTGAGAATGCGGCGCAGCGGCTTCGCCTTCAGCCCCGGCCGCCCGATGTGATATGTCAGCAGCGGCGATAGGCCCTTGAGCCTGCTTCGCAGTTCGTGCGTTTCCACGTTGGGATGCTGCGCGAATTGCAGACCCGGCTTGGCCGGATGCAGCAGGTGGTACGAGTCCACGCAGTGGACCACGTCGACGCGATGCCCCGCATCCCCGAGCGCGTGGCACAGGCGGTATAAATACACCGCGTCGCCGCCGAAGCTGTAGGGCGGGTAAAACGTCGTCAGGTGCAGGAAATTGAGCGGACGAATATTCTCGCCCAGCCCATCCAGCGCCTCCTCTTCCTCGTAGTCGCGCTTCACGGACCTACAAAGATCTCCACAGCCGCAATGATCCAACTAGCATACCATTAGCGCGCCATTCGCGCGCTTCCCGTCAGGTAGCCCGCCAGTTCGCCCGCCGACCAGCTCACCGACAGCAGAACGGTGAGCGGCAACGCCTTCAGGAACGCCCCGCGCAACCGGCCCTTCTTCATCACGTCGAGCGTCATCCGCGCCACCAACACCGCGGGCAGAACCGGAGTCAGAAACGCGTGAATCGCCCTCCTGACGCCGCCGATCCACCTGACGCGGCTCGAAGCGAACGAACGGCCCCATACGTAGCGCTCCGCCAGCGCCTCCTTCAAACCCAGCCCTTCCCGATGCTGAAAGATCACGATGTCCGGGAAGATGCCGAGCTTCTGACTGCGCGCCCGGATCGCGCCGTTCACCTCCACCTGGTTGAACAACGCCGCCCACGACGAGCGCACCGCTTCCAGTTCGCTCCGTTTATATGAAGCGTTGGCGTCGCTGATCATCAAGGCTTCTCCGGCAGGTACCGGATTCTGATAGCGGCCGAAATCGCAGAAGTATACCGCCCAGTTCAACGGCCGGTCCACCGAGTTTTCGATCGCGCCGCCAACGCCGGCGAAGCGCCGCTCGTACGCCCGGACGATGTTGGCGCACCACCGCGGCGCCGCGCGCCCGTGATCTTCCAGCATCGCCACGATGCGGCCCCGGGCGGCTGCCAGCCCCCGCGACCGGAGTTCGTCGTGGTGTTCCCGGCCCGCTTCGTTCTCCTTGTACTCTTTGAGATCGTTCACCGGGAGGAAACGCACCCAAGGGAACCGCTCGCGCGCCCGCTCAATCCCGCGGATTCGCGGGTGATATGGCACGATCACCTCCATCGGAGGCGCGTCCTCCTGCCGGGCCAGCGACTCGAGGCTCCCCTCCAGGTACGTCGCGTCCGACCGCGCGCGAATCGTGTCGCAGACGATCGCCACTACCACCGACAGGACCGGTTCCTCCGCCTCCCCCATCTCACTCCACCTTCATCAACGCATCGCCCGGACCCGCGAGGTACCCGATCCATTCCCCCCACACGTAGGCGATGAGCGCCACCGAGATCAGGGGCGACGCCAGCAGGAACTTGCCCGGATGACACCGCTTCTGCCACACTCGCGCCCCGATGCGCGCCAGCAGAACCGCCGGAATTAACGGCGCGGCGGCGAGGTAGGCCAGCTTCTTCGGCGCCGGCATGCCTTTGGACCGGGAACCCGCGAACGCCCGGCTGAACAGGTAACGCTGTTCCAGGTAATACCCGAAATCGAACGGCCCGGTATGATGCGCTTTCATCTCCGGCAGCGAGAGAAACTTCACCTTGTTCGCCAGCAGCGCCGGATGCAGCGAAGCCTCCCAGTATCCGCCCGCCAGGAGATGCTGGTGCGCCAGCAGCACGCTCCGCTTGTAGGCGATGTTGGCGCCGTTGAGGTCCCACGCCTCGCCTTCGGCGAACGGCGGCATGTAGCCGTTGTACTCGATGTAGTACACCACCCAATCGCGCAGCCGGCCGTAGTTGTTGTCCACCACGGGACCGCCCACCGCGCCGTAGTCGCCCCGCCGGTGGCCTTCCACCGCGTGACGCAGCCAGTTCTTGCCGGCCGTGCAGTGCTCTTCGATGATCGCGACGATCTCGCCTTTCGATTCCAGCACGCCGTGCCGGCGCAATTCCGGCACCGTTTCCCGCTCCGGGCGGTGCACGACGCGGGTCCACGGAAACTGCCTGGCGATTCGCTCCGCGTAGTCCTTAGAACCGCAGGCGACAACAATCACTTCGGCGCCAAAGGCTTTGGCCTCGCTCTCCAGCGAGGCGAGACACCTGTCGATGAAGGGCGCCCCCACGAGGGAGGCAACGACGACGGAAACTTGCATGAAAGGTCATCGGATCCGAACGCGGACCGGCACACGATCTTATCAGCAACCTTCGCCGCCCCGCAAGCTTCCCACACCGCCGCGCCAGCAGCTTCGGTCCGGCCTGCGCAATCAGTCGCGGAGCCGCTTTCGGAACCGCTTGAAGTTGTGGCGGGCAACGGTATCGTCCCTCGACTTCGAGGCGCCTTGCTTCAATGGGCCGATTGAAATCGGGTAGACTCGCGGCGCAGCCCGGGCCCGGTTCTCTTCGATGTTTCGACCCTGACAGTCTGAATTTTTGTCACAATAGCCGATTGATGCCGACATCAGGTGACGGTTCTCGCAACCTAATCCGTGGTATTCGGCTTTTTGGGCAGTCCAAAGCCGGGTCGCAGTCCAGAAGAGGGGGCGCTTCAAGCAAGGCAACATCATGGAAGTGTCCGAACTAAAGACCAACGCTATCGTTCGGGGTCCAGTGCTCCCGGAGCCCGTCCAGGTGATCCGCGTCGCGCCGATGGGCGTCTCGATCAAGCTCGTCGGCATGCCTTCGATCGCCCCTGTTGAGCCCTTGCCTCGCCAGCTCTGGCCGGTCTACGACCATTTCCTGCGGTTGCCGCGCATTCGTTTCCTTTTGGCCGGCGCCCCCGGGGCCGGAAGGCGGTCAGCGTAGAGACGGAGGAACGCGGCTTCGATCTGATCTCCCGGCGCGCCCATCCGGAAAATCCGGAGACTCCGAGCACTACCATGTACCCGCAAGCGCTATCCTGGCGGCGTAGGCTGAGAGAGTGATCCAATGATCCGGCGAATACATATCCAGAATTACAAATCCTTGCGCAACGTCGAAGTGACGTTGAAGCCGCTGTCGGTCTTGTTCGGCCCGAATGCGGCCGGCAAGAGCAACTTCATCGACGCCCTCCAGCTCCTGTCTCGGATTGCCGGAAGCCGCAGTCTGAAGGAAGCCTTTGAGCCTCCCTACCGTGGCAAACCGATGGAGTCCTTCTCCTTTGACGAGGGCGGTCTGGAGGGACTGCTGAGTCGGGACTCGGCGTCTTTTCGTCTGGAGGTTGACGTTGAGATCTCACCCGTTGTCATCGACTCCGTCAACAAGGAGATACTCGAGATGCGGCGCGGGCACGGGCCCGGAGCTGATGGCGGCGAATCCAAGAGACCGGTCTCTTACATTCACCACAGGCAACTGCGATATCGAATCGAGATCGGAATCACCCCCAAGACTGGGGTGCTGCACGTGGCCGACGAGTACCTGGCTGCCCTCGGTCGGGATGGCAAACCGAAGGCTAAGCCACAGCCGTTTCTCGAGAGGAAGGCCAACCGTATTCATCTTCGGATGGAGGGGCAGTCGCACCCTACCTACTTTGACCGCTACCTGGACCACGCAATCCTGTCTCGTCCTCACTACCCTCCGCATTACCCTCATCTGACCGCCCTCAGGAAAGAACTGCAAAGCTGGTTCTTCTACTACTTCGAGCCGCGCGAGCGGATGAGGGCCGCGACCAGCGTGAAGGAGGTTCGTCACATCGGCTTGATGGGAGAAGAGTTGGCCGCCTTCCTCAACACACTCCGGAACCTCGATTCCCGTCAATTCGCGGCGGTGGAGAAGGCCGTGCATAGCCTCATTCCCTCCATCACCGGGATCAGAACCGAGGTCAACAAGATCGGCGAGGTGGAACTCAGTCTTTTGGAAGGGAATGTGGCCATGCCCGCGCGAGTTGTTTCCGAAGGTACGTTGCGCGCTCTTGGCCTGCTTGCTCTTGGCGGTGTGAAAGAGCCGCCTGCGGTGATCGGCTTCGAGGAACCAGAAAACGGAGTTCACCCCCGTCGTATTCGGGACATCACGAAGATCCTGGCAGCCAGGGCCGAGTCCGGCAACACTCAACTCATCGTCACCACACACTCCCCTATTCTCCCGGACCATGTGCCCGATGATTCCCTCTTTGTGTGCAGGAAGACAGAGGGCGCCACGGTCATCGAGCCTTTTGAGACGTGGGGCCCGCTCGGCCGGAAACTGGGAATAGACTCGGCGCTGGAGGAGCGCGCCGAGCAGCTACCTGTCTCCCAGCGGCTGCTCCGGGGTGATTTCGATGCGTGACGTCATTCTCTTCTGCGAGGAGTCGTTCCACGAGAAATTCGTTGGCGCCCTGCTTCGGCGATTCGAGGAGGAACGGCAAATCGCCGTTAGTCCCCGCTTCTTGAGTTCTCAGGGCGGACTCCCGCGCATGCACAGCGAGTTCAGAGACTTTCTCAGGGATCTGGCAAGAGACCGGCAATCGCTTCCGGACGCCGTCATCGTCGTGGCGGATGCCAACTGCGAAGGCTACAACGCCCGCAGAGATCTCATGTACGACGGGCTCCACCGTTACCCCCAGTTCGAACAGCTTGTATCCTACGCCATCCCCGACCCACACATCGAACGGTGGATGCTGGCTGATCCTCGGGCGTTTCAGGCCGTCTTTGGTCGCGGATGCACAACACCGGCGGTGAAATGCGCCAAGGACGAGTACAAGAGGCAGCTCCGAAAGGAAATCCGCGACAGCGGTATCGAAGCACCCCTGGGTGGACAGGAATTCGCGGAGGACATCGTGATGGCAATGGATTTGGGACACGTGGAGAAGCACGAGGACTCTCTCGGGCGGTTCCTACAAGATCTGAAGGGTCTCTTCAACGCGTGGAGGGATCGTTGACTTCATGGAACAGGCGGTCATGACAGAGTACCCAAAGCGCCTGATCGAGGTCGATCTGCCGATCAAGAGAATCTCGGCGCATGCGCGACGGGAGAAGTCGATCCGCCACGGCCACATCTCGACGCTGCACATCTGGTGGGCGCGGCGCCCCTTGCCGCATGCCGCGCCGTGTTGTGCGCGGTGCTGTGGTCGTCCCCGCCCGCTGATATAAAGGGAAAGTGACCAATCCTCCCGACGACAAAACCGAGCGCCGCGATTTCCTGAAGACCGCCGGCGCCGCCTTTACCACTTCCCTGTTCACCGGCAATATCCGGGGCGCCAACGACCGTCTCGCCGGCGCCTTCATCGGCGTGGGGGTCATGGGTTCGGAGAACCTCGACGTCGCCGCCCGCCAGCCCGGCGTCGCGATCGCCTCCGTCTGCGACGTTTTCCAGCCGAACCTGGAGCGCGCAGCCGCCATCGCCCGCCGCCGCGGCCATCAGCCGAAAGAGGTGAAGGATTTTCGCGAAATCATCTCGGATTCCTCCGTCGATTTCGTCTGTATTTCCACGCCCGATCACTGGCATCCATACATGACGGTCGAGGCGTGCAAGGCCGGCAAGGACGTTTATGTCGAAAAGCCGGTCTGTCTCACGATCAACGAAGGCCGGACGATGGCGGAGGCCGCGCGCAAGTACAACCGCGTCGTCCAGGCGGGAACCTGGCAGCGTTCCGGCGCGCATTTCCAGAAGGCCTGCGAGATCGTCCGCGGCGGCCAGCTCGGCAAGATCGCCTTCTGCCGCGCCTGGATCTACGAGAACGCGCCGGCGCAGGGCATCGGCAACCCGCCGGGCGGCAGCCCGCCCCCGGACCTGGATTGGGACCTCTGGCTCGGTCCGGCGCCCGAGCACGAATTTAATCCCAACCGCTTCGGCGTTTACCCGAAGCAGTACTCCTATTTCCGCTGGTTTTGGGATTACGCCGGCGGCCAGCTCACCGATTCCGGCGTCCATGTCCTGGATATACTCCAGATGGCGTTCGGAGAAACCATGCCGAAAGCGATCACCGCGTTGGGCGGCAAACTGTGGTTCACCGACGACCGCGAAACGCCGGACACCCTGCTGGTCTCCTACGAATACCCCGGGTTCATCGGCGCCTGGGAGCATCGCTGTAACAACACCGAAGCCAATCCCCGCCGCCTGATGGGGCTGACCTTCCACGGAACCAACGGAACGCTGTACGTCGACCGCAGCCTCTATCGCATCACTCCGGAGGCCGGTTCCGGGCTCGACGCCGCCGAGATGAAACGCGTCGCCGATCCGCACCCGCTGCACTGGGTCAACTTCCTCGACTGCGTCCGTACCCGCGCCCGGCCGAACAGCGACATCGAGACCTGCTTCCGCTCCTCGGCCACCTGCCTGCTCGGCAACGCCTCCTACCGCAGCGGCCTCCGCGTCGATTTCGACGAGCAGACGATGGCGGCGCGGCAGCCCGAAGCCGCCCGGTATCTCCATCGCGAGTACCGCGCGCCCTGGAAACTGGAAGCGTAAACGGCCGCCGCGGCTGCGATAAGATTTCCACCATGCGGAAGCTCCTTGTCTCAGCCGTCCTGATCCTATCCGCCTGCGCTCCTCAGCGAACCGAGATCCTCTGGGATACCTGGGGCGTGCCTCACATTTTCGCCGGCTCCGCCGTCGACTTGTTCCACGCCTACGGCTACGCACAGGCCGAAAGCCACGCCAACCTCATGCTTCGTCTCTATGGCCAGGCGCGGGGCGGCGGCGCCGAGTACTGGGGCGATAAGTACCTCGAGGCGGACCAGTGGACACACACGATGGGCGTCCCGGCTCTCGCCGCCGAATGGCTCCAGGCGCAGCCGCCCGATATGCGCCAGTTCCTCGACGCCTTCGCGCGCGGCGTCAACGACTACGCCCGAGAGCATCCCGGCGCTGTGGACGCCGAGGTCAAGCCCGTGCTCCCCGTCGAGCCGGTCGACCTTATGGCGCACACTCTCCGCATCATCCATTTTTCCTTTGTCGCCAACCCCGGCCGCTTCGGCCGCGACGTCAGGGAGTGGACGCCGCCGGGCTCCAACACATGGGCCATCGCGCCGCCCCGTTCCGCCTCCGGCCACGCCATGCTGCTCGCCAATCCCCATCTGCCGTGGTCGGACTTCTTCACCTGGCACGAAGCGCAACTGGCCGCGCCCGGCGTGGACGTCTACGGCGCCACGCTCGTCGGATTGCCCGTGCTCGCGATCGCGTTCAACGACAGTCTCGGCTGGTCGCACACCGTCAATACGTATGACGGCGCCGACCTGTACGAACTCACCCTGGAAGGCGACGGCTACCGCTGGGACGGTGCCGCCAAGCCGTTCGAGACGCAAACGCATGTTCTCAAGGTGCGCAAGAGCGGCGGCGCCATCGAGGAGCGCGAGTTCGTCGTCAAGCGGTCCATCCACGGCCCGGTGATCGGAGAGAAAAAGGGGAAGGCCCTGGCGCTGCGCGTCGCCGGTCTCGAGCAGCCGGGCATGCTCGAACAGTACTGGCTGATGGCGCAAGCCAGGAATCTCCGCGAGTTCGAAGCCGCCCTCAGCCGCCTTCAGATACCGATGTTCACCGTGATGTACGCCGACCGCGACGGCCGCATCATGCACCTGTTCGGAGGCCGCACGCCCATCCGCTCGCAAGGCGATTGGGCTTTCTGGCAGCGCCCCGCGCCGGGTGACCTCTCCGCCACCCTATGGTCCCGGACCCACCCCTACGCCGATCTGCCTCGTGTGGTGGATCCGCCTTCCGGCTGGCTCCAGAACGCCAACGACCCGCCATGGACCACCACCTTCCCGCAGCCGCTCGACCCATCCAGGTTTCCTCCCTACATGGCGCCGCAGTTCATGGATTTCCGGGCCCAGCGGTCGGCCCGTATGCTGGACGAGGACTCCAGCATCTCGTTCGAGGAGATGGTCGCCTACAAGCACTCCACCCGGATGGAACTGGCGGACCGCATTCTCGATCCGTTGCTCACCGCGGCCAAAGGGAGCGGGTCGGCAGCGGCTCGACGTGGCGCGGCCATCCTCGCCCGGTGGGATCGCTGCGCCGACGCGGAAAGCGCGGGCGCCGTTCTGTTCGAAGCCTTCGTCAACCAGTGGCAGCAGCGTTCCCAGGGGCAGGGGCTGTTCGGCGAAAAGTGGCGGCCAGACCAGCCGCGTGTTACGCCGCGCGGACTGCGCTCGCCAAACGTAGCGGTCGCCGCTCTCGCCGCCGCCGTCACGTCGGTGGAAAAGGAGTTTGGTTCCGCCGGCGTCGCCTGGGGCAAAGCGAACCGGCTCCGCAGCGGCGACGTCGACCTTCCCGCCAACGGCGGTCCCGGCCACCTCGGCATTTTCCGCGTGGTCGGTTTCAGCGGCCGCGTTGCCTCGTCCGGCGACTCCTACGTCGCCGCCATCCAGTTCTCGCAGCCGGTCCGGGCGCAGGCCCTCATCGGCTACGGCAATTCGTCGCAGCCCGGCAGCAAACACGCCGCGGACCAGCTTCCGCTGTTCGCAAAGAAACAACTGCGTCCCGTCTGGCGCACCCGCGCCGAGGTGGAAGCTCACCTCGAATCGCGCAAGACGTTCTAAACCAACTTCCGGAGCGCCGTCCTCACCGCTTCATCGCCGCAAGAGCGACGGCATCCAGGTACTCCTCGTCGAGGCTGGCGTAGACGGCGTCGAGCGCCATCGGCGCGCCAGGGGCCGAGGCGAGCATGGGAGCAAGACGGTCTTCCGCGGCGGCGATGGGCCCGTGATGGTTCCAGATGGCGCCGCCGATGTCCCGTTGCGGCGCGGCGAGAAGCCAGAGGCCGATCTTGTCCCTGGGCAGAGCCGCAAGATCCTTCGGGTCCGAAGCCAGGAGGAGGGATGTGCTCGGGGCGATGCGGAGGTTCTCCGCGGCGACGCGGTTGACGAACGCGGCGGCTTCCGTCAGATTGGCCGGCGGCTTTCCAGGCGCAATGCGGAGGTGTACCGCGATGCCGGCCGCGCCCGCCCGTTCGCAGACGCGGCGCAAGGTCTTTTCGAACGCGGCCCAGGTCTGCTCGCGGGTGAAGTTGTTCTCCGGAAAGCGGTGGAGCGAGACGATGAGATCCCGGGCGCCGAGCAGTTGCATTTTCGCCAGCACGTCCTCGATAGCGGCCATGCTCCTGGCGTAGTCGGATTCGATGTTGTCGATCAGGCGCAGATCGGGATAGAGGTTGAGGCCCGAGGTCAGATCGACGATGAGCCGGAGGCCCTGAAGCTTGATCCATTCGGCTTCGCGGCCCAGCGCGGCTTCACTTCTCTCGCGCAGGTAGCGCCAGTCGACGACGGCGGAATCGAAATGCTGAAAAAAAGTGGGCCGCATGAGGATCTCGGCTTGGATCGACCGCGGATTGCGAAGCGGCAGAGCGCGGCCGGCGGGGCGGGCGGGGGGCGCGGCGTGGGGGATTTCCTCGACGCCCGTTTCCCGGACGCGCACCTCGAAAATGCGGATGTCGCCGCCGGCGATGGCCGATGCGGCGTTCGCGCCGAGGGCGGCGTTGGATACGCTTTCCGGCAGGTGGCCTGGAGCATTCCACTCGGAACGGTCGAGCGGCAACTCCCGAAGCGACTCGATGGCCCCGATGCGCGACACGATCTTCAGCGGCCGTTCGCGCCAGGCATTGTTGGCGACGCCGACCGTGTATTCGCCGGATCCTTTCCGGCAGACGATGACGCTGAGGCCGTCGCCCGCTTCAAACAGCGTTTGCCGGCGGAAGATGTCGTCGAGAACCCGGCGGACGTGCGACAGCAGCGGGAAGGGCTTGGCGAGGGGACGGTCGATTTCGTTGCGAACGGGCGAAACCAGCGGTTCCGGCGGAATTCCGAACGGACTCGCCAAAACGGTGACGCTGCCCTTGCCGAGCGGGACTACCGCGGCGAGCGCCGCATTGTCCAGGGCGGCCAGCGTCTCCTGCGACGCGGGCAGGCGAAGCGGCAACGCGTCAAAAGGCTGGTCCTCGGCGACGATGGACGAGCCGAAGCGGATCTGCGCGCCGGCCGGAATCCTCCGGGCCGCGCCGTCGACGAGGATGCCCGCCAACCCATCCGGCCATTTGGCGAGGTTGCCGGCAGTGAGGACCAGATGCCCGCCTTGGCGCGCGTACTGCTCCAGCTTGTCCCGCAGCTCGCGGCCACCGGAGAGTTCGCCGGCAGCAACGAGTACGTTATAGCGGGCCAGCAGCCACGCCGGCGCGTCGGACAGCAACGCGTCGGCGGCATCGCCGTACGGGGTGGGCGTGAGGAAACCCGTCTCGTCGTGAAAGTACGAAGAATCCTGGTAGCCGGGGTACAGCAGGTCGAGGACGCCGTCGGTGAGGTAGTCGCCGGAGCCGTACGGAAGGTTGCCCCAGACGCGATAGACATTCGGACTGTAGAGGTGGCGCGGAAAGGACCAGCCGGAGAAGAAGTCGGCCATGATGGCGATGGGCGTCAACATGACGCCCGGTTGTCCCGTCTGTTTCACCCAGCGATGGGCGGCCTGCTGCATGCGGCCGACCGGAGAGAGTGCGTCGCGGTCGAACCATGAGCTTTCAAAGCCGGCCAGCATGGAGTTGTAGAGGACGTGGCTGTAGACGAGGCGCTTCAGAAGGCTGAGGCTGGTGCCTTTGGTGGGGCCATGATCGTCGCCGGTTTCCCCGTACGTCTTGTAGCCCCAGCGGTTCCAGACGGAGGCGTTTCCGAACCATGGGACGCCGTACTGCTTCCCGGCGCCGCGAATGAAGCAATAGTAGACCTGTCCGTTGGGCAGCGCCTGCGCGGTCTCGGCCCCGATGAGGGCGTAGAGGCCTTCCCTCAGGAAGTAGTGACCGAAGTTGAGCGAAACCAGCGTCGACATGCGATTGCCGAGGTCGCTGGTGAAGCGCTCGAAGTGGCGGTGGAAATTGAGGTATTGGTCGAAACGGGGCGCGGCGGCCGGGTGCATCTGCGAGGCGTAGCCGCCGATATAGCGGCCGTCCTGCTCGCCGACGTCCATACCGAGCCAGCGGTCGCCGAGTTTCGATTCGAGGAGTTCGAAAACGCCGGCCGGTGGTTCGAACTGCTGCCAGTAACCCCCCGGACCCGAGCCGGGTACGGAGCCCCAGATGTCGAACAGAAACAGCTTGCGGGCGCGGATCTCGTCGGCCAACTCGCCGAGGTTATCGGCGAACAGGACCGGATACGAGGGCCAGACGACGTCGCCGAGGTCGTGGAGACGGGTGTACTTGTCGAGTTCCTCCCGGAAGCGGACGAGCTTGCCGTCTTCGACCGCGAAGCCGCGGAGCGCGGTGAACTGCGTGCGGTTTCCCAAGGTCTCCCATGACGGCGGGCGTACATGGCGCCGGCTGTCGTCGGGATGCTCGCGCGGGTCGAGCAGGCGCGAATAGACGCGGAGCGGTTGGGCGAACGATGGGGCCGCGAGAAGCAGGAGAAAAAGAGTAGCCGGTCGCAAAGTATGGCGGCGGTTCACTCGACCAGCATAGTCCCGCCGGAGAGGCTGACGGGAATTACCACTTGCGGGCGACGTACCAATCCATCAGGCGCGGCGACAGGAATTCCATGGTCATGAAGAGCTTGCCGATCGGGGGGACGTAGACGTTGCGGCGGCGGGCGCGAAGGCCGCGAACAATGCCGTCGGCAACCTGCTCCGACGTAACGATGCGGCGGATGGACTCCACGCGGGAGGGCGCCTGGCCGGCCAGAACATTTTCGCGAAACCGCGTATCGACGATGCCGGGGCAGACCTTCATCACGTGAATGCCGTCCCGGGCGAGTTCGCGGCGCTGCGAGTCGCTGACGGCGTGCATGGCGAACTTCGAGGCGCAGTACACCACCGCCCATGGCAGCGACACGCCGCCGCCAACCGAGCCCAGGTTGACGATAGCCCCGGAACGTTGCCGGCGCATGACGGGGATGACGAGCTGTGTCAAGGCGAGCGGGGCGATCACATTGATATCGAAGAGGCGGCGCGCAAGATCCGCGGGGACGGAGGAAGGCGGCGCGTAGAGGCCGACGGCAGCGTTGTTAATGAGGATATCGACGCGGCCAAAGCGGCCGGCGGCGAGTTCAACAATGCGGCGGCGAGCGGCCTCCTCGGTGACGTCGCCGATGCAGTGCGCGACGGCGTCGCCTTCCGCCAGGTCATCGGGTGGCGCGGCCAGCGCATTCAGAACGAGTCGCGCGCCCTCGCGTCGGAAAGCGCGCGCGGTCGCCGCGCCGATGCCCTCGGAAGCGCCCGTGATGATCGCTACCCGCTCGCGTAGATCCATGCGAACCGCAGGATAGCACCGGAGGCTGCCTGCGGGTCCGGCCTTCAGAATTGAAGCTTCAAGCCGCCGGTGGCCCAGATGCCGGGCGTGAAGAAGCCCCCTTCGTACCACGCGCGATTGAACAGATTCTCCACCCGGGTAAAGAGCCGAAGGCTGCGCGAATCGGATACCGGATGCGTATAGCTGAGAACGAGATCCCCTTTGATCGGGGCGCCAAAGCGGAAGGTGCGGCTGCCCATGGCCGTAAAGAATGGAAAGTCGTACGAGCTGGCGGCGGAAAAATCGAAGGTAGCGTCCACGCGCCGCCGAAAGCGTTGCGTGACGAGCAAAGAGACCATGTGATCGGAGATGTTGAACGAACGGAGCGAGCCGTCGATGGTGGTGGAAACCCTTTCCCGCGCATTGGTGTAGGTGTAGGAGGAATGGATGCGAAGGCTGCGCGTGGGCGTGGCTTCAACGCTGGTTTCCACGCCGCGGGCGATTCCGCCGCTTGTGTTGCGGTATCCTCCGAAGCGCCCGTACGGGTCGGTGTCCGGGGAAATGACGCCGCTGAAATCGAAAACAATCACTTCCTGCAAGCGGGTGTAGAAGTACGTAGCGCTGACCTTGAGGCGGTTGGACGCGAAGTACTGATCGAAGCCGCCGTCGAGGCCGATGGTTCGCTCGGGCTTGAGCCGCGGGTCGCCGAAGGGGCTGAAGAAGCCGAAGAAGAACGACGTGCCGAGCCGCTCGAAAAGGGACGGAGCGCGATAGCCGTTGCCCGCGTGGGCGCGGAACTTCGTGCCGGTCGTCCGGGCGAACCAAGCCAGCGCGGCGTCGCCCGTATAGGCGTTGGGCGGCGAACCGAGGCCGGCGCCGGCATAGGCGGGCGGCCCTCCCTCAAATTGGGGCCGGTCGAGCTGAAAAGTCTGTAGGCGGCCGGAGACGGAAATCTGCAGGCGGTCGCGAAGCAGGCGGAGCTGATCCTGGGCGAAGAGGCTGTGACTGCGCTGGGAGACGGCGGCGAGGGAGAAACTTCGCTGCGCCGGATCGGAGTTCTCCTCGATCGAGACGTTGTCGTATTTTTCACGCTCGAATTCGAAGCCGGCGGAGATCAGTTGCCAGCTCGAAGCCTGAATGTCGGTCCTGGCCTGCGCGATATCGATGCGGCTGTCGTAGCGCGATAAGTTATTGAACGATGGTTCGAAGTACGTGCCGCCAGGACCGTCGCGCGTAGCGCGGCGCGTAACAAGGCCCTGATAGGAAGCGCGCACCGACGCGAGCGATCCCAATTGCTGCGTGAAGGCGGTCATGGCGGACGTGAAGTTCGAACTGCGGCGGTTATCCGGATCGTTAGCGGACGGGACAAAGGTGGCGGCGCCCCAATCGACGGGCAGCCCGGACTCAACCCGGCGGACCTGATCGCGCGGCAGAGGGCGGGCCGTGACATAGCCGGCGGGCGGGAGATTCCCGTCGGGCGCCGCGTAGGGACTGTCGTTCAACTGAAGAAAGGAGTTGGCGGCCAGCACGCGCCCGCTGAGGACGGAGGAGGGGCGCAGGCGGAGCTGCGCGTAGCCGTGCCCGGTGAGATTTCGCGTGCGGTCGTCCCCGTCGATGCCGCGGGTGACGTTCAAGTGCGAAGCGCCGCCGCTGTAAAGCACGCGCTGTTTCCAGCCCGCCCCAGCCAACCTGGCGGCGCCGCGAAACAGGCCGAGCCCGCCGCCTTCGGTCTCCACGCTGCCGCGCAGCGGTCCGCCGCCGTGATCGGAGACGATGTTCAGCACGCCGCCCATCGCGTGCGAGCCGTAGAGGGACGAGCCCGAGCCGCGCAGCACCTCGATGCGCCCGACGTTGACAGCGTACAGGTCCTCCAACAGACCGGTTGCTTCGCCCTGGGGAGCGGAGGAATCGCGTAGGCGGAATCCGTCGATGAGCACGGAAGTGTCGAACGAACGCATGCCCCGCATATGGATGGAGGCGAGGCTGCCGGGGCCGCCCTGTTGCCGGACGCGCACGCCCGGCACGAGGCGCAGCGACTCCGGGATGGAGAACTCGGCCCGCCGTTCCATTTCGTTCGAATCCACGACGTCGAGCGCCTTGGAGATCTCGTCGCTGGATTGCGCGGAGCTTGCAGCGGTGACCGATATGCGGGTGGAGACTTTTTCGAGCCCGAGGGCCAGAGCGAGGAAAGCCGGGCCATCGCCTCCCACCGAGGCCGGCGCGGCGGTGGAGCCTCCGAACCCGGGCGCGGAGGCTTCGGCCAGGTAGTTGCCGTGGGGCAATCCGGAAAGGCAGAACTCGCCCCCGTCGTTCGAAACGGTCTTCGTGCGCGCGGGAGTTTCGCGGCTGTAAATCTCGACGGCCGCTCCGGGGACGGCGGCCCCCGAGGGATCGATCACGCGGCCGCAGAGGTCGCCGGCAAGAACGGGCCAGGCGCAGGCAGACAACAAGGACAGCGGAAACAGGTGGAAACGGATACGGTGCGGTAACAACTCAACCTCCCCTTCGTAGGTTCAAGTCCTGAATCTTGGCGCGGAGCGCCGCTATCGGCAGGTCTTCGGACTCGCAGGCGTACGGACGTTCCTACTCACCGCCGCTTCCCAGCCGCCAGGCGGCCAGTGCTTGATGGCGATTTTCGTTCCTGCTCACCGCTGCGGGGCAGTCCCGGATTTGCGCCGGGTTCCCTTTTTCGACGCCGGAATGGCGTACCGACAGCTAAGACAGCATAGCACGCGCACGGCGACGACAGGGACCACGCGGCGCCGCTGTTATTTGGCCCAGCGGAAGCGGCCGCCGGTCTCGGCGAGAAACCGCATCGACTCGCGATGACAGGTGAGCTGCGCGGTAACGAGGTCGTCCGGCGTATGCACGAACATCTTGCCGTCGCGCACGGCGCTGGACGCCGCGTGGGACGGCGATTCGATCAGGACGGCGAGGGCTCCGCAGTGGAGGTTCAGGGCGGTACTGAGGTTGAAGGCGCCGAGCCGCATGCGGGACGGGTCCGACTCGCGCGCCGCGTCGGTGGTGGCGCGCAGGCCGGCGACGGTCAGCGCCGTGTGCACGCGGCGGTAGAGGTCTTCAAAAACCGGCATCAACGGCGCCTCGATGAACTCTCGCAGCAGCATCGTCCACGGGCCGCCGGTGTGCATGTTCAGGATGATATCGGGCCGCTCAATCGCGGCGAGATCGAACAGCGCTCGGGTTTCCGGTTGGGGGCGGCCGAAGAAGTCGTCGTGCTGAATGTTGACGCCGGCGTCGTTGGGATAGCCGCCTGGGAATTGGGTCTTCGTAAAATCGAGCGGAATGAATTCCTTGCAGGTGGGCCAGCCGATGAGTTTGCCGTCCTTCCAGCCGCCGGTGTTGAAATACTCGGGGACGGTTTCGTCCTTGCCCCAATGGCGCAGCATGCGGAACGGGACGCGGGCCCGCCCGTCGACGTTGGTGATAGGAACGAGGATGATGCGGTCGAGCTTACTTGCCGCTTCGACGATGCTGGGCCATTCTCTGCCCCGGAGGTCGCGTCCGGTTTCAAGCACGGAGATCAGGTTGACGATGCCCACAATGCCTTCGAGTTCGCCGCCGTGCACCGACGCGATGGCCATGTAGACCTTCTTCTCGTGGTCGGGTCCGAGGTAGGCGCGAATGTTGCCGAAACCGCGGGCGCCGGAAAAGGTAGTGGTTCCATGGCCTTGCCTGAGGCTGCCGTACACGACGGCGCGCATGGGCCGGCCGCCGGCGGTCGAGCCGAACGTAATCACCTCGCCTTTGGAGACGCGCCGATCGAGGAATTCGGCGACGCCCTCAACGGTGTTGATCCAGAAATCGGGTATGGCGTCCGCCTGGACCAGGTACTCCTTCGGGATCTCGGGGAATTCGGCGGCGCCCGCAAAGGCGAGAGGGGACAGGAAGAGCGCGAGGCAACAGAGCTTAACCATCGTGAGGCTCCAAAGTCACATTAAAGCATCGCGGAATGGCGTATTGCGGCGCCGCTTGTTGTCCGGCGCCCATTACGCGGCCGCAGCGCCTGAGGCAAAGTTAAACTGGAATCCATGTGCCTGCCGCGACTAATGTTCGGGTTATTGATCGGCTGTTGTTGTCTTGGCGCTCAGCCAAAGCCGGGTCCTGTGGGGATGGCGACCAGGAACTACGAGGATGCCGGGCGGCGGAACTGGCAGAACACGGGAGCGCGCCCGCTGACCACTATGGTCTGGTACCCGGCGGCGCCGGACGCGCGGCCGAGCGCGGAGTGGGGCGACCCGGAGGCGAGAAAGCTGTTCGCGCAGCATGCCCTCGCGCCGGGCGCCGCGCCGGCGAAGGGGAAATTTCCGGTTCTCCTTCTGTCGCACGGTTCCACCGGCCAGGCAATGGCGCTCAGTTGGATGGGCGTCTACTTCGCGGCGCGCGGGTACATCGCGGCGGCGGTGAATCATCACGGGAACACGTCGGCGGAAACGGAATTGTTGCCGCAGGGTTTCCTGTTTATGTGGGAGCGGACGCGGGATTTGTCGGTGGTTCTGGATAAGTTGCTGGAAGATCCGACCTTCGGCGCCCATGTTGACACGGACCGGGTGGTTGCGGCGGGCCACTCCTCCGGCGGGGCGACGGTGATCGAACTGGCCGGCGGGGTATTCGACTCAAGACATTTACGGGAGTTCTGCGCCGCGAGCCCGGCGGACCCGCTCTGCGAACCGCCGCCGCAAATCCGTGAGTGGCTCGACACCCTGGAAGAGCGGGCCACGCGCGACCCCGTAGTGCGGGAGTCCGTCGGCCGGGAGGGGAAATCGTTCAAGGATCGCCGCGTGAAGGCCGTGTTTCCGATGGCGCCGGCGGTGGGCGTGGCTTTCGGCAAGGAGAGCCTCGCCGCAATCGAAATCCCCGTGCACATTGTGGTTGGCGACGCCGACCCGATCACGCCCGCCGCCACGAACGCGCAGTTGCTCGCCGACCGGATTCCGGGCGCAAAGCTCACGATCCTGCCGCGGGTGGACCACATGACCTTCGGGAGCGAATGCACGCCGCTGGGGGCCGAGAAGTTCGGCTTCTGCCGCGACCCGGAAGGCGTGGACCGCACGGCCATACACCGCCAGATGCAGGCTCTCGCTTACGAGCTTTTCGAGCGCGCGTTCAAGCGATAGCGGTCAGCGCCGCGGGCCGTAGACCGGCGCCGGACGTCCTGTTTCGAGCGCGCCGAGATCGGGCGCCTGGCCGGTGAAGCCATCGTTAACGTTGGGTAGGCGGAGGCCGGCGTCGACGGCTTTCGAACCGGGTTTGAGGCGGAAGTCCAGGTCGCGAGCGTTGTAGACGGCGTGCGGCTTGTCCGCGTCGGGCGGCTGGAGGTTCTCGAAGACGCCGTAGTCGATCTCGATCCCGTTGACTTCCTGCCCGCTTGCTTCCGTGAGCTCGGCGAGTGATGCGAAGGCGCGAAACTCGGCTGTTTCAAGGCCGTAGTCGCGCAGTTCGCCGGAGGCGGGCGATTTCCAGAAATAATTCCGGGCGGCGTTGGGGTTGGGCCGGTAGCCGTTGTAGTCGTAGCTGGAGTACGCGGTGGCGTTGGGAAACCGGAAAATCTCGCGGTCTTTGCCGTCGGTCCCGAGAATGAGATTATTGCGGAAATGAGCGTTGGAAAAGATCTCGCCGTTACGGCTCTCGGCGACGATGGTGTTGTGATAGAGCGCCAGGCCGGCGGGTTTCACCTTGAACTTCAGCGCGCAGCCGGTGGGCACGTGGTAGACGATGTTGCGGATGTAATAAGCGGGGCCGCCGTACACGGGCTGCGCGCTGAGGCCGCACTGCGCCGCATTGACGCCCCGGTTGCGCATGACGCGGATGTTGTGGACGCCGCCGTCGGCCTCGATGAAGTCGTCGGTCATCAAATGGATGTCATTGTTGTAGAAATCGATGGACACCGCCTTAAAGTCCTGTTCTTTTTCTGGCGTTCCGTGAGTGCAGACGCAGATGCCGTCGTGAAAATAGGCGATGTAATTGTGGCAAACGACGTGACCCGATCCGTAGACTTTCACCGCGTAATAACTCTTGAGACGGCTGGCCCCGTAGATGCCTGGATCGTACCAGCCGACCAGGCGGTGGCGTTCGTCCCGGCCGATCATGACGTTGTCGGCGATGTAGAAATCGCGCGAGCCGGCGAACTGGGTGGTGACGGCGATGCCGACGTCCTCGATGCGGCAGTTGCGGACGGTCAGCCCTTTCGAGCCGCCGACGTCCTTGAACCCGGCGAAGAAGGCGATGTCGGCGTCGCGGACGGTTAGGCCTTCGAAGATGTGGTAGTCGGCGGCCATGACGTCAAACAGGCGGTGACAGCCGTCGCCATCGAAAATCACTTCGCCGTCTCCGGCCGCCCGGATGACGATGGGCCGGTCGGGCGTACCCTTGGCAGTCAGGACGTAAGTTCCGTCGAAGGGGACGCCGAGGCGGTCCGCGTAATTGAGGCGGTCGGCCCGATAGCGGCCCGCGTGGACCAGGATGACGTCGCCGGGTCCGACTTTGCGTTCGCTCACCACGGACCAGTCGCCGCCGCCGGAACCGAAGTACGCCTGTTTGAGGCCGGTGAACGCCGGTTCCTGTCTGGCGCCCTTCCAGTCGGGCGGGTAAACGTGAAGAACGCGGCCTCCGTCAGCGGCTTTCGGTTCGGCGCGGGTGCGGACCTTTACGGTTCTGACGGCCTCGCCGGCGACGCCGTCGGAATCGCGCATTTCGAAGCGGGCTTCATACTCGGTATCCGGCTCGAGATCGAAAATACTGCCGGAGAACATGTCGGGGACGGAATACTCGAGGCTGAGGTCGCGCCGATAGACCCGTTCGCCGCCGATGCGGAGCAGAGGCAGGGCTTCCGACCAGGCGCCGGCGCCGGCCTTGCGGTATTGCACCGCGACGGAGGCGTTGCGGTTCTCGTCGCCGGAGATGGACCATTCGAAGCCGAGGCAGATGAGGGTGGGCGGCTCGACCACAAGTTGTCCGGGCGTCACCGCGTTAGAGGCGGACAGGTGCGGCAGGCTCAGCGCCAGAAGCAAAACGGATTCGAATAGCCTTTTGGCGAGCGGTAAAGGATATAATCCATTTCGGTACATTATGGAGCCATTATCGTTTACTCGACGAGATCTGCTGGGCGGCCTCGCGGCCTTGCCGCTGTCGGCGGCGCTGGCGCGGGAACAGCAGCCGGCGGTTCTGAAGCTTGCCAACAGCGCGCTGGAGTTTCAAATCGAGATCCGCGGCGGGAAGCTGGCGGCGCGCGAATTGGTGAACCGGCTCAGCCGCGAGACGGTCGCGCTGCCGGCGCGGGATTTCGCGATCGAGTTCGAGGGTGGCGAGCGCGTGGACTCGGCCGGGATGGAGGCCAGCGTCGAAGCGCGGGACGCGACGCGGATCGAACTGGCGTACGCGAAGGAAACGGTGACCGTCCGAGTGCAGTACGAACTACCTGCCGGCAAGCCGTACCTGCGAAAACGGATCCGGCTGAAGCGGGACGGACAGCCGAAACGGGTGATGCTCGTTGAACTGGAGGACTGGCAGGGTGTGAAGCGGCCCTGGCGCTCGATGCGTCCGGTGGACCGCCTTCCGCACGGGAGCCACCCGATCTACTGCGACACGCTCTGGACGGGCGTGGAGTTCGCGGCGGCGTTCAACGAATACTCGGGCGATGGGTTCCTGCTGCGTAGCCGTCCCGGCGGCAAGCCGGCAGGGACGGAGTGGCTCGCGCTGAATTCGACCGTGATGGGAGTGGCGGAGCAGGGCCAGACGCGGGACGCGTTTCTCGCGTACATCGACGACATTCGCCTGGCGCCGCCGAGGCTGGTGGCCTGCTACAACACGTGGTGGACCTACTACGCCAACGAACTCACGGCGGAGAAGTACGCCGCGCTCCTAGCCGAATTGAAAGCCAAGCTCGGCGACAGGCACGGCCTGTTCTTCGATATCGTCACCACGGACGAAGGCTGGGCGGACAAGCATTCGATCTGGCAGATCGACGGAAAGAAGCTTCCGGAGGGGTTCACGCCCTTGCGGAACGCGGTGGAGGCGGCGGGCGGCAAGCTGGGTTTGTGGATGTCGCCGAGCGCCGTCTATCCGAATAGCACCGATTGCGATTGGGCCGCCCAGAACGGCTACGTGGTAAGCGAGAACGATTACCGGCCGGGCCGCCGGCATCCGGGCCTTTCGCTGGGGCAGCCGAGATACCGGGAAGAAACGAAGAAGCAACTGGCGCGGCTGATCCGGGAAAATGAGCTGCGTCAGATCAAGTACGACGGATTTATCGCCCGGGAGGCCAACGGGCACGACGACCTGCTGCCGGGCGACGACTCCGTGGAGCCGCTGGCGCACCACCTGTTCGAGCTGCTGGACGCTTCGCTGGCGGCCAATCCGGAGGTGTTCACGGAGCCGACATGTCTGAACTCGCTTGCGAACTACATCAGCCCCTGGATCATCCGCCATGCGCATTCGGTGTGGGGGAACTCCGGGGGAGACTGCCCGCGTGGAATTAACCCGGCGCCGGATTACCGCGAGTCGCACACCAACGCGCGGGAGCTTTTTATTTTCCTTTCGATGGACGAGGTCTGGCTCCCGCAAAACGCGCTGCAATACTTCGATATCGTCCACGCCGACGAAGACCCTGGCTTCGCCAACCACGCGGCGATGGCGTTTGGGCGCGGCCGGTTCTTCGTGCCGACGTACATCAATCCGACGTACATGTCCGAAGACGACTGGCGCATCTACGCGGGCTTTCTACGCTGGGCGCGGCGCAACCAGGAGATCCTGCGCCACACGAAAGCGACGCCGTCGAAGGTGGAGTTGGGAGAGCCGTACGTCTATGCGCATTGGCTTGGAACGCGCGGCATCCTGGTGGTTCGGAACCCGTCGAACGAAACGCGCAAGTTCGAGCTGGAACTGGCGAAGCACGGCGCGCCACGCGGGCTTGCGAACGCGCTCTGCTATTCGCAGTACCCGTACCGGAAGGGATTCGCGGCCGGGTTGAAGAGAGAGTCGAGCATTACGCTGTCGATGGCGCCGTGGGAAACGCTATTCCTGGAGATCGTGCCACGCGGAGAGCTGCGGGAACCGGTGGCGCTCGGCGCGCGGTGGTTTCGGGGTCCGAAGGGCGAGATGCTGCTGGCGGCGGACTCGGATGCCGGCGAAGCTCGGCTGTATTCGCCGCGAAGCGGAGAGCGAGCGCTGCCGTCGGCGCGCCGGCCTTCCGGCATGCCCTCGGGCGAAGTCACGGCGCACAACGTGAAGCCTGGGCCTTCCGGCGGCGTCGCGTTCGAAACCGAATGCAGAGTCACGATTCCCGACGGCGCGGCGGGCGAGGCGCTTCTCCTGTTGCAGTTCCCGGGACGAGAGTATCGGGCCAACGCGTGCGAAGCCACGGTAAATGGCCAGCGAGTCTCTCTGCGGCGCAGTTCGTCCGACAAGCGTATCGGCACGACCGAGCACGAGGGGAGCCGGTGGAAGGAAGTCTTGCCGCACCTGGCGGAGTGGAGCTGGCACATCGCGAAAGTCGCCTCCGGGACATCGACGGTGCGCTTCACCGGGACGGCGGCGGCGCAGGATTGCCGCATCGGGCTGTGGGCGTGGGCGACCGAGGATCTGCGCGACGCGGCGGCCGCAACGGGCCTGGACTGCCCCGAGAGGCAGTTGCCTCCATTCAAGGAAGAGATGCTGCGGCGCGGCGTCTGCCTGCGGCAGCCGGCATAACCAAAGCGCCCGAACTCAGTCCCGCCTGCGGGTGACCACGATATTGGTGGCGTTGAATGCGCCGGTGTGCGGAAAGCCCATCCACACCCGGATGGCGCCGAACTGGCGGGCCATGGAACGGAACGGCGCGGCGATCGCGTGATCCTTCTGTCCGGAGGCGGTAGCGCCGGAGAGCACGATGCGCGCCGAGGGAGACGTCGCGTTGATATTCAGCGTCACCTGCAATATAAACGGCTGGTCGCGCTGGAACGCGCCGAACTTGCCGGCGTCGTCGTCGTCGATACGGACGCGGTTGTCGGTGGTGAAATCGACGTGAAGGAAACTGGTTAACGTGTCGACCGGTTGGCCGGTGGGCTCGAACTGGACCGTGGCGACGCCGGCGCCGGTGGGCATGAAGAGGTTGGCGGAAAAAGTGTAGTCGCCATCGCCGCGAAATTCCGAGAAAACGCCCTGAAATCCAGCTACCGGAGTGTCGGCGTTGGCGCGGCCGATCCGCAGCCATTTTCCCGAAGGCGCCACGGGCGGATCTACGACAATCACGCTGCCAGGGCCGCCGTGGACCCTTGCCGTGCCGACCTCCTGCGCGGCGGCCGGGGGTTGATTGACGGCGGTCGAATCGAAGTTCGACTTAAACAGCGTGTCGCGGGCGCAGCCCGAGAGCAACAAAGCGGACGCGAGCGCCGCGGCGACAAGGGACCTTGACGCGGCCGGAAACGACGGAAGGCGCAGCATGATCTTCTTCTCCCCTCCAGCGGTATCGAGTGTAGCACGGTCCGATGGCGGCGCCGGAGGGGCGGGCTCGCGGACGGCTGGAGAGCTCCGCACCTTGGCCCCGGCTGATTCGGGTTGGCTGGCATCACCGGCGGTGCGCCACCAGATAGTCCGGGAATCAGGGGTAAAATAGACGTCAGGGGATGCTCTGATCGCAACGCCATTCGGGTCCCCGGTTGGCTCCGGCTTCCTCTTCCGACCTGAAGCCGCCGGCGAAGGGCGTCGAGGCGAATCAATCCTTGGAGGCGGGATCTTGACCTGGAACAGCCATTCAAACGTCGTGTTCCTATGATCCGGAAGGATCGTGCCGCCGCGGGCGGCGATGCCATCGACGAACCAATCCCCACCGCAAATCGCGCCGCGTCCTCATCCGACCCGTTCAGCGGCGGCGGACGGATGGGCGAGCTGATGCGTTCGATCGACTGGTCCCGGACGCCCGTCGGCCCGGTGGAGTCGTGGCCCCAGAGTCTCAAAACCGCGCTCAGCGTTCTACTGAAGCAGCGCACGGCCGTTTTCATCTTCTGGGGACCGGAGCACGTTCAGTTCTATAACGACGCCTACCGCCCCATCCTCGGCACCAGCAAGCATCCGGCGGCGATGGGTCAGCGGGGCCGCGAGTGCTGGCCGGAAATCTGGGATGTGATCGAACCGATGCTGGAGGCGGTGCATCGCGGGGAGTCCACGGCGGTGGAAGACGGCCTCCTGGTCATGGACCGCCACGGCTACCTCGAGGAGGGCTATTACACATATACCTACAGCCCCATTACCGACGAGTCGGGCGCCGTCGGCGGCGTCTTCTGCATCGTCTACGACACCACGGACCGCGTGATCGGCGAACGGCGTCTGCGGACGCTGCGCGACCTGGCGAGCCGGGCCATCGCGCGAGACGCGGAAACAGCATGCGGCATCGCGGCGGGAACGCTCGCCGCCAACCCCTACGACGTGCCTTTCGCCGCGATATATCTGCACGACGCCGACTTCAAACATGCCCGGCTGGTCGGCGCCGCGGGAATCGAGCCGGATTCGCCGGCGGCGCCGAGGGTGATCCACCTGGAAGGCGGCCATTCGGCGCTTTCCGAACTGGCGTCGAAGAATCAGGCGGAGGAGTTGAAGGGTTTCGCTTCACAAGCAGGACCGCTGCCGGGCGGACCATGGCCTGTCGGCGCCGAATCCGCCATTCTGCTGCCGATCGCACTCCCGGGGCAGGCTCGCCCGGCGGGATTCATCGTCGCGGGCATCAGTCCACGCAAGCGGCTGGACGCTGCCTATCGGACGTTCTTTGAACTTCTGTCCGGCCAGATCGCGACCGCGGTCGCCGAATCGCGGGCGTATGAACAGGAACGGAAACGCGCGGAGGCTCTGGCGGAACTCGACCGGGCCAAAACGGCGTTCTTCAGCAACGTCAGTCACGAGTTCCGGACTCCGCTCACGTTGATGCTGGGCCCGGTCGCCGACCTGCTCCGGCAGCCCGAACTGACCGAGGGCCAGCGGCAGGAACTCGCGCTGGTTCATCGCAACGCATTGCGCCTGCTCAAGCTGGTGAACACGTTGCTCGATTTTTCGCGGATCGAAGCGGGCCGGATGCAGGCTTGCTATGAGCCGACCGACATTTCCGCGATCACAACGGACCTGGCAAGCGTCTTTCGCTCGGCGATCGAGAAAGCCGGCCTCAAGCTGTCGGTTCAGTGTCCGCCGTTGGACGAGCCGGTATACCTTGACTGCGAGATGTGGGAAAAGGTCGTCTTGAATCTCCTTTCGAACGCCTTGAAGTATACGTTTGGGGGCGAGATCGAAGTGGCGGTGGAGAAACGCGCGGGCGCGGCGGAGCTTCGGGTGCGCGATACGGGTATCGGCATCGATGAGGCGGACCTGGCGCAGGTGTTTGACCGTTTTCATCGCGTCGAGGGGGCTCGCGGCCGTTCTCAGGAGGGCTCGGGCATCGGACTGGCTCTGGTTCAGGAGCTTGTGAAACTGCACGGCGGCGCCGTCCGCGCCGACAGCGAACTGGGCGCCGGGAGCGTCTTCACGGTTTCGATTCCGCTCGGAAGCTCCCACCTTCCTGCAGATCGGATCGGCAAACCGCGGCAGCAGACCTCCACCAGCGTGGGCGCCCAACCTTACGTGGAGGAGGCGCTCCGATGGCTGCCGGACGCGCCGGTGACTGCGGCCGAACTGCCGGCGGAGCACGAGGACTCCGACGCTCTGCTCGCCGCGCCCGCAACCGGAGAGCGGGCGCGCATTCTGCTGGCGGACGATAACGCGGACATGCGTGATTACCTGCGCCGCCTGCTGGGAAACGCGTACAAGATTACCGCGGTTTCCGACGGACTCCGCGCGCTGGATTCCATTCGGAATTCGCCGCCAGACCTCGTCCTCGCCGACGTGATGATGCCCGGGCTGGACGGCTTCGCGCTGCTCAAAGCGATTCGAGGACATCCGGAGACGGCGACGCTTCCGGTCCTCCTTCTTTCTGCGCGCGCCGGAGAGGAGTCGCGGGTTGAAGGGCTGCAAGCCGGCGCCGACGACTACCTGGTGAAGCCGTTCAGCGCCCGCGACCTGTTGGCGCGCGTAAGTTCACGGCTGGAGATCGCGCGACTGCGCCAACAGACCGCCCGCCTGGAGCACCGCTTGCGAAAAGAAGCCGAAAGTGAACGCCAGCGGCTTCGGGACCTTGTCGCCCAGGCGCCGGCGGTGATCGCCGTACTTCGCGGACCGGACCACACGTTCGAATTGGCGAACTGGAAATACCTGGAGGCAACGGGACGCGCCGAGAACGAACTGATTGGCAGACCAATTCGAGAGGCCCTGCCGGAGCTGGCGGATCAAGCTTTTCCGGCCCTGCTGGACGAAGTGTACGCCACGAGCCGGCCATTCGTTGGGACCGAAATGCATGCGCGGCTCGACCGGCGGCGCGGCCGGGGACTGGAGGATCGCTACTTCAACTTCGTCTATCAGCCGACGCGCGACGCGGCTGGCGCCGTGGACGGCATCCTGGTGCATGCGGTGGACGTAACGGACCAGGTTGTAGCCCGCCGCCGCGTCGAAGAGAACGAACGGCAGCTTCACACACTGGCCGATTCCATTCCGCAGCTCGCCTGGATGGCGGAGCCGGATGGCTACATTTTCTGGTACAACCAGCGCTGGTATGAATATACCGGCGCGACGCCGGATCAGATGGCAGGCTGGGGCTGGCAAACCGTCCACCATCCGGAACACCTTCCGGCGGTGCTGGAACGCTGGCGCGAATCCTTGCGGACCGGCGCCGCCTTTGAGATGGAGTTCCCGTTGCGCGGATCGCAGGGGGAGTTTCGCTGGTTTCTCACCCGCATCACTCCGCTCCGCGCCGCCGACGGCGCGATCATGCGCTGGTTCGGGACGAACACGGATATCACGGAACTCAAGCGCATTCGCGACGAACGGACCCAGTGGCTGCATCGCGAACAGGATGCGCGCCGGACGGCGGAACTGCTCAACAAAGTGGGTCCGACGCTGTTGAGCGAACTCGATCCGCGCAAGCTGGTCCAGTCAATCATCGACCTGGCGACGAGCCTTACCGCGGCCGAAATCGGCATTTTTCTTCATTCCGTGGTTGATGAACGGGGCGACCGGCATGTCCTGCACGCGGTATCCCACGAGTGGTCCGATCGAATGGAGGGATCTCCACAAACGGACGATGTCCGGCGCATGCACCGGATTTTTGCGGACCAGGCCACGATCCTCCGGGACGACGCATCCGCGGAGGGGCTGCGCGAACGATGGCCTTTCGGGGGATTGCTGGAGGCGGCCGGAGTGAGGAGTCTGCTCGCCGCGCCGATAACGTCGCGGTCCGGTCAGACGCTGGGCGCGCTATTGTTCGGCCGCTCGGTTCCGGCCAGCTTCACCAGCCGGCATGAGGCGCTGATCGCCGGTATCGCCGCACAGGCCGCCATCGCCCTCGATAACGCCTACCTGTTCGATCGGGCGCAACGCATTCAAGCGGAGTTGGAACGCTCGAACGAAGACCTCCGGCGGGCCAACAAGGACCTGGAGACGTTCGCCTACTCGGCCAGCCATGACTTGCAGGAGCCTTTGCGGAACATCGCCATATGCGCTCAACTGCTGCAGCGCAATCGGGAGCTTGCCTCGCTTGAGCGGGCGCCGGGCCTGGTGTCCGGCATCATTGAGGGAGCGACGCGCATGGAGGCGCTGGTCCGGGACCTGCTGGCGTACACCAAAATCACCCAGTCATGCGAGCCTGAGGCCGCGCCGGTTGACGCCAACCACGTGCTCGCGCAGGTTTTGGACAGCCTCAAGGCGGCAATCGCGGAGAACAACGCAAGGGTAACCCGCGACGAGCTCCCGGTGATCGAGATTCATTCGGCGCATCTGTCTCTGCTGCTGCAAAACCTGGTTGGGAACGCGCTGAAGTACCGGCGGGAAGATGCTCCTCGCGTGCACATCAGCGCCGCGCGCTCCGACGGATGCTGGACTTTATCGGTGGCCGACAACGGGATCGGGATTGAACCGGAATACCGGCAACAGGTCTTCGGATTGTTCAAGCGGCTGCATGGCGGGAATAAGTACTCCGGAAGCGGCGTCGGACTCGCGATTTGCCAGCGAATTGTCGAACAGTACGGCGGCCGGATCTGGGTGGACGACGCCCCGGACGGGCTGGGGTCGGTGTTCTCGTTCACGATTCCGGAACGGTCCCAGATCGAGCCGTACGCGAACTGGCAGGCATCGTTCCGGCGCAGGGAGGACTTGAAGTCGGATTCGGCCCAGGCGGATTGAGCATATCGCCGCGGCAGGCGCCTTCCGCCACCCCGCCCCCGGTTCATATGGTGGGGCGAACCTCCGGTTTGCGAGCCGGTTTCCAACCGGCTTTCGCAGGTTGCCCTCGGCCAACCTGCCCACAACCGCAGCTTACTTTCCGGCGGTCTCCAGTAGCAGCACTGCGTCGAGCCGGCCGGCGGGCGTGGTGAACGAGCGGGCCCAGGCGTTGGGAAAATCGCCGATGGCGGTCTCAGCCCCGGTCTCGGTGTGAATCCAGCGAGCGCGGACCGTCTTGCCGGCGGTGAGCTTGCTCATGTCGATGGAAACGGTTGTCGGGCTGCTGAGATACACGATCGCGCTGTCGCCGCTTGTGGAACGAAGCGCAGTGTTTAATGTCTTGTCTCCGCTCGCTCCCGCCGTGAAGACGGACTGATCCGGGACGCGCTTCCACCATTCGCCGGATGCGAGGATCCGCTTCAGAACTCCCATGTTTTTCGCGCCGGGCGCGTCCAGAGAGGCTTTCCAGGTGGGATTCTTGCGCCACATGTCGTTATGCCCGTAGCTGTGGAAACCTCCGGCCATGTAAGCCCAGTACGCCTGCTGTCTCACCAGCAGCGGCGTAATCGGCGCCGTCGGGTATTCAGGGCCTTCCTCGTAGGCGCCTTCTGCGTGAACCACGGGCTTCGGGGGCGTGCGAAGGTAATCGGCGAACACCATGGGATAGATCTTCAGGTAGTCGGCCCAGGTTTGAATGAAGTTCGCCGCCAGCCAGTCTTCGTGATGAAAGTAGCTCGAAGAGGCGCCGCCGCTCGGGTGGTACGTGATCAGGTGGCGCTGGTCGGTTTCCCGCAGGCCCGCGGCGAATTCGCGGGCGACATCTTCGTACATCCAGGGCTTCAGGTCGAAGCCATTGGACCACACGATTCCCGGCATTTCGCGGTACCGCTTGCCGAGCCACCGGCCGTAGGCGCGGGCGTTGACGCGCGCGATGATCTTCTTCTTCGCGATGAAGGCGCCGCTGGAGCCGCCACACGGAAGAATGACGAGCACGAGGCCTTTTACCTGGGCCAGCCGAACGATGCGATCCACGTTTTGGAAATACGCCTCGTTCGGCGTGGCGGGATCCATGTTCACGAACGGCAGTTCGTTTCGCTGGTTCGCGGCGGCGGTGGTCAGGCCGGGGCCGCCGTCGAACAACAACATGATGTGCACGACGGTGAACCCCTGCTGCCGGCGGCTCTCCAGGTAGAACTCGGCCTCGTCCGGCGTGTACCGGTTGACGATGGACCAGGCCGTGTCGCCCAGCCAGAAGAACGGCGAACCGTCCTTGACGAAGTACCTCCCGTTCTCGCTGACCTGCAAGTACGGCGAAGATGGGGAGGCCGCCTGGGCCAGGCTCGGCGACAGGCACGCCACTATCACCGCGAAGCGGAGGAGAATCACAATCCGAGTATAAAGAGCCGGTGATAAAGTAAGTAGTCCGATGCGAGGCCGGCGGTTGCGTCGCGCCTTGCGCCGGAGGTCGGACGATGGGCCTGCTTGCCAAGTCGATGCGAACGCGCGCGCCTGGAGCGGCGCTGCTGATCCGGATCATGGTCGGCGCGGTGTTTCTGTCGGAAGGTATTCAGAAATTCCTGTTCCCGGACCAGGTCGGGGTCGGGCGTTTCACGAAAATCGGCATTCCCGCGCCGGAAATCATCGCCCCGTTTGTCGGCGTGGTGGAGATCGTGTTTGGAACACTTGTCCTGATCGGGCTCCTCACGCGGCTGGCCACGATTCCCCTCATCGTCAACATGCTGGTCGCGATCGCCACGACCAAGATCCCCATTCTTACCGGCAAGGGCTTCTGGGCGATGGCGCACGAATCCCGGACGGACTTCTCGATGCTGCTCGGGTCGTTGTTCCTGCTGATCGTCGGAGCGGGCCCTCTGTCCCTGGACCGCGCCGGCAAATAGCGCCGTCTCGCGAAGCGTCAGGACTCCCCGGCGCGTCTCCGCCAGATCCTTCGATATGATTCTTCCATGCGTCTGCCGCTGTTTCTGATCGCCGTTGGCGCTTTTGCGCAGAATTCGCCCCACATCCGCGACTGGAAGCCCGACTTGTCGGAAACCCCGGCGGCGCCCAAGTCCGCCTGCGCCGCGCTGTACCGCCTGACCGGCTACGATTTCTCCGTGATGACTGCGGAAGCCCTGGGCGGCGATGCCACGGTTCCGCCGTTCTGCCGCGTCCTCATCCTCGTCCAGCCCGAGATTCGCATCGAGGTGAGCCTCCCGACAGCCTGGAACCGGCGTTTATATATGTTCGGCAACGGGGGCTACGCGGGCGAGAACCTGGAGGCGCAAGGCCGGGTCGCGCACCGAAACGCGGCGTTGAAACTGGGCTTCGCCGTGACGCAGACCAACACCGGACACGACGCGGAGCAGGAGCCGCTGGCGGTGTTCGCCCTCAACCAGCAGAAGCTGGTCGATTTCGCGTTCCGCTCGCTGCACGTCACCGCCGAGACCGCCAAGCGCGTCGCCGAGGCTTATTACGGCAGCCGGCCCGCTCGTTCGTATTTCAACGGCTGCTCCACGGGCGGGCGGCAGGGCCTGATACTCGCGCAGCGGTTCCCGGACGACTTTGACGGCATCATCGTAGGCGCCCCGGTGCTGGACTACGCTCCGCACCGGCTGCGTGCCATCGCCATCTACCAGGCATTGTCCAAGGGCCCCATCCCGGCGGCGAAGCTGGCGCTGCTGGCCGAGCGGGTTTACGCGCGTTGCGACGGAACCGACGGCCTGAACGACGGCCTCATTACCGATCCCCGCCGGTGCGACTTCAAGCCGGCGCGCGACGTGCCGGTCTGCGCCGGCGAGGAGCGCGAAGACTGCTTCACTCCCCAGCAGATCCGGACGCTCGAAACCATCTACGGCGACGTGATACTGAACGGCGAGCGGGTGGCGCCCGGCTTCCCGGTGGGCGCGGAAATCGCCGGTCCGAACGGCCAGAGCGGCTGGGACGGGTGGATGGTGCGCGACGGGCAGTTGAGCCAGGCGGCGGTGTTCGCCGACAGCTCCATCCGGCACTTGCAGTTTCCGAAGGCCGGGGCGCCCGCGGACATGGCCAGTTTCAACCTCGAGAAGGACGCGAGCCGCTTCGACTGGCTCGGCAAACTGGCCAACGCCACCGATCCGGACCTCCGTCGCTTCCGCGACCGCGGCGGCAAAATCCTGATGTACTTCGGTTGGGCGGACCCGGCGGTGAACGCCGTGAAGGGAGCGGAATATTACGAGCAGGTATTAAAAGAGATGGGCCCCGCCGCCCGCGACTTCTTCCGGCTTTACATGATGCCCGGCGTGTTCCATTGCAGCGGCGGAGTGGGGCCGGCATGCTTCGATCCGCTGGCCAACATCGTCCCGTGGGTGGAGCGCGGCCAGGCGCCGGAAGCCATCGTCGCGTCGCAGATCGACGGGGGCAAGACGGTACGGACGCGCCCGCTGTGCCCGTACCCGCAGGTGGCCAAGTATCGCGGCGAGGGCAACGTCGATGAGGCGGCCAACTTCCGCTGCGCCGGTCCCGACTAACCCGCTTGCTCACACGGGGTTTCCCTGAGGACCGCCGTGGGCGCCCCGGAAAGATAGCTAGTCACGTCCGCGGCAGAATTAAATCGCATTTATTTTCAAATAGTTACGGCGATGGGGGAGTAGGGGCTTGACACATGCGGCAGCACTTCGGGTTGGTTGGCGACGAAGTCCGCAAGACGTTGCGCGAATGCTATCAACCCCCAAATGAACTCCACGACCCGCCAGGATGCCCCTTCATTTTTGTGTCCCGAGTTCTTGGACGCGAGATTTTTCTCAAGTTCCAGATCTCGGGTACGGCCAGGAAGCCACAGGTCCTCTTCTGGTCGTGCCATCCTCCTTTGTACCGTATCAGGAGAAAAGAGCTATGACGTGCTTTCAATGTGAAAAAGGCAAAATGGCGAGCCAATTAACCGAAATGACGGCTCACGTTCGAGGAGAGGAGGTACCTGTCCGCGTCGATGCGCTGGTGTGCAATCGTTGCGGATTCCATGTGCTTACCGACGAACAGTCGAATGCCTACGCCATTGCGAGCGCGGACGCGTACCGTGAGAAGCACAACCTCCTCAAAACCGACGAACTAAAGGGGATTCGCAAGCAACTCGGAATGAGTTTTCGAGCCTTCGCTAAGTACCTCGGCGTCAGCGAGGCGAGTCCCAAGCGATGGGAAGCTGGCTTGGTTCAGGATGAGGCCATGGATGGGTTGATACGGCTCAAGACAGACCTTGCCACCGCGCGCAGGAATGTCAGGACATTGGAGGTCCATCTGAAGGTGATGGCAACAAGTTCTCGCGAGCGAATGGAGCTCGGTCAGGACCGCCGCGGGCGTCGATTGCCGGCTGGATAGCCTTCGGCGCCGGGCGAGGCCGGCGCGTCCCCGCGCACCATGCTTGATATCATGGGACACGTGAGCGCAGCCATGCCGCATCGGCTGCGGTGATACAAGTAAGCTATCGAACTGCAGCAAGTTGGGCGCGTAGCTCAGGGGATAGAGCATCGGCCTTCTAAGCCAAAACAGGCGTACTTCTAAGTTATTGGAAATAGGGGTTAAGTCTCCGTCAGTCAACAGGATACCGCCAGTCAGTGTTACCTAGAATTATCAGCCTTTATCGCCGTTTGTCATCCGTAGTACCCAAAGTTTTCCCCACGGTGAGCGCGACTGCCCCGGCCCGTCTCTCGGGTGAGAATACCGGGCGGCTCCCGTTCTTCGCGCCACCAGTTGCAAATGAATTGCTGGTTTTCTGAACTAGATTTCCTTTATTTTGTGTTACATATAGGAAAATGGCGTTTTCGCGTGTCCAGGATGGCCCAAAACGTGCTATGCTTACCATGGGAAGAATAGCAACAGATGCGAAAATCTTGAATCTGGGAGAGTAGACGATGGTCGAAGACGGCCGATGGTGGAAGGTCGAATCTAAGGGGCAGATCCTCACCTCTGACGGGCAGATCCTCGCCCCTGTAATGGTCACCACGGGCGGGCATATCCTCACCAACAGCGCACCCGTGTTCATGCAGGAGGGGCCGCCGCTATATGGGCCTGGGCCGGAAAACGACGCGCCGCCCGTAAGGGGGTCCGTCCATCATGTCGATGTCAGCCTCTGGCCGGGGGGCGAGCGCCGCATTGTCACCACTGGGCCGGCGCCGCTCTCTGTCCCGTATCCGCGGCCCGGCGCCACGGGTGCGACGGTCCGGCTCCTGGTACATGGGGATGAGTTCGGAGCCCAGCGCGCCACAATCACCACCTCGCACACGTTTCCGTCTGGCCGGCCAAAGCCCGAGGCGCGGGGGCCGTTCATTCAGACCAGCCCCAAAGCCCTGGGCGAGGTGCTCACTGAAGCGAGGAAACTGGGCAATCCGCTAATTTTCGGGTTGCTCGATTATACGAGGTATCTCTTGCGCGCGGACGGCGGCAAGGATCTTGCCGGCTGGCTCTTGCGGATCTACTTGCCGCGCGTGTGTGGGGTGGATCCCAGGATCTGGGATGATCTGGCCTTAGAGTTCCTCCGGGGCCTTTGGGGCGACTGGGACCGGTTCGCGGGGGATGGACAAAGCGTGCGGGGATACCTCGCGATCGCCGCGCGGGGAGAGCGCCGGGACCAGGCCGGGAACGGTGCCGAATTCCGCTTCCCGTTGGGCGTGGGCGCCGGAGTCGAAGTCATCCATCAGCGGCGGACCGTCGCCGACGAGCGCGAAGACGATTCATGCTGGAACGTCGATCTCGACCCGCGCTACCAAAACCCTCCGAGTTACCGCGCGATCACGACGCGGCTCGACATGGAGAACATCTTGCGGCGCGCCCGAAACCTGAACATCCCCGGACTAGAGGGTACCCTTCGCGCCGCCATGGGCGTTAATCAGCGCCGCAGCAAAGGCGGGACAAACATAGTGTGGAGCGAATTGGCGCGGGCTCTCGGTGATAGCGACCCCTACCATTACCGCGAAACCTTCGAGCAATTGTATGGGCCGCATCTGCTCCTATTGCGGGAACTCTTGGGCACGTACGCAGAACCCAAGGTGCGGCTGCTCGAGGAGCGCCGTTTCGGGCGCGGCGGCCGGCGACCTTCTCTCGAACCTGACACCAGCAGCGACGATCATATCCCCAAGAGGCGAGCCCTGCCCACAGCGAAATCCGACCAGGCGCGGGCTAAATTCGTCGATCAGATCGTCCGCAAGTATCGCCGGGGCCGGGGCTGAAACTATTTTTCCCTTAGAATGAGCGGTTTGCAGTTTTTTTTCGTTTTTCCTCCGGGAAGTGGCGAAAATCTGCAGTGTTACTGATTAGGAGGCCACGGTGATGGCAAAACAATTCTTGAGGGACCGCGAACTCGCCGAGGAACTGGACATCAGCGTGAGCAAGGTCCGGGCTATGCGACTTCGCCGCGAAGGTCCGGCGTGGCTAAAGGTAGGCGGCTCAATCAGATACAGGCGCGAGGACGTCGAGCGCTACCTCGCCGCCTGCAAAGTCGAGACCCGCCCCGCAGCCTAAGTTCGCGAACCTCTCCCTGTTTGTACAGGGATTTCCCAAGCGATAACACCTGGTTCTCGCGGGCTGCCCCAGTATGCCCGGCTTGTCCATCCGGGCGGCGGCCCGCTTTTTTGACAACTCCCGACCGGGACGCTGGCCGGGACGGGGCCCGGCGTGCGGGCGTGCGACCTCCTCGCGCCCGGCGCCGAGCCCACACCCACACCTCAAGGAGGCATACATGCGACATGGATGGCTACGGCTCTATACCGACGTGCTTACGAGCCGTAAGGTCCAGAGTCTACCCCCAGAGTTGTTCCGATGCTGGATCAACTTGCTATGTCTCGCCAGGCAACATAACGGCATCCTGCCGCCCGTGGCAGATATAGCCTGGGCGCTGCGGGCAGAGGATACCCAGCAGGTTGAGGAATGGCTGCGGGATCTGGTGGAGCGGCGCCTCCTCGACAAGATCGACGGTCACCTGACGCCCCACGATTGGGCGGAGCACCAATACGTGTCGGACTCATCCGCCGCCCGGACAGCGCGCTACCGCCAGCGCAAGCAGGGGTGTGACGTCACCGTGACGTCACACACACCGTCACAGGCCGTCACCGTGACGGAGCGTGACGCTACCTGTGACGTCACGGTGACGCCCTCAGATACAGATACAGATACAGATACAGATACAGACTCAGAGGACAGCAGCACCAACGCGCACGCGCGCGAGGCCGGGCCAGTGCTCGTCTCGGACCCGGACGACTGCGACCGCTCCGCGATGGTGGCGGCCCTGGTGGATGACTTACTCCGAGCACACCCGGACCGATGCAGCCGGGCTCTCGCCATCACTGCCGCCGAGCGCGAGATCGCGGACGCGGTAGACGCGGTGGCCTGGTGCGGCGCGGTCCGGGCGAGTCACGCTGCACACGTGCGCGCCTGGCGGGCGGCGCGATCGCGTGACCGGCGGGCCTACGTCCCGCACCTGCACATCTGGCTGCGAGACCGCGATTATCTCGCCCCGCCGGACCCGGAGACCACGCGCACGAGATCCCGCGCGGAGTCGGTAATCGCGGCGATTGACGATGAGGAGGCATCATGACCCAGACCGAGATCGCAGCCATCGGCAAGCAGGTGACCCGCCTGGCGTGCCTGCACTACTGGCGGGATGATCCGGCGATAGCGCGCGAACTGCGCGATGCTCTGGCACGGTCAACGCACTCTATCGAGCACGCCCGGCGCGTAGTCGATCGCATCGTCGAGACACAGACGGACGTCCCGACGCCCGCTGAGATCCGGCGCATGGCCAGCGAGGTAAGCGCCGGAGTGCGGCGGCGATACTGTGACGCATGCGCCCGTACTGGGTGGGTCTCTCGAGTGATACACGGCTATGATTACGCCGAGCGATGCGCATGTAATCCCGCGGAGGCCGCCTGATGGCGCCGCCGCGGACGGTCTATTTCCTGCGGAACCGGCTGGAGCAGCTCGAACCGGCGCCCCAGCCGGCGCCCGAGAAACCACTCACACCCGAGCAGGTTCGGGCGATGTGCAGAGTCTGGCGGCTCTACATCACACACCCCGCGGAGTTAGTCGAAGTCACACGGGCCGAACTCGGTCCCGGGGCGAGCGAGGCCGACGTCTTGGCCGAGGCCGGCGCGGCGCTCGCAATGGCTCGGGCGACGATCGCCGACTCGGGCGACGAGGCCGACCTGGCCGAGATAGCGCTAATGCTGTCCGAGCTGGATGCCAAGCAGGCGCGCGCCCGCCGGCGCCTGATCCGGGCCCTTGACCTGGCCCGGAGTCGCGGCAGAAAGGAACGGAATGAAACGGAATGGGACGCTTTCGACGCTTTCCAGAACTCACGGTCAGCCGCGAACAGGCGCTACTCGCGTTACTCGCCACTGGCAACGTAGAGAAGGCCGCTAAAAGGTGCGGCCTTTCCCGTACAACCCTATTTCGCTTTCTCAAAGACCCCGAATTTCGGCGTGTCTACCGACAGGCCCGGCGGGAACTTGTGGAAGAGGCGGTAACGGAGCTACAGCGCGGCGCGATTGACGCCAGTACCGCGCTTCGAGCGATTGTGACTAATCGCAAGGCGTCCGCAAGCGCGCGCGTTCAAGCGGCCAAAACGATCCTGGAGGCCGTGCGTGAAGCGGAACTCGCCGAGATTTCGGCGCGACTTGATGAGCTTGAACGCGAGCGCGCGGACCCAGAGGCCATAGCGCGACGCTCCGCAGAGTCGCGTGAGGCCGTACTCGACTGGCTAAAGCGACAGGACGTAGAGAGCCTCAGCGACGCTGAGTTGCAGTTTGTCATTCAGAACGGAACCAAAGGTGAGGAGCAAGAAATTGACAAGCAAACCTGAATTCCGGTTTGACGAAGTTGACGCGGCTACTCAGGCCGTTGTCGCCATTGAAGCCGGCATTCCGTTTTCACATCTCGATGCCAACGGAATCCAAGGCGTCGACCACGAAACGTGGATCAAAGCGCATGTCGCCAAGACGCCCACCGGCGAATTGACGGTGGGATCCCGGTTGGATCTCAGCGGCATGGCCCGGACATGTCTCGCCGGCCCGCTTGCGATAAACGAAAACCTGGCGGTAGCGTTGCTGGCAATACTGCACACGGAACCCGAGGCCGCGATGGAACAAGTCGGGGCCGAACTCGCCCGCAACCGGAACATGCTGGAGGATTACTTCAGCGGCATCCTGCGCGTTGCGGCAGGCGTGCGGCGGTACGGCCGGCTGTCGTATCGCGCGGTACGGCGCCGCCTGCTCGACGGCGAACTGGAAGGTTTGGGTCACCGCCTTCACAGGCTTCGGATCAGCCCGAAATCGGTAATTCCCGCTTCTCGGCGGCGAAAGAACACCGAATGAAACGCCCGCTGCTATCCCTTATCTTCGCCGCCGTCGCCCTTGCTGAACCGGGAGTGATTGACCCGGCCGCCCTCCGCGCGGACGTCCGGCGCCTCTGTGACCTGGGCGTGCGCGACACGCCCTCCCTGGCGTCAACTCGCGCGGCGCGGCTCATCGCCGAGCAGTTTGCCGCCGCGGGGCTCGAGCCAGCCGGCGACAACGGCTATTTCCAGGATGCGCTCTTCACGCGGCGCGATTTCAGCCAAGCGCGCGCGGAAGTCTCGGTCAAGGCTTCGGGCGGAACGGTCCGAGTGGCCGGTTTAGCCGAAGTCGGCGCCCGTTGTACGGAAGGGCTGAACATCACCGATGCGCCGGCAGTTCTTACGACCGTCGAGGGCCTGGCTCGACTCGACGCGGGCAAAACACGCGGCCGGGTTCTTATCGTGGAAGGTTCGGACTATCTCACGACGAAGGCCGATCAGATGGGCCGCTTGCGCGAACTCGCGCCGCGCTTGACGGTCCTGCCGATTTGCGGCGGCGGGCCGTCGCAAGTACGCGCCGTTCGTCAGCCGGAATTCACCGAAGGCGAACCACACAAAACGCCTTCGGTAATTGCCGTGCGAAGCGCGGAATTCTGCGGACTGCTGAACCCAGACGGGGTTACGATTTCCGCGCGCTGCGCCCCTTACGAGCAACGGACATTTGCGTTACGAAACGTGCTCGGGATGCTTCGCGGCTCAGACCCGACGTTGCCGGCCTTGATTGTGAGCGGGCATTACGACTCGCGGGGCGGGCCGGGCGGAAACGACAACGCTTCCGGGGTGGCGGCCCTCCTGGAGATCGGGCGCGCCCTTTCGACGGAGAGACCGAAGCGCACCATCCTGTTTGCCGCATGGGCCGGCGAAGAATGGGGCCTGCTCGGTTCGCAACACTTCGCGGAGCATCTCACTTTGCCCGTTGCCGTGAATGTAAACCTCGACACAACGGGACACTGGCCCGCGGGCGCAACGGGGACGGCCGCTGAGGTGACAGGCCTGGAGTACTCTACACTCGGCGAAGCGTTCACCCGGGCCGCCGAACTGACGGGCGTTCAAATTCGGCCGGCAGCGGACGAGTACTTCGACAAGTCCGACAATCTCCCGTTCGCACAGCGCGGAACTCCCGCAGTCACGGTCACCGCCGGATTCCGGGTGCCGGACCTTCACACGGCTAAGGACACCGCAGACAGGCTCGATTACGAGCGCATGGCGCGGTTGGCTGACTTGGTGGCAACGGCGGCCCTGATGATCGCGAACAATCCCGAGCCCCCGCGCTGGCGGGAAATTCCCGCGACGGAGAAATTCCGGGGAGCCCGATAACGCCCCGTTCTCACCACCAAATTTGGCCCTGGGAAGCCCGTAGAGCGATTTCCGCCCGCGACCCGCGGGTTACCCATTACAAGGGGGGCGAACGCGTGGCCTTGCCCCGGATTCCGGCGGAATTCAGCCACCAGGAGGCACTCAGCGATGCGAAAACGAACTACCACGAAACCGCGGCCGCGAACCGGCAGCGCTTGCCCAAGGCGGAAGCAATTCGTTGACGAGATGCTCAAGCGGTTTTCTTTACCGAAGGTAAAGAACTTGCCAGCGAAAAGCGTCGTGCTCTTGGCCCTGCTCGCCTCATCGCTCATCGCGGCAGAGCCGGCGCGATTCATTCCAGTGACGATTCCCGCAGACGAAACGTTGTCTTCGGCGGTGGACCTCTCCGAGCGCGTGCTGGTTGGTATCGCCATGCCGGCGGCCTGGGACGCGGCGGACCTCACGCTTCAGATGTCTCCAGACGGCGGCGCTACCTGGCTCGACGTTCTTAACGCGGTGGGGGTTGAGGAGAGCGTTGCCGCTGAAGCCGGCCGCTATTTCCACGTCGATGCGGCGCACTTTCGCGGCATCCGGTATATCAGGCTGCGCAGCGGGACATCGGCGTCGCCAGTGGAGCAGGCAGAGGCGCGCACGCTGATTCTCGTTGTGCGCCGGTTGGAGGGCTCGAATTGAAACAAGAGCAAAACAGGGTTTTCCTCGGGAACTTGCCGGCCTGGGTGACGGCGGACGATATTCGCGCCTGGCTCGCGGCGGACGATCTTTGCGCCGATAATATCGACGTCATTCGCGGCTTCGAGAACCAGGAGTCGAAGGGCTTCGCGTTCATCGACGCGCCGAATTACGACGAAATGCAGGCAATCATTCGCCGATTCGACCGGGCGCCCTTGGATGACCGAATCCTACGGGCCAACCGTGCGAGAGAGAGGCCTTCTACGAGGGCCTGGAGGGCCGCATGAGCGCGCCGCGGCGGCCGACGTTTCATCGCGGCCTTACTCCAGCCACCATTCAAAGCATGATCGACGATCGCATAAACGCTTACGACAAGAGACTCCGAAAACAGTTAGAGAAAGGGGAACAAATGTTTGTCCCAAAACGGCAACAAAAGCAAGAATATCTCCGGGCACTCCTGGGCCGGAGATTGGCCGACGTGGAGATCGGCGAACTCCGTTTTCTACTCAGCCAGATTCCATTTCGGAAACACAACGCCGACGAACCGCTCGGCGAGATCCTGGGACCGCAGCAAGAGCAAGAGCAGGTTCAGCAGCGGGGGCCGCAATGATCCCGGGCGTCGATTTGCGCGCCACGCCGACATTACAGCTCTCGCCTGAGGCGGACGAGGGCCAAAGGGCGGCGAGCATCGCGGTGAAGGTCGCGGAGGCGGTTGCCGCGGCCGAACAAGAGCCGTTGGCGAAGGATCTCATCGACAAACACCGGGACGCCCTGAAGCGCATTGAGCGGCTCGACGCTGCGATTCGTTTCCTGAGACAGCACGCGGGAACGCTTGGGGAGCGGCTCCGCAAACTCGAAGCCGGCTACATCGAGCGGTTGATCGGTGACGCGAGCAATGGAAAGGCGCCGGACACAAAGGCCCTCGATGAAGCGATCCGAGTGGAGCATGTCCGGAGCCTGATCGAACAGGCCACGGGGCGCATCGCTGGTCAACTCAGACCGCAGGCGGAAATCGACTCGTTGCGCGCGGAATCCATGGCTCACCTGGCGCGCGCCGATGCGCTCCTGGCGATCGCGAACGAACGCGCCGACAAGCTCGTAGCGCGGCTGAAAGAGGCCGCGGCGGACGAAATCACCCTCCCCGTGGACACGAAGAGCGGGGTTATCGGGGCGATCTTCGCCGAAGCAACCCGCTTTGAGGAACTCGCGGCGCAAGCGGTGAGCAGAGGCCGCGAATTGGAAAAGAAACGAGGATAACGAACCATGAAGAACGCAATTCGAAAAGTGCTCGAGGATCTGCCGGATGAGGCCCTGGTCGAACTGGCGACCCAAGCCGGCGAGTTGGTAGAGCAACGTAGGGAGCGGTTCGCGTTGGAGCGGATCAAGTTCGGGATGAGCAAGCAGGACGTCGCCGACGCGCACGCCGAGATCCGGCGCGTCATGCGCGAGATGGAAAGGGGCCGCTAAGATGCCTGACCCGAAATTGTACTGGAAAGCGGTTCGAGCCCTCCAAGCGAACCTCCCAGATCCGGCCTGGATTACCGACATTGAGCATCCGGCGAACATCGTAGCCGTGCCTTCCGAGGTCGCGGCGAAGGCGATCTTCGGGAAAACCCACCGGCTCGCAACGGAAGACGAGCTGGCCGCCTGGCGGGCAGAGCAGGAACAACTGGCGCGCTTCACCCGCGCAGCGGAGCTTCACCGGGCCGGCGTTGCGCCGGTGCTCGTTAAGCCGTAACGGGCTTGCTTGGCCACACTCGCCGGACCTTGCCGGCAGGCGGGGCGGTTTCATCCTGGTTACCGCCCCGCATCTTTGGCCAGCAAAGGACCCGATAACTTTTTCTTCGAGAGGGCAAAAGATGAGACGATTGATTGGCATTTTCATTTCGTGCGGGTTTCTGGGATTCGGCCAGCAGCAGCACAGGGTAACGTACATTCCGAGCCCGAATGACGCAGTGACGGGCGGTTTCGCCTTTCACGAGAAACAGGCAAACGGAAACAATCGCGCGTGGGTCCTGGCGCCGGATTCGATCGCCGCCGACTATGCGTTGAAGTGGCCGGCATCCGATGCGCCCGGTTGCCTCAAGAGCGACGGCGCCGGGAATCTCGCGTTCCTTGCGTGCGGGGCAAGCGGGCATCAGATCCCGGATCTCGACAACACCTACGACATCGGGACGGCGGGCCCACCGGCGAAGCGCTGGCGCAACCTGTACCTGCATGGCTCACTCGTCCTGTCTGCTCCCGCTGAGATCACCGCCATTCATGCGGCTCCGGCCGGGGTGGTCAACGGCCCTCACGTTCTGGTGCGGCATCTCGGAATCGCCGACGCGCAGGGCGGTACGGTGGGATGGGACCTCATCGGCAATTCCAACTCGGTCAACGTGGACCTCGCCATCCGGGACCAGGCGGGCTCGCCGGCCGTGAAGTACACCCGCCGTTTCATGGGCTCGGAGAACGTCTACACGTCCCACTACGGCGACCAACTCCCCGGCAGCAATAACACGTTCGATTTCGGCCGCTCATCGGCGCGGTGGCGATCGGGCCACTTCGAGGACATGGTTGTCTATAACAACATCGGCAGTTCGGCGGCGCGCTTCTCCACCGCATACGGCAGCGGACTGGACCTCACTGGAACGTCAGAAACGGGCGCGATCTGGCCGCGGACGGATAACGGATACACTCTCGGCAGCGGCGCGCGGCGGTGGGCCGCCGGGCATTTCGTCGGCGCGCTTTATGCCGGGGAGCTGCGCATCAATGGAAACATGACGATTGACGGAAGCCGGAACGCGGCCTTCGCTCACGTCGCCACGTTGAGCCTTGGGACCGCAGACCGCCTCATCATGGACACCGGCCGCAACTTTGGTAACGTCAACTCCCTGACATTGACCGGAACATCCGGTACTGTCCTGAATGCCGCGCCCGCAGGCGTCGTAGACGGGCCTAACGTGCTTGTGCGCCATCTCGGGATTGCCGATCGACAGGGCGGCCTGTCCAACTGGGACTTCTACGCCAACAGCAACCTGACGACCTCGGATCTTCAGATCCGCGACCCGACCGGAACGCCCGTGATTCGATTCCGCCGATTGTTCGCGGGCGCCCCAGACGACTCAGCCGACGTCTATGTGAATCTGGTCCCAGACTCCGACAACGGACAATCGCTCGGCGCGACGTCGAAGCGATGGAGTTACGGCCACTTCGACAATCTGAACGTCTCGAACAACATCGGCAGCAGCGGAACACGTTTCGTTCGCGCTTACGGGTGGGGAATCGACACAAACGGTACGTCCGAGATGGCCGAAATTTGGCCGCGGGCCGACAACGCCCATACGCTCGGCAGCGGAGCCCGAAGGTGGGCGGCCGGGCATTTCCTGGCCCTGTACGGCAATACGCTTGCGATCAACGGAACGCAAGTTCTCGATTCCAACCGCAACGCATCAAACCTTGGCTCGGTGAGCGCGGCATCGTACCAGGTGAGCGGCGCGCCGGCAATCAACTCCTCGCGGCAATTCGTCGGGGCGGGGGTCGACGTTCAAAACAACGGCATCGGCGCCGGGGGCTTCAATCACTGCCAATGGAGCGGTTCGTCCTGTTCTTGGAGCTACGGGCAGACGATTACTGTCAGCGTCCGCAATGCGGCCGACACGGGCTCCTGCACCATCACCTTCAAGGGGGGCGTGATCACCGCCTCTACCTGCTCGTAGAAATAGCGCGGGGGGCCGAAAAAAGCCCCCCCGCTGTTCGTTTTGGGTTCGGGTCATTCTTACCACTCCGCTTTCAGGCGTTTCATGTGCTTTGTTGTTTCGCGCTTGGCTTCTCGGCGGATTGCCGCCGCTGCCTCGGTTGCGCCGTACACCTCGCAGAGGTGTGCGTCCGCCTCTCGAACATCCGCTCCCGCAAGCGTGCGGGCCGCGTCGAGCAGTTCGTCCCGCTTGGGGTCCTGTCCGATCAACTGATCCATGGCTAACCTCCTCTCTCCCCAGTCATTCTCAACGCATCCCGCCGCCTCTGACATTACTGTTTCGCCCTCCGCTTCGCCCTCGCCTTCTTTGAGCGCACCCGCGCGGATGCGGCCGCCGCCTTCTTCGCGCGTTCGGTCCGTTGCTCAGGCGTCATCCGCTCGGCTGCGATCTTGCCGCCGACCTTGCCGCCCTTCTTCCCGATCTTTGAGAGGTACTCTCGAAACTCCATCGGCAGATCCGTCCGCGGGTTCCTCGCCATTCAACCAGTAATACATCAGCTAAAGCCGCTTTTGCCGGTTGACAGCTAAATCTGATTAAGCTAATATTATCACATGAGGTCCACCCAGGCAAGAAAAAAAACGAAAGCGCCGCAGTTCGGCGTGATTCTCGTCGGCGAAGCCGATCTACTCTGGTCGAAGCACAGGACCGAGCAGGCGGCGAACATTGAAGTCGCGCGGCTGAACGCGCGGCGCTATCCTGTGAGCGGTTGCCGCGCCACTGTTCGGGCGCTTGGGCGCGATAATGTTCTCTTCGTGGCAGGGAACGATGGCCGAAACAACTAGTCTCACCGTAACCCTTGAGCGGCCGATCGGCGCCGCCCTCTCGCCGGCCCAGGAGCGGGCGCGCGAGTACGCCAGGCGCGCCCGCGCCGAGTCAACTCTCCGGGCCTACCGGACGGACTGGGCCGACTTCACCCGCTGGTGCGCCGATCAGCAGTTGATCGCGTTGCCCGCGCTCCCGGAAACCGTCGCCGCCTACGTTGCCTCCCAGGCCGAAGCGCACAGGGTTGCTACAATCGCCCGCCGTTGCGCCGCCATCTCGGTAGTACATAAGACGGCGGGGCTCGACTCGCCGGTGAGCAACGAACTCGTCCGGACGGTCCTGAAGGGGATCCGCCGGACCCTCGGGGTTGCGCCCGCCGAAAAGGCGCCGCTGCTGCCCTCTACCCTGCGGGACATGGCCGCGGCTCTGCCTGCATCGCTCATAGGTGCTCGTGACCGTGCGCTCCTCTTGCTCGGCTTCGCCGGAGCGTTTCGACGTTCGGAAATCGTCGCCCTCGACGTGGAAGATCTCTCGTTCACCACGGACGGGCTGACGGTGTTGCTCCGTCGCAGCAAGACGGACCAGGAGGGGCAGGGGCGCAAGATCGGAATCCCGCACTTGCCGCACTCCGACGCCTGCCCGGTTCGGGCCGTCCGGGAATGGCTCACCGCCGCAGGAATCACCGAGGGTCCGGTGTTCCGCGCCGTCCCGCGCCCACCGGCCGGCTGCCCGGTGACCCTCGGGCCGCGGTTGAGTAGCCGTTGCGTGGCTCTGGTCATCAAGAGGCGCTTGCCCGCCGGAACGGATTCGAGCCAGTACGCCGGCCATAGTCTGCGAAGCGGCTTCGTGACGTCGGCCTTCCGGGGCGGCGCGGGAATGAAGGCCGTCATGCGCACTACCGGCCATCGGAGCGTGGCGGTACTACTCAGGTATGACCGCGAAACGAGCCTGTTCAAGCGAGCAGCGCTCGTCAACACTGGCCTGTGAGCTTTTGAGGAAAGGACGCTGAAACGTGGCAGTCTATCGACCGACGTACCGCGATGCAACTACGGGTGAGCGCAAGCAATCCGATACATGGTGGTATGACTTCAACTACGTGGGCCGCCGCATTCGCGAGAGCGCCAAGACTACCCGGAAGACGATCGCCGTCGAAGCGGAAAAGAAACGGCGCCGGGAACTGGAGCGCGCGTATGCCGGAATCCCGAGTGAGAAGCCCGAGGAGCGCATCAGGACGATTTCCGAGTTGCTGGCGTCATACCGGAAGGGCTATGCGGTGAATCATCGCGACAAGGCGGCGCTGCGCGTCAAGAGCGGCTCGGCGCACGTGGACCGGATTCTCGGGGCCTTGCTTCTGCCGGATCTGACCCAGGAGCGCATCATCGGCTACATGGCCGATCGACAGACGGAGGGGGCCAGCAATCGAACGATCAATATCGAACTGGGCGTGCTCTCCCGCGCCATCGGGCTCCCCTGGCGTGCCCTCTGGCCGAAGGTTCGGAAACTGGAAGAGAACAGCGACGTCGGGCGGGCTCTCGAACCGGAAGAGGAGCGCTTGCTCCTGGAGGCCGCCGCCGGCAATAAGCGTTCCCCGTTGATCTACCCGTTTCTGGTCACCCTGGCCTGGACCGGGATGAGAAGCGACGAGGCCCGCTTGCTTCAATGGCTACAGGTGGACTTCGAGGCGGGCGAGGTTCGCGTTGGGAAGTCAAAGACCGAGGCCGGCGCCAAGCGCGTGATTCCCATGTCGAGCGTTTTGCGGGCTGCGCTCGAACATCACGCCGGCTGGTACGCCGGCAAGCTCGGGTTGATCCGGCCCGAGCACTACGTGTTCCCGTTCATGGACCGGACCCGGCCCGTAGACGCGAAGCGGCCGGTTACTTCGCTCAAGAAGGCGTGGCATTCGGCGAGGACCGCCGCAGGCGTCGATTGCCGGCTGCATGACCTCCGGCATTCATTCTGCACCAAACTGGGCGAGGCCGGGGTTCCCGAGCGCACCATGCTTGATATCATGGGACACGTGAGCGCAGCCATGTTGAAACGGTACTCCCACATCCGGGCGAAGGCGCGGCGGGAAGCGATCGAAGCCGTCGAGTCGCGCCAGTTCTCGATTGGGGTCCCCAAAGTTTCCCCCAAAGTGGGCGATTCCGCTGCCGACCTCACGGATACTAAGTTACTGAATTAAAGCAAGTTGGGCGCGTAGCTCAGGGGATAGAGCATCGGCCTTCTAAGCCGAGGGTCGCAGGTTCGAATCCTGCCGCGCCTGCCACTCTCCGCGCTTCCGCAATGTCCGCAGCGATCCCAGGCTATCGTCCGATGGCGATGAGATGCGACGCGGTCCGGAAGTACCACTTGCCGTCAACCAGCGCCGGGGTGGCCAGCGTCTGTTCGTTGAGGCGGTTCACCCGGAGCAGGTTGAATTCCGGCCCGGCGGCGAGCACAAACGTCTCGCCTTCGTCGTTGGTGAAGAACACTTTGCCCTCCACGGCCACCGGCGACGCCGAGAAGCCCTCGCGCGCCGCCTCGCCAAGGCGGCCTTGCCACACCGTCTTCCCCGTCGTCGCCTCGAGACAGGTTGCGATGGAAGTCATGTCGTTCACCAGGTACAGGTAGTCGCCGTGGACGAGCGGCGAGGGAATGAACGGCGACCCGCGCGGAGTCTGCCAGACGATGTGCGTGTCGGTCACGTCGCCCGCGCCTCCGGGCCGGATAGCGAGGGTGGGGCCCGCGCGGCCGGACGGCGCAAAAACCAGCCCGTGGGCCACGGCCGGGGTGGGCGTCACCTCCATCGTGTTGCCGCGCGCCATCCATAGTTCCTTGCCGGAATCGGGGTCGTACGCGCGTACCGCGTCCTGGCCGCTGACGATCACTTCGTCGCGGTTGCCGGCGCGAATGGCGATCGGCGTGCCCCAGCCGACCGTCTCCTTCCGGGGCGTCTTCCACAGCAGCTTTCCCGTAGCCGCGTGAACGGCCGCGACAAAGGAATCCGAACTCTGGTCCTGGTAGAAAATGATGCGGTCCTTGTAGAGCAGCGGGGAGCCGCCGGGGCCGTGATAGTTCGACGTCGCTCCGAAGCTGTAATGCCACGCCTGCTTCCCGTTAAAGTCCACGGCGAGCAGGCCCGCGTTGCCGAACAACGCGTAGACGCGCCCGCCGTCGGTAACGGGCGTGGCCGTCGCGTGGCTGTTCTTGCGGAACAGGCGCTCGACGGTGGGCGGCGCCGGCGCGGCGGCCTCCCACAGCAGCTTGCCGTCGCCCCGGTTGAAGCACAGGATGGCGCGCCGCGCGCCGTCATAGGCGGTGGTGATGAAAATCCGGTCCTTCCACACAATGGGCGACGAGTGACCCGTTCCGGGGACCTTGACTTTCCAGAGCATATTTTCGGTATCGGACCAGGCGTCGGGGTAGTTCCCGCTTTGGACGAGCCCTTGCCCGGATGGACCGCGCCACCGCGACCAGTATTTCTTCGCTACGCCCTCCGCCTCGATCATTCGCGCCGGTTCGGCGGTCGCGGCGGCGGCGCTGAGAATCAGCAATAGCAGCAGCATATCGACCTTCGTTGGCTGGGAGCCCCTTACCTATATAGTATTCGCCGGCTGGCGAGCGGGAGCAGGGTAGATGCACCGGCGTCGCGTTGCTTCCAGGCGGCGCCGGCTTGCGGCGGCCGAACGCGAGGTGTACCATCCAGGCAGCGGAGGCCTTTATGAAGGCGAGTTACCTCGGTCTACTGCCGCTTCTGGCAATCGGACTCCAGGCGGCGGCCCAAGGCCAGCAGCCGAAACCCAAAGCGCAAGCCGGAGCGGCGGCGAGTGGCGTGTTTACCGGCCGCAGCGGCAAGCCGATGGTGAAGGCGCGGCTGTACCTGGGGCAGGTGGTGGGCGATCAGACGGAGAAGTACGCCCGGCTTCGACTGCCGCCCTCGATACCCACCGCAACCACCGACGAACAGGGGCGGTTTCAGTTCAAAAGTTTCCCGCCCGGCGAATACACCATCGTTTATCAGCCTGCCGGCCGAACGGTTCTGGCGCCCACCGAGATGGGCATCAAGTCGCTGATGACCGAGGGGCGATCGATCGCCCCGCTGCTGCGTGGCCAGGAGTTCGGTACAACCAGCCCGTTGGCTGAGCAAGCCTGGGGCGATCAGTACACGCTGATGAAGGGTCACACCTTCTATTTGCGAGGCGCCGGCATGCAGATCTGGAACGCCACGGTCCGCCGCGGTCCGCAGGGTCCGTACCTGGAGATGCGTAAAGGCGTGATCTGGCTACAGAAGATCGAGAACGGAAGCGAGATCAAGTTCTCCGCCTGGAGCTACTGACCGCTCCAACTCCAGGCGTTGCCACGAGTGTTTGCGCCAACGCGTGGCGCGCGCTCTCAGCGAGCCGAGTCCGCACTTGTGGACTCTTGCGCCGGCGGCTACGAATGGCGGTGCTCGCCCCGCTGGATGCAACAACCGTTCTCCGACAGGGCGCAGCCGGCATGCTCGAACTGAACGGTGGTGTGGTGAATGTGGAACCGGTCGGCCAGCATCTTGTTGATGCGGCGGAGCACCGGTTCGCTCTCCGATGGCGGCAGGTCCGCGATCAACACGTGACAACTCAGAGCGTGCGTGTTCGTTCCGAGGCTCCAGATGTGAAGGTCGTGCACGTTGGCCACGCCGGGGATTTCGCGGATTGAATCGACGACCGTTTCCAGGCGCATGCCCTTCGGGAGCCCCTCCAACAGAATGTTCAACGTGTCGCGGACTACGTCCCAGGCGGTCCAGACGATCAGCGCCCCGATGATGACGGACAGGATGGGGTCGACGACGTACCAGCCGGTGAAGCGGATGACGCCGGCGCCGATGATGATGCCGACCGAGCCGAGCGCGTCGCCAAGCATGTGCAGGTACGCGGCGCGGACGTTGAGATCGCGGCCCTGATCCCGATGCAGCCCCCACATGATGACGACGTTGAGAATGAGGCCAAGACCCGCGATGACGAACATGGTCGTTTCATGAACGGGCTCGGGCTGCCGGAACCGGAAGTAGCTTTCCCGAAAGATGAAGCCCGCCAGCGCCAGCAGCGCCAGCGCATTCACGAACGCGGTCAGAACGCCCGCGCGGTGGTAGCCGTAGGTCTTGATCTCGTTCGCCGGGCGAGACTCGAAATAGAAGCCCAGGGCAGCCAGCGCCAGGGCCAGTGCGTCGGTGAAGTTGTGCCCCGCGTCTGATAGCAGCGCCAGGCTATGCGCTTGCAGGCCGGCAAGAACTTCGATCACTACGAAAAGAACGGTGGCGACAAGCGACCATGCCAGGACCACCCCCAAGCGCATGCCGTGGTGCTTGTGATGCATTCCCTCTCCTACCCAGCCTAGCGCAGGCGAAGAGGACAGCAGCAAGCCTTCTCACCGCACGCTGAATGCCCGCGTGCGCATGCAGATAGCGCGGCGAAGCTTACTTCAGCGCCGCGGCGCCGGCTTCGGCGACGGCGTGGTCCTGCTCGCCCGATCCGCCGCTGACGCCGATGGCGCCGACCACCTTGCCTTCCTTCTTCAGAGGAATGCCGCCGGCGAAAATCATAATGCGGCCGTGGTTGGATACGTGAATGCCGAAGAACTGGCCTCCGGACTGCGAGTGCTCCGCCAGGTCCTTCGTGGAGATGTCGAACGCTCTCGACGTGAACGCTTTGTTGATGGAGATGTCGATGCTGCCGATCCAAGCCCCATCCATCCGGACATGAGATACCAGATTGCCGCCCTCATCCACGACGGCGATGTTCATCGGCTGGCCGATATCCTTTGCTTTCTTCTCCGCGGCGGCAGTGATTTTGCGCGCTGTTTCCAGGTTGATCATGAGTTTCCCCTCTCAGGACCATGGTAACAACATCGCCTCCGTTGCTTATCGATCGCGACCCCTTGAAGCAGCCGGTGCTTTATGGCAATATAACCATGAAGGCATGGATGCGTTCGCCCAACCCCGCTACGAGGCGAGAGCCAGAATTGCCAAGGCCCTGTCCCACCCCACCCGCCTCCTCTTGCTGGATGCCCTCCGCCAAAAAGACCTGTGCGTTTGTGAAATGACGGAGTTAGCCGGCGTCGATCAGTCCACCGTCTCCAAGCACTTGGCCATTCTCAAGGATGCCGGCCTTGTCGCCGTGGCGAAAAGGGGTTCGATGAGCGTCTTTTCCGTGCGATGCCAGTGCCTGGATGGGTTCTTCCGATGCATCGAGGCGGTCCTCGAGCAGAACCTGAAGGCGCAACAGGAAATCGTCGGATCGTGACTCCCGCGCGACCCATGAAACAGTGGAATTTCGGTGTTTTGGCTTCGATATTCCTGATTTCCTATTTCCTGCCGCTTGCCAACCCAAAGGTCCAGAAAGCCATCCTCGAAGCTTTTCGGATGCTGCAATGGTACGCGCGCAATCATACGCTGGCGTGCGTCGTTCCGGCGCTGTTCATCGCCGGCGCTATCGCCACTTTCCTGTCGAAGGAAACCGTTTTGCGCCGCCTGGGCCCGAAAGCCAACAGGGTGGAGGCCTACTCGGTAGCGTCGGTTTCCGGCACGGTACTGGCCGTGTGCTCTTGCAGCGTCCTTCCGATGTTCACCGGCATCTACCGGGTCGGGGCCGGGCTCGGTCCTGCCTCGGCATTTCTGTACTCGGGGCCGGCGCTGAATATCCTGGCGATCTTTCTCACCGCGCGCGTACTCGGCTTTCAACTCGGCTTATGGAGGTCGGTGGGAGCGATCGTTTTCGGCGTTATCGTGGGAATCCTGATGGCCGCGATCTTCCGCCGCGACGAGCGGCGGCGCGAAGCGGCCGCAATGCTGCTTCCGGATCCGCCCCCGGCGCGCCGCAAGTTGTGGCAAACCGCGGCCTATTTCGCCGCGATGATGCTCTTCCTGGTTTTCAGCGACTGGTACAACCCCGGCAACGTGACGCTTCAGAGAACCGACGGCGCCACGGTCCAGGCGGTGATGTTGCAGGAGACCGTTGACGAGATCGTCGTGCAGGTGGAACGGCCGGCGGGCAACCTGAAGGTCGGCGATCGAATGACGGTGGCCAAATCGGACATTGCGTCGATCCAGGATGCCGGCGGCTGGGTCATGTCGGTCTACCACATGAAGTGGCCGCTGGCCGGACTGATGGGTCTGGCCGTGTTATGGATGGCATGGCGGTGGTTCGACCGGGCGGAAATCAAGGAATGGATGGCAAACACGTGGGATTTCACCAAGCTGCTCGTCCCATTGTTATTCGGCGGCGTATTCATGGTGGGATTTCTGGGCGAGTTGCTGCCGGACGAGCGGATTGCCGCCTGGGTCGGGGACAACGGACTGGCGTCGAACCTGGCGGCGTCCATCGCCGGCTGCCTGTTCTATTTCGCCACGCTGACCGAGATCCCGATTCTCCAGGCGCTGATCGAACGAGGGATGGCGCAAGGCCCGGCCTTGGCGCTGCTTCTGGCGGGCCCCGCGCTTTCGCTGCCCAGCATCCTGGTGATTCATTCCGTGCTCGGACCGAAAAAGACGGCGGTATTCACCGGCCTGGTCATCGCAATGGCTACCGCGGCCGGACTCGTTTACGGAAGGTTTGTTCAAGGAGGTATGGCATGAAAATCGAGATCTTTGGAACGGGCTGCGCCAGGTGCAACCAGCTCACGGAAAACGCGCGGGTAGCGGTGGAAAGACTCGGACTGGCGGATTGCGACTTCGTCAAGGTGAACGACTTCAACGAAATCGCCAAACGCGGCGTGCTGCTGACCCCTGCCCTGCTGATCGACGGCAAGGTTAAGGTGATCGGAAAGGCGGCAAGTCCGGACGAAGTCGAGCGGTATCTGAAAGAAGCCGGCGCGGCGGGACGGGCGAAATGAGCGAAACGGCAATCGGCCGGTCCGCCGCGTCGCCGGCCGCGTCGCGGCTTTCGTTCCTCGACCGCTTTCTCACGCTTTGGATTTTCGCGGCCATGGCTGCCGGCGTGGGCGCCGGATACCTGTTGCCCGGCATCGTGCCGTTCCTCGACCGGTTCAGCGTGGGTACGACCTCCATTCCCATCGCCATAGGCCTGATCCTGATGATGTACCCTCCCCTCGCCAAGGTCCGTTACGAGGAAATGGGCCGCGTTTTCGCCCACCGCAAGGTGCTGGGGCTGTCCCTGATGCAGAACTGGGTGGTCGGGCCGTTACTGATGTTCGGCTTGGCGGTGGTGTTTCTGCGGGACAAGCCGGAATACATGACGGGCCTGGTTCTGATCGGGCTGGCGCGCTGCATCGCCATGGTGATCGTCTGGAACGACCTGGCGAAAGGCGACCGCGAGTATGCGGCCGGCCTCGTGGCTTTCAACTCGATCTTTCAAGTTCTGTTCTTCTCGGTCTACTCGTATTTCTTCCTGACGGTGTTCCCGGGCTGGCTGGGACTGGAGTCGGTGCGGGTCGACATCTCGATGGCCGAGATCGCCAAAAGCGTCTTCATCTATCTCGGAATCCCGTTCCTCGCTGGCTTCTTCACGCGACTGATCCTCCGCCGCGCCAAAGGCGACGAGTGGTACCGGACCCGGTTCATGCCGAAGATCAGCCCGATTACGCTGATCGCGCTGCTGTTCACCATCGTCGTCATGTTCTCTCTCAAAGGGGAGATGATCGTCCAGTTGCCGTTCGACGTGGTCCGCGTGGCGATCCCATTAACGGTCTATTTCGTGTTGATGTTCTTCGTCTCGTTCTGGATGAGCAAGAAGGCCGGCGCCACGTATCCGGAAGCGACGACGCTCTCGTTCACGGCGGCGTCGAACAACTTCGAACTCGCCATCGCAGTGGCGATTGCGACCTTCGGCATCCACCACGGCGCGGCGTTCGCGGCGGTGATCGGCCCGCTGGTCGAGGTCCCCGTTCTCATCTCGCTGGTGAACGTGGCGTTGTGGATTAACAAGAAGTACTACGGCGGGCGGTTTCAATCGATCAAGACCTGCCGCACCACCGCGACGTGATGAACGCCTCTGTCCCAGGCCGGTCCTTCCCCACGGTAGCCCGCACGATCGTGGCCGCGGCCGGCCTGGGTCTCCTCGGCATGTCCGCGCCCGCGCCGGGCCAGTGGCTGCCGCCGCCATTGCGCGAGCCGGACGGTCCGCTTCCTACGTTTTCACCAGGTGGCAAGCAGTCGCGAAGCTGGAGGAGTTCGATCCGAACCGCCGCGTCGACAACGACAAAGATCTGAGATGGCTCACCGTTGGCTGGAACTATTACGTCCGCTCCAACCATCGCCTCAAGTTGATGGCGAATTACGTTTTTCGTTGGGAGCGTTCCGGAGAGCGGCCCAACGACATGTTTATGGCTCAATTTCAATGGTTCTTTCTGTAGATTAGTAGAAAAGAACCTGTATATACATTATTACGGCTTATGACTCCGAATACGAAACCGTAACGCCATGGCGTTTTCATCGCCATCGTCTTCCTTCTGCTGGCGGCCATCTGCGCCGCCGCCTGGGTCACCCGGTTTTGGGTGCTCACCGCAATTCCCGTCGGCTTCCTCTTTGGCTTCTTTCTCCAGAAAGGCGACCTCTGCGGCGCATCGGCCTTTAGCGAAGTGCTGGTCCTGAAGGACGCGAGGAAGATATGGGGCTTGTGGCTGGCGATCGTCACCGGCATGGCCGGTTTCGCGCTCCTGGACCTGCTCGGCTGGGTGACCCTGTCTCCAAAGCCATTTCTGTGGGCCCATTACCGGCTGGGCGGCGTCCTGTTTGGCGTAGGAATGGTCCTGACCGGGGGCTGCGTCAGCGGGACCCTGTACAAAGCTGGTATCGGACATATCAACTCGATCGTGGCGCTGTTGGGCATCTCCATCGGGATCGGCGTGGTTGAGTACGGGCCGCTCGCGCCGCTCAATGCGGCGTTGAAGAGCCGGATCTGGAAAGCCGCCGACGGCAGTCCGGTCACCATTTCGTCCCTGACCGGCTTGCCTTTCTGGGCGGTGGCGGCCGTGCTGGCGATGGCCACGTTAGGGATCGCGTGGCTGAAGCGCCCCGCGTCTCGACCGGCCGCGAAGCCGGCGAGGTCCGGCTTCGCGCTTACGCGCGCCCTGGCCGCCCGCTCGTGGAAGCCTTTCCACGCCGGGTTGCTGATCGGCTTGCTTGCCGGTCCAGCCTACCTCTCGTCGGCGGCGAGCGGCCGGCACTATCCGCTCGGGGTTACTCACGGCGTGTTGCACGCCCAGTTGGTGGTCACCGACGGCAACCTCGCCTACGTGTACCAGCTGCCCAAACCTGTGGCCGGCAACGGACCGGCATACTCCGCGCCGCCGGCGCCCAAAAAGATCGGCGTCGTGTGCAGCGTGGTGGCTGGGGGTTGGTTTTCGGCGCGGCTATCCGGACAGGCGCGCCTTATCGGGAAACCGCCGGAGCAGATCTTCGCCGCGCTGATCGGCTCGATTTTGGTTGGCGCGGGCGCGGCATTCGCCAACGGTTGCGTCGTCGGCAACATCATGTCGGGTGTTGCGCTCGCCAGCGCCGGCATGGTCTTCTTCACCATCGTCGTCGTACTGGCAAACTGGGCGACCACCTATCTCTACTTGATGGGCGGCGCGCTTCGCGTGAAACGATAACTCACGGAAAAGGACGGAATGGATGGCTGAGAACAAACAATGCGCTTGCAATGGCGGTTTGAAGCTCGTGTTTTCCTGCTCGGGCGCGGCCGACACCGCCGAAATCGCCGACCGGGCGGCCCGCGGCATCCTCCGGGGCGGCGAAGCCCGAATGTATTGCCTGGCGGGTATTGGCGGAGATGTCGACATGATTGTCAACAACACGCGGGCCGCCACCCGGATCCTGGTCATCGATGGCTGCGAAACGGATTGCGCCGCCAGATTGTTGCGCAAAGCCGGCTTCGACGGATTCGACCACTTGCGCGTCGTCGACCTTGGCCTTGCGAAAGGTCAGAGTCCGGCCACCGAAGAGGCGGTCGAGCGAATCGCGCTTGCGGCGTTGGCGTTGCTTCGTGAATGCGAGGCGTAGCCGTGACGGCAAACCAAGCTCTATTCCTGCTCGGGGGGCATTCTCGCCGCATCCCTCCTGCTCCATCTCACCGTGCACGCAAGCCGGTGTTGAGAGGAACGAGGAGACGGCTTACAAGAACCTCGATCGCGTTTGGGATCTCCTCGGCATCGAACACCCCGGAGCTTTTCGCTTGAGTTCGGTCGGGAGGTGGCAATGATCTGTCTGGACTGCGCCAATGAGGGAGTCGAGGCCGTGGCAGTCGCGCTGCGCCAGTCGTGCTATGCCGGAGTATGTGCGAAACATGCGGTGGTGACGGACCGCCTTGTGACCAGAATCGTTCCGATCACGAAAGTTGTGGCGCTGCCGAAACCAGCCCGTCAGATCACCTGCCGGGTTTGCTGGGACGCCCTCAATCAATTGCGAGCCGCGAGTTGACTGGATCGGCCCGGGACGCGCCGTCAACCCTCCATGCGCTTGCCGCGCCGGAAGGAACTGGCGCCGCCTTTGTCCCTTGCCTCAATCCTCCGACAGCGTTGTCCTCGGGCCGATGGCCGACAACTTCTCCCGGACTTCCATTTCGTAAAACTCGCGGAAGCGCTTGCGGATGTTCTCGCGGACGCGGCGGAACGTCTCCAGTTTTTCGGCGTCCGTGCCCGTCGCCCGGGCCGGGTCCGGGAAGCCGATGTGAAGCCGCTTGCCGACCTTGCCTCGGGAATTCGGGCAGTTCTGGTCGGCGTCGTCGCAAACGGTGATCACGTAGTCGAACGGTTGCCCAAGGAATTGGGTAACCGATTTCGGGTGACCGCCGGAAATATCTACGCCTGCCTCCTTCATCGCCTCGATCGCGAACGGATTTACGCGGGGCGAGGGATCCGTGCCGGCGGAGTGGACTTCCAGCCTGGCGTCCCACGACTGCAGGAAGCCCGCGCTCATCTGGCTCCGGGCGGAGTTCCCCGTGCAGAGGATCAGGACCCGGATATTGCCAGGTTTCGCTTCCTGCGCCAAACCCGCCGCAAACGGAATCAGCAGCGACATCGACGCAAGCGACCAAAGCTCCCAGTGGCACGAAATCAAAGACCAAGACATGGTTACGGATGCTCCTTCTGACGTGTTCGATTCGAGGTTGGTTTGGGCTGGCAGATCCGGAATACGCGATCCGCGGGCACCACGCCTGCGCCGGCGCAGCATTGGGAGAACAGGAACGTCAAAAGGTCCTGCAAGACATCCGGGTTGGCCGTGTACCGCAAGTATGTTCCTTCCCGTTCCACTCGCACCAGGTCCTCGTGCTTCAGCTTCTCCAGGTGATGCGAGACCGCGGAAGGCTGCATGCCAAGCTCGTTCTGGATCTCCCCGGCAAACATGCCGTCCGGGTGCGAACGCAGCAGGTGGTACACGATCCGGAGGCGCGGTTCGGTTCCCAGCGCCGCCAGAATATCGGCGAACCTGACGAAGTCGATCGGATCGCGTTTCGGCGCCAGACGCCCCTCTCTCGAATTCAGTATTTCAACTATAACTGAAATACATGAGAAGGGCAACCGCGCTCGGGCAACTTACGAGGTCCCCCGTCCGTCGGGCGCGTCGGGGCGCAAGATCGAGTTCTGTCTCTTCACCGTGAAGCGCGCCAGGACGGCGAACATCAGACGGTAGACCGTGCTCATCGCAACGAGCCAGACAAGCACGACGACGACTTGGGGAAGGCCGGCAGCGTCCGCGAGACTCATGGCCTTGTTGGCGACGGCAAAAGCCAGGGCAGCGGATGCTCCCGTGGCGATGGCGGTCTTCCAGGTAGAGTGGTATTCCAGCTCCGCGCCGCAGTTCGGACAAGCGGACAGAGCACCTCGCAATGAAGTCATCCGGAGCGGCAATCGCTGGCCGCATTCCGGGCATGATGGCATGTGGCGCCTCCTTTAACAAGCTTCCTTGTTTGGAAGGCAACTCCGGAGCCATCCTCGGCAAACGGTTCGCAATGCCTAGCAAGCCGTTGGAAGCAAAAAGCCTTCATCTATCCGAACGCGGTGGGGCGGCGACGCCGAATTCGGGTGATTCTATCCAAAATGATAGTTGCCGGCCGCGGATGTTATCCGATCGGATAAGTCCCGCGGCGACGTTCCATTCGCGCCGGGCGTTCAGGATCGTTGCGGTACAATGACCCATTCATGCCCAATCTGCTGGAGGGAAAAACTGCGCTTGTTCTGGGCGTCGCGAATCGGTGGAGTCTCGCCTATGCCATTGCTCAGGCCTTTCGCCGCGAAGGAGCGCGCCTCGCGCTGACCTACCAGGGCGACCGCCAGAAGACAACCGTCGAGGAACTGGCGGCCGAACTCGGCGCTGAGATGCTTACCGGCTGCGATGTTACCCAGGAGCAGGATGTGGACCGCCTAGGGCGGGAACTCGCCGAGCGGTTTGGCGGCCTGGAAATCCTGGCGCACAGCATCGCATTCGCCAACCGCGAGGATCTGAGCCGGCCGTTTGTCGAAACCTCCCGCTCGGGATATCTGCTGGCGCACGAGGTCAGCGCGTACTCGCTGGTGGCCGTCGCCCGGATCGCCCAGAAGCTGATGAAAACCGGCGGCTCGATTGTTACGCTGACTTACCTGGGCGCGACCCGCGTCATCCAGAACTACAACGTGATGGGGGTGGCCAAGGCGGCGCTGGAGGCGTCGGTCCGTTACCTGGCCAGCGACCTGGGGCCGTCCAACATTCGGGTGAACGCCATCTCGGCGGGCCCCGTGAAGACCGTCTCGGCGCGCGGCGTCAAGGACTTTGGCAGACTGCTGGACAGCTTCAGCGAGAAAGCGCCGCTGCGGCGGAACACCGATCCCGCCGAGGTCGCGGACACGGCCGTGTTCCTGGCCAGCGATCTCGGCCGGGGCGTCACCGGCAACATCATCTTCGTCGACGCCGGATTCCAAATCATGGGGCTGTAACATGGAACCACTGGGCTTGCTCGTCGTCTCCGACCCTACGGCGAAAGTACTTCGCATGCTCGAGGAACTGCCGGAAAACGTAACGATTACCGTCGGCGACCGGCCGGAGGCTTTCGCCAAGGCCGGTCCCGCGGCGGCGGTGATGTTCAACCGGATGGCGCGCAAAGACACGCTCCGGGCCGTTTGGAACCTCGCTCCGAACCTGAAATGGGTGCACTCGTTCTCCGCCGGCGTCAACAACCTGATGTTCCCGGAGTTCATCGAGAGCCCGGTCCCGCTCACCAACGCGCGCGGCGTCTTCAGCCGGTCGCTCGCCGAATTCGCCATCGGAGCGGCCCTGTTCTTCGCCAAGGACTTTCGCCGGATGCTCCGCCAGCAGCAGGCCGGCGTGTGGGAGGAGTTCGACGTCGAGGAGTTGCACGGCAAGACGATGGGCATTGTCGGATACGGCAGCATCGGCCGCGCCGTGGCGGAAAAAGCGAAGGCGTTCGGCATGCGGGTGATCGCCGTGCGCCGCCGGCCCGAGGCGGGCGAGGGCGACGCCCTTGCCGATCGCGTACTGCCCGGTTCCGCCCTGGACGAGTTGATGGCCGAGTCGGACTACGTCACCGTCGCGATGCCTCTCACCAGCGAGTCGCGCGGCTTCATCGGGGAGGCGGCGCTGCGAGCTATGAAAAGTACGGGCGTGCTGATCAACATCGGCCGCGGCCCGACCATCGAAGAAGGCGCGCTGATCCGCGCCCTGCAGGAGCGCTGGATTCGCGGCGCGGCGCTGGACGTGTTCCATCGCGAGCCTCTACCGGCCGGTCACCCGCTGTACAGCTTGGAAAACGTGCTACTCTCGCCCCATTCGGCCGACCACACGCCGCAGTGGGAGCAGGACTCGATGCGCGTCTTCCTGGATAACTTCAACCGTTTCCTCCGGGGCGAGCCGCTGCGGAATCCGGTGGACAAAGCGAAGGGCTATTAGGCGAATGAGCGGCGAAGAACCAGCGATCGGGATCGGCGAGATTCGCGAGGCGGCCGAGCGCATCCGGCCCCTTGCGCACCGCACGCCCGTCCTCACCAACCGCAGCTTCGATCAGGCCGCCGGCGTGAGGGCATACTTCAAGTGCGAAAACTTCCAGCGTGGAGGCTCGTTCAAGATCCGGGGAGCGTCGAACTTCGTCTACTCACTGGGTCCGGATAAGGCGCGCCGGGGCGTGGTTGCCTATTCTTCCGGCAATCACGCGCAGGCCGTGGCGATTGCCGCCGAATCCGTCGGCGCGGCGGCGACCCTGGTGATGCCGGCCGACGCGCCGCGCTCGAAGGTGGAGGCCACCCGCGCGCACGGCGCCGCCATTGTCACCTACGACCGGTTCAAAGAGCGCCGGGAGGAGATCGGTCGCCGCGTGGCCAAGGAATCGGGCGCCGAGTTGGTCCCCCCGTACGACCATCCCTGGACGATCGCCGGCCAGGGCACAACGGCGCTCGAATTTCTGGAAGCGGAGGCGGACCTCGACGCGCTCCTGGTCCCGGTCGGCGGCGGCGGTCTCCTCGCCGGCTGCTCCATCGCCGCGAAAAGCATCAAGCCGGACCTCCGGATCTTCGGCGTCGAGCCGGAACTGGCCAACGATACCTACCTGTCCTTCGCCAGCGGCCTGAGGGAGGAAATCCCGATGCCGGCCACGCTCGCCGACGGCCTCCGCGCGACGCAACCCGGAGCGATCACCTTCCCGATTATCCGGCGTAACGTGGAGGCGATCCTGCTGGTCAGCGAAGACGAGATCAAGGCCACCGTCCGGTTCCTGCTGAGCCGCATGAAATTCCTCGCGGAACCGAGCGGCGCCGTCGCGGCCGCGGCCGTCCTGCACGGCAAGTTGCCGGCGGGCATTGCCAAAGCCGGTATCGTGATTTCGGGCGGAAACGTGGATCTCGAGGAACTGGCAAGATACTGAAGACATCGGCCGCGGGTCAAGTCCGCGCCCTGACGTCTGGCCGCGAGATGCTGACCGCTATTTCGAGGCCCGCGAAAACACCGTCGAAAACAGTCCCATCCATGAAGCTTTGGGCTTCGCGTGGACCTTGGCTTCTTCCCGCCCGCTGAGCCGGTGAGCGAGGCCGACCAGGCTCTTTCCGAATGCGCTGTTGGCGGGAATCGGCTTGCCGTCCATCAGCGCTTTGTGAACCGCTTCGTAGTCGCTCGGCAACAGATGGTAGATGTCGGAGTGAAGCGCCGTAGTGATCGTCTCCTTGCTCAGTCCCACCTGCTTGTTGAAGCGGTTCACCACAAGACGCACCTTGGCGCGTTCCACCCGGTTGCGTTCGAAGTACGCGAAAATCTTCTGAGTGGCTTGCAGAGCGGGCAGTTCGTTGGTGGTGACCAGCAGGAGTTCATCGCATGCCTGGGTCACGGCCAGCCCCCAGTCGCCGACCGGGCTGGCGCAGTCGATGATGATCGTGTCGTAGTACTGGCGGGCGAACTCGATCATAGGCGTCGGGTCGTCGAGGTCCTGCACGCTGTCGAGGGGATTCTCCGGCGAGGGCAGGATGTCCAGCCCCTCCCGCGACGTGACCATGCCTTTCCAGAGATCGGCGTCGAGAGTCGTCGATCGGGTCAGAGCGTCAAGGAAGCTATAGTTCGATTTAACCTTCAGCAGGAACGAGATAATGCCGGTGAACGGATCCAGGTCCGCCAGCAGCATCTTCTTGGCCCCCAAGGTTTTGCGCTGATACGCCAGATTCGCCGCGATCGTGCTCGCGCCGCAGGCGCCCTTGGCCGGCGCCACGCAGACGACCCGGGCGCCGCCCCCATGGCTCTTCTTGGCCGCAAGCTGGCATAGCCGCGCCAGCACCGGATCGAGTTCCGCCGCGCTGAACGGCCGCGTCAGAAATTCGGTGGCGCCCTTGCGCAGGCAGCGAAGAATCAGGTCGGAATCGCAACTGCCGAGCAGGGCTACGGCCGGTACGGGCGAGTCGCTTCCCGCCAACGCCGTAACCAGCCTCTGGGCGGCGTCGAAATCCGATTCCATGTCCAGAAAACAGAGAACCGGCGTCAGCTCGCTCACGGTCTTGTTGAGCGAGCGATACTCGGGATACGCGTTGAACGGATGCACTGCCAATCCGGCCATATTCCTGGCCAGCAAAGGGAGTAGTTCCGCCAACATCTCCGGGTTCGGGCAGATTACCAGCGCGGCGTTGGGATTACCCGATCCGCGGTTCGCTACATGCGCCATCCAACGTTGTCCACAGACTGCGGCACGTCCACTTTCTACATCGGCTGATTAAGGGAAAAAATGAGAGTACTACTACTTTGGTTTCACTAACGCTTAAGGAAACCTAAGGTTGCGGATAGCCGGGCTCGACAAGACGTCCGAGGCTTGTGTTGAACCACCCGCGGGGCGCGCCGCGGGTTCCTGGGTCCGCGGTAGAGGCGCCACCCCGGCGCCGGGGAGAACACCATGAAGACTGTGGGGGTATGCGACACCCAACCCATCGCGGCCGAGGGCTTGCGAATGCTGGTCACTCAGAGCCCCGACCTCCAGTTCCGGTTCGCCGTCGCCTCGCTGGCGGAAGCGGCCACCCTCGTACGGGCGGACCCGCCGGACATCCTCGTCGTGGACAAGGGCTTCGGCGCGCAGGCCGTGCTTTCCTGGGTCACCGAGATCCACGCCGCGGCGCCGTCGGTGGCCATCATCATCTGGGCGAACACGGTTTCGGAGGCCGAAGCGTTACGCATGTTGCAGAGCGGCATTCGAGGCATCATCCGCAAGTCCGCCGACGCCGCCAGCATGCAGACCTGCCTGCAGTCGGTGAGCGCCGGCACAAGCTGGATGGAGGACTCCCTCTTCCGTGAGCAGCCGCGCCGGGAACGCTACGCCAGTTCCGATCTCACCCCGCGCGAACAGCAGGTGCTGAAGCTGGTGGAGCAGGGGATGAAAAACAGAGAAATCGCCCGCGAACTCGGCATCCGCGCCGGCACCGTGAAGATCCATCTCAAGCACATCTTTGAAAAGACCGGCGTCCGCGGCCGCTACGGGCTGGCCATCTTCGGCATGAAAGACAAGGGCCTGCTGACGCTTCCCCGCGCCTGACCGCCGCCGGCTGCCGCTAATCGATGTCAGCCACCGATAAACATCGATAAATCCTGGGCTATGGCCAGGGCTGTCCACCAAATCAAGTCTTGAAATATTTTTATTTTTTTGGCAAAATCGCGACGTCGCTGCCGCGAGGCCTGAGGATTTCACTCGAATCGCCGAAGGTGAAGTCGTCAAGCGCATTCGGCAGACCGAATTTGAAGTTCAGAACGGGCCCCGAGGGCGAATTTGGGTTCGTTTGGTTGGCGGGCGAGGCGGCGGTCCTTGGGGCCAGCGCGGGTGGTTTCGTCTCGCTTGCGGCGGGTTTTGGCTCCGGCTCGATGGGCCGGGCCATTTCCGGCGGCGGTTCCTGGGGGAGATAGCCGGCATTGCCGGTGCGGACGCGTTCAAGTTCCGTGAGAGCGCGGTAGTAGTCGCGGCGGACCTGCGCTTGGTAGCGAACCAGAAGCGAGACGGCGCGCGGGCATCCCAGGCGACGCCCATCATCAGGTTTGTGGATGCCGGCGGGGGCTTCGGCGAGGGTGGGCTCATCGGGTCGCGGTCGCGATCTCGCAAATCGCCGAGGAACTGCTGTTCCGCGGTTGCATGTTTGGCGCCTTCCTGCGGGAAGGATCGATCCGGTTCGGCATGCCGTTCACCGCCGCGCTGTTCGCCGTCTCCCACATCCCGATGTTCGCAATGATGCCGTACTACTTCGGGGTGGGAATCGCCCTCGCCTGGCTCTACCGGCGGACCGGGACTCTGCTCGCCCCATTCGCCGCGCACGCGCTGAACAATGCGCTGGCGTCGGTCCACTTTCTGCTTACCGGCGGATAAGCTGGCGCCGGATGCGAGGCGAGCCATTCATCAGGAGGTCATCTACCTCGGTGGCGGAAAAAGTGATCTCGTAGGAGCAGCCTCCGTCGTCCCGGCATTCTCTGCCGGCGCAGCGCATCAACGTTCCACGATCGCTGAGAGCCCAGGCGGCGTCACGGTTGTACCAGCCCTCGAAGTACTCCCCGGCGCGCCCGCGAAACGAGATCCGCCCTTTTCGAAAGCTGGTGATGAAGACTTCCCCGGTACACGGGCTCCAGATGCCGCCCGTATTCCGCCACGGCCGCCAGCATAGGAGTATCCCGCCGAACAGCAGGAACAGAGTCACGCCCAGCAGTATCCTGGACCCCTTCCCGGGTGCGCCCAAAAACACACCTATAGGAAATCCCCCCACGGCCTTCGCCGTTCATCGGCGTTCGTCGGCGGCTGTCAAACTCCGGTTGATCTTCATACTTACATTGTGCGGCGACAGCTCACTGTTTGAGCGTAGGATTTTCGGCTTTCGCGGGGTAGGGTTAATCTCGATTGACTCTCCGGACTCTGGCGTCCGGTTATTCGTACCGCCGCGCCTGCGCCGGATCCAGCCGCGAGGCCCGCAGCGCGGGCGCGAGGCCGCTCAGCGTCCCCACCAGGACCGGCACGGCGACGGTGACCGCCAGCGTCTCGGGCGAGATCGCCAGGTAGATGTCGGCGCGCCCGGAGGTGTCTTCGTACAACGGTCCGAGCAGGGGCAGGGTTCCCACCGCCATCGACAGCAGGTGCGCCAGCGCCACTCCCGCCGCCCCGCCGGTGAGCGTGATCACCAGCGCCTCGCTCAGAAATCGCGCCCGGATGCGCCACTTCTTCGCCCCAGCGCGCGCCGTGTAATCCGATTCGGGTGTGGCTACTTTGGAACGACCATCCATCGCGCCGGATGTAGCCGTTGCTGATCCTGCTGGATGTGGAAACCCAGTAGCGGTCGAAGTCGCCGAGGGCCTCAGCCATGGCTTCGGTCCAGCGCATTCCGGATCGTTCCATGCGGTCTTTGATCAGATTCTTACAGGCTCCTTCGACCGGGCCGCTGGCAATGGGCCAGCCGTTGGCAAGGTATTCGTCGTAGCGCATGTAGGAGCGCCGGATTGGACCAACAACGCCGAGTTCGCCTCGAAGGTCCAGAAACTGCGCCAGCGGTTCGGCCTCTCCGATGTCGTGCTGGTCGGCGACCGCGGCATGATCACCAGCGCCCGGATTCGCGAAGACTTGCCCGCCGCGTACGGGATCCAATGGATCTCTGCTTTGCGCCCCAGCCAGATCCAAAAACTGGCCACCCGCGGCCACCTGCAGATGTCGCTGTTTGACCGGACCGACCTGGTCGAGATCGCGCATCCCGATTTCCCCGGCGAACGTCTGATGGCATGCTTCAATCCGCTGCTGTCCGAAGAGCGCGCGCGCAAACGGCCCGATCTGCACTACCGGCGCAAAACCGCCAACATCGAGCGCGAACAAAGTCTGGACGGAATCTACGTGATTCGGACCAGCGTGCCCCAACAAGCTCTATCGAGCCAGCAGGTCGTGGCAAGTTACAAAGGCTTGTCCGGCGTCCAGCGCGCCTTCCGCAGTTTGAAGAGCGTCGATCTGCACGTGCGCCCCATCCACCACCGCCTGCCCGATCGCGTCCGCGCCCACATCCTGCCTTGCATGCTGGCCTACTATGTCGAGTGGCACATGCGCCAACGCCTGGCTCCGATGCTCTTTGACGATGACGACAAACCGCAAGCGCAGGCCGCGCGCCGCTCCATCGTCGCTCCCGCCAAAGAACTTCGGCCTAGATCCGGCGCCGGCAACACCAACTCGGCTTCGAAATGCTCGAGCCAGCGCTCGCCCTCGCGATCAAGCAGAAAGGCATGGTCCACGGACTTGAGAGACATTGCCAGCTCACGCTCGACAGGCTCCACCTTGGCCGCCTCATCTACCGGCCCACGCCCGAAAAGGCGTAACAAGGTCAAAGGGCTGGTTTCGGCGAGGGACTTGAACGACAGGTCGAATCGGCCCACGGCACTACCGTACCGCGAAGGCATGGCCGGGCGTTTCCCGGCTCAATAGGCGCGGGCGAGCCTTAACCACTCGGCCTCGGCCAGCGGCGCAAGTTGCCCCGAGGTCCCTCAATATCGCGAAAGGTCAACGCCATCCAGCAGCATGAGGTCCACTGCCGTGTGCTCGCGCTGCGTCAGGTATGCGTGGCGCTCATCGGGAGAGATCGAGATGCCGTTGCCTGGCCGCCGCTCGTAGATCAGGATAGGCGCAGCTCGATGGTCGGCAAAACGCCAGGCGTACAACGCCCATGGCCCGTCCGTGGCCGTCCGCGCCAAGGCGAACGCCGCGGATCGGCCGACAGCAACCGACTGGTGCGAGAAAATCGCCGAAAAAAGCTGCGTCGAGGGACCGCCGCTCAGCGGTTTCATGAAAACGTCCAGACCTTTGGCGTACACAACGGCCTTCCCGTCAGGCGAGAACCAAGCCGGACTTGGCAAAGCCTCCACCAACTCCGGCGCGCCGCCCAGCGCGGGGATCCGCCAGGTCTTCAGTTCCCCACTCCACCGCGCTCCGAAGTATAACCAGCGGCCATCGACAGAATACTCGGGATAGTCAACCTCGCCGTCGACGAGCCGGCGCATCCTTCCATCGTCTGTGTCTACCTCGAAGATGCCCGTGCTTTCGTGAGTCGTCAAGGCGACAGCCAGGCGGCGGCTGTCCGGCGACCACGCCGGATGAGTGATAACGGCCGATTCCAAGCTGCTCAATTGCCTCGGCTCCGACCCGTCCGAGCTAGCCACCCAGAGCTGCATCGAGCCCCTCCGGTTCGAGGAGAAGACCATCTTGGACCCGTCCGGCGAACACCGGGGGAGCTCGTCGATGTACGAGGAATCCGCAACGGTGGTCGCCCGTTCAACGCCATGCGCGGCCGGCTCGCCGAGGGAAACCCGGAAGATGTCGTCGTTCTGCGCGATGCGGGTGTAAGCGATCCGGCTGGTCCCCGGTGCCGCTGAGGGTCGCAGGTCGAGAGGGCTGACGCCCGCGCCGGCCAGTGGAAGCGGAATGGGTTCCGCGGCGCCGGTGGCGCGGACCATTTTGAGCCTGGCCGCATGCATCTCGCCGCCGGCGAACAACAGGTTGCGGCCGTCGGGAGTCCACGCCGGAAACGCGTTCCACAGGTCCCTGGAGGCGATACGTTTCGGAAGAGCCGCCGGACGCATTTCGTTCGTGAGATCGAGTATGTGCAGGGCGGCCGCGCCGAAGCTAAGCAGCCGTGTGAACGCAATGCGCGTCCCGTCGGGCGAAAACCGCGGGCTGAGGTCGCCGATAACTCTACCAGCCGGCGTGGTCAGTCGGAACTTGTCGCCCGTTTCCGTTGAAATCAGTACAAGACCCGCGTGCTCCTCGATGCCCCAACCATCCACCGCCACAAGAAAGCGGCCATCCGGCGAGAAGTCCAGGTAAGGGCCCGGCGCCCAAACCTGAATCGGCCCCGGCGTGTCGACTTCGGCGATCTTTCGAGGCGCTCCCCGAGGAAGCGTGACCAGGAGGACATCTCTGCGATTGGATGCCTCGGAGCGAATTCGCAGCACCGCGAGAGAGTCTCCCCGGGGGGACCAAGCCGGGCTGAAGGTCTGCGGTTCCAAGACCACCAACGGTGAGGGAGACGAACCGATCGCCTGGATGACGACCTCGGGAGGCGATGCAGCGCCGGCGCGCGTATAGGCCACGCGTCCGCCGTCGGGCGAAAGGCGCGGCTCGAACTCGGAGCCCGGGTCGGACGTCAAGGGAACGGGTACCAACGGTTGCGCGGGCATCCGCGACGGACGCAGTGCGAAAACGACCGCGACCAGGATTGCGACGGATACAAGCGCAGTGGCAGCAATTACCCATCGCGACCGCCGGCGAACGGTCGCGTCCTCGCCCTTTCCGGATTCCAGGCGTCGCTTCAGGCGCCCGAGATCGCGCCCGAAATCTTCCATTGTTTGATATCGCCGGTCGCGATCTCGATCCAGCGCTCTTCGCGCAATAGGCTCCAATTCTTCGGGAAGCTTATCCATCGCGGCGTCGGGCGAGGGTGACTCGGCGCCGAGCAGTGAGACAAATATGTCGGCTGTCGTGTCTCCCGCAAATCGAGGCTCGCCGGCTGCCATCTCATACAACACCGCGCCCAGGCTGAAGATATCCGTCCGCGCATCCAGTTGCTGGCCCCGCGCCTGCTCCGGTGACATGTAGCGCGGGGTCCCGATCACCAGTCCCGGCAGTGTCCTGGCCGGACCTTCCCGGGAATCTGTTATCCGCGCCAGACCAAAGTCGATGACTTTTACCAGGCCGTCTTTCCGGACCATGATGTTCTCGGGCTTGACATCCCGATGGACGATACCCCCCTGGTGCCCGGCGCCAAGCGCCGCGGCGCACTGGATCGCGATGTCCAGCGTTTCCAATGGGTCCATGCGGCCGCCTGCCAGCCGGTCGCGCAAGGTGACGCCCTCAATGAATTCGCCGGCGATGAATTGCGTATCACCGTCCTCGCCGACCTCGTAGATGGTCATTATGTTCGGGTGATTGAGAGCGGAGGCGGCTCTGGCTTCACGAACGAACCGTTGGAGGCGCTCGGAGTCCCGCGTGAACTGCGGTGGCAACACCTTTAGCGCCGCCAGCCGCCCGAGCTTGGAGTCGCGAGCCAGATAGACTTCGCCCATTGCCCCGGCCCCGACCCGCGATAGGATCTCGTAGTGAGCCACGGTGCGGCCCACGAGCGAGTGCGCCTGGCCGGCAGCAGCCTCGCCGAATTCGAGCCCGAATTTCGAGGGCGTCAGGAAGTCCGCGGCTTGTTCGTCCGCGCTCAGCAGCGAATCCACTTCACGGCGCAGTTCCGGGTCGCCGGCGCACATCCTCTCCAGGAAAGCGTCGCGCTCACCGGCATCGAGCGCCAACGCGGCGCACCACAGTTCCTCTATCTGCTTCCAACGCGCGGGATTCACGTCGTGTCTTGAGCCCAGCCGCCCCCCCGGCTTTCTGATGGCCATTGTACTGCACTGCCGTTTTTTTAGTGGCGGTTCTTCCTTTCGATCCTGTCCGCGCGGAAGCCACTCCGGGAACCAGGGCGCTGGCGTAGTATGGTTCAGGCCGAACCGTTGGAGGATTTCCATGAATCGCACGGATACATTTCGCGCTTTTGCGGGCGTAATTCTGGCGTCCGCGCTGCTGGCGGGGCAACCCGCCCGCGAACCGGAGACGAAATCGCCGGAAGTGAGCCCCGATGGCCGGATCACCTTCCGCTTGCGCGCGCCGGATGCGAACAGCGTGAAGCTGAACGCTTCGTGGTATCAGGGTCCGAAGGACATGACGAAGGACGCCGCCGGCGTCTGGTCCGCGACCATCGGGCCGGTGGCGACGGACATCTACAATTACACCTACTCGATCGACGGCGTCACCACCATCGATCCGCACAACGCGGCGGTAAAGACCGGGGTTCGTCCCGCGTCGAGCGTCGTGGATGTTCCCGGTGAGGCGCCCCGGATTTTCGACCTTCGCGACGTGCCTCACGGCTCCGTCCGCATCCACTACTACGCGTCCAAATCGGCCGGCATGACGCGGCGGCTCCATGTCTATGCGCCTCCGGGCTACGACAACGACAAGGGCCGCCGCTATCCCGTTCTCTACCTGCTGCACGGCGCCGGCGACGACGACAGCGGCTGGATGACCATCGGGCGCGCCAACCTGATCTTCGACAACCTGATCGCCGACGGCAAGTGCCAGCCGATGCTGGTGGTGATGCCGTTCGGCCATGTCATGCGCGGCGGCGACTGGAACGTCATGAGGGAGGTGCGCAACCGGCAGTTCGACGAGGATCTCACCCGGGACATCGTCCCATTCATCGACGCCAACTACCGGACGAGAAAAGATGCCGATTCCCGCGCCGTGGCCGGCCTATCCATGGGTGGCGGCCAGTCGGCGCGCGCCGGCCTCGGCCATCCCGGGATGTTTCACTGGGTCGGCTTGTTCTCCGCGGCGGTGATGAACCTCGACGAGCACGAGGGCGTGCAGTCCTTCTTTGCGGATCCGGAAAAAGCCAACCGCGCGCTGCGGCTGCTGTGGATCGGTTGCGGCAAGGACGATTTCCTGATCGAAATCAACCGGAAGTTCGTCGCCCGGCTCGAGGAAAAAGGCATCCGCCACACGTGGCGTCTTACCGACGGCGATCATAGCTGGCCCGTGTGGCGGCGTTACCTTGCCGAACTGGCCCCGCTCCTGTTCGTGAAGACGGCCGGCCAGGTCCAAACGTCTTCGAGGTAGGCGCGCTCAGGCGCGCGCTTTCAGCAGGTCCCGGATGTCGCGCAGCAACTTCTCCTCGTTCGAGGGCTCCGGCGGCGGGGGTGGCGGCGCGGCTTCTTCCTTCCTCTTCATCCGGTTGATCTGTTTCACAACCAAGAAGATTGCGAACGCCACAATGATGAAGTCAATAATCGAATTGATGAAGATGCCGTAGTTGATTGTCGCCGCGCCCGCCTCCCTCGCCTGCGCCAGCGACTCGTAGGTCCCGTCCGAGAGATTGATATAAAGCTGCGAGAAATCCATATTCCCGAGCAGCAGCCCCAGCGGCGGCATCAGGATGTCGTTGACGAACGAGGTCACGATCTTTCCGAACGCCGCGCCGATGATGATGCCGATGGCAAGGTCCAGGACACTGCCTCGCATCGCGAATTCCTTGAACTCTTTGAACATGTGCTTTCTCCCGTCACACAAGGTCGCTCCGCGGCCACGCCTTCGCTTCTCCCACAGCGTCCGGTCCGGCCGCAGGGACGATATTAGCATCCGAAAGGGCCCGCGCGAAGGGGGCTCCTGCGTCAATCGCCGCGCTACACTGGGGCGATGGATTTTTCGCGTGAACTGGAAACCGCGCTCGCCATCGCGGTCCGCGCCGGCGAAATCGCGCTCCGATATTGGGAGAAGGGCGTCTCCGCCGAGACTAAGGAGGACGAATCGCCCGTCACCATCGCCGATCGGGAATGCGAGCGGTTCATCGCCGAGCAGTTCGAAAGCGCCTTCCCCTGCGACGGCATGCTGGGCGAGGAAGGCCTCTCGAAAGTATCCGGCAACGGCCGCCGCTGGATCATCGATCCCATCGACGGTACCCGCGATTTCGTGCGAGCCAACCGGATGTGGGCCAACCTGCTGGCGCTGGAGGCCGACGGCGAGGTGGTAGCCGGCGTCTGCCACTTTCCCGCTCTCCAGGAAACCTATTCGGCCGTCATAGGCGGCGGCGCGTACTGCAACGGCCACCGCATCCACGTCTCTTCCATCGCCGAGGTGAAGCAGTCGGTCCTTTGCATCAACGATTTCGGCTCGCTGTCCCGTTCCCGCTTCGGGCCGCGCCTCCTCGACTGGATGGCGGAGTTTTGGGCCATTCGCAACATGGGCGGCGGGCCCGACGCCATGCTGGTGGCGTCCGGCCGGGCGGACGCCTGGCTGGAGCCGCACGCCAAGCCCTGGGACCTGGCGCCGATCAAGATCGTTACCGAAGAGGCGGGCGGCTGCTTCTTTAACCTCGACGGAGGCGCCAGCATCTACGGCGGCGACTGCGTTACCTGCGCGCCGGGCCTCGAAGCCGAAATGAGACGGTTCGTCTCTACCTGACGCGCGGCCGGAGATGTCGAAACCCGATCGCGAGCGAATGGACGTGATCAGCGAGGCGTTGGCCCGCCTGGTTGCGTGGCAGCGCCAAACGGACGCGCGCCTCGCTCGGATCGAGCAGGCGCTTGGACTGGCGGCGATTGAACCGGAATCGACGTCCGAGCGCGACGCTCCCGCTCCCCTGCCCCTGACGCCGGAGGCCGAGGCCACGCCCCCGCCTCTAGACGCTCCCCGTCAGGTCCAACCGCACGGCCCGAGGGCGCTCGAAACCTCCGTCGGCCTGACGTGGCTGAACCGCATCGGCGTCCTCACGTTCGTGCTCGGCGTGGCGTTCTTCTTCAAGTACGCCGTCGACAACCGCTGGATCGGCGAGACGGGCCGCGTGGGGCTGGGCGTCGCGGGCGGACTCGCTGCGCTCGCCGTCGCCGAGCGGTTCTGGCGCATCGGCCACACGGTGTACGCGCAGGGCATCTGCGGCGGCGGGATCGCGATGCTGTACCTGTCTCTCTATGCCGCCTTCGGCTTCTACCACTTGATCGGCGCGGGCGCGGCTTTCCTTCTGATGACCGGGGTAACGGCGGGCGCCGGCGCGCTCTCGCTGCGCTACAACGCCGCGGCCATCGCCGGCATGGCCTTGCTCGGTGGCTACGCCACGCCGATCCTGCTCAGCTCCGGCGAGGACCGTCCGTGGTTCCTGTTCAGCTACATGCTGCTGCTTGCGGCGGCGTCGGTCGCCATCGTGCGGCTTCGCGGCTGGCGCTGGCTGGAGGTGGTCGCATTCGCCGCTACCGCCTGCGTCTACGTCGCGTGGTTCGACCGGCACTTCGCGCCGGAGAAGCGCGTGGTGGCGACGGTCTTCCCATTGGCTTTCTACGGCCTCTTCGCGGTGCGCCGACGGCGCGGGCTGGCGATCGCCGCGCAGGTTCTTGTAAGCCTCGCCTTGCTGGCAGTCTGGGCCCCGCCGCGCCTGACCTACCTGTTGCTGAGCCTTGCCGTCGCCATTGCGGGTCTGGTGGTTGCGGACCGGCGCAACTGGACGCGCTTGCCTTTCGCCGCCGTCGCCTCCTTCTGGTTCTTCTATGGCTTCTGGCAACTGGACCTGCGGCAGACGGCGCCGGTGGGCGTGGTGTTCCTGCTGCTGACGGCCGCGTTCCTGCAGTTGCTGGCATGGCTGCCCTGGCGCGCCGTCGCCGCGGGCGCCATGCCGGACAAGGAAAGTCTCGTGCTCGCAGCGGGCAACGCCGCCGCGTACTTCGGCTTCTGCTACAGCCTTCCGCGATGGGCCGGCCACGACTACCGCGGGGCCCTTGCCGTGGCGCTGGCCGCCCTTCACCTTGCCCTCGCCGGCTGGTTCCGGAAGCGGGCGTCGCAGCGCGCGGCGGCGTTGCTGGCCGGCGTCGGAGTCGCCTTCGTCACTCTGGCGATTCCCATTCAACTCTCCGCCTACCGCATTACGATCGGCTGGGCGCTCGAAGGCGCGGCGCTGGCGTGGATCGCGGCCCGCTTCCGCGAGCACAAGCTCTGCTACGGCGCGGCGGCGGTCTTCGCGGGCGTTGTGCTTCGTCTGCTCATCGTGGACGCCGTCATGTACCCCCAACCCGCCGCCTATGCCGCCCTCTTCAACGCCCGGTTTCTGACATTCCTCGTTGCGGCGGCTTCCCTGGTCGCGGCCGCGTGGTGGACTGGCGCGAAATGGCCGGGCCTCGCCGCGTATCTCGCCGGCCACTTCGTGATGCTCTGGGGATTGATCCTGGAGGCGATGGGCTGGGCCGCGCGGACCGCCGCGCCCGAAAACCTCCGCAGCGTCGAAACCGCCGCCGTATCGATACTGCTGGCGGCGTACGCGGCCGCTCTGGTGACCGCCGGCGCGCTCACGGGGTTCGCCGTAAACCGCGTGCTCGGACTGGGGCTGATCGGCCTCGTCGTGTTGAAGCTCTATCTCTACGACGTCTGGCTCCTCGGCCGCTTCTATCGCATCTGGGCCTTCGCCGTCCTGGGCGCCCTGCTGCTTGCGGTTTCCTTCATCTACTCGCGCTACCGGAGTTCCCTTGAAAGCTGGTGGCGGCGCGGGGGCTCGCAACAAGGGTAACCGCCCGGCGGAGCTGATGGCCCGCTCGGTGGCCGTCCTCATTCCGATCGAATGACGGACATTGGCTCGGTTGACGAAGCTCTGCGCATCGGCGCGAGCGCGGCAACGAGGGCTGTGCCCATCACGATGGCAAACCCGAGCAGGTACGGCTGCAACCGAGCGAAGTTGATCACGGTGCCGACGGCAGCCAGGTATTTCGCGGCGCCAAGCGCAAGGACTCCGCCTATGGCCAGGCCGACGCCGGCAAGCGCCGCTGCGTAGCGGAGGATGAACGCGGCGACTCCGATTCTTGTGGCGCCGAGGGCGATCCGGATCCCGATCTCCTTGAGCCGATGACTCGCGGCGTATGAGACGCCCGCGTACATTCCGCTGAGGGTCAGCAGCAGCGCGACGCCGGCCAACAGCGTTAATAGCCATGAGGCCGCTTGAAGCGGATAAATGGTCCAATCGACCCACTCGCGCAACGGAGTCGGGCGCAAGGTCCTGTCGGCCATTTGCGACAGCATCCTCTCCATCTGTTGTCCGGTATCCTCGTCTCCGAATCGTCCACGCGCCCAGACCGCGACCGTGCTGGTCGGGAGCAGGGTCCCGGGGAAATAGACGGAAGGGCGTTTGATGGAGCGGAGCGCATTGGCGACGATATCGCGGCAGACGCCCACCACGGCGGCCTCTCGAAAAGGGAATCCTCTATCGTCGCCGAGGGCGAGCGTCTTGCCAATCGCGACCTGTCCGGGCCAGAGCCGCGCTGCAACCGATTGGCTGACGATCACGGCCGGCGCGCCTGCCGACGCCTCGTGCTCGCTAAAGGTCCTTCCCTGGACGAGAGGGATTCGCAACAAGGCGAAGTAGCCGGGCGACACGACGTTGTAGTAGGAGGTCAGGCTCGTATCTCCGTCCCGTCCTATTTGAAGGGAACGCATCGCCGTCGGGGGCGTCTTCATGAAGGCAATGGTTGCTGCCCAGGGCTGCTCCCGAAGCTTCCGATGCACTTCCCGATATGTTTCATTCGAGACGCCATCGAAACCAACGCCATAAACGCCGGCGGCATCGTAACCGAGTTCCTGCTCGGGCGGCTTCGCGGTTCCTTGCAAGAGCAATGCCGATACGATGAGTAGCAGCGTACACATCGCCACCTGCCCGACGATGAGCGCATCACGGAAGTTGGATGATCTCCAACCGCCGAACTCGCCTCGAAGCGCCGCTTGGGCGGCCTGCCGGCTGACCTGCGCGGCTGGGGCGAGGGCGAACAGCAGCGCAGTCAGACAGGCGCAGAATGTCATCGCCAGATAGACGTGGGCGTTCAGCGACAGATCAGGCAGGGTAAACAGGAGCAGCGCTGTCGGCGGGGCCGTGGAAGTGACGAAGCGCAACGTGAGCTCGAGCAGGAGGCGGGCGAGCGCCAGACCGCCGATGGCCGAAACGAATGCGACCACGAGCCCCTCAGCAAGCAACTGCCGAACCACGCGTCCGCGGCTGGCCCCCAGCGAGAGCCGAATGCCGATTTCCCTTCTGCGAAGCAGTGCCCGGGCTAACATCATGTTCGCGGCATTGGCGCAAGGGATCGCCATCGTCAGGGCAAATGCGATCAGTACCGGCACGACAAATCGGAACGCGGCGTTCGCCAGCGGGACGGCGGTCGTCTCCAGGATCGCCCGTGCGATGCGGTTTGGGGATCGGTCGTCCGTAACGGCTCGAGCACGGGCCGCAAAGAACTGACTCGCAGCGCTCAACGTTGTGCCCGGCCGCAGCCGTCCGACGATGTGCGCCGTGATCTGTTTGGCCGAACCCGGCAGCCTGGCGTAGGCCTCGAGTGGAACCCAGACATCGCCACTGAACTTGTCCAGGCCCGCAAACTCCTCGGATGCCACGCCGATCACCGAGTAAGCATTGCCGCCTATTGAGATCTCTCTTCCAATCACGGAAGACGCGCGGCCGAACCTTCGGGTCCAAGAACGATGGCTGAGTACGGCGACCGCGGCCGACTCGCCCGGCTTAAACAGGCGACCGGCGGACGCGGCGACGCCCAACATCGAGAAGTAGTTCGCCGAGACCACTTCCACTTTGGCGGTGACGCGCTCGACATCCAGAGCGACCAGCGTGTATGACGCGATTTCGCTGAGGCTCTCCATCCGCGGCTGCAACTCCGTGAATTGCCCGGCCGACAGCGAAACAGAGCGCCCCCCGCTCGTCTGGAACTCGACCGAAACAACCCGGGCCGGGTCCCGAATCCCCGTTGGCTTCAGCGCGACCGCGCTGAACACCGTGAAAAACGCCGCGTTCAGCGCCAGGCCCAGGGCGAGCGTTCCCGATGCTCCCAGCAGGAATCCAGGACTTCGCAGCAGCGCGCGCGCCGCGTATCGCAGGTCCCCGGGCAGCGCGGCGCACCATTCCAAGAGCCGTGTCCGCAGACTTTCACCGCTGTCCAGAGGACGGATCAATGGGGCTTCAGGCGGCTGGTTGACAATGGACCGCATTGCGCGCTGATATTCCTCGTGAGCCGCTCTGGAAGGCTCTCCGCTGAGGTGGAACATGTCGACGGCGGCGTCGGGATCGTCCTGGAACTGGAGCGGCGCCACGCCCCGCTGACGCACGCGGTGTCTGCGAAGAGCGCGCCACAGGAAGGCCTCGCTCCCCAGCGCAATGCAAAATGGAATCGGGTTCCGCGCGGCGCCTAAGAGCAGGTACCCACAAGGGGTGAGCGCCGAAGCCAACCCGACTGCCATGGTGAACGTGATCAGAAGAGGTCTCCCAGACGCCAAGCGAGAGCAGGCAAACGGCGCCTTCCGCCATTCGCGGAAGATCCACTCAAAGGCTATGAGTGATGCAAAGGCTCCCAGCGCACCCCACGCGGCGCCAGCGGCCAAACCCTGACTGCTCGCAACGGCGAGTGCGCCGAACACCGTGAGGGGCGCCGCTACCAACCAAAGGCAAAAGCGCTCCACCGCCTGCATCCAGGCCCGCCGGCCTTCCCGCTCCGTCAGTTGGAGGAGCCAGTTGGCTTCCAGGTCCACGGGCCGCGAAAACAAGTGACGTACGCCCAGCATGGCGAATACGATCAGGGTTAACGGAACGGAGCTCAGCGCCGCGCGTTCGGCGACCGTCCGAACTGTGAAAACGTCGCCGGCCGACTTCCCAACCCAGGCAAGCGCAAGGGCCGCGCAGACCAACACGCCATGCCTGTGCGCACGGCTTCGGAGCAGGGTCCTGACAATGAAAAGAAGCATCGCCTGCTCCCGCGGACACGGAATCCACTTCTCGATCAGCCAGCCGGAAATGTCCCGATCCTTAGACCTTGCGCGTGGGCTTTCAAGCAACTGTCTACCGTAGCGTCGATAGCTCAAGCCATACACGAGCAGCGCCAGCAGCGGCGCTCCGAGCCAGAAAGGGTTCGAGGCCGCATATGGCAACGTGCTTTTCGACAGACTCGCTGAAAACGGAAGCGCGGCAACGGAGACGCCAATGACCACCGCCTGAACGATCGCGGAGGCCGACTCAAACATCCGTACAGGCAGCGCGAGCAGCATCAGCCCTTGCAAGGAAATCAGCGCGAAGAACACCAGGGCGCAGCATGCGGCCATTGCAGCGAACACGGTCAGAAAGCTCGGCGGCTCGGAGGGACCCGATGCAATCGCGGAGAGGACGGCGGCGGCCTGACCGGTCAGGACGCCGATGAAGCAGCAAAAAACAAGCGCCAGCGCGGCGAACTTTGCCGCGAAAATCTCGGCCGGCCGCACCGGAAACCCCGCAAGTGCGTAATAGTCAAGTCGCTGAGGATACACGAAGCGCCACAAAACGCCAGTGACCATCGCGGTCGCCAACATGCACGCGATCGTGAGCGTATTCTGGTCGGCAGCAAACTCGCTAGCCAGGAGTCCGCCGGCCCCAAGGCGTTGCAGTTCGGCGTACTTTCGAATCAGCGCGGGGGCCAGCAGGATCCAAAGCGACCCGACGATGGCAAGTACGCCTCCCGCTGTCCGGATCCAGATTTCGGAGCCTCCGGAGAAGAAGGCTCCCCAAAACAGACGCGCCAGCTCAAACCGCGAGCCATGGGTTTCGTCGAGCCAGTCGCGGAGCCGCCGGATCACGACGAAGCCACCTCCAGGATCCGGCCGGCGATGACATCGGCGTTCTGCGCGGCGGTAAGCTGCGCGAAGACGCCTTCAAGTGAAGCCTGAGAGGCCATGTCCCGCAGCGCTGATACAGAATCGTGAGCCACCACCTCTCCGCGGTGGAGGATCAGTACACGATGGGCGACCTTCTCGACCACTTCCAGGGCGTGCGAACTGTAAAGGATCGCCTTGCCCCGCTCCGCCAGCGCCCGCAGCAGTGACCGGAGAACGATCGCCGCATTCACGTCGAGACCGGAGAACGGCTCGTCCAGAACAAGAAATTCCGGGTTGTGCATAAGGGCCGACGAGAGCAGGATCTTCTGCCGCATGCCCTTCGAGTACGACGCAACCAGCGAATGACGGTCCTCCCAGATTCCAAGGAGCTTGAGAAACTCATCCGATTTCTCGATCAGGGGCTTTCGCGCCATTCCGCGAAGGCGCCCCGCCATCAGCAGGTATTCACAACCTGTTAGGTGGCCGTAGAGATGGGCTTCCTCGGACACATAGCCCAGCCTGCGCTGAAAGCCCTTCATGTCTGTGAAGACGTTTTGCCCATCGAAGAAGATGTGTCCGTCCGAGGGGTCGATCAGACCGACGATCATCTTCATCGTGGTGGTTTTGCCGGCGCCGTTCGGCCCGAGGTAGCCGAGGATCTCGCCGCGAGCGATGGAGAAGCTGACTTGATCGACGACGGTAATGCCCCGGTACCGCTTGCTGAGATTTTCCACACTGAGCATCGGCTGTTAGACACCCCAGCGTCCGCTCTTGTTCCCTCTGCCGGCAGTGCGCCAGCGCGCGAAATGGCCGGGTCTTGCCGCGTATCTCGCCGGCCATTTCGTGCTACTCTGGGGATTGACCCTGGAGGCGATGGGCTGGGCCGCGCGGACCGCCGCTCCCGAAAACCTCCGCAGCGTCGAAACCGCCGCCGTGTCGATACTGCTGGCGGCGTACGCAGACGCTCCGGGGCCAGGCAACTGGCGGCAAACACATCTCCGTTGCTATCTCGGACCTCAGGTCAGGCTACGGCTTCAGCCATCGCGACACCTGCCGAATCGTCGGGCCGTCGAACAACGTTCGGAGATCGAGTCGCCGCTCGAACTCGGCTTCGATGCTCCGCACCACTTGCATCGCCATCAGCGAATCGCCGCCTAAACGGAAGAAATTGTCATCCGTGCCGACAGACTCGACGCCTAGCGCCTTACGCCATATATCCGCCAGCCTGTGTTCGCTATCGTGCTCCGGAGCCCGCGTCGAGACAATGGACACGGCCGGTAGGCTGTCCGGCGCGGGAAGGAGGCGGCGATCCGTTTTGCCATTCGGCGTGCGGGGCAGCGCCTCGAGCACGAAGATCCGCGCCGGAACCATGTACCGGGGAAGGACCGATTCGAGAAACTCGCCCAGTTCCCGCTCATCGACGCCGGCCTCCTTCGACTCGACGTAGGCGACAATGCGCCGCTGGCCTGGCGTATCCTCACGGCTGACAACGGCGGCAGCCCGTATCCCGGCCCGGCGCTCGAGCGCGGCCTCAATCTCACCGGGTTCGATGCGGAAGCCGCGGACTTTGACCTGCTCGTCGAGGCGTCCGAGAAATTCGATGTCGCCGCCGGGAAGATAGCGGACCAGATCGCCGGTGCGGTACAGACGGCCGGCGGAGTCCGCGCCAAAGCGATGTTCGGCGAACCGGTCGCGCGTGAGTTCCTCGCGGCGCCAATAGCCCCGCGCCAGTCCCGCGCCCCCCAGGTACAGCTCCCCTCTCACCCCGAGGGGAACCGGCCGGCGGTTGCCGTCCAGAACGAAGGCCGTCGTGTTCGCAATCGGGCGGCCGATGGTGGGGCGCTGGCCGGGTTCGCGCCGGGCGGCCGTCGAGTAGGTGGTGCATTCCGTCGGCCCGTAGAGATCGAAGACCTCGCAGCCGGAGCCTTGCTCGTAAATCCGGCGTACCAGCGGCTCCCCAAGGGGTTCGCCGGCGAGATTGACCACCTGGACGCTGGGCGGCAGCCGGTAGTGACGCAGCAGCTCGCCCATCGCCGAGGGAACGGTGTTGATGAGCGTCGGCGCGGCGGAGGCGGGCAGATCCGGGAGCGCGAGCAGGTCCTCGATGAGGATCACCGCGCCGCCCCACGCCAGTGGGACGAAGATCTCGAATACGGAAAGGTCGAAGCAGACGGAGCTTGTCGCCAGCGCCCGCGACCGCGATCCGGCGCTGTAGAAGTCGCGGGCCCAATGCAGCAGATTGCCGGCGGAACGGTGCTCGATGGCCACGCCGCTGGGCCGGCCCGTCGACCCCGACGTGTAGATGATGTAGGCGAGACTGTCGGGCCCGACGGGAATTCCCGGATCACTCGCCGATTCGAGGGCGATCCTCTCGCGCTCCGAATCGATGAATACCATGTGCGCCGCGCCCGCACGCATGTCCGTGGCCGCCTGGCTGTCGGTAACCACCAACCTTGCGCCAGAATCTTCGAGCAGAAGCTCGCGGCGCGCGGCGGGATAGGCCGGATCGATGGGCACGTAGGGGGCGCCGGTTTTCAGAACGGCAAGTATGGTTGCGATGAGATCCGGCCGCCTGCGCAGACACACGCCGATCGGAGATTCCGGGGCCGCTCCCAGGCGAAGCAGGTAGCGCGCAAGACGGTTGGCGGCGGTGTTCAACTCCGCATAGCTGACCCGCTCTCCTCCGTACCACAGGGCTTCCGCGTCTGGCGTCCGGGCGGCCTGCGCCTCAAAAAGCTCATGAATGCAAACCGGCGGGTATTCGCGACGGGTTTGATTCCAGGCGACAAGTTGCCGCTGCTCCTCCTCCGGGCCGAGCAACGCCAATTCGCTGATGCGGCGGGAGGGCGCCACGATGGCGGCCTCCATCAGGTTGCTGTAGTGGCAGGCCATCCGCCGGATCGTGGATTCGTCGAAAAGGTCCGTAGCGTATTCCCAGATGAAACGGATGCTCTCGGGATCTTGGCCGGATCCTAGCGCGGTGAGCTGCGAGGAATGGGGAATCGCAATCACGCTCAGATCGAACTTCGCGGTGTGATTGCTGATGATCTCCTCGAAACGAACGCAAAGCTCCGGCAGCCGGATGTCGGGCAGCGGCGCGTCATGGAGATTGAACATCACCTGGAACAAGGGGTTGTAGCTGAGATCGCGGTCGGCGCCGAGAGCGGCCACTACGCGGTCAAACGGGATATCCGAGTTCTCCTGAGCGCTCACAGTCCAGGCGCGGACCTCACGCAGAAACTCCAGGAACGACGGGTCGCCCGACAGCTCGGATTGAACGACCACGTTGTTGACGAACATCCCGATAACCCGCTCGGCGGCCATGTTCTTCCGGTTGGCCACGGAGCAGCCGGCGGAGACTACCGGTTGCCCGGTATACCGATGGGTGAACGCCTGAAACGCCGCGAGCAGGAACGTGTAAAGAGACATGCCCTCCCGGCGGCAGAACTCGCGGACCGCGCGGCACAGCGGCAGCGGCAACTCCATGACGAGCGTCTCCCCAGCAAAGCTTTGGCGCGCCGGCCGCGGACGGTCATGGGGAAGCGCGAGCGGCGGCAGGCCGCTCCGAAGGTAGGATTTCCAGTAGCTGAGCTGTTGAGCGGCGGCCGGGCCCTCGAGCCAGGCGCGCTCGGTCAGGGCGAATTCGCCAAACTGCGGCGGCTCGGGCAAGGGAGTGGGCTGCCCTTGGGAAAAAGCGCTGTAGAGCCGCAGCAACTCACCGGCGAAGAGCCGGAACGACCAGCCGTCGTGCACGAGGTGATGCTCATGATGAAGCAGGACGTGTGAGCGGTCTCCGAGCCGGTGGACGCTCCAGCGAATGGGCGGCCCTAAACCGAGATCGAAGGGGCGCTGGAACTCGTGGTCTCGGAGACGGCGGCTCTCCGCTTCGCGCTCTCCCTCCGGGACCGAGCGGAGATCCGTGACGGCCAGATGCACCCGCTGCGCCTCGCCGGCAATCTGGCGGAGTTGGCTGTCGAGCACGCCGAAGGTGCTCCGGAAAACCTGGTGGCGGCGCACGATCTCCGTCAGGCAGGTTTGAAGTACCGGGATGTCCAGCGGTCCGTCGAAATGCAGCGCGCATTGAAAGGCGTAGGCGCGATTGCCGGGCGCGAGCTGCTCGATGAACCACACCCGTTCCTGCGCGGACGAGAGGGGAAACGCCTTGCCATTCGACGGCGACGGCCGCGGCGCGGGAGAGGAATCTCCGTCTCCGGAGCGCACCGACGCGGCAAGCCCGGCGATGGTAGGCGTCTCATGGAAACGGCCTAGGGAAACAGAGACGCCCAGACGTTCCCGAATGCGGGCGATTACTTGGCCCGCGGCCAGAGAGCTGCCGCCAAGGCCGAAGAAATCCTGCTGCGCCCCAATCTGACCGATGCCGAAAACATCGGACCAGATCTGGGCGATCGTTTCCTCCACTGAGTCCACAGGCGGGCTCTCGTGAGCGAAAGCGGGCGGCTCCAGAGGCATCCCGCGCAGCGCGTCCCGATCCGCCTTCCCGTTCGGCGTGAGCGGGAGCCGGTCCAGGAATGTATATCGAACAGGGACCATGTAGTCCGGCAGTGTTCGAGCGAGGTGGGCGCGAAGCTCGCGCTCGGACAAACCCATCGCGGAGGCCGCCACAAAGGCGGCGAGCTGGCGCTCCCCCGATGGCGTGTCGCGGGCAACGACGGCGGCGGCCGTTACCGAGGGGGCAGCGCACAGCGCCGCTTCGATCTCGCCGGGCTCCACCCGAAAGCCGCGGATCTTGAGCTGATGGTCAATGCGTCCAAGGAACTCGAAATTGCCGTCTGGCCGACGGCGGACGAGGTCCCCGGTTCGGTAGAGGCGGGTGGATGGCTGACAAGGCGCAGGGATGAAACGAGCTTCCGTAAGCTCGGGATTCGAGCGGTACCCTCTCGCCAGGCCGTCGCCTCCAATACAGAGTTCGCCGGCGCTGCCGTCCGCGACCGCAGTTCCGTCAGGCGAAAGCGCCACCAGGACTGTGTTGTCGATCGGACCGCCGATCGGGACCGGGCCGGTGCCCGAAGTGACCCTCAGAATAGCCGCGAAAACCGTGGTCTCCGTTGGCCCGTATGCGTTCCATAAGGACCCGACGCGGACGAGCAGCTCCTCGGCGAGCCGGCGCGGCAACGCTTCTCCGCAACTGACCGCCGTGAGTTGCCCATGCCCTTTCCAGCCGGCATCCACAAGGAGCTGCCAGGACGCCGGCGTGGCGAACAGCGTCGTCACGCCCTCTCCGGCGATGAGCCGGCCCAGGCGCTCGCCGTCCGCCGTGACCTCTTCGGGAACGATCAAGATACATCCGCCCATCGAGAGCGGAGGAAATAGCTGGGCTACCGACAGGTCGAACGAGACGTTCGAAATCGCCGCCGACATCTCGTTTTCGGAGAACCCGGGACAGCGGGCCATCGAGCGCACCAGGTTCGAAAGCGCCCGGTGTGGAATCTCGACCCCTTTCGGCCGCCCTGTGGATCCGGAGGTGTAAATGACATACGCGAGATCGTCAGGCTCCGCCGGCGCCTCCGAATCGCTTCCGAGACTCGCCCTATCACCCGCGATAAGTTCTTCGATGCGCAGGAGCTTCGCCGTCGCCGGGCGGAACAGCCCGGCTGTCGAGGAGGAAACAAGCAGAACGGGGGCGGCGCAGTCCTCCAACATCAAACTGAGGCGGGCGGGAGGATATGCCGTATCCAGCGGGACATACGCCCCGCCGGCTTTCCAGATGCCGAAGATCCCGGCCATCAATTCCAGGGACCGGGGCACGCAGATGCCAACCGGAACGTCGGGGCCCACCCCGGCAGCGCGCAGGCCTCCCGCCACCAGCACCGCCGCCTGATCGAGCTCGCGGTACGTCCACCGCCGCTCGCGGAACGCCACGGCTACCCGATCGGGCGTACCTTCAGCATGCCTTTTGAACGCCTCCGGAACTGACCGAGCATTATCCGTTTGCGTTGCGATCATCGCGCGACGCTGGGCGGACCGTCAAGGTCCAACGCGATCACACTCGCGATCCTGTCCGGCGCCTGGACCCCTACCGCAATCGAGATCTGGCCGGCGGTGGCCTGAACCGGCAGGGACTTACCGCTTGCCATGAGCCGCGCTCGGACTCCCGCGCCATTCGCCAACGGGACCACGAGCCTTCCATCCTTGGGCCAGTCGAAAACGTGCAGATACAGCCGGCTCTTGCCGTTTCTCAATTGCTTTTGCGTGCACCGGCCCCAGTCGAGCTTCTCGAACGGACCGGCCGCCGTCGCGTAAACGGCCTCCCCGTTCACCTTCATCCAGGCGCCGATCGCCTGCATCGCCTTGACGCTTTCCGCCGGCGCGCTGCCGTCGCTCTTGGGTCCGATATTCAGCAGGTAGTTGCCGCCCTTGCTCGCGATGTCGATCAGATTGCGGATCAGCGTTTCGTCGGATTTCCAGGCGTGGTCGTGCTCGCTGTAGCCCCACGTCGTGTTCATCGTCATGCACGTTTCCCAATCGACGCCGGGCATGCCGGTCGCTGGAATGTGCTGCTCCGGCGTGATGAAATCGCCGTATTTCGGATCCAGCCGGGCCGAGACGGCGTCCGTACCCATCCCGGTGAAGCCCGCCTCGGGGATTCGAAACAGGCGGTTGTTCATCACGATGGCCGGATGCTTCGCCCGAACGCGATCCATCAGATCGAAGGCCCTCCACGCTTCCTGGCCCTGGAAATCCTGAGCGCTGTAGTCCCACCAGAGGATGTCCACCGGACCATAGCCGGACACGAGCTCGTTCACTTGGGCGTGCAGGTACTCGACGTACTTCGCGTGGTCCCGCGCGCCGTTTGGGTACGGCCGGCCCTTCAGCGGATGCGGAAGCTGTTTGGACCGCGCATATTCGTACTGGTCGTGATGCCAGTCGATGACGGAGTGATAGAAGCCGATCCGCAAACCTTCGGCCCGCACCGCGTCCACAATTTCCCTGATGAGATCGCGGCCTAGAACGGACCCTGCGTCAAAATCGCTGACCTTGGAGTCGTGCAGGGCAAACCCGTCGTGGTGCTTTGACGTAACGACCACGTACCGGCAGCCGGCTTCCTTTGCCAGCCTGGCCCACTCGCGCGCGAACCCCGGTTTGGGCTGAAACAACGGGATGGCGCGCTTCGCGTACGTCTCCGTGTCGGCTTTGACGCGATCCTGGATCCATTCCATTCCGCCCCGGTCGCCCACGGGCTTGCCTTCCCACGTCCCGGCGAGCCCCGAGTACAGGCCCCAATGCACGAACATTCCGAAGCGCGCCTCGCGCCACCATCGCATGCGCGCATTCCGCTGGTCCGCCGTCTCCGCGCCGCCCAAACTGTCGGCGAGCAGCAGGACCGGCAAGCCGATGGCTACTCTCCTTGTCATAACCATTTCACAGTCTCACTATCTCGTGTTTCTTTAACCACTCCGGCTCGAATTCGACGCCGAATCCGGGCCCCGTGGGAACTTTTATCTTTCCATTTGTCACCTTCAACGGCGACGTCTCGCACCGGAACTTCACGTTCGTTCGGAACGACTTGAATTCATGATGCTCCCCGGCGTTCGGGACGGCGGACACGAAGTGTATGTTGTAGAGGAACCCAAGCCCGCCGCCCGACATGTGAGGCACGGTGCTCTTGCCGAACGCGGCGGCCATGCGCGCCACCTTCATCGACCGGATCAATCCCCCGAAGTAGTAGTTGTCCGGCTGCACGATATCGATGCCGTCGTGCGCGATCAGCCAGCGGAAACCGTAAAAGCTGTAATCCTGCTCGCCATTGGCAATCGGGATGGTGAGCGCGTCGGCCACCTGTTTGATCTCCTCGATGTGATCGAACATGACCGGCTCTTCGAAATACCGGTATTTATACTCTTCCAGCAGCCTTCCCACCCGGATGGCCTCCGGGACCGAATAGAAGCTGTTCGAGTCGGCATAGAGCGCCATGTCGTCGCCGAACGTCTTGCGCACCAGCGGAATCATCTTTTCGGTCCTTCCGGGAGGACCGGTGGCATACATGTCCGTGGTCATAAACATCAGGCCGCCGACCTTGATCTTCAGCGCGCGCGCCTCCGGGTACTCCGCCACGGCCCCCTTGATCAGCTCGATCGATTCCTCCACCGGCTTTTCCCGCCATTCCGTGGCAACGTAGATGGCAACCTCGGGGTTGTGGATTTCTCCGATGAGTTGGCCCACCGGCTTCTGGGCGATGCGGCCGAGCATATCGAGAATGGCGAATTCGATCGTCGCCAGGGGCACGCCGAGAGAGATGCCGCTATAGCGGAAGTTGAGCCCGTAGATAAACGCCTTGTCTAAAATGAGGTCGAGTTCGCGCGCGTCTTTTCCGAGGAAGAACGGCTGCAGCCTATTAAGGAAGATAGGGAAGAGCGTCGCCATTTCGCTGTGGGCGACGGAGATGCCTTCGGCGCCATCCCGCGACCGCACCCTGCAGAGGAAACTCCTTCCCAGGCGAAGCAGTTCGACCGTTTCGATGATCACCGGCCTCTCGAAAAGCCCCTTCTTCAGCACCGGCTGTTTCAATATCTCGTCGAGTTTGGCATAGCGGGCGCTCAGGGCGGAGGAGGCGGGGCCGGTAGCCGCTGCGGTCGCAGCCGGCAGGCCGCCGAGAGCGGCGGCGAGGAATCCACGGCGGTTCGCTTTCATGGATCGAGGCTATCACGGTTCGAGAGTCCGGTTTGCGGGGCAGCCTCGTAGGCAGCCTCGTAGGCTGCGCGGGACTCATAGTCCCGCCAACGACGTTTACCGAGATTGTCAGACGGGACAACAGCGTTACGCCCGGGTCACAACCCATTTCAACCTATTATCTTCTTAATCCTCCACGATTTCCCTCTTCCCGCCCCGCCGCTCCTCCACCCCCGCCCCTTAAAATATCTCACAAAGCCTGAAATTCAGGCCTTGATAACTAAAAAGGAGTCCTTTCCACCATGTCCACTTCACGCTTTCCTTCCACTCTCCACCATCGCCCCCCCCTCCGAGTACCAGCGCCTCTGGGACATCGCCTGCCACATCCCCGTCTTCCGCTCCCAGAACGGCCAGCCCTTCGCATCCTTCCACTTCGGCGACGGCGGCGCCCACATCTTCCCCCTCCGCGCCCCCCTACGTCCGCGACTGGCTCCTCGACTTCCGCCTCCAGGAAACCTCCCGCGCCCCACGCCCGCACGACGTCTCCGCCGTCCTCCGCCTGCTCGAGGCCAAAGCCCACGCCCTGCCCCCCTGCCCACAACTCATTCACTTTCAACGCCTTATCCCGCGCCTCAACTTTCCATAAATTCCCCCGCCATGCGTCGCGCCCCTCTCTCCGCGTCTTCTCTGCGATCTCTGCGTCTCCGTGGTGAAGTCTCAGAAACTTCCTCTGACACACCCGCTCTCCTACCCCGCCTACACCAGCCCCACGTCGAGGCCCGGGAAGACCATCATGTGCAGCCGCTGCATCACCCCGAACCCGCGCCGCCCCTCGCCTTTGAGCGAACCGTGGCCGAATGTTGCCAAGCCTGGCGGCCTGCCGCGCTGGCATGCTCATCGGGATCTTCTTTCCGGCCACTCTGGTCAGACTGTATTGCAGGCGGCGGTCGGCGGACGCTTCGACGCGTCCGTGGAGAGGGAGTAACAGCGGACAGGGTGATAGCATCGGTCCATGCGGGGACTTCCCGGACTTGGATGTCTGATCCTTCTGACGGCATCCGCCGCCGCCGAGGAGCGCAAAACCTTTCTTCTCGTAGATTCCGAGGAGATCGAGGCGGCGCGGCGCAAGGCCGAGCGCCACGATTGGGCGCGCAAGACGCTGGATGCCCTCATCGTTCGAGCGGAAAAAGAGCTGGCGGCGCCGGTGAACTTGCCGGACCGCGGCGGGCAATGGCCTCACTGGTATAGCTGCAAGCGCGACGGCGCGCGGCTGAAGACCGTCTCTCCCGTCGAGCACGCGTGCCCGGTCTGCGGCGAGATCTACAAAGGCGACCCCTACGACGCGGTGGTGCTGTATGGCGTGCACATGCGCTACAGCCACGCCACGCGGGACCTGGGCCTCGCCTACCGCTTCACCGGACGCGAGGCGTTCGCGCGGCGGGCCGCCGAGATCCTGCTCGGATACGCGGACCGTTACGGCAAGTATCCGCTCCACGACCGTTTTGGAGAACCGAAGACCGGGGGCGGGCGGATCATGGCGCAGACGCTGGACGAAAGCGTCTGGCTGATCCCGGTGGCGTGGGGATACAGCCTCGTGCGGGAGACGATGCCGCGGGATGAACGCGAGCGCGTCGAGAAGGACCTGCTGGCGGCCGCCGCCGAGGTGATCCGCGCCCACCGCATGGGCATTCATAACATCCAGTGCTGGAAAAACAGCGCCGTCGGGCTGGCGGGTTTCGCCTCGGGCAACCAGGAACTGGTGAAGGAAGCGATCGACGATCCGGACCGCGGCTTTCGGGTTCAGATCGAAAAAGGCGTCACCGCGGATGGTCTTTGGTTTGAGGGCTCGCTCGGCTATCACCAGTACACGATGAGCGCGCTGTGGCCGCTGGCCGAAGCCGCGCGCCGCGCCGGCATTGACCTATATTCGGATCGTTACCGGACCCTGTACGACGCGCCGATCGCGCTGTCGCTGCCCAACGGAGATCCTCCGGGTTTCAATGACAGCGCCGGCGGCAACCTGCGCGCTTACGATGCGCTGTACGAGCTGGCATTCGCGCGCTGGGGCCGGGGGGAACACGGGCGCGTGCTCGGCTATACCGATCGCGACTCGCTGGAGGCGTTGTTGTTCGGCGCCGCCGACCCGCCGAAAGGGCCGCTCGCCCCGGCCGCGAGCATTCTGCTCAAGGAGGCCGGCTATGGGGCGCTCCGCACTCCACAAGTGACGGCGGTAATGCGATTCGGCATGCACGGCGGAGGGCACGGCCACCCGGACAAGCTCAACATCGTTACATTCGGGGCGGGGAAGTTGGGCGGTCTGGATCCGGGGTCGATCAACTACGGCGTCCCGCTGCACGGGGAATGGTATCGCAGCACCATCGCGCACAACACCGTGTCGGTGGACCGGCGGGTCCAGCGGAATGTCGACGGGAAGCTGGAGGAGTGGCGGGTAAACGACGGCGTCACGCGGCTGGCCGCATCCGCCGCCGGCGCGTATCCTGGCGTTCTGCTCCGGCGCGAGCTGACGCTGGAAGGTAGCACCTTGCGGGACGTTTTCGAATGCGCTTCCGAGGAGGAGCATGTTTACGACTGGGCGTTTCACGTTCCGGGACGACTTTCCTCCGGACTGATGCTGGACCGGGTTGACGGACCGCTCGGCGAGCAGAACGGCTACCAGCACATAACATCGGTCTACCATGGGAAGACGGACGACGACTGGTGGGCGGCGTGGGAGCTGGGCGGGACCCGGCTGACGCTGCGGATGAAAGGCGCGCTCGGAACGGAGGTGTTCGTCGGCGAAGGTCCGGGCCGGAATCCCGAGGATCGAACGCCGCTGATCGTGGTCCGGCGGAAAGCGCGTCGGACGGCGTTTGAAGCGGTCCACCAATTCGCGCCGGTTCGGTAAGCAGGTAGAACGGCGCGGCGGGCCGCGCGTCATTGGACGAAAGGAGAACGACAAATATGAAGAATCGCAGAGCAATGCTGAAAGCCGCGGCGGGCATGGTCGCAGCCGCGGGCGCCGCAACGGCGCAGACCGGACCCGCGAAGAAAGTTCACCGCAAGGGTCCGCCACCGAAGGAGACGCCCCTGTTTAACGGCGCGGTTTCCTACGGGAACCTGCTGTTCATAGCGGGTAAGGGCGCCCACTTCGACGGAGACATCAAGGCGCACACCAAGCACGTGCTGGATGAGATCCAGAAGGAGTTGGAGAACGCCGGCTCGTCAATGGAAAAGGTGCTGAAGTGCAACGTCTACCTTAACGACTTGAAGGACTACAAGGCGATGAACGAGGTGTTCCGGGGCCGCTTCGGCGCCGAGCCGCCGGTCCGGACCACCATCGCGGCCGCGGGCGGCATCCCGGGCGACTCGCTGGTGGAAATCGACGTCATCGCTTACATCTGACGCCCGCCGCCCCAGACTTCGGGATTGGCGCCCGTATCGCAACAATTCTCCACGGTGATTTCGCGGCAACATGGAACACTTTGGCAGGGTAAATGCATCTAACAAGTGACAGGAGGTTCAGGATGCGAAACACTGTGCGAATGTTCACCGTTGTTGCTGTTTTTGCGCTGTTCGGGTCCGCGCTGTTGGCTCAGACGGGACAACAGGCGCGCCTGGAGCGGCAGGTCCGTCACGAACTGGTGATGTTGCCGAACTACAACGTATTCGACTGGCTCGAGTACAGAGTGGACAACGGTACGGTCACGCTCATGGGCGAGGTTGTGCGGCCGACGCTGCGGTCGGACGCCGAGCGCGTCGTCCAACAGATCGAGGGTGTGAGGTCGGTGGAGAACAAGATCGAAGTGCTGCCCACCTCGCCCAACGACGACCGTCTCCGGGCGGCTGTGTACCGCGCCATCTACGGCAACCCGAATTTCACCCGGTACGCATTCCGGGCCGTTCCGCCGATTCACATCATCGTGAAGAACGGAAACTTGCGGCTAGTGGGCGTCGTGGCCAATGAAGGCGACAAGAACATGGCCAACATCCAGGCCAACGGCGTTTCCGGCGTGTTTTCCGTGAAAAACGACCTCGTGGTTGAGAAAGAAGATTAACTTTCTACCGCGCCTGGGCGGAAGGCTTCAACCGTCCAGGCCGATCCGGCACTGGTGCCCTTCGCGCGACAGGCGCTCCTGGTCGAGGTAGGCGCGGGTGCGGCGGGTGAGTTCGTCGAAATCCACCTTGTGGGCGTCGAACTCGGGCCCGTCCACGCAGGCGAAGCGGATGTCGCCGCCCACGCTGACGCGGCAGCCGCCGCACATGCCGGTGCCGTCCACCATGATCGGGTTGAGGCTGGCGACGGTGGGAACGCCCCACTCCCTGGTGAGCTCGGAAGCGAACCGCATCATCGGGATCGGCCCGATAACGTGGGCGCCGCCGATGGAGTTGGAATGCTCTGCCCGCCAAGCGCGCATCATCTGCACGACGTTGCCGTTGAATCCGAAGGAACCGTCGTCGGTGGACCAGTGGAGTTCGTCCGCGGCGTCCCGCAGTTCCTTGTCCAGGATGATGTGGTCTTTGGTGCGCGCGCCGCACATCGCGATGACGTGATTGCCGGCTTGCCTGAAGGCCCTGGCAATGGGCAGCAATTCGGCCACGCCGACGCCGCCGCCGATGCACATGACGGCGCCCACGTTGGCAATGTGGCCTGCTTTTCCGAGCGGGCCGAGCAGGTCGGCCAGGCAGTCGCCTTCTTCAAGCGCCGCCAGTTCGCGGGTGGTTTTTCCGATCGCCTGTACGATCAGGGTGATCGTGCCTCGCTCCCGGTCGCCCTCGACCAGGGTCAGCGGGATGCGTTCGCTCGCCGGGGTGGGTCGGAGGATGACGAATTGTCCCGGTTTCCAATGCGCCTGGATCTCCGGCGCGTGGACCTCGAGCAGGACGATCTCCGGGGACAGCCGGCGCTTGGCCACAATCCGGAAACGGGGGGTGGACTCGGACTTCCGGGGCTCCGCCGCCGAGACGGACTGAAACGCCTCGGGGAACCGCTCCCGCAACGCCCGGTCGATGGACTGGGCGGCGGCGCGGCCGTCCTGCATCGCCAGGATGACCGTGGACCCGCCGCGGACCACGTCGCCTCCGGCGAAGACGCTTTCGACGCTGGTCTGCTGGTTGGCGTCGATGACGATCTTGTCGCGCTTCGTGATGAGCCGGGGGGTTTCGCGCTGTAGCGTCGGGTTCGGCCCCTGGCCGATGGCGGCCACAACGGTGTCCACCGGAATACGGTATTCGGAGCCGGGGAGGGGTTTCGGACTGCGGCGGCCGGATTCGTCCGGTTCGCCCAACTCCATCCGGATGCACTCCATCTCCTTGACGACGCCCTTGTCGTCGCCGAACAGCCGGACCGGGGCGGCGAGGAACTCGAAGACGATGCCCTCTTCCTCGGCGTGCTCAATCTCCTCGGCCCGCGCCTTCAGTTCCACGCGGCCCCGGCGGTAGAGGATGGTCACGTCGCTGCCCATGCGCTTGGCCCAGCGCGCGGCGTCCATGGCGGAGTTGCCGCCGCCGATCACTACCGTGCGCCTGCCGACGTGAACCGGCGTGTCGGCTTTAGGGAACTCGAAAGCGTGCATCAGGTTGATGCGCGTGAGGAACTCGTTGGCCGTGTAGACACCGATCAGGTTTTCGCCGGGAATGCCCATCAGCCAGGGGAGGCCCGCTCCGGTACCCAGGAAGACGGCGGCAAAGCCCTGTTCGAACAACTCGTCGAGGGTGGCCGTTTTGCCGACGATGAAGTTGGTGCGGAACTCGACGCCGTAGTTCTTCAGCCGCTCGACCTCCTCGCGGATGATTTCCCGCGGCAGGCGGAACGGCGGAATGCCGTAGGCCAGCACGCCGCCGAGGTCGTGCAGCGCTTCGAAGACGGTGATGCTGTAGCCCTTCCGCGCCAGGTCGTTGGCGCAGATCAGGGACGCGGGGCCGCTGCCGACCAAGGCAACTTTGAGGCCGTTGGGGACGATGTCGGGCATCGGATCGGCTTCGCCGGAGAGCCGGTGATAGTCGGCCAGGAACCGCTCGAGCGAGCCGATGGCCACCGACTCCAGCTTCACGCCCAGCAGGCAGTGCTTTTCGCAGAACAGCTCCTTCTGGCAGACGCGGCCGCAGATGCCGGGAAACGGGTTGGTCTCCTGCAACACCTTGTAGGCGGCATTGTAGTCGCCTTCCACCATGGAGTTGATGAAGCCCCGGATATCGGTGTGGATGGGGCATGCGTCCTGGCACTTGGGGTCCTTGCAGTTCAGGCAGCGCAGCGCCTCGGCCTGCGCCTGCGGCAGATCGAAGCCAAGGGCGACTTCGGCGGGCGTCCTGCTCCGCAATTCCGCGTCGAGCAACGGCGCCGCCTGCCGCGGGGCCTTCGGAGTCCTTTTGATCCTGGGTTTCTGCGCTTGCGAGCCAGTCTGTTCTGCCGGCATGAGCCTCCCTGCGAGACCATTATATATGACTTTCAGGTCCAGTTAGCTGGTCGGCTGGGGCGGGATCGGGAGGGTGCGGCCGCGGTATGATCGTTGCAGCTCGCCTATGGATCCCAAGCTCATTCTGTTCGCCGGATCCGCCTGCTCGTGGAAGACCACGATTGCGGCGAAGCTGTCGGCCAGGACCGGCATTCCCCACTTGTCCATGGACCACGTCCGTGTCCGGCTGATACCGGGACCGAGGCACACGCGCGCCGAGCGGCTGATCGCCTTGCGGGCGATGAACCTGGCCGCCGAGTTGCTGCTGGCTTCCGGCGCGAGCGTTATACTCGACGCCCAGTACCGCTCTTCCGAAGATCGCCAGGAAGCCGCCGCCGCGGCGGAGAAGACCGGGGCTCGGCTGGCGCTGATCGAGTGCATGGTCTCTCCGGACGAGGCAGTCCGGCGTTTCGTCCGGCGCGGGCCGGATCCGGTGCGTCTGAACCTCACGCCGGAGCTGGTTCGCCAGATGGCGCGCGACTTCGTATACACCCGCGAAGGGCTGCTGCTCGATACCGACGCGCTCACCCCGGAGGAGTGCCTCGCCAGGGTGGAGAGCTTCCTTGCGGGGCGGGGAAGTTCTCCCGCCGACGCCGCCAGGTCAGGCTAGACCGCGTGAGTCGCGAACAACAGGCGTCGCCACCGGCATTCCGGCGCTAAGCGCGGCCGGCGGCCGCTTCGCAAAGCGAGTCCAGGATCTGCGCGTAGCAATCCCCGCCGGCTGCCCGCGCGCGCCGGGCGGCGGCCGGCAGGTGCGCGAGATGCCTTTGGATGTAGTCGGCGCGCGCGGCGGCGAGGGCCTCGACGCCTTCGTTGCCCGATGCCGCGCAGTAGTCCAGCCAGGCCAGGAATTCCAGTTGCGTCAGCAGATGATCCGGCGCGGCGTTCGACTGGATACTCAAGCCAAAGTGCTTGTAGAACAGCTTGTTTTCGAGCACGATGTCGCCGGGCGGCCGGCCGGGGACATAGAAACTTTCCAGCAACGGACAGGCCGGGTGCGGCGCGCCCGCCTCAAACAAGCGGACGTAGAGCACGCGCAACTCTTCGAGCGTCGGCGGCACGCCGGCTAGCAGCGGCCGGAAGCCTTCGAGCCGGCTTTCGTCCGGATAGGAAAGCGCGTACCGGAACGTGGCCCAGAGGTTTACTCCGTCGTGTACCATACCGTGAAATACTTTCTGCCGTCGCGGTCCTGCTGGCTGCCGTTCCAGACGGCGAACGAGAGCGGCGCGCCGGCGGGCAGGTTCTGCAGTTGCATGGTGGCCGCCCACTTACCGGCGGCGTAGCCGAGCCGGGCCGGGAAACGCTCGCCGGTGCGGTGGGTCGTTCCTCGGCCCGTGGCTTCCATCACCGCGGCCCCGCGCGTCGCGCTGACGAAATAGATCCGCACGGGCCGGTCCCGATCGCCCATCTGCAACGACGGATAGACGTCGGCGCCGGGTTCGGCTGGAATCATAACCGCCACGCTGTCGGAGAACCGGTCCGTCGCCTCGGAGGGCGTCACCAGTTTCTCGGTCACCCATGTTTTCTCCTGACCCGGGAGCGAGACCTCGTCGCGGGTCGGGTCCGCCCATTCCAGCCGCACGAAAACGGCGGAAGCGCCGCGCAGAAGTTGAACTTGAACCGAGTCAATCTCGCGAGCCGCCGGCGCGTCGGTGGCATACAGCGGAGGCGTCCGGTGCAGCGCGAGTGAGACGGCCCTCGCGGTCTTCCAACCCGTGGAGGCCGGATCCAGCGCGTCGTCCGGGGCCGCGGCGGTTGACGGTATGCTCGGCATCTCGGCCGACAGGGCGGCCGCGAAGAACAGGAGCGCCAGACTGCGTTTCATGCTTTTCCGATTCCCCCGATCTGCACCAATTGGTCGCGCTTCGGGATCTGGTAGCGGACCTCGGCATCGCGCCCGATCAGAAGCTGCAGCACGTCGCTGACGCCGCCGTTCTGGGCTTTTTCGAGTTCCAGTTCCAGTCTCCGAATCACGTCGATCACTTCCTGTCCGAATAGGTAAACCAGGTAATCCAGCGGCATGCGGGCGTCTTCCAGAACGCTCTTGCCATAGTTGCCCCGCCGCGGCGGATTGAAGGGCGGCACGTAGAAGACGTTCGGATCCGTGCCTTTCTCCGGGAACAGCCCCAGCGCGACGCGATGGACCTTCACCAGGCTGTGCACGGCCGAACTCTCATCGTCGAGGAAGCCGACGAAACGCAGGCGGCCGGGACACTGCTTCGAGCAGGCGGTGGTGTCGCCCTGCTCGATGCGCGGATAGCAGAAGATGCACTTCTGCGCCTTGCCGAGCAGTTCGTTGTAGTAGATCTTCTTGTACGGACAGGCCCGCATGCAGTAGCGGTATCCTTCGCACCGCTCCTGGTCCACCAGCACGATGCCGTCCTCCTCGCGCTTGTAGATGGCGTTGCGCGGACAGGCCGCCAGGCAGGCAGGATTCGTGCAATGGTTGCAGAGCCGGGGCAGGTAGAAGTAGTAGTTCTCGCCCGCCATGAGAGCGCCCACGTCCTCATCCCAATTCGGCGTGTTGCGCGTCTCCTCTTGCGGCATCGCCTGGAGCCCGCCCTGGAACAGCCGCTCCTCATAGTTGTACTCGAACGTCTGGCCGTAATCGAGCTTCGACGGCAACTCGCTCGGCCGCAGCATGCCGTTCTCGAAGCCACCGCCGATCCGGTCCCAGTTGCGCGGATAGCCTTGGCCGGGACGGGTTTCGACGTTGTTCCAGTACATGTAGTCCATGCCGTCGCCGTCGGTCCATAGCTTCTTGCAGGCCATCGTGCATGTCTGGCAGCCGAGGCATTTGTTGAGGTCGAGAACCATCGCGATCTGGTGGAGCGGCATGACGGTTACGCCTTTTCCTTTCCGGCCCTCCGGATCGGCCGCAAATCGGCGGCCGTGGGAGTGTATTTGACGATATCGACGCGAATATCGCGATTATTTCCGGTAGGACCCCAATAGTTCAATCGGAAATTAATGTGGCCGTACTTGCCCACCAGTTGCGTCGGCTTGATTTTGATGTAGGTGGGAGACTGCCAGCTACCCTGGAGGAACCCGAGGTACCGTTCCCAGCCGTGGTACATCGTGAGGCGCTTCCGTTTCTCGCCCGGCAGAATCTGCGCCTTGCACACCATGGCGCCCTCGTCGTTGAAGATCCGGACCCAGTCGTTGTCGGCGATTCCTTTCTCCTTGGCGTCGTCCGGGTGGATGTAGGCGATCGGAACGCCGCGTTGCAGCCGCAACTGGTAGCGCGCGTCCCGCCACGTGGAGTGAATCGACCACCGCCCGTGCGGCGTGTTCCAGAAAAACGGATGCTTTCCGCCTTCCGGGAGCGGTTCTTTATAGACGGGCAACTGCTCACCGAACTCGAGGAACCAGGGATGATCGATATAGAACTGCTGCCGTCCTGTCAACGTGCGCCAGGGGCGTTTCTTCTCGAGCTGGTGCTGGAACGGGGTGTAGGCGACGCCCGGCTTGATGTCGCTGTTCCAGGCCTCCTCGTCGATCTTGCGGAATCGCTGCGGGTGCTGTTGAAGGTCCGCGAACGTGAGGCCGTCGGTTTCCGGCGAGTGGGACATGATGAAGTTGGCGCCGTCCTCCGGCGATTGGAACTGGCCATTGCCGGACCACAGGTCGTACGTTTTCGTGAAATCGCGCGTCCATTCCAGGTCTCGATCCTCGAAAAACGGTAGTTTTTTGGCCGCCGCGACCTCCGACATTTTCCGCGCCAACTCGCGAAACACCTCCCAATCGGGCTTCGAATCGTAGAGCGGATCGAGCACCTTGTTGAACGGATGGATGTAGCTGTGGCAGTCGGTCGAGTTGATATCGGACTTCTCGTAGTAGGACGCCGCGGGCAGCACCACGTCGGAATAGAGCGCCGTCGTGTCCATCCGGTAGTTGATGTCGACAATCAGGTCGAGGTCCTTCCAGAGGGAATCGCGGACGTGCTCGTGGCCTTTGGCCTGGTTCAGGTAGTTGGCCCGCCACACGATCATCGCGCGCGGCTTTTGGGCGCGGTTCTTCGGATAGAGCGGCATCCAGCCGTTCTTGATGCTTTCCTCGATGTACCACTCGATCGGCTTTCCGTTGTAAAGATGCCTGTCTTTGTTGGAGGAGTGGGCGTAGGTCCAGAGCGTGGTGTTTTGGAAGCGCTGCTTTTTCGCGCCTTCCGGAAACGCGTACATCTTGAAACCGTGCTCGGGCCAGATGCGCTCCTGCCCGACGTAATGATTGAACCCGCCGCCGTTTTTCCCAACGTTGCCGGTGAGAGCCACCAGCAGGATGAGCGCCCGGTTGATTAGGTCGTTGTGGAACCAGTGGTTCAGGCCCGCGCCGTGAATAATCATGGCCGGACGCCGGACGCCCATCTCCTGCGCGAAGCGCTCGATGTCGTTCAACGCAAGACCGGTAGTCCGCGCCACCGAAGGAAGATCGTAGGGCTTCAGCGACTCCCGCAGCAGTTCGAAGACGGTAGTGACGTCGCCGTCCGAGTAGTGAAGATCGGGATCGAGGGCCCCGAGGGCGATGGTTTTCTGCTTCGAGCCCATCGAACCCGGCGCCTCCATGCGCCGGCCGGTTTTGCGGTCGAAGAGCAGGAAGACGTCTTCGGTCCCGTCCGCTCGGAGAAAGCGCCCGGTCTTCCGATCCACCAGCAACGGCAGGTCTGTCTGCTCCTTCACGTAGGGCTCGTCGTAGAGCTTGTTATCGATGATGTGTCGCGCCACGCCGAGCGCCAGGGCGCCGTCCGTGCCGGGGTTGATCTGAAGGAACAGGTCGGCGTGAATGGAGCTGGAGTTGAAATCCGGCGAGATGCAGACCAGCTTCGCCCCGTTGTAGCGCGCCTCGAAAGCGAAATGCGCGTCCGGAATACGGGTCTGTGAAATGTTGCTGCCCCACAGCACGATGTACTTGGCGTTGAACCAGTCGGCGCACTCGCAGGCTTCGGTCTGCACGCCCCAGGTGAGAGGCTCGCCCGGCGGCAGGTCGCAGTACCAGTCGTAGAACGAACAGAAAACGCCGCCGGTGTAGTGGGCGAAGCGGGACCCGGCGCAGAACGAGACGGGGCTCATGGCCGGAATGACGCTGAAATAGGTGTTCGTATCGGGTCCGTAATTATAGATGTTGTCGAGCAGCTTTTCGGCGATCAGCGTGAGGGCCTCGTCCCAGGTGGCCTTGCGCCACTTGCCTTCGCCGCGCTCGCCGGCGCGGATCAGCGGCGAGCGGAGCCGCTGCGGGCCGTAAACGTACTCGACGAAGCAGGCGCCTTTCTGACAGCCGCGCGGGTTGTAGTCCGGCAGGTCCTGCGAGATGCGCGGGTAATCGGCGGCCTGCTCCTCGCGAATCATGACGCCGTCGCGCACGTACACCAGCCAACTGCACGAGCCGGTGCAATTGGCCGAGTGCGTCGAGCGCACTACCTTGTCCCATGTCCACTGCTTCCGGTACAGGTCCTCCCAGGAACGGTACGGATAGACCCGCAGCGGATCGAATGTTCCCGTGAAACTCTCCAGCGCGGGTTTCTCCGCCTTGCGGCAGCCCGGAACGGCTGCGCCAAGAGCGGCGAGCCCCGCGAGTTTTAAGAAGTGGCGTCGGTGATTCATTGCGTTGACCTCCCGCCGGCGGGCGCCCACTGGCGAACGTAAGCAAGCACATCGGCGATTTCGCCGTCGCCGAAACCGGCCCGGCCGAAGGCGGGCATCGGCGTCCGATCGCGCCCCGCGCGGATGGTCTGTGCGATAAAGGCGTCGGTCGCGGCGCGCTGGAACACGGGATTCGCGAGCGCCGGCGCGATGGGACCCTTGCCGTCGACGCCATGACATCCCGCGCACTGCCGGTTGAAGAGTTCGCCGCCCCGGGCAATCGAACCGCGCTGCGGCGCGGGCGGCAACTCCATCGGCGGAGCGCTCCTGCGTAGATAGGCGACCAGCGCGTCGACTTCACCCTCGCTCAAACCGCCGGCCTTCTGCCCCCACCCCGGCATGCGGGTACCCGGCCGCCCTTCACGGATGTTCTCGGCCAGACACTCGTCGTCTTCCGTTTCGATATACGCGCGGTTTCGTATGGCGGGCACGAAACGGGCGAACTTCCGGTCCCAGCGCGCGTGCATTCCCGTGTCGTGACAGGCGGAGCAGAACCGTTGGTACAGCGCCTCGCCGTCCGCCGGCGGCGGATGGAGCCGGGCGTACTTCTCTTCGATCTTGTCGGGCGCCAGGTAGTCGGAATGGATTTCGCCGCGGCGCAACGAGAGCATATACACCGTCAGCGCCTCCGTCTCGGCCGGGGTGAGCGCCGGCGCGGGCATGAGAGACCCAGGCACGAGCCCGCCGGGATCGCGGAAGTGCCGCTCGTGCCAGTTCCAGGTGGTCTGCGATCCTTTCAGATGCGCGCGCACGAATTCGTGTTTCGTCTTCAGGCCGACGTTATCGAGCGCCGGACCGAGCGAGCCGCCCTTGCCGCCGAGTTTGTGACATCCGCCGCAGCCCTTTTCAGCGAACAGGCGCAGGCCCCAAGCCAGCTTGGGGGCCGAGCCGTCGGGCAACGCTCGGGGATCGTGACACGAATTGCACGTGGCCTCGGTGAGCGAAGCGGGCAGCAGCGGATAATCCCAGTAGAAGTTCTCGGCTTTGGCTTCATCGAAATTCAAGGCGGCGCCCTGTCCCTGGTGGCAGATCGTGCAGCCGAACTTCTCGACCCGGTGAATCTCCAGCAGCCGCTTCGGGTGCGTTTTGTGAGGATTCGCCTGGTCCGCCATGCGAGGATCGTCGATGCCGGCGTGACAAGTAACGCAGCGGTCGACGGCACCGAGAGCCGGCACGGAAACCTGCCGGATCTCGATGGGAAACGTCCTCGCGGCGGCGCGCCCGGCGTCGTTCGCTTTGCTCTCGAGAATCGTCCTGTACGCAAGCTGATGATCGCGCCAATCGGCGGCGATGTTTTCGCGGATCGCCGCCGCGACGAGAAAGGCGAGGGAGATCGCGCTGAAGGCGAGGGTCGCCCACTTGAAGATTCGTGACGGGTCTGGCGAAAGCTTCATCCGATCCTCCTTCAATGGACGGGCCACTGGCTGGGCCACCAGTAGAACTGCCAGTTGGGACCGCGGAAAACCGAGCCCATCGCGGTGAGCACGATGAAGCCGGCGAGGAAGCAGGTGAACAACGCGATGGCCGACATGCGGATGGAGCCGGTGCGGTGGAGCGTCCAGAGCGACCACGCCACGTAGATGGCGACGATCACCGTTCCCGGATTCAGCGCGATGATCGCCAGTTGCGCGATGGACGGAAACCAGTTCCGCAGCCAGCCGAACTGAACCGTGAACGCCAGCAGGGCGACAACGCTGATCAGCCCGACGACGAGCGAGACCCAGAAAATCCGGCGTCCTTCGGGACCACCGAACCACTTGCCGACGCCTCGCGGATCCCGGTCGAGATACGGGATGAGCCCCAGACCGATGAGCACGATCATTGGAATGGCGACGCCGCCCATGAATGCCGAATACGACACCAGTTCCTGAAGCCCCAGGAAGTACCAAGGCGCCTTCGCCGGATTCTCCGGGATCGCGGGGTTCGCCATCTCTTTCAGCGGCGCGTCGAACCAGTAGCCGAGCGCCAGCGTCAGGGCGATAGTGAACGCGAAGACGGCCAATTCCGCCCAAAGCAGGTGCGGCCAACTGGGGACGCTGCCTTCCGGCGCCCGTCCCACCACCGGCGTTCGCCCCCGCACCACGGCCATCAAGCCGTAGGTCTTGGTTGGGGGAAAGACTTGAACCTCCCTGCCGCGGATGAGGGCAGGCGGCGGCTCGGCCGTCACGTCGCGCGACAGGCCGCCATCCTTGCGCACGCGCCAGAAGTGGACGCCCATCAGGATGGCAGTCAACAGCGGCAACACCGCGACGTGCAGCACGTAGAAGCGGATAAGCGCTTCCTGACCGACGTGATTTGCGCCGAGCAGCAGTTGTTTCTGGAATGCGCCGATGTCGAACCACCTGGTGATGCCGAGCGCCTCGGTCACCTCGCGGGGGGAACTGGCGATGTTGGCGCCGATGGTGACGGCCCAGAACGCGAGCTGATCCCACGGCAGCAGGTATCCTGTGAAGCTCAGCGCGAGCGTCAGCACCAGCAGCGCGAGGCCGACGAGCCAGTTGAATTCGCGCGGCTTCTTGTACGAGCCGGTGTAGAACACGCGGGCCATGTGGAGGAAGACGGCGACTACCATGACGTGCGCGGCCCAGCGGTGAATATTGCGAATGAAGCGGCCTGCCGGGACGACGAAGTGAATGTCTTTCACCGACTGGTAGGCGAGGTCGGTGGAAGGCTTGTAGTAGACCATCACCAGGATGCCGGTGATGGTGAGCACCACGAAGGACGCGGTGAGAATCAGCCCCAGGCCGAACGTATAGGCGAAGCGCAACGAATTGCGGTGCGTGCGGACGCTCTGCACGTGCAGGAACAGGTTGTGGAACGTGCTTTGGGAGCGTTCGCGGTCCGTCTCCGGGAGTTTGCCGACGCGCAAGGCGGACTCGCGCAGCCGCTCCGGCGTTTTCTTTAAATTCTCGAGAAATTCTTTTGTCGGCGGCATGGCTCAGACCTGGAAATAGGCGCCTTTCGGCACATGACTTTCCGCGTTCACCTGCAACTGCCCGTCGGGCGCCAGCGCGAGTTCCAGCCACGGCAGCGCGGACGGCGCCGGACCGGCGATCACCGCGCCGTCGGCCGTGAAGCGGGAGCCGTGGCACGGGCAGGAGAAGCCTTCGTCTTCCGTATGCGCCACGATGCAGCCCAGGTGCGTGCACACGGACGAGATGGCGTGGAATCCGCGCTCGCCGCGGAACAGAAAGAAATTGCCCTCGTCGATGCGCGCCACCGAGCCGACCGCGAACTGCGCCGGGTCGCCCAGCTTGAACACGCGCAGCGGGCCGGGCAGAACAGCGGGCTTGGGCAGCCGCGCGACGCCCGCCAATGCTACTCCGATCGCGGAAACGAAACTCCACAATGCGGCGAGGCCCAGAACATCTCTTCGCTTGGTTTCCTGTTCATGCATGTTGCCACTCCTGGCTGAATTGAAAACGCTCCATGGTGATGGCGCGGGTGGGACAGCGCTCGGCGCAGAGCGCGCAGCGGATGCAGCGCTCCTCGTCCTTGACGATGGCGGACCAGCTTTCGCCGGCCGCGTGCGCATCGAGCAGAGCGCGCAGTTCGGCGGCGGGCTCGAGTTGCTCGACGCCGACCAGTTTCAGGCACAGCGTCGGGCAGACGTCCACACAGCCGCCGCAGAGAATGCACTTCTCGCCGTCGAAAATGGTGTTGACGCCGCAGTCGAGGCACCGCCCGGCTTCGCGTTGCGCCCCGGTTTCGGTGTAGCCGGTTTCCACCAGCCGCCGCGGATCGGCCAGGCGTTCCTGGACGCTCGCGACGGGAATACGCTGCCGTCCCCGGCCTTCGTAGCCGCGCTCGCGCCGGTAGCTGTCAATCTCGAAGTGGAACTGCGATTCCCGCGGCTGGATTTCGCTCCCGGTAAGGTAACGATAGACGGAACGCGCGGCCTTCTTCCCGCTGGCGATGGCGTCGATCATCAGCTTCGCGCCATAGGCCACGTCGCCCGCAGCGAACACGCCCTCCATGCCGGTCTCCAGCGTCTCCGGGTTTACCGGCAGGCGAGCCGCGCCACCCAGGAAACTCAGGTCCGGCATCTGGCCGACCGAAAGCAGCACGGTGTCGGCTTCGATGTCCACCGTATCCGCGTCGTCGTAAACCGGCGAGAACCGGCGATTCTCGTCGAAGACGCGGAGCGCGCGGCGGAACCGCACGCCGGTCAGCTTCTTCTCCCCGTTGTCCTGGCGCCACAGGAACTCCTTGGGACCGAGCCGGTTGTGCCGGCGGATGCCTTCTTCCTCGCCCTCAACGATCTCGATCTCGTCGGCGGGCATCTCTGCGCGGGATTCGAGACAGACAAGGTGTACCTGCCGCACCGACGGTTGCCGCACCGCCAGGCGCGAAATGTCGGACTGGGTCTGCCAGTCCACCAGCCGCTGCGGATCCTCTTCCTCGCCGGAAAGGTATCGGACGGCGGAACGCGAAACGTCATACGCGACGTTGCCCCCGCCGATGACGATCACGCGCCGGCCGATCGGGAACGGCTCGCCGAGCGCGGCGGCTCGCAGGAAGTCCACGCCGCCGTAAACGCCCTCGGCGTCCGAGCCAGGCAGCGTGAGCATGCGTGCGCGCTTGGCCCCCACAGCGACGATCACCGCGCGGTAGTCGCGGCGCAGGTCGTCAAACGGCACGTCGCGGCCGATCTGGACGCCGCAGCGGAACTCGACGCCCAGCGACCGGATCAACTCAATCTCGGCGTCGATCAGATCGCGCGGCAGCCGGTAGGCGGGAATGCCGGTGTAGAGCATGCCGGCCGGTTTCGGCTCCATCTCGAAAACCACGGGACGAAAGCCGAGGAGCGCCAGGTCGTGCGCGGCAGCCAGACCGGCGGGGCCCGAGCCTATGATAGCCACGCGCTCGCCTTCCGGCGCCTTGTATTCGCGCGAAGCAAGATAGCGAGCCAGGTGCGTCATCTCCTCGAGCCCGTCGCACTCGCCCGACGGGAAGGAAGCCGGCGATGCCGGGCGGCCGCCAAATTGGTCCGTTACGAACCGTTTCAACGCGCGGATGGCGATCGGCTGGTCGATGGCGCCGCGGCGGCAAGCCGCCTCGCAGGGCGCCCCGCAGACGCGGCCGCAGATGCTGGCCAGGGGGTTGGGGCCGCGCGCAATTCGGTACGCCCGCTCGTAGTCGCCCTCGGCGATGGCCCGCACGTAACCGCGCGCGTCGGTGTGCACCGGGCAAGCGTACTGGCACTTGATCTGACGCCGCCAGTATTCCTCGTCCGCGATGGTTACGGCATAGCGAACCGCGAAGGACTGGTCCATGGCTGTACATCCCTTGTGTAACGTTCGAGAGCCTTCCGGCGCTGTGACCGTGGTCACAACCGCGCGCTTTTGTTCAAAAAACCGGCGGAGCGACTGTGCTATGTTGGCGGCCAGAGCATCGAATCAGGAGATCCAGATCATGAGACAAACGGAACCTGACATTCCATCCCGGCGCGCGTTTCTGGCGCTCGGCGCCTCGGCGGCAGCGGGTCTGCCCCGCATGCTGCGAGCGGCGCGAAAGCATGTGCCGATCGGATTGGAACTGTATTCGGTCAGGGATCACGTAAAGAAGGACGTGAACGACGCGGTCCGGCAGGTGGCGAAGATCGGCTACGAGGTGGTGGAGAACTACTCCATATACTTCGACTACACGCCGGAGCAGGCGCGGCTACTCCGCAAGACGATGGACGAGGTGAAGATCCGCTGCGTCAGCACGCACAACAGCGACAAGGCGCTGCTGCCGGAGAACCTCTCGCGCACGGTGGAACTCAACCAGGCCCTCGGCAGCAAGCACGTGATCCTTGCGAGCGCCGGCCGCGTGACAACCGCGAAGGGCTGGCACGAAGTGGCGGAGAAGCTGAACCAGGCCTCCGAGCGCTTCAAACCGCACGGAATGCGAACAGGATTCCACAATCACGGCGAGGAATTCAAGCCCGTCGACGGGAAAATTCCGATGGATATCCTCGGCCAAGACACGTCAAAAGACGTAATTCTGCAGCTCGACGTCGGCGCGGCGCTCAGCGTCGGAGCGGACCCCATCGCGTTCATGAAGAAGTACCCGGGCCGCACCGCCAGCATGCACGTCAAGGACTGGTCGCCCGATCCCAGCAAGGGCTTTGAGGTGCTGCTCGGCGAGGGAGCGGCGAAGTGGAAGGAGATCTTCGACGTGGCCGAAAGCGTCGGAGGCATCGAGTACTACTTCATTGAGCAGGAAGGGTCCGCCTACCCGCCGATGGAAACCGTCGAACGCTGTCTGAAAGCGATGCGGCGGATACGCGCGTAGTCCGCCAACAGGTTCTCAGACTGAGCCATCATCGGCGGGCGCAGCCACGTCCGCCGTTCCCCGCCTCGACAATCAGAGAGAAAAAGGCCTGATTTGGTTACATAATGCCAAGGGAGCCTTTTTCATGTCGAAGTGCGTCATTCTCACGCTTCACGCGCTGGTCCTGGCGCCGTTTTGCCGCGCCGGGGGCCTCGACCCGAGCGAATGGGAGCGCCTGTTGATGGAGACGCAGCGGCTCTCCGCCCGCGGCGAGTATGAGGAGGCCCGCGCCGCCGCCGGCCGCGCCCTGGCCGAGGCGGAGAAATTCGGCTCCGGCGATCCTCGGGTTGCCGCGACGCTGAGTCAAATCGGCTACCTCTGCCACGTCTTCGGTGAGTATTCCGAGGCGGAGAAAGCGTACCTCCGCGGCATTCAGATCCTCGACCATCGCGCGGACCAGCGCCGCACTCTCTCCGAACTGCTCGACAACCTCGCCAGCCTGTACACGGAGTTCGGAAGCCAGTACGAAAAAGCCGATCGCCTCCGGCGCCGCGCCTTGGAGATCGGGCTGGCCGAACTGGGACAGGACCATCCCGAGGTTGCGATTCTACTGTCCAATCTGGCGACCACATGCATGGCCCGGCGCCGCTTCGACGAAGCGAAGCCGCTTCTCCTCCGCGCCCTCGCGCTGTTGGAGACCAATCGCGCCGCTTATAAATCGAACGCGGCCGGGGTCCTGGGCAACCTGGCCGTTCTGACGGCGTCGACGAACCATCTCGAGGAGTCGGCGGACTACGCCCGGCGCGGCCTCGCGCTCGATGAGCAGACGCTGGGGCCGATTCATCCGAGGCTGTCGCGGCCTTTGCTCAACCTCGCCAGGCTTCAGATGCTGCTGGGCCGCCCCGCATCGGCCGGGCCGCTGGCCGCCCGAGCGCTGGCCCTAGCCGAGGCGGCGTACGGAGAAGAGCATCCCCTGGTTTCGGAAATCCTGTTCACCTACGCTGCCGCGCTCAAGGAGACCGGCCGGAAGAAGGAGGCCCGAGGATTCGAGCGGCGCGCCCGCGATATCGCCGCCCGCCATCCCGACCGGGTCATCGCCGGCGCCTCCGTACACCTGTCGGCGCTCGCCTCGGAATCGGATGTCCGTCGGCGGTAGGAGCGACCGGCGATCTGAGCGGCGGTTTTCCTGAGACTTCACCGCGGAGACGCGGAGAACGCAGAGATTCGCGAAGGTATCCATAATCGACCACTCTGGCGGGGGCTATTTCTTCTTCAATATGCTGGCGCAATGACTATGGATCGGCTACGATTGAACATGTGCGGAGGGGTTGGGGGGCGAAGAAGGCTCGTCCGCTCGAAACGATTCACGCCGAGGCACGGCATGACCTGGCAGGAGGGGAGACCATGAGCGACCGGCAATCCAGACGGGATTTCCTGAAATGCGGCACTGCGCCCGGACTTTGTCTCGCGTTCGGCGGACACGATCTTTCGGCGCAGTCCGGGGGGCAGAATCAGGTTGCCGATCTCATTCTTCTCAACGGGAAAGTCACCACATTGGATAAGAGCCGTCCCAACGCCTCGGCGCTGGCGGCGAACAACGGCCGCTTCCTGGCTGTAGGTTCAGACCGCGACGCGCTGCGGTTTCGGGGGCAATCCACGCACGTCATCAATGCCGGCGGACGACGCGTCATTCCCGGACTGAACGACTCGCACACGCACCCGATTCGCGGCGGCCTTAACTACAACATGGAATTGCGCTGGGACGGGGCGCCATCCCTGGCCGACGCCCTGCGGATGCTCAAGGAGCAAGCCAGGCGCACGCCGCCGCCGCAGTGGGCGCGAGTGGTCGGCGGCTGGACGCCTGAGCAATTCGCGGAAAAGCGCATGCCCACGCTGGCCGAGATCAATGAAGCGACCGGGGACACGCCCGCTTTTATCCTGCACCTTTACGACCGGGCTTTTCTCAACCGGGCGGCGCTTCGCGCGCTGGGTTACGACAAAGAGGTCCCGCAGTTTCCGGCATCGGAGGTGGAGCGCGATACGCACGGCAACCCCACCGGGCTGCTGATCGCGAAACCTAATGCTTTGATCCTCTACTCCACTCTCGCCAAGGCGCCGAAGCTCGATTACCAGGATCAAGTCAATTCCACGCGACAGTTCATGCGCGAACTCAACCGGCTGGGCGTGACCAGCGTGATCGATGCGGGCGGCGGGTTTCAGAATTACCCGGCAGATTACGCTGTCGTCGAGGACCTGAACCGCAACGGACTTCTGACTGTTCGATTTGCCTATAACCTGTTTACCCAACATCCCCAACGCGAATTGGGCGACTTCGCGGCCTGGATCAAGCTGGTGAAGCCGGGCCAGGGCAACGACATGTATCGCCATAATGGGGCCGGGGAAATGCTCGTCTACTCGGCCGCGGACTTCGAGGATTTCGTGGAACCCCGTCCAGAGATGCCGGAACGGATGGATGCCGAACTGAGGGAGGTGGTGACGCTGCTTGCCCGGAATCGCTGGCCCTTCCGACTGCACGCCACTTATGACGAGACGATCGGCCGGGCCCTAAACATTTTCGAGGAAGTGAACCGCGAGGCGCTGCTCAGAGACCTGCATTGGTTCTTCGATCACGCCGAGACGATCAGCGACCGAAACCTGGAGCGCGTGAAGGCGCTGGGCGGCGGCATCGCCATTCAGCACCGCATGGCCTACCAAGGCGAAGCATTCGTTGCCCGCTACGGGAAGAAAGCGGGCGAGAGTTCTCCGCCGGTGCGCAAGATGCTCGCGATGGGAATCCCCGTGGGCGCGGGGACCGACGCAACTCGCGTCGCCAGCTATAACCCCTGGGTCGCGCTGTATTGGCTTGTATCCGGCAAAACGGTGGGCGGCATGTCTTTGTATCCGAGTTCAAACCGGTTGGATCGCAGCGAAGCGCTCCGGCTGATGACTCACGGGAGTGCGTGGTTTTCCGGCGAGCAGGAAACGAAGGGAACCATCGCGCCCGGCCAACTGGGAGACTTCGCTGTGTTGTCCGACGACTACTTTTCCGTGCCGGAAGAGAAGATCAAGCAGCTCGAGTCGGTGCTGACGGTGGTTGCCGGGCGAGTGGCGCACGGCGCCGGAGAGTTTGCCAAACTCGCTCCACCGCTTCCGCCGGCGAGCCCCGATTGGTCCCCCGCGCGTATTCGCGACGGCTACTGGAGGGGAAAGCCCACGGTCAGGGCCAACGCGGCGGCGGCGCCAGGCCGGCGCCATGGGGGTGGCTGGTTCGGGGCCGATGGGGGCTGTGACTGCTGAGTGCAAGTGCTTCGCACTTGATATCCCTGCGGGATATGGAAGCAAGAAGTCAGGAGCCTGAAGCCAGAATGGCTCGCGCGTAGGCGTTCAATAAGCGGCTGGTTTCTTCGAGGGTGGCCGTTAAGGAGTCGGTCGGGCCGTAGCCGAGGTCGTGGGTCAGGATCAGATAGTAGCGGCACTCCTCCAAGGAGCCTTCCGCGATGTTCAGGAAGCGGGCCTTCTCCGCGGGGCTGCGCTTGCCGAAACCTTCCGCGATGTTGGCTGCGATCGAAACAGAGGCGCGGCGCATCTGGTTGGATAGTCCGAACTTCTCGCGGTCGGGAAACGATCCCGTCAATCGATACACCGCCAGCACGAATTCATGCGCCTTTTGCCAGACCACCAGATCGCGGAAGCTTCGCGCGGCTGTTCGTTGCGTGGGCATAGGAAGATGTTCCCATGAACAGGACCGCTGGATTGCGGAAGCGCCGTGCCATTAGCCGTCGTGGTGGGCGCGGGCGTAGCGGTTTAGGGCAACCGAGGAAAGCTGGAGCGCGACGGCGGCGGCCATCCAGATGAACCAGCGGGCCAGCGGGCCGCTCGAAATCGGGAACTCCCCGGTCCATTTCATCTCGGCCGCCAGCCCCCAGAGAGCCAACGCTCCCGCCATTACCGCGGCGGGAGTCAACAGCGCGGCGGCGGCTGCGGCGAGGCGCAGCTTGAGTTCGCGATCCTGCCTGACGCGGGGGCCGCTCCCCAGTTGAATCCTCACCCGCATGGCGCGCAGCCTTTAGAGTGTAACAACCCTTTCGAGGACGCGTTAGCGTTGATCGGGCGAGGCGCCGGAATCCGTACGGCCGTCCGGCTATTGCGGTAGAGTGTGTGGAAGCCGGGCGCGCGTGAGCAGGCTGGCGCGCCGCGGCGCAATCCCGATGTCATAGCGATCCAAATCATGGGCGGAGGAAAAACAATGCGCAAGATCAAGACTGCGGTTATCGGCGCCGGATTCATGGGCAGGGTCCATACCGAGGGAATCCGGCGGTTGGGCAACGTCGAAGTGGCAGGCGTCGCGGCGATTTCCAAGGAGGAAGCGGAGCGGTTCAGCAGGGCCACCGGCGTCGAGAGAGCGACGGACAATTACATGGACCTGATCTCCGATCCTGAGATTGAAGCCGTCCACGTGTGCACGCCGAACGCGCTGCATGCGCCGGTTTCCAAAGCGGCGATCAAGGCCGGCAAGCACGTACTGTGCGAAAAGCCGCTGGCCATGTCGGCGTCCGAAGCGAAGGACATGCTGAACCAGGCCAAGAAGAAGGGCGTCGTTCACTGCGTGAATCACAACCTCCGTTACTATCCGGTCCTACAACATATCCGGCAGATGATCGCCAGCGGGGACCTGGGCGAGATCATGATTGTCCAGGGCACGTACTCGCAGGACTGGCTGCTGTACGATACCGACTACAACTGGCGGCTCGATTCGAAGGAAAACGGCCCGATGCGCGTGGTGGCCGACATCGGCTCGCACTGGATGGACATGATCCAGCACCTCACGGGCTTGCGCATCACCGCGCTGTGCTGCGACATGCAGACGTTCCACAAGACGCGGAAGAAGCCGAAGGTCGCTATCGAGACCTTCGCGGGCAAGAAGCTGCGGCCGCAGGATTACGAGGAAGTCGCCATCGACACGGAGGATTTCGGCTCGGTGTTGCTCCAACTCGGCGACCGGGCGCGGGGCGCGTACACGGTCAGCCAGATGTCGGCCGGGTGCAAGAACCGCTTTCAGGTGGAGATTTTCGGAACCAAATCGGGCGTCATGTGGAACCAGGAAGCGCCGGACCAGCTTTGGATCGGCAATCGCAACGAACCAAACCAGGTGATCATGAAGGACCCGGCGCTGCTGGCCGGCGCGGCGGCTACCTACGCCGATCTTCCGGGCGGGCACAGCGAGGGCTACGACGACACGCACAAGCAGGTATACAAGCGCTTCTACCGGCGGGTGGCCGATCCCTCGGCGCCGGTGGAATACCCGACGTTCGAAGACGGACTGTGGGGCATGCAGCTCCTGGAGAAGGCGTTGCAGAGCCATAAGAAGCATGGCTGGGTGAAGACGGTCTGACGCGGGCGGCGCGACGGCTCGCGCGCGACCTCAGGCTTGGGCCGGCGCCAGTCTGCCGGCCCGCTTCGCGCCGCGACGGCGCAGCCACCGGACGATCTTCAAGAACAGCAGCGCGAACAAAACGGCGATCACGATAACCGTCGTCCCGACCAGTACCGGGTGCTTCATCGCGAACCAGACGCCGAAGGGGACAACTACGTCTCCGGCCAGGCTCAACGCCGCGTTGGAAAACGGCTCCGGACTGTGATTTACCGCGAAGCGCGTCATCGCCTTCATGGAGTGACTGGTGAGCGCGGCGCCGCCTGTCACCAGACCCGCGACAACCATGGCGGAGGAATCCATGTTGCCGACCGCCGCAACGGCTACCGCGGCGGCCCCAAGCGGGCGGATAAAGGTGTGGACGGCATCCCAGATCGAGTCCAGCCAGGCGATTTTGTCAGCGAGAAACTCCACGACAAAGAGGGTTCCCGAAAGAGCGATAACCCACCAGTTCGCCAGGACGTCCAGTTGCTGGTACTCCGGCTGGAGCGATAGCCAGCCGAAGCGGATGGCCAGGCCCAGCGTCAGCGCGGTCGCGTACAGCCGCAGCCCGGCCAGAAAGCCGAGGCCTGTCGCCAGTCCTATCAGTTCGAACGTGTTCAAAGCCGGATTCTCTTTCCGGAACGCCGGGGGCGCCCTCTTTTCGATGATACGCGCCGGGGCGGGATATTGTTCTCGATTCCGTGGCCCCTGTTAGCGCCCGGCCGCATTCGCCGGCACGTGAAACAGAAGGTGCGAGTAGTTAATGTGGCCGGCTGGCTTGTGGTTTTCCCGGAGCCAGCGGTAACGTTCGGGATCCTGCCGGTGGAGGATGCCGACGAGGCTGTTCACATCCACCAGGATCCAGCCGCTGCGCGGGGTTTCCGGCTCGACTGAGATGTCCGGATGCGCGGCGGCGTAACGCGCAACGGCATCCCGGTCCTGTCCCCAGTTGATGTTGCTGTCCGCCAGGATCCGGTATGCCTGCTTGCGGTCCCAGACAAGTTCGTTGAAGTAGGGGATGAAGTGCGGAAACCAGGACAGCGTCGAGACGACCAGCCAGGCGGTGAGAGCCAGTGAAGCGCCTTTCGCCGCGCGGCCCATCCGCGCCCACCGCGCGAATGGCGCGGCGGTAATGATCAGCAGGAACGGGTACGCCGGCAGCAGGTAGCGGATGCCGATCTGCGCGTTGAAAAAGAAGCTAAGGTACACGAAAAAGAACACCGAGGGGACAAGCAGGAACGCTTCCCGGTTCGCGATGTCCCGTTCACGCCGCCGGCGCCACAGGTGCGCCAGCGACAACAACAGCAGGACCTGGAGCGCAATCGGTTCCTTCACCAGGTAGGCGACCAGGAAGTAGCTTGGAAAGGGGCGCGGCCCGTCATCGCCGTGGTCCCGGAGTTCCCCGAGCAGGTAGAGCCGGCCGATATTGACGCCGGTCTGCTCGTGATGCCGGCACAGGTCGATGCCCTCGAGGTAGGGATACGGCAGCGGCACGGGAATGTCCCGTACCAGCGGAATCCGCTGGAGGGCGCGCAGCGAGGGGCTGCTGAACTCGTACTGGGAGAGCGGAGTGAACGAGCGATAGAAGAGGAAGCCCGCGTTGATGATGACCAGGTGAGCGGCAGCGAGCAGAAGCAGATACTGCCAGACGGCCTTGGGCCGGACGCTGGCGGGCCGGCGGGAGAGCCAACGAATGCCGAAGATCAGGGGCAGGATCAGGTAGAGATAGAGCGAAGTGACCTTGGCCAATTGAGCGGCCGCCAGTGAACAGGCGCTGAGCACGGCCCACGCTCTGTTCGGCCTGGCGGCGAATTTCCAGAACGCATATACGGGCGCCGCGATGGCGAGCGTCGAGTAGATTTCCGTGGTGATGAGCCCGGAGTGCGCGATCAGGTTCGGCGAGAAGACGAAAAAGGCGAGCGCAAACAGGGCCGCCGTCCGGCCGTACAGCTCGCCGGCCCAGCGGTAGATGAGCAGTCCCAGCAGCAGCGCGAAAACCACGGTGACGTAGCGTCCGGAGCGCACGTCGACAAGACGCTCCGCGAGGCCGGGCGCGACGCCCGCCTTTTGCAGAACGCCGCCGGCCGCCGGGGGCAGAACATTCATGGCGGAGACCGGCATCTTGCTGTCCATGCGCAGCGGTTCGCGGGAGCGGTCGAGCTGGCGGGAGAAGAACTGCCGTCCGTAGCGGAAGTGGGCCAGTTCGTCGAAGGTGACGGAATTCGTGCGGATGGTCCAGGCGTCGATTAGAAAGGCGAGCAGGAGTAACGCGGCGACGGGCCAGACCGCCCTCCAACGGGGCGGCAACGAACGGAGGCGGTCAGGCACGCAAGCCTACATCGTCGGCGCGTAGTAGCCCTTGCGGGCGCGGACGACGAGATTTTTCTGATTTCTTACTTTGATGCTCACCGGGTGATACTGGCCGTCGGCTCGCAGCGGCTCGGGGCGATAGAGGATGTTGTACTGGTGCCGCAGTTCGTTGGCGATGTTCTCGAACGACTGCGACAGATCCTCGACCTTGAACGGGAAAAACACCAGGCCGCCCGTTTCCTCGGCGAAATACCGCAGCACCTTGTCGCCGCCGGTCTGGACCCGGGTGATATTCGTCGAGATGGTGTACATCACGGCGTCGGCGCGGTGCGCCATTTCCAGCGCCTGATCGCGCGAGACGCGGCTCTGGTTGTCCTCGCCGTCGCTGAGAATCACCAGGGCGCGGCGGAATTTATGGCGAGGCTGATCCACCATCAGCTTGTCTTTGCACGAATGGAAGATCGCGTCGTAGAGGGCGGTACCGCCGCCGGGACGGAGCGACCGCACGGCCTCGGTAAGCTCCTCGAGATCGCCGGTGAGGTCGGCCACGATGTTGAAGCCGGAATCGAAACTGACCACGATGGCCCGGTCGATTTCGGGACGGATCACGCTGTTAATAAATTCGATGGCCGCTTCCTGCTGGAACTTGAAGCGGTCGCGGATGCTGTTGCTGGTGTCGATGAGGATGGCGAGCCGCAGGGGCAGATCGGATTCCGAGGTAAATTCGAGGATGTTCTGCGACTGTTTGCGCTCGACCACTTCAAAATCGTTCTGCGCGAGGTCCGTGACAAACCGGCCTTTTTTATCCGAAACGGTGAACAGGATATTGACGCGGGTGACATCCAGAGTAAACCGCGTATTTTCATCGTCAAGCTGCTGTTGCTGGGCGGAGGTCTCCCGGTCGGCCTTCGCGTTCGTGCCGACCTGGGCGGATAGCCCGAGCGTCACCGCGACGAGCGGGATGACGGCGACAACGACCCTACGCATCATGGTTCCCTCTCACCTCGATTATAGTTCCGGCGGCGAACCGCCCGGCAGCTTCAATTCCGCCATCCAGTCTTCAAGGTCGCACGGCAACGGACATTCGACTACGATGGGACGCCCGGTGGACGGGCTCTGAAAGCCTAGGCGGTGCGAGTGAAGAAAGAGGCGTTCCAGCGGGCGCCGCCCGGGAATGCGGGACGGCGCGCCGTAAAGCGCATCGCCGGCGACGGGGTGTCCGATGCTCGACATGTGAACGCGGATCTGGTGCATCCGTCCAGTCATAATTCGCACTTCGAGAAAGGTGAATCCGGAGAGCCGTTCGAGGACGCGGTATTCGGTGAGCGCCTTTCGGCCGGTGGCCAGCTTCGCGGTCATCCGGAGGCGGCGCAAGGGGTCACGGGCGATCGGTTTGTCGACACGTCCCCGCTCGCCGCGAATGTCGCCGTGGACCAGGGCGACATAGAACTTCTCCACCTGGCGCGCGGCGAACTGGGCGGCCAGGGCTCGATGGGCCGCATCGGTGCGCGCCACCAGCATCACGCCGCTGGTGTACCGGTCGAGCCGGTGCACGATGCCGGGACGCGTTTCGCCGGCCACGGAAGAGAGCGTCCCGAAGTGGTGCAGCAGCGCGTTCACCAGGGTTCCGGTCCGGTTGCCGGCGCCGATGTGAACCACCATGCCGGCCGGTTTGTTCACCACGACTACGTCGTCGTCCTCGTGCAGGATCTCCAGCGGCAGGTCCTCGGCAAAGGCGCGCAGCGGCGGCGGATCCGCCGGCGCCACCTCGACGATCTCCGTCCCTCGCAACAGCGCCGCCGGCCTGGCGGTTTCGCCGTTGAGCAGGACTCGGCCTTCCCTGATCCAGCTTTGAATCCGCGACCGGCTGAAATCCGGCAGCTTCTCTTGAAGAAACCGGTCGAGCCGGCGCCCGGAGTGCCCCGGATCGACGTCAAGTTTCAGGTTGCTTGGCACGCCCGTTATATAGTTTAGAGAAGTGATTCGACGCGCAATTGTTCCCGTGGCCGGCCATGGCACGCGGCTGCTGCCGGCGACCAAGTCGCAGCCGAAAGAGATGTTGCCAGTGGCCAGGAAACCGATCGTGCAGTACGTCGTGGAAGAGTTGGTCGCCAACGGCATCGGAGAGATTCTTTTTATCACGGGCCGCAAGAAATCGTCCATCGAGAACCATTTCGACAGCGACCCGGAGTTGGTGAGCACGCTGAACTCCGCGGACAAGGAGGACCTGCTCAAGGAACTGGAGTTCGAGAGCCTCGGCGCGCACCTGTACTACACGCGGCAACGCACGCAGCGGGGGCTCGGGGACGCGATTCTGTGCGGCGAGAGCTTCGCCGGCGAGGATCCGTTCGTGGTCGCGCTGGGGGATTCGATTCTGGGCCTGCACGCGCAGTCGGCCTGCGTCGCGCGAATGGTGGAGATGTACGAGGCGCGGCGCGCGAGTTGCGTCATCGCGGTAGAGGAAGTGCCGAAGGAACAGACGTCCCACTATGGGATTGTGGCAGTCAGCAACGGGGAAGGGGGTTCGTTTCGCGTCACCAACCTGGTCGAGAAGCCTAAGCCGAAGGACGCGCCGAGCAACCTGGCCATCGCCGGCCGCTACGTCTTTTCGCCAAACATTTTCGACATGATCCGGGGCGTGAAGCCCGACCGGAGGGGCGAGATCCAGCTCACGGACGCGATTCAGCGGCTCTGCGAAGAAGGACGCCGCGTGCTGGCGTGCAAGCTGCCGGATACCGACAGACGCTACGACATCGGCAATTTTCCGAGCTACTTCGAGACCTTTGTCGAATTCGCGCTGGCCGATCCGCAGTACGGGCCGGCGTTCCGCGCCTCGATCGAGAGGATGCTCGGGAAAGCATGAATGCGTCCGCGGGCGCTGTTCGCGTGCGTGTTCGGTGCCGCGCTGGCGGCGCGCCTCTGTCACGTTGACATTCTTTGGGTGGAGGAGTGCTACCCGGCCGCCGCCGCGCTTCAGATTCTCGACGGGAAGGTTCCCTACCGGGATTTTTGGTTCGACAAGCCGCCGCTATCGGCGCTTGCGTATGTGCTCTGGGATGTGCGGAAGGGATGGCTCCTGCGGCTGGCGGGGGCGATCTTCGTCACGCTGGCAAGCTGGATCCTGTACCGGTTTGCGCGGAAATGGGGCGAGCGCGAGGGCGCGTACGCCGCTTGCCTGACGGCGTTCTTTCTGACGTTCGGCGTCCCTTCGGCGGTGATGGCGCTGGCGCCGGACCTGCTGATGCTGGCGCCTCACGCAGGGGCTGTGTACCTGGCGGCGCGCGGGCGTCCGTTCTGGAGCGGAGTCGTGGCGGGGGTCGCGATGCTGATCCACGCCAAGGGGTGGTTTGTTCTGGCGGGATGCCTGGCGTGGCAGGCGCGCGCACTTCCCGCGGTGGCGGCCGGGTTCGTTCTGCCGAACGCGCTGATGCTGGCGTGGCTGGCGGGAGCCGGCGCGCTGGGAGCGTATTGGGAACAGGTCTGGCGCTGGGGTGTGCTCTACTCGCGCGACACGTTCGTGGAAGCGCCAGCGACGGAGGGCCTGCGGCGAACGCTGAACTGGGCCGGCATGCACGGGGCGCTGGTTGTGGGAGCGGCATGGTTCTACCTGCGGGAGCGGAGCGGGGGCAGATGGCGCTTCGCTGTCTGGACGCTGGTTTCACTGGCGGCGATCGCGGCCGGCTGGCGCTTTTTCCCCCGGTACTATTTCCACCTTCTCCCGGTGATGACGCTGGCGGCCGCGCGCGGTCTATCGCTGGCGGGTAGGAAGGGCGCGATCGCGGCGCTGGCGCTGCTGCTGATCCCGGCGGCGCGGTTCGGCCCCCGGTACGTCGAACTGGCGGCCGACCTGGTCCACGACCGTCCCCACAAGTGGAAGGATGTCGCGATGTACGAGGGCAGCCGGGAGGCGGCGCGAACCATCGATCGCCTCGCGCGGTCCGGCGATACCCTGTTCGTCTGGGGTTACCGCCCGGACATCTATGTCGAGACTCGGCTTGCCGCCGGAACTCCGTTCCTCGATTCGCAGCCGCTCACCGGCGTGATCGCGGATCGGCACCTGGTGGATGCTCGCGTTTCGGCGCCAGGACTGGCCGCAGCCAACCGGCGGAAACTGGTTCGCACCAGACCAACGTTCGTGGTGGACGGGCTGGGGCCGTACAATCCGAAGCTGGCCATTACCGAATACCCGGACCTGCGGGAATGGCTGGCAGGGTATGAAGAGGCGGCGCAGCTACCGACCGCCGTGGTCTACCGGAGCATCGCGCTACACTGAGACTCCTATGGCCGATGTGCGCGAGATCGTTTTGCTGGACCACATGGACACCAGCCGGTTCCGGTTACCCGCCGGGCGGCGGTGGCGCTCGAAGTTCAAGCTCGCGCTTCGCTGGCTTGTGGTCGCGACGGCGGAAACCCCGCTTCGCCATCTTTATCTTTTCGTCTACAGGCTCCACGTTAGTTACGCGCTGCGGACGTTGCGCCGCTTTGCCGGGATACAGTCGATCTACATCACCGGGGGCGTCGCCACGGACGAGATCCGGCCGGGGATCAGCGACATCGATCTCACCGTCAACGGCGAATGGCCGTCCGAGCAGGACCAGATGAAGATTGTAAACGCGCTGCGCGGACTGAGCCGCCTGTCTCCGCTCTACGACACGTTGCTGGGACAATGCGTGCAGACCCTGACCTCGCTGAAGTCGCTCTGCGAGACCGATTACTTCTTTCAGTACCGCTTCAACCTGGGACGTATGCGCTGGAAGCTGGTCTACGGCGACGACGTCTTCTCGATGCTGCCGCCAGTGCCGGCCGAACGCCTGGCCGGAGGGTACTACACGGAAGTCCGCACCTGGTGGTCGTACTTCATCAAGAGCGCATTCGGCGCGGGACCGATGGCCGAAGACGCCATATTTCGACGCACCATCGCATACAAGACGTACGCCGGAATCCTGAACATGGCTGCCGCGCTCGCCGGCGGCAACTCGGAGCTTTCGCGCGAACGCGTTCTCGCCGGCGCGCTGGCCGAGGCGGAGGGAGAGGAGAAGCGTTTCCTCGAGCGGCTGATCCGCAGCGCCAAAAAGCCTCACCGCGCCTACGACGGCGACATTCAGGAAGATACGTTCCGGCATCTGCTTCCGCGGCTGGAAGGCATCCACGCCCGATTGCATTGCGCGGCCACGTTTCAGCCCGCCGCGCCGGAGATGCGGCTAGACGCCCACGCCTCCGAAATGTTGTGCGCCGAGGAGCCTCGCCGGCATATCGAAGCCCTGGTCGACCGGGTGAAGAAGGAATGGAGCGGATATCGGGCGGCGTTCCTGGTTCCTTCGCTTTCGTTTTTCCAGCCCGACGACCTGGCGCTGCTGCTGGAAGCCGATCCGGAGGATCCGCCGCGGGTCCGGCAGATTCGCAAATTGTGCCGCTGGCATCAGGCCGCGGCAAGCAAGTTGAAGCAGCGAGTGGCGTTGTACCTGTTGCTCGACCATGGCGCGTATCAGCTTGAGATTGTCAGCACCATCGAGCTTTGGCGCCACCTGTTGTGCCCGGCGGCGAATCCTGAGGTGTTTGCCCTGCTCGACCGGCCCGAGTTCGCGGTGGACGGCCAACCAAGAGCGCGGCGGGGCGTACCGGTATGGACCCGGTTCGCCGCCGACCTGGTTTCCGAGGAGATCATGATCCGGCGGGGCGCCTTGGCCAAAATCGGCTCGGCGCCGGCCGGCATGAGCAACCTGGAGGTCTTAAGGAATCTATGGCGCCATCTTCAGCTCGAGATCGTCGACCGGGCGGAAGGCGCGGTGGTTCCGCTCACATTGCCGGCCATGCAGCGCGCGCTGCGGGACTGGGGCCTTCCACCGATACCGCTGTTCGACCAGTTGCGCGAGGCGTATGAAGCGGAGCTGGCCGGGCGGCCTCGCGACATCCGGCAACTCATCGAGCAAGCGAGAAATCTGTTCGCTTTGTTTTCGATGGGGACTTCTTGAGAAACTCCACCAGGACGCGGCCGTTTTCCCGCGGATCGCGGCCCAGGACCAGGTGATAGGGGGATGAGCGCCTCAGCAGCGCCCGCGCGGCCTTAAGCCGGGAGCGTGCGATTGCGGCCTTGGCAACCACCTCGCGAGCGCCGCGGTGGAACACGAATTCCATGCCCTGGAAGAGACCGAGTCCGACTACGCAGTTCACAAACATCGCCCGCAGCGCCTGCGTGCGCGTGGCCCGACGGAGGACGCAAGCCGTGCCCAGGCTCCTGTGACCCAGGAACACGCACCCCGGCTGCGCGTGCGGGACGACGCGACGGGCGAAGTACGAGTAGTTCAAGGCCAGCTTCGGCCCAAACTCCATGCGGCGGATGAACCGCAACTGCGATTCCGGGATTTCGCCTTCGAATCCGGGCAGAACGCCGATGCGCAGGGGAAAGGCGCGGACGTGGCCGCGCGCGTCAATCAACGGCGAGTCGTCGGAAAGGATTTCGACTTCGGGATAGCGAAGCAGTTCGTAGCCCAACGTGCTTTTTCCGCCGCCCATCGGCAGAAGCACCAACGCGGCTCTTCCCGCGACGCTGACGCCGAGGGCGTGAACGCGATGGAGGCGGCGGGAGTCGAGAAACTCGCCGGCCTGCGAGAGGAGAAACAAATACGCCGCCTCGTACAGCAGATCCACGCTGCGGCTGAAGACGCGGAAGGTCTTGGCCGCGGGATCGTGAATCGCCAGGGCGCGGCCGGAGTAGTCCAATATGGTGAGGCCCTGATTTGTATAGGAGACATTGCGCGGCGTGTAAACCGACGCGACCAGGTCCTGGGGCAGTTCGTTGTAGGCGGGATCTTCCTCGAGCAGCTCGATCGTGAGTTCGCAAGGGCCGGGGCTTTCCGGCCGCCTGAAGAACGCAAAGTCTTCCGCCAGGCCGTCAAGCGCGGGTTCTGACGCGGATCGGAGTACCACGCTGTAGCCATAGATGTCGATGCGTAGGGTCGTCAATCGGCAACCTTGAACAATGATCCTTTAGCCGGACTGCGTCCGGGCCAGCTCTCGACGGGTCGCGTGTTCCGGCGGCGCGGCGTCGCAGATTCGCTCCAGCGCATCGCACGCGGCTTCGACGCCGTCTTCGCCTGCGATTGCGGCGCCCGCCTCGCGCGCGGCGCGGGCGTAGCGGGGATCGCCGAGTAACCGATCGAGTTCCCTGGCGGCGCGGGCGGCCGAGTAGCGGGAGCGTGACAGCACTCGCGCGATGCCCAGCCGTCGAACGCGATTGGCGTTATCGGGCTGATCCAGACCTCTGGGCGCTACCAGCATGGGAACGCCCGCCTTCATCACCTGCGCCACCGTGCCGATGCCGCCCTGGTGGACCACGGCCGCGGCCCGGGGGAGCAGTTGCGAGTAGGGAGCGTAGTCGGTCACAAAAACGCCCGGCGGCTCGCCTCCGGCCATGGTCGGCGCCGGTTGGTCGCGGACCAGGAACACGGCCCGGCGGCGGAGGCGTCGAACGGCGCCGAGGCTCTCTACATAGAAATCACCCGCGTCTCCCACCGCCGAAGATCCCAGCGTGAAGACCACGGGCGGTTCTCCGTCGTCGAGGAACGCGGCCAGGGCGGGATGCAGCCCTTCGCCGGGACTCCGCCGGTCGTAGAACGTAAACCCGGTGATTTGGGTGTTCTGGGGCCAATCCGGCTGCCGCGGAGCGATCAGCGGCGAAAACCAACCTAGCGTGCCGAACGGCGAAAACATGTCGTCGTGCATCGCGGAGGCCCCCGGCGGCCTCAACCCTTCGCGGGCCCGCAGCTCCGCGATGGAACGCGTCCATGGTCTGGTCAGCAACTTCATCACGCGCACCATCAGCTTATGTGGAAATGGCCCGAGATGCCGCAGATGATGAAACCAGGGAAAAGGCGGGAACACGGGGGGATCGTAGGCCGAGACGAACACGGCCGGCGAGAGCAACACGGATACCCATCTCAGGCCGAGCTTTTCCGCCACCAGAGGCCCGGCGAACAGAGTCGGATGAACCACCAGCAGGTTCGCGCCCCTGCATATCCGGAGCAAATCCGCGTACATCGGGCCGACAAACGGCAGCACCAGGCTCTTGAGCACGAAGTTCGCGCCGCCGCGGGGATCGAAGGAACGCCGGACGATCTCCGGCGGCGCGGTGATCGGAACAAAATCGGGCCGGATCGGGGCGAAGCACAGGCCCTCACCTTCCACCTTGCGGCGATAATGCTCCGAGGTCGCGATGGTCACGTGACGTCCGCGGTCCTTCAGGGCGAGACCGACGGCCAGGTAGGGATGGACGTCGCCGTACGATCCCATGGTGGAAAGCACAATCCGGCTCATTTGCGCTCCGTCGGCCTATTCACAGCCGCCTTCTCCCCGCGCGCGAACGATATCGATCCGCGCCGTACGAGGCGGGCTCCACGCGACGGTGTGGAGCGTTTGCCAACGGTGGGGGCATGAGGCCAGGGCCGCGCGAACCTGAGCCAGGTGTGGGGCGGCTTCGGCAGGGGAATCCAAAACAAGCACCAGGCCGGGTTGAGCGCCGACGAACTCCATCAGGTGAACCGGACTCTCGAAACGCAGACGGTAACCCGCGCCCATCCAGTCGCTGTCGGCAAGCACCTTCGATCCCCGCAGCACCCGGCGTTCCGGCCGCCGCGCGCGCGAGGCGACTTCGGCGATAAAGGCGCCTTCTCCCGCGGCGTCGGACACGATGAGGAGCGGCGCACGGGCCAGCCCGGGATCTTCGAGAATCGCCGCCGCCGCCAGGTCGAGCCCGCGGTGTGGCTTCGGCGGCAACGCCCGCAGGTTCCCGGCGATCGCGGTCACGAGCAGGAGAATCGCCAGCGGCGCCCTGATCCATGCGGCGGGCGCAAGGCGCGCAAGCCACGCCACGCCCGAACAGCAGAAGAGCGCCAGGATTGGCAATGTCGCGACCAGGTACGGCGGTTGCCATGCTCCGACAAAGCAACGGAAGGCGATCACCACCGGAATCGTCAGCAGTAGGCACGCCCAGAGCGCGCCGGGCGCACGGTCGCGGCGCGGCGCCTCGGGGGCTTCCCGCCGGACCGCCCAGAGCAGTCCGGCGGTCCGGGCCAGTCCAATCGCAGCCAAGCCCGCAGCCGCCGGCCCGAGAACCTTGGCCCAGTGGTAGATCGACTCCAGCGGGCGGTACCAGCGGAACCGCAAGCCTCCGAGAAATCCGACGCTGCCATGCAGGGCATCCGGAGCGGCGGCGAACCACGGCAGCGCCAGCGCCAGCGCCAGCAAGGCTGGAGACCAGAACGGCCATGTGCGCAGGTTGTGTTCGCGCCGCAACAGAAGGGCGGCCAGCAGCGGCAAAGGCGCCAGCGCGATCGTGGTTGGTTTTGTAAGCAGCGCCATCGCGGCCAGCCCGCCGAACAGGAAACCGGTGCGCCATTCATTCCGATTCAGGTGACGGCTCAGGGCGATCAACGACAGGAGCATGAGCAGCGTTGCCAGCATGTCCGTCATCACAGTTCGGCTGAACTGTTGGAACCAGCGCGTGGTGGCCAGAAACAGAGTAACGCCCGCGGCGACCCAGAAGCCAAAGTACGCCGACGCGAGACGGTGCGTCACCGTCAGTACCAGCGCGGAAATCACGGCCATGAGCCACAATGCGGAGGCCCGTCCTTCGCCGAATACAAACATCCACAGCGCCTGAGCGGCGTAAAATACGGGCGGCCAGTGTCCTAAGCCGACTTTGGGATAGTGCGAATAGAAGTCCTGGGCAAAACGCAAAGGCGGCGCGGGGAAACCTCGGACAAGGTAGTCGTGGACCATCAGTCCGGTAACGTAGTGCGTGGCCTCGTCGCTGTTGTCGGCGAACTCCGCGTCATAGCTGCCCGCCTTCCATTGCAGCAGCGCAACCAGACAAATGGCGGCGCAGAAGACTCCCGCCAATCGCCAGACCGATGCCCAAACAGCCCTGAGCACCCGACTAAAGTACCACAGGATTTGCCGCCGCCCCGAAGAGTCTCAGAAACCCGGCGGGCCGGGAAACGGGCCGCGGGCTTCTTCGAGCAGGCCGGCGATCTCGAGGATGAGTTCTTCCTCGTATGGCCGCCCGATCAACTGAACCCCGACCGGGATGCCCTCAACAGTTGTGGAGAACGGAATTACGACCGCGGGCAGGCCGAGCAGGTTCGCCGGAGTGAGAGGAAACATCGCCTCGAAATAGCCGATGGATTTGCCGGGCGTTTCCCAGCGCCGCCGGCGGTGAGGGAACGCGGTGACGCCGGAGGCGGGCCAGAGGAGTACGGCGACGTCGCTCATTTGACGCATCAACGCGGCGCGCATCGCGTCGCGAGCGGCCAGTTGTTCCAGCACGGTTTTTCCTGAGGGCTCCGGCAGGTCCTTCACCGCGTCGAACATCTCGCGCCCGGTCCAGTGCGTCTCGCTTTCGCGGCCGGCGGTGAGGTCGCGCACGATCCCGGCCGGCAGTTGGCAGAAGAAGAACGACCAAAGGTTGGGCGCGCGTTCGAGCCCGCGCGGCATGAACGGCTCGACGGCGAAACCGATGCGGGCGAGCGCCGCAGCCGCGCTTCGCACCGCTTCGCCAAGCGGGGCCTGGACCGGGATTTCATAGAACTGTTCCGCGACGCCGACGCGGATTCCCTGCACCCGCGGCGTGCGCAAGGGTACGGGCGCCGAGAAGGGATCCTCGGGGTCGTAGCCGGCCAGCGCCTGGAACAGCAACTGCACGTCGCGGGCGGTTCGAGCCATCGGGCCGGCTACCCCGAGCAGGCCTCCCGGATGGCAGATCACCGGGAAGTGCCCGGAGGCGGAGACGCGGCCCGGCGTGGGTTTCAGGCCGCAGACGCCGCAGAAATGCGCCGGCAGCCGGATGGAGCCTCCGCCGTCGCTGCCCACGCCGCCGGCCGAGAAACAGGCGGCGATGGCCGCCGCCTCGCCGCCGCTTGAACCGCCGGGCGTGAGGTCGAGATTCCAGGGATTGTTAGTCCGGCCCGTGACGTGGTTATCCGTCTCGTAGTTCATGAGGAACTCGGGGCAGTTCGTTTTTCCGAGAATGATGGCGCCGGCGGCGCGCAGCCGGGAGACGGCCGTGGAGTCCCGGGCGGCTGGACGTCCCAACCGCAGGCGGCTGCCGCACAGCGTCGGGGTCCCTTGGACGTCGAAGCTGTCCTTTACGGTCAGAGGGACGCCGTGAAGCGGGCCGGCCGCTTCACCCTTCGCCGCCGCGGCTTCGGCCCGCCGCGCGGCTTCGCGCGCTTCCTCGGCCAGCAGGGCGGTGAACGCGTTGACGCGCGGGTTGTGGGTCTCGATCTGGCGGAGGTGAGCTTCCAACAGTTCCACGGGCGAGAGATCGCGCTTTCGCACGGCCGCGGCCATATCCCGAAGCGTCCAATGGTTCGGCATTTGAACCCAGTGTAGAATGGCGGTCGTGGCGACGTTATCGTTTCGGGAGGCTCGCGACTGCGTGATTGCGAAGGTCGCCGGGGCCGGCAAACCGCCCGTGGAGGAAATTGGGCTCGATGAGGCGGACGGCCGCGTGCTTGCCGAGGAGGTCGCTGCGGACCGCGACTACCCGGCGGTGGCGCGCTCGTTGCGCGACGGGTATGCCGTGCGTTCGGCAGACTTGCCGGGCGCGTTCGAAGTGATCGGCGAGGTTCGCGCGGGGGGCATTTTCGAGCGGCCGGTCGGCCCCGGCGAAGCGCTCGAGATCATGACGGGCGCGCCGGTTCCGGAGGGCGCGGACCAGGTGGTGATGCTCGAGCACACGCGGCGCGAAGACGGCCGCATGACGACGGACCGCGGACCGAACCGGGGCGAGTGGGTAAATCCGAAGGGCTCCGAGGCCAAGGCGGGACAGGCCGTGCTGGCCGCCGGCGCGCGGCTGGACTACTCGTCGATCGCCATGCTGGCGACAGTCGGCAAGATCCGCGTCAAGGCGTACCGGCGGCCGCGCGTCGCCATTCTGGCCACCGGGGACGAACTGGTGGAGGCCGGCGCGGTTCCTCGCGAGTACCAGATTCGGAATTCGAACGCGGTTTCGCTGGCCGCGCAGGCGCGCCGGGCCGGGGGGATTCCGGAGATTCTACCGGCGGCGCCGGACGAACGGGAAGCAACGCGGCGGTTGTTGGAGCGGGGTTTGCGGGCGGATCTGCTGCTGATTTCGGGCGGCGTTTCGGCGGGCAAATATGACGTGGTGGAGCAGGCGTTGGAAGAGTTGGAGGCCGAGTTCTTCTTTGACGGGACGCTGATTCAACCGGGCAAGCCGACGGTATTCGGGCGGGCGCGGGGGACGTTCTTCTTCGGTCTGCCGGGGAACCCGGTCTCGACGATGGTGACCTTCAACATCTTCGCGCGGGCGGCGCTGGAGTCGCTAGGAGGGCAGAGCGAGGTGGCGCTGCCGGTCTTCCCGTCGCGGCTGACGGGGCCGTTCCGGCACAAGACCGGACTGACGCGATTTCTGCCGGCGCGGCTCAGTCCGGACGGAGGCGAGCTGACGCCGATCAAGTGGCAGGGTTCGAGCGATGTGGCGGCGGCGGCGCGGGCGAACGCGTTCCTGGTGGCCGATCCCGAACGGGAGTCGTGGGAGGCCGGCGAGTGGATGCCGGCGATGCCGAAGTGAGCCGGCTGTCGCACTATGACGAGGCGGGCCGGGCGCGCATGGTGGACGTTTCCTCGAAGGCGCACAGCGCGAGATCGGCGCGCGCGCACGCGTTCGTACGAATGACGCCGGCCGCGCTGGCGGAACTGCCCCGTAATCCGAAGGGTAATCCGCTCGAGGTGGCGAGGATCGCGGGCATCGCCGCGGCCAAGCGCACGGCGGACCTGATACCGTTGTGCCATCCGTTGCCGCTGACCCACGCGGACGTCGACGTGCGGGTGGAAGCGAACGGGGTTCGCATCGAAGCGACCGCGTCCACGACCGGGCCGACGGGCGTTGAGATGGAAGCGCTGACGGCCGCCGCCGTCGCCGCATTGACCGTCTACGACATGACCAAGGCGCTGGACAAGTCGATCGAGATTCAGGATCTGTATCTGCTGGAGAAGACGGGCGGCAAGAGCGGCGACTACCAGAGGCGGACCCGATAGAGCGGCTCGCCGCCGGTGGCATCGTGGACGCGGCGAGGGTTATTGTGGTTATAGGGACCGCGATTCGCGTAACCTGATTTGGTTCGAGCGCATTGCACTGCCAGGATGACACTACGTAGGCTCGCAGGATTGATCGCCGCGGTCGGGATACTGGGGGCCGGTTGGCGCGTCTTCAGCCAGGAAGAGCTGCCGGAGAGGACGTTCCGCGCGCAGGCCAACGTGGTCCTGGCGCCGGTCACGGTTCTGACGAGTTCCGGCGGTTATGTCAACGGCCTGGAACTGCGAGATTTCCGGTTGTACGACAACGAGAAGCTGCAGGACATCAGGCTGGACGTCACGTACTCGCCGTTGTCGATGGTGGTGGCGATCCAGCGCAACAACCGGACGGAAGCGATGTTGCCGAACATCAAGAAGATGGGCAACATGCTCCAAGCCCTCGTGATCGGCGAGCACGGGGAAGCGGCGTTACTGGCATTCGATCACCGCATGGACGTCATACAGGACTTCACCAACGACGGCGCGCTGTTTACCAAGGCGTTGGAGAAGCTGACGCCGGGAAGCTCGAACTCGACGGTGGTTGACGCGGTTTTCGAGGGCATTCGGCTGCTGCGGCGGCGCCCGCCGGACCGGAGACGCGTTCTGGTGCTGATCAGCGAAACGAAGGACCGGGGCAGCGAAGGAAACATCCGGGACGCGTTGCTGGAAGCCGAAGTTCACAACGTCATCATCTACACGATCAACATGGACCGGATGATCACGGCGCTGACGACCAAGGCGCCGGCGCCGAGGCGGGATCCGTTCCCGACGGCGGCGCATCCCGCGCCCGGCCCCGGACCGGCGACGCCGCACACTGTGGCGCAGCTACGCGGCGGGCAGTCGATGCATTTCGAGCCGATATTCATGGAGATCTTCAACCAGGTGAAGGCGATCTTCATCTCCAATCACGCGGAGATTCTGACGCAGTACACCGGCGGGCGGGAGTATTCGTTTACGAACCTGAAGAGCCTGGAACGGGCGGTCACGGACCTCGGCGAGGAGCTTCACAGCCAGTATATTTTGAGCTATACGCCGGACACCGTATCCGAGGGCGGGTTCCATAAGATCCGCGTGGAAGTAAACCGCCCGGGCGTGGAAATCCGGGCGCGGCGCGGCTACTGGATGGCCTCCCGAGTTCAGGCGAACTGAAACGGGCGGCGCCAGCGGCCATCCAACCGGACGTAAGTGCTAAACTTAACGACAAATCGCTAACTTCAAGCAAGGAGGTTTTGGCTTGACCGAGCCGAACAACGTTCACTATATTCCGCCGCCAAGCGGACCGGGGCTGAAGATCCCGATTCTGTTCGGGATCGTGATCGCGCTGGTGGCCGCGAACGTGTACCTGTTTCTTCAGTTGGACCAAGTCCGCACGGAGCTCGCGTCGATGCGGGAATCGATTCTCGGCGAGGTTTCCAACCTGCGCGAGAGTTCCACCGTCACGAGCCAGACGCACCAGCGCCGCATGGAGACGATGCGCGATGAACTGGACGCCGCGCGACGGCAGGCGGCGATGGCGGCGGGTCAGGCCAAGGAACAGGCCACCAAGCGCGCGGAGGAGCTGGCGCGCAAACTGGAGGCCGAACAGGCTCGCCAGCGGGAGGAGCAGGCCAAAGCGCAGCAGCAGTTGAGCCACGAGCTGAGCGAAGTGGCCAAGGCGACCGAGACGACCCAGACGGGACTTGGCGAGGTTAAGACCGAGATCACCAACACGAAGTCGGAACTCAGCAAGACGATCGAGAATCTGAAGCAGGTTACGGGCGACCTGGGCGTCCAAAGCGGTCTGATCGCGACGAATTCGACCGAACTGACGGCGCTGAAGGCTCTGGGCGACCGGAATTACTTCGAGTTCGACATTAGGAAGACAAAGCAGCCGATCAAGGTGGGCGACATTGCGCTAAAGCTGAAGCGGGCGGACGCGAAGAGGGGGCGCTACACGATCGACGTCGTGGCCGACGACCGGACGGTGGAAAAGAAGGACCGGACGGTCAACGAGCCTCTCCAGTTTTACGTTTCCGGCGCGCGGCAGCCCTACGAGCTGGTGATCAATGAGGTCCAGAAGGACCGTATTACGGGTTACCTGGCGACACCCAAAGTAAGAGAGACGCGGCCGACGGCGACGGCAAAGGCCTCCGGCTGACCAAGCGAGGCGCTTGCGGCTCCTCGCCGGCAAGCGGTGCGGCGTTGGGTGTCTGGACGCTGAGGCGAAGCCGCGTGTGCGTCGAGGCGAGCGGCTGAACGCCGCGAGACGAAGGGATGACCTTGGCAGCGCTGGGGGGCGTTCAACCGAAGTGCACGAGTTGGTGGACCTTCACCAGGAGATCGACCTCGTTCAGCGGCAGGCCGAGGGCGGCGGCGATCTGTTCGGCGCGTTCTCCCCGCTTGTACATCCGCAGGACTTGAACGCGCCTGCTTTCCGTCATCCCCGGTTTGGGCGGCGACAACTGCGGCAGCGTCGCCGTTTTCCGGTTCAGTTCCGTGACGCTCTGCTCGAGCGCATTCACGCGGAGCTCGAGGGCGCTGAGCGCGGCGGTCAGCGTTCGGGTTCGCTCCTGATGCCCGAGGTGGATGCGCCGCACATCCCGCTTGAGCGCGAGGGAGAAGTAAACGCAAACGGCAAGCGCCAGGGCGGAAAGCGGGGCGGCGAGGGCGTCAAACATGTCGTCTCCCTAGCTCAAGGTTCGCAGCCGGTCCTGGCGGCTAATAATTCGGCTGATGCGGACCCCGTAATTCCCGTCGATCACGACCACCTCCCCTCGGGCGATGACGCAGTTGTTCACGATCACCTCGACAGGATCGGCAACCGGGCGATTCAGTTCGACGATCGATCCGGAGGTGAGCCGCAGAACGTCCTTTAGCGGCAGGTAGGCCCGGCCGAATGAGACGCTCACCGGCAGTTCGACATCCAATAGAAGGTCGATCGTTTTCGGGGGACCGGAGTCGTCCGCCGGCGGAGGAAGCGCCGCCAGGGGGGAGTCGCCGGCGACGCGCGGAGATCTCGCGGCGGGATTTTCCCCCGATTGCTGGGAGGCGCGAATACCGGCGGCCAAGGCGGGGTCAAACCCGAGCAGGAGAAGCGGGGCCTGTTCCTCGCTGTAGCGGGCCTGGATCGAAAAGGGCGCGTCCGGCGGGCCGTCGGGGTCTACGTCTCCCTCACTGCAGGTGATCTCGCGGTTGAGCTTCGCGCCGATCACCCGCGCCAACGCAGGCGTGGTCTGTTGGACGACTTCCTGATAGGTCCGCAGTAAAAGGTCCGAATCCTCTTCTTCGACCCCGGCGGCTGCGAGGACCTTTTTCGCCAGGAGCCCGCGGGCGGCGGACGACGCGCCAACCCAAACGGCGCCCTGCTCGGGATAGCTGAGGGACTGTTTCCACCAAAGGATCGCCTCGTCTTCGCCGCCCCGCGCCTGGCGAGGATCGACCACCGCGACTCTGACGGGCTCGAACGTCATGGCCTCGAGCACTTCGCGGAGATGCATGCTCCAGGCATCGGCGAGCCAGCGCCGGATTTCCTGCAACTCGTCCTGAGGACCGTTCTTCATCGTTTCCCGCCGTCGGCAGCCTCGGCGCGCCGCCTTCCTTCCCGCGTCATTTGCCGCGCGGCATCGGCCAGCGCTTCTGGATGTAACTGCGGAGCCGAAGGATCGCCTGCGATTTCAACTGCGACACGCGCGATTCGTGCAATCGCACGACCTTGGCCACCTCTCGCAGCGTCAGTTCTTCGTGGTAGTAGAGGCTGAGGATCGTCTTCTCGATGTAGGGCATTTTCTCGATCGCATCGGCGAGGAGCCGCTCGAGTTCCGACCTCTCGAGCAGACTCGACGGCCAGTTGTCCTCGGTATCGGAAACGTATTGCAGCAGGTCGCGCCCGTCGTCCTCGGGGGCGGCGCTTTCCAGACTGCCGAGGTTCACCGCCCGCACATCGACGAGCCAGTCGTGGTATTCCTCCAACGAGATGCCGAGCTCTTCGGAAATCTCCTCCTCATTAGGCGTTCGGTGGACCCGTTTTTCGACTTCGCTGATGGCCGCTTCGATCAGCTTGGCTTTCTTGCGCTGTTGGCGCGGGGCCCAGTCCAGGCCCCGGAGACTATCCAAAATCGCCCCGCGGATCTTGTATTCCGCGTAAGTCTTCAGCTTTACCTGGTGGCTGACATCGAAGTTGTCGATGGCGCCGATGAGGCCGACAATTCCCGTCGAGATCAGATCGTCCAGGCTGACGCTTTCCGGCAACCGCTCGTGGATCCTCCTCGCAATCAAGCGCACCTGGGGCAGGTGTTCCAGGATGAGACGCTCGCGCTCGTCCGATCCGATTTCTGAGACTGCCTGGTAGGGATGCATCCAAATACCGTCAACGCATAATTTTGTCAGGCGGCGGCGGCTTGCCGTTCTCGTTGCCGCCCCGGCTCGAAGGGATCGGCCAGGGCGGCGTCCAAGTCTTGCGCCTCGCTGCCGCTGGTGGGGCAGCCCAGGATCAGATCGAGAACGCCGTCTTTGGCGGCTTCCTGAAGATCCTCCGGGATCCGCTGGCCGCTGGTCAGAAACGAGACCGGCTTTGACGTCCTTACCGCCTCGCTGAAGATCGTTCCGGGCAGACTGGTCTCGTCCACCTTCGTGAACAGAAGCTTCGACGGGTTGAATCTCTCGTACCGATCCACCGCACGCCTTAGATCGGCAGAATTCATGGACGCCGTTAGGGTAAGATGCGTATCGATATCGGAGCGCGAGCGCAAAAACGCCGCCAGATCCTCCGCCGCGTCCATATCGTTCTCGCTCAGGCCCGGCGTGTCGATCAGGACCAGGTCCTTGTGGCGATGCTCCTCCAACGCTTGCGCCAGGGCGCCGGCGGTCTCCAGGGCCAGAAACCCGACGCCGAGGATCGCCGCGTAGGAACGCAACTGGTCGGCGCCGCCGATTCGCCAGGTATCCATCGAGATCAGTTGCGCCGGCTTGCGGCATTTCAGCCCATACGCCACGGCCAGCTTGACGAGCGTGGTGGTCTTGCCGGCGCCGGGCGGTCCCGCCAGAGCGACGTAGCGGGGACCTGCGTCAGCGACGCCCAGGCTGGAATCGACCGAGAACATGGCGCCCATTTCGCGGCGCAGCGCGAGCATTCCGGCCTGGTCGAGGTCCCCGAGTGGCGTCAATGCGCCGGCGGCCGCGCTCAGACGGCCGGCCAACTGCTCGACGATCTCGTTGGATACGCCGGCCCGCGACAGTGGATCGAGCGCCGCTATGAGTCCGGGGCGCCGCGAGCTTTCGGGCGCCAGCCCGTTTCCGCGCGCGAAGGCAGCCATCATTCGTTCCATCTGCCGCCGCAACACCGCCAGTTCCAAGGAGAGTCTCTCGACCGACGGCTCCTCCATCGACCGGGCGCCGGTCGCCGGCGGTTGAGGCGGTCCGCTTTCGGTTCGCGTCCACGGCGTCGGGGCAGGAGGCGCCGGGGGCGGCGCCGGCAGGCGAGAAGCCTCGATCCGGCCCCCCTCCGGCGGGGCGAAGACGACCTCATAGGAGCCCAGGTAGCGCGCTTCGGCATGCGCCTCGCGCGAGTAGACGAGCATCGCTTCCGGACCCAGTTCCTGCTTGGCCCGGCTCACCGCCTGCTCCACCGTTTCCGCGAAATACGACTTCAGTTTCATACCCTGCTTCTTCACGACTCCGTTGCTGTCCAGCGATCCGCGCGGCGGCGGACGACGCGTACCGTCGGCGCCCGCCAACGTTTCTTACTGCGCCAGCCCCAGCGAAATCACCTTCACGCCCGCCGGGATTTCCGCATGCGAGATCACGACCACGTTCCGCAGCGCCGCTTCGACGATCTGCCGCAGGAAATAGCGCGCTCCCGAACTGGCCAACATAACGACCGGCGTTTCGGTTCGCCCGGTCGCTTTTTCGATCCTGTCCAGAAGGTCCCGGATGCGCTGCGGCGGCAGATTCAAGTGGGACGTGTGCTCGCCATGCTCCACGGCCGACTCCACCGCGTGGTCCAGCGGGGCGTCCAGCACAAAGGCCGGCAGGTCGCCGGCCGGATTCAGATAAGGCTGCACCACCATGCGCCGGATCGCCTGCCGGACGAGTTCCGTCAGCAACACCGGGTTTTTCGTGACCTGCGCCGCGTCGCCCAGGGCTTCCAAAATGGTGACGCCGTCCCGAATCGAAACGCGTTCCCGGAGCAGATTCTGTAGCACCTTCTGTACCAACGCGAGAGGGAGCAATTTCGGGACCAGATCCTCGACCACGCGAGGATTACTTTCGGCGACGCGGTCCAGCACCCGCTTGGCATCCTGCCTGGAAAACAGCTCGTGCGCGTGAGCGCGGGCGACTTCGGAAAGGTGCGTGCCGAGGACGCTCAGGGGATCCACCACGGTGTAGCCGGCGCGGCGCGCTTCTTCGGCCCGGCTGCTGGGGATCCATATCGCCGGCAGGCCGAAGGCGGGCTCCCTCGCCGGAATGCCTTCGATGGCCTTGGCCGGCTCCCGTTCGGGTTTCAAGGCCATCTCGCAGCCCGGCGCCAGTTCGAATCGCGCCACTTCGACGCCTTTCAGCGCGATCACGTATTCGCCCGCCTTTAGGTTAAGGTTGTCGGTCACCCGCACCGGCGGCAGTAGATAGCCGAGGTCGGAGGCGAGCTGCCGGCGGATGCCCGCGATGCGGCGCAGCAGGGGGGAATTCTGGCCGCCCTCTACCAGCTTCACCAGTCCCAGTCCCACCGAGACCGCCAGCGGCTCCACCTTGAGCAGCGTCTCGAGGTTTTCTTTGGGGGCCGCCGAGGCGGCGGCAGGCGCCGTTTTCTTGTCGGTGACGGCTTTTTGGCGCATCCGCCAGGTAATGGCCGCCAATCCACCGCCCAGCATCAGGAAGGGTATCTTCGGCAGACCCGGAAACGCCGCCATGGCGAGGAGCACTCCGGATGCCAGAAACAGCGGCTGCGTGTTGCCGAATACCTGTTGGCGGAACTCGGATCCGAGCCGGGTCTCGGCGCCCGCGCGCGTAACGATCAGGCCGCCGGAGATCGAAATCATCAGGGCGGGAATCACGGTGACCAATCCGTCTCCGATGGTGAGGACGGTATAGGTTTCCAGCGCCTTGGCCAATTCCATCCCGTGCTGGAGAACGCCGATGAGGAAGCCGGCGATGATGTTGATGCCGGTGATGATGATACTGGCCAGCGCGTCCCGCTGCGTGAACCGCGACGCCCCGTCCATGGCCCCGTAGAACTCGCTCTCGGCCGCGAGCTTCCGGCGGCGATCCTTCGCTTCCGCTTCGTCGATCAGGCCCGCGTTGAGGTCGGAATCGATAGACATCTGCTTGCCGGGCATCGCGTCCAGCGTGAAGCGCGCCGTAACTTCGGAAATGCGCACCGCGCCGTGGTTGATGACCACGTACTGTATGGCGATGAGGACCAGAAAGATCACCGCGCCGATAATGAAATTGCCGCCCACGACGAAGTTCCCAAACGCTTCGATGACGTGTCCGGCGGCGTTGGTCCCGGTCTGGCCGTACAGCAGGATCAGGCGCGCCGACGAAATGTTCAGCGCCAGCCGGAACAGAGTCATCAGCAAAAGGGTGGTGGGGAAGACGCTGAACTCCACCGCGCGGGTGATGTACATCGCCACCAGCAGGATGATGACCGACATGGTGATGTTGGCGCTGATCAGGATATCCAGCAGGATGGCCGGCAGCGGCATGATCATCGCCATCACGACGGCGAGCACCGCCATCGGCACCGCCATGTCGCCCCAACCGACTTTCGGAAAGGCCATCGAGAAGCCGGGCGCCAGGTCCACGGCGCGGGCGCGGGACTTGGCGCCCGGCGGCGCGTTGACCTGCGCTTCGCTCATCGGGCTGTTCGCCACCGCGGTTACCGGCGCGCTTGTCGTTGCCATTGCGGTTCTGATCCTCTCATTGCGGGCGGCGCGGGCCGCCCGGCGGCGCGCCGCTCCGCGTTCCATTTGCACCGGGACGCGCGTTCATCAGCCGATAGATGTACGCCAGGATTTCGGCGACGGCGCGGTAAAGCTGCACCGGGATCTCCTGGCCGACTTCGACGGACTTGTACAGGGCTTGCGCCAACGGCGGGTTTTCCACGATCGGGACCTGGTGCTCCAGCGCCTTCTGGCGGATGCGGAGCGCGAGATAGTTCTTGCCCTTGGCGACGACCTTCGGCGCGGCCATGGTTTCCATTTCATACCGGATCGCCACTGCGTAATGGGTCGGGTTCACGACGACCGCGGTCGCCTTGGGGACCTCCTTCATCATCTGGCGGCGCAGCAGGTCGCGCTGGAGACGCCGGATCCGGCTCTTGACGTGCGGATTGCCTTCGATCTCCTTGTGCTCCTCCCGGATCTCCTGTTTGCTCATCCGGAGGTCTTTCCGATATCGCCGCCGCTGCCGTATCAGGTCGATCACGCCCAGGACGAGAAACAGTCCGACCGCCTTCCATAGCAGTCCGGAAATCGAGCTTCCTGCTCGCGCCAGTCCGCTTTCCACGTCGAGCAGAGGCAGCCGCAAGAAGACCGCCAGGTTCTCTCTGGCAATGGCGTACACGCAGAACAGAAACACCGGCAACAGGATCAGCGCATAGAAGAATTGCGGCACGTTCTGCCGCGGCAGGTTCTTCAGCTTCTGCGCCGGGCTCAGCCGTTTGAAGTCGGGCGTCAGCTTTTTTGTGGAAAACCCCATGCGCGTGGTCGCCAGGTGTATCGCCAGACTCAGCGCCACCAGTCCCAGGCCGGCCGCCAGCAGCGGCGTCGCCGCCCAGAATAGGTAATCGCGGAGCAGACGCAGGACGGCGTCGCGGTCCACTTCGACCTGAAAGCTCCAGGCAAGGAGGAACTTCGCGATCGACCGCGCCGCGGCGAACCACTGCGCCGAGAAGCCCACCAGCAGCGTGACGAACGCCCCGAACTGGATCGCGGCGACGAACTCCTTGCTGACGGCGAAATTGCCTTCCTCGCGCGCTTTCTGCACGCGCCGTTCGGTAGGCTGCTCGGTTCGCTGTCCGGAGTCCGCCATCGTTCGCTATTGCCCCGCCAGCAGCGCCGCCCTGAGCGCCTGCATCGTGGAATCCGCCGCGGTCCGATACAGCGGCGGCAGGACGGCCGTCAACGCCGCGAGCATGCCGAGCGAGACCAGCATCTTCGCCGGAAACGCCAGGGTCAGCAGTTGCAGGTGGCTGTTGATCCGGCCCAGCAGCGCCAGCGAGATGTCCACCAGAATCAACAAGGCCACCACCGGCAGCGCCAGCCGCACGGCGGTGGAGAACATCGTCGCGCCGAGCTTGAGAATCTGTTCGCCCGCGCCGAGCGACAACAGAAACGTCCCCGGCGGAACCGTTTCCAGGCTCTCGGCCGCGAGACGGACGATCTGCCGGTCCATGCCGAAAGAAAAGAACAACAATCCCGATGCCAGGTGCGTGAATATCTGGAGGACGCTGCTGTCGGCCTCCGTCGACGGGTCGATCGTCGAAGCGTAGCCGTAGCCGGCCTGCAATCCGAAAATCTGGCTCGACAGCACAAAGGCTTCGTTCAGAAAGGCGACGGCGACGCCGACGGCCGCTCCGAAGGCGAGTTCGGCCAGCATCCACGCCGCCAGCAACCCTGCCGTCGCCGAGCCAGCCTCGACGCGCGGCCACACCGGCGCCAGCGCAATGGTCAGCCCGGCGGCCAACACGACGCGCGCGATCCCCGGCGTCTGGCGAAAGCCGGGAATCGGCACGAACGAGAAGGCGCCGGCGACCCGCGCCAGGACGAGCAGGAACCCGTACAAGGTCGAGACCGGTATGCCGATCTCAGCGGGCATACCGGCCGAGGTCCTCCAGCAGCGTGGTCGTGTAGCCGGTCAGCTTGACCAGCATCCAGGGAAGAAACAGCAGCATCCCCAGAAGAAAGGCGGCCAGCCGCGGAACGGTTCCCACCGCGGGATCCTGCATCGAGGTGATGATCTGCGCGAGACTCACCACCACGCCGGCAAGAAAACCGACCGCCATCAATGGCAGCCCGAGCCAGAACGTCGTCATCAGCGCCTGCCTCACGATATCCACCGCTTGTTGTTGCGTCACACGAACTCCTTTGTCCCCGTTCACCCGGCCGCGACAGCGCGGCGAGAGGCTCTCAATAGAAACTCCTGACCAGCGAACCGACGACCAGGTTCCAGCCGTCCACCAGCACGAACAGCAGCACCTTGAACGGCGCCGAGAGCATCACCGGCGGCAGTTGGACCATGCCGACCGAGAGCGTCACCGAGGCCACCACAAGGTCGATGATCAGGAACGGCAGGAACAGCACGGCGCCGATCTGGAACCCCGTTTTCAGCTCCGATAGCACGTACGCCGGTATCAGGATCCGCAGCGATAGGTCCGCCGGCCGCGCGGGCGCCGGCGTCCGGGAGACCTCTACCAGCATCGCCACGTCTTTTTCCCGCACATAGCGGATCAGGAATTCCTTGAGAGGCGCGGCGGCCTGTTCGGCGGCCTGTTCCATCGTGAGTTGGCCCTTCTCCATCGGCGTCCAGGCTCGCTGGTAAATGTCGGAGGCGACAGGATGCACGATCAGCAGCGTGAGAAACAGCGACATGCCAAGCAGGACCTGGTTGGAGGGCGTCGTCTGCGTGCCCAGCGCCTGCCGCAGGAAGTGCAGCACCACCGTGATGCGCAGAAACGGCGTCATCGATACCAGCGCCGCCGGCAACAGGGTCAGGGCGGTGAGCAGAAGGACGATCTGCATCGGAATGCCCAACTGCGCGCCGTTGCCCGACACCCGGATTCCGAACAGCGAGTCCGGCTGCGGGGCCGCCGCGGCGGCGCCGGCCAACCCTGCCGCCAGTGCCGCGCCAAGCGCCAGCTTCCTCATTGAGCCGCTCCGAAGACCGTGGGCGCGCGCTTCGCCTCGACGGGCAGCCGCGACTCCCATTCGGGCCATGGGCGGCTATCGATGAGCGTGCAGCCGCCAGCGTGCACCGCCACCACCAGGCCGCGGTCGCCCATCCGCACCAGGTGCAGCGCATGCTGTGGCCCAAGCGCCAGCCGCTCGACGCTCTCCATCCGCCGCCCGTTCCGCTTCCCGCCGCCGGGCCACGAGAATCGCGCCGGCGATCTCCGCCGGAGCCACCACAGCGAGCCGCCAAGCAACGCCAACACCATAAAGACCGAGAGAAGTTGTCGTACAAGGTCCATCGCGCGTCCTTGCGCCGGCGTCAGAGTTCATCGTTGAAGTCCGTGATGCGTACTCCCATCGACTCCTCGAGGACTACGATTTCTCCCGAGGCGATCAGGGAGCCACCCACGACGATATCGATGTTCTCGCCCGCCGAGCGCGTCAGCTTGATCACGCCTCCCTTTTCCAGGCGGAGGATCTCTCCGATCGTCATGATCTTCCGGTCAAGTTCCACCTCAACCGGAACCGGCACATCGGAGAGATGCGCAATCTGCTCCCGAGTGTCCATCGGCGTTTCTTGTCTAAGGCTTTACCCTTACCGCTTGAGATTGATCGTCTCCTGGCTCAGTTCGTCCAGAGCTGAAACCACGCGCGTGTTGGCCTGAAAGGCGCGCTGGAATACGATCAGATGCGTGAACTCCTTGGCGATGTCCACGGTTGAGTTCTCGACCGCGCTTCCGATGACGTTGCCGCGGCCGCCGGTGCCGGGCAGACCGATGGCGGGCAGAGCCGTGTCGGCGCCCAACTGGTAGTTGTTGTTACCGGCCGCAATGAGCGACTGCGGGTTGCGGATGCCGGCCATGGCGAGCTGCGCGACGATCTTCTGTTCGCCGTCGGAGTACTGTGCGAACACCCGGCCGCCGTCCAGAATGCCGACGCTCATCAGTTGCGCGGCCGGCGAGCCGTCCTGCGCCCGGGCCGATACGGCCGAGGGCTGCGCATACTGCGTCAGGCGCGGCGACACGCCGTTAAAGAGGTCCCAATAGAGGTTGATCGGCGCCGCTCCCGTGCTTGGCGTGGCGATGGTGACGGTGGCCGCCGGCCAGGCGGCCGGAGCGATCAGCTTGCCGGCCGAGTCGAACGTCAACTGTCCCGTGGCTGCCGCTCCCGTGACCGTCTCTCCCGGCACGGAGATGACGTAGTCCCAAGTGGCGGGGGTGGGAGGCGTCGCGGCCGGCGCCGCCGCCGCGCTGTAGTAGAAGTCAATGTTTACCAGGTGCGATACCCCGAGCGAGTCGAACACCTCGACCGAATTGGAAAACGTCGGAGAACTGTACGGCGGCGTGAATGGAGGCGTCGTGCCGCTGGGAGGCGTCGTCGCCACCGCCGCGGTGGCATCGAGGTTCAGATCGAAGGAGAAGCCCGTGGTCGCCGTGGGCGGCTTGAGCGTACCCACCGGGACCACGATGTTCCCGATGGCGCCCGTGGCGTTCAGAACGCCTCCGCTTTCCATCCACCCCTGGACGTACTCGCCAGTGGAGGTTTGCAGCGCGCCGTTCTTGTCCACCAGCAGGTGGCCGCCCCGGGTGTAGAGCGTCGCGCCCGCGTCGTTCTTCACCACCAGAAAACCGTCGCCCTGGATCGCCGCGTCGAGCGGACCGGAACTGGACTGCACGACTCCTTGCGAAAACTGGCGCAGAATCGACGGTCGGGCCACGCCGAATCCGGCCTGTCCCCCGGCGGGACCGGCGCCCATGGACTGCGTCACCAGATCGTGAAAGGCGGCGACGCTGCTCTTGAATCCCGTGGTGTTAAGATTGGCGAGGTTGTTCCCGACCGCGTCAATCGCCGTCGTGTGCGCGTTGAGCGCAGAGAGCGCTGTGCTGAATGAAGTAAACATCGTTCTTTCTCCTCGAAATTTCCGCTTCGCCGCCCGGCGGCGGACGCGGTTGTCACGGCTCTATGAGCCTCCCCCGTTGCCGGTCTCGCCCGCCGAGCCGGAGGGCGTAAGGTTGGCGTGAATCGCCTCCAGTTCGGCGCGGATCGCCATCATCTGCTCCAGATTCGCGAACTGCGCGAGTTGCGACAGGAATTCGACCCCGTCTTGCGGCTGGAGCGGATCCTGGTTGCGGAGTTGCGCCACCAGGAGCTTCAGGAACATCTCCTTATTGATCCCGGCGTCGGCCGCGCCGTCCGCCTTCGGCGCGGCATATTGACCGTTGGATTGCTGACTCTGGGTCAGCGCCGTAATATACGCAGCCATTCGCTTTCCTCCTTGGAATTGCCCGCCTTTGCGTTGAAGGTTTCTTCCAGCTGGTCGAGCCAGGCCGGGCGGCCTTGCCGCTCCTCACGCCGGTCCTGGCCAGACTCGCCGCCGGAGCGGCCGCCCGAGGGCGATTCCTGGTATGAGAAACCGGCTCCGGTCTGGGGATCGCGGCCCTCTCCGGAGGCTGTCCGGGCGCCTACCGCCGGCGTCCAGACCTCCGCCCGCAGACCCTGATCCTCGACGCGCGCCACCAGCCGGCCCAGGTCGTCCCGCAGGGCCTCCCGCAAGTCGGGATCGGCGGTTCGCACCGCGACGCGCAGCATCCCGCCGCGCTCGGCCACCCGGAGATCCACGCCCGAATCGTTCGCGCCCGCATTCAGCCGCAGATGCAGCGCCTGGGCCGGCGCAACCGGTTTGGCCGCCGCCGGAGGAGCGAATTCGGGAGCGGCGGGCGCCGGACGCGCCGTCTGGCCGGCAGCGGAATCGTGTTTCGAAGACGCCGCCGCCGTGGACGCGGACCATGCGGGCGAGGGATGCGCAACCGGGGCGCGGGTCGCAGGGGACGGGGCGGCGGACGGAGAAGCCTCGACAAGCTCCGCCTTTTCGCGCCCGGACTTACCGGCGCCGGCGTTTTCCTCCTGCCCGGAAAGCGACCGCTCCTGCGCCGGCCGTTGCTCTACCGCGGGACGCTCCAGCCGGGGTTTCGCCCCGCCGCCCGATGTCTCCTCCGGAACGCGGCGGGAGGCGGGAGAGGACGCGGCGTTGGGTGTCAGAACGGAAGAAGCGGCCTCGGGCCTGGCCGTCGGCTTACCGCTCGCGAGAACCGGTTCGGGCGCTCCGGGGCTCCGCTTCGCCGGCCCGGCATCGGCTGGCGCGACCCCCGCGGACTCTTCTCCGGCCGGCGATGCCGGTTGGATCTCGGCCGCGAAGGCCAGCGGCATGTGGCCCGCAGCGCCGGCGCGAACAGCGTGAACCGGCGCCAGAGCAAACGGATCGGGCTGGGCTTGGGGCACGCCCGCCGCCTCGCGCGGAGCGGCAAACGGAAAGCGGGTCGTCACGCCGGCGGCGGCGGCAGGCAAAGCCGACTCGGCGCCGCTCGACGCAATCTGGTTCGCCGGCGCGGCGGATCCGGCCGCGGGGCTGCGCGGAAACTCGCGCGTAAGCACGGCGGCCGGGCCGGGCTCGAATGAAACCTCCTCGTCCGCAGGAATGCCGTCAGGGCGGACTTCCGGATTGGCGCCGGACTCCCACGCCGGCGCGCCGGCGGCGCTCGATTCGCGCGAACGCTCGGCGGGGGGCAGTCCCGCGGCGGGGTCCCGCGGAATGACGGGGCATTCGCCGGCGGGGGCGCCTGTTCCGCTTGCGTGGACGGAAGGCTCTCCAAAGGTTGTCCCGGTCGCGTCAGGATCGGGCGGGCGAGCGGGGTTGACCCCATCGGCGCGGGGCAGTATAACGTTTGCGTCTGCCTCGATCGCGCCAGGAAGCGTTATCCTTCGGGCGTCGAGGAGTTCTTGCCGCGGTTCGCTGACGCGATCGGAGGCGGCCAGGAGAGGCGTGGACTCCGTTCGCCCGGCCCGGTTGCGCGCCAGGGGCGGCCCGACGTCAACTGTGTCCGGGACGTCCACCTCTACCGGCGGCGGGGACGCGCTGTTCCAGGCGAAATCCCGATCGGCCGCCGCGTCGACAGCCGCGAGCCGCGAAACCGGCGGCGGCGGATCGACGGCATCCCGTGTCCCGGCGCGGCTGTTTCCCGGCGCCTCCGTCGCGACATCGGCCGGTTCGATCAGCGGCGGCGGGGGGGCGAGCAATGCCATCGCGCCGAGCCACTCGGCGGGCGCCGCGGAATCCTGGCGGGCCGGCGTCCACTCGGCATCGCCGTCTTCCGAAGCGCGGTCGCCCGAGGCGCCGCTCACGTCTTCGAACAGCGCCGCGAAAGCGCCGTCGAGATCGCCGGCTCCGTCCCGAGCGTTCAAGCCGAACGCCGCGCGTATTGCGCCGGCATCCTCCGGGAGAGGCACGGGCACTCCGGCGGTCGGCTCCGGGGAGACTGGGGCGAGGCCGGCGATCGTCACGCTGGCGTTGGAAGGCAAGCGGGAAACCAGATTGGAGGGTTCGTTGTTTGTGCGGGTTAGCGGGAGCGGAGGCTGTCAGGAAATTGCCAGCGGCCGGGCGGACGCCAGGATCTTGGCGCCGCGGAGAGAGCGTCTTGTTTGTCTCATCGTCAACATTCCGGGCGCGTTGCTCCGAATTTGCTCTCCGGCAACCGAATTGCCCTGAAATGCCGCGGGAACGAAACACGATGGACGCGCTCACAGTCTCGGCGGCCAGCGGGATGCGGGCAAGGATGGAGTCGCTCGAAATGCTGGCCAACAATATCGCCAACCAGTCGGCGGCCGGCTACAAAGCGGACCGGGAGTTCTACAGCCTCTACCTGGCGCCGGAAGCGCTCGACGCCACCGGGGGCGTCGTGGCGCCTCTTCCGCCGAACCTGCCGGTGATCGAAAGGCATTGGACCGACTTCTCGCAAGGTCCGCTGACGCCTACCGGAAGCCGGCTGAATGCGGCCATCTCGGGACCGGGTTTCTTCACCGTACGCGGGCCCAGCGGGGCGCTCTACACGCGGAACGGCGATTTCCGCCTTTCTCCGGCTGGCGTGCTCCAGACCCAGCAGGGCTATCCCGTGTTGGACGAGGCGGGCCGGACCATCCAGCTCGATCCGGCGATGGAGATCGACGTGGCGAGCGACGGGACAATCAAGCAGGGCGGCGCCGTCGCGGCTGTGCTGAGCGTGGTGGATTTCAGCCGCCCGGACGCGCTGGCCAAGCATGCCGGGACCTATTTTCAGTTGTCCGACCCCGACGTCAAACCGGCCCGGGCGGCCGGGGCCGAGATCCACCAGGGTAAGCTTGAGACCGCGAACTTCGCCGCGCCCGAGGCGGCGGTCCGGTTGATCGGCGTGATGCGGCAATTCGAAATGTTGCAGCGCGCCCTGACGCTGGGCGGGGAGATGAACCGCAAATCGGTCGAGGAAGTGGCTCGCGTCGGCTCATGAGCCGGAGAGAGGAAGAAGCCAGATGGAGGATAAAGCATGATTCGAGCGCTATTCAGCGCGGGCAGCGGAATGGTGGCCCAGCAAATGAACGTGGACAACATCGCGCACAACCTGGCCAACGCGAACACCGTGGGCTTCAAGATGCGGCGGACGCAGTTCCAGGATCTGCTGTATCAGAACTTCGTCCAGCCGGGAGCGGCGGCGGGCTCGCAGACCATCGTGCCCACCGGCCTTCAGCTCGGGCTGGGGACGCGGCCGGTGGCCAACGAGATCATCTTCTCGCAGGGGAATTTCATGACCACCGAGAACCCGCTCGACTTGGTGATTCAGGGCCGCGGCATGTTCCAGATCCGGCTGCCGTCGGGCGAGCTGGCTTACACCCGGGCGGGCGCCTTTCACCTGGACCGGGACGGCAACCTGGTCACCGCCGACGGCGATCCGCTCGAGCCGCAGATCACGCTGCCGCCCGAGGCGCAGTCGATCACGATCGCGCCGGACGGGACGGTGAGCTATTTACAGCCGGGCCAGACGGCGGCCCAGTTGGCCGGCCAGGTTCAGCTTGCGACCTTTTCCAACCCCGCCGGGCTGAACAGCATCGGACGAAATCTGTTTCTGCCCACCGACGCCTCGGGCGAGCCCACCATCGGCATTCCGGGCGGACAGGAAGGCGCGGGCAGCCTGCTGCAGGGCTACGTCGAGCAGTCCAACGTCAGCGTGGTCGAGGAGTTCATCAACCTGATCATCAGCCAGCGGGCCTACGAGGCCAACTCGAAGGTGGTGCGCGCCGCCGATGAGATGTACCAGCAGGTCAACAACGTGACGCGATGAGGAGGCTGGCGGCGCTGGCCGCCGCGGCGGCGCTTGCCTGGGCCGCGCGCGCGGACGCCTGCGTGGTGGTGGAAGGCGATCGAATTCTGGCTGCGGACCTGGCGCGGGAGGCGCCGCTCTTCGCCGCCCTGGACCCGGGACTGCCGCTGGCGATGAGCCCGGCGCCGGGCGTTCGCCGCGTCATGAATTCCACCGAATTGCGGCAACTGGCTCGCCGCCACAACCTGCCGGAAGTTTCCGTCGAACCCGTCTGCTTCCTACAAGCGGTCGAGACGCTGAGCGACGCCCGCCTGATCGAGGCGTTGCGGAATGCGCTCGATGCGCCGAAAGCGGTGATTGAGATCGTCGATTTCCCGCGCTTCGCCCTCCCGCGCGGCCGGCTCGAGTTCCGGCTCTCGGGATTGACGGCCGTGGGCGCCGGCGCCCCGGCGGACGCGCCGCTGTTGTGGCGGGGCGCGATCCGGTACGGTCAGCGGAGGTCGGCCCCAATCTGGGCTCGCGTTCGCATCCGGATTCCCCGCCGCCAGGTGGTCGCCGCACGAGACATCGGCCTGGGCCGGCCCCTGGCGGTGGACGATCTCGCACTTCAGGAAGTCGAGGGGCCACCCCTGGCCGAAGCGCCGCTCGAAGCTCTTGACGAAGCGCTGGGGGCCCTGCCGCGGCGGCGCATCCGAACGGGCGAACCGGTCTTCGCCTCCATGCTCCGGGCGCCCAACGATGTGCAGGTTGGAGACCTGGTGCGCGTCGAGGTGCGAAACGGGGGCGCCCGGTTGTACTTCGAAGGGCGCGCCGAGACCGGGGGAAGGCGGGGCGCGCCGGTTTACGTCCGGAATCCTTTGTCCGGGCGGCGATTCCCGGCCACGGTGCTGGGCAAGGGAAACGTCGCCGTCCATCTGGAGACACGAAGAAACCAATGAAAAGCTTGTTCTTTCGCGCCGCCCTGGCGGCCGTTTCGATCTTCGCCGCCGTTGCCGCCGGCAAAGAGAAGCCGGAACCGGTCTCGGCAATCGATCAGTACATCCGGGAAGCCACGATGGGCGCCGCCGCGGTGAGCCCGTCGCGCGGGTCTCTGTACACGCCGTACGGCATGCTGGGCGATCTCTCAATGGATCTTCGGGCCCGAAACGTAGACGACGTGGTGACGATTGTCGTCGCCGACCGCGCGTCGGCCGTCAGCCGGGGGGCGACGAACACCGCCCGGAAGAGTTCGGCGAATGCCTCGGTTCCGTTGCTCTACGGGCCCACCTCGAAACTGGGCGGGCGGCTGGCCGGACTGGCGGAGATGAACAGCAATCGCCAGTTGCAGGGACAGGGCGAGACCAGCCGCGAATCCGTCCTGACGACTACGATCTCGGCGCGGGTAACGCACGTTCTGCCCAACGGCAACATGGTGGTCGAGGGCGTCAAGGACGTGTGGGTGAACGCGGAACGCCAGCAGGTGAGCGTCCGCGGCGTCGTGCGGGGGGCCGATGTCGACGAGAACAACCTCGTGCGCTCGGACCGGCTGGGGAACCTCGAGATCCGGGTGAACGGCCGGGGCGTGGTGGACGACGCGATCCGCCGGCCGAATTTCCTCTACCGCCTGCTGCTGGGCGCGCTTCCCTTCTAACGCTTTATGAAAACACTACGACGCTCAATCGGCATCTTCCTGGCGGTTCTAATCGCCGGCGCGGCGGCCGAACCCGGCCGGGCCGCAACGGCCCGCCTGAAGGATCTCGCCTCGCTTGAAGGCGCGCGCGACAACCAGTTGGTCGGCTACGGCCTGGTAGTGGGTCTGGCCGGAACGGGCGACAAGCGGCAGACCGTGTTCTCCGCGCAGACATTGGCCAACCTGCTGCAGAGGATGGGAGTGGCTGTCGATCCCAAGGCGATCCTGGTGCGCAACATGGCCGCCGTGATGGTGACCGCAGACCTGCCGCCCTTCGCCCAGCCGGGAACCCGGATCGACGTCACGGTGGCCGCGGTTGGCGATGCCACCAACCTCCAGGGCGGCTTGCTGGTCATAACCCCGCTGAAGGCTGCCAACGGCCAGGTCTACGCCGTCGCGCAGGGTTCGGTGCTCACCGGCGGATTTGTGGCCGGGCGCGGCGGCAACAGCCGCACCCTAAACCACCCAACCGCCGGCCGCATTCCCAACGGAGCGATCGTCGAACGCGAGCCGCCGTCGACGGTAGCCGGCCCGGCTCTCAAGTGGCAGCTTCGCGAATCCGACTTCACCACCGCCGCGCGCGTGGCCGCCGCGGTCAACAAGGAATTCGCCGGCGCGGGCGCGCCCCTTGCGAAGGCCGAGAACGGCGCGGTGGTGAGCGTGCGCCTGCCGGAGGAATACGCTTCGCGAAGCGTCGAGTTCGTCGCGGCGATTGAGAACCTCACGATTGAAACCGACCGGCTGGCCCGCATCGTCATCAACGAACGCACCGGCACGATCGTGATGGGCAAGCAGGTGCAGATCGCTCCCGTCTCGATTTTGCACGGCGCGCTGACGGTGGAAGTGCGGACCACGCTGATCGTGTCGCAGCCGCAGGCGTTCGGCGCGGGGCAGACGACGGTGGTCCCAGACCAGGAGGTCAAGGTCGGCGAAGAGCAGGCCAAGAATATTCAGCTCGATCCCGGCGCGACGGTCGAGGACCTGGTGCGGGCGCTGCTGGCGATCGGCTCGACGCCGCGCGACGTAATCGCGATCCTGCAGAACCTGCGGGCGGCCGGCGCGCTCGAGGCCGAGGTCGAGGTGATCTGATGGAGGCGCCGATCGGAGAAATCTCCCGGATTCGGTCCCCCCAGGCGGTGGGAGAGGGCGGCCGGCGCGCTCCGGATGCGCAAGCGCTTCAACAGGCCGCTGCGGAGTTCGAGTCGCTGCTGGTGGCCGAAACGCTGAAGTCGATGCGGGAGGCCGGAGACGGCGGATGGTTCGGCGCCGGAGAGGATCAGGCCAGCGCGACCATCATCGAGATGGCCGAGCAGCAGGTGGCGCAAGCGATCGCTTCGAGCGGCGGCCTGGGTTTGGCGAGCCTGATCCTACAAGGATTGCGACCGCCCGCCGATAAGGAAAGTGGATGAGCAAGGACCTGATGGCAACGGTTTCCGGCGACCGGGCCGCCAAGACCGGGATTGCCGGTCCCGACTGGGCCGGGTCCTCCCGTGTCGCGAGCCGACCCGATAGTGCGCCGCGCGCCGACGAAGTGCGCCTCTCCCGGCTCCTCGACGCCCTGTCCTTCTCCGGCATCGCCGCCCGCGCCGACCGCCTGGAAAGCGAAGTCGCGGCCCGCGAGTACTCCGTCCCGGCGCTCGAAATCAGCCGCAGCATGGTGCGGGAACACCTCACGGCCGGCGCCGCCGGACTCTGACCGCCGGCGCCAGGCCGCGGTATCCAAGAACATCGTCTCCGACCGATCATCGAACCGACGCTGCGCCAGTTCGCCCGATTCAAGGTAATGCCAGCGCCAGGTCGCAAAAAAAAAGGCGATCATCCTCCGCTCCCGGCTTTGCGTGAGCGCGAATGATCGCCGAAGAGAGCTCTACGCGGCTACCGGCCGGGTGTCACTCCCCACGTCAATGTTGCGTCATCCGACGCAATCGAGCGCCTCTCGCTCGTAAGCGGTCTCCCAAACCGGCGCGGAGGAGACGACGCGGGCGGAAGTCTGGGCGGCGCACTGCTCCCACCCTTCGAGCAGCGTTGTCAGTAGCGCCTGTGCCTCGGCGAGCGGCGGATCGACCTGTTTGAAGTTGCCGTCGATGAGGAGCCGCAGGACGTAGTCATACAACTCGGCGAGATTGCGGGAAATGTCGCCGGCCGAGTGGTCGAGCGACTGCGCCAGTTCGTTCAGGATCTCCTGCGCGCGAGTGATTTCGCGCGAGCGGCCGGCGATGTCACTGTTAGAAAGGTGTGTCCGCGCGCTGCCAATGGCGTCAATCGCCGAGCGATACAGGATCTGCACCAGCCGGCACCCGTCGGCTTGCAGCACCTCGGTCTCCAGATAAGCGTCCTGCGCGTAGCTGAACATTCAGCAGCCTCCAAACAACTCATCGGTCTTTGAAACGCTTTTCTTAAGCGCCATATACGCGGCGTCGGCCGTTAACGGTCGATTCCCAAGTCTTCCGCCATCCGCAGCGCATACTCCGGCGGGATCTGCCGGACCACCTCGCGCGTTTCGCGGTCGACGATCCTGACCAGCGGCCGGCGCGTGGTGCGGTCAAAAACGAAAGTCAGCTCGTTGTTCTGGCCGAAGAATTCCGCGCCGTTGAGCGCCTTTACCGCTTCGATCAGTTCCCGGTTCTGGGCCTGTAGTTCGGGCGACACGATCTGGGCGCTTACCGGGAGCGCCGGGTTGCTGTTTACGGGATTGATGTCCATGTTGGCCTCGCTTTTGGAAGAGGGCCACTCCTCCTTAAAGTCTTATCGGGCGGACGGCGCAGGATTTGAGGCGGATTGCGCCGCGGCGAGGCTTCAGGCGAGATTCAGTGTCTTCTTCAGCGTCCCCGTCTCGCGCTCGATCTTCTTTTGCAGCAACAGCAGGGAATAGATCAGTTGCTCCGGACGCGGCGGGCAGCCGGGAACATACACGTCGACGGGAATCACCTGGTTGACGGGACGAAGGGCGTAGTTGGAAAACACGCCGGTCGAAGTGGCGCAGGCGCCCATTGAAATCACCCACTTGGGCTCCGGCATCTGCTGGTAGAGCTGGCGGATCACCGGCGCCATCTTATTCGACACGCGGCCCGCGATGATCATCAGGTCCGATTGCCGCGGCGACCCGCGGAACACTTCGGCGCCCAGCCGGGCAACGTCGAACCGGGAGGCGCTCATCGACATCATCTCGATGGCGCAGCAGGCCAGCCCGAAGGTCATGGGCCAGATTGAATTCTTGCGGGCCCAGTTGATCGCCTTGTCGAGGGTAGCGAACATCACCCCCTCGCGGGCGACCCCGAGGTCTTCTTGATCGATGCGGTCGAACAGCCCCTCGACCGGCGCCAGCTCCATCCTCTTTTCCATGGCGTCCCGATTCAATTATCCCATGTGGCCGCGGTCCGGCCGGCGCTATTCGTCCAGCCGCAGCGAAGCGTCTTCCCGAACCCGCGTCAGGTTGGGGCTATAGAAAGGATCGCCGGCCTCGAGTTCGGCGTCCCACCGTTTCCTCCAGCGCCGCCGCTCTTCGTGGGTGGTACCCGGCGCGCGGCTGCGGCACTCGTCGTGGCGTAGGACGGCCGCCGGCTCGTACACCACCTCGTAACCGGCCCGCCGCGCCCGCAGGCACAGATCCACATCGTTGTAGTTCACCGGAAAGACCCGGTCGAAGCCGCCTAGCTCGGAGAACACCTCGGCCCGCACGGCCATGCAAGCCGCCGTCACTCCGGAGACGTTGCGCGTCACGTCGGCCCAGTGCCAGTACGCGCCGGCAAACGCGCCCCGCAGCGGATGCCCGCACCCGTCCATAATCCCGATCGCGATCCCGGCGTGCTGAATCGCTCCCGAGGGGTACACAAGCCGCGCGCCCGCGACGCCCACTTCCGGCCGGAACGCCTGCCCGGCGAGCGCCGACAGCCAGTCCGAGGATAGGGGCGTGACGTCGTCGTTCAGGAAGACCAGAACCTCTCCGGCCGCTTCGGCCGCTCCGCGGTTGTTCATTTCCGCGAAATCGAAGTGGCCGGCGTGCGTTACGCGTTTACACGCGCTCCGTTCGAGCACGGCGTCCATTTCCGCGTCGTCGCCGGTTCGGTGCTGGACCACGACGATCTCGCGATTCGCATATTCGGTCGTCCGGCCGATCCCCGCCAGGCACCGCTCCAGCAGCTTGGGGTTGCGGGACACGACGATGATACTCGCCAGCGGCTGCGGCGAGGCGCGCCGGGCGAGCCGGTACGTGTTGCGCCGCGGCCCGCCGGCCACGTTCGCCTCCCAGCCTCTCCGGCTAACCGCGTCTTCCAGCGCCAGCCAGCCCGCCTCGTGCGTGTAGGGTTTTGCCGAGGTTCGCGCGGAAGTGGAGCCTTCGTGCTGCCGCCAGTGATACAGGACACGCGGAACGTGACGCACGGCGGCGGGAGCGTCCGTGATCCGCAGCGCCAAGTCGTAATCCTGGCTGCCGTCGTAAGCCGGACGGAACCATCCCGCCCGCTCCATCGCCTCGCGCGAGACGACGAACAGGTGGCCCATGTACATGCACGAGGTGAGCAGATCCGGCGACCACGCGGGCCTAAAGATCGGCGCCACGCGCTCGCCCTCCGGCGAGAGCCGGTCTTCGTCCGAATAGACGATGTCAGCCGGGCCTTCCTGAAGCGCCTCGGCGACGTAGAACAGCGCGCGCGGCGGCAGAACGTCGTCCTGATCGAGAAACGTGAAGTAGTCTCCGGGCGCCGCGCGCCCCGCCTGGTTGAACGCGGCGGAGATGCCTCCGCGCTCGCTCAATCCGGTGAAGCGAATGCGCGGATCGGCGCGCGCCTGTTGCTCGACGTAGTCCCGGATCCACGGCTCGCCGGACGCGTCGTCGCAGATGATAAGTTCCCAGTGCGGATACGCCTGGGCCTGGACGGAAGCTACCGCCGCTTCCAGCCACCGCCGCGGCGGTTTGTAGACTGGCATGAGGACGCTGAACACGGGCCGGAAATGAAAAGCGGCGATACGCTCGGCCGGCGGGGCCTCCCGCTCCTCGCGGGCGCGCTCCCGCTCAAGCCAGAGGCGGTACTGCCGGTCGAACGGCGCCGGGCGGGTCAACTTCAGGTACGCCCCGTGAAACGGCGAATGGAGCAGCCACTGCCCAGCGCGCGCCCTCCATTCGGAGGCTGCCTTCGATAGCGCGCGGGCGTAGCGGAAGGGGCGGCTGTTTTCGACCGCGGCGAGGCGAGCCTCCAGCGCCCGTTGTTCGGCCGACAGCGACTCGAGTTCGCGCGCAGATTCCCGGCGCTCCTGGGCCAGCAGTTCCTGGAAGGCGTCCGCCAGGGCCGTCAGTTCTTCGGGGGTTGCGTCCGGCGCGGCGCTCTGCAACCGTTTTCGCAGGAGCGTTTGTTCCGAAGCAGACTCACGCGGCTCGTGCGACGCGCCCGCGGCGCCGGCTGGAATTTCGCTGGCGGCGTCTTGCGCCCGCTCCGCCCTATGCGCGAAACGCAAAAGCAGTCCCCCGCCTCATGGCACGTGGCTGAGTATAGCATGGCCTCCCCAGCGGCGACCCGGGCGGCATCCCCTGGGCAATCTAAGGATTATCCCTGATAGCTGGTTGTCAACCGCTGGATGTTGCGCTCGTAGATCTTGACTTTGCCCTCGCTGATGAGCTTGGTCAGGATGCCGTCTTCCAGCAGGTCCCGCCGCTGCCGCGCTTTCTGGCCTTTCAGCGTGTTCTCGAGGGACTCTCGTTCGTCCGCCAGCTTGCTCATGTCCGGCTCGGTCTTCGATACCACCTTGGCAACCACCGTCTGGCCGCTGGCGTTGATGGGACCCACCAGAGAGCCGACTTCGGCTTCGAACGCCGGCCCCATCAGGCCTGCGCCGCCCACGCCTTCCACGTTGCCGTCGCGGCCGAATTCCGGCGCGCTTTTCACCGAAAGGCCGAACTCCTTGGCGAGTTTCGCCAGGTCGTTGCCGGCGGTCTTCATCCGTTCGGCGAGCTGCTTGCCTTTGTCGTCGGCCATCTGCTGGGCTCTCTGCGTGATCAACTGTTCGCGAATCGACTGCTCCACCTCGGCCAGTTGCGCCGGGCGCGCGGGATAGAGTTCCGTAACGACGGCCACCGCCAGCCGGGTGGTTCCCACTTGCGCCACCGGCGTGACGCCGCCTTTGGCCAGCGAACCGATGGCCTCCTGCAGGTCGGCCGGGGTCCCGACGCCGGTGAGCGGTTCACCGCTCGACCACCGGTCGGTTCGCAGCACTTTCAGGCCCAGCTTCGCGCCGATCGCCTCGGCCTGGCCGGGGTTCTTGGCCAGCTCCTCGTGGGCCTGATCGGCCACCTCCTGCATACGGTCGAAGACGAACTGCTTGCGCTGCTCCTCCTCGAGCTGCCCCTTGACCTCGTCGAACGGCTGGAGTCTCGGCTGCTCTTTGCCTTCCACTTTGATGATGTGGTAACCGTACTCGGTCGAGATCACGTCGCTCATCTCGCCCGGATTGAGCGCGAACGCCGTCTTCTGGAAATTCTCCACCGTCTGTCCGGCAACAATCCATCCCAGGTCGCCGCCGTTCACCGCCGAACCGGTGTCCTCGGAATACTTCGTGGCCAATTCCGCGAAATTCCCGCCGGCTTTGAGCTGCGCCAACAGGTCGTCCGTCTGCGCTTTGGCCTTGTTTTTCTCCTCGTCCGTCTTGTCCGTTGTCTTCAGGAGAATATGCCGGACTTTCACGCGCTCCGGAGTCCGAAAGCGCTCCTGAGAGGCGGCGTAGATCCTCCGCAACTCCTGTTCCGGCACGGTCAGGCCTTGGGCGATCTCGCCCTCGTCCACCAGCAGCATCGCCACGTCCCGCTTCTCGGGAACCTGATAGGCGCTTTGGTTCTGTTCGAAGTACGTTTTAACCTCTTCCGGCGAAATCTTGATCTGCGACCGGAAATCGGTGGGAGAAACGGCGATGTAGTCAACTTTGACCTTCTGGTTCCGAATCCGGTAATAGTCTTCGATTTCCTTCTGCGTCACCACCACGCCTTCCAGCGCCAGGTTCGACAGACTCAGCAGCAGGATCTGCTTCCGCACGTTGCTCTCGAACTCGGGAATGGTCATGTTCATCTGCGACAGGTACTGCGCGTACGCCTCGCGTCCGATGAACTTCCCGTCCTGAAAGAGTTGCGGAATCATCGATTCCACCGCCAGCGCCACATCGGCGTCGGTGACGCGGAAACCCATCCGTTCGGCCTGGTACGCGATCGCCCGGTCGGCGATCATCTGGTTGGCGACGATCGGCACGTAGACTGACGCCATTTCGCGCGGAAAGGACTGGTTGCGGATCTGCTGCTGGATATTGAGCTGCACTTCGCGGGTGGTGATCACCTCTTTGCCGATTTCGGCGATCACGTTGTCGGGAGAATAACTGGCGCCGACGAAACCGGGTATCAAGGTAATCACCATCGAGAGGGCCACCAGCAGCAGCAGCGCTCCCAGCAGGTACCGCACAGCCTTCGCGCGGCTTCGGAACAGGTCAAACATGGGGTGAACTCCCGAGCGCGCCGGCCGGACCCGCGACGCGTTCGACGCCGCTATCCTCTTGCAGGCGCGTTCTCAACTTAAGATGGCTTGCTATCGCTAGTATAGCCGATCGGCTCGGTCCGGCTACCCAGCCACGCCACCAGCTTCGCCAGCAACGCCGTCCGATCCGCGATGCGCGCCGCCAGGATGCTCTCGTGCGGGGCGTGCGCGCCTTCGCCCACGCCGCCCAGTCCGTCGAGCGTCGGCGCCAGCGGCGCGGTGAAGTTGCCGTCCGAGCCGCCGCCGGTCATCGACTCCTCCAGTTGGACGCCCAATTCGCGCCCCAGCCGTTCCGCCGCCCGGAACAGCGCCACGACGCCCCTCGAGCGTTCCATTGGCGGCCGGTTGACGCCGCCGCTGAGCTGGATACTGCACCGCTTATCCACCGGACGGAGCGCGCGGAATTTGCGGTCCAGCGCCGCGGCGTCCTTCATCTTCGGAACGCGGACATCGACTTCGGCGGCGGCGGCGGCGGCGATCACGTTCGACCGCGTGCCGCCGGCGATCACGCCGGGATTCACCGTGATGCCCCGCTCGAGATCGGTGAACTCCACGACGCGGGAGATTTGGCGGGCCAGTTCAACGATCGCGCTCGCCCCGGCGGTGAAATCCACCCCCGCGTGCGCCGCTTTGCCTTCCACCGCCAGCCGGTACACTCCCCCGCCCTTCCGGGCGGTCTTCAGCTTTCCTTCCAGCCCCGTGCCCGGCTCGAGCACGAGCACGGCGGCGCTGTTGCGCGCCAGATCTTCGGTGAACGCTCTCGACGTTTTGCTGCCGGTCTCTTCATCGGCGTTGAGCTGCAATAAAACCTTGCGGCCGACCGGAATCCCCAACTCCCGCAGACCGCGCATGGCGAATACAAAGAAGGCGATGCCCGATTTCATGTCGAGCACCCCCGGTCCCCACACCCTTCCATCACGTTCCTGGAACGGCATCCCCGCCAGCGTTCCGACCGGCCACACCGTGTCGATATGCCCGAGCGCGAGAATCTGCCCCTCCTTGCCCCGGCCCGGCAGGCGAAACTCGCACAACAGGCGCCCTCCGGCGATCCGCTTCACCTTGGCGTCGCCGGAAAGCCGGTCCGCCACCAGGTCTCCCATTCTTCTGAGAGCCGCCTCGTCGCCACTGGGCGATTCGCATTCCACCATCTCGCGGGTCAAGGCGACGATCGCGCCGCGATGCCGCTCGGTATAAGCCAGTAGATTATCCATCGCTTGCTATAATAGCCAGACTAAATGCCGACTTTGGATATCCTTGAGATCCGCAAGATCCTCCCTCACCGCTTCCCGATGCTCCTGGTGGATCGCATCATTGAACTGGACGCGGAGCGCATCGTCGGCCTCAAGAATGTTTCCGGCAACGAACCGTTCTTCAACGGCCACTTCCCGGACTTCCCGGTAATGCCCGGCGTCCTCATCGTCGAAGCCATGGCCCAGGTGGCCGGAGTGCTGGTGTTGCGCCGGCTGGAGGAGCGCGACCGGAAGCTCGTTCTGCTGGCATCCATCGAGAGCGCGAAATTCCGCCGGCCCGTGCTGCCTGGCGACCAGTTGCGCATCGAGATGATCGTCGACAAGTGGAAGGCGAGCGTCGCCAAGATGCACGGCACCGCCTCGGTTGACGGCGCGGTGGTGGCGGAAGCGACGGTGATGTGCAAGCTGGCGGACAAGCCCGCGGAGCAGCCCGCCTCGGAGCCCGCCGCCGTTTCGCAAACCTGACGCCCGGTTCATGCCCATCCATCCGACCGCCATCGTCGATCCGGCCGCCCGCATCGCCGAGGACGCCGAGATCGGACCTTACGTCATCGTCGGGCAGGAGGTGGAAATCGGCCCGCGCACGCGCTTACAGGCCAACGTGTACCTGGAGGGCCCAACCTGGATCGGCGAAGACAACATCTTTTATCCTTACTCTACCGTCGGCGTTGCTTCCCAGGACCTCAAATACAAGGGCGAACGCGCCGAAACCCGGATCGGCAGCCGCAACAAGATCCGCGAATTCGTCACCATCCATCGCGGCACGCAGGGCGGCGGGCTGGTCACCTCGATCGGCGACGACAACCTGGTGATGGCGTACGCGCATATCGCCCACGACGCGCGCATCGGGAGCCACTGCATTCTCGGCAACGCCGTCACGCTCGCCGGCCACGTGACCATCGAGGACTGGGCGATCGTCGAGGCGTTCTCCGGCGTACACCAGTTCTGCCGCATCGGACGGCACGCTTTCGTCGGCGGCTACAGCGTCGTCACGCAGGACGTGATGCCGTTCTCGCAAACGGTGACGCCGCGGGAATCGAAAGTCTATGGCGCCAACAAGGTCGGGCTCGACCGGCGCGGCTTCCCGGCGGATACAATCGACCGGCTGCAAAAGGCGTTTCGCCTCCTGAGCCACGCCAAGCTTAATACGTCACAGGCCATCGAACGCATCCGCGAGGAGGTTCCGCCGTGCCCCGAGGTGGAGGAGCTTGTCGCCTTCATCCGCTCGGCCGAACGCGGCGTCATCAAGTGAATGAAGTACGGACTGATCGCGGGCAACGGGCGCTTCCCGATTCTCGCCTTGAAGGAAGCGGCCCGGCTGGGGCACGAGGTCGTCGTCCTCGCCATTAAGGAAGAGGCTTCCCCCGAGGTGGAAGCGCTCTCGTGGAAGTGTCACTGGATTTCACTCGGCGAACTGAGCGCGCTGATCGACGTTCTCCACCGCGAGGAGATCTCGGAACTGATCATGGCCGGGCAGGTGAAGCACGCCAGCATCTTCTCTTCAATCCGGCCCGACTGGCGCCTGTTCAAGCTGCTGGCCGCGCTGCCGGCCAGGAACACCGACGCGCTCATCGGGGGCGTCGCCAAAGTCCTGGAGGAGGAAGGAATCCGCCTGCTGGATTCAACCATCCTGTTGAAGCCGCTGCTGGCTGGCCTCGGACCCATGACCCGGCGAAAGCCTTCGAAGGAGGAAGAAAAGGACATCGCCTACGGGCGCCGCATCGCTAATGCGGTGGCCGGCTTCGACGTCGGCCAGAGCGTCGCCATCGCCGAGCGCGCCTGCGTCGCCGTCGAAGCGATGGAGGGTACCGACGCCGTCCTCCGGCGCGCCGCCGCGCTGGCCAATGGGAAGCCCCTGCGCCTGGTGAAGGTCTCCCGCCGGCGCGGCCATCTCCTGTTCGATGTCCCCGTGGCCGGCCTCGATACCATCGACGTGATGCGGGAAACCGGCGCTACCGCCCTGGCCGTCGATGCCGGCCGGACGCTTCTGCTCGACCGCGCCGAGTTGATCGAGCAGGCCGACGCGGCGGACATCGCCATCGCCGGTTATGAGCCGGAGGAATCGTGAGCCGGATACGCGTCGCGGTGGTGGGCGCCGGCGCTTTCGGCAAGAATCATCTGCGGGTCGTGAAAGCCTCGGAGCGCGCCGAACTCGTCGCAGCCGTTGACACGGACCCGGACCGCGCCGCCGCCGCGGCCGCCGAGTTCGGCTGCCAGCCGTTTTCCGACTGGCGGGACCTTACCGGCAAGATCGACGCCGCCGTGGTCGCCGCTCCGACCATCCACCATGCCGAAATCGGCGCCGGCCTGATGGAAGCCGGCATCGACATCCTGGTGGAAAAGCCGATCGCCCCAGACCTGCCTTCCGCCCGGCAACTGGTGGAGACGGCGCACGCGCGCGGCCGCATCCTCCAGGTCGGGCACCTGGAGAGCTTCAACCCCGCCGTCATCGCCCTGCGCACGATCGCGCGGCAGCCGCTGTTCTTCGAGATCCACCGCCTCAGCGTCTTCACCCAGCGCAGCCTCGACATCGACGTCGTTCTCGACCTGATGGTCCACGACCTGGAAATCGTCCTCTCGTTGACCGGCCGCCCGCCCGAGGAGATTCGCGCCGCCGGTATCTCGATCCTTAGCTCCAAGGTGGATATCGCCAACGTCCGGCTCGCCTTCTCCACCGGCTGCATCGCCAACCTTACGGCCAGCCGCGTTTCCACCGAGCGCGTCCGCAAGCTCCGCCTGTTTCAACCGGACGAATACATCTCAATCGATTATGCGCGCCAGGACGGGCTTGTGACGACGGTCTCTCCGGAGCGCAGGATCGGATTCCGCCCGCTGCCGGTGGTGAAGGACGAGCCGCTCCGTCTTCAGTGGGAGGCGTTTCTCGACTGCGTCTCCTCTCGCTCCGCGCCGCAAGTCGGCAGCGAACAGGCGCTCTGCGTGCTGGAAGCCGCTTTGGCAATCCTTGATAAGATCAAAGAGCACGCTGGAATCGTTGCCCGTACCCTTGCCGGCGGCGCGGAACCGGGGTCTTAGAACGCAGCCAAGTCAACTCCCGCCGGACGTCCTGATAGTTGGCCGTAGTTTGTCGAATGAAACGAGAGGCCGCCGCCGTTTCCGTCGCGCTCCACCTTGCGGGCATCGCGGGGCTTCTTTCGCTACCGGCGTCCCGTGCGGCGTCGGAAGTGGCGCTGGAGGAGCGAGTCCGCGTAAGCGCCCGCTTGATCGCGCCGCCGCCGGCACTGACGCAGAGCGCTCCGAATCGCGCCCGGCCCGCCCGCGAGGTGAGCGTCGAAAACCTGCTGGCGAGGCGTTCCAGCATCCCTCCTCCGCCCGCGCAAACGCCTATTGCGCCGGCGCCAAAGCCCTCCGCTCCCACTCCACCGCCGCCCGCCGCGGCGCGCCCGGAGCCTCGGGCGCCGCCTCTTCCGGAGCCGGAATCGCCCGAGGAGCCGCCGAAGCTTGCATTCGAAACCCCGGCCGCCGCTCCAGCCCGCCGTCCGGCCGACCCCGCAATCGTCCGGCAGCCCGGTGAAACACCGTCCATTCGTCTCCCCTCCTCGTCGCTCGCCGATGTCATCGAGGAAGTGGCCCGCAACCGGCGCGGCAGTGGCGTTACGATCGGCGACAGCGGTCTCCCCGACGCCCCCGGGGGAATTTTCGAGACGAGAACCGTCACGCCTCCGACTGCGGCGTCCAGCTCGGTGGAAATGCTGAGCGACCCGCGCGGCGTCGATTTCAAGCCCTATCTGATCCGCGTGCTCACCGCGGTCCGCCGCAACTGGCGCGCCGTTTTCCCCGAGAGCGCACGGCTGGGCAGCCGCGGCAAGGTGGTGATTCTGTTTTCCATCAATCGCGCCGGGCGCGTACCCAAGCTGGTGATCGCCGAGGCGTCCGGCATGGACGCGCTGGACCGCGCCGCCGTCGCCGGCGTGAGCGCCTCGGATCCTTTCCCGCCTCTGCCAGGCGAGTTCGATGGCGAAGAAGTCCGTTTGCAGCTCAACTTCTTCTACAACATGCGCCAATAGCCGCCACGCACTACTCTAAGAGAGTCGATGCAGACTCCCCGCCAGGTCTATCAGACGCAGCTTCAGGAGCGCCGGGCGGCCTGGCGCCGGCTCGAGCGCCGCCACAGGATTCTCGGTTACGCCAAGGTTGCCGCCGTCGGGGCAGCCATTGCGTTTGGCTTTTTCTCGTTCCTGTGGGTGCCGGCCGCCGCCGCCGTATTCATCGGGCTGTCGATCGTTCATGGGCGCGTCATTCGTTCCCGCGAACGCAACTCGCGGGCGGCCGCCTTTTACGAAAGAGGCCTCGCGCGGCTTGACGACCGCTGGATGGGAACCGGAGAATCCGGCGAGCGCTTCCTGGACGCGGACCATCCCTATGCCGCCGACCTCGATCTGTTCGGCGCGGGCTCGCTGTTCGAGTTGCTCTGCACGGCGCGCACCGGCGCCGGCCAACAGATGCTGGCGACCTGGCTGCGAGAGCCGGCATCCCCGGACATCGTCCGCTCCCGTCAGGAAGCGATCGCCGAACTGCGGACCAGCCTCGACTTCCGGGAGCGGCTCGCCGTCGTCGGAGAGGAGGCTCGCGCGGGCGCCGCTCCGGAAAAGTTCGTCGCCTGGGCCGGCGGCGTTCCGGCGCTCGCCGGACGCGCCGTCAGAATCGCGGCCATTGTTCTGACGCTGTTCGCCGCCGTGAGCGCCGTCGCCTGGGCGAACTGGAACATGCGGCTTCCGGCGGCCGCCGCGGTACTAGTCAACGGCTCTTTCTGGCTCGCCATACGCCGCCGCGCCGACGAAGCGGCGGAAGCCGCCGAAGATGCCGCGGGCGAACTCCGGCTGTTCTCCCTGATGCTGGAGCGTTTTGAGCGAGAGCAGTTCTCCTCGGCCCGGCTGGTCGAACTGCGCCGGATGCTCGATCTGCGTGGGCGCCCTCCCTCCCACCGGATCGCGCGGTTGCATCGCCTGATGGAATTGCTCGAATCCCGGCACAACTGGCTGGTCCGCCTGTTCGATCCGTTGTTCTTCTGGACGTTTCACTGGGGCTCGGCCGTCGAGAGTTGGCGGCGCCGGTTCGGCGCCGAGGCGAGCCGCTGGCTGGACGTGGTGGCGGAGGTGGAGGCCCTCTCCGCGCTCGCCGGCTATTCGTACGAGCATCCCGCCGACCCGTTCCCCGATTTCGCTTCCGGGGATACTTGCTTTGACGCGGATGACCTCGCCCATCCGCTGCTGCCGGAACGCTCGGTCGTCCGCAACCGGCTCGCGCTGGGACTGGGCAGACGCGTGCTCGTCGTGAGCGGCTCGAACATGTCGGGCAAGAGCACGCTCCTCCGCGCGGTGGGAGTGAACGCCGTCCTTGCGCAATGCGGCGCCCCGGTTCGCGCCGCCGGGCTTCGCCTGACGCCTCTGGCGATCGGCGCCTCGCTGCGCATCGTCGACTCGCTGCAAACGGGCGTCTCCCGCTTCCTTGCCGAAATCAAGCGAATCCGGCAGATCATGGACCTCACCGGCGGCGGCTCGCCTGTCCTGTTCCTGCTCGACGAACTGCTGCAAGGCACGAATTCCCACGACCGGCGAATCGGCGCGGAAGCCATCGCGCGAGCGCTGTATGAACGCGGCGCGATCGGCCTGCTCACCACGCACGACCTGGCGCTGGCGGAGATCGTCCACGCCCTCGGTCCGGCGGCCGTAAACGTCCATTTCGAGGACACGATCGCGGACGGTGCGCTTCACTTCGACTACCGCTTGAGGCCTGGCGTTGTCACCAGGAGCAACGCTCTTCACCTCATGCGCTCGGTCGGCCTGGAAGTCTGAAGCGCGGGCCTCGGCCGGCGTCAGCGCCTCAAAATCCGCCGCGGCTCTCGATGAACGGAAGCGCCTCGTCGAGATACGGCATGAAGTTGGCGCAGCCGTGGCGCGTCACGACGATGGCGCCGCAGGCGTTCCCCAGGCGCGCGGCGCGCCGCCAGTCCCATCCGGCGAGACGGCCATACAGCAACCCGGCCGTGAACGCGTCGCCCGCGCCGATGGTGTTGTATACCTCGACGGGGAACGGCGCGGCGTCGATCGCCTCACCCTCGCGCGTGTACACCGTGACGCCTTCCCGGCCGCGGGTCATCACCAGCGTCTTCACTCCAGCGGCAAGGATCTGCCCTGCGGCCAGCGCCACGTCGCCCGCGACGCGCGCGTCCGAAACCTGGAAGTGCTCTACCGCCGCCGCGACGTCGCCCGCCAGCGCGGCTGCCTTAACCTCGTCGCCCGTGCCCACCACCACATCGACGAGGCGCAGCGCCGAACGAATGGTGACGCCGTATGCCCGCAGGTCGGGCCACTGGTCCGCGCGCAGATCGAGTACGAGAAAAACCTCGGCGCCCGCCGCTTTTGCGCGTTCCGCGGCGAACAGAGTGGCGCTGCGGCTTGGGTCGCGGCTGAAATTCGTGCCCGCGATCAGCAGCGCCCGGCATGAGTCGATAGGCGCCGCCGCCGCATCGTCGATCGACAATTCGATGTCCGCGCAGTTGTCCCGGTAGTAGACCAGCGGAAAGCGATCCGGCGGCTCGATGCCCACCACCGCGGCGCCGGTCCGCCGCCCCGGTTTATACGATACGAAGCGCGTCTCGATGCCTTCGTCGCGCAAGAAGCGCAAGACGAACTCGCCTACCGGATCGCGTCCTACGGCAGTGAGCATAGCGCAATCCACTCCCAGCCTCCGCGCGCCGACGCAGATGTTGGTCGGCGAGCCACCGACGTAGGCCGAGAATGTCTTGATCTCCGGGAAAGGCGCTCCGATGTCGTTCGAGTAAAGATCCAGACAACTCCGGCCCACGCAGATAAGGTCGTAGGGTTTCTCGGCCATGTCTCCCCAAGAATAACCTACGGGACCTCCTACCCCTCCTCAAGCGATCCGCGCGACGCAGCGGCGTTATGATGTGACGAAATGACTCGCCGCAACGCGATGGCTCTGATGGCTCATGGATTGCCGCTCGTTGCCCAAGTCCCGCACCGTGTGAAATCTCTGAAGGTCACAATTCTCACAACCATGCTCACCGACGGCAGGGGCATTGGAGAGTGGGGCTTCGCGGCGATGGTTGAAGCCGATGGCCGCCGCATCCTGTTCGACACTGGCGCCCGCCCCGACACGATTGTCATCAATGCCCGCGAACTCGGGATTGACCTGAAGAACATTCCAGACGTCGTTCTCAGCCACAACCACGCCGACCACACTACCGGCCTTGTCGCTCTTCGCGAGCTGTTGCGCGACGCCCGCATCCACGCCGGCAAGGGCATTTTCTACCGCCGCCCCCGCCAGAACGCCGAAGGCAATTTCCTCGTCGCCAATCGCGCCCGGCTCGAGGGCTTGCGGTTTATCGAGCACGACAAACCGGTGGAACTGGCGCCCGGCGTGTGGATCACCGGACCTGTGCCGCGGCCTTATCCCGAGCGCAATTTCAGCATCGGCCCGGCGGGTCGCGTGGTTACGCCGGACGGCGCGGTGGAGGACACCGTTCCGGAAGATACCTCACTCGTGTTCAATACCGAGCAGGGGCTGGTGGCGCTTTCCGGCTGTGGCCACGCAGGGCTGGCCAACACGCTGGAGTACGCCCGCTCCATCGTGCGCAAAGCGCCTGTCCATGCCGTGCTCGGCGGCTGGCATCTATTTCAGCTCAACGACGAGCGGCTGGAGTGGACCGCCGGCAAAATGCGTGAATACGGCGTGCAGCACTTCCTCGGCGCTCACTGCACGGGCGTGGAAGCCGTCTACCGCATTCGGCAACGGAACCGGATGCCTCGCGAGCGCTGCGTCGTAGGAGCGGTTGGCGCGACATTCGATTTGGAACGCGGCATCTCTCCCGGGCTGATTGCGCGGTAACCACGCAACGCGCGGGGATACTCCCGCCGCACCTCGACACATGCGCCCCGGCAGTGACGGAAAGCGCCGTCGTGTAGGTGAAAGGGGCCGTCACCGGGTCTTTGAGCCCGACGATGTTCGGTTTCCTGATCCATCGCCTGGTTCCGGCATCGTTGTACGCCGGCCAGACGGCGTTCGCCTCGGTTTCGGAAATCGATGAGCAGTTGCGGCGCTGCGACGGCGGCGGTGAAGCGATCGCCGTGCTCGATCGCGCGAAGCTTCACCTGTATGCACTCATGGAACGGCGCTTCCGGCCCGCGGAGGCGCTGGCGCTTACGCTGAAAATACTGAACCTGCTCCTCGGACGCCGGCAGTTTCGCGCCCGGTACGCGACGCTGGCAGCGAAACCGTTCGGCTTGGTGGTGGATCCCTCCAACGCGTGTCGCCTGGCGTGTCCCGGTTGCGTCCACTCGCCCCGCGTAGAGAGCCTGAAGCTGTTCGACTGGGCGCCCGCGACGCTGTCTCAGGATCGCTTCGCACGTTTGTTGCGGCTCTACGGCCCTTACGCCATCGGCGCCTATTTCTGCAACTACGGTGAGCCGCTGCTGAACCGCCGCGCGCCGACGTTCATCCGGATGGCAAAGTGCCATCTGATGTGGACGGGCCTTTCGACAAGCCTTTCGGTGGAGCGATTCGACGCGGAAGCTTACGTCGAATCGGGATTGGATTTCATGGCCCTTTCCATCGACGGCGCGACGCAATCGGTGTACGGGCGCTACCGCCGCAACGGGAATCTTCAACTCGTTCTCGAGAACATCCGCGCGCTGGTGGAGGCGAAGCGCCGGCTTGGCCGCCGCGCACCGCTGCTGTGCTGGAACTTCCTGGCGTTCGAGCACAACCGGCATGAAATCGACGTTGCCGCCCGCATCGCGCGCAAGCTCGGCGTCGACCAGTTCCGCGTGGCGATTCCGTTCGACGTGAGCTGGGACGATCCGGAGATCCGCCCGGCGCGGGTGCGGCCGGCGCTACGCCGCTTTCACCGGCTGTCGCTGTTTAGCCATCCTTCCAACTGGAACCCGTTTCCGGAGGCCATCAACGAAGGCGCCCTGGCGCGAGCCTTCGGCAACTCGTGGACCGCCGGTGCGCCCGAGCCCCCGAATCCCGGTGCCACCTGCCACTGGCTCTACAAGAACATCGTGATGGACGCGGCCGGAAGAATCCTGCCCTGCTGCTCCGCTCCGGGGCCGGACCGCGACCTGGTTTTTGCCACCCTCGACGGGGACGGAGGCGATCCATTCAATTCCGCGAAGCACCGCCGGGCACGGTCGATCCTCGCCGGCGCGGCGCTCTCAGGCGGAAATGAGCCGCATTGCGCCCGTTGCGAATGGGACCACACGGCGGTCAATATCGGCGCCCGCCACATCACGAGCTACTTTCGAGCGTCGGACGCGGCGTTCTTTGACGGCCGCAGCCTGCGCCTCCTCGCCGACTGGTGAGAGGCAGTAATCTGCGACGGAGCGATCCGCGGCGCTTACGCTCCGGGGCTGCCGCTGTCAGGGCGCAGTCGGCGCACGCCGGCGCGAAGATCGAGGATTCAGTGTGCTATAGTCCACAGGTATCGCACATTGTCGAGAGTCTGGCGTCACCTCCTACTGGACCAATGCGGCGCGAAGCTACGCTGCGCTCGGTCCGCCGCTCCGGCCGTCCGTTGACGATGCCGCGCTGTTTCAGGCTCGCGTCGACGAGTGGGCCGCCCGGCCACGCCCTGGGTGGGACTTCCTTATCGGCAGGCAGGAAGACTATGCCGGCGGCGCCCACGCCATCTCGCCGTGGCGCGGCTGGCGATCGACGCCAAGGACGACGTTTCTGTATGACCCTCCGGAGGCGGTCCAGGTGGATGCCGAGGAACTGCCGGACGAAGGCGATGCGGAAGCGGAGAACGGTGAGGACGCCGGTGAAGGCCAGGAGCCCGCGATCGAGGGCGCCGGCCTGTGCCCGCGGTGTCTGGTGATTTCGGATAATCCGGCGCAGAGGTCCTGCGGTTGTGAGGCTCCGCTCCGGCCGGTCCGGCTGTTGCACGGGCGCGGGACGACGTGTCCGGTTTGCAGGAGCCGTTACGGCCAGGACGCGGCGCATCAGGCGAGATGCATGGAGAGTGTAGAGGCTCACCTGCGGATGCGCCGGGCAATCTACGCCTCATTGCGCAATTCTCCCGACTCGCACGACCTGCGGTGGGTTGAGGAGCAGGTCTATGGGCGCTTCCTTCAGGAAGGCGGGCTGCCCAGCAGATACGAACAGAACTATAAGTTGTTCGGTTCCTGGAACCGCATCGGCAATCCGGTGGGACCGCAGTCGGTTTGGCGGCAGACGCTGGGTGATGCCGGGACGGAGAGTTCACTCGAAGCCGCGTTCCAGTGGCTTCTGGCCGGCGGGCGCTACCTGGTGCGAACCCGCATCGGCCGTGACGCTCGGGAAGCGGAAGGTATAATGCTCCGGCCGGATGCGATCGAGGCGCGGGTCGCCACCGGTTTTGCTCGCTGCTCTATCTGCGGGCGCGTGGAAGCCAACGGGATCGCGGGCACACGCTGCGCCCGGGCCCGGTGTGCCGGTTCGTTGGCCGCCTATGATGGGCCGATCAGCGAAGGGAATCTTTACGCACAACTCACGGCCTCGGATTACACTCCGCCGCTGGATCCCGCGGAACACTCGGCCGCAGTCAGGGAAGACGACCGTCTTGCGGCTGAACACGGATTCAAGCAGGTTCCACCCCGACCGAACGTCTTGGTATGCACCCCGACCCTGGAACTGGGCGTCAACATCGGCGACCTGGAGGGCGTTGCCATGCGCAACGTGCCGCCCAGCCCGGCGAACTACGCGCAGAGGGCCGGCCGAACGGGGCGCGAGACGCGCACGGGCGTGATCGCGGGGTTCGCGCGATCCACGCCGCACGATGGCTACTTCTTCGACCATCCGGACGCGCCGCCCCGCTTCAATTTGGCGAATCTTGCAGCGATCGCTAGGCACGTCGGCAGTCTCGTGTTGGAACAGGCTCAGCTCGATTATCCGGCCGACCTCGAATCGTATTTGGGGGAGGGAGGCAACCTCGTCGAGGTTGAGGTCAACGAGCTGATTGCCAGAATCCGGATGGCTGTTCCGGAGGGCCGCGTACGCGCGGCGGAGATATTCCGTGACGTGGTAGGGGTAACGCCGGAGTGGCTGGCAGCGGTAACGGACGGTCAGATCGTGTACGCTCGCGGCAGACGGTGGAGCGTGAAAGGATTGGCGCTGAACCGTCCGGGCGCCAGCGGCACCGGATGTGGGCCCGAGCGGTTCGCATTTACGGAATGCCCGTCCTGCAAACTGGCGCAGGCCTCGAATAATACCTGCCGGCGCTGCAACGCCGAGCTTGCCGGCCCCGGTCAGACCGCAATCGATGCCGCTGCGTTCCAATCCTGGCAGGTGGAGATGGAGCCGGAGAGCGAAGAAGAACGCTCGCAGGGCGTGTACGATGTGCGGCCCCACCCCAACGCGATGTCGGCTGCACCGCATGACGTTTGGGCGAGTGGCGGTTGGAACTGCGCCTCCAGGAGTCCATCTGGTGGATCAACCACGGTCCGTGCCCGCCGGATAACGATGGTGATGCAGGCGCGGCGAACGGGCCGGCGCAGGGATTCCGGCTATGTCCTACCATGCGGAGTGATTGTTCGGCCCGTGCCTCAGCCGGAGGCTCCACGCCGCGGTCGGCGTCCCTCCCGGGATCCCCGCTCCGCGCTCGATCCTCATGCGCAGCGCTGCAATGGTCAACCCCAGGTATTCACGCTGGGACACAGCAGTTCGAGGTTGCGGATGGCCAGGGACGTGTCATCACCCGCGCCGACTTCGCCTATCAGGAACCGCGCAGGGTGTTGATCTATGCCGATGGCTTGGCGTTTCACTCCTCCGTCCGCCGGCGAATCCATGATACGAGGACCACGAACCAACTCCAGACGGCGGGTTGGCAGGCGCTCCGCTTTGTTGGGCCGGATATCAACCGCGCGGCCGATTCCTGCGTGCGACAGATACGTGAGGCACTTGAAGCAGGTCCACCGAACAACGAGGGGTGAGCAGCACAATTATGCCACCGAATGAACCCCAGGGGAGTCTGTTTGACACGGAAGCCACGCGGTCGCTGCTAGACCAGTTGCTCTCGGATTCCCGGCTGTATACCCAAAGCAAGGACTTCAAGGATCTGCTCGATTTCGTGGCCCGCATGCGCAACTTCGCCCCTTTCAATGCCATGCTTCTCCAGGTCCAGAAGCCCGGCTTGCGTTTCGCAGCATCGGCGCACGACTGGAAGGTGAGGTTTGAGCGGAAACCGAAAGAAGGCGCACGACCCCTGCTCATCCTATGGCCGTTCAGCCCTGTTGCGCTTGTCTATGACGTGGTTGACACTGAGGGCCGCGATCTCCCAAGGGATGTCTGGTCCTTCTATGCGCATGGCGCAATCGATCGAGAGCGGATCGCCGGGTTTCAAGAGCCGCTGCGTAAGAAGAATATCGACTGGGCCTGGGTGGATGCCGGTGACGGAAGCGCCGGTTGGATCCGGGTGCTGCACCGGGCCACCGAGGAGAACGAGGCAACACAATATCGGATGTGCGTCAACCGGAATCTCGAGCCCGCGATTCAATTGACAACGATTGCCCACGAGTTGGGGCATCTGTTCCTGGGTCACCTTGGGCTCGACAGGAAGTTGAGCATCCCTGATCGCCGCCCAGTAGACCACGGGCAGGCCGAAATCGAAGCCGAGTCGGTGGCGTACATGATTTGCGGCCGGAACGGCATCTCCTCGGCATCGGAGGTCTACCTGAAGGATTACGTCCAGGCGAACACCACCCTGGACGACATCGATATCTACCAAGTCATGCGTGCGGCCGGCCAGGTGGAGTCCCTGCTCAGCCTGACAACGCACACGAGATTTGAGAAGCCCGGGTCACGAACGTGAGGGATGTGCTCTTTCGGCGGCAGAGCGCAGGATTTGGACGGTGTCGCAAAGCCGGTTTCGAAAGGCCAATTCTCGATTGACCGAGCGCAACACCCTGTTAACCAACCCACCCTGCTGACCAGAGAATGTGAGAATTCGGATGGAGAAAACGCGGTGTGCCGCCGGAACCCAGACGGTTGCGCTCGGAGCCCGACCTCTCGGTCTTCGAACCGGAGAACGGCGGCGGGAGGGATGGTCCGCGAAGTCGATGGGAAACAGTGGCTCTTTGGGCCGAGGTCGGCGTCGAAGAGAACGGCAGGAAACCGTCAACCGCCGGGTATAAGCAATTGACGTCTTTTGGCTTTGGCTCCCCGAGCCAAACAAAGGGTATTTTGCGGGACAGAGACACTGGCAAAGTGATTGATGCGGAATGGCTTACTCAAGAGTCTCCTGTGGCCGTCTCCGGCTCCGGGTGACGCGACGGGTGCGGCACGCCCCAATCAACGACTCAGCAACCGCCTGCCAGCACGAGACATCGCCTTGAGAATCTCGAACCCAAGTTGGTGCGTACCTTTGTCGAACTGAGCTTCCGACGAGTGGTCGACACCATTGGTGACGTAGGCGACCACGCCGCATTGGACGCCGCGCGCGGCGCCAAAGGCAAACAATGACGCCGCCTGCATCTCCACCGCGAGGACGCCCTTTGAAGCGTGCTGTTCCAACTGCTCAGAGGTCTCGCGGTACGGTGCGTCGGTCGTCCAGACGGGACCAGTAACAACCGGCATACCGAGTCCGCCAAGTTCCGCCTGCAGAGCGAGTGCGAGGCCCGCATCCCCGCCAACGCTCGCCGCGGCCGGCAGGTAGTGGTACGAGGTCCCTTCATCCCGGATGGCTGTCGTGGGAATGACGAGACTTGGAATCTTCAATTCGGGGGACACTTGTCCAGCCGATGTCAGTCCGAGAATGACCCGTACGCCGGAAGCCGCGAGCTGTTCAGCAACGAGGACCGCGTATGGGCCGCCGATCGTACGAGCGATCACCCCGACGCGTTCGCCGTCCACTTCCACTGTCTCCATGGAAGTATGGAAGCAGGCCCACGGGCGCCACTTCGTGGCGAGGCCCGTCCCGACGAGCCAGTCGGTCAAGTCCCCATCGAATTCCAGTACGCAAACTTCGGGTACCGGATCCCGCGGGAGATCTCGCTCGGTTCGCACTGCTTCGAGCAGGTCCTCTGGAGTGAACGCGCTCGGCGAGTCCAAGGCATGCTGGAACAGCGGAAGGCTCTTTTGTTCATTCGACATTTCGGGATATCACCAGTATTACTCTCAGATTCAATGACTTGCATCACGGCCGGACAAGGCTCTTGACGTTGGATCAGTACTTCAGTAGATTGTAAATTACTGAAGGAATCATGGCAAGCCGAAATCGACGTTTCAAAACCGCCATCTACGAGCAGTTTGCTCGCATCGGTAAGGCCATCTCGAACCCCAGCCGGCTGGAGCTTCTGGACCTGCTTTGCCAGGGTCCTCGAACAGTGGAAGCCCTGGCTAAGGAGGCGGGCCTGGGCTTGGCCAACACGTCACAGCACCTAAAGGCGTTGCGCGAGGCCCGATTGGTGGAGGCGGAAAAGGCCGGTCTGTACGTGACCTACCGTCTGGCAGACGAGCAGGTGAGCCAGTTCTTCCGGTCCCTTCGATCCTTGGCCGAGGCGCGGCTGGCTGAGGTCGGAGAGATCACGCGCCGGTTCCTGGAAGCCCGCCAGGGGTTGTTGCCGGTGGACCGCGAACAACTCCTGGCCAAAGTACGGGACGGCGCCGTCACCGTACTGGACGTGCGGCCGCCCGAGGAGTACGCCGCCGGCCATTTGCCCGGCGCCTTGTCCGTGCCGCTGAAGGAACTGGAACGCCGCCTGGCCGAACTGCCGCGCGACCGGGAAATCGTGGCTTACTGCCGCGGACCTTATTGCGTGCTGGCAGTGGAAGCGGTGGAGATCCTCAGGGCGCGCGGCTTTACTGCCTTCCGGCTGGAGGACGGTGTCACCGACTGGCATGCGAGAGGACTTCCGGTCGAGGCCGGCTCGGCAGAGTCGCACACGGCATGACCGCAGGGAGGGGAAATTGACCAACCAACCGATTTACCTGGACTACAACGCCACCACCCCGCATGCCCCCGAGGTGATCGAGGCGATCCGCCCTTATCTTGAGGAGCACTTCGGCAACCCGTCCAGTTCTCATTGGTATGGCCGAAAGACTCGCGAGTCTATCGAGACCGCGCGAGCCCAAGTCGCCGCGCTGTTGAACTGCACGCCTGGCGAAATCCTCTTCACCAGCGGCGGAACCGAATCCAATAACCATGCGATTCGGGGTATCGCGCTCGCCCGGCGGGGTCATGGCAAGCACATCATCACAAGCCAGATTGAGCATCCCGCCGTGACCGGAGTCTGCGAGAGGCTCAAGCAGGACGGATTCGAGGTCACCTACCTGCCCGTGGACGGGCACGGGCTGGTGAGCGCCGGCGATGTCGAGAGGGCGATTCGCCCGGAGACGATCCTGATCACACTCATGCACGCGAACAATGAGGTGGGCACGATTCAGCCCATCGAAGAGGTTGCAGAGCTGGCGAAGGCGCGGGGCATTGTCTTTCACACGGACGCGGCGCAGTCCGCCGGCAAGATCCCGGCCGATGTTCATGCCTTGGGAGTGGACCTGCTGTCGATCGCCGGCCATAAGCTGTACGCGCCGAAGGGCGTGGGGGCGCTCTACGTCCGTGAAGGGACACCTCTGGAGCGTTTTATGGAGGGCGCCGGGCAGGAGGGCGGCAGAAGGCCGGGCACGGAGAATGTTCTGGAAGTTGTGGGTCTGGGGAAAGCATGCGAGGTCGCGCATCGGGATCTCGCGGCCAACCGTGAGCACATGCGCCGCATGCGGGACAGGCTGGAGGCCGGGCTCCTCGATCGGGTGGCGTATCTCAGCGTCAACGGCCATCCCGACAACCGGCTTCCGAATACGCTGAGCGCCAGCATGGAGGGCCTGGATGCGAGCGCTCTGCTCGCCGCCATCGAGGATAGGGTGGCCGCTTCCGCGGGAGCAGCGTGCCACTCCGGGCTCGTTCATGTCTCGCACGTGCTTCAGGCCATGCGTATCCCGGAGGAATGGGCGAGGGGGACGCTCCGGTTCTCGACGGGTCGAATGACCAGCGAGGAGGACATCGACACTGCGGTGGCCGTCGTCGCAGACGCGACCGAACGTCTTCGGGCCGACCGCTCGTAAGGGGGAAGAGGGGAAGATGACATCAACGATCTTGGTGCTTGGCGGCGGTATAGGGGGCATGGTGGCCGCAAACGAAATTCGCCGGCAACTGCCCTCCGTCCATCGTGTCGTGCTGGTGGAGAAGAACGCGCAACACGCGTTTGCTCCTTCATTCCTCTGGCTCATGACGGGAGATCGTGAGCCGCATCAGATTCGCAGGCCGCTGGCAGGGCTTCTGCGCCGGGGCGTCGATCTGGTCCAGGCGGAAGTTTTGGGCATCGACCCCATCCAGCGGAAGGTGAGGACCAGCGCCGCGGAGATCGCGTACGATCACCTGATCGTGGCGCTGGGCGCCGATCTGGCTCCTGGGGCCATCCCCGGGTTGGCCGATGCGTCGCAGACGTTCTTCACGTTCGAGGGCGCCACACGCCTACGCGACACACTCAGGAGTTTTTCGGGCGGACGCATTGCCGTCGTCGTCTCTGCCATGCCGTATAAGTGCCCCGGTGCGCCTCACGAGGGGGCCATGCTGATCGCGGACCATTTCCGCCGGCGGGGCTTTTCATCGAAAGTGAAGATCCACTTGTTTACGCCCGAGCCGCAGCCGATGCCGGTGGCTGGCCCGCAGCTAGGCGAAGCTGTTGGAGGTATGCTCGGCGCGAAAGGCATCGAGTTCCACCCGCTTCATAAGCTCACCTCCGTAGACCCGAGCGCTCGGGAAATGAGCTTCGACAACGGGGTGCGGTTCGGATTCGACCTGCTCGTCGTCGTGCCTCCCCACCGCGCACCAAGGGCCGTCGTGGACGCTGGGCTCACCAACCAGGCTGGATGGGTTCCAGTCGATCCGCAGACGTTGCGGACGAGTCAAGACGGTGTCTATGCGATCGGAGACGTGACAGCGATTCCAATTCCGGGGCGGTGGAAGCCAGATGTGCCGCTGATGTTACCCAAAGCTGGCGTGTTCGCTCACGCCCAGGCCGAAGTGGTCGCGCACCGGATCGTCGCTGAGGTAACCGGGCGTTCGTGCGAAGCGGCATTTTGCGGTGACGGGTACTGCATGCTGGAGGCCGGCGAGGACTTGGCTGGGTTCGCGTTTGGCAACTTCTTCGCAGAACCCGCGCCAAACGTGCAAGTCAGGCAGATCGGAAAGGCCTGGCACCTGGGCAAGGTGCTCTTCGAGAAGTGGTGGCTGGCCCCCGTCGGCTTGCGCCGTTCGGCGATTGGCTGGGCTATGAAAGCAGGAGGAAGACTCTACGGCATCCCGCTCAACCTCTAGCTTGAACTTGCTGTTGAAAGGACTATACAGAGGTCATGAAACTCGGAATGATCATTACTCAAACTGAACCGGAGACGGTATACAACGCGATGCGACTGGCGCTCTACAGTCTGAAGCAGGGCGACCAAGTCCGGATCTTCCTGTCGGGCAAAGGTGTCGAGATCGACTCCATCGAAGACCCAGCCTTCGACGTGAAGGGAGAGGCACAGAAAGTGCTGGATGCGGGGGGCGAATTTCTGGCATGCGGGACGTGCCTGAAACTTCGCAACTCCGGAGGATCGGAGATCTGCCCACTGTCAACGTTGAAGGATCATTACGAAGTCGTGCGTGACTCAGACAAACTGGTGACCGTCTGATCCGGCCAGTGACGCCGCAGAAGGACAACCGCGCGGGCGATAGACGAAGGAGACCTGATGATGCGAATCCCAAGTGCCTACTTGTTTCTGGCGGCGCTGCTGATGGGTGCGTCTACTTCCCGCCGGTCAAACCTCTCGCCGAGGCCCTCAGCCCCTTCGACTCAACGCTGTCTCCCCCTTGCCAGTTTGGTGCCGCATTCATTGTAGTCAAGGCTATCAAGCGTTGATGCTTCACCAGATGGGGGTGGGCTTCGTCCAGCGATGTCACCCAGGTCGCCAAAGGGACGACTTGTAGTGAAGACGTTGGGGTTGTCATCACGCGCTGCTTCCCGGTGCGGGGAAGGGATTCCCCGCGGCTCGGCCATCGAGAAGTGACATCAGATTCGAAAGCCGGGTGCGAGCTTCGGTCGCCGCCTTCTTGCCCTGACGTGTCGCTACGAAACCCGGATCTTGTCCCTTCATCGGCCGAATGACTCCTCGTCGAACCAACGAGGATAGAAGAGCGCGGATGCTCGTAGCGGTTATCCCACGCAGCGCGTGCCGTTCGGCATACACGCGAATGGTTTCCTCCGAGACCGGTTCGCTCGCGGCCCGGAACAGGACAAGCAAATGGACAAGCCAAAGGTCATCCTCCAGATTCTGTTGCCTATTGTTACGCGCCGACAACTTGCCACTGGCATTCGGCGAAGAGTGCGTCATAGACGATTAACTCCCGATCGAAGATCTCATGGTCCGATAAGCCGAGAGCGGAGAAGCCGTGTGCGATCCATCGCAAGCCCTCTCCGGCCGGGTGCGGATTGCTGGGACGAGAATCGGCCGCCCGAACAATCTCGGCAAGCAGGCGTAACGCGGGATCATTAAGCTGATACTTGTCCAAGATGGCGTCGAACGAAACTCCTTCTCCGTGATGTCCCAGTTCGGCTCCGGGCGTGTCGAAGAGGATTCCGTCGACGCGGCTCCAGTCAGTGTCATGCGGCAGGAAAACGAACTCGGCCTCAGCGTCGATGAAACGATGAATCAGCCAGGGGCAGGCTACCCTGTCAACCTTAACTCTCTCTCGCGTGACCCAGCGCATCGCTAATCCTTCTTCTCAATCCGGAAGTCGTCAAAGTAGGTGACGCTATCGGCCTTGGTCCAGAGCCCGCTCTTTCCGGCCGTGGTGAATGTCGCGTCCTCGACCTCCATGATCTTGGTGCCATCGAAGAAGACTTCGAAGCGTGGCCCGTCAAAGCTGACCGTGAGAGCGCACCAGGCGGTTTTGGGGACTTTGTGCCGGACGCCGTACGTGCGCGACGGCGTGCCTTTGGGCGCCAGGGAAATCCGCTTTCCACCCTCGACTTTGTAAAGGACAACATTGTCTTCCAGGGCATTGGCTCGAACGATGTAGTAGTTGTCCGGGTCCTTGTAGCGCCAGACCAGTCCCGCGGCCTGGTCCCGTTCGCCGGAGATCGTCTTGAATCGGACGGTCACAGTACCATTCAGCAACACCGCCTTTTCGTAAATGGCCAGCGGAAATCGCCCCGAGGTCTTGTCTGTGGAGACTTGGGCGAAAACATTGGGCTTGCTGGGCGCGGAAGGATCGTTTACGACCTCCCATTTAGGAGGCCCGCCTTCATGCGTCATGGCCACGGTCCAATCCGGTGCGACCGAGCCGGCCTTCGCCGAGTCGAACGTGATTGTTTGCGCCCATCCGGAACACGCCAGTATGAACATGCAACCGAACCGAAGCATCCGCCCTCCTAAATCCCCTGCGTATCGAGTGCCGATCTCAGACCCCTCGCCAGGTCCGCCGCCCGGCCCTTGCCCCAGTAGTGGAGAAAGACGTAGCGGGGTTGCTCATGGGTCATGTGGTTGTGAATCGCCACGATGTTGATGCCCGCCTTCCGAAGCGCCTTCAATACCGCCTGGACTTCGGATTCGAGCATCGCGAAATCGCCATCGACGAACGCCACGTCGTCCGTGCCTGCAAAGGCAGCCCACGTGTTCACGCCCATCTGGTTGCCGATTGTCTTGCCGTGCATCGCCGCCTTGCGTCCGATTGCGACTTTGTACATTCCGGTGTTTACGTCGCCCTTGACGCCCAGGATGCCATCGATCACCGACGCGGTGATGGAATTCGTTTCCGGAACCACAGGACCGGGAAACGCGCGCGCCGGTTGTGGATTGGCTTTGCGGATCTCCCGGACTCGCTCCATGGCGCGCCCGACGGCCGTCCCAAGGCGCTCTGCCGTTCCCGTTCCGCCGATATGCATGAACATCACACGCGGCGAGTCGAAGAAGAAGTGGTTGTGCAGCGCGGTCACCTCGAGGCCGTTGTCCAGCGCGGCCGACATCGCAGGATTCACCTCGTCTTCGAACAGCACCAGGTCGCCCATCACCATCAACTCCGTCGCGCCGTGTGGTGTGAACGCAGCCCACGAAGTGAGCCCGAGAAATGGATGCATGGCCCGTCCCTCGACCGTTACTTTGGCATCGGTTCTCGGGAACGCGACGCGGTAGACGTCTTCGGCGGCATTGTAGGAGCCGGAGGCGCCCGTCGCCTTTTCGATCAGGCTGCGCTGCTCTTCTGAGATCGCGGCGGCCAGCGGTAGGCCGAGCAGCAGGCACAGGCCAAGCCGGAAAACCGTCATTCTCCGATCGCACATCATGCAGTTGATTATCGCCGCCGAATCTGAAATTTGTCTGAAAGCGGATGCCGTGCGATTCTTGGAGTCGAGTCAGGAGGGACGCTTCACCGCCGTGGCGCAATCCAGCCAAAGTACGCAAGGAAACGCCGTATCCTCCTTCCTCGGACTGAATCGGAACACGGTGCTGCTGCTGGCGGCTATCGTGTTGATCGCAGCCGGCGAAGAAACGTGGATGCGATTCGTTCCAAAGTATCTGGACGCGCTCGGGGCGCCCATTCTGGCGATCGGTCTCTATGACGGCCTGAAGACGATCATCGGCGCCGTCTACGCTCTGCCGGGCGGAATCGCCGTGGACCGCTGGGGCCATCGAACAGCCTTGGCCGCGTCCACGGCGCTGTCCATCGTCGGTTACGCTGTTGTCTTCGGCGTGCAGCACTGGGCAGCCGTACTGGGTGCGTCATTCCTGTTCCTGGCGTGGGCCAGTCTGTCGCTGCCGGCGTCGTTCACGTTGGTGGGCGAGAGTCTTCCTCCCCAAAAGCACGCGATGGGCATCGGGATTCAATCGCTGGTCCGCAGGCTCCCTGTGATCATCGGACCGGTGGCGGGTGGGATGCTGATGGATCGCTTCGGATTGACGTCCGGAGTTCGTTACGGTGTCCTGCTGTCAATCCTGCTGGCCGGAGCCGCTCTCGCCTTGCAGCGCAACCTCGGCGTTACCCCGAAAATGGCGGCGGCGCCCGTCCTGGATTTTCACGCGCTCCGCCGGGACGCCGGCCCCGAGCTCCGGCGGCTGCTGGTCAGCGACATCCTCGTTCGCTTCTGTGAGCGAATCCCTTTCGCATGGGTCGTGATCTACGCGATGGACAATTTGGGAATGAGCGCAACGCAGACCGGACTTCTCATCGCGATTGAGATGGCGGCTGCGATCGTTTGCTATGTGCCGGCGTCGTACCTAGCGGACCGCTACGGAAAGGAGCCCTTTGTCGTGGCGACGTTCGTTTTCTTTACCCTGTTTCCGGCGTTGCTCGGCTTCTCACAAGGCTTCTGGAGTCTCGCTCTGGCTTTTGCAGTGAGGGGTCTGAAGGAGTTCGGCGAGCCGGCGCGCAAAGCGCTGATTCTCGCATACAGCCCCGAGGGGCGGAAGGGGCAAACGATCGGCGCATATTATCTTGTGCGCGACGGTGTGGTCAGCTTCGCTGCGCTGCTGGGCGCCGGCCTCTGGAAAATGGGACCGGGCGTAAACTTCTGGGGCGCGTCCGCGATTGGCGCTCTCGGAACCGCGTTCTATGCCGCGGCCGTCCGCCGCGCAAAGCACGCCGCGAGGTAAGCGGAAACCCGCGCCGCCTCTTCAGACGATTTTCAGATAGCACAATTAGTGTGGTATCTAAATGCACCTGTTGGTGGTCGAAGATGAGCAGCGGATGGCGAGCCTGCTCCGCAAGGGACTGGGGGAGGAAGGCTATGTCGTTACCATCGCTTCCGACGGCCGGTCCGCCGTCGAGATCACCCTGGCAGGCCGGTTCGACCTCATCCTGCTGGACGTCATGCTTCCGGGGATCGACGGGTTTGAAGTCGCACAGCGTTTGCGACGCGAGGGCATTCATACACCGATCTTGATGCTCACCGCTCGCGACGCCACACCGGACATTGTGCAGGGCCTCGATTTCGGCGCGGACGATTATCTGACAAAACCCTTCTCCTTCGAGGTCCTGCTGGCGCGCATTCGAGCCCTGTTGCGGCGCGGTCCGGCGGCGCAGCCCGCCTGCTTGCGAGTCGGAGATCTGGAACTGGACCCGGGAACGCACGAAGTGCGAGTGGGAGAACGGCAGGTCCGCCTGACCAGGACCGAGTTCAGCCTGCTGGAGTACCTGATGCGGCGCCGGGGGCAGGTCGTCCCCAGGGACACGCTCATTGAGACCGTTTGGGGCTATGACCGCGAGATTGAGAGCAACACGTTGGACGCATTCATTCGCCTGCTCCGCGCCAAGGTCGAAACCGGCTCGGGCGACAGATTGATCCACACGGTCCGTGGGGTCGGCTACACGGTGCGCGAGAAAGGACCTGAATGAGATCGCGATCCATCCGCTTCCAACTCACCGCGTGGTACTCCGCGGTGCTCGCCCTGGCGTTGATCGCCTTCGGTGCACTGTCGTGGTTTGCCGTCCGGCATACCCTGATTCACACGGTAGATGAGACCCTGGCAGACCGCGTCGCCGGTGTTCGGCAATTCATGGAGCAGCAAATCGGGGCTCTCTCGGTCGAGGAGATTCGCGACGAGTTCAAAGAGCATTCAGTCTTGGGACCGGGCGGAGACCTGTTTCAAGTCTGCGATGCGGAAGGCGTCTGGCTGTATAGATCGGTGCCGCTGGAGCATGAGGACGTGCCCATTCCGCTGCCCGCCAACCTCCCCGCGGACGGCGTCATCGGGACCCTGGAGGTGCGCGGCTCCGAACTTCGCGTGCTTGCGTTCCCTGTCCAGGTCCTCGGTCAGGCCTACACGATCCAGGTTGCCGCCCCGATGCACGAGATCGAGGAGGGTCTCGCAGATTTTGCTTGGGCACTGACGGTGATGATTCCACTGGTTCTAGTAGCGGCATCCGCGGGCGGCTGGTGGATGAGCCGCCGCGCGCTCCGGCCAGTGGATCGCATCATCGAGACGGCCCGGTCTATCGGTGAGAAGAACCTGTCGCAAAGGCTTCCGGTCCCCGACACTCGGGATGAGCTCCAACGGCTCTCCGAGACGCTGAATCAGATGCTCGGTCGAATCGAAAGCGCGTTCCGGAGGGTCACGGAGTTCACCGCCGATGCCTCCCATGAGTTGCGAACGCCCGTCGCGCTGATCAGAACGAGCGCCGAGCTGGCGCTTCGCAAGCTGCGGGCCAGCGAGGAGTATCGCCAGGCGATCGAGGAGATCCACGCCGAGTCCGTACGTACAACCGAGCTGATCGAGAACCTGCTGACCCTTGCCCGTGCGGATGCAGGCAGGGCCGCGCTCGATCTCCGTGAAGTGGATCTTGCTCCAATTGTCCGGGAGGTAAGCGCACAGGGAGAAAAGCTCGCCGCCGCTAAGCAACTTAGGTACCGCGCGTATATTCCAGACGAGCCTGTGGTCGCTCTGGGCGACGCGGGCGCCTTGCGCCGCCTGTTGTTGATTCTTGTCGACAATGCAGTCAAATATACGCCGCAAGGAGAGGTGGCGGTCCAGTTGCTGAACGCGAACGGCAGTCCGCAGGTGCGGGTGAGCGACACGGGAATCGGGATTCCCGAAACCGATCTGCCCCGCGTATTCGAGCGATTCTACCGCTCAGAGAAGTCGAGAAGCCGGGATTTCGGCGGTGCCGGCCTCGGGTTGTCCATCGCCAAGTGGATCGCCGAGGCGCACCACGGTTCGATCGAAGCGCTCAGCACGCAGAGCCGTGGAAGCACGTTCGTCGTCACGCTGCCCGGAGTAAAGGCCACATCATGACTCGATTCTTCGCCCTTGTTGTCCTTTGGCCACTTTCGCTAACGGCTCAAGTCGCTGTAAGCGGCAGGATACTGGATCCCTCCAATACGCCCGTCGGTGGAGTCGCCGTGGTGCTGCGGCAGGGAGGGCAGGACGTCACGGCCTTTTCTTCGGAAACCGGCAGCTTTCGCTTCGATCAAGTGCTTCCCGGCCAATACGAACTGCTGGCCACCGTCCCCGGCTTTGACCCCGTCCGGCGCGAGCTGCGTGTGGCAAGGCGGCCGGTTTCCGGAGTGCTCCTAGGGCTCCAACTCGCTGCATTGAAGGAAGAGATAACGGTAGGCGAACGGGAGCGGGTGGTCTCCGTCTCTCCAGACCAGAACGCCGACGCCATTTCGGTCGAACGGACCATGCTCGACAACCTGCCCATTCTTGACAACAACTACCTTTCGGCGCTGGGACGATTCCTTGACCCGGGCACACCTGGCGGCTCTGGAACCACAATCGTGGTGGATGGCATGGAGATGCGGAATACAGGCGTCACTGCTTCGGCCCTACAGGAGATCCGCATCAACAACAACCCCTATACGGTGGAATACCCTCGCTGGAGCCGCCGGCGCATCGAAGTGATCACGAAGTCTTCGGCGGACGCCTACCACGGAACGCTGAACTTCCTGTTCCGCGATTACAGGCTGAACGCGCGGGACGCGTTGGCCGCCACGAGGCCGCAGGAGCAGCGGCGCATCTGGGAAGGCAGCCTCTTCGGTCCGGTGGCCAAGAGCAAGAGGACCTCCTTTCTTCTCTCCGCCGCGCGCGAAGAAGAGGACCTGGTCGCCGTGGTCTTCGCGCAGGGACCACGCGGACCCATCAACGAGAACGTGCCCACGCCTCAGAGAAACTCGGTTGCCTCGCTCCGCATCAGCCATCAACTCAATGACCAGCAGGCCATGTTCTGGCAGTACAACTTCCAGGATCGCTGGCAGAACAACCTTGGCGTCGGTGGGACGACGCTTGCCGAAGCGGGCATACAGAGCCGTTTCCGGGAAGACGAGTTCATCGTCAACCACCGCATGATTGTCAGCCCGAATCTGCTCTCGCAGTTTCGCATTCTCGTGGGCCGCTACTGGGCGCCCACGAAGAGCAATCACGACGCGGCGCGGGTCGTCGTCACCGACGCCTTCACCGGGGGAGGAGCGCAAGCCGATCGCCTGTCCACAGAGTTCCATACTTCCATCACTTGGCTGCTGACGCAGACGATTGGGAAGCACACGTTCAAATACGGCATCAATGTCCCGGATTGGAGCCGCCGCGGTCTTTCGGATCGCACGAACCAGCTCGGAACCCTGTCCTTCGCCTCACTGGCGGCGTTTTCCGAGAACAGCCCATTCGCTGCGGTGCTCCAGCGCGGTGACCCGCGGACGATTTTCATCGAGAAGAACGTCGGCGGTTTCTTCCAGGATGAGTGGCAAGTGCGCCCTGGGCTATCGGTTGCCGCCGGCTTGCGCTATGACTGGCAGAACTACTTCGGCGATGGCAACAACTTCGCCCCGCGCCTTGCCTTGGCCTGGGCGCCAGGCAAGTCGCGCAAGACCGTGATCCGCACGGGCGCTGGGTTTTTCTTTGACCGCTCCGGCCCCGCGCCCATTTGGGACATTCTCCGCTTCAACGGTGTTCAATTGCGGCGTTACGTCGTCAGCGGAGCCATTCCGCCAGACCTCAGCGACTTTCCCACCAGCATTCACCGGCTCCAAGCTGGCGTCCAGTTGCCCAACACGATCCAGTTCAGCCTGGGAATCGAGCGTCAACTGGCCAAGAAGACGATGCTAAGTGCGAGCTACATAGGCACCCGTGGTGTCCAGATGCTCCGTTCCCGCGACGCTAACGCCCCTTTGCCGCCAGGATTTGACATCCGTCCGGACAGCCTCGTGAACGTCTTGCGGGAGATCGAATCCGCTGGGCGCGTGGAGGCCAACGCATTCGAAGTGAACCTGCGCGGCGATCTTGGTCCTCGCATCAACGGCATGCTTCAGTACGTGTTCGGCAAGACGATGTCCGACACCGGTGGAGTGAACTGGTTTCCGGCGAACAGCTTCGCGCCGGCAGGTGAGTGGGGCCGCGCCGATACCGACCGGCGCCACCAGTTCAATTTTCTCGGCTCGGCCTCACTGCACCGGTGGGCGAACTTCGGTCTCTCGGCCTCCTTGCTCTCCGGGATCCCCTTCAACATCACTACCGGACGCGACGACAACGGCGACGGTATGGCTCTCGACCGGCCCGCCGGGGTCACCCGTAACACTGGCCAAGGTCCTGGCGCCGCCATTGTCGATCTGCGCTGGTACAGAGACTTTCGCCTCCAGCCGGAGCGGAAGGAGAAGAGCGCGAGCGTCACTCTCTCGGTGGATGCATTCAACATCCTCAACCGGGTCAACTACCAGAACTACATCGGATCGCTGTCATCGCCATTCTTCGGCCGTGCGGTCAGCACGTTGCCGCCTCGCAGGCTTCAATTGGCGGCGCGGTTCCAGTTTTAACTGCATCGATCAACCGTTCGTGTACAGCAGGATATAGCCGAGGATGGCTCCGGCTGGCGTCTTCACCTTAAGCACGCCAGCCCAGCCGGACGGGTTGTTGGCCGCTCCAAGTTCGGCAAAGCGGTAGCCGTTGCCGGAGCCGCCGGCGAGGATGAGTTCGCCGTTGAGGGTGAGTTCGAGCAGCGTGCTGTCAGCGAGGTTGGAGCCAGGGCCGTGGATTTTGAGCGGTGAGGTGGTCGAGTCTGGCGCAGTGATGACGGTGGGGCCGGCCGCAAGGCCGGAGGCGATGTGCGGCGTCTGAGATGCCCAAGTGCGAGCGTAGGCTTTCTGCGGATCGTTGCCTTGCTGGAGGCAGGCGCCCCAGAGGTAAATGTCGCCGGTAGTCCAGTCATCACCGTTGGCGGCGTACTGGCGGACCACGATCCAGAGGCCGGTTTGCCCGCTCGCGAGCGTGCCGGTGATTTTGAAGCGCTGCCAGGAGGTCGTGAGCGTGATCTGGGTCGGACCTGCGAGGTATGCGGCGTAGGGGTTGTCGACAATGGCGATCGACACCTTGCGCGTGCCAGAGGTGACGCGCGCCCAGATGTAGAACGTGTAGACGCCGCCGGCGGCCAGGCCGGCGATTTGCTGTTGGATGACGGGCGTGCTGGTGACGGCCGCTACGACGTCCGCAGTCTGGTTGCCGTCCGGCGCGATGACGGCGTTCGAAGTGACCGAGCAGGAGCCGCCGTTTTTGTCCCAAGTGCCGGCAGCGAAGTCCTCCGAGTACTTCGCCATGTTCTCCAGCGGGCCGCCGATGGTTTGGTGCGGGCCGCAGTCGATGGGGCCGGTGAAGTGTTCGCCCGCGCGGTTGGCTGGGACGTAACCGAGGGCGTTGGTGATTTCGCCGGCTTCCGGAGGGCTCGCGCTGATAGTCACGCTGACGCGGTCATTAGCGGGGTCGTCAGCGGCCGCGAGCGAGACGCGCGTACCTTGGACCAGGTTGAGCGCACGGCGCGTCCCGATGTCGGCGCCGTCCTTCTGGACCTTGTGCGGGAACTCGCCGCTGACGATGTCGCCGGCGGTGTGCGTGTGGCCGGGCAGATCGTCCGCCGCGAGATTTGCGCCGCCAGTCACGCGTCCCTTGGCATCGACCGTCACCTTCGAATAGGTGCCGGGCGACGCGCCGGACGCGGCCATCGAGAGTACACCCGATTCGACGGCCAGACCTCCGGCTGGGTCGACCTGCACGATACCCTTGTTGCCGTAACCGGCGTCCGGATAGGAGAACGCGCCGAAGGTCTGCCCGGGCGCGAAGTCGATGACTGCATCGGCCACGAGGTGGTCGGCGGCGTTCAGCGCCAGGCCCAGATCGCCGGAGCCGTCGGCCTTGCGCCATTTCACGGCTCCCGTATTCGGCAGGCGCACCAGGCCCGTTGCGGCTTTGTTGCCGGAGCCGAATTCCGCGCCGTCGACGAAGGTCTTCGCGCCGGTCATCGTCACCGCGCCGTCCTTGCGGACGTAGTTGCGGCTGGACGCCGTGCCGAGTTCCTGCTCGATGGCGACGACGGCCTCCTGAAGAGCTTTGATGTAGGCCGAGACCATGTTGGCGCGCACGGTTGCGCCAGAGGTGTGCTGCGCTGCAACGGTGCCGAACGCTCCACGCTGGCAGCCCGTGAACTGCGTAGCGGTCTTGCCCGTGTAGACGATCAGTTCATCGTCGATGGATAGAATCCCGTACTCGTCAGGGAAGCCCACGCCGGTGGACTCGACGCTGATGGTCGTGTCGCCGGCGTAGACAGGCATCGCGGTGATCGTTTCGAGCGGCATTGCCGAGAAGGCGTCGCCGGGCGAGTAGAGGCTCGATGCGTCGTCGATCGCGTTCGGATAGTTGCTCATCCGTTCAACCTCCTCGCGTTCAAGTGGAACGTGTTCAGGCGGCTGCTGGGCTCGGGCGCATAGGCGACAGCGACGGGGGCTTCGGGCGAGCGCGCAGCGCGCGGCCGGCGATAGGAGACGAGCGTCGCGGTGGACTGCGCTGGCACTTCCAGCGGCACGGGCCGGGAATTCAGGCAGAACTGATCGAATGCCCAGAAGCAGAACGAGTACAACCCGCGGTTGCGCCACATGCCGTACGCCTCCCGCATCGGCGGGTCGGGCGGGCCGTAGATCCCGGCCAGGTACATGCACTCCGAGGCCGGGCGGCCGAGCTTCAGCGGAAACTCGAGGGTCTGACGCATGAGCCGCGCGTTCTTCTGCCAGACGTCGTAATCGAAACCTTCCGCGCGGAAGTACTTCACGCCGTAGCCGGAAGTCTTCCATTCGTTGGGCAGGTTGACGTGGAAGTTGAGGGCGCGGAACGCTGGGTCCGGCGCTGGCTTGCCCTGGTTGGCGTCGAGCGGCCAAAGACACTCGAACACCGCTGTAGGATGGAACCGCCGGACGTAGCTGATGACTTCGGCGCAGTACTCCCAGATGCGGTCGCGCAGGAAGTCCGCACTCTCGATGTCGTCGTGGGGCGAGTCGGTGTTGGCCAGGAACCGGCGCAAGGGCCGGCCGTAGCGGGCCTGGAACGCCGCCTTTGTGTCGTCGTCGTAGAACGGCATGCCGGATGCGTTCGGGAAGTACCACCACTGCGTCTCGCCGAACTGGAGCACGATGGGCAGCCCGGCGGCGGCGATCTCGTCGGCGCACTCCTTGTACATCTGTTTTAGGTAGTTCCGCACGCGCGGGCCGAAGTGCATCTGGTGGGACGGGATCGGCAGGAAGACGGGCTCGCCGTCCCAGTAGCGCGCGGCCATCGCCATCGGAGGCAGATAGCACTCCATTGAGAAGGCGAAGCTGGCGTCGATGCCTGCCTGTTTGAACTCGCGGGCCAGATCGCTCATCCAGTTCCGTGCGCCGTGCGTCATCACGGGCGAGATCGAGTCGATCATCTCCCAGTCGCCCTCGGCGCCCGGCTGGTCGAGCGCCGGCGTGCCCTGCGAGATGCTCAACTGCGGGCTAGCCGAAATCGTGAAGGTGTAACTCGGCGCGCGGGAGCGAATGTGGATCGAGTTGCCGTCGCTGGTGCACCAGACGCCGGGAAAGGTGACGTTGATCATCGCGCGGAGGTGTGTTGCGATGTCTTCGGTCGAGAGGCCCGCGCCGGGCGAGAAGTAGAGCGTGGTGCCGGAGAGATTGATCCACAGCGGCTGATCCACCTGCCAGGCGCCGATGCTGACGGTGCAGTTCGGGTACGTGGCCTCGATGCGGCGGCGCTTGTTGTTCCAGAAGACGCCCATGTAGACATCGGCGTGGCCCTTGAAGCCGAGCCGCTGGAGCTGCCAGAGGTGCCAGGCAGGCGGCTTCTTGTAGCCGTGGTCGGTGTCGAAGTCGATGGCGAGCGAAACGTCGGGATAGACCTTCGGGGGGTCCGGCGGATCTTGCGGTTCCAAGGGCCACAGGTAGTCGAAGTAGAAGTAGTAGCCGTCGCTTGCCGGGTGTTTGTCGAACAGCGCGCGGATCTCGACCGTATGCGTCCCGCCAGGCAGTGCAGCGGCGAGTTTCTTCATCGCCCCAAGACCGTTGTAGTCATTCAGGTAGAGATCGTGAACGGTGGGCGCGCCGCCGTCGATCGTGACCTCGATCCGGCCTGCATCGCGGCCGAGCCAGGTGCCGAGGTAGACGTCGTGCTCGCGCGCGTAGGAGTAGCGGATGGTCACCGCCCGGCGGTCCTGGGCGTCGTTGGGTGCGCAGCGCTTGGCGTGGCCGAGCGACCACCACTGCGTGGGCCAGCCCGAGCCGTAAGCGTAGTTCTCCCAAAACCCCTCGTATCGGCAGCGGCCATCGGATTCTTCGATGCGCGGCGCATCGCCGCCGACCTTCAGCGTCCGGTCGCCGATGACGGTGAGATTCGAGATCTTCACCTGCCACTCGATATCGGATCGTGTGCCGGTGATGGTCGAGATCCGCTGGATGCGGATGCCAGGCGGCCAAGCCTGCGGCGTTGACGAGTCCTCGCCGCGGCGCACCAACAGACGGTAGTACCAGGTGGCGGGATCTTCCGGGTCAGGCCTGACCAGGCCGAAGTTGGCGAGGCAGGTGATTCGCTCTTCGGTGCTCGCGGTGCCCACGTAATACTTGAGGCCGGCGAGCATGGCTTCGGCATTCGCGAGGTGCCATTCTTCCTCCGTGCCTGGTGGCGACGCCGCCACGGCCTCCTTGAGGAACCCTCCCGCGGCCAGACCGTATTCGACATCTTCGAAGCGCGGCGCGAAAGTGAGGTGGACCTTCACGATGTCGCTGGCGGGAACGGGCACGAGCGAATTGCGGTCGCCGTTCAGGTAGCCGGAGAGGGAGGCGAAGGGGAACGTGAAGCGGTAGGCGCGAGTGTTGCCGGCGCCATCGACGGCGGTAGCGAGCGAAGTCGCCCCGAACTCGTCGTCCTTCTTCTCGATCCGGACGATCTTGTTTTCGCCATCGACCGAGACGCGCACAGGCATGCCGTTGGCATCGCGTCCATACGCGCCCAGTTGCCCCACGAGCCGCAGCTTCAGTTCGCAAAAGGTGTTCGTCGTGGTGAACTGCTCGGCGGCGAGGCTGCTCGGCTGCTCGCCGTAATCGGGTAATGGGTTGTCGACCATGCGATCCTTCAGGACCCGTCCAAAATGCCGCGCTCGCGGCAGGACACGGCACTGAATGTTGTAGACCTTCCCGTAGTGCGGCTTCGTGAAATACGCCGTGAAGGTACCTGGCCCAATGGCCAGGACCTTGACAACTTCGTCGTTGGCGCTGCCGATGTCGATGCCGACATAGTCGCCCACACGGATCTCGACCGATGATGCGACCTGGGCCGTGTAAACGCCCGGCACCGATCGGCTCAGCGTGGCGGGCGCCGAGCCGCTGTTGGTCGAGACTTCGACCGGGCCATTTACGCCCGGCTCGAGCGAAACCGTGATGACGTTGCCCGAAGCGGTGCAATCGACCAGGTAACTGGAGATGCCCACCATCGAGGCCAGGCGGGAGGCGATGTCCGCGGCGTCGGTCGCGCCAGCCTCCTGGATGCCAGCGCCGCCGTTGTTCACCAGCAGGTAGTGCCAAAAGTTCGGGTCGTCCTGCCACCAGATGGCCTGCTCGCAGGAAGGAACTTCGGGCGCGCCAATGTTGTTGAGGAGCCGCGTTTCGAGGTTGCAGAAGGCGACGGCCTCTGCCGAGGAGCAGGACCACCGCGTGCCCATGAAGTGGACGTAGGCCGTGTCAGTGAGGGCCGGCGTGGGCTTGCCGACGAGCAGTTCGTCAAGCGTGGCCGTGTCGCGATCGTGGAGCGAGAAGCCGAAGCCGCCTGGAGCGTAGTCTCCGGAGACGATCTGCGCGTGGTGCATCAGAGGGACTTCGTAGAGTTCGCCCACACCGGTGGTGATGGTGAGCTTGTCCCACCCGACCGAGGCGTATCGCACGCAGTCCGGCCGGACGTTGCCCTCCTCGCCGTTGACCGGCAGGATCTCCAAGTTGTACTGAAGCGTCAGTCCGGACAGATCCGTCACCGGCAGCGGCTTTACGCGCAGGTGGTTGAAGTAGTCGTAAGCCGAGAAAAGTTGGACGTTGGCGAAGTCCTCTGCCGCCTGGAAGATGCCGGAGATCTGGAAGCCGGTCTCTGTCGCATTGTGGAGCGTGGTGGTGGCGGCGCGGCCGGAGAATCCCTGAAGCTGCATGCTGCGTCGCGGATCGAACATGTGAAGTGATTCGAGTGGCATGCGAGGGAAACTCCAAGTTGGCTGAGAGGTCGGGTGGAGAGGAGAAGTCGAGCGGGCGAGGGGCCTAACGCTCGCGCGAAGTCTCGGAGGTCTTCTTCATGTAGAGCCGCCCAACTTCCGAGAGCGTGATGACGGTGAGGAGAAACTGGATAAGCCCATAGAGCGAGAGGCCGACAATGGCACCAACGAAATAGCTCCACCCTACTCCGTCATCCACGTTCAGAACGGTTCGGTCACCACCGCGCACACAGACGGCGATGATCGACATAAGGACCGCTAGCCAGTGAACGATGGCAGTCCAAGAGAAAACGAATAGCAGATCCGAGTACGAGTTCTGTGTATTTCGCCCCAGCCGATGTTTCATCAAGAGCGAAACGAAGTGCTCGCTGGGGAGTGTCAACACGAGCGCCATCCCTGCGATGCAGAATCCAAACGCGATAGCCGAGTAGGTCAGCAGAATCGTCGTCAGTTCGCTCATCTTCAGTCCGGCCGCAGGTAATTGCGCACCATAGAAACTGGTGAGCCATACCAACGCAACGGCAAAGGCGACTTGAGGCTGCCAGATTATCCTTCGCCACCGTGGTAAGATCTCCTCTCGGCTGTATTGCCGCATTGCGCCGATCATGTCAGTTCCCTTGCTTTTCTGCGGGCTTCGAGAAAGGACCGAAGTTTTTCGCGGATCTCGGTGCCGATGACATGACCGTGCTGGTCCATGCGCACGGACACCTTCTGGTGTTGCACATAATTGGCCAGCGAGATCGTCGTATCCGCCGACTCGCCCACGCGAACGCCGCTTACAGACGCTCCCTTCAGGTTCCTAACCCCACGCGCCACCATCTGTCGGATGTACTCGACCACGCCCTCCGTCTTCGACAGACTGTCGTTGCGATTGGCCACGGCTACCAGTTCCACCATGCGGGCATGCGACTGATCGCCGATGACATTCATGTTTTCGTAGTTGTCATGCCAGTCGAAATTGGGCTGCACGACCTTGACCTTCGCGACTTTGATCCGTCCGAACCGATCCAGGGCCTGAAGGAAAGAGGCGTCGGCGGACGGGATCAGCTCCACGCTGAACTTATCGCCCAGTCCAATTCGTCGGCCCGTGTCCTCCAGAACCTCCGCAACGTCGCGCGCTTTGGCACCGCGTTGATTGAACTCTACGATCGTCTCCTTGTTCGCAAGGTCAACAATTGCGTACGTGCGGGTGGCAATGATCTGGTCGTCAGCAAGCGGCTCGTAACGCTCGTCGCCAGTAGCGGCGTCGAAGATAAGCGGGTTTACACCCACAGGACCCTCGTACGCGATCAACTCGACCGTGTCGTCCTGGACGGAGACACCTGGCAATGCCACCAACTTATCGCCTGCCTGGAACTGCCGCACTTCGAAGGGCGCTCCGGCGATCGCCTGAAATGCTGCGGCATAGTCAACCGACTGTTCCTCGTTCCGGCAGTGCAGTGCGTAAACCTCGAGTTTCCGGGGCTTTAGACTTTTGGGCATCTCAAAGTGCCGAGTCTATCACCTCCAGATGTTTCAAACAATCGTCTCTGCTTTTGTTTCCTACGTTTGAATGACGAGCGTCAAGTCGCTCCCTGGATCGGGCGATGCAACGACCAGGATGTCGAAAGCCAGGTCGTCACCTTCATTCAGAACAGGCGTCGGCCAGATGGTCGGCCGGACCGTCGCGCCGATGGCATGGTCCTTCGTGAAGATCGCTGTGAACGTCTGGTTGTCGGGGTCGGCCGCGAGCACCTCGACGCACTCTTCATCAGCTTGGCCCAGGTTGATGTGCACGAACTCGCCTACGTCGAAGCCCAGGCGGTTCGCGCCGTAGGAGGCGGTCTGGACCGTTTGCGGATTCGGATGAGCGGTCACCTCCTGATAGAGCACGATGCCGAGGTCATTGTACGGCAACCGGCGTGTCTCCGGCCTTCCGTAGCCTTGCTCCAGCAGGAAGTCGTAGGTGGTCTTGAACGGCGTCGGAATCGACTGCGCAATGCTCATGTACTCGAGCGGCTCCCACGTCGCGCCGCCGTCCCGGCTGATCTTCACCAGAAACGCCGACTGCCCGTCCGTCGTGCCGTGCTGGAGGTATGCGTAGACGCAGCGGATCGAGGCGGCATCCTGAACCTTCATCGGGATGACGACATTTTCCTGGACGGTGAGCGGGCCCGGCACCTGGAAGGTGTAGGCGCCGCCGTTGCAGGTGCGCAGGCCCGGCATGTAGGGTTCGTTGTGCCGAGAGAGAGGGAAGACGGTGAAGGGGCCGTAGCCAAAGTGGTTGGCCACGCCGGCGAGGGCGGCGACGATGCAGGCGCTCGGCAGCTTCGCCTCAACCCTCGCAGGCAAGTTCGGCGTGCGGAAGAATCCCTTCCGGACACTGAAGGTAAACGTCTTCTGGTCGAGCTTGTAGAAGCGGACGCCGGCGAGATGCGCGCAGCGGAGCGTACCGAAGGTCGCCTGGCCCTCGGGCACGCCCGGGTAGGCACGCTGCAGGTGAAACTCGCCACTCGGTACGACGTCGCCAGGCGCTCCCGGACCGGTGATCTGAGCGCACTCATAGGAGCGCCGGCCAGGATTCTCAGGGTCGGCGGACTCATCGTTGAAGACGACGAAGTCGCCCACCCGGAACACCCTCTCCGTATCAGGATTGACGGTGCAAACAACGGCGGCAGGGTCGGTTGTGGCATCGATGGCCGTGTCGATGGCCGCCCAGAGGTCGGTGGTCAGCTCGTCCACGTAGTAGAGCGCCAGGGTGATCTCGTGCGCGCCGACGATGTTGGCGTTGCCGGAGGCGTCTGGCTCAACCGCCATCTCGTCGATGGCGAAGGTGCCGTAGTCGCCCAGGCGAGGAATGCCGGTCAGCACGCCGGGGACGCCCGTGTCTATGAGCACTTCCTCAGCGGGCGGCTCCGGCACGACGTCGGCGGGCTTCGGACCGGTGATCAGGTCATACATCGAGTCCGTGGTCGTGCGGCCCTGGATGTCGATCGAGTAGTCGCGGTTCAGCCGCCAGCCGGTCACCCGGAATTCGCCCTGCCCGCCCGGCATGTCAGGATGGGTCATCGAGCACACCATGCCGGGTTCGGTGTTAAGGGCGAGTACCGTTGTGCGGAAACTGATCTGGCGCGCCTTTTTCCATTCTTCCGGGGTGATGCCGCCCAACTCCTCGCGCAAGCGGACCGTGATGATCCGCGCCGCCTGCGACTTCGACGCCGCGCCGGAGAGATTCACCGTCGACTTCAGGAACAGCGGACCCGCCCCGCCGCCGATCAGCGTGGCGTGGTCGATGTCATAGAGCGAGATGGAATTGGCGACGAACTCGAAATCCTCGTCGGCGAAGTTGGCAGTCAGGTGGTTGAAGGCAGGCTTGAGCGGCGCCAGTTGCAGGCTGCGGAACAGGATGTTGCCTTCCGTGAACGCCTCGACCGCTGACGAGTTCACGCGGACGCCGAGTTTGAGCTTGCCGTTGGCGAAGGTGTAGTAGCCCAGGCAGTTCATCAGGACTTCCTGGAGCCAGTCGCGCAGGGGCTTCTCTTCCTGGAGCACGCCGCGGAACTTGAACTGGATCTCTGTGCCCGTGCCAACCAGTTTTGAAACTTGCTCGTTGCAGATCTCTGCCGCCGCGATCGCCGCCTCCACGTCAAACAGGGTCTCCGCGAAGTCCAGTTGCTGCGTGGTCGCTCCCGCTCCCAGGCGCAGGCCCCGCGCGCGAAGGAGCATGTTGACTGCGATCCAGATCGGCTTGGTCAGCGGTGGACCGAAGACTCGCACGCCGGGCGAGGTCCACACCCAGCCGCTCAGCCCCTGCGAGACGACCGCCTCCATCGCGTGCTCGCTCAGGCGCGAGAGCTGCAAACCCTTGGCGTCCGAGCGGCGGATCATGAGGAACGCCGTGCCGGCGGCGCGTTCCGGGCCTGAATCCGTGTCGAACCCGAAGGTCGTCGGGTTCGGATCGGGGCCCAGGCTGGTCATCAGTCCGAGCGAACCAGGGTAGCCGTGATGATACTGCCCGTCGAGCTTGTGGCCCGTGCCATACGCGCCCAGCGGGCCTTCGCCCACGATGCCCACGGCGGCGTAGAAGTCGCTCTCGTCGCGGCCCGAGGCGATCTTGGCATTCACCGGCATCGGCGAGTCGGTGTAAATCTCCGCCAGGACCTGATCGTAGATCGAGTCGGCGACCAGCGAGACGGAGGTGAGCGTCGAGCGGCCGAAGCCCCAGACGCCCGTCGAGTTGTCCTTGATGCGCACGCCCTGCGGCTTGGCCATGATGCCGCCGTAGTAGTCGTTCATGCCGTGCGCTCGGCAACCGTTCGGGGTGTCGAAGCCCTTGTCACAGCGGGTAGGATCGGCCTCGGGGAAGTTGACCAGATCGAGCGCGCCCTGAGAAGCGAACGGGCACGCCGCCGAATTGAACGGCTTCCAGCAGGTGCGGGAGATCTTACGTGTCGGGTAGGGCAGATTCAACTCGTAGAGGCCATCAGCGGCGGTCACTCGGAACTCGGGGCTGGCATCGCAGGTCCAGTTCACGACGTTGCCCTTCCAGAGGTCGAGCTTGATCCCGGTCCCGGTGTGAAACAGGCTGAAGGCGATCTCGGCGCGGAAGAGGTCGACGTCATTGGAGAGGTCGCGCATCACGCGGTCGGCGTTGCCGAAGGTGAACTGGGCCTCGTCGGACTCGTTGCCGATGGATTGCGAGATGCCGTCGAATTCGATCAGGCGCGCCTGGTATAGCTGGCCCCCGATGGTGCAGCGGCGGTCCGAGACGTAGATGGCCGGGTAGCCGGGTTGAAGCGGCTGGATGCGGACAAGCGGGATAATCTCCTGGACCTGGGACAACAGCGCGGTCTGAAGTGCGGAAGGTGGGAAGCGGTTGACGGTCTGGTTCAGCGGATACGACGGGCTGGTCTGGGGGATCTCGATGAGTGTCACGCCGAGAGAGCAGGCCCAGTCGGCGACCATCTCCCAGGAGAGCGGTTCATTGGCGAAACGGCAGGTGGCGGGCGTGGTGCCAATGCCAGCGTCGTTCGGGGCGTTGTACGTGAAGGCCCCGTAAGGACCGTACTTCGACTCCCAGAAGTTGCGTAGGGCGATGCGCTCGGCGTCGCGGAGCCACTGCTTGCGAATCGTGAAGCGGCGCGCGCCAGTGCCGAGGAGGAAACGCTGCTCGATCTTTGTATTGCCGGAGCCGAACTGGTGCACGACCACCTCATGGTCGCGGCGCACCTCAAGAGGGAAATCTGGTGTAAGCGAGAACACGCCGCTCGGTGCGATCTCGGGGACAGGGACGTTACCGAGGAAGTCAGGCAAGTTCGATCAACTCCAGCGACAGATCGGTGCGCGCAAGCGAAGTGCTCTGTTCCCACGCGCCGACGAAGCGGACGGTGTAGCGTCCTGCGGAGGCCTGCCCTGTCGGGTCGTGTGAGAACTTCGGTGTAGTCTGATACGGGTCGTAGAAGTAGAACGGCTCGGTTGCGCCCTTGCGGGCGTCATAGAAATCGCGGAGTGCCGAGAGTTGCGCCGGCGTCAGCCGCTTCGCCAGCCGCCAGCGCTTGCGGCTGTTGGTCGCCTGGACGGAGCGTTGCGATTCGCCGTTGCGGTATTCGTTGTCGAGGACAGGGTACTCGCGCTGGTGGACGAAGGCGCGCGACAGGCTTGCCGGCAGCACGGTGAGCGGCGCGGCGTTCTGGACTGAGCCGGGCATCAGGCCGTCACCAGATCGAGGAGCCGTTGGTCCGGGCGCACGCCGAGCTTGGCCGCCACGAAGCGCGCATAGCCCGCCGGGTCGTTGCCATCTGCGGCGGGAGCATAGACGCGAAACATCTCTTCAATCGTGGGAGCCTGGCCGCTGGTGTACCGCCCGTCGAGATACTGCCCGACTAGAACCCGCAGGATGCGCCAGCCTTCCTCAAGGGCACGGCGGCTCATCTCTTCCCGCGAGACACCCGGAAAGCGCTCCGAGGCCCAGGTAACGAAATCGACATAGCCGCCGCTGATCGGATACGGCCGCCGTTTCGCGTCGCGCCAGGCACGGATGTTGCCAGGATTCGCGTTCCGCTGGGCGCGCGTGGGGTACGGGATCTTGCGCGCCTTGGCCTGCGCCTCGGTCACGAAGAACCCTTCCTTCTCCGCGATGGCGCGCGCCAGTTTCTGAATCAGTTCCATTCGCGTCATGACATGATCAACCCAGGACTCAATTGCAGCCCGGTCATCTCCCGGCGGCCGGCGCTGGCCTTGGTCGCGGTCATTGCCGCCGATTGCACGGCGCGCGGATTCTCAACCACCACGCGCACGGTCTCCTTCTCGAAGAACTCCTTCGCTCCGGGCACGGTGATGTTGATCACTGTTGGCCCCGCCGCGGACGACGGCGCGCCGCCACCGATGCGGTCCAGCGTCAGGGCACCGGGGCTCGACTGGAACAGGCTGCCGCCCTGTTGCAGGATCGAGACCGGACGCACGCTGGCAGGGAGACCTGAAGTGGTCTGCCCCGTCGACAGTGCGTACAATTCGACCAAGTCGCGGATCTGCTGGCTGCGGATGGCCATGTCGAGGTTGCCACCGAAGCCCTGTTTCGCGATATCGACGATCTGCTTCAAGACGCCCTTGTCGCTGATATCGACGCCGTAGGTGGCCTTGATCTTCTCACGCGCTTTCTCCTGCGCGCCTTTGACGAACAGCCGCACCAACCCGGCGACCGCTCCGATTCCGGCTCCGATGGCCGCGCCGAGAGGACCGCCATACTTGAAGCCGATCATGGCGCCGCCGGCGGTGGTCATGGCGAGGCCGGAGGCGCCGCCGCGCTGGAGGCCCATCAAGGCGAGCGTCGCGCCTCCCAGAAGTGCGGCGTTGGACCGCCCGAGGGCCGAGAGCTTCTGGCCCACGGTCGCCGCTTCCCAGGTCACGGCCTTACCGGGTGCGTACTGGACACCGCCGCCGAAGCCGAGGAAGTCCTTCCATCCGCCGAGCAGTCCACTCCAGCCACCGCCGCCACTCGAAGGGATGAAGGGAGGAGTGCCCCACCCTCCGGCCGCGCCGCCGGGAATGGGGCCACCGCCGCTGCTTTGGCCGAAGACCGGCACTGCGCCGACGCCGAGCAACCCGCCCAGCCTGCCGAGCGTCCCACCGCCGGAGGCGCCTCCGCCGGCTAGCGAGACCCGCGTTCCAGTAAACAACTGCATCAGCATCGCGGCGACGCGTGAAGTGAGCACGTCCTTGATGGCGGTCAATAGAGCGGTCTTGAGCGAATTCCCAATGGCCGACCAGATGGACTGCGACTTGGTGAGCAGCGCATCGAAGACACCCTCGGCCTGCCGCTTGAAGGAATCGAAGATCCGCTGGTTGTGATCCCTAATCAACTGCGCCTGGCGGATCGCCGCATTCTCGCGCGCGCCCTGGATCGCGGCGTCGGTGGCCTCCTGCTGGAACCGCCGGATCTCATCCCGCTGCGCGGTGAGTTCTGCAATGCGCGCCTGGATTTCGTCGGCCCGGTAACCGAGCCGCTTCAGTGTCGCTTCTTCCTCGATCACCATCCGCGAGGTTTCGAGATCGAATAGCCGCATTCGGATCTCGTGTACCCGGGTGAGGTACTCGATCTCGATCGCGGCCTTGCGCTGCTCGACCGCCACCTTCTGCTCCAGCGTCTGTGCATTCGTAGCCTCGAGGGCCCGCAGTTGGGCCTCACGCGTGATCCCGGCCCGCGCCTCCTCAATGCCAAGCATCTGCTCCAGGTGATCGAGGTTCCGCTTCGAAATCTCCTCGTTGTACGCCAGCCGCTGGCTGAACAGTTGCGACTCGATCTCCAGCCGCCGCCGCGCGCCCTCTTCTTCCGCAGCCAGATACTCGGCGAGATTCTTGCGGTTGGTTTCCTGGACTTCCTTCTGCCAGTTCGCGAGCCGCTCACGAAGCTCGCCGATGACGTTCTCCCACGCCTTGCGCGTGAGTGCGATCCGCTGCTCGTTGCCCCGCTCGTCCACGAAGGTAGTCCACTTACGGATCTGTTCCTGGACCTCGGCCACGTCCCGCGCGAATCCCACGAGGCCGCGCCGGCGCGCTTCCTCGAGCGCGCGTGCGCTCTCGCGCTCCACCTCCAATTGGCGCTTCCGGATCTCGGCAGCCCGTTTCAATGCTTCGAGGTCCGGCTCCGGTGACGTCTTGATGGTCAGCTTGGGCCCTTCATATTCGAACGGCTGCTCGCCAGGCAGCCACCTTCTGCCGCTGATGAGTTCGCGGATCTGGTCGTCGGTCATCCCCTGCTTGCGAAGGGCATCGACGCTGGTCCTTCCGCTCAGCAGATCCTCGCGCAGGGCCTTCCGCTGCATCTCGTCGAAGCGAGCCTGAAGTTGATCCTGGGTGTCCTTCCACTGCGAGTAGATGGCGAAGCCCGCGCCCACCACGCCCACCGCGAGAAGAGCGTAAGGGTTGATGCTCGCGAGCTGGAGCGCCGCGATCGACTTCGCGAGCGCCATGATCTTGTCGGCCAGGGCATAGGTGGCCAGTACGCCAGAAACCCACAGCGCCACCTCGCCGAACTTCTTGAGCAGGTCGGTGTTCTCCCGCAGCCACCCGACCAGGCCGCGCAGGTTGCCGATCAGCGCCTTGAAGTCGTCCTGGAACTTGGCGCCGATCTCCTCCCGGAGATTGTTGAACTCCCGCCGCAACGCGCCCAGTTGGCCCTCGACCGTCTGGGAAGCCGCTGCGTGGGCGCCCTGGATCTTCGCGCCTTCCCGAATGACCGCGTTGTACCGGAGTTGCCTCTCCTCGGTCTCGGTCAGGGCGCGTCCGAGTTGAAGCTGGGCGATCTGAGATTCCTTCTGGAAGTCGACGAACAGCCCCAGCGTGCGAAGGCCGCGCGAGGCACCCGATTCGATGGCCATCACGATGGATTCGAGGGCCTCGCCGGCGGCGATGTTCTGGACCGCCGCCGCATCCTTGGCCAGTTTCGCCAAGCCTGGCGCCTTGGCGAGTTCCAAGTCGGCTACGATCAACCGCTGCACGGCGTGCGCGGCGTCGGTGTACTCGAAGCCAATCTCTTCGATGGCAGCGACTTGCCTGGCCGCCGCAGCCGCTCCCACGCCGTGGGCGTTGGCCAGCGCCTTGAGCGAGGCCTCGGCTTTCGCATTCTCGGCGGCCATCATGACCGAACCGACGGTGAACTCCTTGGCCCAGGTGAGCGCGCTCTTGATGGCGTCGGCCAGCAGGTTCCCCGCGGTGGCGCCTTTCACCATCGCGGCGGCCATTCCGTCGATTCCATGCGCCGCGCCTCGGGCGGTCTTCACCGCCGAAGCCTCCATGCTGGACAGGCTCGCGTTGACGCTCTTGATGGACGCATTGGCCCTGTTGGTGTCGACTTCAACGACGAGTTCGAGCCTGCTATCGGCCATGCGCGTTCATCTGCTCGCGGTCCAACGCGTCGCGTTCCTCCTCCAGTACCACCAGCGCCTGGAACTCGTCCGCACGGATCTCATCAAGTTCGAGTCGGACGCCCAGCTTCAGCGCCGCCCGAAGGTCGAGCGCGCGCCGCAGCAACAGACCCGCCTCGGAGGATTGCGCGGCGTCCAGTCTGTCCAGAGGGCAGTGGTCGCAGCGGCCGCCATCGTCCGGAGCGTCCGGGCAGAGGCCGGGGTCACAGAGTTCCTCCCGGCGGAGCGCCCAATGAATCAGGAATCGGAGGGAGGGCTGCTCCGGCCACTCCCCGGGCGTCAGTTTGGGTCGCCGGTCTCCTGGAAGGCACCGTCGAGAGCGTCGATGGCGGCTTTCACCGCGACGGCCTGGTGGATGATCGGCACCTCGCCGGCGTAGCCCTCGGAGGATTCGAGCAGCTTCTTGAAAAGCGTGCCCGCCGGGGCCAGGTTGATGATCAGTTCCTGGCGGCTGTAGGGCAAATCCAGCACCCGCGCGAATCCGCGGCGGTAATCGAAGACGTCTTTCGCCGACGGCATCTTGAGACGATGTGTCACCGTGCCGCCGAGGACACGCAGCGTCACCCGGAAGGCGTCACCCTCCTGGACGACGTCGTCGACGTCGGCCTGGCTCAACTGCTCGATGATGCGGCCGGCTTCAAAGGCATCCACATCGGGAGCGTTCTCCTCCAGTACCCGGATCTTCGCAAGCAGGTCGGCATCGGCATCTTGCGAGTCGGGAATCGTCGTTTCCGACACGCCGCGCCCCAGTTGCTTCACGATGACCTTACGTTTCTTCTGGCGGTCAATCCACTCCTCATCAGTGGGAAACCGAACGCGGACGGATTTCACGCCGGCAGGAGTCCGGAGGTGGATGGCGATTGGCCGTGCTGCATCAAACACTGCTTCGTTGGTCTCCATGGAAATCCTTTCTACTGGCAGATCCCGTCCACTCCGCACTTGGCCACGGCCGAGACGATGCCGTTGGTCTCATCCCACATCGGCAGGCATTCGACGGAAACGGTGACGATGCCGTCCGTCTCGCCGAGTTCGGCGGTTGCGAAGGAGACCTTGTGCCAGGTGATCTCGAGCGAGTTGTTGGAGTCGTAGGTCAGCGCCATCACGGCTGTGCCCGTGGACTGGCTCTTGAGCTTCGTCAGTTCCGTCGAGCCGTTCTCGAAGCGGGCGACGAACCTGAGGGTGCCCTGGCGGTTGCCGAACTCGAGGCGGCCACGGATGGCGCCGCTCGCGCCGTCACCAGGCGTCTGGAAACCGGAGCCGGGGAAGAAGCCGCCGTCCATCCTGACGTTGTTCTTCCACGATGTCTCCAGCGAGACGATGTTCTTGTTTGAGACGTAGTTGACGCCGTTGATGGTCAACGCGAGCGAAGCCGACGGAAGAAGCTTCTCCACGGTCGCCGCCGGCATGGTGATTCCCGCGGGCTCGGTGGTCTTACCGGAACCGACGAACTCAACGGTGATCTTTGAATTGGCCCGGCCCGGCCCGCTGCCGATTGAAATCGTCCAGCCTTCGACCACGCAGCCCACCGCCATCCGGTCCACGACGACACCCGCGCCCGGGCGGATCTGCTCGACGAAGGAAAAGTAAGGCAACTCGGCCGCGTCGCCGTTGGCAGGGAAGAGCGGCGTGCAGGTGTAGGTGAAGTTCGGTGTGGTCCCGCTCTTCACCACCTTGCCCAACCCATAGGCCATCGCCCACGCGCCGATTTCTGCGCCGAGATACTTTTCGAGCGTCCCATTAACGTCCCACGACGTCTGGAAGGACTGTGTCGGAAACTCGTGGCCCTTGCCGAACTCCTCGGCGTCGTTCTCCGTGTTGAGCTTCGGGTTGGCAAGGGCGGCGTTGAGCTTCCGCAACTGCCACATCTGGACGCCGGTGTTGGCGGTCGAGATGTCGGCCTGCTTCTGCTTACCGAAGCAGATCTGGATTTCCTGCATCCGCGTGACGGACATCAGGCGTTACCTCCTCATCTTCTTGTTCGGTCAGTTGCCGGTAGCCACGGACCATCAAGGGGACCAAAATTTCCGGCCGCGCCTCGACGTGCCGCACGTCGCCATCGGGCGAGATCAGAACCACTTGCTCATTCATCTCCCATCTCCGTAAACGTCATGGGCACCTCAAAGTAGTCGAGCCCCTCCGCGTCGGTCTGCCGATGGATGAGCGGTAAATCCATCGGGTAGCAGGACGGATGCACCGTAGCGTTGATCAGCGGCACACCCACTGACGATGGCACTCCCTTGGTGATGAGCCAAAACAGCCGGTAGTAGGCGGTGGGCGGATCGCCGTCAAAGGTCTCGTGCGCCCGCAGATAGAGCGTGACCTGGTGCTTCCAGACATCCACTCCGCCAAAGCTGCCTGGCTGTGTGCCCTGCCAGGCGGCCATGGTCGCGGGCGCCGGCATGTCGTGGATCGCCGCCGCGAGGCTCGCCCGCTTCGGATACTGATCGTGGTAGGCGAAGATCCGCTGCTCATCGCCGCCCATCTCCGTGACCAGTTCCGGTATGTCGCGTAGCAGGGCGACAAGGTTGTCGACCAGTTCCGCCGGGTTAATCATCGCTGCCTTCCACCAAGTGACCGTTCGAGGAGAAGCCGCGGCTTCATCGCCTCAAGCGTTTTGCGGGCTGCCTCGACCACTGCCGACTTGTTCTTCGGCGAGAAGACCATCCACGCCTCGCGCTTCTGGTTGGCCCATGCCTTGATACGGTCCTTGCGGGTCGAGACGTTCGCCTTGGCCCGGTTCTCGCTCACCGTCCGAACCTGAAAATTGCGCAGCAGGTCACCGGCGAATGTCAGGTTGCGGCGGTTGCCCTTACTCTTGCGCGTCTTGAAGATCGCGTAACGCTTGGTGAGCGGCTTGGCGGCGGTATCCTCCGGACCTTGCGCGGCGCTCAGCCGCGCCTTTACCGCCGTGACGCCCGCGCCGCCCAGCTCGTACATCTGGCGCTGCCGGAAGTTGAGCAGGTCGAGCCGGAGTTGCTTTTTCTGGTAGACGCGGACGCTCGGCATGAATCAACCCCAACGACTTCCGCCCAATTGACCGGAAGTTCAACCAGTCTGCCGCAACCGCAGCACGGCGCCCCCCTCGGCGTCGATCTCGATGTCGAAGACCTTGTAACGGATGACGCCGATCTCAACTTCATCCCCGCGTGCGGGCATCCCTGGCAAGTCCGCCAGCCGGACAAACAACACCGCATAGACTCCCGGCGAGGAGTCTTCGGCCTCTCGCGCCGGCTGAGACACCGCGCGGACGACGGCCTGGCCGCCCGCCTCAGGCAAGTAGAGGACCTCTCGCCCGAAGACCCGCAGGCAGGCCTCGTCCACCCGGCTAACGGAATCAGCGAACGCCATCAGGAGATGAACGCCCCGTTCAGCCGCACGCGGCCCGTGGCGTCGCCATCGGCCGCGGCCCTCGCCGCAACGCCGATCAGCTTGTTGCTGGTCGCGGTCTTTGTTGCGCGCTTATTGGTGTTGTCCCAGTAGATGAGGTCGCCGGCCGACCAGGCCGTGCTGCCACCGGTCTCCCGCGTCAAATCGAAGACGCCCTGCACCTGGAACTCACCCTCGGTGCCGCTCGCGTAGTCGGCGGCGGCAACGCCGAAGATCGATCCCACCAGCGCGCCGCCGCCCGAACTCACCGCGTACGGCGCGGTGAGCGTCAGAGTCTCGCCCTTCTGTACGTAGTTCTTCATCGCTCAGTCTCCTTGTTAACTGCCCGCGTTCTTTTGGAGCCCGCGCCAGTCAATGGCCTTGGCCCCGAAGTCGAGGCGAGCCTTGATCTCGACGCCATCGACATCGAAGCCCTGACGCGTCTCGATGTACACGCCGTCCTGGCCTTCGAGGTAGGCGTACTCGATCGTGTCGATCTGGTCCGGCGAGGCGAACAGATACCACGCCGTGGCGCTCGCCGCATCGAGACGCGGTTCGGCGATCGGCGTCAGGGCCCGGATGTACTCCGGCACCACGTTAGCCGACTGCGCCGGCGCGAGGTTCGCCGCGACCAACTGGAACGCCGTCAACTGCAACGCCACCGGCACGGCGAGATAGCGGGGCTGGACATTCAGGACCGTGACGCCGTCGAGCCCCTTCTGCTTGGCCATCACTGCCATAGCGGCCCCCAGTCCGGCGAGCGCCAGCGCGCTCCCGGCGCCGGAGTTCAGGTTCAAGTGATTGGTGTGGAACAGCGCCACCCCGTCTCCCATGTTCAGATTCGAGGTGATGATGCCCCACACGGTGTCGCTCTCAAGCGTCGCTGCCGCCACTCCGAAGCCCGCCGGGATTCGGGTGAAGGCGCTCAGATCGTCGTTGATGATTACCTGCCGGGTGATCGAGACGATCCGGCCGTAGGTAGCGAGCTTATAGGTTTCCTTCGATTCGGCGATGGAGCCGTGGGTGAACTCGCCCTTTTCGTTCACCTTCTGGAGCGACGGCGCTTCGCCCAACTGCACGGCGTTGATGTTCTTGAAGTCCACCGCCGAGCGCCGCCGCGAGAACGGTAGGAACGTGCGCGGGTAGGCCTCGTAGGCTTGCCGCAGGGTCTTGTTGGCCACGTCGGCGAGGATCGAGGGGAAGTCGGAGGTCGAGAGCGCAAGCTTCGCGATCTCGTGCCGCGGCAGACGGCGCGTCCGCATGCCAGTGGCCTCCAGACACTCCCGCGCCAGGTCGAGCAGCGTCTGCCCGGTCCAATCGCGGCCGAGATCATCCTTCAAGGGGAAGACCGCCGGATCGTAGCGGTGCAGCAACGCAGCGGTGATCCCGGCTCGCCGGGTGTCGGCTTCGTCCCGCGTCACAGCGGCCGTCGCGCTGCGGATGGGCGTCGCTTCGCTCCGCTTGGCGAGCTCGTCGAGCGCCAGCTTGCGGAAATCGTCGACCGACGTGCCCGCCTCGACGTGCTGCGACACGAGCGTTGCGTCGAGGTTGACGGCGCGGCCGAGTTTTTCGATTTCATGGATGCGCGCGCGTTCGGCCAGTGCCGCGGCTTGCCGCTCGGCATCCACGTTGATTTCGACACGGGCCTGTTCGCCCGTCTCGGTGATGGTTTCTTCCATCGTTTGCTCCTGTGGGCCAGTTGCCCGTTGAAACTTGAATCCCGCACCCGGATCGGCGCCGATGGGGACGAGCGAAACCTCCTCGGGTTCCCAATCGGTCACCAGGACCTGGCGCGTCGCTGCTCCTTGCGGAGTGACGTCTTGGACAGCGTGAATGGCGACGCCCATCGAGGCATTGCGAAGAATCCCATCCTGGACGTCCTGCCAGATGGGATCGACGTCGGCGCGCTTCGAGAAGCGGATGGTCGCTTTCCCTTGACCGTTCTCCATCCAGGCCTTGGCGATGACGCCGATGACGTCGTCCACCGTGAAGTCGCGATGTGAGTTCAGCAGCGGCGCCGAACCGCTCGCCAGGCGGCCCATGCGCACCGCGCCCGGCTCCATCGAGAAGCGCATCTCGTAGGGACCCCGGCTGTCATAGCGACGCACGGCGGCGCCTGTGTACCAGGTGAGAGTTGCGGTCCTGTCTTCGCGGCTGGCGGGAGAGAGTACTTCGAATTCGGCCGCCAGCCGTTCACGGCTGAGGATTTGTTCGCTCATTGAGTCAGGTCCTTCTGTTGGGTGCCGGTCTGTGTGACGCGGCGCGGGTCGCAGTCGAGGACGATGCCGCGCTCATCGAGCATCCGGTTGATCTCGGCGATCTGCTCGAGCTGCGCATCGGGGTCGTAACCCTGCTCGGCGATCGCCTGGCGCAGCGTGAGCGTGCCCGCACGGATGCGGTTGAGCGTGGCGATCGAGTCTTTGTACGGGTCGACGCTGCCAAATCCTGGCGGCGTCCACTCGGCACGGAACGGCCCAGGCTCTGGAATTGCACCGGTAGCGTAGGCCACGGTCAGGAAACGGCTCCAGACGGGGGCACAGAACATCGGTATGAAGGTCAGCCACCGGAAACCCTCGATGCCATTGCGGAAGCTGAGCAGTCCGGCGCGATAGCTCGAGTAGTTCACGCGCGACAGGTCGCCGGTCAACTGCTCGTAGGTGAGCTGCAAACCCGTGGCGATCTGCGCCTGCTTCGCCGCGACGTAATCCCGATATCCCGCTGAGGCCGACGGAGAGGCGAAGGTGATCTCCTCGCCCGGCTTCAAGTACTCGATCATGCCCGGCTCGAAACTCTCGACACGCTTGCCGGTGGCCGGATCCGGCGTGGCCGGCGCAATCGACGGACCTTCCGGGCCCTGCGGCTGCGTCACGAACGCCGCGAAGCAGGCCTCGATCTTCTTGCGGACCAGCTCGGCCTCCTCGTATTCGTCCAGATCACGCAGCGTGACAACGACAGGCGCCAGCCACGGAACGCCGCGCACCTGGCCGGGACGATCCTTGCGGTAAATGTGCAGGACCTCGCTGGCAGGCACGCGGACGGATTGAAGCGACGCCCCGCCACGCACGCCCGTCTGGACTACGTCACCGGGATGCTGGCCGTAGAGCCAGTAGAAGACCCGCCGGCCCACCAGGTCGAATTCGACGCCTTGAATGATGTAGCCGGTGTCGGTCCTCTGGGTCTTGGTCTGGTCGAGGTAATCCGGCTCCAGCACCTGGATCTGGAGCGGGATCGCCAAGCCGTCGCTCGGACGCCGCTGCCGCAATCGCACCAAGCACTCGCCGCTTTCGAAAACGGTGCGCGCCACCAGCGCTTGGAGCCCGTAGAAATCGAGTTGGCCGTCGGCGTCGCACTCGTCCATCCACTGAGCCCAGGCGGCATTGACTTGGGCGTCCACCTCCGGCTCGCCGCTCCGCGCCTGCGCCGTGATGCCCGTACCGATGGCGTTGCCCACCACCTCGGCTACCGCGCGCGCCGCATACGCGTTGTTGCGGACCAAGTCGCGGGACCGCTCGCGGAGCTTCGACAGGGCCACCGCGATCTCGGCGTTCGCGGAGTTGCCCGTCGTGATCCAGCCGCCCGTACGCCGGTCCGTGCGTGCTCCCTCGTAGGCCAGCCGGATGAGTTCTCCCGCGCGGCGCGCGCGCATCCGGCGCAGACCCGTCTCGGGCGACACCCAGGCGATTGCTTTGTCGAGCCAGTTCATCCTTTTGAGGTCTGAGCAAACGAGAAGCGGTCGGTCGCGGTTCCGGATTCCGCTGCCAGTGATTCCTTGATCACGCCACGCGCCTGGAGGAGTTCCTCCATGGAGCGGTAGGTCACGGTGCGATCACCGAAGCGGACGGTCAGTTCACCGCTTGCGATCGCCGCCTCGATGGCGCCGAGTTGCGTCTGCGTCCACGCCATCTACTGCCGCCTCCGTTTGAAGTAGAACGTCGCCCGTGTTCCGAATTCGCGCACGACAGCCACCAGTTCCCACCCCTGCGCGCCGTGCTCGGCAAGGAGGTCCGGCGATTCGGCATCGCCGGTGACCACCAGGTACTCCCAGATGCCAGGGGTACCCAGAGCGCTAGGCTGACTTCTGACTTTCATCGCGTGAGCCACTTCCTTCCTCGATTGCCCAGCCAGCGTTCGCGGTCCCGGTCATCCTCCGGCACGGGCCGGGGCCGGTTCGCGGCCAGGATCCGGTCCGCTTCGTTGTCGAGCGAGAGCCCCATGGAGATGAGGGCCCGCAACGCGGTGTAGGCATAGACGCGCGCGTCGAGCGCTTCCTGCCGCACGCCCGGCTTTGGCCGCCAATCACGCTTGGGCTGGCCCTTTGCGTAGGTGGTCACAAGGACTTCGCCGAGGAGCTGTTCAAAGTACGTCTCCTCCCGATCCGCCGGGAAATGCGAGTAGCCGGGCGTGCCTGGCGTCGGATTCTTGAGGCGCCCGTAGATGGTTTCCTTCGCTGTGTCGGTGCCGACGATCCACGGCTTCTCACCGCGGATGTTCTTCGCCGTGGGTTTGCGCTGCCAGACGGGCAGTGGTCCACCTTTGCCCTTCACTGCGAAGATGCGCCGGTGATAGCGCGTCCGGCAGAACTCATATACCGCTTGCGACTCGTAGCCCGCGTCAATCGAGCATGCCGACACTGGCAGCGAAAGCCCCGTCTCATGCGGCCAACGCCGCTCCAGGTAGGTGTCGAGTTCCTGCCAGACCAGGGCGCCCGAGGGATCGCCCGGAAGCACGCGGTACTCGACGGACCAGGATTCTTCGCCGCGTCCCCAGCCCACGAGTTCCAGTTCGAGCCGGTCCTTCTGCACATCGACGCCGGCGGTCAGCACCACAGCGCCGAATGGCACTGCCGCCCGGTAGTGCTCCCGGCGAGCCATCACCGTGGCCTGGTCGACCGTGGTTTCGGCGGCATCGTCCCACGGTTCGGCGAGCACGGTGTTCACAAACTCACGGAGGGTCTCGACAGATCGCTTGTCCGCCAGGAATTTCTTCGCCAGCGCGCCCCACTTGCGCCAGGGCGAGTAGAGGCCGTTGATCCAAAATCCGGCGACGTCGGCCACTTCCGGTCGCGCGGCGCGCCACTCGCCGGCGCGGAGCATGCCGTGCTTCTGCCAGTCGGCGATCATCCGGGAGCAGTGTTCGCAGCGGTATTCGGCCCTCTCCGGTTCGTCCTTCGGCCAGATCAGGTTCTCCCAGCGGAGAACCTGGGGTCCGGCGCAGTGCGGGCACGGCACCCAGTAGCTCTGCTGGTTCGAGTTGAGCCAGGCCTGCTCGATCCGCGAGGCGCCCTTGGTCGTGGGCGTCGAGCACAGAACGATCTTCCGGTTCCAGAAGTTCGCCGTGCGCGTGATGGCGAGGTTCACCGGATCGCCTTCACTGCCCGCGCTCGCCGGGTAACGATCAACCTCGTCGAGCAGGCAGTAGCGGATCGAGCGCATCGCCAGGCCGGCCGGAGAGTTCGCTGCCGCGAGCGTAATCGAGCCGCCCAGGAACTTCTTGTGCAGGATCGTGTTGTTCGAATCGCGCGAGCGCGCATCCGCCACCTTGCCGCGCAGGCACGGCGTGTCGCGCAGCATGGGCGCGAGACGATCCTTCGAGAACGCCTCGGCATCCACCTCGCGCGGTTCGACCAGCAACACCGGTCCTGGGTCGAGCTCGATGATGTAGCCCAAGAAGTTTTCGAGCAGCGAACTCTTGCCCGACTGCGCCGCCCACATCATCACGACCGTTTCGTAAGGACTCGCGGGCCCCATGGCGTCCATCACGGCGCGCTGATACGGGGCGCGATCTGTCCGCCACTCACCCTTCTCCGCGGCGGACTCCGACGACAACCGCCGGTTCTGATCCGCCCACGCGGAGACCGTCAGATCGGGAGGCGGCGCCAGCACATCAGCCGCGAGGATCTGGATCTCCTCAACGCGCATACTGCACGTCGGCTCGCAGGTCGTTGACCAACGTCCGCGCCTCCCGCAGGATGGCTTCCCGCACCTGCCGCTCGTCGGTGAGCGCCGCCACCTCGGGCGCGAGACGGTTCGGCCACGCCAGGATCCGGTCGACGATGAGGCGGTAGATTGTGGACCAGCGCTGCTTGACCAGTTCCGCCTCGACGAGCTTGCCCATCCGCACGTCGTACTCCATCTTGCGGAGCTTGGCTTTGAAGACCATGTCGGCAGTCTTGGCCTGGGCAAAGGTCGTGCCGGACGGGGCGCCTTCCGACGATGCGGCGACAACGCGCTCGGAAACCGGTTCCGGCCGATCATCGAGCACGGCGTCCGAGGCGGCGGCGTCCACCTTGCCGCCGCGCATCACCAGCACGCCGGCCTTGGCCAGGCGGCTGATGTACTGGCGGCTCTTGCCGCGATGCCGCGCGTACTCGGCCTGGCTCATCAGCTTATCCGACATCTCTGGCCCTATCTGTTTGAAACGTCGAGAGATTCAGTTGTTCGATTCCGCTTGCTTCTTCGCGCGGGTGAAGCGATGAATGGGTTCGCAATGAGGAACACCAAAGCGCAATCGACCGACCAAACCGCCGCCGGCTGCTACACCGCGCGGTTCGCCGAAGCCCAGTACCTGCTGAAACGCATTGCTGGCCGCCTGGCCGATCACAAGAAGCGGCAGGCCGCCGCGCCCGCCGACTGGGGCTACGCGGGCGACCTCGGCCGCATCACCGAGCAACTCGCCTACGTGCTCGCCGACCTGGGCGACCGCAGCGCGGTCGACGCCAAAGGACTGGAGTACTGAACATGACCCGCGAAGAACTGATCGCCTGGGCCACCCGCAACGGCTGGAAGCTCGACCGCTGGGGCCACCTCAAGAAGGAGTTCGACAACGGCACGCACCGCATCAAGTTGAGCCGGATCGCCGCGCGCCATGAAATCTCGACGCCGTTCGGCTGGGCGCGCCTGGCCAGCGGCTATTACAAGAACCTCTCGATTACCGCCGGCGATCAGCTCGCCGGAATGACCAGATAGAAAGGACAACCACCATGACGACGTTTGCCATCGATTCCGACAATACGATCACCGCCTACATCGCCGGGGACGCGATCCCCGACGACCAGGCGCGATTCACCAGCGAGAAGGAACTCGCCAAACTCGCCGCCACCTGGCCCAGCGACCGCCTCGTTGAGGTCTGGAACAGCTTTGCCGGGGCGCCGCCGTTCGGTGACCTGAAGCCGGTCAAGAAGTTCACCGACCGCAAGACCGCCGTCACGCGGATCTGGAAGGCGGTCCAAGCCCTGACGCCTACCCCCGCGCCACAGGCGGCCCCTGCCGCGCCGAAGAAGGCCAAGACGACCAAGGAGGCCAAGCCCAAAGGCGATGCCGCTGGGTCCAAGGACGCGCGCGAAGGCAGCAAGAAGGCCATCGTCCTCGAACTGCTGCGCCGCACCGAAGGCGCCACGCTCGCCGACATCATGTCCGCCACCGGATGGCAGGCCCACAGCGTCCGCGGGTTCATCTCGGGCGCGCTCGGCAAGAAGATGGGGCTCACGGTCGAATCCGTCAAGACGCCCGAGGGCGCCAGAGCCTACCGCATCGCCGGCCAATAGCATCCTGCTTCCCTTCACCGCCGCCGGTTAACGTCCGGCGGCGTTTCTGTTCTTCATCTCGTCCACGAGCGAGTTCAACCGTTCCTGCACCAGCTCTTCGCGCAAGGAACATTCTGACCGGCGTACGTACGTTCCGTTGATCTTCTCGATCAGGCGGTTTTCGAGCTCGGCCAGTTCCCGCCGCACCTCGGCCAGCAGCGCCCGGTTCTGGAGACTGACGTAGGTGGCGATCAACCCCGAGATCAGTCCGACGCCGGGGACCAGGATCTGAAGAAGGTGGTTTTCCACGGAAGCCTTTCAAGAATACGCAACTCGGCGGACCAGTCCGACAACGCGAGGCATAGGCCCTGAAGATCGGGATTGCCGGCGCGGATCTCGGCTTCGACCTGTGCCAACTCCCGGCGGCAACGTTCGATTCATGCCGCCACCCCGAGCCGCTCGGCGGCGAGGTCGCCGAACCGTCGGCCATCGCCTTCGAGCGTCGCCTCCTTGCCGCTGAACTCCTGGAAGCGCCGCACGATCACGTCGCAGTATTTTGGCTCCAACTCGATCAGCCGCGCCTGGCGGCCTGTCTTCTCGCACGCGATCATCGTCGACCCCGACCCGCCGAACGGATCGAGCACGGTGTCCCGGCTCTTGCTGCTGTTGCGAACGGCTCGCTCCACCAACTCCACCGGCTTCATCGTGGGGTGCAGGTCGTTGGCGACGGGCTTCTTCACAAACCATACGTCGCCCTGGTCGCGAGCGCCGCACCAGAAGTGGTCCAAGCCCTCCTTCCAGCCGTAGAGGATCGGCTCGTACTGCCGCTGATAGTCCGACCTGCCCATTGTGAACGTGTTCTTGGCCCAGATGACGAAGGTAGACCAGTGGCCGCCGGCGGCCGCGAATGCTTTGTGGAGCGTGTGCAGCTCCGATGACGACATGCAGATGTAGACTGCGCCCTTGGTGACCGACAGCATATTGGTGCAGGCATCCCGCAGGAACTGCTCGAAGCCGTCGCCGAGGTTGTCGTTGGCAATCTTGCGCAGCATCTTCCCCTTTTGGCCGCGTAGCTTGTCCTTCATCGTCGCGCCATAGTTCACGTTGTAAGGCGGATCGGTCCACACCATGTCGGCGAGGCCGCCAGCAAGGACTCTTTCCACGGGTTCCATCTGCGTGGCGTCGCCGCATAGCAGCCGGTGGTCTCCCAGGAGCCAGACGTCACCCGGAAGTGTGACCGCCATCTCTGGCGTCTCCGGGACCGCATCGTCGTCCGTGTCGCATGCGGCTTCGGTCTCGGGCTCTGCGAGCAGCGCATCGAGTTCATCGTCGGCGAAGCCCAGCAGGTCCAGATTGAAGTCAACCTCGCGCAGCGCGTCGAGCTCGACGCGAAGCATATCCTCATCCCACCCTGCGTTGAGGGCGAGCCTGTTGTCGGCAATCACCAGGGCGCGCCGTTGGGCCTCGGTCAGGTGATCCAGCACGATCACCGGGACTTCGGTCGTGCCCAGCTTGCGCGCTGCCATCACGCGTGCGTGGCCCGCAATGATCACGCCATCCGCGCCCACCAGGACCGGATTCGTCCAGCCGAACTCTACGATCGACGCCGCGATCTGCGCGACCTGCTCTTCGGTGTGGGTGCGCGGATTCCGGGCGTACGGGATCAGCCGCTCGACAGGCCAGCGCTCGATCTGGATGTCGGTTTTCACCTCTTGATGTAGGGCGCCTGTGCCGGAGTGCCATCGGGATTGGCAAAGTGGGCGAGCACGGCCGCCACACCCTGCACGGCGGACAGCCCGACCATCGCCCAGAACCTGCCGCGCCCGGGCAGCAACTCCATCGTGGCGTTTAAGCCTTGCGCCACCAACGCCAGCATCTGAATTGCGACGTTCACGGAAAACTTCATCTTGGATAGCTCCTGTAACCTTGCCGCCAGCGGCCGCAGCCTCCACCAGATCCGCAGTGCGCGAATCATCGGATTACGGCGCCCAGTAGGGCGTGGGAACCCAGTAGGCCACGATCAGGCCCTCGCCAGCGACGTTGGCGTCGATCCAGTAATCGGCGGGCCGGAGACCGTTGGGCGATTCGAGCACCAGGTCGTCCGACACGCCACCGCCGACACCTGTCGGCCAGAATTCTTTGATCACTCCCGCGCCGGTGGACTTGTTCATTCCCGCAACGCCCAGAAACACCCGGCCCGTCTCGCCGATCAGCGTGGCAAACCGCAGGCGGACGGTGCGCAAGGTCTCATCCGCGGTCAGCCGGACCGGCGTGCCGGGCGCCGCCACGGCGACCTTGCCGAACGATCGTGCTTCCAGAGCAAAGCGGTCAGACATGAGGATTCACCTGGCATGAGGGGAAGGGCGGCCCTGCGGAGGAATCCAGGACCGCCCTTCACGACGCGGGTCGGGGAGAACTACTTGCGGCTCGCCAGCGCGTCGGCCACGGCCGCAGCGACCACGGCGCCGATGGCTTTGAGCGACACGTCGTCGATGGACACCGCCCGGGCCGTCAGCGTGTCGCCAGCGCCCTGCTGCACCGGGTTCCACTGGCCGTCGATGGCGATGTCGGAGTGACGCACAGCCTGCTTGGCGACCATGTTGGCCGTTTCGACGGCGTTCTGCAGCGCCTGGTTGGCGATCACCTGACGCTGGTTGTCGTACTGCTGCGCGTCGGAGACAAGCTTGTCGACGATGGTGCGGTTGCGCTTGATCGATTCCAGCGACTCCTGCTGGTATTCGTCGTACGTCCGCTTGATGTTGGCGAACAGGACATTGCCGTAACCGGCGTTGACCTGGCTCTGGTTCTTGAAGAACTCGTCCGAGGCGGTTTCGAACTCCCGCTCGGCCTGGTTCGGGGTAGCAACTTCGGGCATGATTGTCTTTCTCCTTCGAAGGTTGGATTTAGGTCAGAACGATTTGCCCGTCACGGCATGGACGGGCGTGAGCTTCAAAGACTCCTGCAATCGCCGCAGGATCACATCGCAGTACGCCGGGCTGATCTCGGCGCCGAAGCCAGCGCGCTGCAAAAGTCCGGCGGCGACGAGCGTGGTACCGCTGCCGGAGAACGGATCGAAGATCACGTCGCCGGCGTCGGAAAAAGCTTTGATGAAGAACTCCGGGATGGCGCGCGGGAACGGAGCCGAGTGCGAGCCTTGACTCGATTCGGTTTTCGCTTCGATCACATTCGACGGGCGCGCCAGGCCACCGTGCCGGCCCTCGAGGTCATTGGCATTGCGGCGCGTGGTCTGCCAGGCGGCGTGATTCCTGCCCTTGTCGGCGGCCGCGCCGCGCGGTCCCGTCCCCAGCAACCCGCTGCCCGAGGTTGACTTCGGATTGTCGGGCGAGTAATCGAAGCAGTCGTCGGACCAGTGGCCCACCTCGCGCGGCCGGAACTTGATCCTGCGCTCACGCGAGAAGTGATAGATCGGCTCAAAGGCATTCTTGAAGCGGTTGTTCCAACCGCCCGGAACGCCGTCATCGGTCTTCCGCCAGCAGAACTCATCCACAAACCGCCAGCCCCACTGGCGCTTGTGGGCCAGCACCAAGTCCATCACGTACGTGTGCCGCTCGCCCTCGTCGGCGTGGGCCTTGATGTTGAGGAAGTAGGAGCCGTCAGACGCCAGCACCGATTCGATCGCCGCGGCCACATCCTTGAACCAGGCGACGTACTTCTCCGGCGGTACTGGCGCGAAGCCGCTCGACGGATCGTACTGCCTCTGAGTGGCGTAAGGCGGCGACGTGATCACGACGGTCGCTTTCCGATCCTCGAACAGTCGCGCGACGATGCCGCGATCGCGGCAGTCCCCGCACATGAGGCGATGCGGCCCGATCAACCAGAGGTCGCCGGGCTGGGTCACCGTCTCGACCGGCAACTCCGGAAGCGTGTCTTCGACTTCGCCGACCCCCGGACCTGTGTCCCGCTCCAAGGAGGCCAGGAAATCGTCGATCTCCTTGGAGTCGAACCCGGCGAGCGTGGCATCGAAGCCGGCGTCCGCAAGCTCTTTCAACTCAAGCGCAAGCAACTCGTGATCCCATCCGGCCAACTCCGACAGGCGGTTGTCGGCGAGGAGGTAGGCCCGCCGCTGATTTTCATCGAGGTGATCGAGGACGATCACCGGGACCTGGGCCAGGCCCAGCTTCCGCGCCGCGAGCAACCTGCCGTGGCCGGCGATCACACCGGCGTGGGAGTCCACAAGCACCGGATTGTTGAAGCCGAACTCCACGATCGAGGCTGCGATCTGAGCCACCTGCTCCTCGGAATGCGTCCTCGGATTCCGGGCGTAAGGCACCAGCTTCTCGACCGGCCAGAGTTCCATCCGCTGCGCCAGCGCCGTCATCACCACGTCAACCGAAGTGTCAACCTGTCAACCTGAAATTCCGCCCAGTCGCTAGCCGCAACGTGCAATCGTCCTACCCGCCGCCGCCAGGCGGTTCCGAGGACCCAACGGAGATCGAATTGCAAGGCACGAGGTCCTCGGCGTCCCCGGTGGCGCGGCGGGCCCGGCACCGGAACCGCTCGCCGGCGTCGTGGTAACCGGTCTCCCGGCAAATGCCAAAGTCGTACTCCTGGACGGTCACTTCACCGCTGCCGCACTCTGGGCACATCGAACATTCCCTTGCGGGCGCGGAATCTTGACCACCCTGTAGAACGCGCCGCGGACTTTGGCCAGGTATCGGCCGCCGATTTGCTTCTTCCGCTGCTTCACCCGACCACCAGGCAATCCGTCACGACTTGCAGGAAGACGCCCCGAGTTGTGAACGGCACGCCGTCCTCGTCGCGGCGATCCAGCCGCCGCAGCTTCCAGCAGCGCCCATGTTCCAGGTTCTCGATGAAGCTGTAGCGAGTCCCCGCCTTGGCATGGGCCTCGACCGGGCTGCTGCCGTCCTCCCGCCGCAGCCAGATCGCCTTCAAGTGACCCTTGCGCCCATACGACGGCTTCACGTAGCCGCCCTCGATCAGACGCTTGGCTGCCTCAGGCGCGCGGAACCCGAGCGATGTGCCATCGGGGGCATACAACGGGATCTGTTGGTTCTTGGAAGACACGTGGAGTATCGAGGCGTAAGGGAAGGAGTTTTACGAGAGTCCCGTCTCTCGTTGCTCGCCTACTATGTACGCCGCGTCCGGTTCGTTCGTCCGGTCCAGCAGGCGATTTTCTTGCAGCAATCTGCGCACATCCGAGACGCTATTAACCACGGCCACAACCGCGCCGGCCCGCCGCCACTCCTCGATCCGCTTCAACTGCAACGGCGTCGGCCTTTCGCCCGGGCGCTTCACCTCGAGCTGCACGCTGCGGCCGCGGATGCAGGCGTCGATGTCGGGATCGCCCGCCACGCCCATGCCTCCGCCCCAACGCTTCCGCGCCAGGCAGCCCGGGAGACCGTTCAGGTACGCGAGGATCGCCTTCACGATCGCACGTTCAGTCGTCATGCCCGCCGTCTCCGAGGCATCGGCTGCTCTGCTGCCTCAGCCGCCGCTTGCCTGAGCCGTTCCCGCCGGTACTCTTCGAAGATTCTGGCGACTTGCCGCCGCCGCCACTCCTCGGGGCTGATCCACTCGAGCCCCTCGTCGTTGATGACCAGCGGCACCGAGTCCATGCGAAGGATGCGTGCCGCCCATCGGAGTTCGTCCAGGTCGGTGCGCGGGGGATAGGCCAGGGCGAGCTCGCCGAGCGGCAGGCGAATGATGCGGATGCCGGCACGGTTCATGAAATCTTGCGCGCGGCGCACGTCGATTAACTCCTGCTTGTGCGCCCGCACCAGATCCTTGAGTTCCACCGGAGCATCCTTGTCGATGCGGAGCTTGCCCTCATCGTCTAGCCAGACGGAGACTCCCGATTCCATCAGACGGTCCAAAACGGCCTCAACGTCCAAAGTTCACCTCCCATGACGGATCAATGCCGGATGACGGGTTATGACGGGTTCTTGCATTTTGCTCTCATGCGTGTGTGCGCGTGTGCGCGTGCGTAAAAACAGGAAAAAACCCGTCATACCCGTCATGAGCGCCTGGATCTACCTGAGTCCAAATAACTTCCATAGATGACGGGTTCAAAAGCAATCCGTCATGACCCGTCATCAATCCATCACCATCCGTCATCGAGTGCAGTCTCCGTCGGCTCGCGGGGGACATTGCTGGGCTGTGATGAAAGCTCGTCGTCAAACCTCTTCTCCCTCCTCGTCGTGGTTGAAATGCGCCTGGCGCGGCGGAGTCTGGGCGGCACGCGGTGCGTCATAGTGGTCCTCCGTCCTCAACCCAATTCCGGAGTACAACGCGCCCTTCATCGTTTTCGTTTTCGAAAATCCCCGCTCGCTCATGAGCGAAGCGAACGTTTTGTGGCTGACCGGCGACTCCCCGTACTGCTCGGCCCAGGCCTTGTACTCGCGGTAGAGAGCCAGCGACAGCGCCCGCGCGTTTGGAGCCTTCACGCATCTCTCGTCCAGGAACATGGAGAACGTGTCCTGTTCTGCCTCGTATTCCCGTGTTGCGTTGATCACTTCTTCTGGCACGCCCAGCCCGTCGCGCTGCCACTCCAGGCATCCCTCGATGGCCCAGTTGAGGATGCCCGGCAGTTCTGCCTGGAACATGGCCATCACCTCGTGACGCCGCTTCTGCTGGGCTTTGGGAATGGTGTAGTCGAAGGGAACTAACTTCAGGCGACGCCAGATCGCCGCATCGCCGCGGATAGTCGGCTTGTGGTTGGTGGCGAACCAGATCTTGAAGGCCGGCATGAACTCGAAAAACTCGCCGTGCAGGAAGCGAGCCACCATGCGGTCCCCGCCGGTCATCTCCTTGATCAGGGACTCCGCCAGGCGGACGCCGCGGTCATTCTCAGCCGCCCACACGAAGCGCGCTCCCCGCAGCCGGGCGATGTCGTTCGGAATGGCGCCCTCGCGCCGCTTGAGAAACGTCTCGACAGGCGTCCGTCGGGCATAGTTGCCCAGGAGCATCTCCATCACCTCGACCATGGTGGATTTGCCGTTGTCGCCCCCTGGCCCGTAAAGGATGAACATCGCCTTGTCGCTGGTGATCCCCGTAAGGCTCGATCCGAGGGCGCGCTTCAGGAATTCGACGAGGCTCTTCCGGCCGAGCATGATCATGTCCAGGAACGCGAGCCAGTTTGGGCATTGCGCCGACGGATCGTGCGTCACAGGCGCCAGCTTGGTGACCAGGTCCTTCTGATTGTGCGATCGGAGGCGCCCGGTTCGAAGATCGAGAGTCCCGTTCTTGACCGTGAAGAGCCAGGGATCGCTGTCGAAGTCATCCGGATGCCGCGCCACCGTGCGGTCGGACTTCGCGAGCGTGACCATCGCGTTCAGGGCCCGATGCGATTCCGACTTGATGAGATGGGTCAGGAAGGCTTTCCGCTCATCCTCGTCTTTGATCTTCTTGGCGAGTGGATAGAGGCTTCGGATCAGGTCGGTCGCCCGGGCGAAGATCTCCAGACGTTCGTCCTCGGCCCACCGCATGCTGTCCCAGAGCAGCCAACGCCCCCACGGTTCGCAGTACAGGATCGTGTTGCGGTAGCGAGCGACAAAGCGTCGGGCGTTGCCGAGGTCGGTGTACTTCTCGATCCGGGAGGCGGCCTCCACAGGTGCCGACGCAGGCGCAGCAGGTTCCTCCGGTACTTCGGAAGATTGCTCGGCGCCAGGCTCAGCCTCGGGCTCTGGTGGCGCACCCTCATCCTCCATCCGCCCGATGGCGATGGGGGAGTTGACGTTGCCTCGGAACAGGCACTCTCCGCAGTGGCGGTCGCCGGACAGATCCGACTCCACGTAGGCGCACGTGACCGGCGCCAGCTTCTCACCCGATGCCTGCTTCAGCTTCCGCTGGGTCTCGCGCCGCGAATACTTCGGGTGCGCCTGGCTCAGCTCATGGGCCCACCGTTCGGCGTCTTGACACCGCGCGATCACCGTCAGCATGCGGTACCACTCGGGTTCCGGTAGCGTTGCCGCATCGTCCCGGCAGTGGCGCATCCAGGCGCAACCATCCAGGATGGGCGGCAACTTCGCCGGCGGCAGGTCCGGCGGCGGTTCGATTGGCTGTGGGTCGCCCGGATCGTCCAGCCCGCCGAGTAGCTCGCCAATGTCGTCGAGGCAGTACGCCCGGTCGAAGTACTCCGCGGTAACCTGACGGACGTCGCCAGGGATCTTGCGATTGAACGTTCCCGGCACACGGAGTACGCGGCAGAGATCGGCGGTCGGGTCGATGGTCCAGCCCCGCGCACGCGCCTGCAGGCGAAGCATCTGCTGGAACCGCCGTGATAGCGCCTTCAGCTCTTGCCGTTCGGCCTCCGTCTCGATGACAAACGGTTCCCGGAAGAGCCAGTACACCTGTAGCCCGAAGCCGCTTCGCACGATCACCGAAGGCGGGAGTCCGACGGCATCTACCAGAGACAGCGCTTCTTCCTCGCTGCCGGGAAGCTCCTTCGCCTTGTGCGCCGCTCCGCCGATGTCGATGTCGGCCCATACGCCGGGCACGGAGATGACGCCAGCTTCCTTCCCGCGGCTGCCGCTGTCGGGCGCCTTGCCCTGCAATCCAACGGCTGCATAGACGTCCTGCCGTGCGGCTCGATCGGCACAATAGGCGACAGCGGCATCGAGGGCGCCCTCTTGTGCAAGAGGAAACGCCCTCGACGCCTTGTCCTGGCGGGTCCACACCACGAGCCATCCTTCTGGCTCGGGACCGTGAACCCGCTCGATGAATTGCCGGACGGCAAGCTTGTCGCCCTCCATGCCACCTCCGTGCGCCGGTCGTGTCAGATGATTTCGCCTTCACCGTGCTGGACATCTTTCGCTGTGGGAGCCGAGGGCGCCGATTCAAGGAACGGCTTGAGCATCGCGGCGTATTCTTTGATGCGCGCGGCCTGTTCCGTCGAGAGCCGGCCTCCAGAGGTGAACGTCGCCCGCGAGTAGACGATGCCCTGCGCGTTTTTCGTCTTCTCAAGACCGATCTTGGTGATCAGGCTGTAGCAGGGCACGGCCTTCGAGGCGAGCCGCATGAAATACTGTCGTGCCGGCTTGACCGAACTCGCGGGCAGGCTCACGATCTCCGGCAGCAGGTTCTCCTCCCGCACGAAGAACAATTGCCGCACCAGCTTGCAGGCCTGGCCCTCGCCCTTCGGGTCGCTGCCGAACTGTGCGAAGGGGCACTTGTGGCAGTCGCCGCCCGGCTTGCCGGTGCCCGTGCGGGCGTCCAGCGAGTAGCAGTCCGGGGGCATGTTCCCGTCCGACTGCTCCAGCGGCACGCTCCAGTACGCGCGCGTGTCGCGCCAGGCGACGATGATGCCGGCCAGCTCCTTCACCATCTCCTCGCCGTCGAGGGTTTGCAGGGTCCACGCCGTGCCGCCGCCCGCCGGGATCTTGATGCGCTCGAAGTCGGTGGCGCTCATGCCACTGTCTCCGAGGTTGGCCGCCACCGCGTCGCGGATCTCCGCGACCGGCGTCTGGAACACGACGAACGGGCTGATCGCCGATTCCTGGTTCTTCTTCACGACTTCCTTGCTTGCCATGCTTAGCTTCTCCTTGTTCTGAGTTTGAAAACCTCGCTCACATCCAGGACCGCGGCCAGAGAGGGTGGCAAGGACCGCCCCTCGCGATCGAGTTCCCGGACATAGGCGCTGAGGGAATTGGTGTTGAAGGTCTCCTCGACGTAGTCGCCGAGGCGGCAGCGCTTCAGGGCCTTGCACACAGCCGGTTTGTCGCCGTCCTTGGCTTTGGCCCAGAGCTTGCGCTCGACATACACGGTCCGCCCGTCGATGGCGACGCGTTCCATGCCGCTCTGCTCGAACTGCGGGAGCAGGCGTTCTTCGAGTTCGGCGGCCTCGGCCTTGATTGTGTCGATCTCGGCCTCGAGTTGCCGGCGGCGCTCTTCAAGCGCGACGAAGCGTTTCAATTCATCGGTGTTCATGCTTGTCCTTTCATCTGCTGCAGAACGGTGTTGACGACGTCGGAGCGGCGCGCCAAGGCTGCCATGACCTTCTCGTCGACGGTGCCCTCGGCGAGCAGGTGGATGTACTCGACCGGCCGCGTCTGGCCGGGCCGGTGGATGCGCGCCAGGCTCTGCTCGTAAGAGCCGAGCGAGAAGCCGAGGGAGTAGTAGATTGCGTAGCGGGCCCGGGTCAGATCGACACCGACACCGCCCGAATCGATCTGCACGGCCAGCACGGGCGCCTCACCCGCCTGCCAGCGCTTCAACTCGTCGATGCGGCCGGAGAGTTCGAGGGACCGGCGGCCTGTCTCATCGGCGACACGGTTCACCGCTTCGAGATCCTTGTGGAACCTACAGAAGACGACGACTGGCTCATCGGGCGCGATGTCTTCCAGCACGTCGCGCAGGAGGTTCATCTTGGCCGAGTCGATCTGCACGTCGTGGCCGTCATCGGTGCGGATATAGCCACCGGTGATTTGTTGGAGCCGCAGCAGCTTCACAAGTGCATTAGCCGCCGTGACCTCGCCGGACTGGACCTCGGCGATCAGGTCACGTTCTAGCGACCGGTAAACCTTCCGGGCCTCCACACCGAGTTGGCAGGTATAGGTGATGTGGACCTCGGCGGGCAGATCAAGGACGTCCTTGCCGCAGGCGAAGGTGACTGAGTAGAACTTCCGGTTCAGCTCGTCGAGATTCCGGTAGCCGACGACTTGGTGATTCTGGTAGCCGCCCATGACGGCGTAATGCTGCCGGAACTTGTGGAAACTCCAGCCGAAGATGGTCGGATCGATGAAGCGGAAGTAGGCGTAGACGTCGAGCGGCGAGTGCGGCATTGGCGTGCCGGACAGGCCGAGACGGAAGCGCGCCTCCTGACCGAGCCGCGCCAGGAACCGGCTGGCTTTGCCGCCGGGCGCCTTGCAGCGGTGGATCTCGTCGGCGACAACCAGATCCCACCGCTGCCGGACTGCCCACTCGGCAAACGGCGAGCGCCAAGCGCTGTCATAGTTGACGACAATCACCACCGGCACGCCGCGCGCCTTGCCGAGGGCCATCTGCCGCTCTGCCTCGGCCCGCTTGGCGCGCACGCTCGCGAAGGCGTCATCGAGCGGCACAACCAGGAATGGAAGGTCCGAGTGGATCTCGAACTGCGGCCGCCACACCTGCACCACCCGTAACGGGCAGAGGACCAGGATCAGTTGAAACCCCTCCTCGACGCATAGGTACACGGTGACCGCCGATTTGCCCGTGCCCATCACGGCGGCGATCATGGCGCCCCGCTTGCCGCGCCGGTAGAGACTGCGAACGAAAGCGACGGCCTCCCCCTGATGCCGCCAGGGGTTGGTGCGGAAACCAGGAATTGCCGGAGGCGCGGTCATGCGGGCTGCATCTCCCGTGCCAGGGCCGCCGCCTGGGCGACCGTCAGCTCGGAGTCTTCGCCGATCACTGCGACGACGCGCTGGCGGAGCGCAAAGACACTGCGACGCTTGCGCTGGTCGGCGGCGATCTGGAGGTCGAGCATCCGCAAGTTGGCATCGAGGTCGGCGACCGTCGCACTGAGCACCGGCACCCACTCGCAGTCGCCGTTGAGCGGATTGGACGAATCCACCGGCACGGCGATCATGTTCGGCATCTCGAAGCCCGCCAGGTCGAGGCCCAGCTCGAGCTGCGCGTCCGCCTCGGTCAGCTCGGCCGACGTTTTCATCACGCGCCGGGTCAGGTCGAAGAGCTTTTCGCGGGCCAGTTGAGCGCCCAGCTCGTTGAACAGGTCCGGGTTCCGGCCGATCACCGTGTCGACCACGTCCTTGTTGAGGAATCGCGCGCCGGCCTGGCAGAGGTCGGCCACGGTCGCGCGGATGGCATCCATGAGTTCAGTGCGCTTCGTGCTGGCCATGGGAATTCAGCTCCTGGTTGATTTGGTGGAGATAATGGGTAGCCGTCCGGCAGCGGCCGGCGAAATCCATGTCGGGTGTATCGAGGCGACGGATTGCGCCCGCGATAGCCTCGGCAGGGTGCGAACATTTGGCGAGCGCCGTGACGGCGTCGATGATCTCCATCGCCGCGTAGTTCTGCTCAACGAGCGGCTTCTGTTCCTCGGTGACCGGGAGTTGGTACATCAGGTTCCGGTCGAGGATCGCCTTGCCTGTCTCCTGTGCCTGCCGCCGAGCTTCGTCGGTCGAAGGCAGGTCCTTCCGCCGCAGCTTGCGCACAGCCGCCTTCTTCTCGTCCTCCGGTAACTGGGCAATCTCACGTTGCCGGTCAGGGGGCTGTTCGGCGATGACAGAAGCGGCGTGGATAGACAGGCCGCCGGCGTCCATCTGGGCGACGACTTCGTCTACGGCCTTCTCGACGACCCTCTTGGCACGCTCGTAAGTACTGGCGCTATCGAAGCCCGCCTTGGCGGCAGCAACTTCGCGGGTCTCAACCCCCGGCTCAACTTCCGGGCAATTGACCGGAAGTCCCCTGTCCGTACGCTGCCCCTGCCTGCTGCCAAGGCTCTCCTCGATCGCCTTCGCGATCGCGACCCGTTCTGAGGGCGTGAAGTCTTTGCGGATCTCGTTTTCGGCATACTCGCCGGCGACAATGCTGGACACCTCAAGCACGATCACCGGGATCGCCTTCCAGCGCAGAATGTCGCGCATGGCCAGGAAGCGCCGCTCCCCGCAGACAAGGCGGCCGTCCTCTGTTACCACCGGTGGGTGCAGCAGCCCCACTGTCGCAATGCTGGCAGCCAGGACTTCCAAGTCACCCATGTCCTTGCGGTGGCGCTCGCCGATGCGGATCTGGTCGCAGGGAATCTCGATGATCTTCAGGGAATGGTTCACCGCGAGCCTCCCTTTGAATCAGCGGGATCGTAGCCAGCTTCGCGGAACGCACAGCGCAGTCGCGCAATGCGAGCGTACACGGTGGACCGGGCGACGCCGAGCATTCGGCTGATCTCGGTAGGGCCGTGGTCGACCAGCAGGAGTGCCAACTTCCGGTCGGGATCACCGAGGGGCGCGAGGACGCGCTCGAAGTCGACATGGAACTGGACCGCCGGAATTCCGTCGGCGGTCGCGAAACGATGACCGTCGAGACGTTCAATCAGGACAGAACTGCGGCGGCGCCGCAGCAGGGAGGCGAAGCGCTTGTCCGCCACGCGCTCGAGGAAAGTCCGGAGGCTGGCGCGCGACGCGTCATAGTGCCGCAGGGCCATCCAGAGTCCCAAGAGGGCTTCCTGCTCGAGGTCTTCACGATCCGCGGCTGGCGCCCGACCAGTGGCCACCGCCGCGGCAGCGCGCACCTGAACCGCCCGCAAGGCCAAAGGCAGAACCTGTTCCAATTTCGGTTCAGGCATGGCGGCGCCCTCCGGCCATCTCGATTTCCATGGAGAAGGGCAGCCCGTGCTTGACCTCTAGCGTCCGGATCTCGCCGGCGTCCACTTTCCGGATGTACTCGAACAGCTCCGCCACTTGGGGCTTCAGTTCGAACTCAGCCGGCGGGATCTTTGCAGCGCCTGGATCTTGTGAGCCGAACTTCACATCGCGCACAACGGTCGGCCACGGATCAAGGACCAGTTCGCCGCGCTCGATGCGGAGATACTCGAACCGCCCGAAGCCCAGTGCGGACATCGCCGCCACGAATGCGCGTTCGGACGGCCGGAGGTCGCGGGTCGACGCCGGGCGGCTCATCGCTCCACCTCCGGGAGGGCGACATCCTGCTGCGCTTTCTGCTCCGCGATCCAGGCGTCGACGTCTTCCGGGCGATACCGAACCAGAGCGCCGATCTTCACGAACTGCGGGCCGCGCTTCTGACTACGCCATTTGCGCAGCGTCAGCACGCTGATCGAGCAGGAGTTCGCTACTTCGTGTTCGTTGAGGAGTCGTTGTGGTGTGTTCAGCCTCATCTCGATGCTTGCTGCGGGGCGTTTCCCGCAACCTCTACATCGAGATTGCCCAAGAAGGCTTTTTTCTAATACGAACTTACGCGGAAGAGATCCGGAAGAAATCCGGACAATTCAGCGGCGTGCGGCGCGTTTGACGGATGCCGGCAATTCGCCCTTGAGAAGCTGTTCAGGAGCGACGCCGATACTGGCCGCCATCGCTTCGAAAGTGGCACGCCGCATCTTGCCGGACTTCAGGAAACGTCGAATGGTGCGGTCGGTTGTCTGGAACTGATTGCCAAACTGGGTCAGCGTCAGGACCTTGGCTGCGATGTAGTCGTGCACTGCATCAACCGCGGCCTGAGTCCCCACCGACCGGGCCACTGATCGCTTATTGGCCGTTGCCGCACCTGCACCTGGCGTGGACGCCTGCAGCAGACCCAATGCAGAGTGCCAGTTCAGCATGAGCGTATCTCCCTGGGCCGTGGTCAGGAGCGAGACCAGCACGATCCCAGCGTCCGCCAGGATCCGGCGATGTTCGGTAACTTGAGGAACTGGTCCGGGCGTGAGGATTACGACCCTGCGGCCATGCGGGTTCTCGAGCCGCTTCAGCCGACCGAGAACCACGTCTGGATGCTCGTTGGGAAACGACAGGTAGACATCAACAACGCCGAAACCGTCCAGAGGCTTCTCACCCACGCTGACCAATCCGTCGTCGGCGCGATAGCCCTCCCCGGTGATCCCATTCTCTCGACGCAACTTCTCCACCAGCCCCGCCGCGGAAACCGCATACTGCCTCAAGTCTTCTTCCTCGAGCGGAACAGGCTGGCAGAAGTCGTCGCCATCGGCCACGCCGAACAGTCCCTTTGAGGTTCTCCGCACTGCGAGATCGGCTCCGGGACCATAGCGTCGGGGTCGGGGAATCTCGGCCGCGCCACCGGTTTCCTTCAGTACTCCATCGGTCACTAGCCGCCCGGCAACCGCAGGGTCGCCGTCAAGGGCAGAGCAATGCAACACCGGCGATTCGACGAGGTTCAGTAACCGCAGGACCGCCTGTAGGATGTTCTCAGGCACTGAGGATCTTCCAGTTACTCAGGTACCGAAATACGTCTTCCGCGTGCGTGGCGCGCTTGAATGAGATCTTGTTTGTCCCGCTTACTTCCACGCGCTTCCCGCGCCGGTCGTCGGGGAACCCGATCTTGAAGACGGCCTTCTGAATCGTTGCGCCCGAGAGCCGTTTGCGCAGGTAGTTCAACTCCAGGGTTTCCAGGACGTTCTTGGATCGGATGACAAATGCCGGACCGTGCTTCTGCTTGAGCTTGAAATGAAGCTCAACCAGTGCGGCCGAATCGCCGTCGTCCACCTCCAGCGCAAAGTCCTCGCAGGCGATCACGCCGAGCGTGAACTTCTGGGCCGCTTCGGGCTTCTCGAATAGCTCCGGGTCGCCGAAGCAGCACTCCGCGAAGCTCTTCCGGAGGGCGCTCTCTTCCTTCTCGAATCTTGCTTCGATTTCGACTTGGCCGGTCTCGCTGTTATAGCTGATGAAGTCTTGCTGGGCGGGACGGAGAACGGTCGGCGATACCTTGGGCTTGATCCGAGATCCTTTGAAAATCAGCATCGCCTGCGTGCGCTTCTCGTGGTAGACGATGAAGTTCGTGTATGCGCCTTCCTGATACTGACGCACCAGTACGCGGTCACTGTTCTTGTCGCCTTTGAAGACCGCCGACAGCATCTCCTGTAGCCGCTCCGTGGCAGCCTTTACATTCGGGATGCTCTGTCCGGCGTCGCCCTGGAATACGGAGAAGCGCTCGGCCTGATGCATTGCGCACCGGTCATACGCCAGGTTGAAGGCTTCCTCATTCTCGGTGCGGACCTTCAGGCTGAGACACTCGACCGGAAGCACGCCGCCGGGATCGGGATCAAAACTGAGATCCAGGCACGAGGCGACCAAATCCTCATGGCCGCGCTCATTGCTGAGGTCATACGCCCGGTAGAGGCCCTCCATGAACTCGTCTTTGCGGTCGCCGTCGCCGTTGACGACAAACTCCTTGAAGCCCTGGACGTCCAGCGAATCGGCATCGACTTGGAGGCCGCTGTTCCAGATACTTACATAAGCACGCAGGAGATCCTCGCGACCTTGGAATTTGTCCAGGAACCTGTCGGCGTTGAACGCCCGGTGCTTCGCCATCGTGCTTCCGAGCCTCCCATTGATGTGAAACTACCAGCGTAGCCCGTTTCACTCTTCCTGGGCGTGTAGAGTCGAGGATTCGTTTCCCGCCCGCAGCGGGCACTTCGCCGGCGCTCCGATCTCGCTGAATCGGCGGCCCGTTCCGTCGAAAACGGCGTCAGACGGCGGCCCTTCTTATGTGCCGTACCCTCAAATTCTAGCAGGCGAACAACGGGCGAATCTACGGCCTGTCAGTCGTGAGTGAATTTGGGCGCAGGCCTCGCGGATCACAGCTCCCCGCGAAATGCGTGATCCAGCAAGGCCGGCATGAAGTGATCGAGGGATGCCGCTGTCTGACCATGGATGCTGTTTGCCATCCGGAGCCGCCTGAGGAGTTCGCAGAAATCCCGTTGCTTTCTGACGGGCGGCAGCGGAACCTTGATCTCTTCCAGCTTCTTGACGCCAAGGGTTTTGTTCCGGCCGGCTGCGCCCGGCGACGCGGCGCGAATGTCGGCAAGCCCCTCGTCCGACAGAAAGTAGTAGCAGAGGAATTCCGCGGTGGCTCGATCGGGATCAGGCACACAGGTGATGAAACGGTGAGAGCCGAAGCGGCCCTTGTCCTCTGGCTGAACCACTGCTATGGCACCCTCCCATGAAAAGACATTTGAGAAAAGCAGGTCGCCCGGCTCAATCCGGTAAATGCGCTTCGATCCCAGTTCCGATCCCTTGATTGCTTCCTTGTGGAACGTCCCTTTGCCAAACGAGCGAATACCGAGCTCGGGATACCATTTAGACGGCTGTACGTCCACTGGGCGGCGGACCACCGGTGCGACCTCTGCCATCGGCGCGCGAGGGGCGGCTCGGCTCAGTTCCTCGACGCGGCGGAGCAGCAGTGAGGTCTGGTCGTCCTCAATCCCCCGGAGCAACCGCCGCGCTTCGTCGGCTCGGGTAGCTATCTGATCGATCTTGTCCGCGATCCCTCGTTGTTCATCCAGGGAAGGCACCGGGACAAGGAGTTCGGGAAAGTGGTAGGGGCGTATTGCAGCGTAATTCAGAGCACCGCGGATAAACTGCTGGATTTGTTCGAGGGGCGACGTCGTCTGAAGCCAGTAGCCTAGAAAGCGAATATCGAGAGCAGATTTGTCAACCTCGTACATGTAGTAATGGCTGCTTACAATTGCACCTTCAAGTTGAGGCGGCACGATTCCATAGCCGCCCACCTTCGCGTCTATCTCTGCGACGAGCAAATCGTGTGCCTTCGTTGGAAACTGCTTTTTCGTCTTGATACCACTACCACGAACGATGTCGCGCTCCTCGATGCCTCTTGCCCGGAGGCGGACTGTCACGCGCCTATATGACTTGTCGTCCTCAACGATTACAAAATCCTTGCGCTGCCTTATGTACTTTCCTAATCTCGCGAGCGGCCAACGTCGGCTCATTCCTCATCTCCCTGGTCACTGGCCACGGGTGCGAGCAATTCCTGAATCTCGTCCATCAATTCAAGGATGCGGTTCTCCTTGGCGGCGATGTCGGCAGCGATTGCCGCCGGGCTCCGGTGCTCGACTGCCGCCTTGGTGTTCGGATTGACCGCAGAAAGGTCATAGTTCTTCGCGACGATCTCCGTCACGGGCACAACCCAGGAGCGCTCGGAGAGGGCACGCGCCTTTGCCTTCTCAAGACAGTCGGGGAGATCGTTTTCCGGGACAGGACGCTGGGTCTTCGTGAGCGAAAAGCCCACGGCCGACACCTCGTAGTACCAGATCTCCTTGGTCCCGACTGGATTCCCCGCTTTGTCGACTTCCCGGTTGAAGAACAGGAGGTTCGTTTTTGGACCCGTGCCGTTCGCCACGGCATTGGCAAAAACGCCAGTCGGCAGGCTGACGATCGCCCAGAGGTTGAACTCTTCGAGCAACTCCTTCTTGGTTTGCACGTAGGCGTTCTCATTGGTCTTGAAGAGGACGCCATCGTCCATCACCATGCCGACCCGGCCGCCGCGTTTGACTTTCTTCATGATGTGTTGAAGAAAGGTAATGGAGGTCGCCCTGGACGGATAGGGGAAGTTGGAGGTAACGCTATCGTGCTCGGTGCCGCCAAAGGGTGGATTCGTCAGAATGACGTCGAAGCGGTCCTTCTCGGTGAACTTGCGCACGTCGTCAGCCAGGGTGTTCTTGCGGACCAGGTTCGACGAGAAGACGCCGTGCAAGATCATGTTCATGCAGCCAAGCAGGTACGGCAGCGGCTTCTTCTCCTGGCCATAGAAAGTACTGTCCTGGAGCTGCTTCTCGTGTTTGGGCAGAATCCGCGCGCCGAGAGCGGCACGCATGTGCTTATACGCTTCGACGAGAAAGCCAGCCGAGCCCATTGCCGGATCGTAGACCGTCTCGCCAATCTTCGGGGAGACCATTTGGACAACGAACTCTATGATCGGACGAGGGGTGTAGAATTCGCCTCCCATGCCGCCTTCGCGCCCCAGCTTGCCGAGCATGGACTCGTAAAGGTGTGAGAGGGTGTGAACGTCCTCAGCTGTTTCAAACCGGATCTCCTGGATAGCGTCGATGGCATCGCGCAGAATGGCCCCATCCTTCAGCATCTTTGAAGGCGCGTCGGCGAAAAGCGAGCGGATGACCGACTTCGCGCTGTTGCCCTTCAGGTTGCGCAAGTAGGGGAAAAGCTCGTTGTTGAGAAAAGCCTGGAGGTCGCGGCCGGTGAGACGCCGCACAGGGTCGGTCCAGGTTGACCACTGGAATTCCCGGGCAAGTATCGGTTGATACGTCTTGCCCTCGAACTCAGCCTCAGCTTTGCGTTGATGGTCGAGTTCCTCCAAACACTTGAGGAACAGCAGCCACGAAATCTGTTCGACGTAATCGAGGAGGCTATTGGTGTTGTCGTCCTGGCGCAGAATCTTGCAGGCTTTCCAGAACTGCGTGTTGAGGGTTTCCCGAGTCACCGGTTACGCGGCCTCCTTCATGTAGAGCCTCGCGACGAGGCCGTCGATCGCGTCGCGCAACTCCTTGATTCCGCCAAACGCGTGAGCGACGCGGCGCACATCGCTGTTGAAGGGACTCAGGCCAAACACCGCGGGGTTGTCCGCCTCCTCGATGCCGCCGTAGCGGTACTTTTCGACCAAGCCCAGCAGGACTGCACGTGCTTCATCATTGAATGATTCAAAGAACTCCTTGTGCAGATTGAAAAGCGCATTGGCGCGCTCCTCGCAGCTATGAAGGTCCGCCCCAAAGCCGACATGCGCCAGCAGGTCGAATGAATCAGCGTCCGGCCGCTGGAGAATCTCGCGCAGGATGTCGAGATGGACCATACGGGTTTCGAGCATTCCGAGTAGTTCCTCACGTTTCTGTTTCGTCAGCCACGCGGCCTGGAGTTCCACCATGGAATGGCAGGCGGCAAGGACCTCTTCGCGCACCTTCTTCAGGTAGTCCGCGGGCGTCACTAGGTTACCTTCCGCGTCGCGTTCCTCGTAGGACTCGTCGACCATGCGGACATTCAGCCCCGTAATCTTCACGCGCTTATGCGGCGCTTCTTGGGTTGGCTTGAGGCTGATGTTGAGAGCGAGAGGTGCGCTTGGATCAGTCTTGAGCGTCATCTGAATGCGGTTGTGATCAGACGCCGTGACTACCAACACGACGGTGCCCTTGCCGATGCCGGAAAAGAAGAACTGGCCGTCCGGCCCAGTCAGTTGCTCGAGCACCTCGTTGGGCCCCGTCTGGAGGCACACGCGCGCAGCGTGGATCGGTTTGCCGGTCTTCTCGCTCGCGATCTTGCCGCCGACAATGCACGAGAAAGGAGCCTCAGTTCCCGCGCCGCCGTCAGGCGGCTCGCCGGGCCGGTCCCAATCGTCGAAGAGCCGTGATGCATTGGTGTAGTCGATGACGCGGAACCAGAACTTGTCTGTGTCCGGGCAAAGGCGAGATCCTCGCCCAACGATCTGCTTGAAGCTGACCACCGAAGCAACAGGCTTCATGAAGACGACATTCCGGACGCTGGGCGCGTCCACGCCAGTAGTAAGCAGGTCCACGGTGGTGGCGATGACGGGAACGCGTTTCTCGGTGTCCTGGAATTTCTCAAGGAGGGCTTTGCCCGTCACGCCTTCTTCCGAAACGATGCGCACTGCATAGTCCGGCACATTCAGATCGGCGTTGAGGCGGTTGAGTTCCTCGGTAACCTGCAAGGCGTGATCCATGTTCACGCAGAAAACCATCGTCTTCTCCATGCGCCCGAAACGCCGCATCAGTTTGTCAAGATGCTCGCTGAGCTTCCGTACATGGTCAGGCATGGTGATCTTGCGCTCGAAGTCCGGCATGTCGTAGCGGTCTTGAAGATCGGCGTCGGGAGGCGCCTCGAGCTGTGCACCCTGCGCTGTTGCCTCCTCGATGATCAGCCCGTCCTGCGTGTAGTTCGTGATGGTCCGGTGCACCTTGTAAGTGGCGAGAAAGCCGTCGTCGATGCCTTGGCCGAGGGAATAGACGAATACGGGGTCGCCGAAGTACTTGTAGGTGTCGATGTTCTCCGTGCGCTTGGGCGTCGCGGTCATACCGATCTGCACTGAGGCATCGAAGTGTTTGAGGATGGCGTTCCATGTGCCGAATCCGGAACGGTGGCATTCATCGATGATGATCAGGTCGAAAAAGTCACGCGGGTACTGCTGGTAGAGCCTCTTCCCGTCCACGCCGGAGTACATCGCCTGATAAATGCTGAAGTACACGGACCGGTTCTTGGGCGATTGCCCCTCGGCAATGATGTCGCGCTCCTTCTCGAACGGTTCGAATGTGTTGTAGGCCTGGTCACGGAGGACGTTGCGGTCGGCAAGGAAGAGGATTCTCGGAAAGCGATCCTGGCCAGAGACGTTCCACTTCGCGTGGAAGAGTTTCCAGGCAGTCTGAAAGGCAATGACCGTCTTGCCTGTTCCGGTGGCAAGATTAATGAGAATGCGCCGCTCCCGCTTTAGGATTGCCTCGATGGTCTGATTGATTGCGACCTCCTGGTAGTAGCGGGGCAGCTTGCCGCCCTTTGCGCAATACGGTGCTAGCAGTGGGTTGGCCAATCGGGCGGCATCCAGAGCCTTGAAGTCGCATAGGCGCTCCCATAGTTCATCCGGCGCGGGAAACGTCGCCAGGCAGCGCTGGGTGTTCGTAGTAAAGTCCCACTCCTCGATTCCGTGGCCGTTGGTGGAGTAGGCGAACGACAGGCCAAGAACCTGAGCGTAGTCTTTCGCCTGCTGCAGGCCGGCACCGGGCTCCAGTTCCTCTGCCTTGGCTTCCACGACGGCGATCGGGAAGGATTCCTCGTATCGGAGGAGGTAGTCGGCCTTTTTCCCTTTTTGGCGCTTGTGCCCGTCGCCGACGAGCACAATCTGTCCGTCCGTGAAGTAGTGTTGCTCGGCGATGCGCCACACGGGATCGCCCCAGCCCGCTTTTTGAAGCGCGGGTGTGATCAAGACTCGACACGTGTCCGCTTCGTTCATCCCCGCCATGCCGCCCCCCTCTCCAAAGACGGCAGCCCGGCTCGGTTACCGAGCAAATTCATCTCGCTGCTTTGGGCAGGCGGTTCCATTACCGATCTCCTCCTTGCGTAGGTGTCTTTGGTGGCGTTTCCTCGAGCCAGTGGTCGATGGCGCCTTTCCGAAAACGCCAGTGCCGGCCGATCTTCTGCGATGGGATTCTGCCTTCCCGAACGAGCTTGTAGAGGGTCGACTTCGGGATTCTCAGGTAGGCCGCCAACTCCTCGATGGTAAGAACGTCGCCTGGCTTTTCGTCCATCCAGTTCACCTGTTTAGGCCCACACCAAACCCTCGCAGCATCTCGAAGCAGCCCGTTGGTCGCAGTTGATGTCGGTTGTTGCTAAATGTTTATCTTAACCGAGGCCGAGACGCCCCGTTGAGGCTTCAATGGGCAGGGTTGCCGGCGTGTGGAGTACTGCCCCCGAGCCGACTCCACAAATGCCGCTGTGCGCGCCACTCAACCTCGGCGACCACTGATCGCAAGCTGCGCTCGTTCGGAATCGCGGATCGTGCGCACAGCAGTTGCTCCTGGATGTCCGGATGGAGGTTCAGGAGGTTCATAATCTGAGTCACTCGGGCTCGGGTGACAAACCCCAGACGGGCCAGGTCGGCGTAGTCCTTCACCTCGCCACGGTCGATCATGTCCTGGAACTTGATCGCCAACGCCATCAGGCGAGTGATCCGTGGAATGCGCGGCGGCGCCGGAGCCGCCGTCTTCTTCGGCCTGCCCGCCGCCTGGCGCGCCGGCCACTTGAGCGAGATCTCGTCTTCGCAGCGGTCCTTCACTTTGTCGCTCCTTTGCAGAACTCTCTGATGCCGTTCGAGTTGTAGGTGACCTTCACCTTGTCGCCGCGGGCGTCGTATCCGACCCGTTCGATCAATTGGCGCAGCAGCGCCGCCTGCTGCTGGATCGTCATGGTCTTCCAAACCTCGTCAAACGTGGCCATGCGCTGGCGCACCATTTGGTCATCGAACCTCAGCCGTTCGCCGCGCTCCACCAAGCTGCGGAGTTGGTCCGCTTTGGCCTCTCCCGACGAAACGACGTCGCGGAGCGCGGCCTCGCGGTCGGCGTCGAGGTTCTTCGCGCGCACGAGTTGCGACTTCGCGTTCCGCACGCGGACGTTGATCGCCTTCAACTCCTCACGGTGCCGGCCCAACTCTTCGGTCAGCCGCAGGCGCGCCGCACGCGCGATCGCCTCGATCACCTCGGGCGTCATGGCGAACCTGCGGACGCTCTCGATGACCGCCTCCTCAACCACCGGCGCGGACACGGCACGCGTTGTGCACCCGCCACCGTTCCGCTGCATGGTGCGGAGGCAGACGTAGTATCGGTACCGCCGGTTCTTGCTCGACGAGTAGCTCGGCGACATGGCGGACCCGCAGCATGCGCAGTAGAGGAGGCCGCGCAGCAGGGCCTCCAATTTGGGCCCGTGCTCGCCGCCGGGATTCCGCGTGTTCTCCTTCAGCTTCTGCTGGACCAGATCGAAGGTGTTGTCGTCGACGATCCGGGGGTGGGTCGCGGCTACGATTTCGTCGGCGGCGCGGATACGCCCAGCGTACAGCGGGTTCGCCAGCATCGTGTAGATGTGGCACTTCCGCATGGGGTGGCCGCCGAACATCTTCCCCTCCTTGGTTGCCCACTCCTTGTTGCGCCAGCCCAGGCCCTCGCATTTCGCCACGATGCCATGGACCGAGTGGCCTTCCAGGTACCACTCGAAAATCTGGCGCACACGGGCGGCCTCCTCTTCGTTGATGACCAGGTTGCCGTCCTCCAGGTCGTAGCCGAGCGGCAGGTGGCCGCCGGTCCACTTGCCACGCTTGCGCGCCAGGATCTGCTTGTCGCGCGTGCGCTCGGAGATGATCTCCCGTTCGAATTGCGCGAAGGAGAGCAGGATGTTCAGCGTGAGGCGGCCGAGGGAAGTGGTGGTGTTGAACTGCTGTGTGACCGACACGAACGTCGCGCCGTGCTTCTCCAGGATCTCCATAATGCGGCCGAAGTCGCGGATGGAGCGGCTGAGCCGGTCCACCTTGTAGACCACAACGCAGTCGACCTTCTTGGCCTGGATGTCCGCCAGCAGACGGCGCAATGCCGGGCGGTCCATGTTGGCCCCGGTGTAGCCGCCATCGTCGTACTGGTCCGGCAGGAGGGTCCAGCCCTCGCCGGCCTGGCTGCGGATGTAGGCCTCGCCGGCGTCCCTTTGCGCGTCGAGTGAGTTGAAGTCCTGATTCAGCCCCTCGTCGGTGGATTTTCGGGTGTAGATGGCGCAACGGATCGGCTTAGGCGCCCCGTTTCCGTTATTCCCGTTCGCCATGCTTCACTCCTGGACGGTGGCCAAGGTTGTAAAAGGCGAAGCCGTTCCAACGCGTGCCCGTCGCCTCCGTCACCGCGCGGCTCAGCGACGTGTAGATCCTGCTGTTGCACTCGAATCCGCCATCCGGCCGGACGTGGACGATGATGTCCTTGCCCTGATAGCGGCGAATGAGCGGCGTCCCCGGCAACGGCAACCGTGGGTCGAGCGACGGCTTCAGGCGCGCTTCCATGGTCCGGCCGTCGTCGACCGGCTCCCGCAGGAAGTTCTTGGGTGCCCGGATGCGGAGATCGGCGTCGTCCGCGATCTCGAGCGCGCGTTGGCGGGCGCGCTCGGAGAGACCGCCCCACGCGTTCGCCTGGATGCGCCAGGCGATGCGTCGGAACAAGAACTGCTTGTGATTGGATCGAGACTGCTCGCCGAACACCTCCCGGTACTTTTCCTTGAGCTGCGCCGTGGTCAGGTTGCGGAGGCTTTCGATCTCCTCTCGGACTTGGGTTTCTGTCTTCATGGCGTTAACCAGCAGTTACATGAGGGCTCTCTGTCTCCGGGAAGTCAACTTGCCGGACGGCAGGATCAGGTAGGAGAAGCCGGACGAGTGCATCGCCGAGGATGGCGGCGACCTCGCGAATGGCTTGGTTGAGCGCGGCGTCGCGTTCGCGCATGAGCGGTCTCCTTGGAAGACCACCCACGACGATCTCCGCTGCGCGGTCGAAACGCCGTCTGGTGGATGGGATCGACGCGGCTTTGTGCCGCGTTCGTTAACTATGTACGCCGCACGAGGGGGATTTGTCCGGCTTGGACTGCCAGTAGTGCAGGGGAATAGAATGTAAGCTTCGTTCCCGATTGAAAACAGGAAAGATCATGGCATCCTCCGAAACTCAGGTGCCGAGCTTCGACCGGCTCATGTGGCCCGCCATCTGCGCGTTGAAGCAGATGGGCGGTTCCGCCTCACACCACGAACTCCTGGACAAGGTAATCGAGATTGCCAAGATCCCGGAGGATGCCCAGAGCGTCGCCCACACGACCGGCCGAGAGAGTCGAGTCGGTTACAACCTGAGGTGGGCGCAGAGCTACCTCGGCAAGTACGGCGCGTTGGAAAACACCTCGCGCGGGGTCTGGGCCCTCACCGCCAAGGGCCGACGGCTGAAGGAATCAGACATCAAAGAGGTGGTTGCCGCCGTTCGCAAAATGAACCAGGTGAAGCGTCGGTCTGGAGACGGGACTACAGAACCGGAGGGTGTTCCCGAAACCGGCGGCGGGTGGAAGGACGAACTCATCGGGGTCGTTCAGGGAATGACCGCCGACGCTTTCGAGCGTCTGTGCCAACGCATTCTCCGTGAATCTGGCTTTTTGAAGGTGGAAGTGACCGGACGAAGCGGCGACGGCGGAATCGATGGTGTGGGCGTCCTGCGTGTGGCTCTGCTGTCGTTCCAGGTGTACTTCCAATGCAAGAAGTGGAAGGGGAACGTCCGCGCCAAGGACATCCGGGACTTCCGCGGCGCCATGGTCGGCCGGACGGACAAGGGACTGTTCATCACCACCGGCTCCTATACGCCGGATGCCCAAAAAGAAGCGACGCGGGATGGCGCGCCGGCGATCGATCTGATCGACGGGGAGCAACTTTGCGAACTGCTCAAGAACCTGAAGTTGGGCGTGACAACGAAAATGGTCGAGGAGGTCTCCGTCGAGGCCGACTGGTTTGCCCAGATCTGACGCCCGCTCCGCTCTAGCTGGCCGGAGATTGGATTATCCGATGTAGTTCAGTGATCGCAGGTAGAATGAGGCTGCAGAACCCAAATGCCTAAACGTAAGCGGCGCTTCGGCTCCGTTGCCTCGGAGCTGGTAAAGAAGGCGCGTGAGGCCATGCTCACCGCCGTTCAGATCTTCAACAACCCGCAGGTAGACTTCAAATCGGAGCTCTTCATCGTCACCACGACCATTGCTTGGACGTACCTCCTCCACGCGTACTACCGCAAGAAGGGTATCGAATACCGCCGCTTCCGGGAGGGTGACCACCGTCGGCGGTTTATTCGGACGAAGCACGGTGCCTATTGGCATTGGAGCTTGGAGGAGTGCCTCGACTGCAAGGATTGTCCCCTCGATGAGATGGTCAAGAAGAACCTGAAGTTCCTGATTGGCATCCGCAATGAGATCGAGCACCAAATGACGAGCCGCATCGACGACCATCTGAGTGCGAAGTTCCAGGCGGCGGCCCTTAACTTCAACTCGGCGATCAAGAAGCTCTTCGATCCGCGGTATTCTCTGGACACCGAGCAGGCCTTCAGCATCCAGTTCTCGGCCATTGCGGAGGAATCGGCGAGGGAACTCCTGGTGCAGCAGGATCTGCCGCAGAATATCCAGTCCTATATTGTCCAGTTCGAAAATGGCCTGTCGCAGGAGGAATACAATGATCCGCGGTTCTCTTACCGCGTCGCCTTCGTCCGCAAGACGACAAACAGCAAGTCCGCCGCAGATAAGGTGGTGCAATTCATCCCGGCGGACAGTGCGGCGGGCGCGGAGGTGAACAAGGTGTTCCTACGCGAGACCGAGAAAATCAAATACCGTCCTGGGACCATCGTGAAGCTGATGAAGGCGGAAGGATTCACAAAGTTCAACATGCAGCATCACACCGATCTGTGGAAGGCGAAGGACGCGAAGAACCCGAAAAAGCAGTTTGGGGTGGAGGTCGAGGGCAGTTGGTTCTGGTACCAGCCTTGGGTTGAGGAAGTGCGGAAGCACTGCCGGGAGAACGAAGGACTCTATAGGCCAGTGGTGCCGGCTTTGAAGCCCAGCACTCAAGTCGGTGCGCCGGAACCAGCTGGTTTGCCGGCTTGACGTTTGTTCGATACCACCTGGGTCGGAGATCGCCGGCTGTCGGGGCACTGGCCTTGGTTCGCCGGAACAGACTTATGGTTTCGGCTCATCCGGCCTGAGGTTGGACAACCCGAGCCGTGCTGTTAACCAACTCCTGGTCTGGGGCCAGAGACGGGGAGAAACGGCCTCCGGCAAACGTCGCCGGGGCGCACGGCTGGCGCGTCAGGCGGGACTCGGCGCGAAACGGAGAGACGCGGAAGTGCCGGGAACACGGCCAGTTGCGCGCGTTGCGGACGGAGAAAGGCGTTAACGGGCGGGCCGGAATCGTTGCGGGGAAAAAGTTTGGCTCCTCAGGTAGGACTCGAACCTACAACCCTTCGGTTAACAGCCGAATGCTCTACCATTGAGCTACTGAGGAGCACCACGCGGTTCGGACTATTCTCATTACAGCAGACGGGTTTCCGGGTGTCAAATACCATCGTTCGCTTGCCTCCCGCAGGATGAGCCTGAAGGGGCGACCCGCCAAACTGCGGCCATCGAGGAACCGTACATCGCCGGTCGGGACAGGCTCGCTGAGGCGACGGCAGCGCTTACGCTATCCTGTGGGTATCATCCGGGCGGGCAACGGCGCTCCTTCGACGCAACACCGGCTATGCAGAAGTACGACCTGATCGTCATCGGCTCGGGAGCGGCAGGACCGAGGGCCGCCATCCAGGCGGCGAAATTCGGCAAGCGGGTGGCCCTGATCGAGAAGCGCGAAGCCATCGGCGGCGCCGTCATCAACACCGGCACCATTCCCAGCAAGACGATGCGAGAGGCCGTCCTGCACCTGTCGGGCTACCACTATCACAACGTCTACGGCATCAGCTATCGCGTGAAAGAGAAGGTCACAATGGCGGATCTCAGCTTTCGCGTGCAGCACGTCATCAAGACGGAAATCGACGTCGCGCTGGCGCAACTTTCCCGCAACGGCGTCGAAGTGCTGAACGGGACGGCCAGTTTCCTCGCGCCGACCCGGGTGCGGGTGGCCAACTCGCGCGGTCAGTCCGAGTTCGAGGCCGAACACATCGTCATCGCCACCGGCACCAAGCCCTCGGTCTCGCCGAAAGTTCCGATCAACGGGCGCACCATCATCAACAGCGACCAGGTCTTGCAGATGCCGGAGATCCCCAAGTCGATGATCGTCGTGGGCGGCGGCGTCATCGGCGTCGAATATACCTGCATGTTCGCCGCGCTTGGCGTGCGGGTGACCTTGATCGAAAAGCGGACGCGCCTGCTGGACTTCGCCGATTCCGAGATGGTAGAGGCGCTGTCGTACCATCTCCGCGACCTGAGGGTCACCTTGCGGCTGAACGAGAGCGTCGCCAGCGTCGAGGAGTCTCCGGACGGGCTCGTTGTCGCATACCTGGAGAGCAAAAAGAAGGTTGTCGGCGACGCGCTGCTATATGCCGTGGGACGGCAGGGCAACGTTTCGGACCTCAATCTCGAAGGCGCCGGCCTGGAAGCCGACGATCGCGGGCGTATCGCGGTGGATACCGAGTACCGCACCCGGCAGCCCAACGTCTTCGCCGCCGGCGACGTGATCGGCTTCCCTAGCCTGGCGTCGGTATCGATGGAACAGGGCCGCCTGGCCGTCTGCCACGCCTTCGGCTGGCCCGCGCATTCCAACCCGGCCAACTACCCGTACGGTATCTACACCATTCCGGAGATATCCTTCGTCGGCAAGACCGAGGAACAGTTGACCGAAGAAGACGTTCCGTACGAGGTGGGCGTGGCGTTCTACCGGGAGATCGCGCGAGGACAGATCCGCGGCGACACCACCGGCCGGCTGAAGATCATCTTTCACCGCGAGACGAGGGAACTGCTGGGCGTCCACGTCATCGGCGAAGGCGCCTCGGAGCTGCTGCACATCGGGCAGGCCGCGCTGATTCTGAAGGGCGGCGTCGACTACTTCGTGGACACCGTATTCAACTATCCGACCCTGGCGGAATGCTACAAGGTGGCGGCGTTCAACGGCTTGAACAAACTCATGCGGATCTGACGCAGGACAACTATGGGACGAGCGATTGGCGTTTGGGCGGCGGAGCACATCGCGGTCGGCGTGGTCCACGACGGCCGCCTCACCGGCCCGCTGCGCACGTACCCGGAAGACCCTCGGGATGCGAGCGTGCTTCAGAGCATGCCGTCGGAGGAAATCGCCGAACTGATCTCGCAACAGATCGCCGCGATTGCCGAGGGCGAATCGGCGGCGGCGGTGGGTATCGGCTTTCCCGGCATCGTAATCGACGGCGTGGTGGAGGAATCGCCGAACCTCCCGCAAGTGAAAGGCTATCGCCTGGCGGAAACGGTGGCGGCCGCGCTGAGCGGCTTGGGGCGCAAGGCGCCTGTGCTGGCCATCAACGACGCCGAAGCGATCGCCGCCGGCATCGCCTCCACCCGGGGTTATCTCGACCGGTTGGTGCGCGTCTGGACGCTCGGCGACGGCATCGGCTTCGGACGCTATCCGCGCGCCGAAGGCGTATGGGAAGGCGGCCACTCGGTAGTTTCGCTTGACCCGAAGGAGCGCTACTGCGGCTGCGGAGGTCACGGGCACCTGGAAGGCATCATGGGAAGCCGCGCCATGCGCCTTCGCTTTCTGGACCTGGAGCCGGACGAGATCTTCGGTCAGGCCAAGACGGGCGAATCGCGTTGCACCGAATTCGTTCACTTCTGGCACCGGGCTTTGGCCGCCGCCAGCGCCACCAGCATCCACATGGACGGCGCCGGGAAGTTTTTTGTCGGCGGACCGAATGCGAGGTTCCTGGACGTCGCGCTCCTCAATCAGTACGTCGGCGAGATGGTCAAGATGAGCCCGCTTCAGGGCTATGTGTTCGAGGTCTTCCACTCCAGCGACGAAATCGGCGTCATCGGGGCGGCCGTGAGCGCGGAACAGGAACTGGGCGAATTCGATGAGCAAGAAAGCCTTCGAACGGAAACTCGCCGCGCTGGACGAACTTCGCCTCAGCCCGGCCCCCGAGGCGGCTGACGCGCTGCGCAAGGCCCTTCGGGACCGCAACAACTACGCGGTTTCGAAAGCCGCAGCGATCGTCGCCGAACTCGGCTCGAGCGACCTGGTCCCCGATCTGCTCGCCGCCTTCGATCGCTTCTTCGAGAACGCGGAGAAAACCGATCCGCAATGCTGGGCCAAGAACGCGCTTTCCGCAGCGCTGACCGCTCTCGGCCACGACGATGCGCAGACGTACCTGCGCGGCCTTGCCCACACCCAGATGGAGCCCGTCTGGGGCGGACGCCACGACACGGCGGCGACCTTGCGCGCCACCTGCGCCCTGGCCCTGGTCCAGTGCCGCAATCTCGGCGACCTGGGGATCCTGGCGCGTTTGACCGAGACGCTGGTTGACCCGGAAAAAACCGTCCGGAGCGAAGCGGCCCGCGCCATCGGCTGCCTTGGCCGCCCCGAAGGAACCTTGCCGCTCCGCCTCAAGGCGCTGGTGAACGACGCGGAACCGGAGGCGGTTGGCGCGTGCTTTTCGGCGCTCCACGCCATCGAGGGCCGCGCGGCGATTCCCTTTATGGAGCGTTTTCTCGACGCCGCCGACGAGCGCGCCGAAGAAGCCGCCGCCGCGCTGGCCCTCACGCGCGAACCGGAGGCCTTCGAAATCCTGAAGCGGCGCTGGGAACGCGGCAAGCGGGGTCCGTTCGCCGCTGCGCTGGTGGCGGCGATCGCGCTGATGCGCATGCCGGAAGCCTTTGAATTACTTGTGCAGGTTGTGGAAGGCGGCCTGCCCGGCGCGGAAACCGCCATTCGTGCGCTGGCGGCCGTTCAACTGCCCGCCGATCTCGGCGCTCGCCTGGAAACCGCCGCCGAGAAGAGCGGCAATCCACGGCGTTAGTCCGTCGTCGCCTTCTTATCCCCGGCTGCCCGCGCTCGCCGGTCGTGTTTCTTTTGCAGGTCCTCGATGTGCACGGTTAAGGACTGCCACCGGTAGCGCCACCTCACCGCGGAACAGATCTCGAGTTCGCCGGTCTGGGCCAGCGTTTGGGCAAGCCTCGGATCGTCGTTGGCCGCCTCGGGCCAAAAGCGCCCTTGGATCCTTTCCGTGCATTTCGGTTTCGGAGTCTCCTGCGCCGATAAAGGCGAAGCGAGGCCCAGCAGCAGCGCGCACAAGGCGAGGCCTCCGAGCGGTAACGCATGACGACTGGCGGCGTTCATCGGACACAATCGTCCCACGCAGCCTTAGCCGTGGCAATGAATTTCCGTACCATGACTGCCCAGGTTTCGTACGGGAACCTTGCCCCGGCCGCGCTCGGTGACGCGCCGGTTCCCGCCGAGGTAAACCCCCCCGCGCAATATGCTAGCATGGCGCCATGTTGACGCGCAGAGGCTTTCTTGCGGCCGGAGCGGCCGTCACGCTGGCGGCGAAGAAGGCGCCGGGCCTCAGGATCGGCGTGATGGACGGCGTGCTGAAACAGTCCTCCAGGCCGGAGGCGGTCGCGGCGGCGAAGAGCTTCGGGGTCGAGGGACTCCAGGTGACGCTCGGCCGGCCGGCGGAGGGCAAAAGCCGGCTCCCGCTGGACGATGCCGCGCTCCAGTCGAGCTATCTCACCGAAGCGAAGAAGCATGGCATTCCGCTGAACGCCACCTACATCGACATCCTTCACGTGCATTGTCTTAAGGACGACCCGCTGGCGCCGAAGCTCGTTCAGAAGGGGATCGACATCACCCGGAAACTTGATGCCGGCATCCTCATGACCGTGTTCTTCGGCAAGTGCTCCGTTCTGAACGCAAACGAGCTGGTGTACGTTTCCGGGTTGTTCAAGGAACTCGCGCGGGAAGCGGAAAAAGCCGGCGTGATCCTCGGGTTCGAAAACCTGCTGTCGGCCGAAGGGAATATGCGCGCCGTGGACCTGGTCGGTTCAGAGGCCTTCAAAATCTACTACGACGTCGGCAATTCGACCAACCGGGTCGGCGTCGACGCGCCCGCCGAGATACGGCGCATGGGCAAAGACCGGATCTGCCAGTTCCATTTCAAAGACGAGGGCTACCTGGGCGCGGGGAAAGTCAATTTTCCGGCGGTGCTCGATGCCATTCACGCCATCGGCTTTCAGGGCTTCGCCAACCTGGAGACAAATTCGCCCTCCGGTTCGATGGAAAACGACCTGCGACGGAACCTGAAATACCTCGAAGGTCTTCGCGGTTAACAGGCCGGCTGGTAGACGCAGCGCGGGTCCGATGCCATGTAATTGCCGGTCAATGCATAGGCGCGCGAGCGCGAGCCCCCGCACAGGTTCCGGTAATTGCACTCGCCGCACTTGCCCTCCAGGCTGTCGGAAGAGCGCAGCATGCGAAACAACGGAGCGGTCCGGTACGTGTCTCCGAGCCCGCCGGTGCGCACGTTCCCGGCGCAAACGGGCAGGAATCCGCTCGGGAAAATCTCGCCCCGGTGGGAAATGAAAACGAAGCCTTTTCCGTCGTTGATGCCCGCCTGGCGCCGGATCACGTCCGAAGCTTCGGCTCGCGCGCGCCCATTGCCTTCGGCCTTCCTCCGCTGCGCCACGTATCGCCGGTAGTGCTGGGCCTCGGTGGTCTTGATGTCGAACGGCGCGGCTTTCGACGTCTCGTAAAGGAATTCGAATACCCGCTCGTACTCCTCGGCGGTCAGATCGTCGTCGGCCTGCGCGCGCCCGGTGGCGACCAGGAAAAAGACGCTCCAGAGTTTGGCGCCGCTGTCCGCCACCCGGTCCGCGATCTCGCCCAGGCGCGTCAGGTTCCTGCGGGTGACGGTGGTGTTCACCTGCGTGTCGAGCCCGATCCGCCGGGCGTACTGCAGGCCGAACAGCGTGCGGTCGAACGACCCGCGCACGCGCCGGAAACCGTCGTGCGATTCCGCGTCGGGCCCGTCGAGGCTCAACGCCATCCTCGCCACGCCGCAGCCCTTGATCCGCTCGATGGCGCCCTCGGTAAGCAACGGCGTCGCGCTCGGCGTAACCGTGGTCCGAAGCCCAAGCTCGACCGATCGGCGAAGCAGTACGAATAGGTCGTCGCGCTTCAGCGGATCGCCGCCGGTGAATACCATCAACGGATCGCCGAACAATCGCACGTCTTCGAGCAGACCGAACCCTTCCCCGGTCGTCAGTTCGCCCGGATCGCGATGCGGAGCCGCCGAAGCGCGGCAGTGAACGCAGGCGAGGTCGCACGCCTGGGTCACTTCCCAGATGACCAGGAACGGCGCGTGGTTGAAATTCACCATAGTTCGAGCGTAAACCGGCGACGGCGGCCAGGGCTGTGACGCCGGTCACTGTTTTCCACGCCGTACGAGGCTACTTTGGCGGTATGGGAACACAAACGGTATTCACGGATGGCGCGGCTGCGGCGGCCAACGCCGACTGGGGCGCGGCCCCGGTGGAGCATCTCATCGGACACATTCTGAAAACGCACCATGCGTTTCTCCGTGAGCAACTACCGAGAATCGAGGGCATGTTCGACCGTATTCTGGGCAAGCGGCCCGACGAAATCTGCGGATTCGTCCCCACGCTGGCAAACACGTTCTTCGGCTTAAAGGCCGAACTCGAAAGCCACCTGATGAAAGAGGAGATGATACTGTTCCCTCACATCGTGCGGCTCGCCCGGGCGAGGGAGGCCGGCGAGGAGACCCCGAGAGCCGGTTTCGGCTCGGTGAGAGGGCCGATTGCGGTGATGGAGCACGAGCATGAGAGCGGAAACCAGGCGCTGGAACAGATGCGCCGGCTGACGGACGGCTACGCGATGAAGAACAGCTCGTGTCCCAATCGCCGCGAGTTGTTCCAGGCGCTCAGCGAACTCGACGCCGACCTGGTGGAGCACATCCGGCTGGAAAACGAGATCCTTCACCCTCGCGCCATCCGCCTGGAAGCGGGCGCCTGAAGCCGGAATCAAGGCCGCGGTTCTCGTTTACGGCCGCGGGATGCCGTGAAGATAGGTCACTACGGCGTCGCCGAAATCGCGTTCCACCTGGGCGGTGAAGGGCGAGGTGCGCGGCTCGTAACCTCCTTCCTCGAAGGCCCGCGCGGTGGGGAGGTAACCCAGCCAGCCGTTCGTGTAGCCGAAATAGAACGTGTGGCGGAACGGCGACTCGTTTCGGACGCGCATGGCGATTTCGCAGAACAGTTCCACCGGGCCTGCCCACGCAACCGAATCGTTGATGCGCAGGAACCGGACGGGAACGCGCACCAGGTGGAGGCCTCCGGCGGTCTTGCCGGCATACGCGGCGAGTTCGCTCGACCAGCCGAGATCCGGCTTGCGCGGCGAGTCAATCCACTTCTCGCCAAGCCACAGCTTCACCCCGGCGCCCGCTGGACCGAGCGCGCCGTTTGCCTCGAGAATCTTGTCTCCCAACAGGACGCGGAACTCTCCCAGGTGGGCGCTCCTCGGGTCGGGCTGGACCGTGTAGATCGGCGCCAGGTTGCCCGCCGCGCCGTTGATGAAGAGCATCGGCGCTCCGAGTTTCTCTTCGACGTAGCGGGCGACCACTCCGGGGCCATCCCCGCTGATCTGGACGAACTGGCCGCCGAGGGCGGTGCCGTGCATCGCGTAGTTGGCGATCACCGCGATGGGCGAGCCGTCCGAGCGTTCCAGCCGGATCATGCCGATCTGCCGGTCCACCGGGCCGTCGGGGTTGAGGCCAAGCGAGATCGTGCCATCCAGGTCTCTGGCCCGCCGGTTGATATTGGCCCGCGCCATGCCGGTCCCGATCGCGATGCGCGCCGGCGCGAGATGCGCGCGCGCTTCCTTGACGCCGTCGATGAGCCGGGATTTCACCAGGGCGAGATACTCGCGGCTCCACGCGTGCTCCGATCGTCCCTTGAGCAGAACGTCGTACAGCCCGGGCGGGCCAACCTCCGGGGCCGAATGGGTATGAGTGACGCCCCACCAGACTTGCCGCGGCTCGATGCCGGTCTCCTTCCGGAGGTCCGCGGCGACTTCATCGTAGACGGTAGGCGAAAACACGCAGAGGTCGGAGGCGATCAGATAGACCTGAACGGCGCCGTCGTCCAGAGCCGCGACGCGATGGAAGATCGGGTCGTGCACGCCGGTCGACTGCCGCGCCGCATAGCCCATTAGCCACTGCGAATCCTTGGGCGTAATATCGATCTTCGCGGCGCCGGCGCGAAATTCGCCGAAGGAGCGGACCGGGAGGAGAGTCAGCAGCAGAGCTGCGGCAAAAGCGTAGCGCATGTCGCGGGTGAGAACTCCGTGCCGCATTCTAACAGGCCGGCGGCCGGGTTTTCCAATCGCGCGAATCTACCGAATCTACCGACTCACCGCGGTTTGCCAGCGCCGGACCAGCTCTGGTATATTTGAACCACTCCCTTCCTGGGCAAATGAAGCGACAAGTCAGTCAGGCTGTGGCCAGCGCGTTGACGTTCGCGCTCAGCTTGGCCTTGTGCGCTCCGTTCGCCGCCGTCGGGTTTTCCATCGCGCGCGCTGAAGAGGGCGCGTGCCGGATGGAAGCCTGCAAGCGGATGAAGTCGTGCTGCTGCAAAACGGCGCGATCGGAATCCCGTGACGCCGGCGCGAAGTGGCGCGCGGCGCGACTGTGTCCCCAGGGCTGCTCGCAGATGCCGAGCGTGAAGCCTCCGCTTCCGTGGACGCAGTGGCCGGCGGCGGTCTTCCAGGGACCCAAGCAGGCCGGCGCGCCGGTGGCGGCCGTCGACCTTACCGGCCATCGCAGCTCGGAACTCGAGTTCGCGCTCTTCGAGCGCCCCCCTCCGGCCGCGTAAGCAAGCGGCCCATCGCAGCGCATTGAATCCGTAAGCAGAGGGTGGAGGGGGTGTTCCCATGGAGGGCTTTCGAGTACTGCCCGTTTCCATTGGCTTTTTCGTCCTGTTGGGCGGCCTGCCGCTCGGGGGGCAACAGGGGGTATCGTCGGCCACGCTGGGCGGCCGGCTCGAGGATGCCAGCGGCGCCGCCGTCGAGGACATCGAAATCGCGCTGGTCAATCTCGACCGCAACCAGACCGCGCGCGTCCGGACCGACGGGCAAGGCTATTACCAGTTCCTGCACGTCGCGCCGGGCGAGTACGAAGTAAGGGTGGACAATCCGCCGTTCTCGCCGGTGGCGCGGCCGCTCACGGTTGCCGCGGGACAGGCGCTCCAGGCGCCGATCCGGCTGGCGCTGGCGGGCCAGAGCGAATCGATCGAGGTTACCGCGAGCGCGCTGGCGCTGGAGACGGCTCGCACACAGGTCTCCGAATTCGTGCGGCCGGTGGAGATCGACTCGCTGCCGCTGAACGGGCGGAACTACCTGGACCTGGCGCTGCTGGTTCCCGGCGTTTCGCGCACCAACACCGGCACGCCGCAGCAGTTCGCCGAAACGTCCGCCGTGCCGGGGACCGGAATCTCGTTTTCCAGCCAGCGCAACCTGAACAACAACTTCGTCCTGGACGGCCTGTCGCTGAACGACGACGCGGCGGGACTGGCCGGCGCGTTTTTCAGCCAGGAAGTGATCCGCGAATTTCAGGCGGTGAACGCGGGCGGGACCGCGGAGTTCGGCCGCTCGTCCAGCGGGGTGTTGAACATCACGAGCAAGTCCGGCACGAATCAACTGCACGGGCGTCTCTACGGCTTCGTCCGCAACCAGCGTTTCGACGCGCGGAACCCGCTGGCGACGCGCAAGGATCCGCTGACGCAGACGCAGTACGGCGCCTCGCTCGGCGGACCCATCCGCCGGGACAAGACTTTCTTCTTCTCGAATTTCGAGCAGACGCACCGGCACGCCGCCGGGTTTGTCACCATCGCCCCGGCCAACGTCGCGGCGATCAACGCGGCGCTGGCGGCCAACCCGGCGTACCGGGGACCGCGAGTGACCACCGGCGAGTACGCGACCGGATGGGACATGTCGAGCTTCTTCGCCCGGATGGACCACCAGGTATCCGCCGGCAACCAGCTCGCCTGGCGGTACAGCTTCTACGACATCGGCAGCCCCAATGCGCGTGGGGTCGGCGGGTTGAACGACGTGAGCCGCGGCACGCGGCTGGACAACCGCGACCAGACGGTGGCGGTGACCGATGTGGCGACCCTGTCGCCGCGAACGGTGAACGAAGCGCGTTTCCAGTTCGCGCGCGGGAGACTGGCCGCTCCGGGCAACGACCTGACCGGTCCGGCAGTGAACATCGCCGGCATCGGCAACTTCGGCGCCTCGACGACGTCGCCCGTTGGCCGCGAGAACAACCTGTTTCAAGCCAACGACAGCCTTTCGATGGTCCGCGGCTCGCACTCGCTGCGCGCGGGCGCCGACTTCATGTTGAACCGCCTGAACATCTATTTCCCGGGGAGCCAGATCGCGGCCGCGTACGCGTTCTCGAACCTGGCGAACTTCCAGACGGGCCGCTATCAGACTTTCCAGCAGGCGTTCGGCGATCCGTACCAGTTTCAATCCAATCCCAACCTCGGGTTTTTTCTGCAAGACGAGTGGCGGCTGCTGCCGCGGCTGACGCTGCAACTCGGCCTGCGCTATGACATCCAATGGCTGACCTCGCCGATCCAGACCGACTACAACAACGTCGCGCCGCGCTTCGGCATCGCCTGGTCGCCCGGCGAAAACACGGTGATCCGGGCGAGCTACGGCCTGTTCTACGACCGCGTGCCGTTGCGGGCAACCTCGAATGCGCTCCAACGGGACGGGAGCAAGTACCGCGTGGCGCTGCTGTCGTTCGGACAGGCCGGCGCGCCGGCGTTTCCCTTCCAGGCGGAGGCGTTCCCGCCCGGGCTGAACATCAACATCACCACCATCGACCCGCGCATCCAGAACAGCTACGCGCACCAGGCCGGCTTTCAGATCGAGCGGCGCCTCGGCGCGGGGCTGTCGGTTTCAGCCGGCTATCAGTGGCTGCGCGCGCTGCACCTGATCCTGTCCCGCAACGTCAACGTCCCGACTCTGACGGCGGCAGAGGCGGCGGCGCGAGGGGTTCCGAACCTGGGCCGTCTGGATTCCCGCTACGGGAACGTCTCGCGCTACGAAGGGGCGGGCGACTCCTACTACAACGGGCTGCTGCTTTCGGCGCAGTACCGGCCGGCCCGGCGAGCCTCCGTCCGGCTGTCGTACAACTTCTCGAAGGCCATCGACGACGTGGGCAACTTCTTCTTCAGCGCCCCGCAGGACAACTTCAACCTGCGCGACGACCGGGGCCGGTCGGATAACGACCAGCGTCACCGGATTACAGCGAGCGCCGTGCTCGAATCGCCGTTCGGCAACGCGTTGCTGCGCGGCTGGCAACTGGCGCCGCTGTTCCTTTACACGTCGCGGCTGCCGTTCAACATCCAGCTTGGGTTCGACCGGAACGGCGATACCAACACGAACGACCGGCCGGTTGGCGTCGGGAGGAACACCGGCCGGGGCTTCGACTACGCCAGCTTCGACTTCCGGCTGAGCCGCACGTTTCGGTTGACGGAGAACTGGAGCCTGCAAGGACTGGCGGAAGCGTTCAACTCGCTGAACCGGACCAACCGGGCCGTGCCAAACAACACGATCACCGCGCCGACGTTCGGGCGGGCGACCGCGGTCTACGATCCCCGGCAGATCCAGTTCGGCCTGCGCCTGAGCTTCTAGGCACTACCGTGCGGCAGGCGGCCTCCGGCCGAACGGCTGCCGGGCGTGGGCGGAGATTCAGCGGGGTTCGAGGGGCGGGGCGACGGAGCCGCCGAGGCCGGCGTAGCGCTCGCGGATGGTGACCACCTTGTCTCCCTGGAAGGTGACGAAGGTGACCTTGCCGGGAGGCTTGCCGTAGACCCAATCTTCCACTTCGACGCCGTCCTTGGTTTCGCGGACCTTGTGGTTGGGCTTGCCAAGGGCGATTAAGACCATGTCGCGGTCCATGCCCTCGGTGGCGCGCTTTTCTTCGATCGCGGCCTGGATGGGCGCGGGAAGGCTCTTGACGTATTGTTCTGTGGCGCTCCGCTTTTCGAAGTCGAGGATCGGGGTGAGGTACTTTTTGATGTCGGCGGCTTCGACGGCGGGGACGCCTTCGGGAAAAACAAGGGCGAGCTGGGTGCCGGCCGGGGCGGTGGAGCTTCCGCCCATCGGGACCGTGGAAACGCCGGTGGAACCGGAGACCTGGATGCGCTGATACCACTTGCGGCCGCCCTTAAAGCCGCCGTTGATCTCGAAAAGGATGCGCGTCTTCTCGTACTCGACCTTGGTGATCTGGACGAGGTCGCCGACGCGGGCGGCGGGGCCGTACTCTTCCTGGGCCTGGTTCCAGCGGTCGTCGTCGATTTTGCCGGAGATCTCGACGGGCAGGGCTTTCTTGGAGCGGGGGAGCATTACTTTGGCCGTGGCGAATTCGGCGGTGAGGTCACGGGTGAGCCAGATGCGCTGCTCGGGGGTGAGCTTCTCGTGCTTGGGCGCCGAATCAGGCCAGGCGGCGACGGCCGTCAGGAAGACGAGCGCGCCGGTACGGCAGAACGCGAGATAAGTCATTCAGGTCTCCCTGCGGGAACGCGCGAGGAAGGGCGTCTGCCCTTCGATGGGAGCTTTCCAGAGATACGCGGCCAGAGCGAACAGAATGAACGTGGTCAGAAAGCCGCCCTCCGGACCGTACGCGCCGCCGCTCCAGATATCGCCGAGCTCCCATTGCATCGTATAGCCCGCTACTTTCATTGTATGTCCGCTGAGGTTGACGCCGAACACGGGAAGTATCCAGTTCCAGCCGAAGTGGAGGCCGATGGGGAACCAGAGGTCGCCGCTGCGCAGGAACGCCACGCCAAGAATGATGCCCCAGCCGACGGTGTTGACGATGGCGAGGGGGGTGGCGTGGAGGTTGGAAGAATGGGCCAGGCCGAACAGGACGCTGATGGGGAGGATGGTGGCGAATGGTCCGAGTTCGCGGAGCAGAATCTGAAAGGCGTAGCCGCGGAAGAGCATTTCCTCGCCGACGGCGCCGAACAGGAGGACAACCGTGACGAAGATGAACGCGCCGAAGGTGGGCACGTATTCCGGGTCGGCGGTAAACCGGGCGGCGCCGGCGAGGATGGGAATGCCAAGCATGAGGGCGGCCGCCCCGCCTCCGCCGAGGATTCCGGCGAGAACGTTTCGCATAGACGCGGTGTTCCACTGCATGCCGATGCCGGCGAGGCGTCCGCGCTCGTAAATGCGAAGCACCAGCGCATTGGCGACGGCGGCGGCGGCGAAGGAGCCAAGCGCCGCGGCGACCACGTAATCCGCCGCGAAGTACATCAGCGGCGGGAAGATCATCAGCCCGACGATGGCGAGGAAGACGAACACCCCGAGCTTGAGGGCGAGGCCGAGCTTGCCGCCGGGACCGCGGCGGGCCGGCGCCTGGCCGGGAGGACGGCCGTCGGCGGACGTTAGGCCGCCGGGCTCGAGAGGAGCCATGCCGTGGGGATCCGCCATGACGATGCTATTCCCGTTCCGCCTTTACGGCGACGCCTTTTGGAGCGACGGCGATCGGGAGCGTCTGGCCGCCTTCCTTTTCGACGATGGCTTCAACGCGGGACTTGGCGTCGGGCTTGACGAGGAAGAAGACGCATCCGCCGCCGCCGGCGCCGCAGACCTTGGCCCCAAGGACGCCGGCCGGACCGGTCGCCTTTACGAGCCGATCGATCAGCGGCGTCGTGATGCCGGGAGCGTTCTTGCGGCGGTGGGTCCATTCCTGGCGGAGGAGGCGGCCCGCCTCGTCCCAGTCGGCCTTTTCGAGGGCGGCGCGCATGCCCTGGGCGATGGCGGCGATACGCTCGAAATTCCGGTGGACCTTGCGGTCGCCGTCGATGTGGGCCTTCATAACTTCCCAGTTGTTGATGCCGGAGTTGCGAGGGACGCCGGTGTAAACGAGGACGGCACGCCGGTTCAGTTCGTCGAAGTCGATGGGGAGGGCCCGGCGGACGATGCCGCCGGGGGAGAGTTCGACGGCGCTGACGCCGCCATACATGGCGGGATAGTAGTCCTGGGCGCCGGTGGGGACGCGGATGATTTGGGATTCGATATTCTGCGAGATTTCGCGAATGCGCTCGATGCTGAGCCGCAGGTCGAGGAGCTTGTTCAGGGCGGCGTTGATGGCGATGATGAGCGCGGAAGAACCGGAGATGCCTGCGCCGGCGGGGGCCTCGGAATCGGTCTCGAGGGCAAGGCCCATCTTCGGGCGGAAATAACGCAGTTGCCAGGCGGGGAGCGGGAGCTTGTAGCGGCCCGCGGCGGTGGCCAGCGCGTCGATGGAATCGAAGACTTCCTCGCCGCCCATGTCGCGAGACCGGAGGACGATTTTCGCGTCGTCGCGCGTCTGGAGGAGGCAACTGGCGTAGCGGTTGACCGCGAAATTCACGGTGACGGCGCCGTCGTGATAGAGACAGATGGGCCAGATATCGAGCGTGCCCCCGGCGAGATCGACGCGGCAGGGCGCCTTGGAATGAATTCTCATGGTACTGGAGGCAATTATCGCGTCCCGTCCGCGGAGATGGCAAGAAGAAACGGGAAGGGGACCGGCGGGTGGTGACGCATCCGCGAGAACTTCGCAAGAAGATCGCGTCGCCATGCCGGTGGCCGGTAAGTTGCTGAAAAAACGCATGGTAACGAGTGGCGGGTGACGAAAGTGGCGGGGGCGGTGACGCATTCGGCCGAGCGATGCGTCACCGGAGAGCGACGGACCTGCCGGGGCGCCACGCGCCGGCCCGCGACGCATGTTGCAAAAAATTTTGGAAAATGCGCGCGGAATGGAGGAGTAGAGGTACACTGCTGACTGGAAAGGGTTTAAGGCGTTCGCTGGGCCCGATGCGGCAACGCCGCGACGCATGTGATTACGCGATGCGTCGCGCGGGCGCAGGTTCGCCGCCGCGGGAGGGGATGGGCGGGTTTGACGACCAAACGGCGAAAGCGATGCGTTCCGGCGCCCCATCATAGCTTTCTTACCACACGCCCGAGGGGAAACCGCCCCGCGTTCCGGCTAATCGATTGGAAATAGGAGTGAATTGGAAGAAATCGAAGCGTGACCGGGCCGGACGGCGCCAATCGGGAGCGGCCTTGGCGGCCTACGACCTTCCGCGAATTCCCGGTCGCTTTTCCCCTGGCACTCGCCGCAACCGGGAGGTTCTATGCTTTAATCGCATGGATGCCGGGCTGCCGATGACGCCGAACAAGTTCCTGCTGGTCAAGGGCCATTCCGGGCTCGGGAACCGGATGGAGTCGGTTCTGACGGGGCTCCTGTACGCCCGCCTTGCTGGACGGAGGCTGCTCGTCGATTGGACCGATCGTTACTATTCGGGCGACGGCGCGAACAGTTTTTTTCGCTTCTTTCAGTGCCCTTCCGCCAGTCCCGCGGACGTCATTCCGGTCACCGATTCGGTAAGGCCGGCCGTGTGGCGCGGCTGCCTTACGGATTCCGTTGCCGTCCTGCGGGACCGATACCGTAGCCGGCCCGAACTCTGGCAGTCCTCATCGGTGGATATTCAGCGCCTGGATTACGAGGAAGACGTTCTCGTGATGTGGCTCTACAGCCACGGGATGAAATTGCTGCGCCCTCATTTCACCGGATCGTTCGCCGGCCTTGCGCCGCTCACCAACCGCGAGATTCTGCGGCAGTTGATAGGGCGCGATCTCATGCTCCACCCCTCGCTTGTTGAGCGGGTGAATCGGTTGGCGCCGCGTCTGCGCGCGGGACCTGCGGTGGGCGTACACGTCCGTTATTCGGACCACCAGGCGCGCCTCTGGGCGATTCTCAGGAAGCTGAACTCCCTGTTGCGGAAGGATCCCCGGCTCCAGGTCTTCCTGGCGACCGACAACCTGGAAATCGAGCGGATGTTCGAGAAGAACTATCCGGGCGCGATCACGGCGCCGCACTGGTATCCGCCGGCGGCGGGCTTGCCCATCCACACGAGTCCGACCCGGCCGGACCCCGTCGAGATCGGCTGTGAAGCGCTCATCGATCTCTACCTTTTGGCCAGGTGTCAGTTTCTCATTATCGACTCGAGTTCGAGTTTCTCCTGTATTGCGACTCTACTGACGGATGCCCCCGAGTCGAACATCTTCGACGTGAGAGGGAAGAAGCGTTCCATAGCCGTCAGACGCCTCGTCCACAGGTTGCGGCTCCGAACACAGTCCTTTTCCTGGGGGCCGGGGATTCTGGGTAGACTGTTTCGACCACGCCGCGGGGAACCGTCGCGACCGTCCTGACGATTAGGGTCTTGCCGGCCTTTGCCGCCTCGGCAAATATTCGGTTGACAAGGTCCGTAAGTCGTGATATTGCGGAGATGTGTCCCGCGGCCGGGTTTTCTTGCGCCGACGCCGCGCGGCCGGCGGGGCTCATCGAAAGAGGATTCATATGTCAACGGCTCTATTCCCTATAACCCGCCGCCGCTTTGGCCTATCGCTATGCGGCGCCGCCGCCTCGCCCTGGCTGCGCGCCGCGTTGCCCGACTCGATGCCCTGGAACGAGCCCGCCGCGCTTGCCAAGCTGTACCTATCCACCCCACATGTGCACTGGCCCAAGCCGACTCTCGACGTCCCGGCGGAGATTCGGGAGATCGAGGCGCGGCTGGCCGAGGTGGAACGCGCCAACGCCGCCAGCGTTCGCTTCACCGGCGGCGACGTTCTTCGCACGGCCGAAGATGCCAAGGCGTGGCTCGCCAAGGCGGACGACATCGACGGCGCCCTGTTGATTCCCCTGGCGCAGCCCACTCCGGCGCTCGGCGCCCTCATGGACGGAATGAAGGTTCCGTCGCTGTTCTTCTCGCGTCCGTACGCCACCCACGCCTGGTCGAGCATCGCCGAATGGCAGAGGAAGGGTAAGAAAAAAGTGGATGTCGTCGCCACCTCCAGCTACGGCGACCTCGATCCGTACATGCGCTCGTTCCGCACCGTCCGCCACCTCCGAAAGAGCAAGGTGCTGGTCGGCGCCCAGACGCCGGCGGGCCGCCAGGAGCTGACGGATTCCTTCACCCGCGAATTCGGGACTGGCTTCCGTTTCGTCACCGGACCAGAGTTCAAGTCGCGGTTCGACGCCGTCGACGAACGCGAGGCGCAGAAGGCGGCCGACGAGTTCGTAAGCGGCGCCCTGCGGGTGGTGGAACCTTCGCCCAAGGAGATCCGCGACGGACTGCGCTTCTACCTGGCGCTCGCCCGGATGCTGAAGGACGAAAAGGCGAACGCGCTGACGATCGATTGCTTCGGCAGCCTCGCCGCCGACACGCTCCCCGGGTATCCGTGCATCGCCTGGTCGAAATTCAACGACGCCGGCTTGTACGGCGTCTGCGAGGCGGACATCAACTCGACGATGACCCAGATGCTGGTGACATCGTACTCGGGCATGCCGGGCTTCGTTTCCGATCCCGTCTTCGACATCAGCCGGAACGAGGTGATCCACGCGCACTGCGTGGCGGCCACCCGGATGAAGGGGATCAACGGTCCGGCGTCGCCCTACATTATCCGGAACCACCTGGAGACCAACGAAGGCGCCGTGCTCCAGGTGCTGATGCCGTCCGGCGAGACCGTCACCGTCGCGCGGTTTGTCGGACCCGGCAAGTGCCTCCTCTCGACGGCGGAGGTCACCGGGCCGGTGGACAGCGACCGCGGCTGCCGCTGCCAGATCCGCACGCGGGTCAGCAATGCGGAAAAATGGCTCCGCTCGTTTTCGCACGGCCTTCACCGGGTGGTCTTCTACGGCGACCATGTCCGCGACATCGAACGCATGGGCCGGCTGATGGGCTTTGAAGCGGCGCACGAGATGTAGAGCGCGCCGCCGCCGGGCTGTAACCGAGGCCGCGAGGCAGCAGTCTCCCACACGGGCAGGGGCCTTCTCCGGCGCGGCATGAGCAAGGCGGCCAAAGCGTACATCGGAACCAGCGGCTTCAATTACAAGCATTGGGCCGGTCTCTTCTACCCCAAGGGACTCCGGCAGGCCGAATGGCTTTCGCACTACGCCCGGACCTTTCCAACCGTCGAGCTGAACGTCACCTTCTACCGGTTTCCGAGGGCGGCGGGTCTGGAACAGTGGGCCCGTCAGACGCCGAAGGGCTTCCTGTTCGCCGTGAAGCTGTGGCGCGGCATCACGCACTTCAAGAAACTCAAGAATTGCCGGCAGTTTACCGCCAATTTCCTGGAGATCCTGGAAACGCTGGCGCCCAGGCAGCGCGCTCCGCTGCTGATACAGCTTCCGCCGAACATGCGGAGGAACGTGGAGCGGCTGGAAGGCTACCTCGAGGAAATCAGGGAACTGGCGGGCCGTCCCTGGAAACTCGCCGTCGAATTCCGGAGCGCCGACTGGCTCTGCGACGAGGTCTATCGAGCGCTCGATCGCCAGCGGGCCGCCATCTGCCTTCACGATATGAAAGGCAGCGCAACGCATGAGCCCAACGGCGCCCGGTTCGTCTACCTGCGCCGGCACGGACCTGCCGACGCCCGTTACCACGGCGCTTATCCGCCCGAGGACATTCAGGAGGACGCACGGCGAATCCGGCGCTGGACGAATCAGGGGCGCTCCGTCTACGCTTACTTCAACAACGACCTTGGAGGTCATGCCGTTGAGAATGCTCGCCAACTGATGGAAGCGCTCGACCGAGCCTGACGCGCCGCCCCGGCCGCGAAGGCGTCCGCCCTGCTACCATCCAAATCATGCCAACGAAGGTTACGGTTAGCAACGACGGGTCAGTTCGCCTGGAGGGCGATTTCGTGATTTGCGATCAGACCGGCAAGCAGTTCGGACTCGGAGGCCGGACGGTGATCAGCCTTTGCCGGTGCGGCCACTCGCAGAACAAGCCGTTCTGCGACGGAAGCCACAAGCGGGCAGGTTTCCAGTCCGTCGTCGAAGCCCGCGACCTGCCTCCGCCCAAGGTCCTGTGATCCGCCGCGCCCGCGGCCACGCCATCCGCCCGTCTTTTGGTTCGGGCGAATTTTCCGCAAACCTAAGCGCTATTCCCGCGAATTGTTCGTAATTGCGACCGGGCGCGGCGTAGAACGCCCGGGCTTGTCGTGGGTTTGTCGGCGCAAGAGTCCACATGAGTGTGCACTCGGCACGGTGAGACCGTGCGCCACGCGCCCGTCGATTGGGGCCGCCGAAGCCGGCCTAGTTTCCCGGACGGTCGAAGCCGAACTTATCCATGCGGTAGGTCAGCATCTTGCGGCTGATATCGAGGTAGGCCGCCGCGCGGGTCTGGTTCCAGTTGCATTTTTGCAGGGCGCGACGCACCAGTTCGCGCTCCACCGCTTCCAGGCTGATGCCCTCGGCGGGGAGTTCCAACTGGATCGCTTCGAGAACCGGCTTCTCGAGGCGCAGCGATTCCGGCAGTTCGTCGAGGGTGATCCGCTCCCCCGGCGCCAGCACCACCAGGCGCTCGATGACGTTCTCGAGTTCGCGCACGTTGCCCGGCCAGCGGTAAGCCGAAAAGTACGGCAGCAGCGACGGAGGCAGCGCGAGATCCGGCCGGTTCTGCCGCCGCTTGAACTTATCGAAGAACACCTGGACCAGCTCCGGAACGTCGTCGGGCCGCTCGCGCAACGGCGGCAGCGCCAGCGGAATGACCGCGAGCCGGTAGTAGAGATCCTCGCGGAACGCGCCGTCTTCCACCATCGCCGGCAGGTTGCGGTGGGTGGCCGCGATGATGCGCACGTTGACGCGGACGGGCGCCGCCGCGCCGATCTTCTCGATCTCGCGCTCCTGGATCAGGCGCAGCAGCTTCACCTGTAAATCGAGCGGCATCTCGCCGATCTCGTCCAGAAACAGCGTGCCCTCGTCGGCCAGCTCGATCTTGCCCTTCTTGTTTGTCAGCGCTCCCGTGAACGAGCCTTTGGCATAGCCGAACAACTCCGATTCGAGCAGCTCCCGCGGAATCGCGCCGCAGTTGATCGTCAGGAACGGCTTGTCCTTGCGCGGGCTGTTGAAGTGGATGCCTTTGGCCAGCAGTTCCTTACCCGTGCCGGTCTCGCCGCGAATCAGCACGGTGGAATCGCTGTTGGCGGCGCGGGCCGCGTTGTCCAGCACCACCAGCAGCGCTTTCGAGCGGCCGATGATATTCTCGAAGCCGTACTTGCGGTCCACCGCGCTGCGCAGCCGGTGCACCTCCTCGCGCAGGCTGTGGTGCTCCAGCGCGCGCGACACGACGAGCTTCAGCGCGTCGGCGTGCACCGGCTTGATGATGTAGTCGTAGGCCCCAAGTTTCATCGCCTCGACCGCCGATTCGATCGTTCCGAACGCGGTCACCACGATGACGATGATCTCCGGGTAGTCCTCCTTCACCCGGCGCAGCAGGTCGATGCCGGACACGCCCGGCATTTTCAGGTCGGTGACCACCAGGTCCTGCGCCGAGCGCGATAACAGCTCGAGCGCCTCCTCGCCGCCGCCTGCCGTTGTAACGTCGTAGCCGGCCTGCTGGAGCTTCAGTTGGGTGACGCGTCGGAGGTTCGCCTCGTCGTCCACCACCAAAATGCGTTCGCCGGCCATCTCAGCTCGCCTTTGAGAGCGGGAAGCGGACCGAGAACGTGATGCCTCGGGCGCGGTTCGGCGCGGCGGCGACGCTGCCGCCGTGCTGGCTTACGATCTGGTGGACCACCGAAAGCCCCAGCCCGGTGCCGTTGTCCTTGGTGGTGAAGAACGGGTCGAAGACTCGGTCGAGATGCTCGAGCGGGATGCCCGGCCCCTGGTCCGAGACCTGGATCAGGACGTCGCCGTTTTCGCTGCGCGCGGAGATGCGGACCTGCCCGCCTCGCGGCATGGCTTGCACGGAATTCAGCGCGAGATTGAGGATCACCTGCGAAAGCTGTTCCTCGTCGCACAGCAGGCGCGGCAGCCGCGGCTCCACTTCCTTTTCAAACTCGATTCCCTTGCCGGCGGAGTGCCGGACGAGGTTCAGCACCGCGTCGATCACGCGGTCCACGTCCACCTGCCGCCACTCGGGCCGCCGCGGCCGGGCGAAATCCAGAAGGCTGGTCAGCAACCGATTCAGCCGCGCGCACTCCTTGCGGATGATGCCGATCGTTTCCTGGCGGATTTCCGGAGTGACATCGGGCTCCTCCATCACCTCGGCCGCGCCGTCGATGCTCGAAAGCGGGTTGCGGATCTCGTGCACAAGGCCCGCCGCGAGCTGGCCGATGGCCGACAGCCGGTCGGCCCGCTTGACCTGTTCGAAGCTCTGCTGAAGTTCCCGGTACACGCGCCGCAGTTCCTCGGCCGTCTGCTGAAGCTCCTTCTTGCGTTTCCTTTCCCGGTCCGCCAGGATGCCCGTGACGCCGCCCACGGCAAAGAACATCAGGATTTCCGCGTATTGCTCAAGCGAGTAGTGCGGATGGCCGGCCCAGGTGGTGGCGATGTGCGGGATGTAGAGGATCGCGCACACGGCGGCCGTGAGCAGTCCTCCGACCCAGCCAAACACGATCGCCGCGTAGACCACCGGCAGGTAATAAAGCCTCTGGAAAATGCCGTGCCAGAGTATCAGGTCCTTCGGCGTGCGATAGTGCCCCGCGCTGGTGATCGCGATGCTGACGGCCACCAGCAGGACGGGCAGCCACCGGGATTTTGTGAAGTTCGTTAGAATCGCCACCGGGCGCTAAGTACTCTTGTTCGGAATTACGGTGACGTATCCAGCGCCGTGGGGCAGCTCCTTGAGCTGCGGCGGGCCCTCGGCCCGCCTCCGTGTGGGCGGCCTGAGAGGCTGCCGCAGGCCGCGGGCCTGCCCCTCACATGACATGCGAATCGGATACGCAACCGTATTTGTGAAACCCTGTACTAAGGGTCGGGCCTCAAGTTCAGTATAGAGTCCGAGGCGCCGGCGCCGGTGCGCCAAATTCTCCAATCGCTGCTCCGGATTCTCCAGCGCAGCGGGCCGGCCGGCCACCGCTACCCCCGCGCGCCCGCTATTTTCAGTAGGTTGGAAGAGTCGAACGCAACGGCCCCACGGCTGCTTTTACTGAGGAGGACCTGTGCGACTGCTTCGTCCCATTTCCATTTCTCTGCTGGCGGCGGCCGCCGCCTGGGCGCAACCCGCCCGCGTGTCCTTGGCCGAACTGCTGGCGGAGGCGCTCCGCGGCAATCCCGAGGTGATAGCGGCGCAGAAGCGGTATGAGGCGTCCCGGCAGCGGCCGAGCCAGGCGAGCAGCCTTCCCGATCCGATGTTTTCGCCGTCCTATAACAGCAGCGGTGCGCCGTGGCCGGGCGCCGGGTTGGGCCGCGAACCGGTCGCCAATGTCGGATTCATGGTGACGCAGGAGTTTCCGTTTCCCGGCAAGCGAAGACTCCAGGGTGAGATGGCGCAGCGCGAATCGGAAGCCGAATTCCAGCAGTACCAGGCCGCGCAGCTCGGCGTGGTGTCCCGCATCAAGCAGGCATACTACAGCCTGGCTTACGCCTGGGCCGCGGAGGGCGTTCTGGACCGCAGCATCGATCTGCTCTCGAAGCTGCTGCGGATCACCGATGCCCGCTACTCCGTAGGCAGGGCCGCGCAGCAGGACATCCTCAAGGCGCAGACGCAGCTATCCATCCTCGAGACCCGCAAAGTCCAGCTTGAACGGGAGCGCGCCGCCCGCGAGGCCGAGATCGTCAGCCTGCTGAATCGCCCGCCGGGGGCGACCCTGGGGCAGCCGGAGGAACTCAAGCCCCAGTCGCTGGATGCGGGGATCGAGGAACTGTACGCCGCCGCCGGCGAGAACTCACCGATGCTGCGCCGCGACGAGAAGATGATCCAGCGCGCGGAGGTCGCCCTGAACATGGCGCGCAAGGAATACTATCCCGATTACAGCCTCACGGCCGGCTACTTCAACATGGGCGGCATGCCGGACATGTACATGTTCCGCGCCGACGTCCGGATCCCGCTGTACTTCTTCCGCAAGCAGCGCGCCGGCGTTGCCGAGCAGGCCGGCGCGCTCGTGGCTTCGCGCCGGGATCTCGAAGCCTCGAACCAGTCGCTGCGGTTCCGCATCAAGGACGACTACCTGATGGCGTCCGCCTCGGTGCGGCTGGTGGAGATGTACGGCAAGGCGGTGATCCCTCAGGCGACCCTGGCGCTGGAGTCCTCGCTCTCCTCCTACGAAACCGGCGCGGTGGACTTCCTCAGCGTGCTGATGAATTACATGACCGCGGTCGAGTACGAAATGAACTATTACGAGGAACTGCGGAGCTTCTACCTCGCGTTGAGCCGGCTTGAGGAGATGACGGCGAAGAGGCTGATCCATTGAGAATCGGACGCATCGCGTTCGTCGTCGCGCTGATGGCAGCGGCGTTTATCGGCGGCTACGGCTACGGGCGGTGGTACGGCCCCGGAGTCTCCCGGACGGAGAGTCCGAAAGCGGGCGTTTACTACTGCCCGATGCATCCCGGCTACAAATCGGACGAGCCCGGTAATTGTCCGATTTGCGGGATGAAGCTGATTCCCCTGGCGCCGAGTGAGAGCGCCGCCTCCGCGCCGGCGGCCGAAGACCGGAAGGTCCTCTACTACCGCGATCCTCAAGACCACAGTTACACGGCCGAGAACCCCGGCCTCAATCCGGAGACGGGCAACGAACTGGAGCCAGTCTACGAAGACGATCCGTCCGCCATGCCGATGGGCACAATCCGCGTCAGTCCTGAAAAGCAGCAATTGATCGGCGTCAAGTACGGCGTCGTGGAAATGACTACAGGCCGCCGATCGTTCCGCGCCGTCGGCAAGGTCGCCTACGACGAGACCCGGATCGCGAAGGTCCAGACGCGCATCGAGGGATGGATCGACAAGGTGTTCGTCGACTTCACCGGAAAGCAGGTGGAGAAGGGGCAGCCGCTGCTCACCGTCTACAGCCCCGAAATGCTGGCCAGCCAGCAGGAGTACCTGCTCGCGCTCCGGAGCAAGGACATCCTGAAAGCGAGTCCGCTCTCGAGCGCTGCCGCCTCCAGCGAGTCGCTGATCGCGTCGGCGCGACGGCGTCTCGAGCTGTTCGGGTTGAGCGAAGCGCAGATCGACGAGGTGGAGAAGTCGGGAAAGCCGCTGACGCACATCACCATCTACTCGCCGATCCGCGGCCATGTCGTCGAACGAAACGCCTTCCCGCAGCAGCGGATCATGCCGGACACCGTGCTCTACACGGTGGTGGACCTCGACCGCGTTTGGATCATGGCCGACGTGTTCGAGAGCGACGCGTCGCTGGTGCGGGTCGGGCAGCCCGCCGTCATCACGCTCTCCTACATTCCCGGCGCCAGGCTGCGCGCCCGGGTGAGCTACATCCAGCCGCAAGTGGACCCCATGACGCGCACACTGCAGGCGCGGCTGGAAGCCGAAAACCGGGGTTTGGAGCTGAAGCCCGACATGTTTGTAGACGTCGAGTTCGAGGCGGCGATGGCGCCGTGGCTTACCGTTGCCGCGGATGCCGTTCTCGATTCCGGTCTGCGCAAGACCGTCTTCGTAGATCGAGGCCACGGCTTCCTCGAACCCCGCCTGGTCGAGACCGGGGACTACGTGGGTGATCGCGTCGAAATCCGCAAAGGGCTGAAGGCGGGCGAGCGGATCGTCGTCTCCGGCACGTTCCTGATCGATTCCGAGAGCCAGTTGCGGTCCGCGGCCTCCGGCATGGCCGGCCATCAACACGGCGGCGCGGCGCCCGCGGCAGAGTCGCCGCCCGCTCGCGCGCCGGAAGAGCACAAGCATGATTGACCGGATCATCGAGTTCTCCGGCCGGAACCGGTTTGTCGTTTTCGCGCTGGTGGCGTTCCTGGTGGCCGCCGGAATCTGGTCGATGGCGAACATACCGCTGGACGCGATCCCGGACCTCAGCGACACGCAGGTGATCGTCTACTCCCGCTGGGACCGGAGCCCGGACATCATTGAAGACCAGGTCACCTATCCGATTGTTACCGCGATGCTCGGCGCGCCGAGAGTGAAGGATGTCCGCGGCTTCTCGGACTTCGGCTTCTCGTTCGTCTATATCATCTTCGAGGACGGCACGGACATCTACTGGGCGCGGTCTCGAACGCTGGAGTATCTGTCGGGAGTCCTGCCGCGGCTGCCGCGGGGCGTCCAGACGGAACTTGGGCCGGACGCCACCGGGGTGGGCTGGGTTTTTCAATACGCGCTGATCGACCGCACGGGCGAGCGGAGCCTGGCCGAACTGCGTTCCTTGCAGGACTGGTTCCTGCGCTACCAATTGACCGCCGTGCCGGGAGTGGCGGAAGTGGCGCCGGTCGGCGGCTTTGTCCGCCAGTACCAGGTCAACGTCGATCCAAACCGGCTGCAAGCCTACGGCGTTCCGATCATGAAGGTCGTCGAGGCGGTACGGGCCGGCAACAACGACGTCGGCGGGCGCCTGCTGGAGTTCGCCGGCGCCGAATACATGGTGCGCGGGCGCGGCTACGCGCAATCGGTCGAGGACCTGGCCAACATCGTGCTCATGCGAAACGATGCGGGCGTTCCCGTCCGCGTCGCGGACGTGGGGACGGTTACGCTCGGCCCCGACATCCGGCGCGGCGTCGCCGACTGGAACGGCGAGGGCGAGGTGGTCTCCGGTATCGTCGTGATGCGGCAGGGCGAGAACGCGCTCCGGGTGATCGACCGGGTGAAGCAGCGCCTGGAGGAAATCCGGCCCGGTCTGCCGCCCGGCGTGGAAGTGGTTACCGCTTACGACCGCTCCGAGCTGATCCTGAACTCGATCGACAACCTCAAGCACACGTTGGTCGAGGAAGTGGTGGTCGTCTCGCTCATCATCCTGATTTTCCTCTGGCACATCCCGAGCGCCATCATTCCCGTTTTCACCATTCCCGTCGCCATCATTATTTCCTTCATCCCGATGCAGATGATGGGGGTCACCTCCAACATCATGTCCCTGGGGGGCATCGCCATTGCGATCGGCGCGCTGGTGGACGCCTCCATCGTGGTGGTGGAGCAGGTTCACAAGAAGCTGGAGGAATGGGAACGGGACGGCCGCCGCGAGGATTATCACCGGGTGGTGATCGGCGCGGTGAAGGAAGTGGGCGGGCCGAGCTTTTTCGCGCTGCTGGTGATTGCCGTCTCGTTTCTGCCGGTACTCACGCTCGAGGCGCAGGAGGGCCGGCTGTTCAAACCTCTGGCGTACACGAAGAACCTGGCGATGATTGTGGCGGCGTTTCTGGCGATCACGCTCGACCCGGCGATGCGGCTGCTGTTCACCCACATGGAGAACTTCAACTTCCGGCCGCGCTTCCTCGCCCGCGCCGCGAACGCCGTGCTGGTGGGCAAGATCCGGTCGGAGGAGAAGCATCCGATCAGCCGCGCGCTCATCCGGACGTACGATCCGGTTTGCCGGTGGGCGCTGCGGTGGAAGTACGCCGTAATCGCGGGCGCGGTCGCGCTGGTCGTGGCGACGATTCCCGTCTACCAGCGGCTCGGCTCGGAGTTCATGCCGCCGCTGGATGAAGGGACGCTGCTCTACATGCCTTCGACGCTCCCGGGCATCTCGGTGACGGAAGCCCAGCGTCTGATGCAAGTGCAGGACAAGATCATCCGCGGGTTTCCCGAGGTGGACTCGGTACTGGGAAAGGCGGGGCGGGCGGAGACTTCGACCGACCCCGCGCCGCTGTCGATGATGGAGACCATCGTGGCGCTGAAGCCGCGCGGCGAGTGGCGCAAAGTGAACACCTGGTATTCCTCCTGGGCGCCCGAGCGGCTGAAAGGCGTCTTGCGCCGGATCACCCCGGACCACATCTCCACCGAACAACTGGTCGGCCAAATGGACGAGGCGCTGCGGCTGCCAGGCGTCTCCAACGCCTGGACGATGCCCGTCAAAGGACGCATCGACATGCTCACGACAGGCGTCCGCACGCCGGTCGGCATCAAGATCTACGGGTCGGATCTGAAAACCATCGAGAGGATCGGCGCGGAGATGGAGGGCTTGCTGCCCTCGATCCGGGGGACGCGCAACGTGTTCGCCGAGCGGACCGGCGGCGGTTTCTTCCTCGACTTCCAATGGAAGCGCGCGGAGTTGGCCCGCTACGGACTCAGCATCGACGACGTGCAGGGCGTCATCATGAGCGCCGTCGGCGGCGAGAACGTCACGACGACGGTGGAAGGGCGCGAGCGCTATCCGGTCAACGTCCGTTACTCGCGGGATTTCCGCAGCGACATCGCCGGACTCCGGCGCGTGCTGGTACCGGCGATGGACGGCCGTACGCAGGTGCCCGTCGCGCAACTCGCCGACATCACCCTGACGTCGGGTCCGGGGATGATCCGCGATGAAAACGGAATGCTCAACGGCTACGTCTATGTCGATGTGGCGGGGCGCGACGTGGGGAGCTACGTCGAGGAAGCCAAGCGGCTGGTGCGGGAGCACGTCTCGCTTCCGGCCGGCTATTCGATCCAGTGGAGCGGCCAGTACGAGGCGATGGAGCGGGTTCGCGGGCGGCTGATGGTGGTGCTGCCGCTGACGCTCTTCCTCATTGCGATGCTGCTCTACATGAACACGAAATCGGCCGCCGAGACGGCGATCATCCTGCTGGCGGTTCCGTTCTCCGCCGTCGGCGCCATCTGGCTGCTGTACCTATTGGAATACAACATGAGCATCGGAGTGTGGGTCGGCCTGATCGCGCTGCTCGGGGTGGACGCCGAAACCGGGGTGTTCATGATGCTCTATCTGAAGCTGGCTTACGAAAAGGCGAAGAAGGAGGGCCGGATGAGGAACCTGCGCGATTTGCAGGAGGCGATCCACGACGGAGCGGTGAAACGCATTCGTCCGAAGTTCATGACGGTGGCGACGATGTTCGTGGCGCTGATTCCTATCATGTGGTCCACCGGCGCCGGCGCCGACGTCATGAAGCGGATCGCCGCGCCGATGATCGGCGGCATCTTCACCTCATTCATCCTGGAACTGGTCGTCTACCCGGCGGTTTTCGAGGTTTGGAAATGGCACGCGGAAGTAAAGCGGCAGCCTGCGCTGCCATCCTGATCGCGCTGTCGGCGGCGCCGGCGGCGGGTCAAGCGGACCTGACGTACGAGGTGCGGCACGACCACTGGCGCAAGCACGGCGTGGGCCGGCTGTCGATTGACGAACGCGGCGTCTCGTTCACCGAAGCGTCGAAAAAAGACAAGCCGCGCGACGACCTGCACCGCCTCTCGCTCGCCTACCAGGACATTCAGCAACTGTTTCTGGCGCCCAAGCGCATGGTGGCGCTGACCTACAAGGACCGGAAATGGCGGCTCGGCGCGGACCGCCGCTGGGAGTTCACGCTCGTGGGCGAGGGCTCCTTCGAAGGCGCGTACCGGCTTCTCAAGGACCGTCTCGATCAGCGGTTCGTCGCGGCGCTGGCGGATCCGGACGCGGAGATTCTGTGGGAGATACCCGCCAAGCTGAAGGGACGGTTTACCGGATCGGAAGGCGTGCTCCAGGTGGGGCCGGACAGGATTGTGTTTAGTACCGATGAACCGGAGCAGTCCCGAACCTGGCGCTATCCGGATATCGACAACATCAGTACGTCGGGTCCGTTTCAGCTCACCGTTACCACGTTCGAACGGGCGACGACCCACTACGGCAACTTGAAGGGCTTCAACTTTCAGCTCAAGCAGCCGCTGGACGAGAAACGGTTCCACCTGCTCTGGCGGCGGCTGAACAGGGCCAAAGGACTGGACTTTTTGACTTCACTTGAGGAAGGGGATAGGAAACGATGAAGCGACTTTCGCTGCTGATTTTGGCGGGCGCCCTCAGTCTCGGCGCCGCCGGCGAGAGCCGGACGTTCACCGGCGTGATCACCGACACGATGTGCGGCAAGGACCACGCCCATATGGGCATCACGCCCGACGCCAAGTGCGTGCGCGAATGCGTCAGGATGAGTTCGGAGTACAAGTACGCGCTTCAGGACGGCGACAAGATGTACGTCCTTAGCGATCAGAAGACGCCTGAGCAGTTCGCCGCGCAGAAGGTGAAGATCACCGGCGTGCTGTACGAGAAGACGGGCATCATCAAGGTGGAGAAGATCGAGCCGGCGAAGTGAGCCGGCGGGTTACGGCGAGGAAGCGCGGGACCCGGCTCAGGATTCGGTCTGCGCGAGGAGTTCGCGGATTCCCGCTTCCTCGTCCTTGGTGGGGCCGCTGGCCAGGGCTTTCTGCAATTGGAGGCGGGCCTTTGCCTTATCGCCCCTTTGCGCGAACGCCATCCCAAGGTGATACCGCCACTTTGCCCGGTTCGGCTCCTTGGCGGCGAGGTCCTCGTAGATCTTGACGGCGCCGTCGGTGAACTTCTTCTTGAGATAGACCCAACCCAGAGTGTCTGCGATGGTGGCGTTGTCCGGCGCCTTTCGGTAGGCCCGCTGCGCCAGCGACAAGGCCCGGTCGAGTTCGGACGGGCTGTCGACGAGCATGTATGCCAGATTGTTCAGCGCCACCACGTTGTCGGGGTCGAGCTTTAGTACTTGCTCCAGCGCGGTGCGCGCCTCCGCGGGCCGGTCGAGTTCGCCCAGCAGCACCGCCAGCCGCAAGTTGGCCGCGACATCCTTCGGGTCCAGTTCGGCCGCCTTCCGATACTGTTCTTCCGCGGCGGCTGTTTTTCCAGCCTTGTAATACGCCGTGCCCAGCCGCTCCCGGACCCGCACATCTCCCCGGTTTCCGGTAAGCAAGCCGTTGTACGCTTTTATGGCGGCGTCGAACTGCGCGGAGCGCAGCGCCACGTCGGCCCTGGCCAACAGGAGTTCGGTGGATCCCGGCGCCCTGTCGATACGGCGGTCCAGCATCGCCTGGGCCATATCCGGGCGGCCCTGGGCCAGATAGACCTCCACCAGTTCGTGCGCGCTGCGGAGGTCGGCAGGCGCCATGTCGCCCAGCCGGTTGAAAATGCGCTCGGCCTCGGCGAAGTTCTTCTGCTGGTAATTCAGGCGGGCCAGCAGGTAGAGCGCTTCGCGATTGCCGGGCTGGGCGGCAACGACCGCTTCGGCCACCCTCCGGGCCTCCTTCGTCTCGTTGAGTCCCGCCAGCGCCGTGGCGCGCAGCAGGGCGCCCACTACGCTCTGCGGGGCCACGGCCAGGATCTCGTCGGCCAGTTTGCGGGCCTCGGCATACTGTTGTTTGGCGATCGCCAGCCGGCCCAGTTCGTACCGGGGCGGCAAGTAGTCCCGGACCGCGGCAGCCTTGCGGAACTCGGCGGCGGCTCGTTCCAAGTCGCCGGAGGCTGCGTACGCCCGGCCGAGGTTGAACCGCAGGGCCGGGTTGTCCGGCGTCTTTTTGGCGAGGCCCTCGAGGTCGGCGACGGCTTTGGGCACCGAGTCCGGGTCGCCGCGCGTGACCTCCAGAGAAGCGCGCAAATGGCGGGCCTGGTCGTCCTTCGGGCTGCGTTCCAGAGCCTCTTCGGCCTGCGCCAGCGCTTCCGGAACTTTTCCCTGAAAACTCAGAACGTTGGCGAGGCGGACCTGGTAGGCGGTCTGGTTGCCGCCCTCGCTTTTCACACCGGCCTCATAGTGCCGGATTGCCCCCTCGAGGTCCCCGATCCTCAGGCAGAAATCGCCGGCGGCCAGGCGGCCGTCCGGAAAATCGGCGGGGTTGTCGCTCAGCTTCTTCAGCAGCTCGTCGCGCTTCACCCGTTCTCCGGCGCGATGGTAATGCGCCACAAGCTGGAACCAGTTGGCGATGTTCCTGGGGTCGTTTTCGCACTTCCGAAGGATCGTCGCGGCGGCTTGCTCCTTTTTGCCTTGCCGCTGGTAGTGAACGTAAAGGAAATCGTAGATTGCCGGGAACGACTTGTCTTTCTCCAGGGCCGCCAGCGCAATTCGCTCGGCTTCCGCCGCATTGCCGGCTTCGCTGAGCGCCCCGGCCAGCCCCAGCGTTACCCGCCGGTCAGCCGGGTCGAGCGCGTACGCTTTGCGCAACTGCTCGATTCCGGCCTTCGCGTCGCGGCGCGCCAGCGCGAGAAAGCCGCGGATGCGGGCGATGGCCAGCGGTTGCACGCCGTAGCTCTCGGCCCGGTCCGTGAGCGTCTCCACGTCCGTGAGGAATCTCGAGTAACGCTCGGGGTCGGATTGGAACGCCGCGAGGTAAAGGTCCGCCAGGCGGTCGAAGGCGTCGGAGTGGTCCGGCAGGAGTTCGACGGCGCGCTGGAACGCCGCAAGCGCCTCGGCGTAGCGTCCCACGGAGCTTTCCGCGATGCCCAACTGGTAATACGCCTCGCCGAAACGCCGGTCCGTCTGGATCGCGCGGCGAAACAAAAGGGAAGCCTCCTTCGGCTTGCCGCGTTCGAGATAGGAGATTCCCGTCGCCAGGAGCTTTCTTTTCTTTGCCTCCGGGTCGGAGGCGCAGCTAAGCACAAGGAAGAGAACCAGGCATACGGCTCCGCACGATTTCCGCATATCAGACCCTTAATAGTCAGTCTCCCAATATAGTCTTAGACGCGGCAAGAGACTCTCCCGTGGAGTACACGGGGATAGGCTTTTTCAGTCGCCGGCCGGCCGGCGGAGAACGCGCGTCCAGTCGGACTCGAGGGCGCGCTCGGAGACGAAGAAGGCATCGACCGAGTAGAGGCAGCCCCTCCGGTCGATGAACTGCTCGCCAAAACCGACGAGGGCGAAGCCGCGCCGCCGGAGCCACGCCACAATCTCGGTGAGAAGCGGCGTGCGGGGACCGTACTCGCGGGTCAGCCAGGTCTCGATCAGGAGTACCTCGGCGTGCTGCACGCATTCGGCCGCGCTCTCCAGGATGATTTCTTCGGCGCCCTGGCAGTCCAGTTTCATGATTTGCGGGCGCGGAAGCCGGTGGCGCTCCACGTAGGAATCGAGGCGGCGCTTGGGGACCTCGACGACCTTTTGCACGACTTGCCGGACTTCGGGCGTGTCATCCCGGTCGAGAATGGTGCTGCCGAAACCGTCGTGGGCGACATAGACCCGCGTCATGCCGTCGGAGTCGCCAAGAGCGACCGGGTGGAGGGTCAGGTTCGGCCGGCGGCGAAGCCGTTCGACGAGATCGGCGCGGTAAAACTCGACATGCTCGGCCAGGGGTTCGAACATGTGAAAGCTGGCCTCGGGATAGATGGCGCTGATGGTGTCCGACCAGACGCCATTGGACGCCCCGATGTCGAAGATGACCTGAGGGCGAAAGCCGCTGGAGGCCAAGCGGGTCAGAAATTTCTGATCCTCTGGGAAAAGAGTCATGGGGATGGGGTTGGGTCCGGCGCGTGCGGCTGCCGCCATCGTCATCATAACAAAGGGAAAGCTGGCTCGCAGGGCGCCTTCGGAACACCGCGCGAGAGAACAGAAAGCAGAGATTCAGGCCCTATGGGTACAATGAAAATCCTTGCAAAGTCGACGGCCCTGCTCCACAATTATTGTGGGGGAGATGGCGCTCATAGCGCCACAAAATGGAGAGTATGAAAAGGGCGTTTCTGTTCACCCTGCTCATTACAAGCTTGGCTACGCTTGCTTCTGCGCAAAACCTGTTTCAAAACGGAGATTTTGAAACAGTAGACGGACGGTTGAACACGCAAGGGTTCACCGCCGTCTTCAGCGGCTCACCGCAACCGAGGTATCTTGACCAACTGCCTCTGATCGGCTTCGCCGCAGTCTACAACTCGCTTCCCGGATGGAGCCTCGAGAGCGGCAATGGCGTCGAGGTGCAGGTCCAGCCGGTTCTCGGGATCACGCCGCATTCCGGTAACTACTACATCGAACTGGATTCCCACTATTTCGGGGAGCCCGGCGCGACGTCCGGTTCCGCATCGGCGATCTCGCAATCGGTCAAAATTGGGAATGCCGACCAGAAGTTCGTCCTCGCCGCCGAGGGGGCGTACTCCGGGTACGGCTACGGTGGGTTGATCGACGATGTGTCGCTGGTTCGGGTTTCGCCTGGAGTCTATCAGTTCTCGCTGTGGTATTTGCCCCGGACGGCGCTGGAGGGTCAGAACGGCATCTCGGTATACCTGAACGGAGTCAACATGCTCCACCTGGATGGCGTCAACGACGGCTCGGCGCAGTGGGCGCAATACAGCTTTAACTTTCTGCAGGCGGAAGTGCCGGAACCGGCGACCCTTGCGCTGGTCGGCTCCGGGATAGCCGGGATCTTCCTGGCTCGCAGGCGGCGTAAAGCGTAGAGGCTTTCGGCCGCCGAGAGGCGAGGATCCGCCGCATAGGAGGGGATTTTTGTCTCTAACGGCTGCAATTTCCACGTTCCAGTTTTTCCAGGAGAATCAGGTAGATGCGAATCACGCGCTTGGCGTCGGCGATATCGGCGCTCTTGTTCTTTGCCGGCACAAGCGCATCCCAGCAGCCAACGGTCGGCATCCAGCTTATCCAGACGCAGGCGCTGTCGTCGGCCGCCGACTATTGGACGCCGGAGCGGCGGGCATCCGCTATACCCAGGGACATGCGCGTTGCGGGCGCCATCGCGCCGGTCTCCAATCCCCAGTTCCCGGCTGAAGGCATCCGGACGGCGCCGGGGGCCTTGCCGGAACCTGGACTCAGCGGGATCGCGACGGGGGACCTTGCCTCGCCTTGGACGGCAGAGCAGGCCGGCGCGGCGGTTCCGGGCGTCGACAGCCTCGGGGCCCAGTTGGACGCCTTCGAAGCACTGGCGGCGGGCCAATACCCGTATCCGTTCTCCCGGTACAACGTCCCTTCGACGCTGTACAGGGCGTCGACCCGGGTCTTTCCCTACACGGCCGTGGGCAAGCTGTTCTTCACCCTGTTTGGCGTGAACTATGTCTGTAGCGCGTCGGTGATCCGGCCCCACCTGTTGCTGACCGCCAGGCACTGCATCTACGACTACGCGTCGAAGAAATGGGCGACCAATGTGGTGTTCTACCCGGGGTACTACCAGGGACCCAATTCGGCCCTTGGCGGCGCCTGGTACGCCAGGGCGCTGATCACCCACGTCAGCGGCGCCGCCGGCTGGGACTACGACATCGGCTTCATCCAGACCTTCAACAAGAACCGCACCGGCTGCAAAGCGACAACGACGAACAAACAGGTGGAAAGCTACACCGGCTACCTCTCCTACAAGTACGGCGGAACGTACAACAGCCGCCAGTTTGAGGATCTGGGGTTCCCACAAGGCTTACCCTTCACGGGAAAGGTGATGGTCCAGTGCTCGGCGAAAACGGGCTTGGTGAACGCCCGCGGTCTGGCGAACACAATCGAAATCGGCTGTGATCAGACCGGCGGATGCAGCGGCGGCCCCTGGCTGAACAACTTCGCCCCCGGCGTGGCGGGCTCGAAAAACCAGGCCACCTCCGTCAACTCGTTCCGGTGGAGCGACCGCCCGCTGGCCATCAACGGCCCCCAATTCCTGACCGGGAATTTCTACAACCTGCTCACGAAGGCGATCAGTCTGTCCTGCCCGTGAGCTGGCCAGGGCGACGCCTGCCCTGTCACCGGCACGCTCGGCGCTATCGCCCCTTGAAGCCGGCTATCAGGTCGGATATTCCGATGTGGAAAGCGGGAGTGCCATTCGAGGCGATTTGAGGCTGCTTGAGTTTAGGGCAGCTCCAGCCAATTCCGCAGGGCCGCGTCCAGGCTGACGATTGAGGCGGGCGAAAGACGTCCAACTCGCTGACCTACACGGCTCCGGCGCACCGTGGTAATCTTATCCACCATTACTTCCGAATCCGCGCGGAGCCCGGTTGTTTCACTGGCGGAAACCGCAATGCGGAACAGGCTCAACCCCGTGATGTCGGACGTAACAGGGCACAACGTCACGCTGGCGTGCGTTTCATTGAACGCGTCGGATTGAACGACCACCGCCGGCCGGGGCTTGCCGTAAGCACCCGAGAACACGCAAACCACGACATCGCCGTGGCCCAGACGCTCAACCATTCCATGTCTCGTCCGACAGTCTCTCCCAGAATGCCTCGTCTTTCCACTCTCTCCGGCTGGCTTCCAGGGACTGGCGGCGAGCCTCGTGCAAAAAGCCCTCGCGACTGTGGCGGTCGAGGTATTCCTTCAGGGCGCGGTTGAGGATCCAGTTCTTCCCCTTGTTCAGGCGCCGCGCGGTTTCCTCCAGCCGGGCGCGCAGGTCGTCCGGAATGCGGAAGCTCGATGTGGAGGTACCCATGACCGCAGCATAACACACATGCAACACACGTTGGCGCTGAATCAGGCTGACTACAACTAAACCGTAGATCGGCGCTGCGGAGAGGTGGCCGGCTATCGCGATCGGCTCAGCGCTTCCAGGATGCCGCGCCACTTGCGGTGGGCCAGTTCCGCGAGGTTCAGAAGAATGGCCAGGGCGATCAGGGCGGGCCAGAGACGCAGCGTGCCGGCGACCGCGCGGCCGTCGGTTTGGAAGGCATCCTCGAACCCGGGCTGCCAGCGGCCGCCGGTGAATTCGGCCACTTGGCGCAGCAGGGCTTCGTTCGAACCGTACTCGTTCAGTTCCTGCTCGGCGCGGTAGAAGCCGATTTCCGGGAATGCCGCGTTCTCTTCCAGGGATCGGATGCGGAACAGGCCTTCCCGTTCCCCTGCGGGAATACGTCCCTGGTAGACGCCGGCGGCGACCTTTCGAACCGGCAGCGGTTTCCGGAAGCCGTCGGGGCCCAGGATGAAAACGTCGGGGATCCGGGCGGGTTCGGGCACGTGGGGCGCGAGGCGGTAATCGGCGATCAGCTCGCCGTTGGCGCTGTCGAACGTCACCACCGCTTCGCCGGCGTGGGCGCGCGGAAGGAGATCGCGCAGCGTGTTGGTCCAGAAGCGGTCGAACCCCCTCCACGGGAGCCAGTCCGCCGCCCAGCGGCTCTTGGCGTCCGAAGTGAACACCGCCGCCCGGCCGAGGCCGTATTGCCAGCGGACGAAAAGCGGGTCCTTGCGCTCGACGCTCAGAATCGTCTCGGCGGAGGGTTTCGATTCGAACCGCACGTAGCCTTTCAGCGGCGGCGCGGATTCCATGTTGACCCCGTCCAGCACCTCGGCCTGCTTCATCACAATGGGCTCGATCGGTTTTTCGACGGCGGTCGAGCCGGTGTGTTCCAGCACGTCGCGAATCAGGATTCGCTCGAGTTCGGCCGGATCGGTCAACAGATAGGATCTGCCTTTGGCGAGGGTCGCCACCTTTTCCAGGTACTGTTTGTTGACGTCCTGGCCCAGACCAACCGTGGAAATGGTGACGCGCTGGAGAGCGGCTTCCTGGGCGAGCGAGATGCTGTCGCCCTCCTCGGAGATGCCGTCGGTGAGCAGCACGATGTGCTTGAAGGTGGACTTCAGCGGCAGTACCCGGCGGTAGGCCTCGGCGAGGGCCGGGGCGATCTGGGTGCCCCCGTCGGGCGTGATCCCGGAGACGAGCCGCTTGATGAGGTTGCGATCTTCCGCCAGCCGGATGGGAACGGCCCACTGAAACGAGTTGTCGAAGATGAGCACGCCGACGCGGTCCACCGGACGCAGGTTGTCGATGACGCCGATGGCGGCCAGCCGGGCGAGCTGCATCTTTTTGCCTTCCATCGACGAGGATTTGTCGATGATCAGCACGACGCAAGTGCCTTCGGGCGACCGCGGCGGCGCGATCTTTGCCGGCATTGCGCGTTCGAGGGGATCCTCCTCGGTTTTGCCTTCCTCGAGATAGTGGACGTTTCGCTCGCCGCCGATCACCAGGAGCCCGCCCCCCTGTTTCACGAAGTCCTCGAGCTGGAGTTTGCGCGCTGCCGCCATCATCTTCAGATCCCAGTTGTTCAGGATCACAAGCTGGTAGCTTTCGAGCGCGGCCGGCAAATCCTGGAACGCCGCGGTCTCGAATTCGGCTGACTTCAGCAGCCCCAGGAAGTTGGCGTCGGCCGCGGGCGGATCGGGCGACACGTACAGGGCGCGGGGGCGCCGCAAGGTGACGGCTTGCGCGAATTGCGCTTCGCCCAGGTCGGCGGTCCGAATCGCGCCGGAAATGTCGAACGCGCCGCTCTCGTTGAGACTGGCGTGAACGCGAACGTTGTTCAAGCCGGGGGCAAGCCTGACGGGAGCGCTCCCGAGCGATTTGCTCTCGGCGCGAATCTCCACAACGCCTTCCGCCGCCCGCGCCGCCCGCACCGCGATGTCGATCGGAAACCGCTCCCCGGTGAACGCCACGGCGGGGAGACTGACGGACTCCAGGCGCAACCCCGGCTCCGGTTTTCCGGCCAGCCGGTAGGTGTCGACGGGGATTCCGAGTTGCCGCGCCTGCCACGCCGCGCGGGCGATGCTGCCCCGGTTCTCCATGCCGTCGGATATCAGGACAACCCTCGGCACCAACCCCGCCGGCAGGGCCGCGATCCCGTCGCGGAGGGCCGATTCAAGGTTCGTGCCCCGGCCGTCCGGGCCGTCCGTGTGACCGAACTTCCACGGCGACGAGTGTTCGCCCGGCGATGGGGGCCGGGTGTCTCGCGCGAAGGGGATCACCCGCACCCAGTGCCTGCCGCGCGCGGCTTCGATTCCGGAGACGATTTCCGAGGCCCGCCCCAGGTCCTCTCCGGACACGCTGGCCGACGTATCGGCGAGGATTGTGACCCCGACCTTGGTTTCCCATACCGGCATCCGCGGTTCGGCAAGCGCGACGATCAGCGCCGCGATGCTCAGGACCTTCAGAATCAGCCCGGCGCGTCGCGAGACGGTCCGCCACTGCCACAGCGCCCACGCCAGCAGAGGCAGGAGAAAAAAAAGCGCCCAACCGTGTTCGAACATCATCTCGACTTGTAAGCGACCTCGGAGCGCTCGGGTTCCGCCGGCATTCGTTCCCGCAGCCCCAGTCCTGATGCCAGCTCATGCTCCGCCGGCGCATCCGCGCCGCTCCGAGGCCGCCTCCACCTGTTCCGCCACCCGCCGGTCCAGGCGCGGCCTGCTCGCATTGCCGGGGCGGTGCGGAAGCGCCCGAACCAGATCCATTCGGCCAACAGCAGACATCCGCCCACAATCGCCAGCCATTGCCACAGTTCGCGAAAAGCCGGCGTCCGCTCGATCCGCCTGGGAACGCCGGCCGCAGCCTTCGCGGGAGGCTCCCAGGCAGCGGCGGCGAAGTCCGGCAGGGTCAGGGAATAGACCATCTCGGTATCGGGCGTCGTCACTCGCACGACGCCTGGCGCCGGCGAGAAGAACCGGAGCATACGCCCATGGACGGTCGCCGGCAGCAGCGCGCCATCCTCGGCGGTAACCCGGATTTTCGAGCGATCCACTTTGTCGTCCAGCCGGAGTTCCACCGCGCCCACGCTTTCCGCCGTGAGTTCCAGCCGCCGAAAGACGCCGGCGTCCATCCAACGGATAATGTTGCCGAACAGCAGCGGAGCGGAGACTTCGTACCGCATCGGAGAACGCATCGGATGAAATCCCAGGACCACCGCCTTGCCGGCGGCGCCGCTGCGCTCGGAACTCGCCAGGATGACGGGCCCCTCCTCCAACTGGGCCACCGGCTCGAATTCCGGGCCGGCGCGATAGACCGTCGCCGAACTCAGCACCAGGTCTTCGGTGCGCAGCCCGGAGCTGATCGGATGGTCCGCGTGCCAGTGTCGCAGCCTGCCGCTTCGCGCCTGGCCCTTCACCGGCGCCGGACCGTTGGCCGAAGGCGGCTCGATCCAGATCGCATTCGCGGGGCGCTCGCCGGCGGGAGCAAACCCGTCCAGGATCACGATGCCGTCGTGCTCGCCGGGCGCGTATTCGGACGGCTTGCGGTACACCGCCTCGATGAACGGGTTGGCGTCGAGCAGCGGATGAAGCAGCGCCGGCCTTTCCGTGTAGGCCACCACTCGCGCCGAATGCCGGGCCGGCAGTTCGAGCGCCGCGGCGTCGTCGGCGGGGAACGCGTCGCCTGGAAACAGCCGCACGTCGAGCATTCCGGCGGCGCGCGTCCGCAGCGGGAACGTGACTTCGGCCTCTCCCTCCGGCTTGAGTTGGAACTTGCGGAAGCCGGCCGGCGAACCGGCGAATTGAACCGCCAACTCCGCCGGGCGGACCGTCCGGCCGTAGTTGCGGACGGAAACGTAGATGTCCCACGCGTTCGGATCCCGAGACGACTGGCGGAGGCCGATCTTTCGCAGGCCCGCGTTCTCCACGTCGGAGGAAACCAGCAGGACGCGAAGGTTGGGCACGTCGGTCCAGTCGGCGTCGGACTCCGCGGTGCGGCCGCAGCCGGCGAAAACGATCTCGCCGGGCCGCGCGGCATGCTGCGCCTGGATCCGGCGGGCGAACCGCAAGGCATCGTCCAGACGCAGCGCGCCCGCGCCGGCGCGCGAGCCCTGGATCGCCTTCTCCACCGCCGCACGGTCGCTCTCGAACGCGGTCACGGGCGTGGTCAGCGCTCCGGCGCGGAGCAGCATCACGCGGTCGCCCGCGGGCAAGGCGCGAACGTAGGCCGTGGCAAGCCTCTTGCCTTCGTCCATCAGCAAGCCGGACGTTCCGCTGGCGCCCATCCAGGCTGAGGTATCGAGCACGAGCACGTGGTCCCGCGAGCTGTCCTCGGCGCTGCCCCACCGCAGTTGCGCCACCGCCAGCAGAAGGCACGCGATGGCGAGGATCTGCAGCGCCAGCGATAGCGGCTGCCGGATGCGGCGCCGCCGCCGGGTTTCCGTGGGCTTAATGGCGTTGATCCAGAACCGCAGCGTGGCCACCACCTGCTTCCGCTTGCTGCGGTCCAGCAGGTACAGCATCGTGACCAACCCCGAAGCCGCCGCGAAGAGAGTGAGAAACTCGGCCGCGCTCAGGTTCAGGAAGTACATCACTGTACTCCTCTGACGCGCGCCACCGGTCCGAAGATAGCTTCGTCGATGGAAATCGAGGTGGAGAGGCCGGCGTAGCGGCCGCCGCTGCCCATGGCCACGCGCTGGAGCCCGCGCGCGTATTCGTCGAACAGTTCGGTATACCGGGCTCGCGAGCTGGAGTCGAAATCGATGTCCTGCACGCTCCCGGTCTCGGCGTCGGTGAGCCGCAGTTCGCCGTCCCACGGCGGGGTCCGGTCTTCTTCGTCCCAAACCTGGATCAGGAACAGTTCGTGACCATAGTCGGCCAGGTACTGCAACGGCTTTTCCGAGCCCTCATCGTCGAGAAAATCCGAGATCACGATCAGAAGCCCGCGCTGAAGATATTTCGAGCTGAATTGCCGCACTACCTGGTGATAGCTGGTGGCGCCTTGCGGCCGCAGCGCCGTCAGGAAATCCACCATCGGCGCGAAGCGGTGCCGGCCGCCCCAGCACGAGAACGCGTCCCCCAGACCTTGCGAGAACGGGTGCACGACGATGGTATCGAGACGCACCAGTCCGATGTAGCACAACGCCGCCGCCAACCGCCGCGCGTAGTGGAACTTCGCGCCGTCCGCGGTGGCCATCGATTGGCTGGAATCGAGCAGCAAGCGCACCGGGATGCGCGGCTCGATGTGGAACATCTTCATGAACAGCTTTTCGAACCGCAGGTAGGCGCGCCAGTTGACGCCGCGCAGGTCGTCGCCGTGATGAAAATGGCGGTGGTCGAGAAACTCCTGGCCCGGCCCCGAGTAACGGGACGGATTATGGCCTCCCACCAGGCCAGGAAAAGACTTCTGCCAGTGGATCGCCAGTCGCTCCAGTTTTTCGAGGAAGTCTCGATCGATCAGAACCTGCTGGTCCAACAAGAATCTCCGCGGGTATCTACTAACAGTATAGGCGGGTGTTCACCGGCGCCGTCCGGCGGGAAGAGATCGCGCAGTCCGGCGCGGCGCGATCAGCCGCGGCCGCGGGGAACCGGCAGGCCGCGAATGATTTCGTCGAGGATTCCATCCGCCGTCTGGCCATCGGCGTGAGCGTCGAAGTTCAATATGATGCGGTGCCGCAGTACTGCCGGGGCGAGCTCCCGTAAGTCGTCGATGCTCAGGTTGTAGCGGCCGCGCAGCAAGGCGAGCGCGCGCCCGCATTCCACCAGCGCCTGCGCGCCCCGGGGCGAACTTCCGTAGCGGATATACTTCTTCGATAACTCGTGGGCCGAGCCGCTGCCGGGCTGCGTCGCCAGCACGAGATCGATCGCGTACTCCTGAACGTGCGGCGCCACCAGGATGTCGCGGCATACCGAGCGTAACTCGAGGATCGTCTCGCGCGCCATCGACGTTTGCAGCCGGATCTCTTCGCGTTGAATCGTCCGGTCCACGATCAGGCTCAGTTCCTCGCGCGATGGATAGTTCACCAGGATCTTCATCAGGAAGCGGTCGAGTTGCGCCTCCGGCAGCGGATACGTGCCCTCCATCTCGATGGGGTTCTGGGTGGCCATCACCAGGAACGGCGCTTCCAACTGGTGGCTGCTCGATCCGCTGGTCACCGTCCGCTCCTGCATCGCTTCCAGCAGCGCCGACTGCGTCTTCGGAGTGGCGCGGTTGATCTCGTCCGCCAGCACGAGGTGCGCGAAAATCGGCCCCGGCTGAAAACGGAGCGCCTTGGATCCGCGTTCGTCCGCTTCGATGATCATGCTGCCGACGATGTCGGCGGGCATCAGGTCCGGCGTGAACTGAATGCGCGAATACTTCAGGTGGAGGACACGGGCGAGAGTGCGCAAGAGGGTGGTCTTGCCAAGGCCGGGCACGCCTTCCAGCAGCACGTGGCCCCCGGACAGAAGACAGATCAGGACGCCATCGACGGCGTCCTGCTGGCCGACGATGACCTTGCCGATTTCGGAGCGAACTTCGTTCAGGCGCGCGACAGATTCGTGGAGAGCGGTATCGGACTGCACATCATCATTCTAGCGTTGACCGCGGCCGGGCTAAGTCCGTCGCAATCACATTCGCGCCATGACGGCGGAACGCTCCCCGCATCGATTCGCTATGTGTGCCACCACCTGGCACATCTCGGCCAGCGCCGCCCGGGATTTCGACACCCGGTACACCGCGCTCATTAGCCGGAAGTCCACGCGAAGCATCATGTGCTCCAGCGAGTTGCCGCCGATTTCCACTTCGCCCATCTGGCGGAGAAGCGAGGTCACCACCCGGTAGTCGCGATCGAGCGACTTCTGGATAGCGGCCAGTTCTGCGCCGGCGGCCGACGCCATCTCGCCCGGCGAGAAGCCGGGAAAGCTCAACTGCTTGGCCGCCGCCACGTCAAGGCTGTAATCCCTGTTCGTACGGGTGGAGAGGATCAGAAGGCAGGTATAGCGGAACCAATAGAGGAAGAGCGCCGTCGAAACCGCGATGATCAGTATGCTCGCCAGCATCGTTCTCTCTCCTCAGTCTCGATTCTACGCGCGCCGTCCGGCGGCATCAATCAGACAAAGCCGCCGAACCCATGCGGACACTTACTTAGGCCGGGAGGCGCAAGATCCTTACCGTCTGGTCTAAAGAGCCCGAGACGCGGGACGACTTGCTCAATAGAAGAGGTACTTGCGCCACTGATCGTCGCTGTGGCCGAGCAGGCGCATCAGGTGGCGGCTGGTGTGCAGCGTGAACGGGCGCGGCAGGCGGGCCAGGCGCATCCCGGCTTCGTCCGGCGTCCGGCTGCCCTTATGGTTGTTGCAGGGGATGCAGCAGGCTACCAGGTTTTCCCAGCTCGAGGCGCCGCCCCGCGAGCGCGGGAGCACGTGATCCATCGTCAACTCGCCGGCCGGCACGCTCTTCAGGCAGTACTGGCAGGTGTAGCGGTCGCGCAGCAAGATGTTCTTCCGCGTCAGCGCGCGGCTCTGGTGGGGGATGCGCCGGTATTCGAGCAGTCGGATCACCGACGGCAGCGGCAGGCGCGCGCGCTCGGAAGCGACGAACCGCTGCGACTGCTCCAGCGTGGACGCGACGCCCTTGAGCACCAGCACCAGGGCGCGGCGCGCGGCGCAGACGTTGATCGGCTCGTAGCTGGCGTTCAACACCAGGACCGGTTGGTGCAATCCGTTGCTCCGCGTCATCCGTTCGCTCCCGCCGCCGCCGACTGCGCCGGTTGCGCCGCCGGACGCGGTTCCGCGTACATCCGGCGATCCGTCCGGGCGAGCGCGAGTACCGAAACGTGCGCCGCGCCGGCCCGTTTCAACGCCGCCGCGCACGCGCTGGCCGTAGCGCCCGTGGTGAAAACGTCGTCCACCAGGAGCACCCTGCGGCCTTCCAGGGCCGCCCGGCGCCTGGACGAGAATGCCCCGGCCACGTTGCGCCGCCGTTCGGAGTTGCTGAGGCCCGCCTGGGCGGCCGTTGCCCGCTTGCGTTGCGCCGCCTCGCGTACCGGCAGCCCGGTCCGCCGGCTCAGCACGTTGGCCAGCAGCCGCGCCTGGTTGTATCCACGCCGCCAACGCCGCCACCAGTGGAGCGGCATGGGCACGATCACGTCGAAGCGCTCATCGACGGGGAGAGCGGCGCCCATCATTTTCCCCAGCGGCTCGTCCAGCGTCCGGATTCCGCCGTACTTGAACAGGTGAACCAACTCCCGCAATACGCCTTCGTACGAACCGAAGGTATAGGCGGCGTCAAAACCGTTCCAGCCGCGCCGGCAGAGCCCGCACCGGCCCTGCTCGTCCAGCGGATGCGGGGTCAGAAACGGCGTGCGGCAGCAGCTACAGTGATAGTCCGCCGTCAGCGCTTCGGGAGCGCCGAGGCACCGGCCGCAGACCGGAATCCGGCTGATTTCTTGCAGGGGCTCGCCGCAGACGCGGCAATCTTCGGGAAAGACGAGGGCGAAGAGCGAACGGACCAGTCTCAGGATGACAGACGGCGGCGATGTGGCGAGCGCTGTATCCGCGCGTCTACTGGAGAAGACCCACCTCCGTAAACATCTTCAGTTTACACCAGGAGCAGACGGCGAACGCCGCGTCGTGGTTACAGGGGGGGTACGCAGCGATTACGGGGGTTCTATTTCAATCCTCCCGCGACTGGCGCTCGCCTCCAAGGTAAACTGGGCGAGGAGGTAGGCATGGCAATCCTGCGTCTGGTGGCGGAAGGCGTAGGCCCGTTCGAGAAGCTGGATCTCGATCTCTCGGACGGGACGGGGAATCCTCACCTGGGGCCCCACATCGTCGCCGGGGTGAACGGATCCGGCAAATCAACTGCCCTGCGGGCGCTTGCGTGGGCGCTCGATGACGCCGGCACAGGCTTCGATCAGGGGGAGTGGTGGCATCTCATCAAAGGGCGCCCGAACCCGCGCGTGGCGCTCTTCTTCGGCGGATCAAAATACGCCGGTCTTGTAGCAGTGCGGGAGGTGACGCGGCACGCCTCGATAAACATCTCGACCTCATGGGTCGAGAGGATGCTTGGCCAAAATGAAGGATTCAAGCGTCGATACCTGGGGGGATCACCGATTGCCTCAGAACCTAATCAATTCCTAGTACATCGCTATGTCCTCTGGCACGAACGGATCGAACCGCCGCCACTGGTCGCCGCGTATGCGCCATCGCGCGCGTTGAAGCACCTGGAGAAGCCCAACCCTGCCCAATCGCGAAGCGACCCCCGGAAAGATGCACTGGCGTTCGAATCAACCGTGAGCAATGAAGCGGTTCAGGCTTGGCTTGTCGGGCTGTTCAGCAAGAGCGCAATCGCCGCCAAGAGACGCCGTTCACCCGAGGTGTTCGACCAATGGCTGACGGATCTTGACGCTGGCTTGTCGGCGATCTTCAAAGAGGAAGTCCATATCGACGTGGATTACGATACGCCCGCGATTGAGCCTCGAGTGCGCCTGCGAGGGGAAGCCCTCGATTTTTCGCAGCTTCCGGACGGCGTGCGGGTGTTACTCGGATGGTTGGCCGATTTCATGAACCGGCTGGAACTGGCAAAGTCGGAAAGGGAGGGGGTCCTGCTTATTGACGAGGTTGATGCGCACTTGCACCCCCGGTGGCAGAGGTGCGTTCTGCCGGCGCTCCGGGCGGCGCTCCCGAAGGTCCAGATCATTGTTACAACGCATTCGCCGTTCGTGATTACATCCTGCCGCGAGGCTCGCGTGCACGTGCTCGAACGCGACGGGAACGCAAAGTTCCGGGCGCGGCCGCCCGTGGACGCCCCGTTCGGTCAAAGCATCAACGCAACGATGAAAGATATTTTCGACGTGGAGAGCAAGTTCGATCCGCAAACCGAGGAGGAGCTCAACGAGTGGAACCGGCTGAAGCGGCTTCAAGCCGCACGACGCCTCCGTCCTGACGACGCTCGGCGTCTCGATGAACTCACGAGAGTTCTCTCGGAGAGGAGCGAAGAACTCAGATTGATCGTGGGCGCGCCAGATGGTCTGGCGAGCTTGGTAGGCGGCGTTCCAGAGTCCATCCGATAACCGCCATGGTTCGAACGCCACGTTGCGAGGCGCCTGCCGCGTGTCTGGAAGACCAGGAGCGATGGACGCGGCGCTGGCAGGCGATCCTTCGAGGAGGCGACTGCCGGGATTGGGCGACGAAGAACGCGAAGAAGGTTCTCCGCCAGGCGTTGAGAAAGCTTGCCCACGGGAAGTGCGTCTACTGCGAAAGTCAACTGGAGAAGGACACTCCGGTTGAGATCGAACACTACCATCCGAAGAGAATCCACCCTGAGCGCGCGTTCGATTGGACGAATCTCTTTCCCGCCTGCCGCTTGTGCAACCAGAGCAAGGTGGACGTCGATCACAAGGGCCTCTTGTTGAAACCCGACGAGGAGGACCCGGAACTATTCCTATGGTTCAATCGGACGAACGGCCAGCTTGAACCACACCCGACATTGGATTTCGATCGGGAACGGAGAGAACGCGCGTTGAAGTCTATCGAAATCTGCGGCTTGCAGCGTGGGGGATTGTGCGAGGCGCGGTTGGAACGGATGGCACACGTCAAAATCCTGCTGCGCGACCTATCAGAGCAAGTTCGGGAGCTTCTGTTGCGGCCGGAACTGGAGTATAAGTTCGTCATCCGCTCGCTGCTGGAGGAGTTCGGCCACGCCGAACTGGCAGCGGAGGACCGCCGCCGCTTTGAGGCGCCCGGCGGCCTATAGACCGGCTCTCCTTTTCCCTTGATGCACTTCGTCCATTTTGGAGGTCTATTTACCGAGGATTCGACCTATAATGTGGACCATGGGGTGGAGGATCGCGTTGTGCCTGGTCTGGGCGGCGGGCGTGGCGATGGAGGGCCAGTCGCCGCTCGAAGCGGACGAGTTGCTGGGCCAAATCCAGGAGAGAGCGAAGCAGAACCTGGATCGCCTGCCCGATTATATCTGCGTCCAAACGATCCAGCGGAGCCGGAGGCCGGATGCGAAATCCGAGATGCAGCCGCTCGACACGCTGCGCCTGGAAGTCGGCCTGGTGGGGGACCGCGAGCTCTTCGCCTGGCCGGACTCGGCCCGCTTTGAGGAACGGGACGTCACCGACATGGTCCAGCGGGGGACCATCGGCAACGGCGCGTTCGGCCTGCACGCCCGCAACGTCTTCCTGTCGCGCGCGCCGGCGTTCGAGTTCAAAGGCGAGGAGACGCTCGACGGAAAACGGACCTATCGCTATGACTTCGATGTGCCGGCGGAGCGGAGCACGTACCGGCTGCGGGTGCAGCCGCGGGAGGCGCTGGTGCCGTTCTACGGCTCGTTCTGGGCGGACGCCGAAACGCTGGACGTCGCGAGACTCAAGGTCGAGGTGGACGACATCCCGGAGGAACTCGGCGTGGCGCTCACCACCGACGAGATGCGGTATGAGCGAATGGAGATCGGCAGCACCAGCTTTCTGTTGCCGGCCGCGTCGGAACTGAATATGGTCAGCCTGACCGGAGACGCCACGCGCAACCGGGCGACCTTCAGCCAGTGCCGGCAGTACGTCGGCGAATCGAGCATCTCGTTTCAAGAGACGCCCGGCGAGGCGCCGCAACTGGCGGCCGGGGTCGAGAGCTTGAGGCTTGCGCCGCGAACCGACCTTGAGCTGACGCTCGAGGCCGCCATCGACCCGCAGCGGGCGGCGCTGGGCGACCCGGTTCACGCGGTGGTGGCCAGCACGGTGAAGGAGGGCGCCAGCATCGTCGTTCCGCGAGGCGCCACCGTCATCGGGCGCGTGGTGCGGCTGGAGCGGTACGATCAGCCCGTCGACCACTTCATTGTCGGGCTGGAGTTTTATGCTCTCGAGTTCGGCAACAAACGGGCGGAGTTTCGCGCCACGATGCAAAAAGCCGGACCGTCGCCCGGACTGGTGGAGCAGGCGAAGCGAATGGACCCGGTCTTCGACCGCAAGCGAAAGAAGGCCTTTATGCAGATCCTGGTGAACGAGCAGCAACGCGGGCAAGGCGTCCTGCATTGGTACGCCAAAAACCCTATCGTTGACAAGGGCTTGCGAATGCTCTGGCGGGTGGAGCCGTAAGCCGCTTCGCCGCGGCTGCTTTCAAGCCTGTAGTTCCGTCGTCTCGAGGCCGATTCACTCCTTGATGCAATGGCGCGCCCTTCTCCTCTGCAACCTGACCCTCGCCGCCGAGGCGTTCAGCCAGACGCCCGATCCTTACGACGCGATGCGGCGCGCAATGGAAAGCTCGATCTCCAAACAGAAAGCGTCGATTGCCGTTCAGGCAGCCAGCGTGAAGGCGTCGCCGGACGGCTGGTTTACGACGCGCTGGCTAACGGAGGCGGACATGGTTGACGAAGTCTCGCAGGGGTGTGAACGCATACCCCCCGCCCAGCTTCAGGCGTATATCGAGGATACGGCAAGGCGGGAAGGCTTTACGCCGGACCTGTTGCGGGCCGTCATCAGCCGCGAGTCGGATTTTCAGCCGTGCGCGGTTTCCCCAAAGGGCGCCCAGGGCCTGATGCAGCTCATGCCGGGCACGGCGGCCGATCTCGGGGTTCAGGACCCGTTCGATCCCAAGGAGAATATCTCGGCCGGGGCGAGGTTTCTCGGTCTGATGCTGGATCGGTATGCGGGTAATATCGGCCTGGCGCTGGCGGCGTATAACGCCGGACCGGGGCGGGTGGACACATACGGAGGACTGCCTCCGATACCGGAGACTCGCAACTACGTCGCCGATATCATGGACAAGCTGAAGGTTGAACCGCTGCCAAGCCCGAGGACCTTCTAGCGCGCGGACGCACGTGTCCCGGTCACGGGCCGCGATCCGGCGATCCGTTCCGCCACTTCCTTGCCCATGCGGACGCAATCGGGAATGCCGATGCCGTAGTAGGCGTTTCCCGTCAGGTGAATTCCGGGCACGGCTTTGGCGCGCTCCTCGATCTCGGCCAGGCGCTTCTGGTGCCCCACCGTGTATTGCGCCATCGATTGAGGCCAGCGCGAAATCCTGGTGAATACGGGCTCTTCGCCGACGCCCATGATTGTCCGCAATTCCGCGCGCACGATCTCCACCACGGATTCGTCCGGCTCGTCCAGAATCCGGGGATCTTCGGAACCGCCCAGGAAGCAGCGCAGCACAACCCGGTCGGGGCTTACCCGGTTCTCGAACTTGGTTCCCATCCAGGTGCAGGCGATCATGCGCCCGCGCTCGCGCCGCGGGACCAGGAAGCCGAAGCCGTTGAGAGGATGGCGGAACGTGCTGCGTTCGTAACCGAGCGCCACCGTCATGGAAGAACTGTAGGGAATCGATCGCAGCAAGGCGCCCAGTTCCGGTTCCACGCTGCGCACAAGCTCTCCGGCTTCATAGGCGCGACAAGCCAGAACCACGTGGGAGAACAACGTCCACTGGCCCCCGAACCGCACGCGGAAGCCGTCCCCGTCGCGTACGATAGCCCCCGTCTCCGCGTGAACCACCTCGGTGGACGGGGCGATGGCCCGTTCCACCGCTTCCACCAGCCGGCCCAATCCGTCCCTCAGCGTCTGGAACAGCGGCGCGCCCGCCGCCGGTGCGGCCGCCTTGCGTCGTTCGGCCAGCACGCCGCGGGTCAGGCTGCCGTATTCCCGCTCGAGGTCCACGAACCGGTTCAGCACGCTGCCGACGGCGAGCCGGTGCGGGCTGCCTCCGTAGACGCCGGCCAGGAGCGGCTCCGCGAGATAATCGACGGCTTCAAGCCCGTAGTGATCTTCCACGAACTCCGCCACGCTCCGGTCGGCATCGTGCCCCGCTCGGCGGCCGCGGAAATACTCCAGCCCCATGCGGATCTTCGTCGGCCAACCGACCACGCGCGTCGTGATCATCGGCATGATTCGGGTCGGTACCATCAGCATCAAGCCGTCGGGCAGCGGAACCAGCCGTCCGCCTTTCCACAGGTAGGTCACGCGCAGATGGTCGTTGGACCCGATGACCTCGCCGGCCAGGCCCAAGTCCTGAATGAGGCGCATCGCCCAAGGCTTGGCCGCCAGGAAACTGTCGGGGCCGCCCTCGATGACGCAGCCATCCACTACTTCCGTCGTAATCACGCCGCCAAGCCGCGGCCGCCGCTCGATGAGCGTGCAGCCGATGCCGCGCCGGGACAGGTAGTAGGCCGTCGCGAGCCCGGAGATGCCGCCGCCGACAATCGCCACCGAAGGCATCAGCGGGCCACCAGTTTTTCCCGTACGACGCCGGTGAGCGCGGCGATGAAGGTTGGGGAATCGTTCAGCGAGTCCGGCCGCCGGAGCGCGATGCCGAGCCGCTCGGCGTATTGCCGGAACTGGATATCGACGTCGTACGCAATCTCGACGTGGTCGGACACGAACCCGATCGGCGCCAGGACCACCTCCCGGACGCCGGCGCCGGCGTAGCCGTCCAGAGTTGCCTCCACCGTCGGCCCCAGCCACGCCTCATCGGTCATTCCCTGGCTCTGGTACGCGAAGTCCCAGGCCTCCAGGTCCGCGCGTTTCGCCACCGCGCGCGCGGTGGCTTTCGCTTCCTTGTCGTAGGGGTCCGCCTTCTCGAGGATCCTCTCCGGAAGGCTGTGGGCGGTGAACAGGACGCGTTCGGCGGGCAGCAGCGGCGCCAGCTTCTCGTAGAAGGCCTCGATCAACCCCGGGTGGTCGTGAAAGCTCTTGGTCCAGGCAATTTCGCCCTTGTAGCCCAGCGCCTCCTTGGCCTCCTGCGTCCTACGGAAGTAGAAGCCGACGCTCAGCTTCGAGTACTGCGGGGCCAGGCAGACGGCGGTCAGCCGCTCGACGCCGTCGGCCTGGATGCTGGCCAGCGTCTCGCGGATGTAGGGATGCCAGTTGCGCATGCCGAAGTAGACGGGCAACCCAAGGGCGCGTTCCAAGGCTTCGGCCTGGCTTCGCGTGTGCCGCAGGAGTGGCGAACTCCCGCCGATTTCCGCGTAGCGACGCGAGACTTCCTCGACGATCTGGTCCGACGGCCCGCGGCCGCCCCGGATATTGGCCAGGTAGGCCGGGATGTCCTCCAGGCGCTCCGGAGCGCCGTGCGCGAGCAACAAAACCGCCTGGCGCATGTCGTCAGAGCGGGAACTCGCGGACGATATCGACAACGGCTTTTACGTTCGCCTGCGGAGTCTCCGGCAGAATGCCGTGGCCGAGGTTGAAGATGTGCCCCGGTCGGGAGCCGGTTCGCTTGAGCAGCTCGTGGACGCGGGCGCGAAGCTCCGGCAGGGGCGCGAACAGAACGGCCGGGTCGAGATTGCCCTGTATCGCCGCGCGATAGCTGATGTCCATCCACGCTTGGTCGACATTGACGCGCCAGTCGACGCCCAACACGTCGCCGCCGGCGGCGTGCAGCTCGCGGAAGAACCCCCCCGTGCCGGTGCCGAAGTGGATCACCGGGACGCCGGTGGAGCGGATGCGCTCGATGAGGGCCCGGGAGTAGGGCGCCACGTAGCGGACGTAGTCGTCCGGTCCGAGCGCGCCGGCCCAGCTATCGAACACCTGGATGGCGCGCGCGCCGGCGGTTACCTGGTGAATGGCGAACGGTCCGAGCACGTCCACCAGTTTGCCCATCAGGCGGCGCCAGAGCGTCTCGTCGGAATACATCATCCGCTTCGTGGCAAGAAAGCTCTTGGACGCGCCGCCCTCGATCATGTAGCTGGCCACGGTGAACGGCGCGCCGACAAAACCGATCACCGGCACGCGGCCGGCCAGCGCCTTCACCACGAGCTGAATGGCCTCGCCGACGTAGCCCAGTTCATCCGTGTTCGAGATCGAGAGCGTGTCGATATCGTCCGACGTGCGGACGGGATTATCGATCACCGGCCCTTCGCCGGTCACGAACTTCAGTTTCAGTCCCATCGGCTCCACCGGCAGCAGCAGGTCGGCGAAGATGATGGCCGCGTCCACGTCCAGAATCTCCACCGGCTGAAGCGTGACCGCCGCCGCCAGGTGCGGCCGCTTGCAGATCTCCAGGATGCCGTGTTTCGACCGTATTTCCCGGTACGCCTTCATGTACCGGCCCGCCTGCCGCATGAACCACACCGGCCGAACATCGGTCGGCCGCCGCCGGCAGGCGTCAAGGAATCGGCTAGTCATGGGAGCCATTCGCATGCCCGTTCCACCTTGTCCTCGCAAATGTACACGCGAAACCCCGCGGGTTTGCGCCGCGCCGCCCACTCGCGCCCGCGAATGAAGAACGGCTTCGTCCAAGCCTCGCTGTCAATCGTCCGGGGAGCAACCACCGAAACCGAAAGCGTCCCCGTAGCCGGATACCCGGTCCGGGGATCGAAAATATGGCTGTACACCTTGCCCCCGGCGACGAAGAACTTCTCCGAACTGCCCGACGTCGACATCGACTCGTCCCGCAGCGCAATCTCCTCGATCGTCTTCCCGGGCGAGCGCGGGTGGCGGATCTTCACCTTCCATCCCTCCTGCGCCGGCGGGGCGCCGATCGCGTAGATGCTGCTGCCTCCGGCTGTGATCATCGCCGAACGTATCCCATTCGAGCGGAGGCCCTCCACCATCCGGTCCACCGCGTAGCCTTTACCGATGCCGCCAGGATCGATCTCCATGCCGGGTCTGTCGAACCGCACCGACTGTTCGGCCGGATCGAGGCGGATGCCCTTGTAACCGGTCCGGGCCAGCGCCTGCCGGATCTCGGCCCGGTGCGGAAGCCGTCCCGAGCCCTTGTAAAATCCCCAGGTCTTGACGAGCGGCCCGACCGTGATATCGAAAGCTCCGTCGCTGGCGCGGCTGTACCCGACGCATTGCTCGAGCAGCCGGTAAAGCTCGGCGGAGATCCGCACCGGGCGCGACGAAGCCTCCCGGTTAATTCGACTCCACTCGCTGTCTTTCTTGTAGTTGGAGAGAAGCGAGTCCAGCCGCCGCACTTCCTCAAAAACCTGATCGACCGATGCTTCCAGCTTCTGCCGGTCCTCGTCGTAGGCAACGACGGTGAACGTCGTACCCATCGCGTCAAGGCTGGACGAGAGCCGGAGTTCCTCGCCGCCCCTCGCGACCAGAGGAGCCAAACACAAAAGTACCACAAAATGTTTCATTTCACGAGCAGTATTTTTGCGCCCCCGACGGCGAACCTCCCGCGCGGTGAGCCGGCCGGAACGGCGGACGGCGTCGGGGCGGCCGCTGGGCTGCCGGCGCTCATTCCGGACCCTGGTCTCGCGGACGGCCTCTGCGCACCCGCTTGAGAAGACCCTGCACGCCCTGGGGGGACGCCACTTCGATGTCGGATTCAAATTGCAGGTCGGGAATTCGGAACACGTCCAGGCGGCCGGACAGCGTCCGTTGAAGATGGCGGCGCGCGCCGTTGAGCGCGGCCAGTGTGGACTCAGGGCCGCCGGGGGCGGTTACGGAAAGGCGAACGCGGGCCTGCTTGTGGCCGGGGCCCACCAGCACTTCGGTGACGATCACCTCGCCGATGCGCGGATCCGAGAGCTCATAGTTAATGATCTCTTCCAATTCCTGCCGCAACGCCTCCGCGAACCGTTCGTTCCGGTGCGATTCCATGGACTCCTCAACCCAACCACTCCACCGTCGCTTCCACCAGCAGCGGGCCCAAGGTCTCCGCCGCGTCCTTTTCGACGGAGTCGAGCGTTCGCTCCGCCACCGCGCGGTCGCTGGCGACGGTCACCGCGGCAATCAGCCCCCGCTGCCACAGGTCCTGGTAATCGATCTCGGCCACGGCAACGTTGAAGCGGTTGCGCAAGCGGTCCTTCAGGCCCTTCACCACGTGCCGCTTGTCTTTCAGAGAGTGCGATTCGTCCAATCGCATCTCCAATGTGATCACGCCGATCGTTGCCATAAGCGGAAGCGCGGAGCCTGCCGCGGGCGCCTCGCGGCGGTTATGCAAAGCCTTCGGTGGCCACCCGCTCGGTGACAAACGCTTCAATCACATCGCCGGGCTTCACGTCGTTGTAGTTCTCGAGCCCGATGCCGCATTCCATTCCGGCCCGCACTTCGCTCGCGTCGTCCTTGAAGCGCTTCAGAGAGCCGATCTTGCCGGTGTGCACGACGATGTTGTCGCGCAGAAGCCGGATGCGGCTGTCGCGCGGGATCACGCCGTCCTGCACCACGCACCCGGCGATGGAGCCCACCTTCGAGATGCGGAACGTCTGCGCGACCTCGGCCCGGCCGCGATACACCTCACGGAAGACGGGCTCGAGCATGCCGGTCATCGCCGCCTTGATCTCATCCGTCAGCTCGTAAATGATCGTATGCAGCCGGATCTCGACCTTTTCCTGCTCGGCCAGTTGCGACGCGCTCCGCTCCGGCCGCACGTTGAAGCCGACGACGATCGCTTCGGAAGCGCTGGCCAGAAGGACGTCGCTCTCGGTGATGGCGCCGACTCCGGTGTGGATCACCCGGACTTTGACCTTATCGTTGGACAGTTTCTGGAGAGTGTCGGAGACCACTTCCGCGGTGCCGCCGACGTCGGTCTTGACAATGATGTTGAGTTCCTTGGTCTCGCCTTCCCGAAGCTGCTCGTGCAGCTTGTCGAGCGTCATGCGGCCGCCCTTGGCCATGGCCTGCTCGCGCGCTTTCGCCTCGCGGTAAATCACGATCTGCTTCGCCTTGGCGGTGTCGGTGACAACCTGCAGCGTGTCGCCGACTTCGGGCAGGGTATCCAGCCCGAGAACCTCCACCGGCATGGATGGCCAAGCCTCTTCGACGGGGTTGCCGCGATCGTCGAACATCGCGCGAACGCGGCCGAACACCGCGCCGCAGATGAAGTGATCGCTGACGTGCAGCGTGCCGTTGCGCACCAGGACCGTAGCGACGGGGCCGCGCCCGCGATCGAGTTGGGCCTCCAGCACCGAACCCACGGCGGGACGCTTCGGGTTGGCCTTCAGATCCTGCATGTCCGCGACAAGGACCACCATTTCCAGCAGGAGGTCGATGTTGGTGCGCGTCTTGGCCGATACCGGCACCATCACCGTGTCGCCCCCCCAGTCCTCCGCCTGCAAGCCGCGGTCCGCAAGTTGCTGTTTGACCCGTTCGGGGTTGGCGTCCGGCCGGTCGGTCTTATTCACCGCGACAATGATCGGAACTTCCGCCGCCCGGGCGTGATCCATCGCTTCCAGCGTCTGGGGCATCACGCCGTCGTCGGCGGCCACCACGAGCACCACGATATCGGTGACCTTCGCTCCGCGGGCCCGCATGCGGGTGAACGCTTCATGGCCCGGCGTGTCGATAAACACGAGGCGGTTGCCGTTCTTCTCCACGTAGTAAGCGCCAATGTGCTGGGTGATGCCGCCCGCTTCGTGTTCCGCAACGCTGGTGGCGCGGATGGCGTCGAGCAGCGACGTCTTGCCGTGATCGACGTGGCCCATCACGGTGATGACGGGCGGGCGCTTGACCAGGTCGCGCTCCTCTTCGGCGAGTTCGATATCCTGGACGGACTCTTCCTCGTAACTGACTTTGTTTGCGCTGGCGCCGAAGGCGCGCGCGATATCCTCGGCCAGCTTCGCGTCGAGCGCCTGGTTGATGGTGGCGAAGATTTTTCGCTCCACCAGCTTCTTAATGACGATACCGGCTTTCAGACCGAGCTTCTCGGACAATTCCTTGACGGTGATGCCCTCCGAGATCGTGATGTCGCGATTGGAAGCGCGGATTTCTTCAGGCTCCGAGCGACGGTGAACCGGACCGCGCAGAGCGCCTTCGCGATCGCGTTCGCGTTCCCTGCCCGTCGCGGCTCGAGTGGGCTTGGCCTGGTGCCGCCTTTGCGGCGTCGCGGGGGATGGCGCGGGCTCGATCTCAGGGACCGGCATGCCCGGTTCCCGCCGCCGCCCGGGCGCCGGTCCTGGTACGCGCACCAGCGGCTGTCCGGGCCGGATCGGTCCGCGGTAGATCGGCTGTCCGGGGATCGGCGTCGGCTGGCTGCGAAAGATGCCGGGACGAGGCTGAGGCTGTCCGGGCATCTTGGTCTGTTGCGCCAGCCGCGCCACAAGGTCCGGCCGCGGAGGGACGACGGGGCGCGCCGCCGGCTGCCCGGCCAGAGGCGGTTTCGGTTTCTGCGGCGTGGGAGCGGCCGCCGCCGGGTGCGGTCGTTCGGGCCGTCGGGCCAGGGGCTTGGGAATCGAAGGCTGCGGGCGCAACGGCGGCTGGCCCGGCTGCGGGGATGCTTCGGCGCCCGGCTGAATCGGCGGAAGCGGCTGCCGGGGACCCGAGAGTATCTGTCCAGGTCTCGGCGGAGGTACCGGTCTTGCCGGCATCGCGACACTTCGGGGAGGCGGAGGCGCCGGCGGCGCTTGTGTGACTGGCGCCTGCGCAACCGGGCCCGGCGCAGCCGGGCTCGGCGTTACCGGGGCCGCCGGAGGCTGCGGCGGAGTGACCGTGGGCGGCGCCGCCTGGGGCGGCGGCGCAGGAGCCGCCGGCTTCATCCCCGCAAGTGGAGGACGCAACGGCGCGCGCCGCGCGGCTGGTTCCGGAGCCTTGATGGCGGTTTCCGGCGCCGGCGCTTCGGGTGGCGCCGGAAGAGTAACCGGCTTCGCTTCAAATCTCTCTACCACTACTGGCGTCACGTGTAAAGCCTGGGGAATCGGCTGGGCAGCCGGCCTTTCCGGTTCGGCCTGAACCTCTGGCGCGGGTTCTACCGATACCTCAGATTCACGAGCCGGCAGTTCGGACGGCTCTCGCTCGGGCGCTGCGCCCTTCAAGCGGATCCGGACCCGGTCTGCCTCGTCCTGGTCGATCGAGCTGGAGTGAGTCTTCTTCTCCGAGATCCCAAGCTCGGGGAGGACGTCCAGGATGACGTGGGTTTTCACCTCAAGCTCCCGGGCCAGCTCATTGATTCGAATCTTACTCATACAAACCGCGCTCATATGCGGTCGGGAGAACCTCTCCCGTTCCATGTCAGGCTATCCGAACATGGTTCGCCTGTTTGCCTCGAACACCCGACGCCGTGGATACCTCTCACGAAGTAAGGCCTGTTTCCTCTATCGTATCAGATTCATTTTCCAGCAACTCCCGATCCGCGGCGGTATCGGCGTCGTCGGAGGCCGATTGTCCATCCGCGCCGGATTCGTGCGGCTCCGATGCATCCAGCCTCTCGATCGCCGCTTCACCTTCCGGATTCTCTCCGGTGCCCGGGCTGTCCTCGCCGGAAAGCGATTCGCCGCCTTCCTCGGGCGCCGCCTCGACCGGTTCCGCGGTTTCGTCAGCCGGCTCGGCGGCCTCCGCTGGTTCATCGTACGAGCTTTCGTCCATCTCGCCGGTCTCGGCCGGTTCTTCCAGGGCTTCGCTTTCGGACGCCTCGGCCGTCGCGGCGTCGGCGGACTCCGCCTCTTCCTCCACCGCGACCTCGAACTGGCCGTAATAATTCACCACGGCGGCTTGGATTTTTTCGATCATTTTCGGGCCGATTCCGGAGATTTCCGCAAGCTGTTCCGGGGTCATCGAGCCGAGTTTCTCCACGGTCGGCACGCCGGCCTCCGCCAGCTTCTCCACCAGCTTTTCGCTGAGACCGTGGTCCATCAGCACCGTCACCGGAGCGCCCGGAACCACCAGCGCCGCCATTTCGGATTCGACTTCCTGCCGCTTCTCCTCCTCGCTCTTAATATCGATGCGCCAACCGAGCAGCCGGGCGCCCAGCCGGACGTTTTGGCCTTTCTTCCCGATCGCCAGCGAAAGCTGGGAATCGTCGACGATCACTTCCATGTGCTTATTGGCGGAGTCCACGATCGCGACGCGGGTTATCTTGGCCGGACTCAGCGCGTTGGTGGCGAACACGACCGGGTCGTCGGAGTATTGAATGATATCGATTTTTTCGCCGCGCAGCTCGCGGATGATCGACTGCACGCGCATGCCGCGCATGCCGACGCAGGCGCCAACCGAGTCCACGTCGCGGTCTCGGCTCCAAACGGCGATTTTCGTCCGTTCACCGGCTTCGCGCGCGCAGGCCTTGATGGTGACCGTGCCGTCGTAGATCTCGGGCACCTCCTGTTCGAAAAGGCGCATCACCAATTCCGGCGCGGCCCGGGAAACCGTCACGCCGGCGGTCTTGCCCGCCTTCTCGACGGCGCGGATGACGCAGCGCACCCGTTCGCCGGCGGCGAAGCTCTCGGCTTTGGATTGTTCCTTCTTGGGGAGGCGGGCTTCCGTCTTTCCCAGGTCCACGATCATATCGAGACCTTCAATCCGCTTGATCACGCAGTTGACCAGCTCGCCGACCCGGCCGGAGTATTCCGAGTAGATGGTTTCACGCTCCGCCTCTCGCACCTTCTGCAAAATCACCTGCTTGGCGGTTTGCGCGGAGATGCGCCCCAGCGCTTCCGTATTCATGGGGATGCGAACTTCCGACTCCAGCGCCGCTCCGGGACTCAGCCGCCGCGCCTGCTCCAGGCTCAGTTCCCTGGAGGAATCCGTGACGTGTTCCACAACCTTCTTGATCGCAAAGATGTTGATCGACCCGGTCTTGTCGTCCAGCTCCGCGACGAGATCTTCTTCGGTGCGGTAGTGCTTGCGCGCGGCTACCAGCATGGCATCCTTCACGGCGTCCAGCACGATCTGCGGATCGATGCCCTTCTCCTTGCTCAGGATCTCGATGGACTGACTGATCGTTCCCAAATCGAATTCCTCTCTGCCGAAGTTGTCAGGATTACCAATCGAACTTGAGGTTGGCCCGCTCCACGAGCGCCAGCGCCAACTCCACGGGCTCTCCCGAGGCGGGTTGCAGGCTAATGATTCCGTTGGAAAAGCCTGCCAGGGTACCCTCCCATTGACGCCGCGAGGCTACAGGCTCGCGCAGAACGATTTTGGCTCTCTTTCCCAGAAAACGCTCGTAGTCGGCCGGCTTCTTGAGCGGCCGTTCGATGCCGGGGGAGCTGACCTCCAGAGTGTAACTTCCGTCCGGCATGACATCTTCCACGTCGAGTATTGTCCCGATCTGTTTGGAGATGAACTCGCAATCGGTATGAGAAACGCCCCCCGGTTTGTCGATGACCACCCGCAACAGCCGGCCGGGGCCGGAGCCCTTCAGCGCAACGTCGACGATCTCAATGCCCTCGGAGCCGCCCACCCGGCCCGCGATTTCCTCCACGCGCGCCACGATCTCCCTCGCTACGGGCGCGGAGGTGCGCTCCCGGGCGGCCGGCCGCGTCTCGCCGCCGCCGTCGCTCCGGCGCGTCTTTTGCCGTTCCAGTCTCATGCAAAAAAAAGTGGGCATGAATCGCCCACTTTGTCGAAGCCGATCAGCTTCCCCTTCATTATACACAAGCGCCCCTGACGGTCGTTTCAGTCCGCCGGCGCTCGCGTCGCCCGGTTGTCAACGTCCCGTCAGTCTCGCCTCCGACGTCAACTGCGCACGCTGTCCGTTGAACTTCGGTTTCCCGAACTCGATCTTGAGCTCCGCCGGCCCCACCAGCCGGGTTTGAATCGTGCTTTCCAGCCGCTTCGGCACGGCAAGTCCGTCGACCAGTTGATAATCCTGCACGAAATCGACATTCTTGAGGAACACGGACGGGGTCCGCACAAACCGTCCGGATTGCCGGACCGGCAGACCGCTGTCCGCCTCAATCCAAATCCAACCATCGAACAATCCCGCCCGCTTCTTGCGCGGCTTCACCTCGAACAGGTGCAAACGCCAATCGTCGCTTTGCGCGTACATTCCGCGGTACTTGAATTTATAATTGCTGGCGTCCACGCTGATCGATTCGCCGTCAACCTTCGCGGTGGACTTCACCTCGGCGGTCATGTACCGGGCGATCACGTCCTTCTTGATGATGTTATCGCCGATGTAGGAGAGCACGTCGTAGGTGACCTGGCCCACCTTCGAGATTCGCCGAAGAGCCCGCAACTCGCCGCTCTTCTTCAGGTCCGGCAGGCTCGCCTCGATGTCCACCTCCATGGAAACATCGCGGACCCCAAGACGCTGCTCGCTGACGTTCGCCAGGTACCGTTCGAGGATCCGGTCGCCGATGTTGGCGCGCGCAGGAGCAGGGTCGTCGTCGGCGCGCAGAACCAACGCCGCGAAGGAAAACAAGAACAAAACGGTTGCCACCCGCAGTCTGTGTCTCATCAAGCGTCAATAAGCCGTAGCTCTTATGTGAATGCGGCCCGCCTTTTGTTTCGCCGCCGGGCAACGCGCCTCACCCAGATCGGACTCTCTCCCCGGTTCGAGCGTTGCACCTTTATTCTAACATCCCCCGTCCGGGTCTCCGGCTCCGGCGATCGCCTACCGCAGGCGTGCGGCGATCGCCTTAAACTCCGGGTGGCGGGCGTCCCGAAGCCATTCGAAAACCACCGATTCGGTATTCGTTACAATCATACCCGCCTGGCGCAGGCGATCCATGGCAATCCGCCGATGGTCGGGATTGCGGGAGCAGGTGGCGTCTTCCACGACCTGGACCTGGAACCCCGCGGCGCACAGACCCATGGCGGTTTGAAGGACGCAAACGTGCGCTTCCATCCCGGCGAGCACCACCTGCGGTCGCTTCAACTCTCGCAGCGCGGTTAGAAACTCGTCGTCGCCGCAGCAGGAGAAGCTGGTTTTCTCCACCCGCGTCAACCCCGCGCCGAGCCGCCGCTCCAGGTCCGGTTCCGTTGTTCCCAGCCCTTTCGGGTACTGTTCGCTGACGAACACCGGAACCCCCAGGCGCCCCGCGCTCTCGGCGAGGATGCCCGCGTTCCGAATCACCGCCGCCCGCGCGTCCCCGGCCATGGCCGCCGCCAGCCGCTGCTGAATGTCCACTAATAATAGGACCGACCGCTCCGCGTCGCACAGCGGCGGCGCTGCCCCGTTGCCGTTGTTCACGGGCGCCCCTGGAGCGACATCCTGGCGAAAAATTCCTTGGCCCGCTGCTCGATCTCCTCGTTCGTCAGGTCCTCAATGTGGGTCGCCAGCGACCACTCCTGCCCGAACGGGTCCACGACCTTTCCAAACCGGTCCCCCCAGAACATGTCCGCGGCCGGCATCTTGAGCGTCGCGCCGGCCTGGACCGCCCGTTCGACGGCTGCGTCGACGTCTTCCACATAGACGTGCAGCGAGCCCGCGACTCCGCCCAGCGATTGCGGGCTAAGGGCGCCCCACTGCGGGTTCTCGTCGGCGAGCATGATCGGCGAGTCGCCGATTTTGATCTCCGCGTGCATCACCGAGTGCCCGTCCGGCCCGGCCATGCGGCCCAATTCCTCAGCCCCGAACGCTTTCTTGTAGAACTCGATCGCCTCCGCCGCGCTCCTCACCACGATGTACGGCGTGACGGTGTGATAGCCCTCGGGCGTTGTCTTTGCCAAGTGAATCTCCTCCTTCCCAGCCAAGGCCCCCGCCGGTCCTGCGCCCTGGAGTGAAGCTGGCGCCGATCGGCGAGCCTTTCGTCATTTTACTATTGCGCTCCCGGCGGCGCCCCTCTCCTCGCCAAGCCCTGCATTGATACGCTAATCCAGACGAGTTTCCATGGACCCGCTCACGATCTTCCTCGCGCTCCCGGAGCCGGTGCGCCAGATCCTCATCGGCGCCGCCGGCGATGTCCTCGCCAACGTCCTCCGAGGCGTCTGGTCGGGCCTGACAAATAAGGACGTAGCGCCAGCCTTCGCACGCATCTACAAGCGCTGGGCCGACGAGCTACCCGCTGAAGAACCCAAAATCCTCGAGACCTTTCAGGACTTCTTCTCCCGTGACGTCACCCGCCGCGAGTTCGAAAAAATCCCGCTCGGCCGCTACGAGGAGATTGATTTCGACGCCCTCGAACTCGAATTCCGCGTAAGCTGCCGGGCTAAAGGCGCCGCGCCTCCCACAACGGATCTCTATCAGCTTCTGGACATCTGGGTCCGCGATCTCGACAAGCTGCTGGAAGCGCATCCGCAGCACCGGCAGCCGCTGGAGAAAGCCATCCGCGATCTCAACCGGGGCGAAGCCGAGGTCCTGAACGACTCGCTCGCGGCCCGGCTTTACCTTAAAGCGCCCATCACCGCTACATCCGTTTCGGCGGCATGGCCGAACTCGCCGGACAGCCCGAGGCGCTGATGGAGAAGGTCTTCCTCATGCCCCGGCTCGCCCCGGCGCGCGATTTCGAAGACCGGCAGCCCGCCGCCAAACCGAAACCCTTCCCCGCCCACATGCTCTTCAACCGGCACGACGCAAGGCGCGCGGTCGTCCTGGGCGCGCCCGGCGCCGGCAAAACGACGCTTTGCGAATGCCTGGCGTTAGCCCTTGCCGATCCCGAAGCGGACCGCTTCGAGTGGGCGCGGCGCCTCCCCCGCCTCTTCCCCGTCTTCTATCGAATCCGCGATCTCGACCAGGACCAGGCCGAACAGGGGACCATCTGGGACTTCCTCCGCCGCCGCTACTTCCGCCTCGTGCAGCGCAATCCCCCCAGAGGCTTCTTCAGCCGCATGATGGAAAAACAGGGGCTCCTCGTCCTGTTCGACGGTCTCGACGAGGCCGGCTCGCTGGCGCGCCGGAAAGAGATCGTCAATCAGGTCTCACAATTCGCCGGTGAACTCTCGGCCGCCAGCCGGGTGATCGTCACCAGCCGCCCTCACGACTACCAGCGCCAGCGGCTCGTCGACTACGCCCACTTCAACATCCAGGAGTTCGACCACGAAGAAATCCAGACCTTCATCCGCGGCTGGCGCCTCGCCCATGAGCCCGACCGCGCTGCCGCCGAAGACAAAGCCGCCAAGCTGTGGAAGGCCCTTGAAGCCCGGCCCGAAATCCGCCGCCTGGCCGGCAACGCCTTGCTCCTCACCATGATCGTCCGCGTCCACTTCGGCCTCGGCAAACTCCCCGACTCCCGCCTGGAACTCTACGCCAAGTGCGCCGAGACGCTGCTCAAGACGTGGGCCGAAGCCGCGGATTTGGGGCCGGGGCCGCTGGACCGTCATCGGAAGGAGAAGTTCCTCGGCGAGCTTGCCTACAACATGCAGAAGGAACGCGCCGAGGAGATGAAAGAAGAGGGCCTCGTCCTCCTGATCGCCCGGCGTGACCTGGCCCGCCGCCTCGACCGCTTTCTCAAAGCCGAAGCCCCCGGCGTCTCGGTTGACGACGTCATTCATCGCCTCCACGCGCGCGATGCGATCCTGGTCGGCTTCGGCAACGACCGGTTCGGCTTTGTCCACCGCTCGTTTCAGGAGTACTTCGCCGCCTGGTGGATGGCCCAGAACCTCAAGGAGAAGGCCTTCGAGCGCCTGGTCTTCGAGGAGTCCCCCGGCTGGAACGAAACCCTCTACCTCGCCGTCGCCCAACTCGACAACCGCCGCCGCCAGGATCTCCTTGTCAAGCTCCTCCGCAAGAACCGCGTCGAGTTCGCGCTCGCCTGCGTCCGAACCGCGCCGCAGATCGACCTCTGGCTCAAGACCCTGGCGCAGTTCCTGTCGAAGTACTACTGGGGTGGCGAAGAATACGAGCGCATGAGCGCCGCCGAATGCGCCGAAGCCTGCGGCGCGCGCCGGGAGACGGCCCTGTTGCTACGAGCGCTCTTCGTGCCCGACAACCGCGACGGCCGTTCGCTCGCCGCCGCCGTCGAGCTGGCCGAGGAACTCGCCCGGCGCGGAAGCGCGGACGCCCGCAAGCTCCTGTCCGGCTTCTTCGCCGAAGCCGGCCGGTGCGGCCTCCGATCGACGGACAACATGACCCCCGTCGATGACTTCTGGATGGACAGGTTCCTGGTCACCAATCGCGATTTCGAAAGCATGGTCCCCGGCCACCGGAGCGAGCGCGACAAATATTCCGATGCCGACGATCAGCCTGTCGTCTACGTGAGCTGGTTCGAGGCGAACCTGTACTGCCGCTGGCGGGGCCCGGGTTTCCGGCTGCCCACGGAAGAAGAGTGGTATAAAGCGGCCGCGTGGGACGGCGCCGCCGGCCGGTACAGAATATCCCTGGGGCGATGAATTCGATCCCGCACAGTGCAACACCCGCGAGGACGGTCCCGGCCGAACCACGCCCGTCGGCGCCTACCCTGATGGCATCAGCCCGTACGGCTGCTACGACATGGCCGGGAATGTCTGGCAGTGGACCTCGAGCCGGTATTCCGCTGAGACTGACTGGATAGTGCTGCGGGGCGGCTCCTGGAGCTACTACAGGAGCTACGCCGCTTCGTCCTACCGCATCAGCAACAGCCCGCACTTCCGTGGCATGATTGTGGGATTTCGTTGCGCCAGGACACCCCCTTAACCTATTCCCTCTTTCCTGTTACACTTTCCTCTGCTCTTCCTTTTGGCTTGGAAACACGCGGGGCGAAGCCCCGCGGCTGGACTTTGGCCTTTTCTGCTCAGTTGATCGCATAGAGCACGGCAGAACTGAGATCGGGGGCGAATTTCTCGGGCTTCGTAGTCGGAGTGCCGCGGTTCGCGAAGCCGAAGAAATTCGCTAACCCCAAGGCCCGGCCCCACACCTCGGCGCGCAGTTGGTTGATCGCCCGCTGGGTGGAAAAGCGCGGGCGCGCCTGCTCGGCCGCCCACTTCGGCGGCGGCAGCAGGTCGGGCTTGTCCGGATCGTCCAGCGTGCGCAGGCAAGCCAACTGCAGCATGGCGTAGGAGGCCACTTGCAGCGCCGGCACCGACTCCACCGAATCGGGATGACGTACCTGCGCCTGCCCCACGCCCAATAGGGTCTTCTGTTCGCGGAAGTTCACTTCGATGCCCCAGCGTTGGACGAAGCCTTGGACCAGTGAGCGCAGATCCATCTCCGGACCGGTGCAGATGAGAAACGCCGGCTGACGGTAGAGCAACTTGGAGCCTTGGCGGAGACGGTAGCTCAGCGGAGCAATCACGACCAGTTGAGAATTGAGCCACCGATGGCCATCGGTGGCTGAAATCGACTTGATCTCCGCTACCGCGCCTGGACGTCGTAGCAGTAGAGGTTGTCCTGCTCGCGGAGGTAGAGCTTGCCGCCGGAAATGACCGGGGGCGCCCACGTGGGGTAGGCGCCTCTGGCGATCTCGAAGCGCGATTTCTCGCGGTACTCCTCCGGGGTCGCTTCGACGAGCGCAAGAGAGCCGTTCTCGCCGAGGGCGTAGAGGTGGCCGTCGGCGAAGATCACCGAACCCTTGCCGACGCTGCGGTCGCGCCAGGCGACTTCGCCGTCGGAGAATCGCATCGCCGTCAGAACGCTGCTCGAGAAGCCGTACAGGTATTCGCCGACCAGCACGGAAGTGCTGTAGTGGTTGCGCATTTCGCGGTTGAAGTAAACCTCGGAAGCCTTCATGCCCCGGCCGGAGGACGTCAGCTTCAGCAGCGCGCAGCCCGTGCCGTAGTCCGTCGAGACGAACACGTGGTCGCCGCGTACGATGGGCGTGGCGATGTTCGCGGTGCGGTTGGAGACCTTGTCGTAGCGCCACAGGAGTTCACCGTCGCGCGGCGATACAGCGACGACGCCGTTGCCGGTGAGGACGACGATCGCGCGAACGCCGCCGGTTTCGACCGCAACCGGGGAGGAATAACCCGCCTCGTCGCTTTGGGACTTCCATACGAGTTTGCCATCGCTTTTGTTCAGCGCCGCGATGGCGGCGCCGCGGCCTCCGGGCGTCACGATGACGTTCTCGCCGTCAATGAGCGGCGATTCGCTGATTCCCCAGTGGGGAATGCGCCCGCCCAGGTCCCGCACCAGGTCCATGCTCCACACGGTCTTGCCGGAGGCGGTCTCAAGACACAGCAGGTTTCCGTTGGCCGAGAGCGAGTAGAGGCGATCGCCCTCGATGGTCGGCGTGCCGCGGGGGCCGGGGCCGCGGCGCTCCTCGTAGGCGCCGCCGCTTTGGACCTCCCACAGCTTCTTGCCATTGGCCACATCGAAGGCCATTACGTATTGCTTCGCGTCGCGCTGGCCCTGCGTGAATAGCCGGCCTTCGGCGACGGCGAACGACGAATACCCGGCGCCGAGTCCCTGGGTTTTCCATACCAGCGGCGGCCCGCCCGAAGGCCAGGCCTTGAGCAAGCCCGTCTCAGGCGACTTGCCGTCGCGGTGCAGGCCGCGCCACTGTGGCCATTCGGCCCCTCCGACGCGCGCCGCGGCCAAGCAGAGACCGGCGCAGGCGAACAAAGACAACACACGTGACATGGTTCCCCTCCCGTTTCGTCGTTCGGTTCAGATCGCGGCGGCGTCCGAAGCCGAGTCGTCGCCGCCGCCATCGGGTCCCTCGTCCAGGCCGCCGCCCGCTTCCAGTTCCTCGACCGCCTGATCGAACTCCGGACCCGCCTCTTCGCCCAGTTCCTTCCCCATGCGCTTCATGAAGCGAGCCATGCTTTTCGGATCGTTCTCGTCGACGTCGCCCAAGGCGGAAGGATCGGCGAGCCGTTCCAGGCGGGCTTCCTCGGAACGGGCCATGGCGAAACGTGAGAAGAGGCGCTCCAGTTTCTGACTTCCGCAACGGGGGCAGGCCACGCCTTCGTCGGCGCCCATCCGCCGAACGAAGATCGTCACCTTCCGCCCGCAGCCTTCACAACGGTATTCGTAGATCGGCATTGTTCTGAACCTGCTGCCTCCCGCCTATACGGCCGCCGGCGCCGCCGTCGGAATCACCCGCTCAAAGTATTCGATCGTTTGCCGCAAGCCTTCTTCCAGGTTCACCTTCGGCTGCCATTTGAGTTTCTCATGGGCGAGGGAAATGTCCGGCTTGCGCTGCTCCGGATCGTCCTGCGGCAGCGGCTTTCGTATCACTTCGGATTTCGATCCGGTCAGGCGAACGACGATCTCGGCAAGCTCTCGGATAGAGAATTCGCCGGGGTTGCCGAGGTTGACCGGGCCGGTGAATCCCTCGGAGTTCATCATTCGAACGCACCCCTCGATGAGGTCGGACACGAAACAGAACGAACGGGTGTGGCTGCCGTCGCCGTAGATGGTGATCGGTTCGTTGCGCAGCGCCTGGACGATGAAGTTGCTGACCACCCGGCCGTCGGACACCGCCATTCGCGGGCCGTAGGTGTTGAAGATGCGAACGATCTTTACGTCCACGTTGTTCTGCCGGTGATAGTCCATCATCAGCGTTTCGGCCACGCGCTTGCCTTCGTCGTAGCAGCTTCGCAGTCCGATGGGGTTGACGTGTCCCCAGTAGCTCTCCTTCTGCGGGTGCTCGAGCGGATCGCCATAAACCTCGGAAGTGGACGCCTGCAGGATCCTCGCCTTCACGCGCTTGGCGAGGCCGAGCATGTGGATGGCGCCCATGACGTTCGTCTTCACGGTCTTTACCGGGTTGTATTGGTAGTGGACGGGCGAAGCCGGACAGGCGAAGTTGTAAATCTGATCCACCTCGAGGAAGATCGGCTGCACGACGTCGTGGCGGATCACCTCGAACCGGTCGTTGCCGAGAAGATGCGCGATGTTCCGCTTGGCGCCGGTGAAGAAGTTGTCCAGACAAAGCACCTCCGCGCCTTCCGCCAGCAGGCGGTCGCACAGATGGCTGCCCAGAAAGCCCGCTCCGCCCGTCACAAGAACCCGTTTCCCTCTCATTTGCGCCTTAAACCATTATTAGCGGAAGTGGCTGGCCGGCCGCTTCCCGGACGCGGGCGGCACTTTCGATCTCGGGGAGCTCCGTGTCCGGCTCCGCAAGGTACTCGCCGATCCAGATGATCGTCGTCTCCGCCTATGCGCTGGCTTGCGCGAGCGCGACGGAGCTTTACGATGTTGCCCGGTCCCACCAGCCTGGCGCGCTCACTGGCCCTGGCTTCGGTGGAAGAGGAAGAGATCACGGCCGAGACCGCGGCGGCGCTCGATCGCGCCCGCGCGTCTCTGGCTCGCGGCGAGGGCATTCCGCACGAAGAGATCCTGCGCGGGTTCGGGTGAATCAGTGAGCGAAGAGACCGTCATTTGATAGGAGTTCGCCCGCGAGGTCGCCGGCATCATCCAGTGCGCGAAGCGCCCGGAGCCAAACTGTGGCCGATGGTTCCTCCGCGGCCAAGTCCGCAGCGACCGCCAGTATTGTTCATCGACGTGCCGGACGCGAGCCTGGCGGCGGAATGAGGAATCAATGCCCAGCAGGTGCAGCGCTACTTGCTTCCATGACAGACGCTTCGCAATAGACGCTGCGTACTCCCGGGCTAGCCATACCTTCACAAGCCCGTCTTGCGCCATCTCCGGCGAGGCTGTGATCTCAAGAGCAGTTGCGCTATTCATGCGCCCGAAACGTGAGTAGCGTAATTCGATGCCTGTCGCATAAGCACTTGATCGATTCAGCAGCCCCGTGCCAAAAAGCCCGAGCATGGCAGCCACGACGATCAGCAGCATCAGACACCATGCGAGGCGCTCGATTCGCAGCTCGGCTCCCTCGAATTGCAGATCCTGATCGATCTTTAGATCGCCTACCCGCTGCAATGGCGTCTCGCGTTTGCCGGCCGGATTGCATCCGCCAGCCCAGTTCTAAATGTAGTGCAGAGAAGCTCCACGTCGGTCAGGTGCTTCGCTATACCAGGGGGGATTCCGGATCGCGTAGCGCTGGGCTTCGCTTTCGCCGCGGGGGTAAGCGCTTTCATCCACGCCGAGACGGCGTATCACAGTCCCGTCGAGGGGAAACGATGAGCACCCGGAGAAGCTTCTTGACAGCAGCGGCGGCCGGCGCCTGGGCGGCCGGTCTGCGCGCCCAGCGAACCGACTCCCGCATCGAGATCCTCACCGGCGAGCCGATCGGTACGATCGCGCCGGAACTCTATGGCCTTTGTCGAGCACCTGGCGGCGGCGTTTACGACGGGATCTGGGTAGGAGAGAAGTCGAGCGTCCCGAACATCGGCGGGCTCCGCAAGCATCTGGTGGATGCCCTGGCCAAGACCAAGCCGGGCGTCATCCGCTGGCCGGGCGGCTGCTTTGCCGACCAGTACGATTGGCGGGATGGCGTCGGCCCGCGCGAGAAGCGGCCGACGCGCACCAACTTCCGGGTGGATTCGCCGGAGCGGCCGAAGAACGCGCGGCGCGACGGCCCTCAGACGTACGATACCAGTCTGCGGAGGCAACTTCACGCCCGAGGACGCTACGAGCAGCCGGCGACGCTCGCGGGCTTGCACGGTTCGGCTTCACGGAACGGAAGACGGTTGACGCTGACGGTCGCCAATCCGAGCTTCGACCAGCCGCGCGAAGCGGAAATCGCGATCCGCGGGGCGGCCGCGCAGTCGGCGCGAGTGGTGACGCTGGCGGCGACCGACGCGCGCGCGCACAACAGCTTCCAGGCGCCCGCGGCGGTTATGCCGAAAGAAGCGACCGCCGCGCCGAAGGGCGGCGCGATCGTTCACCGGTTCCCGCCGGTCTCGGTGACGAAGCTGGAAATCACGCTGGGCTGAGCCCTACCAGGCGCCCGAGCCGCTTAACACCCGGGGCGGCGTGCGCGCCAGGATCCACCAGTACAGCCTCAGCGAGTAACGGCGAACAAGAAAGAGATCGAGACGACGACGCCGGCGGTACGTCAGTTCGTTCCGCCCGAGCACTTGCCAAAGGCCCGTCATGCCCGGCCGGAGCTGAAGGACTTCCGCGGCGATGCCGGCGTAGTAGCGATCGATTTCCGCCTGCGTGAGCGGCCGCGGCCCGACCAGGGACATCTGGCCCCGCGCGACGTGCCAAAGTTGCGGCAGCTCATCGATGGAATAGGTGCGGCACCAGGCCGCGAAACGGCAGGTCACGCGCGGATCGAAGCGGCGCTTTCCGTCCGGCGGCGGGGCGGTTGACACCCGTTCTACCAGCGCTCGCGAGCGAGTCGCGGGCGGCGTTGAAGGCCACATGGTGCGGAGCTTCAGCATCCAGAACGGCTCGCCTAGCCAGCCCACGCGGCGATGGGCCACCAACGGTGAGCGCCGGGAGAGAACGCGGATCGCTATCGCGGCCGCCGCCAGCAGAGGCGCGGAAGCGAGCAGAAGAACGCCTGCGGCGACGCGCTCCAACAGGTGCATCGATGCCATGACCGACCCCGACGAAAGCCCAGAGAAAGAAGCGATTGATTGCAGGATAGCTCAACAGACGCGCGGCTGCGAGGGCTGGTTGCGACGATCCCGGTTGACGGCTCCCTGTGGCGCGGGGCACCATTGTTGGGGAACAAACATGCGCCGCAGGGAATGGATCAAGACGAGCGTCCGGCTGGCGGGCGGTTTCGGCGCGGCGCGGCTGATCGGCCGCGCACGGGAATGGAAAGCGGATGTGGCGATCGCCGGCGGCGGCGTGGGTGGCTGCGCAGCCGCGCTGGCGCTGGCCCGCAACGGCGCGCGCGTCGTCATGACAGAGGAGACCGATTGGATCGGCGGTCAGCTCACGCAGCAAGCCGTGCCTCCGGACGAGCACCCGTGGGTAGAACAGACCGGGACGACGCGCTCCTACCATGCCTATCGAAACAACATCCGCGCCTACTATCGCGATCACTACGCCCTGACGGTGGAGAGCCTGCGGGCGCCGGAGTTCGATCCGGGCAATTGTTCCGTGTCGCGGCTCTGCCACGAGCCGAGAGTCGGGCTGGCCGTGCTGGAATCGATGCTCGCGCCCTGGGTCAGCAACGGATGGCTGACGATCCTGCGGGAGCACAAGCCGGTTTCGGCGACAGTTGCCGGGGACCGAGTCGAATCCCTCACCGTGCGGGATCTCCGCGAAAACCGGACCCTCGAATTGGCGGCGGATTACTTCATCGACGCCACCGAAACCGGCGATCTGCTGCCGATGACCAAGACGGAGTACATCACCGGCGCTGAATCCCAGAAGCAGACGGGCGAACTCCACGCCAAGAGCGAACCGCAGCCCGGCAACATGCAGGCCATCACCTGTTGCTTCGTGATGGACCACCTTGAGGGCGAGAATCACACGATCGACAAGCCCGAAGAGTACGACTTCTGGCGCGACTACGTTCCGAGGCTCACGCCGCCTTGGCCGGGCAGACTGCTGAGTTGGGAAAACACGCACCCGATCACGCTCCAGCCGCGCACGCACAGTTTCGATCCGCGCCAAACCGGCCCGGAAGGCGACGGCGGACTGTGGCTGTACCGGCGGCTGATCGACACCGCGAATTTCGCGCCGGGAACGTACCGCGGTGACGTCTGCCTTGTGAACTGGCCCCAGAACGACTATTGGCTGGGCAATGTAATCGAGGTCAGCGAGGAGGAAGCGCGGCGCCACCTCCGGCGGGCCCGCCAGTTGAGCCTCTCGCTCTTCTACTGGATGCAGACGGAAGCGCCCCGTCCGGACGGTAAGGCTGGCTGGCCCGGACTGCGGCTGCGTGGCGACCTCACCGGCACGCCGGACGGGCTCGCGAAGTACCCGTACATCCGCGAGGCGCGGCGGATCAAAGCCGAATTCACCGTCCTGGAGGAGCACGTCGGCGCGGACCAGCGCGCGAAGATCACCAGACGCCCGAAGGACGAGCTGACGGCGGCGTCGTTCCCGGATTCCGTCGGCGTGGGCAGCTATCGCATCGACCTCCACCCGTCTACCGGCGGCGACAACTACATCGACGTGAGTTCACTCCCGTTCGAGATCCCTCTTGGCGCGCTGATCCCTCAACGGACGGAGAACCTACTACCGGCGGCGAAGAACCTCGGCGTTACTCACATCACGAACGGCTGCTACCGTCTGCACCCGGTAGAGTGGAATATCGGCGAAGCGGCGGGCCTGCTGGCGGCGTGGTGCCTCCGTCCCGGGCAGACGCCGCGCGGCGTGCGCAACACCGCGTCGCGGCTCGGCGATTTTCAGCGCGAGATCGAGCGCCAAGGCGTACAGATCCGCTGGCCCCGATTCACGGCAAGGTAGCGCCGGCTGCCGGCGACTAGCACTACCGTGTTATCACGAAACGTGCAACACAAAGGGCAGCAAGGGAGCTGCCGAATCAGGGCGCGCGCGATCTTGATGCGAAGCGTGGCAATGGACTGCGGATTATGCGGTTCGGCCGCACGCGGCGAGCCGCGGGGCTGGAACTCGGGCGGAATCCTCGCCGTGCATAGCTCCAATCGGCCGGCGCGGGCCGAGGGGGAATAACGGGTCCGTTCGATCACCAGGTACCCGTAGGCCGCAATGCAGAGCGTGGCGTGATGATGGAATCCTCCCCAGCCGCGGCCCTCATAATGTCCCAGCCCGAGTTCCTGTTTGAGCTCTCGTAATCGGGGCTCGATAATCCAGCGGTGTTGTGCCAGCCGCACCAGCGCGGTCCGTTGGGTCCGCGGCGGCAGAGTAGACAGCCAGTACTAGAACTACTATGTTAAAAGAAACAATTCTCGCCCAAAGAAACACCGATGTGTAGCCGGGAACGCGGTGCAGATGCAACCCCGCCACGAGCAACTGAAGCAGCGCATAGAGCATCACCGTCAACCAGACAGCGCGCAGCCAGCCAGGTATGGCTCTCTGGTTGATTCCAGACGCCCTGCCGATCCGCTTGATCGCTATTCACCAGGAGAATCTCTTGCCGGCCCGGTACATGGACTTCAGAATCTCAAATCCAAGCTCGTGCGTGCCTTTGTCGAATTGATCTTCAAGTGAATGTTCGGCGCTGTTTGTGACGTGGGCGACAACGCCGCATCGGACGCCACGCGCGGCGCCAAAGGCGAACAACGACGCCGCCTGCATCTCCACCGCGAGAACGCCATCTCTCGCGTGCCGCGCCAATTGCTCGGCGGTCTCGCGGTAAGGCGCGTCCGTCGTCCAGACTGGACCAGTAACGACCGGCAAACCGAGTCCGCCAAGCTCCGCCTGCAGAGCGAGTGCGAGTCCCGCATCGCCGTCAGCGCTCTCCGCGGCCGGCAGGTAGTGGTATGAGGTCCCTTCATCCCGGATGGCCGTCGTCGGAATGACGAGACTTGGAATCTCCAATCCGGGGGAAACTTGTCCAGCCGATGTCAGTCCGAGAATCACCCGTACACCGGAAGCCGCGAGCTGTTCAGCAACGAGGACCGCGTATGGGCCGCCGATCGTGCGAGAGATCACACCAACGCGTTCGCCGTCCACTTCCACTGTCTCCATGGAGGTATGGAAGCAGGCCCACGGGTGCCACCTCGTGGCGACGCCCGTCCCGACAAGCCAGTCGGTCAAGTCCCCATCGAATTCCAGGACGCAAACTTCGGGTACAGGATCCCGCGGAAGGTCTCGCTCGGTTCGCACGGCCTCGATCAGGTTTTCTGGAGTGAACGCGCTCGGCGCGTCCAGGGCATGTTGAAGCAGCGGAAGGTTCTTCTGATCGTTCGACATTCGGGATATCACCAGTAATGCTCTCGGATTTCAATCACTTGCATCAAGGCCGGACAAGACCCTTGACGCTGGATCATTACTTCAGTAGATTGTAAATTACTGAAGGAATCATGGCAAGCCGAAATCGACGATTCAAAACCGCCATCTACGAGCAATTTGCTCGGATCGGCAAGGCCATCTCGAACCCCAGTCGGCTGGAACTCCTGGACCTGCTTTGCCAGGGTCCTCGAACCGTGGAAGCCCTGGCTAAGGAGGCGGGCTTGGGCTTGGCCAACACTTCCCAACACCTGAAGGCGCTGCGCGAGGCCCGGTTGGTGGAGGCGGAAAAGGCCGGCCTGTACGTGACCTACCGGCTAGCCGACGAGCAGGTGTGCCAATTCTACCGGTCCCTTCGTTCCTTGGCCGAGACGCGGTTGGCTGAGGTCGGAGAGATCACGCGCCGGTTCCTGGAAGCCCGCCAAGGGTTGCAGCCGGTGGACCGCGAACAACTTTTGACCAAAGTACGGGACGGCGCCGTCACCGTACTGGACGTGCGGCCGCTCGAGGAGTACTCCGCTGGCCATTTGCCCGGCGCCTTGTCCGTCCCTTTGAAGGAACTGGAACGCCGCCTGGCCGAACTGCCGCACGACCGTGAGATTGTGGCTTACTGCCGTGGTCCCTACTGCGTGCTTGCCGTGGAAGCGGTGGAGATGCTGAGGGGCCGGGGCTATGTTGCGTTCCGGCTGGAAGACGGCGTCGCCGACTGGCAGGCGAGAGGGCTGCCGGTGGTGGCAGAGCAAGAAGCCGGGAGGAGAGATTGACCAACCAGCCGATTTACCTGGACTACAACGCCACCACCCCGCATGCCCCCGAGGTGATCGAGGCGATGCGCCCCTATCTTGAAGAGCTCTTCGGCAACCCGTCCAGTTTCCATTGGTTCGGCCGGAAAACCCGCGAGGCGGTCGAAACGGCACGGTCCCAGGTAGCCGCCCTGTTGAACTGCACGCCGGCCGAAGTCCTCTTCACCAGCGGCGGCACTGAATCCAACAACCATGCCATTCGGGGTATCGCGCTCGCCCGGCGGGGTCGTGGCAAGCACATCATCACGAGCCAGATTGAGCATCCCGCCGTGACTGGGGTCTGCGAGAGGCTCAGGCAGGACGGATTCGAGATCACCTATCTGCCCGTCGACGGGCACGGCGTGGTGAGCGCCGGCGATGTCGAAAGGGCGATTCGCCCAGAGACGGTCCTAATCACGGTGATGCACGCGAACAATGAGGTGGGCCCGATTCAGCCCATGGCCGTTCGTAAGAGGGAGAGGCGAAGATGACATCAACGGCCTTGGTGCTTGGCGGCGGCATAGGGGGCATGGTGGCTGCAAACGAAATTCGGCGGCAACTCAGTCTAAGTTCAGAACTCCTGACATACCCCCCAAGAGATTGGGGAATCTTGCGCATTTCAGGACATAGGTGCGGACCAAAACCTGTCCGGTTTTTCGAGCAGCGAGCTGGCCGAGCGACGCTCTGAGCCCCTTCATTGCTGGCTGCGGCGCATTCCGCCGCGGAAGCAAGAAAGGTGAATTCCGGTCCCCAGCGCAGGCCCAAGGTGCGGACCAAAACCTGTCCGGTTTTTGATGCGCCGCGTCTGCCATGATGGCTTGCGATGTCTCCGCAGCAGGCAGAACTTCTCTCGTGTCTTGCCCCGCCCAGCGGCACGGTCTCTGTCAATGACTCGGTCTGCTTCCGAACCGAGGACGGCCAGCGTGTGATCTCCGTGCGCGGCGTCATCTTCGCGCACTACAGCGTCGAAGACCGGACGGCGGAGGCGTATGCGATGGTCACGCTCTGGGAATCCGAGTACGCGACGCAGACCCAACTCGCCCAGGCGTTCGGCTATTCAGACCGCAGTCTCCGCCGATACCAGGAGCGCTTCGCGGCCGAAGGCATGCGGGCCTTGCTGCGCCCGCCAGGCCGACCGGCGGGCCGCGTCTCGGGACGGCCACACGAGCGGGGACGGGATCAAACGATCTTGCGCCTGAAAGCGAAAGGAGCCAGCAATCGTGCGATCGCGGGCAAGTTGGGGTTGTCCGAGAAAGCGGTCCGGAAGCGGCTCCGGCGGCTGGGCTGGCAGCCTCAAACAGGGCCCACGGCAGCGGGTCTGTTGTTCGAGGAGGATCCGGCTGGCGAGGCGTCTGCTACCGCGGAAGTGATCAAGAATTCCATCGGCGTTGCTCCAAAGGCCGTGGCGGCGGCTGAGCAGTTCGATCGAGCACACCACAGCATCCTTTCGGCTTCCGTCAGCCGCGCTCCCGATCCGCTGGAGCGCTCGCTGGACCGCCTGCTGGCTGCGATGGGCTTGATCGAAGATGCCGACCCTGTCTTTGCTCCCGCCGAAAATCTTCCGCGGGCGGGCGTGTTGCTGGCGATTCCGGCGCTTGTCGCCAGTGGGGTTCTCTCTGTCGCGCGCAAGATCTACGGTTCCATTGGCCCCGCCTTTTATGGATTGCGCACCACGCTGGTGGCCTATATTCTGCTGGCGCTGCTACGCATCCCGCGCCCCGAGACCCTGAAAGAGTATGCGCCCGGCGAGCTGGGGCGCATCGTGGGCTTGGATCGTGTGCCCGAGGTCAAGACACTGCGCCGCAAACTGGAACGCCTGGCTTTGCGGAAAGCCAGCCAGGAATTCGGGCGGGAACTGGCCCAGCGCCGCATCGCCGAGCGCGGCCGCATGATCGGCTTCCTCTACGTCGACGGCCATGTCCGGGCCTATCACGGCCAGCGTGCGATTCCCCAAAGCCTACCTCGCCCGGACCCGCCTTGCCGTTCCGGGGACCACCGATTACTGGGTGAACGATCGGCAGGGGGAGCCGCTATTGGTCGTGACGGCGGAAGCCAACGCCGCGCTGACGCGGATGCTGAAGCCGATCCTTGCAGAGATTCGGGGATTGATCGGTGCGCAGCGGCGCGTCACGATCGTCTTCGACCGGGGCGGATGGAGTCCAAAACTCTTCCAGGAGCTGCTGGCGATGGGTTTTGACATCCTGACCTACCGCAAGGGCCGGGTGCGGCGGATCGCCGAAAAGCGGTTCCTCCAGCGGACGGCCAGACTGGATGGACGGACGGTGGAATATCGTCTCCACGAGCAGCCCGTGCGGTTTCTGCGCGGCAAACTCCGGCTGCGCCAAGTGACGCGGCTCAACGACAGCGGCAAGCAGACGCCGATCGTGACGAGCCGCTGGGATCTGCGCGACATCGTGGTCGCCTACCGCATGTTCGAACGCTGGCGTCAGGAGAACTTCTTCAAATACATGCGGCAGGAGTTTCTCATCGATGCGCTTGCTGACTATCAAGTGGAGCCAGACAATCCGCAGCGTTCCGTGCCTAACCCCGCGCGCAAGGCCGTCGACAAGGAACTTCGCCAGGCGCGTGCCCGCTTGGGCAAGCTGAAGCAGACCTACGGAGGCGCCGCGCTTGATTTCATCGCCGGCCGGACTCCCACGATGCGCGAGTTCAAGGCGGCGGACAAGAAGATCTATCGGGAAATCCAGGAGGCCGCCGAGTGCGTCGCGGAACTCGTCGCCCGGCAGAGATCGCTGCCGGTCCGCGTGCCGTAAGCGGAGGCGCGGCCGGGCCAAGATCCGGTGAAGCTGTCAACCGAACGAAAACACCTGACCCATATCCTCAAGTTGGTGGCCTGCCAGATTGAGAGCGATCTCGTGAACCTGATTCGTCCGCATTATGCCCGGGACTGAGGACGAAGGCCGGACATTGATCCAGACGGCCCTGCAATCGGCGGCCAGCCTTGAGCCGACGAATCAGGAGCTACTGATTACCCTATCGCCGCTCAGCTCTCCTCATCGATCCCGGGCTCTGGCGGCGCTGTGCGAGAAACTCAACCGAGCGGAGGCCTGTTTCCCAGGCACGCAACTGCGCATGCGGTTCGCAGTGGCGGGCCACCCCGAGTGAGCAGACCGGACAGGTTTCGATAGGGGTATGTCAGGAGTTCTGAAGTTAAGTTATTGTTTTCAGGTGGCCAGGGACGGAATCGAACCGCCGACGCCAGCCTTTTCAGGGCTGCGCTCTACCATCTGAGCTACCTGGCCGGGATCAACTCGATTTTAGCAGATCCTACGCCGGTTGCAACGCGGCGAGGTTTGCGGCTGTCTCCTTCTCGACGTCGGCGTGCAGGCTGTTGCCGTGCGCGTCCATCGTCACGATCGCGGGGAAGCCCTCCACCCGGTAGTGCCACATCGCCTCGGGGATGCCGAACTCGAGGTGATGCACGCCGAGCACCTCCTTGACCGTACGCGCGTAGTATTGCGCCGCGCCCCCGATCGCGTTGAGGTACACCGCGCCGTATTGCTGCATCGCGGCGAGCGTCCGGGCACCCATGCCGCCTTTGCCGATCACCGCGCGCACGCCGTAGCGGCCAATCACCTCCGCTTCGTACGGCTCCTCCCGAATGCTGGTGGTCGGACCGGCCGCCTTGGTCACCCACTTGTCGCCGTCTTTCAACATCACCGGGCCGCAGTGGTATAAGGCCCCGCCGCGCAAGTCGACCTCGGGTTCGTGCGTCATCAAGTGATGGTGCAGCGCGTCCCGGCCGGTGAACATCTCGCCGGTGATCAGGACGACGTCGCCGACCTTCAGGGCACGAACCTGCTCCTCGGTTAACGGCGGCTCGAGGACGACCTCCCGTCCCGTCAGCGGAAAGCCTTCGCCGGACGCCATGCGCTCCACCGCGCGATCGGGATCGCGATAGAGCCACTGTTTGATCGCGCCCGAGCGCGCGTCAAGGCGGACGCCGAGCCGCCGAAACGCCCAGCAATCGTAAGCCACCGATACGAAGAAACTCGCGGGCAGGCGGTTGGCCGCCGTGATCTTACAACCGATCAAGGTCGCCCGTCCGCCGAATCCCATCGAGCCCACGCCGATTTTGTTCGCATCCTCCATGATTTCCGCCTCGAGTTTGGCTAATAACGGCTCGGGATTTACGTCATCAAGCGTTCGAAACAACTGGTATTTTGCCAGCGTGTAGCCGTGAGCGCGGTCGCTGCCGATGCAGACGCCCACCGCGCCGGGCGCGCAGCCCAGTCCCTGCGCCTTCCAGATGGCGTGGAGGATGCACTTCTTCACGCCCGCCAGGTTGCGGTCGGCGCGGCCGAGGTGATCCAGTTCGCTCGGGACGGAGTACTGGCTGTTCATGTTCTCGCAGCCGCCGCCTTTGAGTACCAGCTTCACCTCCACGTCGTCCTCTTCCCACTGCTCGAAGTGGATGACCGGAGTCTCCACGCCCAGGTTATTGCCGCTATTCTTGCCGGTGATCGAATCGACGGAGTTCGGCCGCAGCTTGCCCCGGCGGGTCGCCTCGGCGACAGCCTCGCGAACCGCGCGCGCGATGGCCACCTGGTTGACGCCGGCAGGCGTGTGGATGACGAAAGTCGGCATGCCCGTGTCCTGGCACACCGGCCCCTCGTCCTCGAAAGCCATGTCGATGTTGGCCGCCATGACGGTCAGCGCCTGCGAGGATTGCGTCCCCGGCTCCTCGTCGCGCACTGCGGCGGCCATGGCCGCGCGGACGTCCGGCGGGAGGTTGGTGGATGTCTGCGTAATCAATTCCAATAATGTTGTGTTTAGGAATTCCATATTCGACTCCCGAACTATCTTATGTCGATGCGGACCTGCGCCGTCAGCCCCGGCCGGATCACCGCCGCCGGACTGGCGAATTCCACTACGACTTCTCCGGGCGCCACCGCTCGGACGACGCCGGGAAGCCCGTCCGATGCCGCCTCGGCGACGAAGACTTGGGCCGCTTGCCCCGGCGCGAGCCGGCTCACGGCATCCGGCGGCGGCTCCAGGACCACTTCCATGCGCGATAGGTCCACCGCGATCTGAAACAGGTCTCCCTGTTCCGGATGCACTTCCGCGCCGGCCGGAGCCGTGATGGCCGTGACCACGCCGTCTACCGGGGAGACTACGTCCGACGCCAGCAGGTAGCTGTTGACAGCCTCGAGCTCCGCCGTGCTTTCGGCCACCAGCGCGCGCGCCTGATCCACTTCTTGCCGCGCCGCGGCCACCCGCTCCTCGGCCGTCTTCGCCACGGCGCGCACCGTTTCGTATTCTCGTTCCTTGGCCCGGAAATCGGCTTGCGCCTGTTCATACACGCGGCGCGGCGTGGCGCCCTCCCGGTGGAGCATCTGTTGCCGCAGCGCGTCTTTCTCGGCTTTGTAGAACTCGGCCTGAACACGCGCCGTATCGGCGGCGGCCCGCGACGCCTCCAGGCGCGCCGCCAGAAACTGACTCTCCAGGCGGTTCACCCGCTCCTCGGCGCTCCGCAATTCGCGCTGGGCGAGCGTGACATCCGCTTCGATGGCGGAATTGCCGATGTGCGCCAGCGCCTGGTCGCGATGAACTGCCTCCCCCACCGCCACCAGGACCTCTTCCAGCGCGCCGTCGATGGGAGCCGGCACGCCGACCACCGACTGCGCGCGGATCACTCCTGAAAGGCTGAGCGTGGAATCCGGGGCTGTAGCCGCCTGCTGCTGCGGCGGAGTCGGGGCTCGATGCGCATTGCGGAGAAGCAGGGATAAGGCCCCGGCGGCGGCTCCCAACAGGATCGCGGCGGCCGCGGCGAGGATCCACTTGCCGCGCATAACCCGATCATAGCAGCCGTCCCGGCGAACCCCTTCCCCGATAGGGCGCCGCAGAAGCCGCGGCGAATTCGATATACTGCTTGCTACGGTTAATTGGGAGAGCTTGTGTATCGATTAGGCGACGACATCGACGACTTTTGCACAAAGTGCAAGCGACTTACCAACCACGCCATCGTCTCCTTGATGGACGACAAGCCGGCCAAGGTGCGCTGTCGAACGTGCTACCACGAGCACGATTACCTGGAGGAAAAAGCGCCCCCCTCGCCCAAAGCAAAGAAGAAAGAACAACCCGCTGAAGCGCCGTAGACCGGCGTCCTTTTCCTGTTCGGTATGAGCATTGCCCAAACGCCGGCCGGACGGTTCGCGGACGAACTCATCGCCCGGTTGCGCGGCGCCGGACACCAAGCCTTCCTGGTCGGTGGCTGTGTCCGCGACTTGATGCTTGGCGTCACGCCCAAGGATTTGGACGTCGCCACCGACGCTACGCCGGCCCGTCTGCTGGAACTCTTCCCGGACGCGACTCCGGTCGGCGCGCACTTCGGCGTCGTCCTCGTAGGGCGCGGCGATACGCAGGTGGAAATTGCGACGTTTCGCAGCGATCACTCCTACCTCGATGGGCGCCGTCCCGTGCGCGTTGAATTCGAAACGGATCCCCGCCAGGACGTAATTCGGCGCGATTTCACCATTAACGCCTTAATGCTCGACCCGGCGACAGGCGAGGTTCTCGATTACGTCGGAGGGCAGGACGACCTCCGGCGCTCGATCCTCCGAGCCGTCGGCGATCCGGAGCGGCGGTTCACGGAAGACCGGCTGCGGATGCTGCGCGCCATTCGGTTCGCGGCCCGGCTTGGATTTACGATCGAACCGGCGACGCTGGCCGCCATCCAACGCCTGCACGGCCTGATCCTGACGGTTTCTGCCGAGCGGATTCGCGACGAATTGATCCGTATTTTGACCGAAGGCGGCGCCCGCCGCGGCTTCGAACTGCTGGAACAAACCGGTTTGCTGGCCGATCTGCTACCCGAGGTGGCAGGCATGAAGGGCGTGGAACAGCCGCCGGAGTTCCACCCCGAAGGCGACGTATGGGTCCACACGCTGATAATGCTCGAGGCGATGAAGGACCCGACGCCCGAACTGGCCCTGGGCGTGCTTCTTCACGACGTTGGGAAGCCGCCCACCTTCAGCGTCGCCGACCGCATCCGCTTTGACGGTCACGTGGAAAAGGGCGTGGAGATGGCGGAGCGCATCATGCGCCGCCTCCGCTGCTCCCACGATCAGATCGAACACGTCAGGGCGCTGGTGGCGAATCATCTGCGATTCAAGGACGCGCCCCGCATGCGCGAAAGCAAGCTGAAGCGGTTCCTCCGCCTCGACCGCTTCGAGGAGCACCTCGAACTTCACCGGCTCGATTGCCTGTCCAGCCACGGAAATCTCGATAATTACCATTTCGTCAAGGCCAAACTCCAGGAACTTCCTCCCGAAATATTAAAGCCGCGTCCGCTCATCACGGGACACGACCTCATTCGTGAAGGTTACCGGCCCGGGCCGCCGTTTTCCCGCATGCTCGAAGCGGTGGAGACCGCGCAACTGGAAGGCCGGATTGCCACTGCGGAAGAAGCCCTGGATCTGGTGCGCGCCCGATTCGAGCCGCCCGGAGGAAACCCGAACGGCGGCGACGAGGAGTAACTCTCCGCCGCCTCCATTGCCCTCGCCGGACCTCGCGATTGGAGTACACTGGTGCGGTATCGCTTTGGAGGGGTGCTGACCGGGATGCGGCGCAACGTGTGTCTGGTGCTGGTGACCGCCTCGGCGTGGCTCGGAGGGGCGGACCAGCCGCTCGATTTTCCGCATAATACCCACGTCGCCGCCGGCCTGGAATGCATCGACTGCCACACCGGCGTCGAGAGCCGCGCCCAAGCCGGTCTCCCTTCCGTTCGCAAATGCATGTTGTGCCACGCGACCGTGGCCACCGACAAACCCGGCGTCAAGGCGTTGCGCGATTGGGCGGACCGGAAACGCGAAATCCCTTGGACGAGAGTCTACGGCTTTGAGGCCGAGGCCCAGGTGAAATTCAACCACGCGCCGCACACGTGGGCGAAGGTGGAATGCAAAACCTGTCACGGCGAGGTGGAGCGCATGGGCGTGGCGCAGCGCGCCGTCAAGCACACGATGGGAACCTGCATCACGTGCCACCGCCAGAACAACGCGAGCGTCGACTGCGTCGCGTGCCATTTCTAAACGGACATGGAGCGCCGCAATTTCTTCAAACTGGTTGGAACCGCCTCGGGAGCGGCGGTCACCGGCGCCTGCGGAAAAGCTTCGCGCGAGCTGATCCCATTGCTCGTGCCGGAAAAGGAAATCGTGCCGGGCGAAGAGATGTGGCATCCCGGCGTCTGCCGCGAATGCGAGGCCGGCTGCGGCGTCATTGTCCGCGTGATGGAGGCCGAGCGGCAGGTGGAGACCGCCGAGGGTAAAGTGCGCGAGCGAATCGCCGCCGTGAAAAAAATCGAAGGCAATCCGCTGGATTCCGTGAGCGGCGGCCGGCTTTGCGCGAGGGGACAGGCCGCGGTTCAGTCGCTCTATCATCCGGACCGGCTGCGCGGCCCGCTGGCGAGGACGGGCAAACGGGGCGAGGCCGGATTCACGCCGGTATCGTGGGAAGAAGCGCTGGATCGCGCCGCGTCCCTGCTCCGGAAAGTTGGCGACCCCTCGCGCATCATCTGGCTGGGCCGGCCACTTTCGGGAACCAGGTCGGCCACTGTCGCGTCGTTTCTTGCCGCCCTCGGGGCGCCGCAGGCCGCCACCGCCGGCGTCTGCGATCACACGATCGAGCGCAAAGCGGCGGATGCGGCGTTCGGGTGGAGCGGACTGCCGGTTTACGAACTGCAGGACGCCGACTTCGCATTAGGCCTCGGAGCCGACTTTCTCGGCGGCTGGGTCTCGCCCGTGTTCTACTCGCGGCGTTTCGGGCACATGCGCCAAGGGCGGCCCGGCCGGCGCGGGCGCCTCGTTCATGCCGAGTCGCGATTCTCGGTCACCGCGGCGGCGGCCGACGAGTGGCTTCCCGTGCGCCCCGGCGGCGAACACGCGCTGGCTCTCGCCCTCGGCTACACGCTGGTTACGGAGAAACTGGCGCGCCGCGCCGAGGCGACCTCCAGGCTGAGCGATGCGTTTGCTTCCACGGATTTCCAGCGCGCCGCGGAGATTGCCGGCTTGCCCGCGGAACGCATCCGGGACGTCGCCCGGCGATTGGGAGCGGCCGAGCATGCCGTGGTTGTGGCTGGCGCTTCCATCGCCCAGGCCAACTCGCTGGACGCCGTGGTTGCGGGCTGCGCGCTCAACTGGCTGCTCGGGGCCGTGAATCGTCGAGGCGGGGTACGGCCGCCCGCCGCGCCCGCGGACACGCGCCCGGCATTTGACGACGTTCTTTCGCGCTTGAAGTCCGCCGAACTCGTGTTTCTGGACGGGGCCAATCCGGCGTACGCGCTGCCGGCGAGCGTCGAGCTGCTGGCGGCCACGCCGTCGGTGGTGAGTTTCTCCGCCTTCCTCGACGATAGCGCGGCCTTCGCGGATCTGATCCTGCCGGATCACTCGTGGTTGGAGTCGGAAGCCGCGGCGATGCCGCCGGTGAGTCCGGGCGTCGCGCTGGCCGGCGCGCCGGCCTTCATTCGGCCGCTGCACGGGACGAGACGCACCGAGGAAACGCTCGATGCGTTGGCAAAGGCGCTCGGCAAACCGATCGACGTCGAGACGCCGGCGCGCGTCTTCGAACGGCTCTACGAGTCGGCCAAACCCGCGGGCGATTGGGAAAACGCCGCCGATTTCGCCAGCTTCTGCCAGCGACAAGGCGGGTGGTGGGAGGAACCGGCAGCGCCGGTCACGTCGCCAGCCCGGGAGTTGTCCTCCCTTCCGCCGGTGAATGAGGCGGAATTCACCGGCGATCCGTCGGCATTTCCGCTCTATTTCCAGCCCTATCCTTCCACGCAGTTTGGCGACGGCAGCGGCGCGAATTTGCCCTGGATGCAGGAACTGCCCGATCCAGTCTCATCCGCCATGTGGGGCCTTCCGTTGGAGGTCGACCTTGGAACGGCCCGCGCGCTGGGCGTCCTAAACGGCGATATCGTTCGGGTAGTCTCGCCGCGGGGGCAACTGGAAGCTCCGGTGTACGTCCATCCCGCGGCTCGTCCGGGCGTGGCGAGCATGGCCATCGGCCAAGGTCACGAGCATTACACCCGCTACGCTTCCGGCCGTGGCGCCAACCCACTGACCATCGCCGTCCCCGTTCCCGTCAAGGGTTGCGGCGTGTTCGCGTTTGGGGCGACGCGGATTCGATTGGAGAAGACAGGGCGCCGCGGCGGCCTGGTCCAGTTTTCGACGACTGACCGCGCGCCGGAGGCCAGGCGTACGTAGCGAATTCCGGTGAATCCACGAGCGAGGGGCAGATGAGCACGCAAGAGGAAAGCCAATCGGACGCGAAGAAGACGCCGCGCTGGGGGATGACGATCGACCTGGACCGCTGCACCGGCTGCGGCGCCTGCGTGGCCGCCTGCCACGCCGAAAACAACCTGCCGCTTTCCACGCCGGAATCCGCCGCCACGGGCCGCGCGTTTCATTGGATCCGCATCGACCGGTATTATGAGGGCGAATTTCCAGACATTAAGCTGAAATACATGCCGGTATTGTGCCAGCATTGCGACCAGGCGCCGTGCGAGCCGGTCTGCCCGGTGTACGCCACCTATCAGACGCCCGACGGTTTGAACGCCCAGGTGTACAACCGGTGCGTCGGCACCCGCTATTGCGGCAACAACTGCCCCTACAGCGTGCGCTTCTTCAACTGGTTCGACCCGGTCTGGCCGGAGCCGCTCGACCTGCAACTCAATCCCGACGTCTCCATCCGGCCCGACGGGGTGATGGAGAAGTGCACCTTCTGCGTGCAGAGAATCAAGCGCGCGCGTCTGGAAGCGGCGCGTGAAAGCCGGCCGGTGGCGGACGGCGAAATTCAGCCTGCCTGCGCGCAGGCGTGTCCGGCGGAGGCCATCGTGTTTGGCGACCTGAACGACGCCGACAGCAAGGTCTCCCGTTTGGCCGGGTCCGCTCGCGCGACGCGATTGCTCGAAGAACTCGGTACGGAGCCGAAGGTGATCTATCTTTCGAGGCTTTCCTGATCCCATGGACCCGGGTCGTCCAACGTACGCTATGGACGCAAGGGCGCCGGCCCAGGCGCGCATGGAAGAGGTTCAGCGGGATCTATTGCGGCCATTGGAGGGCTTCAGCGCCCGGTACTGGATCGCGGTGGCCGTTTGCGGCGCGCTAGTGGCGTGGGCCGGCGTCGCCTGGGCATATCAGATCGCGGCGGGAATCGGCGTGGCCGGCATCCGGCGTCCGGTCTTCTGGGGCTTTTACATCGTCAATTTCGTCTTCTGGATTGGCATTTCACACGCCGGCACCTTGATCTCCGCGATACTGCGGCTCACGGGCGCCGGGTGGCGCAAGCCGGTAACCCGCGCGGCTGAAGCCATAACCGTGTTCGCGCTGATGATCGGCGGCATGTTCCCACTGATTCACCTTGGGCGCGTCTGGATTTTCTACTGGCTCATTCCGTATCCGAACGAGCGGCTGCTTTGGCCCAACTTCCGCTCACCTCTGTTGTGGGATCTCACCGCGATCTTCACCTACATGACCGGGAGCATTCTCTATCTCTATCTGCCGCTGATCCCGGACCTGGCCTTGCTCAGCCGGCGCGCCGCGGGTATCCGGGCAAGGCTCTACCGCCTTCTTTCGTTGGGTTGGCAGGGAACCAGCCGCGAGTGGCACGCGCTGGAGCGCGCGATGAAATTAATGGCCGGCATTATCCTCGCCGTTGCCGTCTCCGTACATACGGTCGTCTCGTGGGACTTTGCCATGGCGCTCACCCCCACCTGGCACAGCACGATCTTCGGGCCGTACTTTGTCGCCGGTGCGATCTTCAGCGGCATCGCCGCGCTCGTACTTGTGATGGCGGCGCTTCGCCGCTTTCTGCGCCTCGAGGCCTACCTGCGTCCCGTGCATTTCGCCAACCTCGGCAAACTGCTTCTTCTGATGAGCATCGTCTGGGCCTATTTCGCGGTGGCGGAGCACCTCACCATCTGGTACGGAAAGCATCCGGATGAATTTCTGGTGCTCGAAGAACGGATTTACGGCGTGTTCGCTCCGTATTTCTGGGCAATGGTGGCGCTGAATTTCGTGATTCCTTTCATTCTGCTTGGCATCCGCCGGCTTCGGACGATTCGAAATATCGCCATCTGCGGCGTCACGGTGCTGATCGGAATGTGGTTGGAGCGGTTCCTGATTGTGGTGGGCGTCCTGGCGCGTCCGCGCCTGGCGGCGGCGTGGGGCGAATACTGGCCCACCTGGGTGGAGATTGCCATAACCGTAGGAACTTTTGCCGGCATGACTCTGCTGTACCTGATCTTCGCCAAGCTGTTCTCGGTTATCGCCATCTGGGAGTATGACGATGTGGCTCATAAGCAAGTACACGGATGAGGACGCGTTGGCTTCGGGCGTCGTGGCGCTGCGGAAGGCCGGTTTCGATTCCGGCGCGATCGAAGTGTTTTCCTCGAGACCCCTGGAATTGCCGGCGGCGTTTGTTCACCCGCCGAGCCGCGCCTCGCTGATCGCCGTGTTGGGCGCCATCGTCAACGGTGGGCTTGCCACCGCGTTTATCTACTACGTCCAGCACGACTATCCGCTCGTTACTGGGGGAATGCCGATCTTTTCGTGGTGGGCCACCGGCATTATCACCTATGAGATGACGATGGCGGGAGCGATGGCGGGCGTCGTGCTCGCGTTCCTCTGGGAGTCCGGTCTGCTCCGGCGGCGGGGGCCCGCCCCTCCCGTCGATCACGCCGCAAGCTTCATTCGGGTCCATTGCGGACCCGAGGCGGCCCCGGCAGCGTTGGACTGCCTCGAAGGAACCGGAGCGGTGGAAGTCGCGAAATTGGAGGACCGGCCGTGAGCCGAGCATTCACGCTGGCGCTGGCGGCGATCTTCGCCGCGGTCTGGACGGCGCCGGCGCCCTCGCGCAAGGCCCCTCCGTGGGAGAAGCCGAAGCAGGTGGCGCGCTATCTCTATCTCGAGAACTGCTCCATCTGCCACGACCTGTCGAAGCCGAAAAGTCCCAAGATGGGTCCCACCCTGGTCCGCTTCAAAACCGCTCCGCCCGCGGCTCGGGAATCGCTCCGCAAGTACATCATGTTCAAAATCCGCTCCGGCGGAATCAAAATGCCGAAATTCGGCGACGTTTTAAGCGAGGACCAGATCCGGCGGTTGGCCGATTACCTGCTTCCCGACGATTGATAGCCGCGCGGCCGTGTTCAAAACAGGCGTACAATAAGACCCCGGGAGACGCTCTCATTGACGCAACCGATCGTCGAACTCGATGGCGTTGTGTTCCGCTACAGCCGCGCGGAAGTCTTGCATGGGATCTCGTTTCGTCTCCGTCCCGGCGAAATCGTCGGTCTGCTCGGACCCAACGGCGCCGGAAAAACCACTACCATTAAGCTGATCGCGGGCATCCTCACGCCCGGGGCTGGGACGGTTTCCGTCGCTGGTCTGCCCTTGCCGGAGCGGGCCGTCGAGGTCAAGCGGCGCATCGGCTACGTGCCCGAAGCCGCGGTCCTGTTCGAGACCCTCACCGGGCAGGAATTCCTCGAACTCTCCGGCCGGCTGCACGGCGTCGAGGAAGACGCCCTTCAGATCCGCATCCGGGCGCTGCTGGAAAGCTTCGATCTCGGCGCGGATCGTTTGGACCGCCTCGATTCGTACTCCAAAGGCATGCGGCAGAAAATCCTGATCGCCGCCGCCCTCCTACACAATCCCGACCTCATTCTGCTGGACGAGCCGCTTTCCGGCCTGGACGTGAACGCGAGCATCATGGTGAAAGACCTGATCGCGGCGCTCGCCTCCGCCGGCAAAACCATCCTTTACAGCTCGCACGTTCTGGATGTGGTGGAGCGAGTCTGCGACCGCGTCCTGATCATCCACAAAGGCAGTCTGATCGCCGACGACTCCGCCGAAACCCTGAAGGCGTCCACCAGCGAAGCCACCCTGGAGGACGTGTTCCGTCGGCTGACGCAGTCCGGGGACACGGACTCCGCGGTTGGCCGCATTGTGGCGGCTCTTCAGCCATGAGCGCGGCGCTCCAGGCGGCCCCAACGCTGCTTCGCGGACCGGCCGCGTCGCGCCTGCTGACCGCCGCGGGAATTAACCCCAGGCAGTACTGGCTGCTGGTGGACCTGTTCTCCCAACTCACCGAACGTCGCGACGTGCTGAGCCAGCTTGGCCGGGACGGTATCGCTCTCAAGACAGTCGCGCTCCTCTACGCCGCCTTTGTTGGTCTGTTCGGCCTGCTCATGGTTGCGGCTCAGCCCTCATTGACCTCCTATTTCACTGGATTTCTGTTTATTACCGTCTTTATTCTTCTAAGCATTCTGCTCGCGGAGACCGGTAACAGCCTGGTGAATCCCGTCGAGGCGCTCGTGCTGGCGCACCAGCCGGTGAACGGCGCCACCTATTCGGCCGCGAAGCTGAGTCACCTGTTGCGGATCGTCTTCCTTCTGGTTCCCGCTATCAATGCGGCGCCGGCGATGCTCGGGCTGGCGCTGAACGATTCCTCCTGGAGTTACCCCTTGGTCCACTTGCTGGCGGGACTGGCCGCCGGCGCGTTGACAGCCCTGTTCTGCTGCGCCTTGTTCGGCTGGCTGCTGCGCTTCGCGCCGCCGGGACGCCTGAAAGCGGCCGGACAGATCGCCGAGATTGCTCCGTGGGTTGGCGTCATTCTCTATCGGGACCTCCGAGAGTTCTTCGCGCAATGGAATGTGAGCGGCTTACTGCCGGAGGAAGCTCCGGCGCGGTGGGGCGCGCTCGCCGCCGCGGGCTTCATCGCGGCCGCCATCGTTTTTCTGGGCCTGCGCTCGCTGTCCGCGGACTTCCTGGTCCGGGCATCCGGCATCGTTCGCGGAGGACCGGTCCGGAGGCCGCGCTCTCGCCGCTTATGGTTCGGGAAGGCGATTGCGCGGCGGTTCGGAGGCCAGGCGGCCCGGGCGGGCTTCGAGTACGCGGCCATAATGATGGTTCGCGATTGGCAGTTTCGAAGGCAGATGCTCCCGGCAATGATCGCCCTGGTCGGCCCGGCCATCCTGGCGGTGCGGGACTTCGCGGCATCGCCCTTTTCGGACCGGTTCACCATCATGCACGTCCTGCCTCATCTTCTCGGCGTCGTCGGCTTCTGGACGTGCATGCTGCTGCCCTACGGCGGCGACTACAAGGGCATCTGGTTATTTCTGCTCGCGCCGGGCCAGGCGCTCGGCCGGTTCGCAGCCGGCGTGTATGCCTTGCTCTGGCTGTCGTTCGCGCTCATTCCGAATGCGGTGGTTCTCGCAATCTTCCCCTGGTACTGGGGACTTCCGGAAGCGGCGCTGTTCGCCGCGTACAGCGTAGCGGTTTCGTCCCTCTACCTCGGACTGGAGCTGCGGCTGATTGACGGCGTCCCCTTCGGCAAGCAGCCGCTGTCGTCGAGAACGCCTTTCATGATGCCGGTGCTGATCGCGGGCGTCCTGGTGATCGGCATCGCGATCGCCCTGCAATACATCCTGCTCTTCCGGGCGCCCGCCGTGTTGGCCGCTGTCTCGGTCCTGCTCGGCGGCGCCGCCTGGTTCGCGACGCGAAGCTCACTGAAGGCTTTCGAGGCTTCGATACGCTACAACCTCGGCTTGGCCATCGCCGAATCGGGCGACTTGTATCAGGAGGTGGACCTCTGAGCGCAGCCGGGTGGCAGCCCTCTTCTGGCGCCTCCCGCTGGACTCCGGACGCCAAACTGCCGATGGGCGCGCATGGGCCGAAATCTGCTCTTGTGCATCGCGCTCCATTGCGCCGCCTGCGCGGCCGCCGACGCCAGCCTGCAACGGTACGTCGCGATCGGCCGTTTTGAAGACAGCCCGGCGGCCCGGCGGGGATGGGAAGTGGCGCCGGAACTGCTGGCTCGTTTCATCGCTGCCCGGACCGATGCCGCCGTCGAGGATCCGGCGCGCATTAACCGCAACCTGATTGCCGTCACCAGCCGCAACGAACGAAGGACTCATCTGGAAGGGCGAAGGCCCGGAGCGGCGCGTGCTTACGGTCGTCTTCACCGGCTATGCCGGATACGACGCTCTGGTGGGCCAAACCACCACGCTCGCGCGCGACGTCTGGGTGATGATGGTCCCCGAGTTGAAGGGCTTCTGCGCCGCGCACGTCATCGCTCCGGCCGAGCTGAACCTCCGGTTGGAGCAGCTCATCGGCCTCAACCCGGACGGCGGCCGGTCCCGACTGGTGGAAATATGGGCCTCCCCCGGCGACCTGTTCCGCCCCAGCCCCGACCCCGAAATCACCGACCACGAGGCCGAACTGGACTTTCCCGGCGGCGGACCGTTCCTGACCCTCAGCGACGATCACGTCCGCTGGATTAACGCCCTGAAGGCCATCAGCTACACTGACAACGGCATGCCCTGGACGCGCCTGGGCTACACCTACGACTGGGGCAATCCGGACAGCATCGTCGGGCTGAGCGAATTCGTCATCCGCAAAGGGGCGCCCGTCGAAATTGCTTCCGTGAGCGCGCCCGCGGACTACTGCACGCCCGATCCTTCGTCCGCGCCGGCGATCACGGCCGCGGCCATCGTGAACCTGGCCGGCGGCGCCGCCGGAGCCATCGCTCCCGGCGAGCTGATCGCAATCTCGGGCGAGCGCCTCGGGCCGGAGACGCCGTCCGCTCCCGGCGGCTTTCGCCAGGAGATTTCCGGCGTTCGCGTCTACTTCGGTGAGGAACGAGGGGAGATCTCGTATGCGTCGGCCGAGCGCCTCGTCGCCCGCGTCCCTGACGGCGTACGCGGAAAGAACACCGTTCCCGTTTGGGTTGCGTATCGGGGACTCCAAAGCCCTGCGGTTCGCGTCCCGGTGGTCGCCGCCAGGCCGGCGATCTTCACTGGCAGCGCCTTTGTGGGCCCGGCGGTCGTCGTGAACGCCGACGGAACGATGAACGGAGAAGATCGCCCGGCTCGGCCAGGCTCTGTCGTCGCGCTGTGGGCCACCGGCTTGGGGACAGCGGCGGCTTCCCCGGCGCGGTATCCGGCGCCGAGGTTGCCCTTGCGGCTGGAGGTGGGTGGAGCGAACGCGCCGCCGGAGGACCTGATCTTCGCCGGTTACGTCTATCCCGGCGTAGCGCAGATCAACTTTCGCATTCCCGACGGCGCCCCGGCCGGTCGGTGGGTGGACGTCCGCCTCACCGCGGGATTCGAAACCAGCAGAAAAGGCGTGCAACTACGCCTGGAGTAGCATCGCCCGAGCCGTTTATGACGGCCGGAATGTGAACACCATGTAAAGGACGAAGGCGACGATCAGGAGAATCGAGGTGGCGGCGATGAACTCGAGGGCAATGATCTTCCTTTCGTCGGGATCCGCCCGTTCATGTTTCGACACTTCAAGCATCGAAACCCCACTCCTTCCTTCTGTCCCAACTCTACGCCGGGTCGAAATTCCTGTCAAGGGCGAAGCGCTGCCGCAAGACGAGATTCTCATTTTCATGCTGGCGTCCGTGCGCTACACTTAGTCAGACGTCGCGTTCGTACGGAGGGAACCGTTTGCCGAGGACTCGTCTCGCGGAAATCATCGATCGCCATGAAGAAAAACTGATCGCTGACTGGCTCGAAATTCAACGGACTTCGACCGGTGGACGACTTGCCGAGGCGAAGTTGCAGCCCTTGGCGCGCGAGTTCATCGCGGCCGTTCGCGAAGCGGCCAGAGACGGCGAACTCGGCGATACGACGCGGGCAGAGTGGTCGCGAACGCGCGACCTGCTAGCGGATCTCTCTCGGGAGCGGGCGGCGCAGGGCTTCTCTCCCACGGAAACCGCCACGTTCGTGTTTTCGTTCAAACAGGCCATCTTCAAGCGCCTGAGAAGCGAATTTGGCTCGGACGCGGAGACCCTGGCCGAGGAGACCTGGACGGCCACCGAGCTGTTCGACAAGCTGGGACTATACACCGCCGAGATCTACCAGAAAGCCCGTGAGGAGGTGATCGTCAGGCAGCAGCAGGAGATGCTCGAGCTGTCCACGCCCGTCGTGGAACTCTGGCACGGCATCCTGGCGCTCCCGCTCATTGGCACGCTGGATAGCAATCGAACCCAGATCGTCATGCAGAATCTTCTGGAAGCGATCGTCGCCAAGAGCGCCGGCATCGCCATCATCGACATCACCGGGGTGCCGACGGTGGACACGCTGGTGGCGCAGCACCTGCTGAAGACCGTCGCCGCCGCCCGCCTGATGGGCGCCGAGTGCATCATCAGCGGAATTCGCCCGCAGATCGCCCAAACGATTATCCACCTCGGCGTCGATCTCGGGGGCGTGCTGACCAAGGCAACCTTGGCCGACGCGTTCCAGGTGGCGCTTCGAAAGAAAGGGTTGGCTGTCGCCAAGGGGTAAGATCCAGCGTGGACAGGATCCCGATCTTGAGAATGGGGGACTTCCTGCTGGTCACCATTCAGGTGGACATGCACGACCGGCTCGCCATCACGCTGCAGGAAGACTTGACAGAACGGATTGTGAACGATCGGACTCGCGGCGTGCTCATCGACATCTCGGCATTGGATATCGTCGATTCCTTTATCGGCCGAACGCTCGGCAATATCGCTTCGATGTCGCGCATTTTGGACGCGGAGACTGTGGTCGTGGGAATGCAGCCTTCGGTTGCCATCACCCTGGTGGAACTTGGACTCTCGCTGCCCGGCATCCGCACCGCGCTGAACGTCGATCGCGGCATGGATCTCCTCCGCGAATCCCTGGAGCGCGGTTGAAACGCTGCGGAGGCAGCTCCCGTGCGCTGTAGGAAGGAGAGCGCGGCCTGGTGGTAGTCGGGAAAGCCTCCGAAATCCGTGTCGCTTCCCAGGACGACGTCGTGGTGGTACGGCAAGCGGTTCGGGCGCGCGCCGTGGAGATTGGCTTGAACCTTGTAGACCAAACCAAAATCGTTACCGCCGCCAGCGAACTGGCACGTAACACGGTCGTGTACGGGGGCGGGGGAACCGTGCTCCTCGAGAGCCTCCTGGACGGCGGACGGCGAGGGCTGCGCCTGACATTTGAAGACCGCGGCCCAGGGATTACGGACATCGAAAAAGCGATGCAGGACGGCTACACTACGGGTGTGGGCCTGGGCCTCGGTTTAGGCGGCGCCAGACGGCTGGTGAGCGAATTTCATATTACCTCGCGGCCCGGTGAAGGTACGCAGGTCCGCGTCACCAAGTGGAATGGATAACGTGTTTCCCGCCCGCGTCGGCATAGACGATCCCAGCCGCGTATCCGAGGTGCGCCGCAGGGCTGCCGCTTGCGCCCGCCAGGAGCAACTCGACGAGCTCCGGACAGCCGAGGTCGCCCTGGTCGCGACCGAACTGGCCACCAATCTCGTCAAACACGCCGTGGCCGGGGAACTGCATATCGCGCCGCTTTCCTGGCTGGGAGAGCCCGGCGTGGAACTCATTGCCATCGACCGTGGCCCTGGCTTCCGGGATCTTGAAAGCTGTCTCGCTGACGGCTATTCGACCGCGGGCACCCCGGGGAACGGACTTGGCGCGATTGTTCGCCTTTCCACGGAGTTTGACGGATACTCACTGCCCGGTAAAGGAACAGTTCTCGTAAGCCGCTGCCGCGGGGGATCGCCGGCGACGGGTTGCCATGCGACGACCGTGGGCGGCCTGATCGCCCCCATCCGTGGCGAAGAGGTGTCCGGCGACGCCTGGACCGTTCGTTGCCATCAGGGACGCCTTACCGTTTTGGTGAGCGATGGCCTCGGCCACGGAGTGCTCGCGGCGCAAGCTTCATCCGCCGCCGTAGACGCCTTCTGGCGCACGTCCGAATCGTCTCCTTCCGGGATCGTCGAGGTACTGCACCGGGCGCTGAAAGGCACCCGTGGAGCAGCCCTGGCCGTGGCGTCGCTGGAACTGGATTCGCGGCGGATCCGTTTTGCCGGCCTTGGCAACATAGGCGCGGTTGCCCTTGGCGGACCCAAGCCGCAATACCTGCTCTCTCACAACGGAACAGCCGGACACCATTCCACTCGGATACAGGAATTCGACTACCCTTTGCCCGATCCGGGTCTTGTCGTGATGCACTCCGACGGACTCGTTAGCAGTTGGACCCTCGATGCCTATCCCGGTCTCCAGCGGCGGCACCCCGCCGTCGTCGCGGGAGTTCTGTATCGTGACGCCAGCCGCGGACGGGATGACGTTTGCGTCGTCGTCGTTGGGAGCGAGTCACAGCGATGATCCCGGTGACGCCCCCAATCGGCGTTTCGCCCCTTTTCAGCGTGCCGTTACGCCGTCATGTCGATATCGTTACGGCGCGCCAGCGAGCGCGCCGGATTGCCGCCGGGCTGGGCTTCAACCATCAGGACCAGGTTCGCATTGCCACCGCGGTCTCCGAGCTCGCGCGTAGAGCCCTCGAGCGATCGGGTGGCCGCATCGATTTTGGAGTTTCTCAAAATAGCGAGCCGCCGCTCCTGATGATTACCGTGTCGGGCTGCGCCGTCCCGCGCGGTCGCCGGGCCGCATTCGTACCGGGGCGGGAACTCGCCGCCGGCGACGACGATCTTGTTACGATCGAGCGTCTGCTGGACCTCTTTCACGTGGAGCATTGCGAAAACGGAGAGGCCATCATTCGGATGGGCAAGGCGCTCCTGCCGGCCTCCCTCACCGAGCGCGCGATCTCCAACGTCCTCGCCGGACTCGTCGCGGAAGCGCCTGACGCCACCTTCGAGGAGTTGCAGCGCCAGAATTCCGAGCTGATTGAGACGCTGGAGCTTCTGCGCCGCAGGGAAGCGGAACTCGGCGACCGCCAGACGGAGTTGCGCCGCCTCAATCTCGAGCTGGAGGAAACAAACCGGGGCGTCGTCGCGCTCTACGCGGAACTCGATGAGAAAACTCTCGCCGTCAAGCGCGCCGACGAGCTGAAATCGCGGTTCCTGTCCTACATGAGCCACGAATTCCGCACTCCCGTAAACGCGATTCTCGCTCTTTCGCAACTGCTGCTTCGCCATGTCGATGGGGATCTCAGCGCGGAACAGGAACGCCAGATCGGGTACATACGCCGCGCCGGCGGCGAGCTGTTGGAGATGGTGAACGACCTGCTCGATCTCTCGAAAGTGGAGTCGGGCCGGATCGAAATTCGAAAGGCCCCAATGGATGTCGGGCAGCTCTTTCGCGCCTTGCGCGGCATCATGCGTCCCCTGGCGCTCAGCGATGCCGTTGTCTTGGTCTTCGATGAACCCCCTGCCGGGCTGATCCTGCAATCCGATGAGACGAAGGTCACCCAGGTATTGCGCAACCTGATTTCCAATGCCCTGAAATTCACGGAGCAGGGTGAGGTGCGCGTATCCTGCGCGGTCGCGTCCGGCGGAAACCAGGTACTGCTCTCGGTAACCGACACTGGCATCGGCATTGCGCCTCAGGACCGGGAACTGATCTTCCAGGAATTTGCTCAGATCGACAACAAGCTCCAGCGGCGCGTGAAGGGAACCGGATTGGGTTTGCCGTTGTCGCGCAAACTCGCTGCGCTGCTCGGGGGCGATCTAAGCGTCCAGAGCGTGCCCGGCGAGGGCTCGACGTTCACCCTTGCGTTGCCGATGGAAACGTCTGCCGGCGAAGCGCCCGTCCCCGCCGGAAGGCGCGCGGAAAGCTCCGACGCCATCCTGATCATCGATGACGAGGAGGCCGCGCGCTACATTGCGCGGCAGGTGTTTCGCGGTACCCGGTATCGCATCGTCGAGGCCAGCGAGGGAGGAGAGGGCGCGGAGCGTGCCCGTTTCGAGCAGCCGGCCTTAATTCTGCTGGATCTGGCGATGCCGGGACGCAATGGCTTTGACGTGCTCGACGATCTGAAGTCCAACCCCGAGACCGTCCACATACCCGTTGTCGTGCATACCTCCAGGCACTTGAGCCCCGCCGAGATCGAGCGCTTGCGCGGCCGTCATGCGGCCGTGCTCCCGAAAGGCGGTTCCGGCCGCCGGGAAGCGTTACAGGTAATTCGGGAACTGTTAGCCGAACCGGAACTGTTCGATCAGGAGCCGGAATTTGCGGAACCTGAGGGAGGCATTCCATGAAGAGCGCGGTCATTGTAAACGTGGATGACAACGAGCTCTCGCGCTACGCGCGAAATCGCCTGTTGCGGCATTCCGGCTTTGACGTGCACGATGCGTCCACCGGAGAAGAGGCGTTGCAGGCGATTCGAAGCGCCAACCCCGATCTCGTGATGCTGGACGTGAACCTTCCCGACATCAGCGGCATCGAGGTTTGCCGGCGCATCAAGTCCCACAGCGACAGCGCGTCCGTCATCGTTCTCCAGATATCCGCGACGGCCACCACGGCGCCTCAGGCAACCGCCGCGCTCGAGAATGGCGCCGACACGTACCTGGTCGAACCAGTCGACCCGGATGTTCTTGTCGCCACGGTGCGCGCGTTGCTGCGGTTGCGGAATGCGGAGCGGGACCTCGCTGCGTCCAATGCCGCCTTGCGTGAAGCCAACCGGATGCTCGCCGGCCTCAACGAGGCGCTCGCTCGTTCCAATCGTGATTTGGAACGGTTCGCTCACATCGCCAGTCACGATCTACAGGACCCGCTGCGCACCGTTACGGTATACGTGGAGATGCTGACGCGGTCCTTAAGTAACCAGTTGGACGAGAAACAGCGGGAATTTGTGGAATTCATTCTCGATGGTACGCGCCGCATGTCCAGCTTCATCAGCGACCTTCTGGCGTACTCGCGCTTCGAACGCGACAAGCTGGAACTTCAGCCCGTTCCGCTGGACGACGTGGTCGCCTGGGCTCTCGATAATCTCCGGGACAAGATCCGCGATGCGGGCGCCGCCGTTCATCGCGAAACCCTGCCGGTTGTTTGGGGCGATCGCGTCCAGCTTGCCCAGGTGTTCCAGAATCTCATCGCCAACTCGCTCAAGTACCGGAAGGAGAATGAGCCGGCCGTGATTCGAATCGAAGCCGAACGCGTCTCCCCGGAAGAATGGGCGGTTTGCGTTCGCGACAATGGCATCGGCATCTCTCCGGAGTATCACGACCGGATATTCGGCCCGTTTGAGCGCCTCCATGGCCGGCAGATTCCCGGAACCGGCATCGGGCTGGCGGTTTGCCGCCGTATCGTTGTCGAGAATCACGGGGGCAGCATATGGGTAGAGTCTGAGCCCGATAAAGGCGCGGCTTTCTTCGTGCGCCTTAAGGCCGCCCCCGCGGAGCAGGGACAGACATAATTCCCGTGCCCGGGTGGCCGGCCGTCAATCGGTTGGGCCCGCGGCCGGCAGACCGCGAGCCCAGCTATTATCGATCAGTTACCACTCCAGCCGCAACACCAGCAGGTGGTTTGAGTTCGCCGTCCCGATGTCGGAAAAGCCGCCCCGAACCGACGTCCCGATGCGGCCGAAGTTCTGAAGGTTGTTGCGGTTGAACACCGAGTTGGGTAAGCCGTAGCTCGGACTCTTAAACGGATTGTTGATGTCCCACCGGAGAATGAAGCGCACCCGCTCGTAAACCGGCCACTCTTTTGAGAACGAGAACTGCGGCCAGTTGATGCCCGGCCCCTCCACCACGTTGCGCCCCATCGTTCCGGGCGTAAACGCCGCCGGGTAGGCGAACGAGGAAGCGTCCAGGTACGGAACCTGCGCATTGGTCGGGAACCGGTCCGGTCCGATCTCCCAGTTGGGTGTGCGCGGGTCGGCCCGGAGCAGGTCCGGCCGCCATTGCCCGGGCAGATAGAAGAACGGGCTACCGTCGAAGGTGATCGTAAACGGCGGCCCGGACTGGAACGTCTGCGTATAGGCGATGTCCCAGCCGCCCGCCAGCGCGTTCCGCCAGCCGCCGACGTTCATGAATTGCCTGCCCCGTCCGAAAGGCAGCTCATAGGTCATCACGCTCACGAACCGGTGCCGGATGTCGTAGTTCGCCCGCGCCTTTTCCAGAGCGCGGTTATAGAACGTGATGCCGCTCATGGCCCCTTCACCGTCGCCGTTGTTCAGCGCCTTGGAGAACGTGTAGAACGTGTTCAGCGTCAGACCGGCCGAGTAGCGCTTCTCCAGCCGGATCGTGCCGCCGTGATAGCTGTTGTTACCGTAGTTGCTGTAGTGTTGGATCGAGCCGAAATGCGGGTAGGGCCTGTAATTCTGGCTGGCCCGGCGGATCTGGTCGAGCACCGCCGGATCGTTGGAGATGTCCAGCGGGATGAAGTTGTAGTCCCAGTTGTTCAGCAACCCGACGCCGCTCGAACCCTGGTACGTGGTCTCCATCAACCAATTGTCCACAAAGCTCCACTGAATCCCGGCCGACCAGTTCATGATGTACGGCAGCCGCATGTCCGGATCGCGCCACGACGCATTCCGGCCGCTGTAGTTGGTTCCGATGAACGGCACGCTGCCGTCGGGCGCCACGTTGAATTGGAACGAGGGCGGCCCCTGCGAAAGGAAGAAGGCCGGCCGCGGATCGCCCGGCGCCCGCTGGATCGACGCCGTCGCGAGATACTCCTCGAAGTTCTCGTTGATGCCCGCCGTCATCAGGTCCTGGTGAAACATCCCGAAGCTCGACCGGAACACGACCTTGGGATGAAACTGCCAGGCGAGCCCGAGACGGGGCTGGAAGTTGTTCCAGTCGCCTTTGCTCAGCGCGCCCTTGGGATGCGTCAACGCGCCCTGCCGCCCGGTGAGCGGATCGATGGCGTTCGGGTCGAACTGCGCCTGCTGCCCGTACTTGGTCTGAAATGGGGTTTCGTACGACCAGCGCAGCCCCAGGTTCAGCGTGAGGTTGCGAAACGGCCGGAAGTCGTCCTGGATGTACCAGGCGTGCGACCACCACCGTGGCAGCCACGTCGCCATCGACTGTGTGTAGTCTCCCCGGACCACCGATCCCAGCAGGAATGCCGCGAAGTCGTTGCCGGTGGTACCGGAGGCCGCGAACGGGAAATCCGTTCCGCCCATACGGTAGCTGCCCGACGGCAGCGCCTCCACCAGCGAGTTATACCGGGTGCGCAGCAACTCGTATCCGCCCTTCACCGTGTGCCGCCCGAAGATCTTCGTCAGGTTTTCCTGGAACGTGAAATCCTCGGCCACTTCCTGCGAGCGCCCCAGCGTGCCGTTGCGGTAGAACTGCCCGCCGTTCGAATCGAGGAAGTGAGGAAACGTCTCGTCACTGACATTCGGTATCCCCAGTTGGCGCGCCCAGCCTTGCCCGTAGCTCTCCGGATTCCGTGTGAAGCGCCGCCGGTTGAAGCCTACCCGGATCTCGTTGATCGTCGTCGGGCTGATCGTATATGTGTCGGAGATCACAGCGTTGCGCTGGTCGATCGGAATCGGAACGGCGCGGGAATCGAACAGCCGCCAAGTGATCTGCGGGTTCCATCGATCGGCGTATGCCCGATGGCGCACGTGCGAGTAGCGTCCGAAGATGCGGTGCGCCGAACTGAACTGGTGGTCCACCTTCCCGTCAAACCGCGTCCGGTAGGAACGGTAGCGCGTCAGGCTCACCAGGTTGTTGAACACCCCCGTCCGGTCCACAAAACCCTGCGCATTGGCCGGCGCGTACGGGTCGTTGCTCAGGAAATTCCGCGCCACCGGATCGAATCTCGATTGCGGAATCTGGTTGTTGGGGAACGGGTCCCGAACCCAGCGGCCATTGGCGTCCTGCGTTGTGGACGCGGGGTCGTAAATGGGATTGCCGACTCCGCCGAAGCTGAAGTCGCCCGCCAGCATCTGTTCGCTCGGCACCGAATTCTCGAACGTTTCCGACGCCTTCTCGTGATGCCGCTGGAACCCGAACAGCCAGAACGTCCGGTCCTTGCCGTTGTACAGCTTCGGCAGGTAGATCGGCCCGCTCAGCACCGACGAGAGTTCGTGGTAGGTGAACGGGTTCGTTCGCGGCAGCCGCTCCAGCCGGTGCCGGTGAATCAGCGCCTTCTGAATGTACCGGTCCTCGGCCGAGCCGTGGAACTCGTTCGAGCCGCTCTTGTACACGACGCTCAGCAGGCCGCCCGCGGAATGGCCGAACTCCGCCGGCATGCCGGTTGTCCACAGCTTGACCTCCTGGAACGCGTCGATTGTGGTCGACGTAACCTGGTTCGTCGCGCCGATCATCGACCGCACCGGTTCCTTGCCGCCGACGCCGTCCAGCGTAAAGCCGATGGCCCGCTCGCGCTGCCCCACCACGTGTTGCCCGTTGATGTTGCTTGTGCCCGGCAGGTACAGCAGAATCCGGAAAGCGTACTTCTGGAGCACCGGGATCTTGACGATCGTCTGCCCTTCCATGATCTGGCCGGTGGCCGCGGTCTCGGTTTCCAGCAGCGGCGCGGCCCCGCTGACGTTGATCGCCTCTGTTACCGCGCCGACCTCGAGCTGGACGTCGATTCGCGGCGTCTCATTGATACGCAGCGTAATCCCGTCCCGGACGTACCGCTTGAATCCCGACGCCTCGATCGTCAGCAAGTACGCTCCCGGAATGAGGTACGGCACGTAGTAGTCTCCGTCCTGGTTTGTAACGCCATTAGCGGTGAACCGGGTGCCGGTATTCACCACGTTGACCTGCGCGCCGACAACGCGGGCGCCTGTCTGATCGGTCACCGTCCCGACGATGGTGGCCGAGCCGGTCGTCTGCGCGTCGAGGCACACCGAGACTGCCAGCATCAAAAATAGAGAACGTTTCACGCTCACCCCCTGCCGGAACTACCCGGCTGCTGATCCGATTTCCAGCAGTATAGCGCAAACTCTCGCGTTAGTTAAGAGAAAATTTTTGCCCCCGGAATAGGGGAGTTGTCGGGAAGGTAACCGAGGTTCTACGACCGCGAGATCCGGCGCGCCCGCAGGAAGGAGGTTACGCCGAATCCGATCATCAGCGCGGCGAACAGCCCGGCCAATACCACCCGGAAGAAGCTGTCGGCGTCGCCGTCGAATTCCCGCGCCGCCCGGATCGTGGAAGGAACCGCCCACACGGCCAGCGCCAGGAACACGAATCCGATGATCTCGTTCCAGAGCACCCGCATGGGCCGGACCACGCCCGGGACGACGTGTTGTACGAACTGCCGCAGCTTTCCTGCCATGACCGAATTTTAATCTTTCGTGGAACCGAAGCGCCCGCCTCGCGCCTGGGACGCCGGCGGCGCAACCCCTATTCTACCCCTGTATACGCAATCCGCGAGCACTCCGCCGGAGCCGCATCGATCAGATCCGCCACCTCCGCCATGCTGAGGCTCTTCATCCCATGCCGCGCCTGCAACGCCGCGAAGTGCTCCAGCACCGCCTCCAATTGCGCGAGATTCTCCTCAATGTCTACCCCGAAATTGTGCGGGTGCCACCACAAGTGATACAGCAGCGAACGCTCCGCGCACCAGGTCAGGCTATCCTTAATCCGCTTCGCTTTCCATTTCTCGAACCCTTTGAACCGGCGCGACCATGGCCGCAGCACCATGCTCGCCGGAACGTCGTACGGCAGCGCCACCGAACGCCGCCGCAGCTCGTCCAGGCTGTAGCCGTGATGGCCGCTGAGATTCACGTAGCTGTCCAGCAGCCGCGCGGCCCGCCTCGGGATCGTGTCTTCCCGGCAATGCCCCGGTTCATAGGCATACGCGTTCTGATTCCCCCGGTAGGCCCGGATGCCATTGTCCGCGCAAACGTAAAGATACTCGGGGTTGAACTGGTTTCTCGGGAAAATCAGGCTCACGGGCCGCCGGCCGGCCATTCGTTCGGATACCTCGATCGCCGCCTCCAGGTCGGCGCGAAATTCGCGGCTGGTCTGCCCTGGTTCGAGGCAGAAGTAGTGTGAGAACGTATGCGTCGCCAGCTCCTGGTGAGGCGTCTCGACGATCCGCCGGATCAGCCGCGGCGCGAAGTGATAGCGCGGATCCAGTTTCCTTGGGGCGAGCGAATCCAGGTACACGTACGGATTCAGGCGCCTCTCCGTGTACCGGGGAATCAGTGGAGGCCGGCGCCGCTCCAGTTCGTCGGCATCCTGGAAGAACAGGAATCCCACCGGCGCCCACGTCGCATGAATCCCGTAGCGCTCGAACAGCGCTAGCATCCGCGGCGCTGCTTCGTGTACCCCGAGAAGGGACGGACCGTAGTCTTCCACCGTCAACGTGTCCCTGACGCCCCAGAACAGCTCGAAGTCCAGCGACACCGTCAGTATGCCGTTTGAAAACATCGCCTCTCCCCTTCTAAGTGCTGGGGATATCGGGAGATTCTCGGAGAATCGGCGCCGCCTCCGCGTGGCCTCGTTTGATCAATCCTCTCAGCAGCAATACGAAAAGCAGCGTGAACGCCAGCGGGTGCATCAGCCCGGCGGCCACGAAAATCGGCTTGTACGACAGACTCGCCACCACGTAGCCCGTCGTCAGGTTCGCCAGCATCCCGCCTACCGCGCCGCCCATTCCCGAAAGCCCCGTGGCGGTGCCAACCCGAGACCCGGGAAACAGGTCCGTCGGCAGCGTCAGCAGATTCGAGATCCATAACGCGTGACCGAACGTGATTACGCACGTGACGCCAATCGCCATCCACGCCTCCGCCACGAACGGCGCGAACATCGCCAGCGGCATGATCGCCGCCGCGCTCAACAGCACGACCGCCCGGGCCTTCGCCAGCGGCCATCCCCGCCGCATCAAATAGCCCGACGCCCATCCTCCCAGAACATACCCCGCGTCCCCGAAGATGAATGGCACCCAGGCGTACTTGCCTACCATCGCGAGGTCGAAGTTGCGCTCCTTTTGCAGGTACTCCGGCAGCCAGAAGATCACGAAGTAGATCACCGGATCCGTGAAAAACCGCGCGAAGATCAGCGAATAACACCCCGGGTCCTTGATCACCCGGATCCAGTCGCCGCGCGGCAGCCGCGCCGGCCTCGTCTCCTCCGGAGGCCGCACCTTGTCCTTCAGGTAGAGCCACTCCCGCTCGGTGATCAGACGGCTCCGATGCGGCGGCTGATAGAGCGCCAGCCACGCCACCAGCCACAGCAAGCCGAGCGACCCGGTGAAGAAAAACGCCGCCCGCCAGCCGTACCGCAGCGTCAGAAACACAACAAACGGCGGCGCCAGCGCCGAACCCAGCGACGACCCTGCGTTGAACAGTCCGACGCCCAGCGCCCGCTGGTCCGCCGGAAACCACTCCGCCACCGCCTTGGCCGCGCACGGCCAGTTGCCCGGTTCGCCCAGCCCCAGCAGAAACCGCCAGAACGCGAGCGACCATTTGCCGACCGCCGTGGCATGGCCCACCGCCGCCACCGACCACGCGCAGATGAAGAGCGTGAACCCCCGGCGCGTTCCCAATCGGTCCGCCAGCGGGCCGGACAGAGCGTACATGATGGCGTAGGCCGTCAGGAACCAGAACAGAATCTGCCCGTAGTCCTGCTCCGTCAGCCCGAACTCGGCGCGGACCTGCGGCGCGACTACCGACAGCATCAGCCGGTCCGCGTAGTTGATCATCGTCGCCAGCAACAACAATCCGGCGACAACGAACCGGAAATGCGGAATGCGGGGAAGCGCCATCACTCCCCGGCGCTCTTCATGCGCCGGACCCGACGCCACCGCTCACCCCAGTTGCACGGCGTCAATGCGGTCGATCCGGATGAGAATGCGCGGGGCCGTCCGGTTCATCACCTCGACCACCTCGTCTCCGTGCATCTTCACCACCAGCCCCGGTACGGTCTGCCCGCCGATGTAGAACGTAAGCCCCTTCTTTTCCTTAGTGCTCACGTCGAATAGTTCCTGAAATACCTGCAACACCCTCGCATCTCCCTTTGAGCTTGTTGAACTTACGTCCTGAGGCGCGGCCGCCGCCGCGAATAGCCCGGCGCACGCCACGCCGGCCGCCGTACGTCGCGTCATGTCGGATTTCCCCATCCTTTGGAACCTTGCCTCGCTTTGCCGGAACACGATGTGTAGCACGAAGCGGCCTCGCGGCACAACCCGCCCCTGCCGCCGCGCACGCCTCAAACTATCGTTTCCACTTCGACGCCCATCAGCTCGCCCAATCGTGCCAGTTCCCCCGCGTAGTCGCCATACACCCAGACGAGATGGTTTCCATATTCGGTCTGTTTCCGCACAAAGGGTTCTCCGTTGCCGCTTTCGGCCGGCTTCACCCGAGCCACCACCGAGCACCCCAACTCGTCCTTGTCCCAGCCTTCCGATCCGGCCAGCGTCCCCTTCATCACCAGCAGCTTGCGGGCGTTCGGGTGCATCCGGGCCACCGTAACGCGCTTTTCTTCGTTGGCGGCGAAGTCCACGACGACCTTCGTTCCCCAGCCGGATTGCACAAAGCGCCCCAACTTGTACGGCAAACCCGGACTGTCGAACCCGTTCATCTTGATGCCCGGCGCGCTGTGATTAATGATCACCGCTCCATCGCGGAAGAACATGTTCCCCAGGTGCGACGACTTGCCGGACACCGACATCAGGAGCCGCATGGCCAGCAGCGCGCCCATGTCGCCTTCGCACGAAGACGCCAGACCCTCGTCCTTCAGCAGCGTGTGAATCAGGCACGGCGTGATCTTCCATTTCTCGGGCAGACGGCTGGAGCAGAATTCGAAGCACTCGATGGTAAAAGCGTTGCACGCGTGCACGTCCATCAGCTCCTGAACCGCCCCGTAGAACAGCGCGCTGCGGATCACGTATTCCTTATCGATGTAGGAGTGCGCGGCGTACCGCATCAGGTCGCCCGCCAGTTCTTCCGCTTCCCGGCGGGCCGGCTCGGCGCTCATCCGGCGCTCCATCGCTTCCGAGAGCCCCTTGTACGAAATGGTCTTCACCGCCACGCCGTGCCGCTTCTTCAGGTCCTCGAGATCCGAGATCCCCGTCAGCGACGCCACCGACGGAAAGCCGCGTTCGGTGGGGAACAGGACCGATGTCTCCCGGAACGCCTTCCGCGCGCTCAGCAGGTCCAGCAGATCCTGGAGTTCCCGATTATCGTTGGCGACGAATATCTCCTCGCCTTGCGTCCGGGCGTACGCAGCCACGTCGACCGTCCGGCAGTCGAGGCCAAGCAGCGCCGCCGGCTTGTGAAAGTGGCGTACCAGGTCGAACGCGGCGTTGGACGACCCGTGCGGCGCGATGAGAAAGACGTCCGCCTCGCGTCCTTCCTTGTCCAGCCCGGCGAGCGCCGCCGCCGGCAGCGTGAAATCCTCGTCGAACGTGATGAGCGCGGGCTCCCGTACCTCCACCCGCTCCCCGAACCCGAACTCGCCGCTCCGCACGCGCGCGGACCAGCGCTCAAACGCGCGATTCACATTCTCCGTTTCCCGCGCGACGCTGACCACGTTGAACCGGCACGGCCCCTCCCAGACGCCCGAGTGAATCATGTTGGTCATGATGGGCTTAACCGTCAGCCTCGCCCGCGGCGACGGGGCGCGCTGAAAACCGGCCGTGGCGCACCTCCCGCACCCAACCGCCGTCGCCGCTTGGTCCGTGACAGTCCCGAGCGCCGGCGTCGCGGCCAGCGCCTTGAGGCTTCCCGATAGCAGATCGCGCCGATTCATGGGCGCCTCCTTTCCATAACAGGAGTTCGAGGTCTGAATCAATCATACAGATTCGGTTTCCATCCCGCTTGAGCCGGGCGATGGCCTGTTGTGGCGGATCGATCGGGTACAATACGTTTTCCCATGCGCATTTCGTTTTCTTGCATCGCGGCCGTCGCCGTGTGCGCGGTCGGCGCGGCTCAGGAACGGCCCGTCGCCTTCACAGGCGCGCGCCTCATACCAATCGCCGGGCCCGAGGTTCCGGACGGCGCCCTGGTGATCCGGAACGGTAAGATCGTCGCGGCGGGACCGCGCCAGTCGACGCCCATCCCGCAGGGGGCGCAGACGGTGAACGCCGCCGGCAAGGTGATCATGCCCGGGCTGGTGGACTCGCACAGCCATATCGGCGGCGTCGAAGGCGGCGATTCGAGCGCGCCGGTGCAGCCGGACGTTCGGGTACTGGACGCCATTAATGCCCGGGACGCTACCATCCAGAAGGCGCAGGCTGGGGGCATCACCACGGTGAACATCATGCCCGGCTCCGGCCACCTGCTGAGCGGCCAGACCATCTACTGCAAGCTGCGCGACGGCAACACGATCGATGACATCGTCCTCCGCAACGCCGACGGGACCGTCGCGGGCGGGATGAAGATGGCCAACGGCACCAACTCCCGCCGGGCATCGCCGTTTCCGGGAACCCGGGCGAAATCCGCGGCGCTCATGCGCGAACAGCTCGCTAAGGCGGTAGAGTACCGCGACAAGGTCCGGAAGGCGAACGGCGATCCGGACAAGATGCCGGACCGCGACCTGCGGCTGGAGGGACTGGTAGAGGTGCTGGACGGCAAGCGAATCGTTCATCACCACACCCACCGGCACGACGACATTCTCACCGTCCTCCGGCTGCAAAAGGAGTTCGGCTTCCGGGTCGTGCTGCACCATGTCAGCGACGCCTGGGCGGTGGCGGACGAAATCGCGAAGGCGGGCGTCGGCAGCTCGATCATCCTGATCGACAGCCCGGGCGGCAAGATCGAGGCCAAGGACAACCGGCTGGTCAATGGCGCGGCGCTGGAGAAGGCGGGCGCGCTTGTCGGCTTCCACACGGACGACGGCATCACGGACTCCCGGCTGTTCCTGCGCATGGCGGCGCTGGCGGTGCGCGCGGGCATGTCACGCGAGAAGGCGCTATACGGGCTGACGATGGCCAACGCGAAGATGCTGGACCTGGATCGACAGGTCGGCTCGCTCGAAGCGGGCAAGGACGCGGACTTCATCCTCCTGTCTGGCGATCCGTTCAGCGTCTATACGAAGGTGCTGGAAACCTGGGTCGACGGCGTGAAGGTGTTCGACCGGACGGAGGCGAAGGACCGGTTGTACGCCGAAGGCGGCTACGGCGCCTCGCAAGACCGGGCCAGCCTGTACCTGGACGAGGAGTGGATGCAATGAGGGCGGCCGCTACGGTTTGGGCGGCGTTCGCGCTGGCTTTGCCGGCGGCGGCGCAGATCGCGGTTACGGGCGAGACGGTGTACACGATGGCCGGTCCGCCGATCGGCAACGGCATGGTGCTGATCCGCGACGGCAGGATCGAGCGCGTGGGTCCGGCGGCGGACGTGAAGGCGCCGGAGGGCTACCGGAGCTTCCGCGCCAAGGTGGTGACGCCGGGGCTGATCGACGCCCGTACGGTGGTCGGCTTGAGCGGATACCTGAACCAGGATCACGACCAGGACCAGGTGGATCGCTCGAAACCGATTCAGCCCGAACTGCGGGCGATCGACGCGTACGACGCCAGGGAGACGCTGATCGGCTACCTGCGCGGTTACGGGATTACGACCCTTCACACCGGACACGGGCCGGGGATCCTGGTTTCCGGCCAGACGATGATCGTGAAAACGGCGGGCGACACCGTCGAGGAGGCGCTGCTGAAGCCGGACGTCATGATCGCCGCGACGCTGGGGGAAGGAGCGCGTGAGTCGGCCCGGGGCGCCTCGCCGGGAACCCGCTCGAAAGCGATCGCGATGCTGCGGGCCGAATTGATCAAGGCCCAGGAGGCACAGCGCAAACGGCAGCGGCCGGCCGAAGGAGACAAGAAGGAGAAGGAGCCGCCGGCGCGGGACCTGCCGTTGGAGGCGTGGATCCAGGTTCTGGAACGGCAGAAGCCCTTGCTGGTTACGGTGAACCGCGCCAACGACATTCTGTCGGCGATCCGGCTGGGCAAGGAGTTCAACATCCGGCTGGTGCTCGACGGCGTGGCGGAAGCGCACCAGGCGCTGGACGCGATCAAGGAGTCCGGCTACCCGGCGATCGTTCACCCGGCCATGCAGCGGGCCTACGGCGACGCGGAGAACATCGGCTTCGAGACCCCCGCCAAGCTGAAGGCGGCCGGCATTCCGTTCGCGATGCAGAGCGGGTTCGAGGGCTACGTTCCCAAGTCGCGCGTTCTGCTGTTTGAAGCCGCCGTCGCCGCCGCGCACGGGCTGGGCTTCGACAACGCGCTTTCGGCGGTGACGATCGACGCCGCCAGGCTGCTCGGCATCGCCGACCGGGTGGGCAGCCTGGAAGCGGGCAAGGACGGCGACGTCGCCCTATTCGACGGCGACCCCTTTGAGTACACGAGCCACTGCGTCGGAGTCGTGATCAACGGCAAAGTGGCAAGCGAGCAGGCGCAATAGCAGACCGGCGCTACGCCCGACAGACGGGCTTAGAGCTGCTCGATGTTGATGCTGCCGTTGGAGGTGGCGAGTTCCACCAGCGGACCGCCGCCGTTGACGGCGCCCTCGAGGCGGTTCTTGGTCTTCACGCCGCCTTCGGGGCCCACGTTGAAGGACGAGCTGATCGAGCCATTAGAGGTTCCGGCCTTCAGGCGCGCGGCCATCGAGGAGGGCGCGACGAAGGTGATGGAGCCGTTGCTGGTGGAGAGGCGAACGTCGGTCTTCGGGGTCTGTTCCAGGGTGAGCCGGATGGCGCCGTTGGAGGTGTCCAGCCGCAGGGGGCGGCTGCCGTCGAGCTCCGCCACCCGGGCTTCGATGCTCGCGTTGGAGGTTTCCGCCTCAAACCGGCCGCGAATGTCCATTGCAGTGATCTTCCCGTTGGAGGTCCGAAGGATAGCATTGCCCTGGGATTCCTTCAGTTCGATGCTGCCGTTGGAGGTGGTGGCTTCGATGTCGCCATTGAGCCGGAACGCCCGGATGGCGCCGTTGGAAGTGGCCAGGCGCGCGCGGCCCTCGACGTCTTCAATCTTGATGCTGCCGTTGGAGCTTTCGGCGCGTTCGATCTCCACCTGCCGCGGCAGGCGGATGACGAAGGAGGCGCCCATGTTGCCGCGGCGTCCGGACGGACGGATGGCGCGGACGCGGACGGAATTGTCGGTCTGGACGACGTCCACTTTCAGAGCTTCCAGCAGCTCGCGGGTGGACGCATAGCGGGTTCCGCTGATCTCGACCTTATCTCCGCCGCCGCCGGTGATCTCGATCGACCCGTTGAAGCTCTCGACCGCCAGGCGGCCACCGGGCCTCAGATCGTAGCTGTAGTGGAAGTCTTCTTTGAACCGGGACGAGCCGGCGAATTCCTCGATGTCGCAGCCGGCCAGGATGGTGGCGGCGGCGATGGTCATGGTGGCCAGGATGCTGGTGCGCATGGTCTCCTCGACTAAGGATTACGAAAGCCAGTGAAATTAGTTCCATGCTAGCCTGAAAACTACCCCCTTGAGAAAACTTCTTGCGTTCAACCGTGGCGAGATCGCCATCCGCATCCTTCGCGCGGCCAACGAGTTGGGTCTGCGGACGGTAGCCGTCTATTCGAAGGAAGACCGGCTGAGCCTGCACCGGTTCAAAGCCGACGAGGCATACCTGATCGGCGACGGCAAAGGCCCCGTCGAGGCCTACATCGACGTGGCGGGCGCCGTGGCGCTGGCCAGGGAGAAAGGGGTGGACGCTATCCACCCCGGCTACGGGTTCCTGGCCGAGAACCCGGCGCTGCCCCGGGCCTGCGAGGAGGCCGGAATCACCTTTATCGGGCCCAGCGCGCGGCTGCTGGAACTGCTCGGCGACAAGACCGCCGCGCGGCGCCTGGCGCAGGAGGCCGGCGTGCCGGTGATTGAGGGCGCCGATGCCCCGATGAAGAACATCGAGGCGGCCAAGGCGCTGGCCCAGAAGATCGGCTTCCCGGTGATCGTCAAGGCGGCGTTTGGCGGCGGGGGCCGCGGCATGCGGATCGTCGACAAACCGGCCGACCTCGCGGCGAAGCTCGAGGAAGCGCAGCAGGAGGCCTCCGCCGCCTTCGGCAACCCGGCGGTCTTCCTGGAGCACTACATCCGCCGGGCGAGGCATGTCGAGGTCCAGATCCTCGGAGACAAGCACGGCAACATCGTGCACCTGCACGAACGAGATTGCTCGGTGCAGCGGCGCCACCAGAAAGTGATCGAGACCGCGCCGGCGGTGAACCTGGACGAGGGCGTCCGTCGGCAGATCGCGGATGCGGCGGTCCGGCTGGCCCGTGCGGCGGGCTACTACAGCGCGGGAACGGTCGAGTTCCTGGTGGACACCGAAACGGGCGAGTGGTTCTTTATCGAGGTGAACCCGCGGATTCAGGTGGAGCACACGGTGACCGAGGCGGTGACCGGGATCGACGTCGTGCGCTGCCAGATCCAGGTGGCGCAGGACCACGCGCTCCACGACGACGTGATGAAAGTCCCGCCGCAGGAGGAGATCCACGTCAACGGGTTCGCGCTGCAATGCCGGGTGACGACGGAGGACCCCTCGAACAACTTCATCCCGGATTACGGCCGGCTGCACACCTACCGGTCGCCGGCGGGCTTCGGCATTCGGTTGGACGGGGCGTCGGCCTACGGCGGAGCGGTGATCACGCCGTATTACGATTCGCTGCTGGTGAAGGTGACGGCCTGGGGGCGGGAGTTCTCGCACGCCTGCGAGCGCATGGACCGGGCGCTGCGTGAGTTCCGGGTGCGGGGCGTGCAGACCAACATTCCGTTCCTGGAGAACGTGGTGAACCACGCGGCGTTCCGGAACGGAGAGGTGACGACGTCGTTTCTGGACGAGACGCCGGCGCTGTTCCGGTTCGTCAAGCGGCGGGACCGGGCTACGCGGCTGTTGACCTACCTGGCGGAAGTGGTGGTGAACGGCAACCCCGAGGCGCAAAAAGGGAAGGGGCCGGAGGCGTTGCGCCCGGCGAGAATCCCGGCGCACATCAGCGGAGAGCCCCCCCGGGGGACGCGCCAGTTGCTGGAGGAGCTTGGGCCGGAGAAGTTCGCCGCGTGGACGCGGTCGGCCAAGCCGCTGCTGATGACCGACACGACGTTCCGCGACGCGCACCAGTCGCTGATGGCGACGCGGATGCGGACCTACGATATGCTGGCCATCGCCAATTTCGTGGCGCACCGGCTGCACGGGCTGTACAGCCTGGAGATGTGGGGCGGGGCGACGTTCGACGTGGCGATGCGGTTCCTGCACGAAGATCCGTGGCTGCGGCTGATCCGGTTGCGGGAGGCGATTCCGAACATCTGTTTCCAGATGCTGCTGCGGGCATCGAACGCGGTGGGTTACACGGCGTATCCGGACAACGTGGTGCGCGAATTCATCTATGAGGCGGCCGCGCGGGGCATCGACATTTTCCGCATTTTCGATTCGCTGAATTACCTGCCGAACATGCGCGTCTCGATGGATGCGGCGCGCAAGTCCGGGAAGGTATGCGAAGCGGCCATCTGCTACACGGGCGACATCCTGGATCCGAAGCGCGACAAGTATCCGCTGACGTACTACCTGGAGATGGCCAAGGAACTGGAGAAGATGGGCGCGCATATCCTGGCCATCAAGGACATGGCGGGGGTGTGCAAGCCGTTCGCGGCGGAAAAGCTGGTGCGGGCCCTGCGCGAGGAGACGGGCCTGCCCGTCCACTTCCATACGCACGACACGAGCGGGTTGAACGCCGCGTCGATTCTTCAGGCCTCGTTGGCCGGCGTGGACGTGGCCGACGGGGCCATCTCGTCGATGAGCGGCACGACGAGCCAGCCGAACCTGAACTCGGTGGCGGCGGCGCTGGCCCACACGGACCGCGAGACGGGGCTGGACCAGGAGGCCCTGGACGAGTGCGCCCACTACTGGGAGACGGTCCGCACGTGGTACGCGCCGTTCGACGAGGCGCCGAGATCCGGCACGGCGGAGGTGTACCTGCACGAGATGCCCGGCGGGCAGTACACGAACCTGAAGGCCCAGGCGAGCGCGATGGGGCTGGGCGACAAGTGGCCGGAGATCGCGCGAACGTACGCGGAAGTGAACCGGGCGTTCGGCGACATCGTGAAGGTGACGCCTTCCAGCAAAGTGGTGGGCGACATGGCGCTGTTCCTGGTGAGCCACGGCATGACGGTGGCGGAGTTCGAGCGGCTGCCGGCGGATCACAAGCTGACGCTGCCGAACTCGGTGGTGGAGATGTTCCAGGGCGCGCTGGGGCGGCCGCCGGGAGGCTGGCCCAGGAAAGTCGCGGCGATCGTGCTGCAAGGCCGCAAGGCATCGCGGGGCCGGCCGGGCGCCAACCTGCCGGCGGCGGACTTCGAGGAGACGGCGGCGCAACTGGAGAAGAAGCTGAGGCATGCGCCGGCGCGGACCGATCTGCTGAGCTACCTGCTTTACCCGGAGGTCTTCCTGAAGTTCGCGGCGGCGCGGGACCGCTACGGGGACGTGGACGTGCTGCCGACGCCGCAGTTTTTCTACGGCATGCGGCAGGGCGAAGAGGCGACCGTCGACCTGGAGCCGGGCAAGACGCTGATCGTCAAGTACCTCACCATGAGCGAGCCCCACGAGGACGGCACGCGCACGGTGTTCTACGAGCTGAACGGGCAGCCGCGCTCGGTGACGGTGCGGGACCTGTCGCTGGAGGTGAAGGCGGTCCCCAATCCGAAGGCAGACCCGAACCACCCGGGGCACGTCGGCGCGCCGATTCCCGGGGCGGTGACCAGCGTCGCGGTGGAACTCAACCAGGATGTGCGCAAGGGCGACCGGCTGCTGGTGATGGAGGCGATGAAGATGCAGACGACGGTCTACGCGCCGATTGCCGGCAAGGTGACGCAGAAACTGGCCTACGTCGGCCAGCACGTGGAGCCCAAGGACCTGCTGATGGTGGTCGAGTAGGCGGGGCCGAGGGCGATCGCATCCAGAACTTCACCGCGGAGACGCGGAGATCGCAGAGATCCGCGAATTCGGCCATTATTCACCGGCTGGCGAGGGTTATTTTTCTTTCAAAATGGCCGGCTCGTAGTCATGACCGGCGATAATCCGACGCCATTCCTCGAGAGTAAAGATGTATTTGTCGTACGGAACGTCCCACTTAAGGCGAAAATCGGGGATGGTTGGGTTTGTTTGGTTCTTTTCGCTCGTCTCCGGCGCGCGGCCGGCAGCCGCCGGGGCGGTTTTCGAGGGCTCGGGCGCATTCGTTTCGCTTTTTGAGGCCGCGGCGGCGGCCTTGGCGGCCGGGGGCGGTGGGTTCGTTTCGCTTTTTTGCGGCGCGGGGCCGGGGTCGACGGGCTGGGGCGGGGCCGGGGGCGGCGCCTGGGGCAGGAAGCCCGCTTCGCCGGTGCGCACCAGCGACAGTTGCTTCAGCGCGCGGTAGTAGTCGCGGCGGGCCTGGGCCTGGTAGCGGTGCAGCAGCGAGAACAGGTACGCGTTGGCGAACCAGGCGGCGCCCAGAAGGGCCGTGCGGTCGGCGGGCCCGGTCTCGGCCAACTCGGGCGGGTCGGGTTCGGGTTCCGGGTAGGCTTCCGGGGGCGGCTCGGCGCCGCAGCGCTGGCAGGCCCAGGGTTGGGCGCCGAAGCGGCGGAGGGCGTCGAGTTCGTTGGCGACGTTGTAGCTGGCTTGCATCTGATAGGCGGTGACGCCGAGTTCGACGCGGTCCAGGTGCTGGATGCGCCAGTCGGCGACGGCGATTTCGCGGACCAGGGATTCCTCGACGACGGAGGAGGGGCGGAGGTCGGCCGCGTAGCGGGCGAGCAGGGCGTCGCGTTCCTGGTCGGGCTCGGCGAGCAGGGTGGCGGCGGAGGCGAGGGCATTGTGACGGCGCGCGTTGAGGCTGGAGCGGGCGCGGCCGGCGTCGGTTTTGGGACCAGTGGATTTGAGGGCATTGGCGCGGTTGGCTTCGAGCTTGCGGGGGCTGACGGCGCCGGTGGCAACGGGGTGCATAGGAGACTCCTTTGGGGAGAAATGGAAAAAGCCGGGCGGTGGGGCCCGGCTCTTTCGGTAACAACATAGCATGGAGGGGGGCGAAAAACGGATAACGGGGGTGCGGTGGAGGGATGTAAGTTGTGTGGATGGAGTAGGTTAGGGATATTTTGATTGGTGGTGACCGAGGGGCGGGAACTCGTCGGTTTTTTGTGGCGAAGGCGCAAAGGGTGCGACGATCGCAAAGAAGCTGGCGGGACGGCAGATGCGCCCCAGAGCCGGACGGGGCGTCCGGCGCGGTCCAGGGGACCGCCCCACTATAGCGGTGACAATAACCACGTGGCCACCGAGGAAGCCGAGAACGGCGATGAGGATGAAAGGCTATGATCGAAGTGATTGGGACGGTCACCACTGCGGTGTGCATGGGGGGCCAAAGACCGGCGGCGGGCAATCTTTATGCGGGCGTGGCCAGCTATCATGCGCATGGGGCGATTGAGCAGATGCAGTTCGGCAATCTGCTGTGGGAGTACGCGGACTACAACAGCCGGCTGCAGCCGGTGGATCTGCGGCTGGGCACGACGGCCCAGGGGTGGGAGAAGTGGCGGCTGCGGAACACGTATGCGGTGAGTTGTGGCGGGGGCGAGCGCAACAATGGGAATGCGCAGAGCCAGACGGTGACGGTCGGGGGGACGCTCGAGCTGGCGCAGACGTATGGGTAGACGGGGTGAACCGGCTGACTTCGGCCAATGAGTCGGGTTCGTGGTCGCAGGACGATGGCAGGCTTCTTCTACAACGGCAGGTTGTCCCGGGCGTAGTCGACGCACTGCTGGTTGAGCTTGTCTTCCAGCGCGAGGCGCTCCTTCGGCGACAGTCCGCTGACGCGCGGCAACGGCTTCTTCGGCGGATGCTTGCGCACCCAATCGATGAGCATGGCGAGATCGCGCGCTGGCGCGGGGCTTTTGTCGTCAAAGATTTTCCAGTACTGTTCGGTGAAGATCGGGACCTTTAGCGGGTCGCGGGTGATCATCTCAAGTTGGAACAGCATGTTCGGGTCTTTTTTCTGGAGCAGCGCGACGACTGCGGGCAGATCGAGGTGGCCTTCGCCGAACGGGACTTCGGAGAGCAGCAGGCCTTCGTCATAGAAATCGACGCCGATGTCCTTGAAGCTCACGAACAGCGTATAGGGAGCTAGCATCTCGATGGTCTGCGCGGGCGTCTCCACCAGCGAGACGTTGTTGGTCAGATCGAGGCAGACGCCTATGTATTCGCTGCCGGTCGATTTCACCCAATCGACCAGCTCTCCGGAACGCCAGCCCTTGTGGTTTTCGATCGCCAGCGGCATCTTGTACCGCGCCAGCACCGGCAGGGCTCGCGCCACCGCCGCTTTGCACATGGCGAGGAATTCGTGGTACTCGGCGGCGGTCTTGAACTGCTCGTAGCGCCGTCCGGAGAACTGGTCGAGGAGGCAGGCGACGCGGCCGTCCATTTCCGATAGCGCCTTTACGGCGGCTTCGTACCGGGGTAAGTCGTCGTCGGAGCGCGGAGTCCGGACGCCGACCGTCAGCCGCATATCGTACTTTTCGATCTGGCCGCGGATCCGGTTAAACCCGTCCGGCCCTGGATCGCGAAACAGGTACACGTGGGCGGCGCCGAGCCCCTTTCCGTGACAGTACTCGATCATGTCGAACTCTTCGCCGGATTCGCGGGCCAGGCGAACCCGCTCTCCAATGCCCGGCGAGGCCACGCCCATGTTCCGGAGCACCTTCGACCCCGCGGCGCCGGCGCCCAAACCTGCCGCGGGAATCGACGCTGCCGCCGTCGTGAGAATCTTTCGTCGCGTCATAGCCATGCCCAATGATAGGACGCTCCGGGAATTGCTTTCCGCCCGGAACGCGTCGCCCGGACATGATACTTTCCCCTTGGCGCGCCGGTCAAGCGGAGACGCGAGGGCGAGGGCCAGCGGGGTCACAGAACCGATCCCCTCCAGAACCCTCATCCGCCCTCTCCCCACAACATCGCCGGACGCCACCCGAGAATATTCTGGCCGATTTTCGTCCGATTTTGTGCGCTGCTCGGCTTCTTCGAGGCGCAATGCCGATCACGAATCGTGTTAGAATCAATATCCCCGAAGTGGGGTTAACGCGGGGACCCGATTCGGTTTCCACGGGAACGCACCGTTATGTCGTCAAATTCGGCGCCACCCGCCCGGCGCTCGACGCCTTCACGGCCTTTGCCGTCGCGCTCGGTCGGAGGAGTGATCGGAGGCATTTACCGGGTAGTGGCGACCCTGAGTCCATCCGGCCCTTACAACCGGTATCGGGCTGTCGAAAACGGAAAGAGCTACATCATTCGCGGCTGGGACCCGGGGAGAACGGATGTGCCCGCGACCATCCGGGCATTGGCGGATTGCTGCCGGCTGCGGGAAGCAGTCTACGAGCGGCTGCGGAACGGAGGCGGCGGGCCGCCGTGGCCTCGACTCGAGAACGACTTTGTCGAAGACGGCATGGCCTACCTCGTCGAGGACGTCGACGACGCCACCGAGATGGCGGAGTGGCTTGAGTCGGCCAACGTCGATGACCGGCTTGCCACTCTGCGGAATATCCTGTGCGCGGTGGCGGGACTGCACGGCGCCGAGCCTGGGATTTACCAAGGGAGCCTTTCGCCGGCCGACGCCGCTCTACGCGCCGATGGCAGCGTCGTTCTGCTCAACGATTCCTGGATCAGTGCGGCGGTCGCGGCTTCCACCGATCCGGAGAATCAGCGCCGTTCCGACCTCGGCGGTATCGCGGAGTTGCATGGCGACCTGTTGCCCGCGGACGCCTCGCGCCGGCCGGCCTGGGACCAGTTGGACGTGGCGCCCGGCCGGCTGTTCTCCGCCCGGTGCCTGCACGAAGGCTGCGCTTCGCGGGCGTTTCCGGACGCGGTAGCGGCAAGGACCTGGCTGCACTTGTGCGAACGGGGTTGGGAGGATTTCTCGCGAGGCGACTGCGATTCCGCCAGGGCCGCATGGTCGAAAGCCAAGCAGCAGCTCGCGTGCGAGCCGCTGGCCGAGGCGATCGAGCAACTGCCGAACGGAACGGCCGTACCGGTGGCGGCGCCCGTCGCAGCGGCGCCCCTGAGGATCGTCCGGTTTCGGGCCGACGCCTCCTCCGTTATGGCCGGCTCACCCGTGCGCCTGGAGTGGGAGGTGACCGGCGCGGAACAGGTCCGGATCGATCCCGAACCGGGAACGATTCGGCCGGCGGGTCACGCCACGGTCAGCGTCACGGAGGATACGCTGTTCCGCTTGCAGGCGCGACGCGGCGACGTGACGCAAATCAGCGAATGGCGCGTCGACGCCGTACATCCCCGGCCGGAGATCGAAGTGGAGCCGGAAGAGATTTCCGCGGCAACCGGCGGGCGGGTTACCTTCTCGTGGCGCACAAAGCATGCGACGCAGGTCTTTCTGGACGGCGCTCCGGACGCCTCGCTGCCTGCTGTTGGGGCGCGAACTGTAACGCCGTCGAGCAGCAGCGAGTACAGGCTAATCGCCCTCGGGCCGGGAGGACGCGCGGAGCGAACGGTGTCCGTGCGCATAGCCGAACCGCCGCCGCAAGCCGTTCCGGCCGAGACGCCGGAGCCCTCGCCGCTGGAACCGCTGCCGCCTCCGCCTCCGAGGCATCGGTGGCTCTGGCTCGCCGGTTTGCTTTGCCTCGCCGGCGGGGGCTGGGTTGCCTGGCACTACAGCGCGGCGGGGCCGCCCGCGAGCCCTCGGGAGGATCCGGAGACGGTACGCCAGAGCGATCCCGCGGAGACTGGCGAAACGTCCAAACCGGTCGGCGAGAGTGCCCCGATTGACGTCCCACCTCCCAAGACAAAGCCGAAGCCTCCCCCTAGCGATACCCCAGAACCGCCTCGCCCCGTGTTGTCGCGCCCTCGGATCCTCCAGTTCGACGCCACCGACCTGAGCGTCTCGCCTGGGGAAAGTGTGCGCTTATCCTGGAGCGTGGAAGGCGCCGAAGGGGTGGTGTTGCAACCGCCCCGCCGTACCGTCCCCCCGACGGGCCAATTGGAGGTTTCACCCAACGAGACGACTGAGTATCTGCTGGAAGCCTCCAACGCGGGCGGCGATGTGCGGCGCGGCATCACGATTGAAGTCAGACCGCCCGACCCACCTCCTGTTGACCCGGCGCCCCAGATTCTCCGGTTCGTGGCGAAGCCGGGGGTGATCGGACCGGGCCATGAGGCGGTGCTCGAATGGTCAGTCAGCCGGGCCGACGTTGTCCGGATCGGTCCGAACGGGGCCGTACAGCCGATGACGGGCAGCCTTGTTGTCCAACCCTCGGTCACCACGGTATATACACTGAGCGCCGCCCGTGGCTCCAGCCACGTCACAGGAGAGGTGACGGTCACGGTTGACCCGCGCATGCGCCCCGCCCCGTTTACCGAAGCGACCCTGGGCCAGGCGCTGGCCGATGGCGCCGTCTCCATCGAGCAACTGCTCGTTCGCATTTCGGCTCGCGGCGTCGGCTTCACCGTCGACGACGCCGCGCGCGTCCGGCTGATGCAGCGAGGCAAGGCAGCGGGCCGCACGGACGACGAGATCAAGCGCGTGCTTGGCGTATTGCGGAAGGTGGCAGGCGATTCGAGGTGACAGTGAAGACAGCGCGAGTTTTGCGATGGGCGGCGGCGGTCTTGATGTTGGGAGCCCTGTGGGCGCAGTTGACGACGCCGGTCTCCAAGGCTCTGCTCATCAAGCGGCTGGAGACCGAGGAAGCGGTCCTGCCGACGCCGGACCTTGTTTTGCTGATCCAGCGCGACGGCGTGGATTTCGCGATGACCCCGGAAATCGAGGACGATCTCCTGATCGCCGCCGGGCGCGGCGGCCGCTCGGAGACGGCGATTCTGGAACTGATGTCCGTCGTCCGCGGCGCTTGCCGGAGTTGCAGCGCGCCAGGCCCCCTCGATCCGGAGGAGGCCTTGCGCCTGCTGGCCTCGCGCGGGGGACCCGCCGAAGTGGCCCGCCAGTTCCGTACGCGCGGGGCCGGCGACGGTTTTGAAGACCCCGCTTTCGCGCGCAAGCTGCAGGATGCCGGGGCGCCGGTCGAGCTGTTGCGCGTTCTATTTCCCAAGCCACCCGCGTTGCTGAGCGAGGGCATGGAGCGGCTTCCGCTTCGCCAGAGCGAGGACTACGACGAGGACCGGCCAAGCGGCTACGCCGACATCAAACTGGATATCGATGCGGCCGTGGATATCCGCGTTGTTTACGACACCCTGAGCTACATTCTTCTGCGCGGCGCCCCCGCCGCCAACGCCGGTTCTCAATACAGCCAGCCGGTGCCCCGCGCGCCGCTGGACCATTGGACATACCGATGGAAAAAAGTAGGGGGGAGATCCGACGTCAGGCGCGTGACGCCGCTCGCGGCGAACGAATTCGGTTGTCCCGGCTTTCAGATCGTCATCGACGACACCGCCGCCGGAAGCGGCCGGTACCACGTGCGCATCGAGTGGGACTGGAAACCCTTCACGCTCGTCCAGATCAAGGAAATCCTCCGCCAGCGCGATCTCCTCGGCGACGCCGCCGTGGCGCGCATGATTCGAAGCCGCCGGGTTGGCTTTCGCGTGGATGCCCAGGTTGATGGGGAACTCCGGGCGGCCGGCGCCGACAACAAGCTGATCGGCGAAATCGCCGCCGCCTTTTCCGCAGGCCGGACCTGATGGCAGGAAGCGAGACGCGGACCTTCGCGCTCCGATGATACGATCGACGAGGCGCGCCGGTCAGCGGGCGAGATCCCGTTCGCCTTTATCCCGCGCCGGATTGGCCGCGCCGGGACCGCGTCGCACCGGTAGGCCGGGAAGGGCGTCCGTGGGTTCGCCGTCGCGCAATACCTCTACGCCGTTGACAAACACCCAGCGGATGCCTTCCGGCGGCGTCAGTGGCTGGGAGTAGTCGTTCCGCGCCCGCACGGTGGCTGCGTCAAACACCGTGATATCGGCCTGGAAACCGGGCGCCAGGCGCCCCCGGCCCGGCAGATTGAAGATTCGGGCCGGCGCGCTTGTCATCTTCCGCAGCGCCTCGTCGAGAGTAAGCCTGCCGCGTTCCCGGACAAATTCGCCGAGAATCCGCGGAAAGTTCCCCGTTCCCCGCGGGTGGGCGAAATCCTGGCCGGGATAGCGAACAGCGCTGTCAGTACCGAATACGCCCGCCGGGTCGCGCAGGAATGTTTCGACATCGCTTTCCGACATGTCTTCGTAAATCATCTGCGCTCCCCCGCGGGTAAGAAGGTAAAAGACGGCGTCAAGCTGCGGCCGCAGCGCCGCCGGAGTGTGACTTTCCGGCAGTCTCCGCGCAGCCGCTTTTCGGGAATCTCCCCGGGAATTCCGGCTGTTCCTGGATTTGGGGGCGGGCGGCGGTTGGGGAGCGGAGGGCGGCTTGAGGTTCAACGCTGCCGCCGCTTCGGGAATGCTCGTTCCTTCAAGAGCGCGATTGCCCCAGAAGCTGGCAATCCGCGCATGGGAGAAGTCCGAGAATCCGGCCTCGTGGAGTTGGCCGAGCATGCCCCGGTTCAGCCGTTCACGCTCGGCGGCGTCTTCCAGGACGCGCCGCCAGTTGACCTGTTTCCCCCGAAACTCGGGCGGCGCCAGGATGTCGGTGGATGTGGACGAGGCGGAATACGCGTAGACGTCGAACGTGATGGGCGGCCCGGTACGCCGAGCCTCTTCCAACTGCGCAAGCCGGTTGCGGGACGTTCCCCAGTCCTTGGGCGCGGCGATTTTGAGATGCGAGATGTGGAGATGGACCTGAGCGGCTTGCCGAATGCGCAGCGCCTCGTTGAGAGCAGCCTGTCCGCCCACTCCTTCGTCCCGCAGGTGCGTGACATACAAGCCGCCGTGGCGCGCGGCGACTCGGGCAAGTTCGATCACTTCCTCTTCCCGGGCGAAGCAGCCCGGGGCATAGGCGAGCCCCGTCGATAGCCCAAGCGCGCCCTCGGCGAGGTTGCGTTCCAGGATATCGGACATGCGGCGCACCCGGTCCGCCGATGCAGCCTGCGCGGAGCCAGGCATCACTTCTTCCCGTAGCGAGTTGTGGCCAACCAGCGTCGCGACGTTCACCTGGCTTCCGCCGTGCTCCAGCCTCTTGAAAAGGTCGTTCACCGAGAGCGTCGACGTCCCGCAGTTCCCCGTGATCAGCGTGGCGACTCCCTGCCGGACAAAGTTGGCGGCGCGGAAGGGCGCGTGTAGCGGAATGTTTCGCTCGACGTGCGTGTGCGCGTCGATGAATCCGGGCGCGATGACAGCGCCCTCTACATCGAATACGCGCCGCGTGCGGACGCCCCAAAGATAGCCGACCTCCATGATTCTGCCGTCCCGAACCGCAACGCGCGTCCGAGGCGGGAGGAACGTCTCCCCGTCAAATACCCGGCCGTTTACCAGCAGAAGGTCGCTTTCGCCGTGCCACTCGCGCCAGGCCCAAAAGGCCCCGGCAAGCAGCGCGGCCACCGCCGCGAACAGCAGCGCGAAAAAAGCGAGAGAGGGGACCCTGATCCGGATGGTCATCGGTTCGCCCGTTCACAGGAGGTTCGCCGGCGCCGTTCGAGCAGGCTTAGGTCGAGGCGGGTTACGGCGTTCCGCGCCAGATCCAGCGCGCGGCCGAGGACCCGGCAGGCCTCACCGTACTTGTCCCGGAAATAGAGAACGCGCCCGTAAAGTTCCACCACGGTCGGACGCTCGCTGTCGCAGCGCAGCGCTTCGCGGGCTTGCGTTTCGGCTTCCGCAAGCCGGCCTTGGATCAAGTACAGTTCGGCGAGATTCATTCGCGGAAACACCCAGTCCGGCGAGATGCGGATGGTGTCCTGGTAGTACCGCTCCGCCGCGGTTGGGTCTTTCATACGAACGTGCGCGATCCCAATGCCGAGGACGGCCAGGTCCCAGTTGGGACGAATGGAGAGGGCCGCTTGCAGACGCTCGATCGCCTGGTTGTACTGCTTCGCCTCCATCGCCACTCGTGCGCGAGCGTAATGGTAGCGGGCGGCCGCCAGCGTGTTCTCCGGTTCGATTTCCGTGAGCCACTCGTGGGCTTGGGCGCACTGCTCCCAGGAGGTGTCCTTCAGCTCGGAGTTCTGGCGCCAGTCCTGGAATGTCTGTTCGGAATAGCTGGCGAGGAGTGGCTGGGCAACCTTTCGCATTTTGGCCGCTGCCCGCGACGAAGCGCTCTCGGCCCGGTACAGCGCGTAGGCGGAGCGGCTTTCGCCCAGCAGTCGCCCCTCCCCGATCGCCCGTTCGAAAGCGGAGATATCCGGATAGAAGACCCGCCACACGATGAATGCCGTCAGGCAGAACGCCGCCACCAGGATAAGCCGCAGCAGCGTTTTCGCCGGGTTTGGCCTGACCGGTTCTACGGCGGGCCGAGCGGGCGGCCCGGCGGGGGGTTTTTTCGCATCCACCGGCGGCGCCGGTGGCGCTTGCGGGGCCGGCGCCGGTTCCGTGACCGGCGCAGGTCCGGCGGGCTCCGCCGGCGCCGGTTTCGGCCGCCGTGCCGCTTGTTCGCGGTCGAGTTTCTCGATCAGTGCGTCGATCAGCGGCGAAGGACGCAACTGCCGGACCGCGTTCAGCCCTGCTCGGGCCTGCGCCCAATTTTCCTTCTGCCACTCCGCGCGCGCGCCGCGAAGCCGGTCCCGCAGGTCTCTCAGAGCCGCAAACGACGGTGGACGGCCGTTGAAGCTTGTGACCCACTCCAGCGCCATCGCGAGGTCTTTTCCGGTCATCGACGAAAGCGCCTTCTCCCGGGCTTCCGGATCGGAGGAAAGGGACCCGTTGGAGTTGCCGGAAAGCGTCGACAGGACGGCGAATCCGGTGGCCGGAAGATCGCGCCCGAGCGAATCGCCGGCCGCGGGCGGGCGCAGCGAGTCGATGACGTCGAACAGTACGACGGGCCCGGATAGTTCCGTTACCGTTCCGTCGTCGCTAACCGTGATATCGGTGGGCCGGATCGCTCCATGGTAGATGGCCGGCTCACTTCCGAATCCCTCCAGCAGCTTCACTGTCTGCCAGAACAGCCGGGCCGCCATCGTCTCGTCAAGGCGTCCTTCCGCCGTCAATCGCGCGAGGTTTGGACCGGGAGGAGGAGGCTCAATGGCATAGATACAGCCGTCGCATTCAAACCATTCGTACAGTCGTGGCAGCCCCGGACGTCCTTCTTCGAGAATGGCCGCCACCGGCGCCGCGCGCCGGAAAGCTTCCCGGTCCGGCCGCCGGGAGGGAAAGAACTCGCGCAGAATCCAGGGCTCCTCGCGGGACTCCAGGCGGCCGCTATACACGAAAACATTTGGCCGCTCTTCCAACAGCCCGCTGGCAAGAAAGCGGTCCTGGAACCTTTCGCCGAGCCGCACCCGCGGCAGCGGACGTCCGCAATCTTCGCAGCGGACTCGATCGGCTGCCTGTTGCCTGCCGCAACCGGAGCAGATTTGCTCAGGCATCGGAAATCATTGGTAGAGCCATACCGACGCCTTTTGCGCCACCCGGCTATCCTGCCGCAGCCCGCGCGCGACAACCCGGGCCACGGTGTGGGAGCGCGCCAGGTCCTGCGAGGGCTGCCATTGCTCCACCTGGTGCTCGTCAGGTGAATAGGCTTCCCCTTCATGGGGCAGGATGGCGGTCAACCCCGCGGCCCGGAGAAGCGTGTTGAAGGCGGACTGGTACGCTTCATTCCTCCTCGAGAGATCGCAGAAGCGGTCCAGGTACTCCAGCGCCGCCTGTCCGGCGCGGAGTCCGATCGACCGGAGGCGCCGGTCGAAGTAGGCCAGAGGTTCCGCCAGTTTCAGGATCTCCCGCCGCAGTCCACCCGCTAGCGCCTCGGCAATGGTCTCCTTGCTGGCGGGCGAGGTTGAAAAAACCACCTGGAAATCGAGTCGCAGGGTCTGTTCCTCGACTGCGCGAGCCAGCGCCTCGGCTTCGCCCTCGATCACCGATGCCTCCCGGCGAACCGGTTGCATGGCATCCCGCAAGTCCGTGCGGTTCACCGCTACCGTGGATAGGAAGCCGTCGATAGCCGAACCCAACTCGCGCCCGGCCCGGAGCCGCTCATTCAGTCCGTCCCGCTCGGGGACGGCCCGCCGGAAAAAATCCGATGCGCCTTCGTTCAGCCGGTCGGCGAGAGCGGGGTCCACCAGGATTTTGAGCGAACCATCGAGCGTCCGCGCGGCGGTGTCCGTCAGGTTCTTGATCGAGCCCTCCAGCGTGGAAAAGCGCTTGTCGAATTGCCTGCTCAAGTCCTGCAAGTTGTAGTTGCCCTCACCCTGCGCCTGGCGCGAACCGGGCACCGCCTCGCCAAGACGTTCTTCCAGTTCCGCCAACCGTCTTTCAATTCCTTGGAGGCCCGAGGCGGATGGTACGCCGCGACTTTCCATGTTGTACTCCCCGTGCCTTTCAACCGACTTCATCCGGACCATCTGCTTCAACTGCTCTATGTTATCCTCCGCCTTCCGCACCCGCCGGAAGGCGACCGTAGCCGCGGCGAGACCGGCCAGACCGAGCAGGCTGGCCGCCGCCTGCGCGACGAGGGACCATCCGAAGCCGCTCGGAGCCCCTTCGCCGGCAACGAAACGGATCTCGATCGAAGATTCGTCCCCCTCTGGGGGAGCGATCCAGAGCTTCAGTTGTTGTCCCGGAATCACGCCGGAGAAGAGCAGTTGGCTGTCGTTCGGAATGCCCACTCTACCGCTCAACTGGACTGGCCCGCTTACATTGCCTTGGACGGAGGCTCTGATGGTTGGGAGTTCACTCTCGAAACGAATCGTGAGCGGCTTCGAAGTCCGAAGGTAGATCGGCGCTTCGGACTTGACCACGGGTACGTCCAGCGACGGGGGCAGGTTGGGTTGGTTGAGGTCGAGCGTCGGGGGGGGCGCGGCGGCGGCCCCGGCAACGATCAGCGCCGGGCAGATGACAAATGGAATCCACATCGTTCATGCTCCGCGAGCATTGCTCTAGGTTCTAGGGATCGCGTTTAAAAGGGACTTCGGAGCCATCCTCCAGGGTCGCCTTCAACGTAACCTCTTCTTCGGGGTTCAAATGAAAAACCAGCTTCGCCGGGAGAGGAAACCGGACATTGGCGGGCACAGCTTCCGGATCCGGACGAAACACGCCGATCGAGCGGTACTCGCCGCTGTCAAACGTGTTCGCGCAGGACGCCATGTTGAGCAGCATGTTGGGGCGGAGCTTGATATCGATCTCGCGCCGCAGGCCATCCTTCGGAATTGGTTTGCCGGCCGGAAAGATCTCGTTGAACCTGGCGCCCAAGCGCCAGCCGATCCGCTGACCGACGGCCGCGACGTCGGCGCCGCGGGCGAGATCTTCGCCGCTGCGCTCCCCGACGTCCAGGTACATGGTCGGATCGGCCCGCAGCATGTGCGTGACGCAGATACCCCGCACGACGCACTCTTTCGGCTCGTCGGCGAGATGGATTTCAACGGGAGGGGGGAACTTTTGCGCAAGGATCTCGCGCACCACCGGGATCTTGCTCGATTTCCCGGAAAGCAGGATGCAATCGGGCCGGTCGAGGTGATTCTTCTTGTGCACCATCACCTCGAGATTCGTGGCAATCCGATGCAACTCGACCCGCAACCATTCGGAAAACACCTCGACCTTCGGAGTGATCTGCTGCACCTGAGTGTACACACGCGGCGCGAACCGCGGCCCCGGGATGACGCCGATCAGCTCCACCGGCGGGATTGCCTCCACCAGGTCCTCTACTTTTTTGGAGACGTTCTCCACCAGAATCAGCTTCACGCGCTCCGCCCAGGCGAACAGCCTTTCGATATTGCGCCGCGCCGCCAAACGAAGAAATGCATCCGGCGCCTGGAAGTCGCGAGTCAGGACGGCGCTCTCCGCCGCCGACGCCTGTTCAAATTTCAGGCACTCCTGCCACGCGTGATCCGCGATCTGTTGAGTAAGGTTCTGGCCGCCGAAGGGCGTGCCGTGGTGGTCGAGTTGACGCACGCGCAAGTCGCCATCCTGTGAAATCTCGAGCAGGCTGAGGTCCGTGGTTCCGCCCCCGAAATCGAAGACGGCCAGCGTCTTGGGCAGCTTCTCTCGCGCTGTGAGAAACAGGAAGTCGAGCGCGGCCGCCACGGGCTCGGTAACGAAGTACGTCTCAACGTTGCCAAACGCCTCGATCGCAGCCTGGTAAAGCTCCGTCAACTGCTTTCCGAAGAATGCCGCCGGGTAGCTGAAATGCACCGTCCGGAATGTGGCGCCGCACGCGGCTTCGGCTGCCTGGCGGAGGCCTCGCAGATAGTCGGCGACAACCTGGCGCGCCGGCAGCACGTGGATTACATCGGCCTGGCTATATCCCACTTCGAACTGCCCGTGGGCGCCTTCTTTCCCCAGCTTCAGTTTGGGAGACCGGACGACGCTCCGGAAATAGGTGGCCGAGATGTTGTCATCCATTGCCACCTGGGCGCCGATCCGGACCTGAGCGGGTGTGGCTTCCTTCTCGGGAGGGGCTTCACTCTTCGGCGTCTGGTACAGAATGACGCTGGGATTGGTGGTCTGCCGCGCCACCCGCACCATTTCCGGCGCGAACTTGAGATCATTGAACGCCGCCACGCAGGAATTGCTGGTACCGAAATCGATGGCCAGAATGCCTTGAAAAACGCCGAGCGGACGGACCTCGATCTTCTTCAACAACGCGCGCCGCGCGGTAAAGTAGGACGCGTCCACCAGAAATCGCGCCAAATGAGAACCGATCCCCAGCTCGCCGGGAACCGCCGTCGTCGACGCGGAGGTCCGGAAGCGGTAGACCAGCCTCTGTTCCCCGCCTCCGGGGATCCGGAGCGGGAATTGCAAATCCGTAGCCGGCCGCAGTAACGCCTGCTCCCGATCGGCCTCCTCATCCACACTTACGTCAATCCGCTGGACGACCAGCGGCGCCCGGCGCGTATCCGGATCCACTCCGGATGCGCCTGGCAGCGGGGTGAAACTACGGTTTCGAAGGGTCCAGACAATCTCGCCCGGGTGTCCAGCCGTTACCGCGATGCTGAGATCCACCTCTTCGGCCACCAGGAGCGCCGGCGGGTCCCAGCGGCGCACTTGCACCTTTTCCGAGTGGGTCAGTCCGCCGTTGAACCGGAACTCGACCGTGCACGAGGTCTCGGCGGGAGCGCTCATCAGCGCTTCCTCGTCACAGTCCAGCAGGAAGTCGGCCAACGCAGGCGACCCGCTCTGGGCGCTCAGGGTAACCGGCAGCGTGAGCCCCCCGGCCGGAAGCGTCTTAGCCCATTCCGAACCCTCGGTGACCACGACGCTTTCCAGCTTTGCCATGCCGCGCGTCACCTCCAGCCGGAGTTGGTTGGTCTCCAGCTTCTGCCCGTCCGCGATCACATCGAACGCCGGAGGCTGGCGCGTTTCACCCTGTTCCACCGCCGACACGCGAAACGCAGGCGAGGGAGTTACGTTCAGCTCCAGTTCGATCGGCTCTCCCACCGATGGCCGGATAAGGATGGTCCCGCGGTGGTAGGTGTTCTCCGGCAGGTCGTAGATTTTCGGCCGGTACTGGAGGGTGGCCGGCGGCCCCCCGGGTTGCAGTTCGAACGGCCGGCCGTCCCATTTCACTTCGATCCATGGCGCCGTCGCGCGAACGTCTTCGATCCGCAGCGTCGCCTGTGATCGGTTCTCGATCGAGAGACGGCGCCGCGGAGGCTGAAGGTTGTCGTAATGGAACGACGAGCGGTCCAGCGAAGCGGCAATCTCAACGAAGCTGTGGCCGCACCAGGAACAGAAGATGTCCTCCGCTCCGATCGTCCATGCCCGGCATTTCGGACAGTCCGCCATACAGCGCTCCTGGCGCGAATCAGACGCGCACGGCCGCCGCGCGCTTCCAGGTGTGCTTCACGGCGACAAAGGGATCCGCCAGCGGTCTGGCCGCCTCCGCGAAATTCTCCAGATACTCCTGGCCCTTCGCCTCGAGAGCTTCCCGGTCGGCGCCCGCGGCGGTCTCGATTTCTCTGATTTTCCTACGGAGCACGAGGTTTTCCGTGGTGGCCTGATATAGGTGCTCCTTCGATACTTTCTCCACTTTTTTGGGCGGATAGATGTGTTTCTCATAGTGCGAAACCACCGCGTAATACTTCGCCCAGTCCGCCGGGTCGGAGCGAAGGTCTGCTTCCCGTTCATGAATGAACTGGTTAAGCTGCATGCGCAGCCGGTCGTCATGCAGCAGGTGATGCACGGCGCGGTGCTGGGTCCCGATCGGGCGGGCGCGGACCGTCAAGCCAATCTTTTCCTGAACGGTGAAGACCATCTCCTCCTCGTCCGCGATCGGCGTTACGACGTCCAGAATCATGCCGATGACGAACACGCGCACGGCCTCTTCCAGTTCATCCCGGTCGCGCTCCGTCATCTCGAGGATGTCGTTGAACTTGTGCTCGTTCCGGTCGGCGTGCAGGTTGGCAAATTGCTCGAAGGCCAGCTTGTTGTAGAACTCTTTCATGTCGTGGACCGCACGCGAGTAGCAGGTCGGGAAGCCCGCGCACTCGGAATAAAAGATCACTTCGTTGCGGCCGGGCAGGTCCTCAAAGGCCGGCTTGCGCTGGATGGACTGCTCGACCATGCGTTCAAATTTGTTGTAGTTTGCCGGCTTGTTGACATTTTTGTAGCGACCGACGATGAACGTGCGATTTGCCTCGCCCAACACGAAGCGGCTCGCTTCGCTGTGCTGGAGCCAGACCCGCGCTTTGGAGAGCAGCAACGATAATTGCCGCCTTTGTTCGTGTTCGTCCTTGTACCGATCGAAGAACATCTCGACAACTTCGAAGTCGTCCTGCACGGTGGTAAACGGCTGTTGGCAGTGGGCGAGGATGCGCTGGACGGTGTCCTTCTCGCCGATGACATCCAGCAAACGGGGCAACTCCATCAGCTTCACGCCCTTCCGGTCGAGCGCGTCGGGGGAAGGGAGCACGGCCAGCAGTTCCGCCGCCGTCTCGTTGATCTTCCGCACGCGGGCGGCGTCGTCGGCGCCGATATAGCGCGGATAGTACCGGTTGTCGATATCCACTGGATCGTAGATCAGCAGCGTATTCTGGTCTTCCACCGGCTTAGAATATTCCTCCCGCGTCTGGTCGAGCGCGCGCGCCAGTTTTTCGAGCGTGTTCTCCAGCTTCAGCAGGTCCCCGGCGATGCCGAAATCGCCGACGCGATCGCCGGTCCTGTCGTCGATCCGGCCCTCGTCTCCAAGTCGCTCCAGGATCACATCGCAGATATGAATCGCTTCCTGCCGCGACCGTTGGCGGACCACCGCTTTCAGATACTCGCGCAGGTTCTCGAAGAATCCGTTCCGGAGGTGCTCGATTTCGGCGCCTCCGAACATGGTGCGAACCAGCCAGCGCTGGTGCTCGTGCCGCTGGATCAGCGCCAGCTTGTCCTCGTAGGCCGCGCGGGCCGACTGGATCGTCTCGGAAAGCTGTTCCGCTTCGCGCCGGAACGTGGCCCGGTAGGGAAAGGCCTCATCGGTCAGGATGCGCCGCATCTCCTTTGCCAGGTGCCTGGCGAAGGTGATGCCCTTCTCCGAGTCGTTGACGATGCCGCTGAACGCGGTCTCAAGCCGCGCCGGGGTGCGTTCGCCATTCGGCGCGACGCTGCCCACGATTTCGCGCGCCAGGAAACCCTCCTTGTTCTCCTTGATCCAGCGCATCCAGTCACCCCATTTCATAGGGTCGCGGTCGAAGTTCTCGTCGCGAATCTTGACCAGTGCGCGCTCGACCTCGGAGCGGAGATACTGGCTCAGCGTCATGCTTCGGCCTTCGTAGCCGCGCGTCTCCGCCGTGTGCTGCACGGCCTGGACATGCTCCTCCACCGCGTCGACGATTGTCTTGCCCGGCTGGGACGAGCGGTAGAGCGCGTCCAGAATGGCGTTGCGCTGCGTGGGCCGGCCCTCGATCATGGCTGTGCCGATGAACAGGTCCACCTCGCGGTCGAAGAACTGCTCCTGCACCCATCTGCCGAACTCGCCCGCCGGCGGCTGTCCCGTTTTCAGGCGGCGCACGATGTCAGCGCTCAACTTCGCCGCCAGCGCCCGCTTGATGCGATCGGCCGGGTACTGCATGCTGGTGAGGCCGAACGACGATTGGCGCGTTGTGAACGCTTCGGTGAGCAGGTTCTTTCTCGGGTCGTGGGGGTCTTTGATCTGTGCGGCGTAGAAGCCGGTCAGAAATTGATCGAGGTTGACCCGCACGCTTCGTTTCTTGGCCGCGAACACCGAGGAGCCGAAGTCGTGAAAGATGCTGTTCGCGATCATCTCGAACATCGTGTATCGCGTTTTGAATTCCAGCGCCTTGCCGTCCTCGTTCGTGCTGTCCAGCAGGTAGCAATAGCTGAACGGAGGCGGCGGCAGCGGCAGCCGCGCGGCCGGCGGATAACCGTCCGACCATTGGTAGGGAAATCCGTTCTCCGGGAACGAAAAATGCTCCAGTTCCTTCAGCGCGGCGTAGCTGTTGGCGAAGATCCGCTCCTGGTTCCGCAGGAAGACTCCTGGAAGAACCAGGTATCCGACCGTGACCGACGACGGACTCAGCGTCCGGCACAGGAATGCCGTGTCGATGAACATGCCGCTTCCGGTTCCGCCGGCCAGCGACGCCACGATATAGATGTTCGCTCCGCGGGCGGTTTCCACTTCCACGCGCCAGCGCCGGAGCATTTCGTCGGCGCTGGCGTTGGCGGAGTTCAACGCGTTCTCGATTGCGGCCCGGATCTCGCTGAACTTCGCGAAAAAACCCAGCCGGCTGTAACCGCGGATCTGGCCCGCGCCGACCGTCATGGCGCCCAAGTCGTGCATGGAGGGATACCACCAGGCCTTGATTCGCGGGTACTGGCTCAGGTGCCGCGTGTACCTGGACGTGTCGGGCACGATGGCGTCGTAGCGCTCGGCTGGATTGAGTTTGAACTCCTCCAGCAGTGTCGAGTCGATGTGCTGGTTCGACGTGTCGGTATCGATGTACAGGTATTGCAGCGCCGGGAAATCCTGCGGCCGCCCGTAGCGCTCGAAGATCTTCTTGCGCACTTTGAGGACAACATCCCCGCCCGTGCCGCCCAGCCCGATCAGGACGGTGGGCCGGATGGCCTCGGCGCGTTCCGCCGCCGGCGTCTCGCCCGCCTGGGGTTGCGCGCCCGAGGCCGACATGATTCGGTAATCGTAGCTCATGCGTTCTCCCCTGTTCGCTGTTCAGCCGCCTTTTCGCTTGTCAGGCGCGCTTTGGCAGGACCGTGAACAGCAGGTGTAGAAACCAGATGGCGAATAGAAAGACCGTCAGGACATATAGGTTCACGATGTGCGGTAGGAACAGCCAGTAGGCGAGCCCCAACGCGACCAGCGTGATTAACATGAACCCGGACCAGCACAACGCGCGGCTCAGCTCGATCGACCGTCCGCCCGCCAACAGCGAACGGTAAACTCCCCGGAAGAACAGCAGTCCCCCCATGATCGTCGCGCCTAGCCACAAGCCAGCCGCGATCAGGTAATTCATCGACGGGACCCCGCCGACCGCATCCAATCGCAGTTCGCGGGTACTGCCCGCGTCCGACAGCGTGAACGCCGCTTTGCGGTCCCGCGCCGCGACCCGATTCGTGCGCTCGACGCCATAGAGGCTGCTGAGCTCGTAGTCGATCGGTTCGGAGCGGTTGGCGTAGACGATGACCGGAAGCTCGGTCATCCCCGCCTCATCGGCGTACTGCTGGTTCGAGAAGATGATGAAACCCGGATCGTCCAGCGAGTAGACGAACTCCTCGCTGCCCGCCAGCGTCCGAAGCGTCCGGTCCGACGGCGCACGGCTGCTTCCCGAATCGAGCCGGGCGGAAATGGAAGCTCTCGTCAAGGGCCTGCCGTTGCGATCCAGCAGCCGGTACTTAACGCGAATCAGTTGGTACTGCGCCGGCTGTTGCGCATGCGCCGGAGGCGCAGCCAGAAAGCCAAGCGAAACAAGAGTGAGAACAATGGCGTGCGTTTTCATCGGACCTCCGCCACCCATCAACCTTAGTACATGCCTGAACCCCGCGGGGGCTTCGCGGCCGCCGCCTTGACCAGCTCCGCCCGGTACCTGTACTCCGCTCCCTGGAACTGGATCGCGATCGTGCCGCCGGGGGCGATGACTGCGGCCTTCCGCCCCCCGTTCACCGTCGCGTTGTCGACGGGACGGCACACCAGCCGCCCCGTTCGCGTCAACTCCAGCTTCGCCAGCGCTTGGCCTCCCGGCGCAATGGCCAGGGGTTTTCCCGCTTCAAGCGGCACGGGCTGGCTGGAGTACCCCTCGAGCCGCACAAAGACCCGGCGTTTTCCGCCTCCGACTAGAACGAAGCCCGCAACCGCCAGCGCGCCGATCACCGCCGCCAGGGCGAGCCAGCGCGTCCAGTGCGTGTACTCCACCTCGAACTCCACCGGAAGCGTGAAATCCAGCCGGAGTTCCTCCGCCTGCCGTTCCCGAGGCACAAAGTACTCGATGTCGCGTAATTGGAAGACGTTCTGGATTGCCTCCGTAGCTTCCGGGTCGTTGAAAATCTTCAGCGCCAGCTTGACCTCGTCGATTCGAAGCGCCAGTTGCCCGCGAACGAGGCCGGCGCCGTCGGGATTGAGCGCGGCTAACGTGAAGAACGGAGCGTTGGGAACCGGCGCGTCTCCGGCTGGTCCCAATTCCAGGGCGTAGCGCACGGCGCTGGTGGCCCGCGGATCGATGGCCACGGCGCTCGGGGTGAGTCGAGCGGACATGCGGTCGTTGATGTTGGGGAAATCGTCCGATGTCAGGCCGCGAAGGCTCGTATCCTTTACCGTCGCCTTCTCGATGCGCCATTCGTTGAACCGTGACCGCAGCCGTATCCGGAACGTGCCCCGCAACGGTTCGCCTTCCTTCAGACCGGCGACCCGCAGCACTGCCCGCCGGCCCTGACCTACTACCTCGGCGCGAACTTTCTCCTCGGCGCCCTCGAACTCGACGCGCCGGTCGATTTCAACCGGCTGCTCCCCGCCCACCGGCTTGGCGCGGATTCGCGGGGCGGAGACCGCGCGGCCGTAGGCGTCCAGCGCGTTCTCCAGCCGGTCGAGGTCGAGTTTGGCCATGCCTGGCTCCTCCGACAGCACGAGCAGGTACAGCACCATGCGGGCCTCGCGCAGGGGAAAGAAGTAGACCCGCCGGATGGCCGACGGCTCCTCGAACATTCGACCGTAGAACCGGCGCGTGTTCTGGACGTCGCTCCCCTGACCCCTCGGGTCGTTCACATTGTCGGTCAGCACCCAGGCGAACGTGACATTCTCTGCGTTGGCCTTCGCGCCCCGGGTAGCTGTTTCAAGCACCTCCAGCAGATCGGTGTTGCCCGAACTCGGCAGCCGCTCCCGTACGTACTGCCCTACGGCTGACGGACTCCACGAACCGCCGGCCGGTTGCGCCGGCGACGTTGTGGTGTTGAATATGTGCACTTCGCGGATGGACCCGGGATTCAGCTCGTTCGGAACCGCCTCCAGCGCCTTCGCGATCCGGTCCCTCGCCGCCGAGCCAGGGGCGCCGATCAGTCCCTTCATGCTGCCGGAGGCGTCAAGAAAATACGCGTGCGAGATCTGGCCTTCGAGCCACCGGAACGAAAGCAGGCAAAGGCAAGCGAGCAGAATCGGTTGTTTCATGCCGCAATCCGGACGGCGCTGATGTCGCCGTCAAGCGAACACGCGTAGACAACGCCCTCGGCGCACGCCGGCGGCGCCGCAACGGTTCCAGGTCCCAGCGTCCGCGGCCGGAATCGGAACGAACTCCCGCGGAGGTCGCAAACGTAGACCGCGCGCTGATTCGTTGCCGTGCCGGCGCCCACCGACCCCATGGTGATCGGCGGCGCCCCGCAGGCGTCAATGTCGTGATTTGATCGCCACAACCGCTGTCCGGTTCGAGACAGCAGCGCCATGCCGGTCGCGCAACCCACGAGTACTCCCAGCGGAGACACGGAAAAGCCGCTCACGCTGGTCAGTTTTAACTCGGATATCCGCGTCGGAGCGCCGGGGGCCTCTTCCCGCGTCGCGCAGGCGCAGAGATTTCCGCTCAGGTTGAAGAAGAACAGGTTCTCGTCCTGCCATACCGGCGCGGTGTTCAGGTCCGGCTCCTCGATCCGATGCTTCGACGGGACCAGTTTGCCGCTTTCGACGTCGATCCGGATCACATTGCCTTCGCTCGTCAGCGCGTACGCTTTCCCGGCGCCTCCCCAGACGGGCGGCCCGATGGACGGCAGGTCGATGAACTTGGCCGGACCGATAGGCTCGCCGGAATCGACGTCCAAGCAGTAAGCCCGGCTCGCGGAGGCCGTCGACGTCACGGCCAGAATATAGCCGCCGCTCGATCCGCGCTCGCAGGCGATTAGCGACCAGCGGACCGGTTCCTCCAGCGCGGCGACCCAGTCCGGCGCCGGCAGGCGGAAGGGCGCTTCCTCCCAGGAGCGAAACGGCCGCGCCAGCGAGATCCCGCCAATCGCGCGATCGCCGCCGGCCACCAGCCAGTCGCCGCAGAACAGCGCCGAGAACTCACCCTCGGTCCCCGGACCGATCGTCCAGGCGTCCATAACCTCGCCCGTGAATCGATTCAGGATCGTGACTCTTCCGAGCGTGGAACAGGCGGCCAGCAAGCCGTGCTCGGCCACTAGCGGCGCGGTGAACCGTTCGCGCCCACGCCCGACGCGCTGTTCCGGCCACAGCAGTTCCAGTGGGTCGCCATTCGCGGATTCAAAACGGTCGTATGCCAAGTCCGAGGGAACATGCCCCGAGCGCGCCGCGTCTCGCTGAACGCTTGGCCATTCCGGCCGGCGCGCGAACGCGCTGCCGCAACGCCGGCAATACCGCGCGAGGGTGCGATTGGCGGCGCGGCATTCCGGGCAATACCGTACGCGGCGATGGCAAGCCCCGCAGGAATGCGCGGCGTCCGGGACATCGCCCGGGCACTTCGAATAGGGGCATCTCATGGCAGACTTCGCGTAAATTCCGAGGCGCCGATGTTGGAGCCGTGGCGTGAGAAAGGTGCGCGGCCCCGGCTCCCGGACGCTCGGAGGAGTCGCCTCCTGCTCGCTCTCGAGCTGATGAGCAAACGGCCTGGCATCAGGATTTAGCTCCGTAATAATACTCTCCTCTTTGTACACCAGTCAAGCGGAAACAACTCCGTTCAATGCCCAATGTCCGCTGCCCCGGTGCTCCAGGAACCTCAAATCCCGATTGCGCGCCAGACTTGTCTTGGCGACGGGCCACCCATTACCGACAACCGTACGGAGTTGTCAGAATTCCTCCACTCTTTACGGAGAATTCCTTTATCTCTTTCCCAGCATTTTCGCGGAGAATTGCGGAGACTGTCCGCGAGTCAACCGCCGGGCGGCCGCGGGCGCGGAAGAGAGGCTCCGCCACGTCCCCCGCCATGTAATAATTGGTTCGCCGCCACGGAATCCTCATGCGTCCCATCGTGCAGATTTCCCTCGACCTCACCAGCGTCGCCGAAGCTCTCGACACCGCGGAAATGGCTCTGCGCGCCGGCGTCGACTGGATCGAGGCCGGGACCCCGTTGATCCTGGCCGAAGGCCTCCACGGCGTCCGCGCCCTCCGCGAGCGTTTTCCCGCCACCCCAATCGTCGCCGACCTCAAGACCATGGACGGCGGCTATCTGGAAGCGGAGATGATGGCTAAGGCCGGCGCCACGCACGTTGTCGTGATGGCGCGCGCCCATCAGGAGACCATCGTGGAGGTGGTGAAGGCGGGCCGCGATTACGGCGTCGGAGTGATGGGCGACAACATGGCCTGCGACGACGTGGTGGCGGCCTCCCGGTGGCTGGAAGAGCTGGGCTGCGATTACATCGTCCACCACGTCGGCTACGATCATCGCCGCGGTATCGCGGCCCGAGGCCTGCCGATGCCGAGCCCGCTCGACCGGCTCCGCGAGGTTGTCGCCGCTGTCACCGTGCCCGTGCAAGCCGTCGGCGGCCTGAGCATCGAGCAGGCGGTGCGCACGCCGGAATACGGCGCGCCGCTGGTGGTCATCGGCGCTCCGCTGACCATCGACGCCGACGCGTTCAAAGCCGCCAGCGGAAGGGTGGAAGATTCGCTCCGGTTGATCTGCGATCGCGTGCATGCCTACGGCGACGTCGCCGTGAAAGGAAGTCGCTGATGCCGAAGCTAGCCGCTTTTCCCAAGGCCTTCATGGACCATCTGTGCGTCGACGGCACGATGACGGTGCGCGAATGGATCGTCGAGGGCGCCGCGCTGGGCGTCGACGGACTCGAGTTCTACGCCGGCATGCTCGATCTGCAAAAGCCGGGCGGCTGCGCCGAAGCCCGTCGCATCGCCGCCGAGGAGGGCGTCTCCATCCCGATGTTCTGCTGCTCGCCGGATTTCACCCATCCGGATCCGGACTACCGGCGGCGGCAAGTGGATAACGAAAAGCGTTGGATCGACATGACGGTGGAACTGGGCGGCCAGTACTGCCGCGTCCTTTCCGGCCAGCGCCGTCCGGAAGTCTCGCGCGAGGACGGCCTGCGTTACGTCACGGAATCGATCGAGGCTTGCCTGCCGCACGCCGCCGCGGCCGGCGTAACCCTGATCATCGAGAATCACTACAAGGACAACTACTGGCATTACCCCGAATTCGCCCAGAGGATGGACGTATTCTGCGAACTGATCGATCGGATTCGCTCACCCCACTTCGGCGTCAACTACGACCCGAGCAATACGATCCTGGCCGGAGAAGATCCCCTCGAGCTGTTGCGCCGAGTCCGCCACCGCGTCGTCACGATGCACGCCAGCGACCGATACCTCGCCGAAGGTACGCTCGAGGATCTGCGCCGCGAGGAAGACAGCGCCGGCTACGCGAAGCGCCTCCGGCACGGCGTCATTGGTGAGGGGCTGAACGATTACGACGCGATCTTCTCCCTGCTCGCCGAAGCGGGCTTCAACGGCTGGATCAGCATCGAAGACGGCGTCGAGGGTCTTGACCAGATGCGCCGCAGCGTCATGTTCCTGCGCGAGAAGATCGCCCGCCACTGGCCGCGGAGGCCCCTCGGGGCGACTACAGCTTCTCGCGCTTGAAGATCGCGATCGCTTCGATTTCCACCAGGAGATCCGGCCGGCAAAGCTTCGCCTGAATCCCGGTAGAGGCGGGATACGGGTTCAGCTCCTGTTCGTCGTAGAAGCGCGTCCGCTCCTCGTTGAACTCCTTGTAGTCGCGATCGATGTCCCGCAGATAGCAGGTTGTCCGAACGATGTCCTTCCACGTGGCGCCCTCGGACTCCAGCAACCGGGTGATGTTTTGGAAGGTACGCCGGCACTGGGCGCGGATATCGCCGACATGCACCGTCTTGCCCGCCTCATCCACGCTGGCGGTGCCCGAGATTAAAAGGATTACGAGCCCGTTCAGGTCGAGGCGCATCCCCCGCGAGAACGCGCTGCCGTAGCAGTACGCCTCGTTCAACACGTCGGGTGCGCTCATGGCTTTCTTCGTCATGGTGGCGTCTTGGATCTCCGCGAGGACTTCGTCGAACGTCAGCACTTAATACCTCCAATATACTGTCTGCTCCGGCAGGTCTGCCGACGCCCTGCTCCGGAGCGGCACGTCACATTCAGGACTTAAAGACCCTTGATACCTAATCATTATATTTCGGTTTCGTTTGGCGGACAAGGCCCTGTCAAGCGATTTTGTCTAGTGTTTTTAAGCTATTGCGGCGATTCGCGGCGGCCCGCGCCGGAGCCACGCTCCGGCCCTGTCCTGCGTCAGCCGCGCGGACGCAAAAGAAACATCTTCGTTGCCTTTACTCCCGCAAGGAGGGCGCCCTATAATTGGCCTCATCGGGAAAGGGGGTTCCCATGAAAGCTATCAGAACTTTACTGTTTAGTGCGATTGCGGCGTCCGTGTTCATGGCGGGCGACCTGCGCGGACAAGCGATTACCGCCAGGGTGCTCGGTACGGTCACAGATCCGACCGGCGCCGCGGTTCCGGCCGCGTCGGTGACGATCTCGAACGTCGACACCGGGCAGGCTCGTTCCACGACCACCAATGAGGCCGGAAATTACGAGTTTCCGTTCCTCCCCATCGCAACCTATACGCTTAGCGTCGAGAAAGCCGGCTTCCAGAAAGCCGAGGTCAGCCGTTTCCGGCTTTTCGTCGATCAGACGGCGCGCATCGACGTCAACCTCAACGTTGGTCAGGTGACGGAAACGGTCGAAGTCCAGGCCGAGGCCATCGGTCTGCAAACGCAGGACGCGACGGTTGGCACGGTCATCGACAGCCAGAAGATCGCCGAACTGCCGCTCAACGGCCGATCGTTTGTGCAGCTTGCGCTGTTGACGCCCGGCGTAAACCCGGGCACGCCCGGTTCGATTACGGTTCGCCGCCGCCGCGGCGCGGTCGGGCAAGACGTGGGCATGTCCGCCAACGGCGCCCGCGACACGCAGAACCGCTTCTACTACGACGGCATCGAGGCGATGGACCTCGACAGCTACAGCTTCAGCTTCTCGCCGTCGGTGGACGCCATCCAGGAGTTCAAGGTGCAGAGCAGTACGTACTCCGCCGAGGTCGGCGGCGCTCCCGGGGGACAGGTGAACCTCACCACCAAAGGCGGCACCAACGATTATCATGGCGGCGCCTGGTGGTTCAACCGCAATGACGCCTTCGCCGCGCTGGCGCCTTTCCAGCCTTACAGTCCGAACGCCGCTCCGCCGCGGCTGAACCGGAATCAGTACGGCGCCAACCTGGGCGGTCCCATACTCAAGAATCGAACCTTCGGCTTCTTTAACTGGGAGTCCGGCCGGCTCCTCTCGGGCAGTTTCGGCGGGACGGCCTTCGTTGCGCCCACGGCCTACCGCTCGGGCGACTTCTCGTCGTCCTCCGCGGTCATTATCGATCCGGAGACCGGTCAGCCCTTTCCTGGCAACCGGATTCCAGCCGACCGTATTCGCAATTACGCTAAGAAGTTCCTCGAGTTCGTGCCGCAGCCGAACGCCGGTGAAGCCGCCATCAACTACCGGGGGCCCCGCGCTTCCGCCCCCATCGATCAGGACCAGTACATCACGCGCGTCGATCACCATATCTCCGACCGCAACACGATCTACGGCAGCTACATGTACAACATCCAGACGGATGACACGGTCCCGCTATTCCCGGCCGATACCCGCGGTAACCGGGCACGGGGACAGAATGCCAGCCTCAGCGATACGCACGTCTTCTCCCCCAGCATGGTCAATGAAGTCCGGCTCGGCTGGCACCGGTTCTTCGAGCACGAGTTCTTCGGCACTACCAACAACCCGGCTTTCGATGTCGCGAACATCATCGGCCTGAACGGCGTCTCCTCCGATCCGCGCAACTTCGGCTATCCGACTTTCGGCGGCGCCGGTTACGATTTCCCCACCACCCGCGGCATTGGCCCTCGCGATCGTCTGAACCAGCTATGGCAAGTCTCGGACAATGTTTCGATCACGAAGGGAACACACTCGATCAAGGTCGGCGCAACGGTGGCGCGCCGCAACTGGACCTTCGATGAAGCCGTCAATGCGCGCAGTTCCTATTCCTTCGACGGACGCACGGTCTCCGGCGGCGTAGCGCCGGTAAGGGAACATGGCTTCGCGGCCTTCCTGCTCGGTTTGGCCACCGGCGCGGGAACGTCGGTGGAGCCCTTCGCGACCCGCCTCAACAACTGGTGGCAGGCTTATTACTTCCAGGACGACTGGAAGGTGACCCAGAACCTCACCCTCAACTACGGCCTCCGCTACGAGTACTTCGCCCCGCCCAGGCAGCGCGGCAAGCTCACGAATTTCGAGTTGAACGGCGCCGTGCCAGGCTTCGTCCCCTCGCGCCAGATCTATCACGGCTTCGACAACATCCCCGATACGCAGGGCGTGCCCGAGTCGCTGGTGTATGGTGACAAGAACGACTTCGGGCCGCGCATCGGCTTCGCCTACAAGTTCCCCCGCTCCAAGGATATGGTGGTTCGCGGCGGCTATGGCATGTACTTCTTCCCGGAAATCACCAACACCTGGACTACCCTGACGCTGAATCCCCCGATCGTTCAGACGTTCAGCTTCAGCAGTACGTTCAACAACCCGATTCAGGTAGAAGAGACGTTTCGCACGTCCGGCAACACAGTCGTCGGTCTGTTCGGTTCCGGCGCCTGGGATCCGCATCAAAAGAGTTCCTATACGCAGCAGTGGAACCTCACCCTGCAAAAGAAGGTCTTCGGCGACATCTACCTTGACGCCGGGTATGTCGGTTCGAAAGGCACGAATCTGACGCTAACGTTTGACGGGAATCGACCCCTTGAGGTGGTTACTCCCGGTCCCGGCGTACCGGCAGTGGCGGCGCGGCGGCCATTCCCGGGTTTCAACAACATCAGCACCACCAAGGCGATCGGTAACTCGAGCTACCACTCGCTCCAGCTCAAGGCCGAGCGCCGAATGGGCCGCGGCCTGTCCTTCATCGGCGCCTACACGTGGTCGCACGCTCTCAGCAACGCCGACATCAGCTCGGTGGGCGGCGGCAGCTTCCTGGGAGGAATCCAGAATATCTACAATCTCCGCGGCGAGCGGGCCGACGCGACCTTCGACATTCGCCATCGCCTGTCCATCGCCATGATCTACGACGTGCCGCTGTTCGCGAACGCGTCGAACGCTTTCGTCAAGACCATGCTTGGCGGCTGGCAGCTTGGGACAATTATCACCGAACAGACCGGGTTCGCGTCCAGCCTGAGCGGGGTCGGCGACACCACGGGTACCGGCGTCGGCTCGCGCGTCAGCGTCGTGGGTGGCCAGAGCGCGCAGCTATCGCGCTCCGAACGGTCGCGCGACCGCTGGTTCAACACATCCGCTTTCTACGAGACGCCGCTCGGCCGGTTCGGCGATGCCTCCCGCATGCCCATTCACCTGCCCGGCTTGAACCAGGTGGACTTCTCCGCCGTCAAGAACTTCCGCTTCATCGAACGGTACAACTTGCAGTTCCGGGCGGAGTTCTTTAACTTCTTCAACCACGTCAATCTGGGCGCCCCTGGGTTGAACATCCGCGCGCCCAACACCTTCGGCCGGATCACAACGAGCGTGCAGGGGGCGGCCGGCGCGCAGAACGAAGGACGTATCATTCAATTCGGACTGAAGCTGACGTTTTAGTCCGCCAGCAGCAGCACCTTTAGCACGCCTTTTCGGGCTGCCGCTTCGAACGCCTCGGGCGCTTTCCGGAGCGGCAGCCGTTCCGAAATCATCGCATCCACCTGAACCGCCCCGCGCTCCAGCAGGTCCAGCGCGGGCTCGAAGCGGCCGCAGCGCGAACCGATCAGCGTGATCTCGTCGACGATCAACGGCGCCGTGTCCAGTTGCACCGCGTCGTGGATGGTGGATTTCATGATCACGGTTCCGCGCGGGCGGACCATCCGTGCGGCCGCTTCGAGCCCGGCGCGAGAGCCAGTGGCTTCCACAACCCAATCGTAGGATCGCGGCGGCAGGTCGCCGTCCGCTTGGGTCCAGATTCCCGCGCGCTCCGCGATGGCGAGTTTTTCGCGGTGGCGTCCGTACTGGTGAACCTCCGCCCCATGGGCCTTCAGCGCCTGCCCAACAAGCAGCCCCAGCTTGCCGTCTCCCAGCACCGCGACGCGATCGCCCGGCGGAATCCGCGCCTGCTCCAGAATCTCGCACGCGGCGGCCAGCGGTTCGACGAACACGGCCTGCTCCGTCGTCACGGCTGGGGGGACCACGCGCAAGTTCCGATTCGGCAGCGTCAGGTACTCGGCGAACGCCCCCGGATGGCCGACGATCCCCAGCACTGTCCGGTTGGGGCAATGGCGACCGAGGTCCCGGGCGCACCACTCGCAGGCGCCGCACGCCAGGTTGATCTCGCCCACCACCCGCTGCCCCGCCAGTTCCGGCGCGTCGCTTTCCACCACCTCGCCCACAAACTCGTGGCCCGGACGCCCGGCGAAGCCGTAGTAGCCGCGCTGAAGCTCGAGATCCGTATTGCAGATCCCGGCCGCCAGCACGCGCACAAGGGCATAGCCTTCATTGCGCGGGGGCACGGCGGCCTCCCGCACTTCTACCTTTCCGTCTTCCAGGTGAACGGCGATCATCGATCCTCACGTCCATGATGACCCAGGCGGCAACCGTTGGTGAAACAATAGGCGATTATGACCGGACGTCGCGTTCTTGTATTGCTTCTACTCTGCTCGTTCGCCGTTCTCCTGCCGGCAATCGAAACCAAGCGCCCGCTGAACGGAGATCAGGAACTCAAACTCCGCGAGACGGACGCGGCGATCACCGTCTCGGGCGAAACCTTTTCGTATGCCTTCAGCAAGGGCAACGGACTGATCGGCTCGGTGGTCGTGCTCGGCCGTGAGATCTCGGTCGGCCCGATCCCCGACCTGGTTCTGGCCGAGCATTTCAACCAGGACTTCTCCACCTATGCGGCGCGCCGCGAGACCTCCGCCCGCGTCCGGACCGTCACCGCGGCGCCGGAGCGCGTGGTCATCGAGGCCGAAGGCGCCTACGCCGGCGAGGCCGGAAACAAGTTTCCGCTGACTTACCGCATCAGCTACGACATCTCAATCGACGGCGTGGTTCTGGTGGCGGTCACCAACACCGCCACCGCGGATTGTTCATTCCGCTGGCTGACGTTGTCCGGCGGCGCTGTGCGTCCCGAGTACGCCAAGTTCCTGAACTGGATGCCGGACCAGTCCACCGCCCAAACGACGCGCTATTTGTTTCAGCCCGTCGCGGACAAGGAAGACAAGCTGCTGGCCGGCGTCTGGCTTCCCTGGATCTGGATTGGCGACCAGAACCGCGGCCTGGAAGTGACCACCTGGAACGTTGGCTCGCAGACCTACAACCAGTTGGACTCCACCTCAAGGCGCGACCAGAACGAAATGTTCATCGTGCGGCGCGAACCGGCCGGTGTGCGGTGGGAGAATTTTCTTGTCCGCCGCACGCTGGTCTACGCGCGCAAGGGGTGGCAGCGCGGCGGCGAGTTCGTCCTGGCGGTGACCCCGTCGAAACGCTTCGAACCCTACCACGCGCTGTTCAAAGGCGCGCACCTGGGGCCGCACCAGCACGTGGCCAGCCTCACGCTGCCTGACGAGGAGCGCATCCGGACGCTCGCCCGGAACGGATACGACTTGATGGTCGGCATGGCCAACTGGCGCTCGGGCGAATATGTCCCCTTGAACGACGCGGACCTCCGGCGCACCATCGACCTTTGCCACAAGTACGGCATGAAGATCATCCCCTACGTCACGCTGGTCGACCTCTCCCACGCCACCGAGACGCATCGCCTGCATGGGGAGGAGTGGGCGATCGAGCCGACCACGGAATACGCCAAGGCTGGAGCGGCCGGTTTCCGCGACCCGGCGATCGAGGCCGCTTACCGCAATGATCCGGAGATGGAAACCACGCTCATGTGCCCCGGCGCGCCGGGCTGGCGCGAGCACTGGAAAAAGACGATCGACCGCGCCCTTTCCGACTACGACTTCGACGGCCTCTACATCGACTTCTGGTACGGCCGGATGGCCTGCGAAAACGTTCGCCACGGCTGCGGCGGCAGGTTCCGCAAGCACACCGTGCTTGGTTCCCGCGACATGCTCACGTACGCCTACAACCGCGTGAAGGCGAAGAAGCCGGATGGCATCATCAAGGCCAACACCAACACGCTGGCCACCGCGCTGGTCACCAGCCTCGTGGATATTCGCCTTGTCGGCGAGAGCATCGACATCACGAAGCTCGACCCGCACAGCCGGCAATGGCTCTATTCATCCTACCGCCTCGGCGAGCCCACCGAATTCCTGTGGGCCAGGTCGCAATGGAATCGCGAGCAGCGACTGGCTTTCGCCGCCCTTATCAATTTCCTCCCGAAATATTACGAGCGGCCCCCGTTTGAACCGCGCGTCGGCTTCGACGATTTCGACGTTTATCGCTTTCTCGAGGCGGCCAAAGGAGACTGGCGGCTCGGCATTAGCGGCGACGGTCACCTGGCCGTGAAGCCTGCCGAGGTGGCGGCGAACACCGTCAAGCTCGGCGAGAACGTTCTGGCCACGCTGATCAACACCGGCGAGTCCGCCATCACGGGCGAGGTGGAAGTACGCCCGAAGTGGATGGCCTACGAGCCGTTGTCGGAACGCCTGCTCGAAACCGGGAGCGGCATCCTCAAGGTGGAACTTGGTCCTGGCGCTTACCGGCACGTTCTGATGACCGAGTCCCCGGGAAAACCGCGCTTACTGTTCGCCCTTGGCGCCCGCGCCCGCGCTTCGGAGAACTGGGACGCCGGCCGCCGCCGGTTGCGCTTCTCGGTGGACGGGGTGGAAGGCGCGCGCATCCGCTTTGCGGTCTATTGCGAGCTTCCGGTGAAAAGCGTTCGAAACGCCCGCGGCGAGAGCGTGGCCTTTGAAGGCAACTCCGCCGGCCGGCTGGTCCGCTTCGAAGCCTCGCATGAGCCGGGGGCCGGCTTCGAGCTTCAGTTCTGAAGCGCGCACCGGAACGCCGGGCCGCTGTCGCTATAATCGGGGTTCATGCCAGCCCTGCTCGCCTGTTTCGAGGCAGAATGCCGCGCTACCTACCCGATTACCGAGGTGATCTATAGCTGTCCCCGCTGCGGCGGCCTACTCGAGGTCGTCTACCCCGATCTTGCTCTCGACGCCGCCGAACTGAAGCGGACCTGGCGCCAAAGGCGCATGGATAACAGGCCGCTCGAACAGAGCGGGGTCTGGCGCTATCGGGAGCTGATCGGTTTCCTCGACGACTACCGCCAGGTGGTCAGCCTTCGCGAGGGCAACACGCCGCTGCTCGACGCGCCGCGGGCCGCGGGATACGGGGGCCTCCGCAGGCTAACGTTCAAGCACCAGGGGTTCAACCCGACGGGTTCCTTCAAAGACAACGGCATGACCTGCGGCGTCGCGCAGGCCCGAAGGCTCGGGATGCGGCGCGTCGCGTGCGTCTCCACCGGCAACACGTCGGCCTCCATGACCGCCTACGCGGCCGCCGCCGGACTCCAGCCCGTCATCTTCATTCCGCACGGCAACATTTCCTACGGAAAGCTGGCGCAGGCGTTGGAATACGGAGCGCAAACCCTACAGGTGGAGGCGAATTTCGACCAGATCCTGGCGCTCGTTCGCCAACTCGCGGATCGCCTCGGGATTTATCTTCTGAATTCGATTAATCCATTTCGAATTGAAGGGCAAAAGAGCATCATTATTGAAATGATGGACCAGCGGGACTGGGCGCCGCCGGACTGGATCGCGCTCCCCGGAGGCAATCTCGGCAACACGTCCGCTTTCGGGAAGGCCCTTCGCGAACTGCGCGTCCAGGGGTTCATCGACCGCATGCCGAGGCTCGCCGTAATCCAGGCCGAAGGCGCCGCCCCGTTCTACGACTTCATGCGCCACCCGCGCCCCGGCGCGTTCCAGCCGGTGACGGCGCCCGACACGCTCGCCACCGCCATCCGCATCGGCGACCCGGTCTCGTGGCCCAAAGCGTGGCGGGAAGTGGCGGATTCCGGAGGGCTCGTCGAGAAAGTAACCGAGCGGGAGATCGCCGATGCCAAGGCCCAGATCGGGTTGTGCGGCATCGGTTGCGAGCCCGCCTCAGCCGCCACGCTCGCCGGCATCCGCAAGTTGACCGCGGCCGGCGTCATCAAGCGGGACGACGATGTCGTCGCGGTGCTGACCGGCAATCTCCTCAAGGACCCGGACTATGTCTATCGGTACCACACGGGCCAACTTGCCACCGCGGCTGGCGTCCGTATTGAAGGAAAGTACCAGAACTGCCCCATCGTTGCCCCGAACGATCCGGATCGCATCGCGGCGCTGCTAGGAAATACCTGATACGGCATTTTTCGCCGGCAGATAAAGGTTAAGATAGGACGAATCACCGATGCGATCGTCGTTTGGCCATGGGTATAGTAGTACTGTAGCCTTCGTCATGCTCGCTCGAATCTGATTGTTCGTGAAGCCGATGGCGCGATTAAGTCCCTTGCTCTCTGCGGTATTCGCCGCCCCGCGAACCTGCCTGGCTTTGATCGCCCGCCGACTGGCGGATGCCGGGCGCCCGGACGGGGACACGCGCCCGGTTCCCGCCGAACACCCGGACGATCAACTCCGCCGCACGAATGAAGAACTCGTCCTGGCGCTGGCGGAGGCCCGTCAGGCGGCGGAAACCAAGAGCCGGTTCCTGGCTGTCGTGAGCCACGAGATCCGCACGCCGCTCAACGGCATCCTGGGCATGAACGAACTCCTGCTGTGCACCCGGATGAACGGGGAGCAGCGGCAGTACGCCGAGGCGGTGAAAGAATCCACCGGGGCGCTGCTCCGGATTGTCAACGACATCCTCGATTTCTCCAAGATCGAGGCGGGCAGGCTGGAAATCGAAAACGCGCCGTTCGATCTCCTCACCACCCTGCGCGCTGTCAACACCATGCTGATGCCCCAGGCCTATTTGAAGGGTCTCAAACTCACCTGCGAGGTGGCGCCCGATGTGCCTCAGTGGGTGGCGGGGGATGCCCTCCGGGTTCGGCAGGTACTGGTTAACCTCGTCGGAAACGCCGTCAAATTCACCGAACAAGGGCGCGTGTCGGTGTCGGTCGAGATGGCGGAGAGCGACGAGACGGGCGGAGAGCCCCAGGTGTACTTCTCGGTCGAGGATACCGGGATCGGCATCGGCCCCGAGCACGTCGACAAGATCTTCCACGAATTCGCCCAGACCGACAGTTCCACTACACGCCGATACGGCGGTACCGGGCTCGGCCTCAGCATTTCGCGGCGCCTGGTTGAGATGATGGGCGGCGCGATGGGTTGCGAGAGCGAACTCGGGAACGGCAGCGCGTTCTGGTTCACCCTGCCGCTGCAGGCGGCGCCCGCTCCCGAAGAGGTCAAGCGGCAGGAAGCCGCCGCCGGCGACCGCACGTGGGCGCGCCGGCGGGTGCTGGTGGTGGAAGACAACCCGGTCAACCGAACGGTCGCGGTCCGCTTGCTCGCGCGAGAGAAGTGCGAAGTGGATGCGGCGGAGTCGGGTCGCCAAGCCGTCGAGGCCTGCGCCGCCGGGGAATACGACTTGATCTTCATGGACGTGAACATGCCCGACATGGACGGGTTTCAGACGGCGGCGGAGATCCGCCGGCTGGAGAACGGCGTCCGGCATGTGCCCATCATCGCCATGACCGCCCGCGCCATGGACGACGACCGCGAACTCTGCCTCGCCTCCGGCATGAACGACTATCTCAGCAAGCCGGTCAGCGCCGAGAGCCTGCGCAGAGTCCTGGAAACCTGGTCGCCCAAGGAAGCCGTCAGCGCGGAGTGATCAGCCCGCCGAGCTTGTCGTGCTCGCCGCCGTCCAGCCTCGGAAAACGCGTCGAGTACGCCTCCAGGTATTTCAAGCCCGCTCCCGTGTTGTAGATCACAACCCGTTCGTCCCGATTGAGGAAACCGCTTTCCAGCAGGCGGCGCAGCGCGACCACGCAGGCCGCGCCCTCAGGGGCCGCGAAGATGCCCTCGTCGTTCGCCAGGTCGCCGCCGGCTTCCAGCAGTTCTGCGTCCTCGACGGCGATCGCCGCGCCGCCGCTGGCGCGCACAGCCTCCAGGATCAGGAAATCCCCGAGCGGTTTGGGAACGCGCAGCCCGCTAGCCACCGTCGAAGCGTTGTCCCAGAACCTGCTCCGCGGTTCTCCTTCCTCGAACGCGCGCACGATGGGCTGGCACCCGGAAGCCTGCACGGCGATCATCTTCGGCCGCCTGGCGGAGATCCAGCCCATCCGCTCCATTTCCTCGAACGCCTTCCACATGCCGATCAGGCCCACGCCGCCTCCGGTGGGGTAGAAGATCGCGTCCGGGAGTTCCCAGTGGAATTGCTCGGCCACTTCGTATCCCATGGTTTTCTTACCCTCGATGCGATAAGGCTCCTTCAGCGTGCTCACGTCGAACCAGCCCTCGCCGGCGCGCTCACCGATCATGCGGGCGCAATCGCTGATCAGGCCGTCGACCAGCGTGACCCGGGCGCCGAACGCCCGGCATTCGATGTAGTTGGCCTGGGGGACATCCCGGGGCATAAAAATGTGCGCCTCCAGGCCGGCCGCGGCGGCATAGGCCGCCATGGCGCTGGCTGCGTTGCCGGCCGAAGGAATCACCAGCTTCCGGACGCCGAGTTCGACGGCCATCGACACCGCGCAGGACAGGCCTCGCGCCTTGAACGACCCGGTGGGATTCAGGCCCTCGTCCTTGATCCAAAGGTTGGCCGATCCGATGCGTTCACCGAGCCTGCGGGCGCGGATCAGCGGCGTGTACCCCTCGCCCAGCGTAACGATCGATTCCGGCTTCCGCACCGGAAGGATCGGCTGGTATCGCCACATGGTGGACGGGCCGTTGGGAATCCAGGCGCGGTTCCACCCCCGCCGAGCCTTCTCCAGGTCGTAGCGGGCCAGCAACGGGCCTCCGCACGCGCACACGTTGAGCGCGCGGCCGGCCTCGTACGTTTTCCCGCAGGCGGAGCATTGGAGGTGCGTGAGGGTGGTCATGGCACGCATATGATAGCGAAGCGCCGCCATGGCTGCACGCGGCGGGCAGGCGCTGCGTCACTAAAATAGAGGGAAGAAGGTCAACGGCTTGAGGGTTCTCCTGCTCGCACTGCTGGCCGGCGTGGCCACGGCCGCCGAATACGCCGTCCTGCACAACAACTTCCGCATCCGCGCCGAGCGCCACGAAACCGACGGCGATATTGTCCGGCTGGCGACGGAGGCTGGCGTCATCGAACTATCCGCCTCCGACATCGTGGGCTTCGAGCCGGAGGAGCATGTTCCCGCGCCCACGCCGCCCGCATTCACGGAAGCGGTTCCTCAGCCGCCGGAGCGTCCGGCGCCGCCCGCCGATCCGATGGAACTGCTCGCCCGCGCGGCCGAGCGCCACGGCCTGCCACCGGAACTGCTTCTCAGCGTCGCCGCCGTCGAGTCCTCCTATTCCCAGGATGCCGTATCGCCAAAAGGCGCAATCGGCATCATGCAACTTATGCCCGGGACGGCGGCGTTGCTCGATGCGGACCCGACCGATCTCCACCAGAATGTCGACGCGGGCGCCCGTCATCTCCGCGATCTTCTGACAAAGTACGACGGCGGCCTCTACCGCGCCCTGGCGGCCTACAACGCCGGCGCCGGCGCGGTGGACCGCTACAACGGCATACCCCCCTACCGCGAGACGCAGCTCTACGTTGACCGCGTCTACCAGCGCTTCAAGAAACTCAACCAGAAGACCAGCGACTGAGTGGCCGGCCCAGCCGCGGGGACCGGCGTGAGCGCGGAGTGCGCTTACGGCGCCGGCGCCGCTTTGGGGCGTTCGGGCGCCCAGTCCGCGGGCAATTCCAGGTCGCCGAGGATCACCTGCGCGCAGTTGTAACCCGGCAGCCCGGTGATGTTGCCGCCGGGATGGCAGCTTCCGCCGCACAAGTACAGGCCGCTGATGTAGCCCCGGTAGCGGCCGGCGCCGGCGAACGGCCGGTTGTAGCCCGTCTGCCCGTGCGACAGCGCGCCTACCAGCAGGTCGCCTTCGCGCATGTTCGGCAGCGCCCGCTCGGTGTCGAGCGGCGATTGCGCGAACCAGTCCAGCGTGGCCTCCCGCAGGTTCGGGGCGTATTCCGTCCAGACGTCGAGCATACGCCGGGCGTGGAGTTCCCGCTCGCTGTCCCAGTTGCGCGGGTCGCCGCGCAGGCGGTACGGCAGCTTCTCCCACATGAACGCCGTGTGGAATCCCGCCGGCGCCTGGCTGGGGTCGAACCGCGTCGGGCACGACCCCCACATCACGGTGGGCGGAATCGCTCCCGCCTCGTGGCAGCTAACAATTTCGGAAAACTGGGCTGCGTGGTCCAACCCGAGAATGGTCATGAACGCGCCGCGCAACTCCGGATGCGTATCCGCGGCGCGGTATCGCGGCGGCGCCTTCAGGTTGACGTACAGCGCGAACAGCGGCGCCAGCAGATTGAAGCGGAAGTTGGCCGCGCGCTCCCGCCATTGCGCCGGCAGACAGTTCGGATCGATCAGCTCCAGAAACGTCTGAACCGGATTCAATCCCGAGACGATGAACCGGCGGGCGCCAACCCAGCCGCCGTCGCTGGTCTCCACGCCGGCCGCCCGGCCGTTCTCGACGTGAATTCGCCGCGGCGTAGCATTGAGGCGAATTTCGCCGCCGCCGGCTTGTACCGCTTTCTCGAGGGCCTTGGCTAGCGCGCGCGATCCGCCGAGGCACATCTGCGCCTTGCGCCGGCTGGCCAGCAGGGCAGGGATGTGATGCCCGAAGCCCGGCAGCCGCAGATCCACCTCGCGCAGTCCGTTGAAGAACAGAAGCCCCGCCTGAATCGCCGGGTGCTCGAACTCCAGGGTGACGAATTCCAAGGGCGACAGGCGGCTCACCTCGAGCAGGCGGCGGCCTTCTCTGGTCCGCTCCAGAAGCGCCGCGCGTTCCTCGGGCGGCGCCGGCGCCGACATGCTCTCGGGCTTCAGGATTCGGTCGAGAATCGGAACGAACTCGTCGCGCCAGCGCCGCAGCGCGGCCGCATCGTTCCGGCTGAAACGCGCGAACGATTCCGCCGTGCGATCGAATTCCGTCCACCACTCCAGCGCGTCGCCGTCGCGCAGCAGCATAGTGACGTTGAGGTCGGGCTCGATGTACTCGGCGCCAAGCCGCCGCAAGTCCAGATCGCGGTACCACGGCATATCGGTGATCGCGCGGTGGTAGAAGGAGTGCGTATTGTGGAAGAACCCCGGCCAGCGCGGGTCCTCCACCGTTGCGAGGCCGCCTCCGCAAACCGGGGCGCGTTCCAGACAGACGGTTTTCAATCCCGCCCGCCCGAGGTACGCCTGGAGGATCAGGTTGTTGTGTCCCGACCCGAGAAGGATGCCGTCGTACTCGGTCGCCGCCACAGGTGACCATGATAGCCTGCCCTGAAACCAAGGCCTCCTGTTGTGACCAAACCGGGCGGGCGTTCGCAAGAGCCCGTGACGTTGATCCTGTTGATTGGGGCGGTCGGATTTGAACCTGCCCGCCCGTCAAGCGCGGAACCCATGCTTCTTCTCCTATTCGTAATCCCACTTCATGATCCACGGATCGGCTGTACGCTTCTGGAACGCTTTCAGTTTGCCTTTGAATTCCTCCAGAAGGCCGGCGTGTTTCGGGTCGGGAGCGAGGTTCACCCGTTCGTACGGATCGTTTTGAAGGTCGAACAATTCGAACTGGGGCCGCTGGATGTAGTCTCGAACCGTCCGCGGCCCATACGGGGCGTCCAGGCCCAGCCGGAACTGCGCCTGCCAGGTTGGCGCGGCCCAAAGATCGCTGGCAAACGGGTACGGAAGCGGATAGGCGATGTTCCAGATCAACTTGTACCGCCGCCCGCGGACGACGCGCATCGGATAGTACATCTGGATCTCATGGAAGGTGTGAGAGGCGTAGACCTCATCCCATCCTTGCGCCGATTCCCTGCCGGCGAGCGAAAGAAAAGAACGTCCGTGGAACTCGCCGCGCGTGGTGACGCTTGTTTCCTGTGGATCGGACCTAGACCTGTTGGCGGGGATCCGCTCCAGCACTTCCCTCCTCAGCCTTCCGCTCTCGGGTTCAAGCGCCCCCGCGAAGTCCAGGATGGTGGGCGTAAGGTCCGTCCAACTGATCATCGCATTGCTTGTTACGCCTCGACTCCCCGCATAGGGATTTCGCATCACGCACGGCGAGTTCATGCCTCCGTCATAGAGGGTCGTTTTCGCGTTCGGCATGGCAATCCCGTGGTCCGAAATGTAGAAGAAGAGCGTTTCCTCGAACTTCCCCGACTCTCGAAGAACCTGCACTAAACGGCCGAGTCCCTGGTCGATGCGCGAGATCGACTGGTAGTACTGAGCGATCTCCGCCCGCGCAGCCGGAGTATCGGGCAGGTATCCCGGCGCCTGCACTTCCTGTGGGTCGTAGGTCGATTCCGTGACCCCGCGGTAGCCCGCGGATCCGGGAGGCGGATTGCCGAAGCGGTTGGGCTTGTGCGGCAGCTCGTCGGCGAAATCGCCCGAGCGGTGCGGATCGTCGGTGCAGAAATACAAAAAGAAGGGTTTATCCGACGTTTGCTCGATGAATTTACGGCAATTTTCAGCCATCTGCACCGGATTGCGGCCGGGTCCGGGTATCGCGGTCTCGAACTTGTAGACCGTTTCCGGCGCAACGTGGAACTTCCCGCATCGCGCTGTCCGGTAGCCGGCATGGCTCAGATAGACAGGCAGCGAGACAATGTTGTCGAAGCTTCCGAACTTGTGGTAGTGGTGCTGATGCCCGTAATGGCCATTAGCGTGGTTATGTAGACCGGTGAGAATCACGGAGCGGCTGGCAGAGCAACTGGCCGTCGTACAAAAGGCGTGGGTGAATCGCGTTCCCTCTGTCGCAAGCCGGTCCATGTTGGGCGTTCGAATCACGCGGTTGCCGTAGCACCCCATGTCCGGAGAGTGATCGTCGGCAACGAACAGCACGACGTTCCGCTTGGACATCGGCGTGGCCGCCGGAAAGCCGGCGCCGGAACGGGGAGCGGTTGCCGGGGCCGAGGCGAGCAGGCTTGTCCCGAGAAAATCTCTTCGGTTCATGTAGGTATCCTCGCAAAATTCGGCCTCCCGGCGGGTTCGTCAAGATGCCGCGGCGTGGCCGCCGCTTGGCTTAATGCGGCGTTGTCGCGGAAATCGTTCACCGCTGGGTAGCATGCGCGCGCAGAAAATCCGCATAATCCCGCTCGTCGAGGACGCCGGACGCGAGCGCCAGGACCGCATGCGCCGCATCCTCCTCCCGCGCGGCGAAGCGATGCCCGTTCAGCTCCAGAAACAGGATGCCGGCAAGAAATCCGGTGCGCTTGTTGCCGTCGACGAAGGGATGGTTGCGCACGATACCGGCGGTGTACAGCGCCGCCATCACATCGGCTTTTTTCGCATAAGCGACAAACTGCCGCGGGCGCGCGAGAGCGGATTGCAGGAGGGCGTCATCGCGAACCCCAGGCGCGCCGCCGTGTAGCGCGAGCAGCCGGTCGTGCAGCGCGAGCGCGTCGCGCTCCTCGATCCAGACCGGCTTTTTCACTTCGCGAGCTCATGGAGCGCGTTTCGATAGCGGCGGATGATGTCCTCTGCCTTCGCCATCTTCTCTTCGAAAGCCGGATCGTACGGAGTCAGACGATAGCCGTCCGGCGTTTCGATCAGGAACAGCGGCTGTCCGTCGCCGGTCTGGAGCCGGTTGACGACCTCTTTCGGCAGCACGACCCCGAGAGAATTGCCAAATTTGCGAACCTTGACTGCGATCAATGCTCAATCTCCAACGTAATTACAACTGTAATAACATCGCGGCAAAGGGATCAAGTTTCACTTTGCCCGCGTGTTGCGCGTTGCCGCCGACAAAACGCGCCGCTGTTGTATGGTGGTTCAGTATTGTTGCCCCCGGGAGCTTGATTTATGGCCATTGTTGCAGGCGTCGATTTCGGCACCTTGAGCGTGCGGGTCTCCATCGTCGATAGCGAGAAGGGACGCCTCGGTTCCGCGACCGCCGACTTTCCCCTCCACCGCAAGCGCGAGGACCCCGATCATGCCACGCAGAGCCACGCCGACCACATGGCGGCGCTTGAGAAGGCGATGCGCGCCGCGCTGTCGGAGGCCGGCGTCCAGGGGAGGGACATCGTCGCGCTGGCGCTCGACACCACCGGCTCCAGCGTGATTCCCGTCTCCGAAGCTCTGGTTCCGCTCGACGATTACTACCTCTGGTGCGATCACCGCGCCAAGGGAGAGGCCGCGGAGATCACGGAGGCGGCCCGGCGCCAGCGCATGGAGGCCATCGACTGGTGCGGCGGCACGTATTCCTCGGAATGGGGCTTCTCGAAGCTGCTCCACTGGCTGCGGAACAACCCGGACAAGCGCCGCCGCATGGAGACGGCCCTGGAGCATTGCGACATGGTGGCCGCCGTACTCTGCGGCATCGCCGACCCGGCAAGCGTCCCCCGCTCCATCTGCGCGATGGGACACAAGTGGATGTGGAACGCGGAACTGGGCGGGTTGCCGCCGGAAGGGTTTCTGGCATCGGTGGATCCCTTGCTGGCCGGCGTCCGCGACAAACTCGACGGACGCTACGAGACATCGGAGGCGATCGCCGGCCGCCTCAGCGCCGAGTGGGCGGAGAAGCTCGGGCTTCGCCCCGGAATCCCGATTCCGGTGGGCGCCTTCGACGCGCACTGGGACGCCATCGGCGCGGGCATTCGTGAAGGCGACGTGGTCAACGTGGTGGGAACCTCGACGTGCATCATGGCCATCGCGCGGGAAACGACGCTGGTCCCCGGGGTCTGCGGCGTGGTGAAGGGTTCCATTCATCCGAAATACGCCGGCATCGAAGCGGGTCTGTCCGCCACGGGCGACATCTTCGACGCCATCGCGCGCCGGGCCGGCTCCACCGTAGCCGATCTCTCGCAAGGACTCGAAGCCTACCGCGCCGGGCAGACGGGACTGCTGCGGCTCACCTGGGACAACGGGGACCGGACGGTGCTCGTGAACGCCAACCTCGGCGGCGTGACGCTGGGGTGGAATCTTACGCACACGGCGCAGGACGAACTGTTCGCCGCCATTGAAGGGACGGCGTTCCACACGCGCGTCATCCTCGAGCGGATGGGCGAGCACGGCGTCCGCATCGACCGCGTCATCAACGGGGGCGGCGTGCCGCAGAAGAACGAGACGCTGAACCGCGTCTACGCGAACGTGTTCAACAAGCCGGTGCTCGTCCCGGAGAGCGAAGTTACCAGTCTCGGCTCGGCCATTTTCGCGTTTCTTGCCGCCGGCGTCTTCTCGTCGGTGGAAGAGGCGCAGGACAAGCTCTGCCCCAGTTACAGGACCATTCAGCCCGACGCGGCTGAGAGCGCTGTGTACGAACAGCTCTATCCACTCTACCGGCGGCTGTATTTCGGGTTGGGCGATCCAGGCTCGGGACCGGTCGCCATCGGCGACGTACTGCCGGCGCTCCGCGGGATCGCCGCCTCGCGGCGCGCTCAGTCGTAGGCGGGAACGGCGGAGATTTCGAGCGCCAGCGCGACCTCGCGTTCGATGCGTTCGGCGTCCCAGCCGAGTTCCGCGGCCATCAAGCGCGCGAAGGGAAGCAGCCCGTCCGCCGTCCACCGGCGCTCGTAGCCCCAATAGGTGGAGACGTACACAAGATCCGCCAGCCGGCAGGCCATTTCGCGGCGTACGGCGAAACGCGTGACCGCGCGCTCGAGCGGCGACAGGCCTTCCGCCGCGCGTTCCGGCAGGCATTCGACCACCGCGGGCGCCAGCAGGCCGTAGTCGCGGGCCAGCCATTCGCCATCCTGCGGCTCAATCCCGCGCTCGCCCGCCAGCGCTCGGAACCGGGCCCGCATCGCCTCCAGTCTCTCCAAAGAATTGCCTCCCACGGGCGCTTCCGCCGTGGCGCAGGCGCCGGTCAACCGGGGAGCAATTTCGGCGGCGACCAGGTCCGCCGCCTGCTCGCTCATCAGGCGGTAGGTAGTGTACTTGCCTCCCGCAACACGAAGAATGCCCTCTTCGTCGTTCCAGATGCGATGCTCACGGCTGGTCTTCGTCGCGGAGTCCGATGCGCTCTGCAGCAGCGGCCGCAGGGAACTGTACGCCGCTAAAGGCCGGACGCCCCGCGACGCCGGAAACAGCCGCTCGACAATGCGCAGGAGGTAGCGGATTTCCTCCGGCGCGATGCGGACGTCGTCCGCGCCTGCGCCATGATCCACGTCCGTTGTGCCCACCAGCGATACGGCCTCCCGGCCGCCCCAGGGAATAACGAAGATAATTCTGCCGTCTTCGGCGAAATAGGCGATGGCGTGCTCGCTCGCGTTCAGGCGCGGCAGGATGATGTGGGAACCGCGGACCAGCCGCAAGCCGGTTCCCCGCTGCCACGGGCCGGTGGTGTCCACGAGTTTGCGCGCGCGGGTTTCAAAGCTTGCGCCGGAGAGGACGTCCGTCAGCGAGACTCGATACCCGGCCTCAGCTCTTCGGGGCTCCTCCGCCCGCGCGTAGTTCGCGATCACCGCGCCGTCGCGGGCCGCATCGAAGATGTTCTCCAGCGTCAGGCGCGTCGAATGCACCCGGCAATCGTAGTAGGTCGCCGCCGACGTCAGCCCATCCTTCAGGAAAGCGGGTTCCACGCGCGCGACGGTTTCCCTGGAAAGATGCGCGCGGCGCCCGATGTTGGACGCGCCGGCCAGCAGGTCGTAGAGCCACAGGCCCGTCCCATAATATCCGCGGCTGGTCCAGCCGAAGAACGGGATAAGAAACTTCAGCGGCTCCACCAGGTGCGGCGCGATGCGCGTCAGGGTGGCGCGTTCGCGCAGGGCCTCCTTTACCAGGCCGAATTCCAGGTTCTTGAGGTATCGCAGCCCTCCGTGGATGAGCTGCGAATTCTTTCCGCTTGTGCCGGAGGCGAAATGACGCTGCTCGACCAGGGCGATCTTCAGGGGCTCGCCGGCTCGGCGGGCGCGCTGCGCCAGGTCGCGCGCCACTCCGGCGCCGTTGATGCCGCCGCCGAGGATGAGCACGTCGAACGTTTCGCCGCGCAGCCGATCGATGGCGCGGGCGCGGCTGTCCGGCGTGAAGGCGGGTTGCGTGGCGTGTTCCGGCATGGCTTACCTGGATTCCAATTCCGCTCGAAGCGCGGCCACGCGGTCGTACAGCATCCGGTTCAATTTCGAGCGGTCCTTCAGCGCATGGCCGTCGGTCGACATGGGTTCGCCGAAGACCAGGTCGACGTCGCCGCCGCGCACCTGAATGCTGCCCACCGGCAGAACCTCGCGCGTTCCGCAGATGGCGAACGGAACCAGCGGGACGCCGGCCTTGATAGCGATGTAGACCGCGCCTTCCTTGAACTCGCCCATGGGTCCGGTGGCCCGCGTGCCTTCGGGGAACAGCAGGATGGACACGCCGCGCTGCCGGACGGCGGCGGCGGCTTCGGTCATCGACCGCAGCGAGGCGCGCACGTCCTCTTCCATGTTGACGGAGAAGTGTCCCGTTCGGCGCAGGTGCGTACCGAGAAACGGAATGCGGACGTACTTCTCGTTCACCAGGAAAAGGAAGCGGATGGGGACGTTCGCCAGCACCACCGGCGTATCCATCAGGCTCAGGTGATTGCCGGCGAGCACGTAGCGGCAGCCGGGCTGGAGATGCTCCGCGCCCCGTACTCTGACCCGCACGCGCCCGATGGCGAGCAGCATGCGAGCCCACCGGCGCGCCACCCGGTCGGTGAAGCGGCCCTCGCGGTCGAAGAACGACGCCGCCACCGAGATCGTCCCCATGACGACGGTCGCGAGCACGATTAGAGGAGCTTTGATGGCAAGGGCCGAAAGGGACATGTGGGGCAGGCCGCGGGACCTGTCAGCCCATCAGTATCCCACAGCCATTGCTTTGCGCCGCACGGGCGCTTCGTGATGCTGCTCCTGCCTCGAAATGGCCAGCACGTGCCGGCTCGGGCGGTAGTCCGGCGCCAGCATTTGCAGCCGGCGGACGACGCCATAGGCGTCCCGCGATTCCGCCGCTTCGCCCAACGCGTCGAGGTGGCGCCGCATTTCGTCGTCGGACAGACCCGGGCCGGTGAAGATCCGGATCTTTTCGTGCCGCGTCGGCACGGTGCTTTCCGTCAGCATGCTCAGCTCCTCACAGAGCTTCTCGCCCGGGCGGACGCCGGTGAACTCGATGCGAATGTCCTCGTCCGGCTTCAGTCCGGAGAGGGCGATGAGGTTGCGGGCCAGGTCGAGGATGCGGACGGGCTGTCCCATATCGAGCACGAACACCTCCCCGCCCTCTCCCATCGCCGACGCCTGCAGCACTAACTGCACCGCCTCGCTGATGGTCATGAAGTAGCGCTGCATGTCGGGATGCGTCACCGTTACCGGACGGCGCGCGGCGATCTGTTTCTTGAATAGCGGGATCACGCTTCCGTTGCTGCCGAGAACGTTGCCGAAGCGGACGGCGACGAACTTCGTACCGCCGTTTTGCATCGCCTTGGTGATCAGCTCGGCGACCCGCTTGGTGGCGCCCATGACGTTGGTGGGACGGACGGCCTTGTCGGAGGAAATCAGCACAAATCGTTCGGCGCCATATTCGCGCGCCGCCTCGGCGACGTTCAGCGTTCCGAAGACATTGTTTTCGATCGCCTCGAACGGGTGGTCCTCCATCATCGGCACGTGCTTGTAAGCGGCCGCGTGATAGACGATGCGCGGCCGGTACTCGCTCATCACGTCGGCGAGCCGCTGCACGTTCTGGATGCTGCCCATGGCCGGGTGGAAGACGACGCCGGGAAACAGGACTTTCATCTCGTTGGCCAGCTCGTACATGGCATTTTCCGAGATTTCGTACCCGACGATCGCCTTCGGCTGGAACCGCGCGATCTGGCGGCACAATTCGGACCCGATGGAGCCGCCGGCGCCCGTCACCATGACCACGCTGCCGTTCAGCAGGCTGCCGATCGTTTCTTCTTCCAGCCGCACGGGCTGCCGGCCTAGCAGATCCTCCACCGCCACCTCGCGCACCTGTCCCGCCAGCCCGGCGCCGCGGAGAAGCTGGTGCAGTCCGGGCACCGTCTTGCACGACACTCCCGCCTCGTGGCAGCGCCCGAGGATCTCACACATCTGCTGTCCGGTGGCCGAGGGGACCGCGATGAGCACGTCCTGCACGCGATGCTTGCGCGCGTATTGCGCCAGGTTGCGGCCCGGTCCGAGAACGCGAAGCCCGTGGATGACCATTCCTTTCTTCGCCGGGTTGTCGTCGATGAACCCGGCCACCTGATACGAGACCCTGGCGTTGCTCCTGGCATCCTGAAGCAACAGTTCTCCCGCCGCCCCGGCGCCGTAGATGAAAATCCTTTTGGGGCGCCCGCCGCTGGCTCGCCTGGCGCCGTACTCGTGAAACGTGCGCGCGCCGAGCCGTATGCCGACCGTACCAAGTACCGAAAGCGCCAAGTCGATCAGGTAGATCGAGCGCGGGAAGCCCGACGGAATGATCAGGAGAATCGCTACCGCGCTCAGCACCGAAGCTTTCACGTTCATCCCGACAACGCGGCTAACCTCCGACGCGGAGACGAACTGCGCCCAACCCCGGTCCATTCCTTCGCGGTGAAACACCGCCAGCTTCACCACCATCCAGACCGCCAGCGCGGTCATGAGCTGGCTGGTTCGGTCCGCCGGGACGGTGAAATCGAAGCGAAGGAGAAACGAGAGCCACGCCGCCGCAGCGAATGCGGCCGCTTGAATAAACCAACGCGTCGACCGCCGCTCCAGCCAGGGGATCGGTAGTTTCTCCTCGGTAACCCGGCGATTGTCCTTATCCGACGGCTCGTTTTCTCTGATTCCCATCTCGTGCGTTTTACTTAGCTATAACGAGTAAAAAGCACGAGCCTGAATGGAACAAGAGAACGTAACGACTAGGACAGGAATGAGGTAAGTGCCTTAACGCCTAGTACCGTGGTCAGGGAGCCGATCGCGGGGTCCCTCGCCCCTGCCACGCCTTGGGGAACGGGATTCGATGAGCGCGGCCAAGCGCGCGCGGGCCGCGGAAAGCGCCGCCGGGGACTCATTCCAATGGTGAAAGCAGTTGACGGACAGGTCGCCAGCGCAGGCCACTCCCACCGCTTCGCGATGCGCGGCGCCCCCATTTGCGGTGGACGCCATAGCCAGGTACTCATAGTCCTCTACCGCGTCGCGAAGCGTTTTTAGCCGGAGCGATGGCGCCGCGCCATAGACATCGGCACTTACGTAAGGGGCGAACGCCTGGCGAGGAACAACTAAGTTGATTTCCCGACCGGGATAGACGAGCAAACCTTCGCCGTTGTAACACACGTTCCCCGACTTGGAGTTACACGGGTTCGCCCACGGACTCTCTCCCCGCTGCGCCAATTGGTTCCAGTACGCGGACGTCCAGTATAGCAGGCCGGTAACTCCGTAACGGAAGTTGATCCAGGCTGGAATACGGTAGTTGAGGAGGGGAAAATCGATTTGCCAGTACGGGCTGGGCTTGCGTTCGTTCTGGACCAGCGCCGTGTACGTCCAGATTTCGTCGCCGGCCGCGATCCGGGCATCCGCTCTCGCCGGGTCGAAATCCCAATAGCCGGCGACAAGGCGTCTGACATAGCCCTCCAGGTACCGCTCCACCCGTGGGTCCGTCAACACCACCGTCATCGCAACCTTGATTTCCGGCGCCGCCTCCCGCGAAAGAATCGCCAGGTCCCGAATCACGGCAAAGTCCTCGTCCGTGGAGGGCTCGTCTCCGGGTCTTAGAAACAACTTCCGCGACAGGCCGTGGGAACGGAACCACTCGTAGGCGGACGACAGGTACCGTGTGGCGCGCGCCCGGTCCGCGCCGGCGGGAGCGGGAAACGGAAATGCCCTGCCGAATGAAAGCAGGAAGTCCGTGAACTCCGGCCGCTCCACATAGGAGAGAATGCGCGCCGCCCGTTCGGCGCCCACCCGGACCGCGCCGTCGCGGTCCCAACCGAGCGCGGTGTCCATCGGTCCTTCCGGAACCAGCCGGTGCTCCAGCAGCAGTTCGTCGATGGCGCGCGCCATCGCCTTGTGCTGGGCGCTCCCAATTTCGTAGCCCAGGTACTTCGCGGCGCCGAGCGAATGATCGGCGTCGTAACTCTGGAAGTTGGTTCCGAGCGCCGTCTCCGCCGGAAGCTCGAAGTTCCAGACGCGCAAGGTCGCCGGGATATCCGCGAGTACAGCCCCCCCGCTGTAAGTGACCCGCACCGCCGTGGCGTAGGTCCCAGCGGGCGTCCCGGGCGGGACAAAAAACTCGACATACACCGGCTGATTGGTAAGTGGAGCGATGTCGAACGGCGCGGCCGGATACGCGGGCGTACCGAGACGCTCGCCGGTGAACGGATTTCGCAGCGGAATCAGCGCGTCGGGATAGGTTCCCCGGATGCCAATGTGGTCGGTCGGATTCGAGACGCGCACGTAGTGTTCGCGGTAGAAACGCGCGTGGCGCGCCTCGATCGTCCGCCCGTCGCTCCTGGCCGGAGGTCCGGTCAGCTCTACATCCACGCGTTCCAGCCCGGCCTCGCCGGCGCGAATCACCAGGTGCGCCGCCTCCCATTCGTTGGCCGCCGCCGAGAGTTCGATGACCCGTTCGGCGTTTTCCGGCGGCGCGTCGTCCGGCGCCGTGCGGTAAAGCGACCCCGTTACGTACACGATGCCCGGCTGCGCGCGCAGCTTTTCTCCGCCGGCGGCGGCGGCGACGGCCACTGACGCCAGCAACGCCCAGGCGGCGCCGCATCTCATCGGCGGACCGCTCCCGTCAGGGCGCGAGCCGGCCGCCGGACGCCGTGGCGTTTCCGATTAGGCGAAGGGACAACCGCTAGAAGAACCACCCGCTGAACGCCTCCTGCATCACCGCCATCGCTTCTCCCGTCGCGTGCAGAAGCGGCATCACCAGGGACGGATATTTCACCGCCGCCGGCATCGGGCTTCCGTAGTTCCCGCTCAAGCTGGCGGACCGGTACAAGGGGAAGTAATTCAGATCCGCGTACCCGTTCGCGCTCTGCTGCGCGCAAATCATTTCGTACACGTCAGGCAGGTGGATGCGCCTGCCGATGTAGAAACCCTTGCGCCGGTCGGAAAATTTCGCCTTGAACCGAAACAGAGAATCTTCACCGCCGCGTCCGCCTCCCAGCAGGTACGCGCTCATCCGCCGCCGCCGCGCCGCCTCGAGAGCGGTCCATTGCAGCGCTTCGTTCGTGCCCATCGCGTTGTACGCATAGTCGGAACCGGACAGAAAGTTGTAGCCGAAGCGGGAGCTGAACAGGCTCAGCAGCCCTCCGATAACCCGTCCTTCGTACCGCGCCACGAACAACGCGGAGCGGTTCCCGAACGAATCGAGCAGCGCGCGGAAGAACGTCTGCTCGAAATAGTAAAAGGCCGAGGCGCCCTTGCAGCTCATCGTCGTGTTGTAGAGCCGTCGAAATTCGTCCCAATAGCGCCGCTCCACATCCTCGACAACCACGATTCCATTTCGTTCAGCCTTGGCGACTTTCTTCCGGACCTCCTTGCCAGCGCGCTCCTCCGGCCCGGCGGCGCCGGTCGCGTAATCCACCCAGACGACCGGCTGATGATGCGCGACGTTGAGGTCGAAGCCCTCCATCTCGCCGGGCTCGTGGAACATCGGGTGGAACCGGATGAACTCGCTGACGATCCGGTTGTCGCGGCAGTATTGACAAAACGCCCGGTGAAAGCCGGATGTGTCCGCTCCTTTCGGAAACGCGATGAAGCCGCCAAAGCCGTACGGCGACGTGATGTCACTCCAGCCCGTATGGCCGATCGGGCGCTTGATGTACGGATACAGGACCATCGCTTCATGGCCCTGGTACACAAAGCACTCGAGTTCGCCCGGAATGATGATTTCGTTGATCTTCAGGTATTCGGGGTCCAGATACGGATCTTCGGCCCCGATCGCCGTTATCAGCGACGCCCACTTTTCCTTGTCGTTGTAACGCAGAATTTCAAACACGTTCTTCCCTTGCTCCTCGTCGTTTTACGCTGCGGCGCTCACCAGCGCCGCAAAATCCTCCAGTGCGGCATGACCCGCCGCCGCTCGGACCTGATTCACGACATGCAACTGCTCCGCAACCGTGAGACTGCTCGAACTCGGCAGGCAGATCCCTCGCCGAAACAGATCTTCCGCCACCTCCCCGCCGTACCGCGGCGACGCCGCGTATAGCGGTTGGAGATGCATCGGCTTCCACACCGGGCGGGTCTCGACGCCGGCCTCGTCCAGCCTGGCGATCAGTTGATCGCGCGACCATCCGAACCTCGGCGGGTCGATCAAAAAGCAGCTCAGCCAGTTCGTGTGGAGCCCGTAGGCGGCCTCTGGCATGGCTTCAATGCCCCCGACGTCCGCGAACGCCTCCCGGTAGCGTTGCGCGATCGCCCGCCGCTGCTCCACGCGGAGGTCGATGACTTTGAGTTGGCCCCGGCCGATGCCGGCCGCGACGTTGCTCATGCGGTAGTTGTAGCCCATCTCGGAGTGTTCGTAGGCCAAGCCTGGGTCGCGCGCCTGCGTGGCCCAAAAACGCGCTCGCGCCGCCCATCGGGCATCCGTGGTCGTCAGCATCCCGCCGCCCGTCGTGGTGATGATCTTGTTGCCGTTGAACGAGAATGCCGCCGCCGCGCCCAGCGTCCCGGCGGGTCTGCCCTTATACAGCGATCCCAACGCCTCGGCCGCATCCTCGAGGACCGGAACGTCGTAACGGCCGCACGCCTCGCGGATGGGATCCATGTCCGCGCACTGTCCGAACAGGTGCACCGCCACGACGGCGGCCGGGAGCCGGTTGTGGCGCGCGCGCGCCCGCAGGGCGTCGGCCAGCAGCGACGGGTCCAGGTTCCAGGTCGCCCGCTCGCTGTCCACAAACACCGGCCACGCGCCGAGGTAAAGGATCGGATTGGCCGTGGCCACGAAGGTCAGGGTCGAACAGAACACTTCGTCCCTCTCCCGCACGCCGAGAAGGCGCAGCCCCAGGTGGATAGCGGCCGTCCCGCTGCTGACGGCCACCGCGTGCGCTCCCACGCGCTCGCCGAATTCCTTTTCGAAGGCGTCCACGTTCGGCCCGACGGTGGAAAGCCAATTGCTGCGGAACGCCTCGGCTACATATTTCTCCTCGTAGCCGCTCATATGGGGAACCGACAGGAGGATTCGTTTCATCGAACCTCCTTCGCCCCGCCGGCGCCCACCAAGACGGGACCGCCGTTCGTTTTCCTCGTGTGCTTCGGCGCGCGGTATGCCGGGAAGTAATTCTCGTCCCATTCGGCCGCCCCCACTTTTCGGAGGCGGGTAAGCTGCGCGTAAGCCGATTCGTCGGCGATCATCCGGAAGGTCCGGAACCGCGCTCTGTCTTGAGAAAAACCCGCCTTGAACTGGAACAGCGTGTCGTTCCGGCAGCCCACCCCGCCGCCCAGGTGGAACCGGCGGCACCCGCGGTCCCGGAGCCACTCCAGCGTCGTGTCCACCCGCAACTTCGCCGGCGCCACCGCCCGGAAGGCGTCTCCGCTTCCGCTCAGATGATTCTCGGCCAGCCCGTTCACGAACGTGAAGGTGCCCATCGCGGCCAGAGTCCCGCTCTGCGACGACACGGTACAAAGGTGCGCCGCCTTGCCCACCGACGCTCTCCAGTCCCGAAAGTACGAATCCGAAAATATGTACCAGGGATCCGCGCCCACCCGCTGCATCGTCGTCCGGTATAACGCCGCCGCTTCGTCCAAGCGGTCCCAGTCGTCGATGGTTGCCGAGTATCCGAGCGTGACGAGTTTCTTCACGCCCGCCCGGTGGTCGGACCGGTACCCGCGCCGGACCTGCTCCAGCGGCGGGGTGAGATCGACGTACACGGTCTCCCCGTGATCGATAACGCTGCCAAAACCGGCCAGCGCTTCCGGCGGAAGTGGCTGCATCGGATGCAACCGGATGAACACCGAGACGATGCGCTCCGTCCGGCAGGCTTCGAGGAGTTGCTCCAAAGTCCATCGAAGGTCCGCGGCGCCGGCCTCGGGCGCGCAGAGGATCCCCGGATAGCCGTACGGAGACGACGCGTCGCGCCAGACTCCGTCTGCGTCCTCCACCGGCCGGGCGATCATCGGAATCAGGCAGCGGTTGCGGCTGGTTCCACACAGGAACGCCATCGGTTGGCCGCCCTCGTTCCGGGCCGAGAATTCCACGTAGCTCGGCGTTTGGTAAACGTCGTACGGGAGATGCTCCAGCAAATCCGTCCAGCGACGGTCATCTGTTCCTACAAACCCGCTCGCGTACATACGCGGCTCAGTCTCCTCCCGCTTCCGCGCAGCCCACAAGGTCCTCCGCTTCACCTCGCGCGCTGCCAAGGAACTCCGACGAGGAAAAGACCTGCCCCTGTTCGGTGATTCCGTCGCGCCGAAGGACTCGGCCGATCGTCGCAATAAGGATCTTCATATCGAGCCGCAGGCTCCGGTTGTCCACATACCAGACATCCATCTCGAACTTGTCTTCCCAGCGGAGGTTATTCCTTCCGTGCACCTGGGCCCAACCCGTGATGCCGGGTTTCACCTCGTGCCGCCGCATCTGCCGTGGGCTGTAGCGCGGCAGGTACTCCATCATCAGCGGCCGTGGACCGACCAGGCTCATGTCGCCCCGCAGCACGTTCCACAGTTGCGGCAGCTCATCCAGGCTGCAGGCCCGCAGAAAATTGCCGAAGCGCGTGGTGCGCCGCTCGTTCGGCAGCAACTCGCCGTCGGCGCCGCGCTCGTCCGTCATCGTCCGGAACTTGAGAAGTACAAACGGCCGGCCCCACAAACCCGGGCGCCGGTGCCGGAAGATGACCTCACGCCCCAGCGCCAGGCGCACAGCGAGGGTCACGGCCAACAGCAGCGGTGAGAAAGCGATCAGCGCGAGCGCGGACGCCGCGACGTCGAAGCACCTGCGGACGGCCCGCTCGAGCGGCTTTCGCTCGGCTGCCGTGTCCCGCTCGGCCGCGCCCGGCTGCGTGGCCGCGCGAATCGCCGCCACGTAACGCTCGGTCACCGCGGCCTTCTCGTACAGCTCCGCCACGCGCTTCCTGCCCGCTTCTCCCATACGGGCGGCAACGTCCGGATGGTCCAGAAGGAACAGAACCGCCTGCGAGAGCGCCTCCGCGTCGCGGGGCGCGACATGGAAGCCGGTCTCGCCGTGCACGACGGATTCCCGGCAGCCGCGGATTGCCGAGGCGACCACCGGCAGGCCGGTCGCCATCGCCTCGAGCACGGAGACCGAGAACCCCTCGCGGTAAGACGGCAGAATGAAGACATCCATCCGCCGCAACTGCGGCGGCACGTCTTCGATCCTTCCGGTGAATTCGAACCGGTCCGCCAGGCCCGCTTCCGCGACGCTCCTGCGGAAGCGCTTGCCGAATTGATCGCGATCGGTCGGCAGGCAATCGCCGATGACAAGGAAATCGACGTCATCCCGCGACGCCGCGACGCTCTTGGCCATTTCCAGGAACTCGCGGTAGCCTTTCTCCCTGACGATGCGCCCAATGATCCCGACCACGCGGCGGCCACCGCGGCCCGGCGCTCGAGGTTTGAAGAGCGTCATATCCACGCCGTTATACGTGGTGGCGGTCGTCTCCTCCCTTCGGGCGATGCCCGTCCGCAGCGCGGTCCGCCGGTCCTCCTCCGAGACGAATGTGAATGCGGTCGTGATCCGTCCCAGCAGCCACTCAACGGCAATCATCGCCAGCCGCAGCGGCTTCGGCGTTCCATCGTGGAAATAGAAGCCGTGCACCGTGTAGACGATCGTGCGGGCGCCGGCCAGCCACGCCGCGAGCCTGCCGACGGCGGAGGCCACCGGGCTGTGGGTGTTCACCACGTCGAAGCGTTCGTCCCGCACCAGGCGGTAGAGCCGCAAAAACGCCCGCACATTCGCCAGCGGATTGAACCGCCGCGCCACCGGCGCTTCCCACATGCGATAGCCCTCGGCTTCCAGCAGGTGGAAGTGCCTTCCGCGCGCGCACGCCACGTGCGGCTCGTAGCCTTCTTCACGCAGCGCGTCCAGCAAGGGGCGCAGGAAATCCCAAACCATGATGTCGACGTTGCAGATGATGAGCGCCTTCTTGCGCGGCGATCCTTCGCCTTTGCTTGTCCTCTCTCGTGTGCCCATAGCTTCAGCAGGCCGCTCCCGAGACCGCCGCCGCACCCTGCGCGGCGCGCTCGTCCGCCGGCTCCCAATCGTCCGTCCTTTCTTCCCAGCAAGTTGTCCGAAACCAGTACGCCACCGCCATCAGCACCCACAAGCCCCGATAATTGTCGGCGTTGTACGCCATTGCCACCACCCCGATATCGGCGAACGCGGCCAGCAGCGGCCATGCCGCCTGCCGGCGCGGACCTCCATCGCGCACGCCCTTCCAGAGCATGGCCGGGAAGTACAACACGGTCGTCAGAAATACCGCCAGCCCGCCGATTCCGAGTTCGGACGCGATGCTCAGGTACGTGTTATGCGCTTCGCTCGACGTCCCCGCCACGCTCCGATTCACGTATGGACCGTTCTCGTAGCCCACCCCAAGCAGCGGAGCGTTCAAGAAGTTGTTCCACGCGCCCTCCCACAATTTCGCCCGGTCCGTCGCCCTGACGTCCACCGTTGTGGTTGCCAGTCGCCCGGTGATCTGGTTCGCTTCCACCAGCTTCCGCGCGTCCGGAACGAAGGCCACGGACGCCACCGCCGCCGCCGCGGCGCACACCGTCGCCAGCCGCCAGCCGGCCGAGGCGCGGAATATCAGCAGCAGCCCCACGCCGGCCGCGAAGCCCAGCAACCCGCTCCTCGACGCCGACATGATCATGCCGGCGATCTGCAGCGCCATCGCCGGGAACACCCACCGTGGCCTGCGCCCGCTCGCCTCGCAGAAGAACAGGGTCAGAAAGAGGCTCACTCCAAGGTGGGTGCTGAACAGGTTCGGATCCCCCATCGTCCCCTGCGCCCGGTACGCCAGGGTAAACCGGTTCTCCACTCCGGCCCACTGGTGCGCCGCCGAGCCCGCGATGCCGATGGCGGCCACCGCCGCGCTGCCCGCGATCCACGACTTGGTCAGCAGCAGCATGTCCTCGCGGGATTCGAGCAGGTTTACCGCGGCATAGAAGTACGCCCAGACGAACAGCGCCTTCCCGATCCCGGCGGCCAGCCCCAGCGGGCTCCGCACGTAGAAGGAGATCTCGTAATGCAGCAGCGTCGAAAGCAACGTTCCCGCCGCCATTGCCAGCGCGAACATGAACAGCGGCAGCCGCGCCTGCCGGGCCAGAAATCGCCAAACAATCCACGGAACCACCGCGAGCACCAGCGGATCGGCGAGGCCGAGATTCACCTTCGCCCCCCCGGCGCCGACGACGTGGAGCACGGGCGCCAGCAGCGCCAGCGCCACGATGACCGCCCGCCGCATCCCCGAACCTGCTCTTGTGTCCGCCGGACTCATCACTTCCTTTCGCCTACATCGCCTGCCGCGCCAGCCGCAGCAACGACAGCCGGCGCTCGTAGAAGATAAACAGCGGGGCATACAACAGCAGGTACGCGCCCGCCTGGGCGGCGCTTGTCGCTCCGCTGCGATGGAGGCCGATCGACAGGGCCATGGAAAACGCCGCTGGCAGGTACAGCATGCCCAGAAAACCCACCGTCTGGAGCGGCGAATATCCGCACTCGCGCCGGGCGACGTACAGCTTGGCCGTTGTCACGGCCGCAATCGTCGCCACGCAGCTCCACGCCACACCTTCCAGCCCCAGGTGGAGCGCCGCCAGGTAGTGCGCGCTGATCGCCGCCGGCGCGATCACCAGCAGCGCCTTCAGAACGCTCGTTACTTTGCGCGCCGCGCTCACGAACGCGTCCACGCTGGCCCCCGCGCCAAGAAAGAAGACCGCCCACACCGCCACCTGCGCCGCCGCGATTCCGCCGCCGAACTTCGGAAGAATCACGGGTACCAGCGCCGGCAGCGTCAGGGAAGTGAGCGCCAGCGCCGGCGGCGACACGTAACTGAACAGCTTCGTGGGCAGTTCGTAGTAGCGAGCGACCGCCAGGTAATCTTCGACACGGCCGAAATCGTGCATCAGATGCGGCCCCACCACCCGCGAGACGCCCATGTGGATGATGTTCGAGGCGAACTCGAGGATCAGCACCGATAGCGCGAAGTAGCCCGCCGCCACCGGACCGATGACGAACGCCACTACAGGGATGCCCAGGTAACGCGTCACATGCGAGGCGTACTCCATGAACGAATACGGAAGCCCCGTGCGCACCAGCGAGGCGATGCCGCGGAAATCGATCCTGGCAGCGACACGGAATCCGAGCTTCCACCCGAGATAGCCGATCGGCAGCAGACAGGTCAGCAGCGCGGCGCTGCCCAGCCCGGCCAGGCTGAACCACCACGCCAGCGCCAGCGTCGCGATGAAATTCGTGACCGCGTCCACCTGCGTCTCCACCACCCGCACCCCGAACAGGTGCCGCGCGCCGGCGACTTCACGCAGAAACTCCTGGACGTAATTGAGCCAGGTCACGCCGGCGATGAAGCGCAGCGCCAGCCGGTAATCGGCGTTGGTCGCGAAAAAGCTGCAGGCGAAGACGACGCTACCCAGCGCCCCGCCCCACAGCGCAACAAAAGTCCCCGCGCTTCGGGCCAGCCGCTCCGCTTCCTCCCCGCGCCCCTGCCCCCGCAGGTAGGGCATCCGCAGCCCGATGCCCTGGGGAACGCCGAGTCGCAGGAAGCCGCTGGCGAACAGCACGGCCATCACCGATTTCCAGATTCCAATCACGCGCGGCCCGACAATGTCCAGCACGAGCACGCTGCGGAGCGCGAGCAGTCCCATGCCCACGACCAGGCTGAAGCTGACGTTGCGGGCATCGCGGAAAAATCGCAGGCGCGGCTTGGCCGGAACGGACGCGGAAACCTCCAAGGCGCTTATTGTCGGATTTTCCATCTTCTTCGGATCGAACTCGGAAGTCCCGGTTTCCCTCAGCACACGGTCAGCGATTCCATCGAATCGCGCCTCCAGTCACCCGCGCCGCCCACCAGCGTCAAACGCCGGTCGTCGTATCCCCGCTTGGCTTCCAGCACTCGTCTCACGATTTGTTCCGTCACCTCAGCCCCTCCTTCCTCCGCGCCGACGTTGCACAGAGCGCCGTCCAGAATCCCGTACAACATCAGCCATGAACCGCCGTTTACCTGCTCCGGCAGCCGCACCACCAGGTTCATCGATCCGTTGCCCAGCGCGTTGCGCAGCCATTCCAGCCGCCCGGGCCCGGCATTTCCGTTCAGCGAGCCATAACCCGGCGGCACGATCCACAGGTTCTCGAACGCCGTCCGGTGAACGCACTGGTTCTCGGCCCCTTCGGGTCTCAGCAGAAGGTCGCGGAATCCCGGCCCTTCCGGCGCCCCGAAAAAGCCGGTCAGCGCCCGGTTCGCATTGCTGGCGTCCACCAGCAGCACCGGCAATCCGTTGCGCCGGTGCATGGACGATGCCAGTTGTACCGCGGCCACCGCGGCCTCCTCCGCCGGAATGCCCGCCGCCAGCCCGATGGAAATGCCGTCCTGCCTTCCCTGGTACATCCGGATCCGGTCAATCACGTGGCCGTAGTCGTCGCGCGAAACCAACTCCCGGCACAGTAACAACTGGATTGCGCCGGCCCGGTCTCCCCGCGGGGGCGTCGTCACGGTCAGCGCCCGCGACTCGGACGCCGCGTCCTGCCATGCCGCGGCGGGTTCTCCTTCCCACCTCGGGGCCGTCGGTTCTTCCCAATCCGGCGCCACCTGTTCCTGCCACGCCGGCGCCGGCGGCCTGGAGCGCCCGTTGATATCGGCGTAGGTCGCCGCTCGTTCGCGTCTCGGGACCGCTTCCGGTCCTGGGGCGTAGGACATCGGACGCGGCCGAGGGCCTCCGCGGATCGCCGCCGGCGCGTATTCGGCTGCCAGCGCGCAGGCGATGCTGCCGGCCGCCGCCATCAACGCCGCCAGGGTCAGCAGAAACGGCTTATGCTGATCGACCGGCAACGCCGGCGGAACCACCGGCTCCAACACGCTCACATTCAGGAAGCGCTCCTCGTCCATCGCGTCGGCCAGCCGGGATTCCTCCCATCGCTTCTGGTACATCAGGTAGTTCTCTTCGGCCAGCTTGACGGCGCGCCCGAGTTCGTTGTGTTCCGCCGTGATCCGCTCCAGCTCCAGCAGCTTCATCCGGGCGCCGGTGTAGTCCCGCGCAATGTTGTCGCGCTTGGCTTCCAGGCCCGACAGCGCCGTCCGGGTCCGCAGCAGCTCCGCTTCCAGCGTCTGCCGCAGCGGATTGAGCGCGCGCGTCCTGTCAACGACTCCGGGATCCTGTTCGCCGCTCAGCATCGTCTGCGTGTCGGCGATCTGCTGCTCCACCTCCCGCACAAGCCGGTAGCTCTTGTCGTATTTCGTCAGCAGCTCCGTGCGCCGCGCTTCCAGTTCGAGCAGCCGCGTCTTTAGCCGATCCAGCAGGGCTTCGTTGCGGGCGGTCCGGCTCGCGGTCTCGATCGTCTCCGGCATGCCGGTCACCTGCCTCCCCAGTTCCACCAGCCGGTCGCGGGCGTCCCGGATCGCCGACTCGGCGTCCTGAAGAAGACCCTCGAGCTGGCTCTGCCGGCTGAGGGTGGCCGCCTTCTCCGCCTCGAGCATCGACACGCGATGCCGCTGACGGAAGTCGCCGAGTGCGCGCTCGGCGGCGGACAGATGCTGCTGATACAGCCCCGTCTGCTCGTCGAAGAACTGCGACGTGCGCCAGTTTCGATGCAGCGCAACGTGTTCGGCCAGGTACGCCTCGGTCAGCGCCCGCAGGACCAACGCGGCGCGGCTGGGGTCGGCGTGCCGGTACTGGACCCAAATGATGTTCGTGTTCTCCACCCGCTTCACGGACAGCATTTGCAGCAGCTTCTGAACGGCGACGGCCGTTTTCATCGATTCACCGCCGGCCACCGCCACCTCGTCCGCCAGCCCGCACTGCCTCGCCGTCTCTTCGAGCGACCGCCGGTTCCGGAACAGCTCGATCTCGGAGGCGATCTCCATCTCGCTCAGATTCGCCGCCGGGGCTCCGGATTGCGATCTGGGAGCGTCCACAGGCCCCTCCGTGCGCGCCCGTTTGACAATGAACTTGACTTCCGCGTCGTACTGCGCAGGCCGGGTCAGGACGAACGCCGCGGCTGCGCCGAATAATGCCAGGAACGAGGCGCCCGCCACCAGGCGATGGCGCCGCAAGACGTCCCACAACGCCGCCATCGACAACAACCCCTCATTGCGGCTTGGATCGTTCAACTGCTCAGCTCCTTTCAACGCCAGTGCTCCCTAGGCTCGGCTCCTCAGAGGCCCGGCAACGGAAAATACAGCCCCAGACGCGTCACGCTGAGGAACCGGTCGATCTCGCCCACCTTCGACCGCGGCACAAAAACCGAATCGCCGGGACGCAGCCGCACGTCTTCGCCGAACTTGCCGTGCTGCGCTTGTTTGACGTTCACTTTCTTCACTTCCACCATTTCTTTGCTGTAGCGGCGGAAGAGCAGCACCTCGTTCTCGCGCGCCCGCGGCGTGAACCCCCCCGCGATCGCCACAGCGTCGCTCAGCGTCACATCGCCCGTCAGCTCGTACTTGCCGGGCTTGCCCACTTCCCCGCCGACAATGAATTGCGGCTTATTGAAGTTGGTCAGCTTCACGGTGATCACCGGCTTGTTCAGAATCGCGGCGTACTTGCCGGCGATCGCGGACCGCGCGCCTTCCACCGTCATGCCCGCCACCTCCAGGTCTCCGACGTCCAGCAGCGAGATGAATCCGTCCGGCTGCACGGCCAGTTTCTGGTCGAACTCCGGCGTGAAGCGAAAGCTAATTTCCAGTTCGTCGGTGGACTGTATCCGGTAGCGGGGGCTGCGCTCGGCAAACGACGCCGGCGCCCCGTCTTCCCCAAGCGAGATCTCGCCGGCGCTCGCCGCACCGGCCGCCAGCATCCCCGCCGCCATCGCCATCGCAAGTCCTCTCATCGCGTACAAGACACCTGTCCTCCGTCGCTTCGGGCAGGTTCTCCAACTGGTAGCCTGCGCCGTCCGTGATTCGAACTTACGGAAATTGTTGCGAACGGTCAATCAGTACGGCGGTACCTGCCAAACCGGACCGTGGCGGGCGTCGGAACGGCCCGCGACTGTCCGACGCAGAAAACGACGGAGTCGGTACCACGGGCACGGCCGGATTGCCTTGTTCGGCGGGTTGACCGACGACGTCTTCTCCAGCCTGCATCTCTATGAAAATAAATAGGTTACCTATAGCGTTCGCGATCGTCCGGAGTTAAGCCCGCAGACCGGAAGACCGCCTTCTACGCAGAGGACGGCTATTCGTCTTAGTACCGCGGTTGCCTCAATTCGCCGCGCGGAGTACCATTACTTTTTCCGCTGTAAGGCTGTGATTTTCCAGGCCCGCTGCCGCCGCCAAAGAGCCAGGTAACCGGCCGCCTCGTCGCGGCGGTTACTGCGCCCCGGAAAAGGCGTCGCGTAGCTTTCGCCAGGTGGTTGCCAGATCTTCCGGAATCACCCGGGTCTCGCCGGTGGTCGTCATGAAGCTGACGTCGCCGGGCCAGCGCGGCAGCACGTGAAGGTGAATGTGTCCCGCCACGCCCGCTCCGGCGCACTCGCCGACGTTCATCCCGAGGTTGATCCCTTTCGGCCGGTAGATCCGGGTCAGGGCCTCCTCGGCGCGGCGGGCGAGCCGGATCATCTCCACCAACGCCTCCTCCGGCGCTTGCTCCAGCGTCGCCGCGTGCGCGTACGGCGCGATCATCACGTGCCCGTTGTTGTACGGATAGAGGTTCAGCAGAACGAAATTCAGGGGCGCGCGGTGAACGATCAGGTTCCGCTCGTCGTCGGCGGAAGCCGCTTTCTCACAAAAGATGCACCCCGCCGGGAGCTTGGCTTGAGTGATGTAGCTGTACCGCCAGGGAGTCCAGAGATGGTCCATGACGCGGCTGGGAGGATCCGTCTACAGCGCCGGCGACGGTTCCTCCGGCGGCGCGGAGAATGGCGCCGGCTCGGGGGCCGAACCTCCTGCGTTGACCAGGTCTTTCAATTCCTTGCTGGGCTTGAAATACGGGATGCGTTTAGCCGGGACTTCCACGCGTTCGCCCGTCTTCGGGTTCCGGCCGACACGCCCTTGCCGGTCGCGCGTGCGAAAACTGCCGAACCCGCGAATCTCGATCTTGTCGCCGGTATGCAAAGCGCGAACGATGCTGTCGAAGATCGCTTCGACGATGACTTCGGAGTCTTTCCTTGTCATTTCAACCACGCGAGATACTTCTTCAATCAGCTCGGCTTTCGTCATTTCCTTTCCTCCTTCGAACGTTCGATGCGCAGCTCTCTAGCGGCTTTCACGCCCCTTCAGGTTCATGACCTCCTCGATCGTCAGAGTGGCCGCGGCGGCCTGGCGCTGATACTCTTCCAGCCGCGTCTTCTCCTCGTCGTCCGCGGCGGCTCGCATGCTGAGCCCGATCCGCTTCTCGGATTCGTTCATCTTGATCACTTTGAACTCGTACTCCCGCTCCAGCGGAAGCGGCGGATCGTCCCGGCCGCGGTCCGGCGGACTGACGATCTCGGAGTTGTGGCATAGGCCCTCGACGCCCGGCGCCAGCTCGACAAACACGCCGAAGCTCGCGGCCCGCGTCACCTTCCCCCGCACCACGTCGCCAGGCTGGTGATTGTGGAAGAACGTTTCCCAGGCGTCCGGCTCCAGTTGTTTGATTCCCAGCGAAAGTCGCCGGTTGTTCGGATCGATTTGCAGAATCACAGCCTGCGCCATCTGGCCCTTTTTCAGTATCTCTGACGGGTGCTTGACGCGTTTTGTCCAGGAAAGATCGGAAATGTGCACCAAGCCGTCGATACCTTCTTCAATCTCGATAAAAGCGCCGAAATCGGTTAGCTTTCGTACCCTCCCTTCCACCACCGAGCCGATGGAGTAGCGGTCCGCCACCGTGGTCCATGGGTCCGCTTCCAGTTGTTTGATGCCCAGCGAAATCCGGCGATCCTTCGTCTTGACGTCCAGAACAACCGCCTCCACGGTGTCGCCGACCCGGACCACCTTCGTGGGATGCTTCATCCGCCGCGACCAGGTCATCTCCGAGACGTGAATCAGTCCTTCCACGCCCGGCTCCAGTTCGACGAACGCCCCATAGTCGGCGATGCTCACCACCCGTCCGATGACGCGGCCCCCGCCCGGATACCGCTCCACGACGCTTTCCCACGGGTCCGGACTCAACTGCTTCACGCCGAGCGAAATTCGTCCCTTTTCGCGATCGAGCTTCAGGATTTTTACCGTGATCTGGTCGCCCTCGGCAACCAGTTCCGACGGATGGTTCACCCGCCCATAGCTCATGTCGCTGACGTGCAGCAGGCCGTCGATCCCTCCCAGGTCCACGAACGCCCCGTAGTCGGTCAGGTTCTTCACCACGCCGGCGGCGGTCGCGCCCTCTTCGAGCGCCTCCAGCGTCGCGTGCCGTCGCGCGTGCTGCTCTTCTTCCACCGCGTGGCGCCGCGAAACCACCACATTGCCCCGCCGCCGGTTCAGCTTCAGGATCTTGACCGGAATGTCCTTGCCGACCAGCGCTTCCAAATCGTGCACGGGCTTGATGTCGATATGGGAGGCCGGAAGAAACGCCTCCACGCCCACATCCACGCCCAAGCCGCCCTTGGTGCGGCGAAGCACCCGGCCGGACACGATCAGGCCGTCGCGGAACGCCTTTTCCAGGTTGTCCCACGCCCGTACGCGCAGGGCGCGTTCGTGCGACAGAACGATGTAGCCGTCCACCGTCTGGGCGTGGCGCTCCACCATGACGTCGATCTCGTCGCCCGGCTTGACGTGGACCGAACCGTCGGAGTGCGTGAACTGGCCGACCGGAACAATTCCTTCGGATTTGTACCCGAAATCGACGATAACTTCGGACGGCGTTACCGATAATACATGACCGCGGAGCAGTTCTCCCTGTGCGGGAGGCGCCAGGTGACTGTAGTCGTCGATGAGTTGTTCCAGGTCGTCCCCATCGGGCAGCGCCGGCGCTTGTTCCAGCCGCTCATCCTGATTGCTTGCCATTGCCAGGTCTCCGCGTCCGCTGACCCATCAACGGTCGCGGGCTGAGGACCCGCGACACCGGCTCCGCTGACGACATGGCGCTTCTGCGGGAGGCTCGGGCGGGGTTGTCAACCGAGTGGTTGATTCTCGGTCCGTTCACGCCCTTGGTTGATTCACGAGACAACACGACAACTCGTTGATAGACCAGTACTTCAAGAACTATAGCCGACCCGGTGTCCGATGTCAACCGGTGATTGGCCGGGCTGCGCCCCCGCCGCTATGCCGCCGTCGCCAGAGCCTTCGCCAGCACGTAGGGACCCTCCGGAACGATGGCCACCCTGGCGCCGGGCCGCAGCCCCGACAACAGCGCGTCGCGCGCCTCCTCGGCCGAGGCGCAGGTGGCGCCCCAAAGCGACGAGTAATACTCGCTGGGCAGCCCGGGCACGTAAAACAGCAGTTTCGCTTTGCGAGCCACCAGCGCGAGCTTCTCGAGCTGCCACTGGTCGATTTCCACCGGCGCCCGATCGATATGGCTGAGGAAACCCTCGTGGGAATCGAAGTCTTTCAGCATGCGCCGGAACTCCGGCGCGCCCGCGCCCTCGCCGCACGCCGCCAGCAGCAGAATCGTTCCGCCCGGCTTCAGCACGTGCTGCGCCGCGCTCACGCCTTTGATCGCCTGGTAGTAGGTCAGGTCGAGCGGGTATCCCGCCGAGGTGGTGATCACCGCGTCCACCGGCTCATCCAACTGCTGTAGCATGGCGCGCGAGACGAATTGCGCACCTGTCCGGTGGGCTTCGACAGGATTCCCGGCGAACACGCCCGCCACTTCGCGGTTCCGGGTAATCGCCACGTCCACCATGAAGTCGTGCCGCGCCATCCTGGCGATCTCCAACAGCTCCCGGTGCAACGGATTGTCCTCAATCGAACCCTCGACCGACCGGCCGTCCCGCATGAATTTGGGGCTGTGGAGAACGGCGATGGTCTCCCGGGCCGCCAGCGCCGGAGCGATCAGCTTTCGCCCGCCGGAAAAGCCGAGCATGAAGTGGGGCTCGATTAGCCCCGCCGTGATATGGAGGTCGGCCGCGACGAACCGCTCATCGACATAAGCCGGCGTTCCCGCCGCCGTCTGACCGAGAAACCGGTGGCTGCCGAGGTCGCGGGCAAAATGGTTCACCACCCTGTATTGGGAGGCCAGTTCCGGCCCAAGGATCTCAAGGATCTCCTCGTCCGTAGCCGGCCGGTGCAACCCCGTCCCGATCAGGATCGTGATCTGCTCCCGCGCGATCCCGGCGGACTCCAGCCGCCTGATCACGGAGGGCAGAACGAAGGAATTCGGAGTGGGTCGTGTGATGTCGCATACCGAAATGGCCGCCGAACGCTTCCCTTTTGCCAGTTCCGCCAGCGGCGGTCCGCCGATCGGAGCGTCAAGCGCCTCCTCCAGCGCCTGCGCGGGGTTTTCCAGAGGCGAAGCCGACCTGGTTTCCAGAACCTGGTAGTCGTAGCCTTCCGGTAGCTCCAGCGGAAGGCCTGTCTTGCCAAAGGCGAGCTGTACTCTCATTCCCCAAAATTAGCACAGGAACGCGACGTGGCGGGCTCACATTCGGGCGGGCCGGGTCGATAAGAGGACAGGCAGCTTTCCGGCCACACCCCCGGAGAAATGCTGGCCTCAAAATTGCTAAGGGAAAGGCAGACGTTGGGGGAGACGTTATGTTGATATCCGGGTTAGTTGCCGGTTTGCTGATCGTTGGACTGTTTTTCGCGATGATCTCGTCGTCGCCTAAACCTGAGGGTAAGTGAGTAGTTTCGACTCCACTGTGTAGAATCCTGTCACAGATTCGACGCACGACCCAGAGGATGCCGGTGTCGCGAACTGCATTCCAGATTCTGTACTTCCGGACAAAATATAATCCAAAAAATGAAACTCGCCGGTTTCCCGCGCCCGCCAGTCACGCTATCCTATCTAGGTGAGGATCGGTGTAGATTTCGGAACCACCAGGATCGTCGTCGCTGCCGTCGACCGGGGCAACTATCCCCTGGTCAGCTTTGAAACGGCCGACGGCGCGCACACCGACTGGTATCCGCCGCTAATCGCCGTCAGTGGCAACGTCCGCCAGTTCGGCTGGCCGGCCTGGAGCCGGCAGCAGGACCCCGAGTGCACCATCATCCGCTCCCTGAAGCGCTACCTCGAGAACGCCGGCCCGGAAACCCAGGTCGAGATCGCGGGCCACAAAGCGCCCATGCTCGAACTCCTCACCGAGCTGGCGGCGTCGTTGCGGCTCGCGCTGGCCGAGCATTCCAGCCTCGAATTAGCCGCGGGCGAGGCTCTCGAGACGATGCTCGGCGTCCCCGCTAACGCCAACGGAAATCAGCGGTTTCTGACCGTCGAGGCGTTCCGCCGGGCCGGCTTCGAGGTGCTCGGCCTGCTCAACGAACCCTCGGCCGCCAGCGTCGAATTCGCCCACGCGAACAAAGGCAAAGCGGGCGGGCGCAACCTCCGCTCGCTGCTGGTCTACGATCTCGGCGGCGGCACCTTCGACGCCTCCCTCGTCCAGACCGACGAGCGCACCCACTCCATCATCGCCTCGGAAGGCATCCCGACCCTCGGGGGGGACGATTTCGACACGCTGCTTGCCGAAATGGCACTCGACGCGGTCGGCATTTCGCCGCTGGAGCGCGACCGCTTACCCCAGGCGGAGTGGTTCCGGCTGCATGAGGAGTGCCGCCAGAAGAAGGAGGCGCTCCACCCCAACACCCGCCGCATCGTCGTCGACCTCGCCCTGGTGCGGCCGGACTGGACCGCCGTCACTGTGCCGGTCGACGATTTCTACGAGCGCTGCGGTCCCATGGTCCAGGAAACCCTCCACGCCGTGCAGGATCTGCTCACCGCGCATGATGTGGATCCCGACGCGATCTACATCACCGGCGGCGGCAGCGAACTCCCGCTGGTGCCGCGGCTATTAAGAGATGTGTATGGCCGGCGCGTGCGCCGGTCTTCCTACACCCATTCGGCCACCGCCATCGGCTTGGCCATCCAGGCGGACGAGCAGGCCGGCTACGTCCTCCGCGAGACCTTCACCCGGTTCTTCGGCGTCTGGCGCGAAGCCGACGCGGGCCGCACCATCACGTTCGATCCTCTGTTTGCCAAAGGCACGCCTCTGCCGGGACCCGGCGAAAAGCCGCTGCGCGTCTCCCGCCGCTACCGCCCGGTCCACAACATCGGCCACTTCCGGTATCTGGAATGCTCGCACCGCAGCGACGATGGCCGCCCGCTCGGCGACATCACGCTTTGGGACGAGATCATGTATCCGTTCGACCCGGTCCTCAAGGACCGCAAAGACCTGACATCCACCGAGGTTCGCCACTGCGAACGCGCCCCCAACCAGGAGATCGAGGAATCGTACTCCTGCGATGCCGGCGGCGCGGTCACGGTCGCCATCTCGAACCTCTCGGCCCGCTACCGCCGCGAATACCGCCTCGGCCGCTGGTCCGTCCCCACAGAGCCCCTCGTTCCCGGCAAAGGGAAGCCGAGGGCCAGGAAGGCCGCCCGGAAGTCCTGACGGGGACTGTCCGGCGGGGCGGGTGGCGCGGCGGCACGCGCACGGCTCCTTCTTTTTTATGGCTTGTAAACCTAGCGTAGCGATACGCTAGGTTGAGGAGGCCTTATGCGCGACGCTCTGCCCGCGCTGGAGATGCAGCGTGCCGCCGTTCAGCGGCAGATCGCCCAATTGGGTGATCTGCGTGCCGGCTCCATCACAACCACGGGAGGCCGCTGCGGCAACCCGCGCTGCCATTGCCATAAAAAGGGCGATCCTGGCCACGGTCCCTTCTGCCGCCTCACTCGAAAGGTCGGCGGCAAGACTGTCACCGAAACCTTTTCCACTCCAGCGGCCCTGCGTAAGGCCCAAAACGAAATTGGGGAGTACCACCGGTTCCGCGCATTAAGCCGAGATCTGTTGGAGGTCAGCGAGAAGATTTGCCGTGCGCGCCCGCTGGAGGACACGCTGACGCCGGAGGAAAAAAAACGGCCGCGGCGATCCAGGTCGAGATCGCGCGCGAAATAGCTACGCTGTTGGCGCGTGTCTTCGCGAAGCGCAAGCAAACTGCCCAGACGGACCTGGAGGCGGTGGAAATGGCTTTGCGCGCCGCCCGGCATCGGGCCGGAGCCGCCGCCCTCAGCCAGTTGTTGCGTTTTCCCGAGCCGGACGAGGAGCAGCGTGTCCTTCCCTGTTCCTGCGGCCACAAGGCGCCTTACCGTGAACGGCGATCTCGCCACATTCTGACGGCGCTGGGCGAGGTGGAAATCGCCCGCCCCTGGTACAGCCAGCCTCAATCACACCGGAACCGAGTGCGGGACGTGTGGCGGAGAATCGGCTGGGTGCGCGACATAGAAGTGGAGGTCAGGCGGGTCGGCGGGCGGCCCAGTAGTCCTCAAACCGGCCGTTGAGATGGCAGCAGCGAAGGGCAAGTATGGCGTTAGCGCCCACCGGGTGGCCGTAATCGTTGCGGTTTCTTCACGGAGTAGCGCCCACGCTGGTCGTTTTTCGTAGTAATCGCCGACATAGTGTCCTAAATTTGTTCTTCGCTCAATGCGAGGCGCGCCGCGCCCAGAAGGCCCGCCCGGTCGCCGAGCGCCGTTAGCTCAATGCGCGCCTGCTCCCGCGCCACCGGCTGCGCCCAGTCCGTTACGAGCCGCCGCACGGGTTCCAGGAACAAATCCGGCGCCTGCATTAGGCCGCCGCCGAGCACCACGACCTCCGGGTTCAGAATGCTGATGATGTTGGCGATGCCCATGGCCAGATACTCGACAGCGTTGGTCACGGCCTCCCGGGCCCGCGCGTCACCCGCGCGCGCCGCTCCCACAACTTCCTCCGCCGATCGCATGCCTGCCCGCCGCGCCAGCGCCGGACCCCCGGCTTCCGATTCCCAGCAGCCGGTCCGGCCGTACCACTCGTTCATCGCCGGATTCAGCGCAAACCAGCCGACGGAGCCTGCGATGCCGCCTGCGCCGCGCACCAGCCGCCCTTCGGCCAGGATGCCCGCCCCGATCCCCGTGCCCACCGCCAGGAACACGACGTTCCGGCACGAGCGCGCGGCGCCGAGCCATTGTTCCCCGAGCACGTAGCCCGCGCGATCGCTCTCGATCCGTATGCGCAATCCTAGCCGATCTCCGAGCGCGGCCAGCAACGGTACATGCTCCCGGCCCCACAGGTTCGGCGCCCAGGCGGTCCCATTCCGGGGATCGTAAATGCCCGGCACGATGAGCCCCGCCGCGCTGGTGTTCGCATCGGTCAGCCTCCCGGCCATGCGCCCGATCTGTTCCACGGTTTCGGCGAGGCTCTGGTGGCGGACCGGCGCCTTCTCGTGGCGAAGGACCGCGCCCTCCTCGTCCACCACGGCGGCTGCGAGCTTCGTTCCTCCAAGATCGATCGCCAGGACGGGCATCCGGTTATTGCTCCGCCAGACGGACCACCCACACGTCCGATGCTTCCATCCGCCGCCGCAATCGCACTTTGCCGTCTTGCCGGGCGATTTCCACCGGCTCGCTTCTTAGCAGATCCGCGGCGACGTACTTTGCCGCCGGCCGCGCCAGGCGCACGTCCGCTTCGACCGCCTCGCGCCCATGATTGAACACGAAAACCAGCGCGTCGCGGCCGCTTTCGAGATACCGCGCCTCGATGTCGCCGCCGGAAACGTCAACCGGAAGGTCGACGCCGGCCCAGTCCAGCAGCGCCCTGTAGAAACGCTCGGTGGCCGGCTGCGGCTCGGTCTCGAACGCCGCGGAGACATACGTTCCGAGCATCAGGGTCTTTCCCTTGCCGTAGGTTGACATGACGGCGCCCGCGGTTCCGTCGGCGAATCGCGCCACAATGCGCGCCGATTTCCGCGGCGTCAGCGCTTCGGCGAACCACCGGCCCGGCAGAACCACGCCCGGCTCGATTCCCGGCAGCGCGTCGCTCTCCCACCGCAGTGCGGCGCGTTCCTTCCTCACCGTCTCCACGGACGCTTCGCGGCACCCCATCACCTCGGCCAAGCCCAGTCCCGGAATGACTTCGGCCGCGCGCCCGCGCTCATTGTTCCATCCGAGCCGCGCCTCGGCCACCAGCGCGCCGCCGTTGCGCACATACTCCTTCAGCTCGGCGGCGGCCGATCCCGGCAGCATCAGCGGATACGGCAGAATCACCAGCTTGAACGGCGCCAGCGCGTCCCGCGACAGGTGGGCGATGTGAAGGAAATCGAGCGGCGTGTTCGTGGGAAAGAGCGCCCGGTAGACGCCCAGCAGCGAGTCCCGTTCGATGCCCGCCACTTCGCCCTGCGGTCCGCCGTACGCCGCGGCGCGCTGCCGGCCGCCGATGAAATGCGCCAGCGGGTTGTAGATCACCGCGACCTGCGCTTGCGGCGGACGCGCCTGGAAGAACAGTTGCTGGTTTTCGGTCACAACGCGCGCCACCTCGCCCGCGGCCCGGCTTCGTTCCGTGATCGTCCCATCGAGTTCGATCAGCCCGAACCCGCCCGACTCGTACCCGGAGTTCATCGGATACCACGCATAGAAGAAGATCCCCTTAGCGCCCCGTGCAAGCGCGCTCCAGGCCCACATCCGCACGTCCGCCACAGTCACCGGCGAGCTGACGTTCAGCGCGATTGTCCCGAAGCCGCCCTGCAACTCGCCGATCCAGAAGCCGCGCCCGCCGCCGAAGAAGCCGAACGAGCGCGTGAAATCGAGCAGCGCCGCGCGCCACCGCGGATCGCGATCGACGAAGGCGGAATGCTTCGGGTAGAACGACGTGCCGTAGTAGTCAACCTGCCGCGCCATGGTCCAGTCGTCGGACTGGCCTTCCCAATAGTGCGGCGAGCTGAACAGCCCGACGCCGGCGGCGTGGCTGGTGACCACCGAGTCCGGCGCCGCCTGCTTCACCGCCTCGTACCGCTCCCGCAGGTCTTCGCCCAGCTTGTCGGCGATGAACGATTTCCAGTCGATGTAGTCGCTGAACGAGAGGATCGTGCTCAGCCGGTTCGGCTCCACTTCCGCCCACGATTGATATTGCCGGTACCACGCCGCGTTGAGCGCGTCCAGCGAGCCGTACTTCTTCCTGAGCCACGCGCGGAACCTGTCCTTGGTATAAGGACAGAAGCAGAACTCCGGGCTGGGAATATACGTGGGGTTGGCCCAGTTGATGACGTGCGGCTCGCTCCACAAATCCCAGCCGAGGAAAGCGGAACTCCGCCGGGCGCGTTCGGCGAGCGCCGTGTAGAAGGCGAGGTCGGCCTTGCGGACGCCCGGGTGATCGCGGCAGTAGCCGGGCGCGGACTCCGGAACGATAGCCTGGCTGTTGGAGGAGACGAACAGCGAGTCCGGGTGTTTGCGGCCGACCCACGCCGGCGCCGAGTCCATGTAGACTTGCAGCACGACCTTGAGCTGTTCCTGTTCGGCAAGCGCGAGCAGCGTCTCGAACGTCTCAAGGCGGTACTGGTTCTCGACGGGCTCGCCGGTGGCCCAGTCCATCCAGCAGCGGAGCGTGTTGAAGCCGAGCGCCTTGATCTGGCGCACGTCGCGCCGCCACTCTTCGCGATGGGCCTTCGGGTCGCCCTCGAGCATCGGCGCCCTGGCTTTCCCGCCTCCGTACCAGACGCCGACGGGGACAAAATCCGTGGCGGGCCCCTGCCCCATCAGCGGCGCCACAAACAGGATGGACAACCACGCTGCGCGCATCGACAAGCCTGCCGGACCCCTCAGTTTCCCACAACGGCGCGGCGAGCCAGCCGTCCTCCCGCTACTCGTACCGCAGCGCTTCCGTTGGGTTCAGCCGCGCCGCCCGGTTCGCCGGCAGCAGACCGAAAATTACGCCTACCACCAGCGACACGCCAAACGCGACAAATACCGACAGCCACGAGAACTGGATCTGGATCGCGTCCGTGAAAAAGCCGACGCTTAGCGGAATGGCCGCGCCGCAGAGCACGCCCACCAGACCGCCCGACACGCTGATCAACACCGCCTCCATCAGAAACTGGTGCTGCACGTCGCGCGGCGTGGCCCCCACGGCGCGACGCACGCCGATTTCCCGGGTCCGCTCCGTAACCGTCACCAGCATGATGTTCATGATGCCGATGCCGGAAATCACCATGGCGATGGCCGCGATCAGGATCAGCACGATCGTCAGAATCAGCGCGATGTTCTTCGCGGCGTCCAGGATCGCCGAAAGGTTACCGACATAGTAGCTGGCCCCGGCGCGGTGCCGGCTCTCGAGCACCTCGCGCACGCCGCGCGTTACCGCCTCCACCTCGTTCGGCCCCGTCGCCTGGACGTACATCGGATCGACGCGCTCTTGCGGCGTGAAGTAGCGCATCACCGTGATGGGAATCAGCACCGTTTCGCGCGCCAGTTCCGACAGCCCGAAGCTTTCGGTTTTCTCCCTGAATACCCCGATTACTGTGAATTGTAATCCGAAGAGCTTCATCGTTTTCCCGACGGCATTTGCGGTCGAACCGAACATCTGTTGCGCCAGCCGCTCGGTGAGCAGCGCCACCCGGTGACGGAGGCTCACGTCGCTGGAGTCCAGCGGCCGCCCCGCAAGCTGCACCAGGTTTCGCACCCGCGCGTAGTATTCGTCCGTTCCGAGAATGACGACGTCCTTGGGCCGCCCGGCCACCACAACGCTGTCATACGCCTGCATGACGCCGCTGGCCGCTTGAATCCGAGGGCCCAACTGGCGGCGCACGGCCTCCACGTCGGCGATCTTGATGAAGTCGGCGTCCACGGTCGCGGCGTCGCGGTAGCCCACCTCGAGGTACGCGAACACCAGGTTGCTGCCGATCCCGCTGATCTGTTCGAGAATATAGTCCCGGCTTGTCAGCGAAATCGTCACGACGAGGATGATGGAGGCGTTCCCGATCACCAGCCCGAGCGCGGTCAGAAATGTGCGGAATTTATTGGCGTTCAGCGCATTGATGCTGAACCGGAGAGCTTCGCCGAGGTGCATTGCGGGGACAGTTCCGCTGGAACTGCCGGCAACGGGACTAGCCCGCGGGGGCGGATGCTTTCTTCAGCCGGGCGTTTAGCCGGCCTTTATAGCGATCGGCGGTATTCGGTTTGATGATGCCCCATTTCGCGGCGCGATCGATGATAGAAAACGTGGGACCCAGCATTTGCTCGGCGCCGGCGAGATCCCCCGCCACCAGCTTTCGCCGAAACGCGCGGATATGATGACGCAGACGCGTCCGCCGCGCCCGGTTCACCGCCGTTCTCCGCTTGATCTGTCGCGCCCGCTTAAGGGCAGAAAAGTGGTTTGCCATCTATCTATTTACTGACAGGATAGCGTATCCGGCGCGCTCCGATCAACCGCGCTGCCGTTACGCGTCCGGAAAACGGGCAGCAGGAAGGCCGCGCCGCACGCCGCTGACATCAGAAGTGCGACCGCCCGCAGCACCACGCTCACCTCCGCGCCTTCGGCGACGCCGATCAGCCGGTACAGCGCATCGCCGACGGAGTCCGACACTCCCAGCCCCATCGGCGTCAGCGGGATTCCATAAGAAATGCTGATCAGCGGCGTGATGGCGCCCACCGCCACGAACGGCGCGCTCACCCCAAGCGTAACGAACGCCAGCCAGGACGCCGCCATCACGAAGGAATGCGAGGCGCAGGAAATCGCCAGCGCCTCCAGCAGCGCCCGCTTTCTCAGCCGGTACGCCCAGACTCCGGCCACTACTCGCTGCGCCGGCCGCCAGCGCCGGAGAAATTCGACGACGCGCGGAAAGCCCAGCGCGGCCAGGGTCCCGGTCGCGCCCACTGCCAGCAGCGCCAGCGACGCCGCAACGATCGCTCTCGCTATCGCCGTGTCCGGTTGCGAAATCATGAACACGGCGCCCCAGAAGAACGCCAGCAGCGCCAGGGACGCGAGTCCCACCAATCGGTCCGCTAAGATGCTCGAGACAATCTCGTGCGCCTGCCCCTCGTTCTCCCGCGTTCCATACAGCAACCGCGCGCTGTCCTGGCCGATCGATGCCGGCGCGAACACGCCGAAAAAGCCTCCAATGAGGCCGATATGCACCGCCTGCGCCAAGCTCAGCTTCAGACCCAACGCCGCCACCAGCCGCTGCCAACGGACCACCGGCAGAACCAGCACCGCCAGCCGGCACGCGAACAGGCCGGCGAATGCCGCTCCGAACTGCAAGCCGACCAGCACCTGCCACTGCAAGCGCCCGGAGGCGACCAGCCACCAGATCAGCCCCGCCGCCAGTCCGCACTTGAGCGCAAACACGATGGCGCTCCTCCCGCCCTCGCGGCGGGGAATCCTTGCCAGGTGTTCTACATGTTGCAGACTCTGCATCGTTGGCCCGCCCCTCGGCGCCCCTCGTGCGCGGCTGGTACCAATTCCTCCGCTGGGTGCGTCTATCATACAGCAGGAGGGAGCGCTAACCTCTGAAGTATCCCGGGAGGAGTTCTATGGCATCGCGGAAACTCATCGTCACAATGTCGCTTCTGGTTGCCGGCGCCTTTATCGCGTGCAATCGGCAGACCACTTCCAATCAGCCGCTGTCCGAACAGGAGCAAGCCCAGGCCCAGCCGCCCCTTCAGGAACATCAGCTTACGACGCCGGGGCAATCTGAGCAACAGGCTGAAGCGCCGGCCCCCCCGGCCGAGGCCCCGCCCGCAGCTCGCTCCCGTGACACGGCCCAACAACCGCGCCGCGGCGGCGAAACTGGCAGCGGCGGCCTCCGCGAGAGGGAACTGGAACCGGCCGTCCCGGCCACGCAAACGCCGCCGGCCCGCGCGCACACCGAGGAGCGGCCGGGTGAAAGAGAAACAAGGCCGCCCGCTCCGCCTCCTGCCCGGACAGCCACCCTCGAGGCGGGCGCCGCCATCGTCGTGCGCACCACTTCGGAGATCTCCACCAAGACGGCCGCCGATGGGGAGCGATTCACCGCGCACCTCGAGAAGCCGATCACCAGCGGCGGCTGGGTCATCGCGCCAAGGGGCGCCCAGGTTGAAGGCGTCGTCGCCGATACCGATCCGGGCGGCCGTGTGAAGGGCCGCGCCTCGCTTACGCTCCGCCTCACGCGCCTCACCACCGCGGACAGACAGACAATCGCCATCGATACCACCAGCTTCGGCCAGGAAGCGAAATCCGGCGTCAAGAAGGATGCGGCCAAGGTCGGCATCGCCTCCGGCGTCGGCGCGGCGATCGGCGCCATCGCCGGGGGCGGCAAAGGCGCGGCCATCGGGGCGGCGGCCGGAGCGGCGGGAGGCGGCGGCGTAGTGGCGGCTACCCGCGGCGAAGCGGCAACGATTCCGGCCGAGTCCGTTCTCACCTTCGAGCTGGTTTCGCCCGTTAAGATCACCGAGAAACGCTGATCGCGCGGGGGCGGGCCGCATCATACGGCCCGCTCGTTGCGCTGGTCGCCTCCGTCTAATACGGCGGCAACACAATCCGCTTGCTGGCGCGCTGCGGCCTCCGCTGATGCAGCTTCTCGATCGTCGTCGGCGTCGTCGATTGGCCGTGGCAGGCCGAACACCGCGCAAAGTCCTCTACGCCCATCTGCTGCGCCATTTCCGCGTGACAGCCGATACAAAGCTGGTGCATCGCCTGGACATAGCCCACAGCGCGGTATTGCTTCACCTCGAACGGCGCCCCTTTCGGAACCAGGTCCGTGTGGCAGTCGCCACAGACCTTCGCCGTTTCCGCCCGCCGCGTCTTTCCGCTTACGTGACAGTCGTTGCACTCCAGGGCCGCGCCGTGCGGTGAAGCGTGCCACCGGTGGTTGAAGGCGTCGGAAGCCATATACATGTCCTGGTGGCATTGATGGCACCCGGTATTCTGGTCGCCGGGCGCATTCATGTGATGGCAGGACGCGCAGCCGTCTTTGTCACCGTGGGCCTGGTGCGATGTGTGCGGCATGGACACCCCGAAGCCATCGTGGTTACCGTCGATGAACAGAACGTCGCCGCCCAGCGCGTGGTGAACCGGGCTGGGCTCGACGCCCCGGCTGGCGGCCGGCTGGGGGTTGATCAGCGCGAATCCCAGCGCCGCCGCCACCACGAAAGCCAGCGAGTAAACGGCGCGGGCGCCGGCAATGGGCGTGCCCAGCCAACTCATACCCAGGCGGTCGAACTCCGGCAGAAATCTCGTCTCCGCCGCTGGATCCGCGGGCCGTTCCTCCCACACCTTGAACCGCTCCACTACCCACATGAACACGAGCATCGCGAACGACACCACGCCCGCGCTGATCGCCAACTCCGTCCACGCAGGCAGATACGACTGGCGGCCGAAATGCACCACGCCGCCGACGTTGACGCGGTTCAGCACGACGCCGAACACGCCCATCGACGCCACCGCCCACTGGGCCCGCCTCGAGTTGCGTACGGCCGGCAGGAACAGCAGCGTCGCCGGAACAATGGCCATTACCGCCAGCTCAAACCAGAACATCCACGTCTGCCAGCCGCCGGCGATCAGTTGCCGCAGTTGTCCCCGCGCCGCCAGGTCCACCAGCCGCACGACCACGTAACCGAGCAGAATCCACCGCGCCAGCCCGCCGAGCCGCGCCAGCAGCGGCGTCTCCGGCTTCCGCCGGTACAGGTACGCCGTCGAATGGCTCTCGAACATCACCATCATCATTCCCAGCCCCACCGCCGAAACGAAAAACAGCACCGGCAGAATCGGCGAATACCAGAGCGGGTGAAGATGGTGCGGCATGATCAGGAACAGCGAGCCCAGCGAAGACTGGTGCAGCGTAGACAGGCCGATTCCCACGATCACCAGCGGCAACCGGATCCTGACCAGGAACCGCCGCACCCGCGCCAGCGCGCTGAACTCCTCCGCCGGCACCGGGAAGAACTCCAGCGTCAACACGGTCAGGTAGAGCATCACGCACCAGCCCACCTCGAACAGCGGCGAGCGGGGGTTCCAGTAGATCACCATGTGCCAGATGTTCCACGGCAGGCCCAGGTCGAACAGCAGCCCGAAGGCCACCGCCAGGTAGCCCAGGAACGCCGTCAGCACCGCCGGGCGCACGATCGAGTGGAAGCGCTCCAGTTTGAAGATGTAACAGACGCCGGTGATGACAAAGCCGCCCGCCGCCAGCGCGACGCCGCTCATCACGTCAAACCCGATCCAGAAGCCCCATGGCGTCGCGTCCGAGAGATTGGTGGTGGCGCCAAGGCCGAACAGAAACCGCGCGATGGCCACCGCCAGCGCCAATCCGGTCACCAGCCAGAGAATCAGTTTCAAACGGCGGACTCTACGCATTCTTATCCTCCCGCCGCCCCGATGCCTGCTCCGGCTCGCGTTCCAGCTTCATGCGGCGCCCGATGATCCAGTTGATGCCCGCCATCGTCGTGGCCATCCCCACAAATGCGAACGGCACGGCGTTCATCGCCAGCTTGGTGCGGTTCGGCATCGGCTCGTTGCCCAGTTCCCGTCCCTGCGTCAGGAATGTGAGATCGGTATCGGAAACGTACATCACCGACGTTCCGCCCACCTCGTGCTCCCCCCAGACCTTCTTGATGTAGGTGTCCGGAGCCTTCTCAACTCGCTCATGCGCGATCGCCAGCAGTTCGGACCGGTCGCCGAAAATCGTCGCGCCGGTCGGACAGACCTCGGTGCATGCCGGCTGCCCGCCCGCCTTCACGCGGTCGTAACAAAGAATGCATTTGCGGACGTACGGGGCCGTCTGGTCCCAGTCGTATCGCGGGATTCCGTACGGACACGCCATCATGCAGTACCGGCATCCCATGCACTTGTTCCCGTCGTAGATCACCGGTCCGATGCTGGTTTTCTGAAGGGCGCCCACCGGGCACACCGAGACGCATGTCGGTTCCAGGCAGTGCCGGCATTGTTTCCGTACGAACTTGCCGTCCGGCCGGTCTTCGATGGAAGTCCAATTCCGCGCCGAGAGCCCGTCTTCGAGGGCCCACCGCCGCGGGACGTCCGGTTCCAGATTGTTCGCCCGCTTGCAGGCGATCACGCATTGGCGGCAGCCGATGCACTTGGTGGTATCGGTAAGGATCGCGGCTTGCATGTTATCCTGCCCTTCTCCCGCTCGCTGCGGTGGCTTCTTCTTCCTCCTCCTCCTCCTCCTCCGTGTGCAGCACCCAGACGAAGCGCCGCTCGCCGCCCGCCTCCGAAGATTCCAGGTCGATATGCGCCGCGAATCGCGTCAACGGTCCCAGTACCGCCCGGGCAACCTTCGTGAATGGAATTATCGCCATCACAAGGTTCGCCGAGAGAGCGTGGAACAGGAACAGCCATTGGTATGTGGTCGCCGAGAGAGAGAAGTTCGAACAGACATAGCCGGTGATGCAGGGCGCGAGGATCAGCGGAGGCCACAGCAGTTCCTGAGGAGAGTTCTGTTCCCGGTACCGGCGGCTTCCGACGCGCACGGCGAACAGCGCCACTCCCGTGGCGATTACAACCAGCGCCGCCCACCGCGTCGCAACTTCCGGCAGCGCCGGCCACGCGAAGCCCACGCCCCTTTTCCACAGCAGCACGTGCGCCGCCAGAAACAGCGTAATCATTAACAATCCGGCATGAAATAAACCGGATATGAAGCTCTGCAACGGATGTTGCCGTATTGTCCGGAACGCGAACAGCGAACGCGCTGTCCGGACGCAAAACGTCGTTGCGGGAACCCGCTTGTCCGGCCGGCGCCGGCACGCCTCGAGAATTCCCGCCGCGGCAAGATATACAAGGCGTAGCAGACCGAGTACCAGCAGGGCGAAACAAAAACGAAACAACGGTCCGCGCGCGAAGTCAATCCAGGTTTCCAAGGCGCACACCTTCCTCTGATCGTGATGGAGACCCGGCGGCTGGCAGCCCCGCGGGTCCTTTTCTATATTAGCACCTTAAAGTCAAGATTCAAACGGAAAACGGCGCCCCTCCAGGAGCCTCACTTCAGGCGCGTCGTCAACTTTTCAGCAAAAAGTACTTGACAATATCAACTATCCCCCATAACATGAATGCATGATCCAGCGCGTCCTCGCCATCGCCTTCATATTCGTTTGCGCCGCTGTCGCCTGGGGAATCCTCGGCGCCACGATCCTTAGCCGCACCCACTCCTCTTCGTCGGCTCTGCGCGGAAAGGTAGCCTCCACCTGGGGCGGCCCCCAGGAGCAGCGGCCGGCGTACGCCGAAGCCTGGGAATCCACCCTCGTCAAGGAAGAGTCGACCGAGGACGGCAAGCGCGTCGTGCGCGAAAAACCGGTCCGCCGCCGCCTCCCGCTATCGCTCGAACGAAGCCGCCTCGATGTCGCCCTCGCTCTCGAACACCGCCAGAAAGGACTTATCTGGTACAGCACGTACGCCGTCGGTTTCCAGGGCCGCTTCACCTTCCGCAACGGAACCGGCCGGGATCGCCAGGTCGCCTTTGTCTTGCCCTTCCCGGCCTCGAACGCCGTATACGACGGCCTCGAGATGACGGTGAACGGCCGGCCCGCCGTCCTGACCGCGGACGATGACGGCGCCCGCGTGGAAGCGCCCGTTCCGGCGGGTGGCCACGCCGAACTCGGCGTCAAGTACCGCTCCCGCGGTATGACCCGTTGGAGCTACGCCTTCGGCGAGAAGGTCGCCGAGGTGAAAGACTTCGCCCTCGCCATGCGCACCGATTTCGACGAGATTGACTTCCCGGACAACACCCTCTCGCCCACCTCCAAGCAGAAGCGCGACGGCGGCTGGCAACTGGAGTGGCGCTACGGCAACCTCCTTTCCGGTTTTCCCATCGCTATGTCCATGCCCGAAAAACTCCAGCCCGGCCCGCTCGCCGGCGAAATTAGCTTCTTCGCTCCGGTCTCATTGTTCTTCTTCTTTTTTGTCATCTGGCTGGTCACGGCGTTGCGCCGCATCGACCTCCACCCGATGAACTATTTCTTCATCGCCTGCGCCTTCTTTGCCTTCCACCTGCTGATGGCGTACCTGGTGGACCATCTCTCCGTGCACGTCTCGTTCGTGATCTCCGCGGCCGTCTCGATGGCGCTGGTCGCCAGCTACCTGCGGCTCGTCGTCGGATCGCGCTTCGCCTTCCGCGAGGCGGCCGGTGCGCAATTCGTCTACCTCGTTCTCTTCTCCTATGCCTTTTTCTTCCGCGGCTACACCGGTCTGGCCATCACGATCGGCGCCATCCTTACCTTATTTGTCGCGATGCAGGCGACTGCCCGCCTGAGGTGGGAGTCTCTCGGCAAACCCGCCGCCCTTCCCCTTACGGAGTCCGGCGCCGAAAAACCCGCCTGAGAGCTTGCTGACCTCAGCCGACTTCATAACAGAGTGCTATTCCGTACCCGAAGCGCGGCTGTATTCGGCATAGATGCCCATCCGATCGACGTGGAGGTGGATATGTACGCCTCCGGCTCGCAACGCGACTTCATCACCGTCGGCATGCCGGACACGGCGGTCCGGGAAAGCCGCGAACGGATCAAGTCGGCGCTGATGAACTCCGGCTTCGGCTATCCGAGCAAGTCCGTCACCATCAATCTGGCGCCGGCGAATGTGCGCAAGGAGGGAGCGGGCTTCGATCTGCCGATGGCGTTGGGAATTCTCGGCGCCATGGGCGTGGTGGGCCAGTGCGAGGGCCACCTGCTGGCGGGCGAGCTCTCGCTGGACGGCTCGATACGGCCGGTGCGCGGGGCGCTGTCGATCGCTATCTGCGCGCGTAACCAGGGGGTGCGGCGGCTGATCGTCGCTCGGGACAACGCGGCGGAAGCGGCGGTGGTGGAAGGGGTGCAGGTCTACGGGATGACGCATCTGGCCGAAGTGGTCGGGCTGCTCCAGACGCCCGAGAAGTTCACTCCCGTGACGAGCGCGCCCGATATCCCGGTCCAGAGCGAGCGCGCCGCGCCGGATTTTCGGGACGTGCGAGGACAGACGGCGGCCAAGCGCGCGCTCGAGGTGGCGGCCGCCGGCGCGCACAACGTGCTCATGATCGGACCGCCCGGGAGCGGCAAAACCATGCTGGCCAAGCGCCTTCCAGGGATTTTGCCCCCACTGACCTTCGAGGAGGCGCTCGAAACCACCAAAATCCTGAGCGTCGCCGGGCAATTGCCGCGCGGCGTGGGCATGCTGAAAGAACGGCCCTTTCGCGCGCCGCACCACACCGTCTCCGACGCCGGCCTCATCGGCGGAGGCCCCGGCATGCCGCGGCCGGGGGAGGTGAGCCTGGCCCACCATGGCGTGCTGTTTCTGGATGAGTTGCCGGAGTTTCCGCGCAACGTGCTCGAGCTGCTGCGGCAACCGCTGGAAGACGGCTCGGTGACGATTGCCCGGTCGAACATGACGCTGACGTTTCCGGCCAGCTTCATGCTGATCGCCGCGATGAATCCCTGAAGTTGTGTTGCTTTTGTGTCACGAGTTCGGAGGCTGCGGGCAGATAGCAGAGATCGATGGAGATCTCGCCGCGGCCGACGACGATTTTTTCGGTAATATTTTCAACTACTTTGCGCTTTTCGTCGCGCTCAAGATCCGGCCAGCGGGCGTGCAGGTCTTTGGCTTCGGTGAGGATCTGATCGCTTGAGAGCATCTGGATGCGCATGAAATCGAGTTCTCCCTGGAGGGCGGGAAGCTCGTTGTCGATCTGCTTCAGGCGTTCTTCCAGGGGACGGTGCTCTACAGCAAATCCATCGGCGCTGATTTTGTCGTCCAGGTACAGGCGCATCACCTTGTCCATCTCCTGGCGGGTTTTCTTGCGCTCGCTGGAGAGGGACTGGAGAAGGTTCTGCTTTTCCTGCATGGTCTGGTCGGCCAGTTCCAGGTAGCTTGAGATCTCGGTGGGAGAAAGGAAAAGGTTTCTGAGCTGCTCCTGGAAGACGGCTTCCAGATCGCCTGTTCCGATCTTGTTTCGGCAGCCGTAGCAGATATATTTCGGGGTGTTCGACGGTACATACATCTTCCGACCGCAGATGCAGTACGTGACGCCGGCAAAGAGATGTACCGCCCTCTTTCCAGGTCGGCGCCCGTTCTTGCGCTCGTCAAGAAGGGCGTTGCACTGGAGCCAAAGGTCCTCGGAAATGATCGATTCCACCTCGGTGAGCACCCATTCGCTCTCGGGCTTCAGGGTCCACTGCTTGTTGTCGCCCAGGCTCTTGGTGTAATTGGCTCTTCGTATTCCCTTCGCCGTCGGATCACGGATGAGGCGGTCCACCGTGGTGTCGCTCCACTTCGAGCCGTTCCGAGTCCGGTGGCCGGCATCGTTGAGAAGCTTGGCTACCGTCTTCTTCCTCCGGTGCTCCAGGAACAGTTCGTACAGGCGCCTGCGGACGGGAGCCTCCTCCGGATCGGGAACAAGGGAGCGGTTCTCCCATCGATATCCGAAAGGGGCCTGGCCGCCCAGGGGCTTGCCCAGCTTGGCGCGAATGGGGACGGACGCGGCAACCCGTTCGGCGATCTCTTCCCTCTCCCACTGGGCCATGGCCGCGATCATGGTGTAGAAGAGCCGGCCGGCCGGAGTTGAAGTATCGATTGACTCCTGGAGGGAAACCAGATCGGCATTATGATCGCGGAAGATGTCGGCGAAATCGAGAAGCTCTCGGGTATTCCTGGCAAGCCGGGCCAGCTTCGAGAAGATGAGGCCGGTGATCCGTCCAGACTTGATGTCTTCGAGCATCCGCTTCGTTTCGGGAAGGCCCATGACCGACTTGCCGCTCACGGCTTCCAGGTGGTACACCTCCTTGACCTGCCAGCTCTTGGATTCGGCGTAGAAGCGGCCTCGGCGCTCGTGGTGCTCGGGACTCTCGCCCTTGGCCTGATCCTCGTGGGAGACGCGCACCCAGATCCCGACCTGCTTCTCGGCGGTTTTGTGCATGGGATCGACTCCTGGTGGAGATTATTGTAACTGAGGTGGTCCGGAAGAAGGGGTTGGAAGCGAATCAGGCCGTTTTCAGCTCTTTTCCGAGCGACATCGCAACCTCCGCTCCTCGCCCTTCGATGGCCGCACTTTTCTTGGGCGCAGGATCTTTCATGTTCTTGTGCATGGCGGCGACGTAGTCGTAACCGCCGATTTCGAGAATGTACCGAACGGATGGATCTTCTTCAACGGCACAACGAAGAGCTTCAAGCCGGCGTCCCAGGGAATCGACAACGTCCTTCCCAGAGAAAGCAAGATAGGAATACTGACCCATCGATTCGAGCGATTCTTCGATGCCGGTGAGCGCATCGGCGATACAGTTCTGCACGGCCGACGCGTAAACCCGCTTAACGTTCTGAGACCTGGCAGGACCCACTTTTCTTAGCCCCCTTTCTTGAAGAAGAAGTCTATCAGCTTTCGTGCCATGATGTCAAGCTCCATGGAGAGCGCACAAATGTGACACCATCCTCCTTGCGACGCTCCGTGGTGCTATGCTAGAAAGAATGCGGAGGCCGTGTTAGACTTTATGCCGGACGATAAAAAGACCTGGAGGTATTCGTGTCTCGAAACAGAAAAGTGGCAGATGGCGCTCCGCTGACGGACGTCGGCGGATCAACCGCATCCGTGGTGCGAACGACAATAGTGATCCCCACGATGCTGGACCAGAACCTTGAACTCTGCCGCCTGAAGCTTGGGCTTTCCAAAAACGACGTGGTCAAAGAGTCCCTGCGGCAGTTCATCAGGGAACAAGGGTTCGACCCGGACCGACAGCCAAAGTCGTTCCAAGTATCCTATTGACAATACAGGATCTTTTGGGACCTTAAGAACGCCCCTACGAGCAGTTTGCGCGTGGGGGCTATTACTTTTGCAGCGATCCCGATAAACCTGTTGAACAGGCTATTTGGAGATCTTGGTGATAATAATCCTAAAGGCGACAACTTGCACAACGTACCTGACGAGCCTGAATTGACGAAAGAGCCGCTAAACCGCGCTGTTCGTCCTCGACGCACTGAAAGAGTTCGGTCCACAGAAGTTCAAGATGCTCTGGGACGCGAGACTCTCCCCGCATCGCGTGATCGAGGACCCGGCGCTGCTTCCGGCCGAAGGGAAGACCGGAGACAAGCTGCGCGTTGAGATCGCCAAGGTGTCAAAGGCTTACGTCGAAGAGTGCACGGCACGGGCAGAGAGGCAACTTGCGACGGTCAAAAAGCACCGAGCCCGGATCTTGACCTACCATGATCCTGACTATCCGCCCAACCTCCTTGAGAGCCATCACCCGGTGCCGATTCTATACGCGCGAGGCAACGCGCAGGTTCTTCGCAGCAAGAAGGTCGTGGCTTGTGTGGGGTCCAGGAAGATTCGAGAGCCGTATTCAGACCTTCACCGGCAATTCGGCAAGGAGGCTTGCGCCAACGGCTTTGTCGTTCGCCTCCGGGTTCGCTCAGACTTGATATCGTCGAGCATCCGCTTGGTTTCGGGAAGGCCCATGACCGACTTCCCGCTCACGGCTTCCAGGTGGTACACCTCCTTGACCTGCCAGCTCTTGGATTCGGCGTAGAAGCGGCCTCGGCGTTCGTGGTGCTCGGGACTCTCGCCCTTGGCCTGATCCTCGTGGGAGACACGCACCCAGATCCCTACCTGCTTCTCGGCGGCTTTGTGCATGGGATCGACTCCTGGTGGAGATTATTTTACAGTAAGGGGAGACAAAGGGCTGAAAGACAGGCAGATCTGTTCTACTGCGTTCGTTCGCTGTTTGTTCGCTGTATCAGGCCCCTTCTGGTCCAGCCAATCCACCCGGCTTCGCTACAGCTTGGAGCAGAACTACGCCTGTTGGCAGATTTTTTTCTTGCATAATAGATCTGAGACAAGCTATCTTAATCTATCGCGTCCTACACCGTGAGCCGGGTAGGTGCTTGCGGTGCCATGATCCTCTATTGGCCGTTCCTCCGTGTGGAACGGTCGGGTTAAGGTGTGTACCTGGAATGTTGAGACCTGTCCAGTTCGCGGCCTGATCGCCGAAGTTAACGTCAGTCATTACCGATTCTTCAGTGGCGGTCTACCCCGTCATCGAGGAGACCCTCGCCTTACGCTGCCCTGCTAAGTACCTGTCTTTTCTGTAAATTAGCTATTGACAGTTGATCCGAACTCGGCATATGATAGATGGCAGTTGGAGCGCAGCTCCAGCGTTGAAGGTTCCTACTTCGACTCATCCGCACGATGATCCCCGAAGTATCCTCCTTCAAATGTTTTCTATGCACGCGGCGCCGATGGCCTATCGGCGCCCTTTCTTTTCCCCAACGGAAATTCTGATGGGCCTCATCGAAATTTTTTATTGGCAATCAAGCAAACCCGGCAGTACGATTGAATTTCCCTCTCGCATGAGGCCGGTCGTGGATCCGGTTAGGCCCCGGGGATGAAGTGACTGGCATGAGGGAAGCATAGTAAAACATTTGACCAGGGAGGATTTCCAAATGCTTTCTATTGGATGATAACTAGCCGCTAAGCGGCAGACTTAGCCTTTGTAATGGATAGCCGCCGACTCATCGGACGAGGGAGGGCGAGGCGCTAACAAAGTGCCTTGCTGTGTCCGACCGCTTTTCGGCGAAGCTCTACCCGATTGAGAACCTTAAAGCTTCTGTTCGGTTAATAAGGGGAATCAAATGTCGAAATTGGGTATCTTGCTTGCTTGTGAGTTCCTCCGCCAGCTCGAAATGCAGCGCAACGAAACTAGTAAGGGTCTGCCAAGGAAGCCGCCGGCAAAGGAAGACGATGCGAGCTTCGATGAATTGAGGATTTTCATTTTCATCTGTGGTGAGCGGGAATGAGGGCCTTGCCCTCCATTCCGCAAACACGGGGTTCAGATAGCCGAGTCTTCAGGGGTAGAGTCTGGTGTAGAATAGGAAGAGTGTGGACATCGACATGCGCAGCAAGAAATTTCCTCCGCACCGGTCGAATCCGGGCCAACGTCATTCCGTTGGGGTAAAGCGTAGCCCCCTTACTGAAATGCTTCTGCATATAGTTCAGCCTCCTTCTCGAACCTGGAAACATACTAATACAGCGTTTGTACATGATCTCCTTCTTGTGGCGGCATTAGAATTGTTGCAGTCCTACAATACATTGCATCATCATTTGGAATCGCCTAACCTGAATGACAGTTGGATCCCTGATAATCTCCATGAACAGGTAAGTTCTGTACTGGACGACGATGGCTACCTGAACTATCACCAATCTCCTGTTATGACGCTATGGTCCGTAGGCATATCGCTGGACAATGCCCACGTGCGGATTGCGGCGGCCCTAGACAAGTGCGTTAATGCGTGGCTCGATCTTGTTATCAAGAAGTCCGGGGTGTCCTCCACATGGGAAGGGGCGGTGGAAGGCCTTTATTACAACTTCCTTCCTAATCGCTTGTTGATTCTTTATTCCCATCAACCGTCGAAAATCCTACTAGCCTTCATGGACAGTTTCGCGCAGTACGGAGACTCGTCTCGCGCAAAGGGTGAACTCGATAAGTATGCGAACTTTCTGAGAAATCAGAGTCACATGCCTCTAATTGATGAAGTTGCCTCGTCTGTTGCCGAGAGTCCACTTACAACGACAGATTGCGCCGCAATCATCTTTGCCCAGGTTAACTCTTTCAAACATCGAGTGGAAGAGGTGCCCCGACGCAAGGATGTGATTGCACACAGCATGGAGATCGCCGTAACAATCCGGGCACTCACCGGTGTATCGGAATTTTGGAGAGTGATGGTAGACAATAACAAGGCCCCCTCGGAAAAGTGAGGGGGCTGAAGGTCAGATCACCTAGATGTTTTGTTGGCTAGTGCATCTACTAAGGTGCTGCGCGCCTGGTGATCATCAGCAGCACGCAGAAGATCAAGGAGCTTGAGCCAGCTACGCGCCTCTTCTCGGGCGGCTATGTTTCCGTGGACATAAGCCTGAACATGCTCGTCTTGCTGGGGCCGAAGACCATATGATTCGGGGATAGCCGCCTGGTACCCTGGCATTTCGGATAGTCTGCTGGCGATTTCAATCAGCATGTCCCAAAGCTTAGTGTTGACTACCGATGTGTACGCGAGCTGTTCGAATAACTCCAGAACGACGTAACTATAGCCCTCATTCAGATCAGAATAGGACGCGCAATCGACATTGAAGGTTTTGAAGAAACGCCGTTTCTTATCTTGAGGGATCCTAGAGTAGCCCGCTTGCCACCACGGTCCCAGCCGGGGGATGTGTGGGGGAACTTCCGAAGGAACAGGATATAAAACCGTAGAGGTTTCCTGGTGCATACGACCGACTGCGGCGGCCATGGCGCGTCGTTGGGTCAAAGATGGCATAGGTTCTTGTTCCGGCAACAGGGGGAACCGCTCTACCTTGAAGCGGTCCCTCCAGGCGGCCCTCCAGCCAGGCAGACAAGGAAAGCATACCATCGTTTGGAACCTTTTGGGAGGTACCCTTCCTGCTGGGCCCCGACCACATCAGCGAAGGTCTTTGGCGCAGCAAAATAGGCATCCTCCGAGCAACGCCCTTAGTCCGTCGCATCTCCTTTCTTCTTTACTCGTAAGCCACTGAAAAGCCATGGCTTATCTCGCGTCAGTTTAACAGGACACATTCAAATGTCTAGCTTCGCGGCCAAAAGCAGACCCTCCCAGCAGAAGACAGTTCCATAACAGAAGGCGTTACCAGCACCGGCGAGCTGAGCTTCCGCGCGGAGAACCTGGATGGTGCGGTCCGATGCAACGTGCAACCTCTCGGTTCCATTCTGGCTCTGCGGCGACGAATGGAACCGGAACGACCCACGAAAGTACTGGAACGAGTACCGGAATGGAACAGATCCAGTGCTTGAGGTGCCCATCCAAGTTGGCGGTTGCAGGCTCAATTCCAAACACCGCTCGCAATTCTGCCAAATCGAGCAGAAACGCAGTCTTTGGGAGAGCCGGCCCAGGGGCTAGACTTCCCGCCAGCAGTTCCTTTCCATCACTGCAATCCCAAGAAATTAGGAGGTTTAGAATTGCATGAGCGAATCCGTACTTCTTGCGACTGATCGCAAGATCACCCGAGAAGAGCTGGCCCTGGTGGCGACCCCCGCCGGGACGGCAACCCACAAAACGATACCTCACGTCGAGGTGATCCAGGCGCTCTCCGAGACCCTTGGGTTCCGGCATATCGGCGTCGTCAAAGACGAGTACGCGGTCTCCCGCGACGGCATGAAGATGTTCGGCGTCATGGAGCTCGACCAGGGCTTCTATGGCGGAGAGATCTCGGCTTCAGGTGAAGCCGCGGAGTATAGTTGCCGGTTTGCCCTCGGCATTCGGAATTCGCACGACAAAACCTTCCGGCTGGCCATCACGGTCGGCTACCGGGTCTTCGTCTGCGACAACCTGGCTTTCTCCGGAGACTTCTCTCCGGTGCTCGCCAAACACAGCAAGCATTTTTCGCTCCAGAACGCTCTCGCGATCGGAGTGGACGACATGCAGCGAAATTTCGAGCCCATGGTGGAAGGGGTCAAGCGCTGGCAGAACTCTCAGCTCTCCGAGGTGGCCGCCCGGCTCCTTATTTACCGGGCCTTCATCGAAGGGGAGCTGGAGGTACCCCGGCACCTGGCCAGGCTGGTGCACGACCTGTACTTTAACCCACAGCACGAGGAGTTCGCCCCGCGGACCATGTGGAGCCTCTCCAACGCCTTCACCTCGGCCTTCAAGGACCTCGACCCCATCCCGCAGTACAAGGCTACGGGGAAGCTCGCCGGCTTTCTGCAGGGGGTGGCGGGATAGCACAAAATGAGCCAGCGAAATCAGAGGCTTGACGGTTCAGACCGGTCCGAAGTCCGCACCGCCGTCGAAGTAAGCCTGCATTATTACGGTCTGGAGTTCAAAGTGGTTCACGAAGGAACCACCTGGAACTTCCTCCTGGACCTCTACCACCTTGAGGCCGAGGACGAAGACCGGGGATGCGTGCAAATCGTCGCCTACAATCCACAGGACCCAGACGGCGAACCGCTGCAGCATCTCCGGGTTTGGCCTGACGGCCGCTTCGAAACCTTTGAGGGCTGACAAACCCTAAGAAACCCCGCCTCTGAGCGGGGTTATTCTTTCCCCGATGATCCGCCCTTCAGCCAGGGGCACGTTCACCACCTTTACTTCATGAGAAGTTCGCTCCTCGCATTCAAAAGTGGAGTGTCAGAAAGCTAGCGCCCTCGTAGAAATAGCTCGCGTTCGCGACGGGACCACTTCAGTTATCCACATTTGCGTTTCTATTCCCGCGTCCTTTCTTGTAAACTACAAGCGGTGTTAGCCGTCATGAAGTTTATTGCTTATCCCCCTACATGAGGTCCCCTAAGTGCATTCTCATTGTGATCGTCGCCGCGCTCGTTCTCTCCAGCCTCACGCCAGCGAAAGCAGAGGCTTTCTCGCTTCGCTCTTTCTTCGACTCCCTTTTGGGATCGATCTTCGGGCAGTCAGAGCAGCCAGATGAGCAGACCAGAAGAGAAGATGCCGCTCCGGGGGCAGAGCTCCCCGTCTTCCAATCAACACCTTCCAATGCCAGGGAAGATCTCCCCGTCGTCGAGAATCCCGCCCTTCCGCTCACTGTCCAGGCCTCGGTCCTGACCAGGGAAGAAGTGGAGAAGATGATAACTTCTGCCGTCTCCTCGATCTCCTTCCCCGAACCCGTCCAGTACGTCACCAACACCTTCATTACCGGCCGCTCCGGTTCGGCTGACGGGTTGGCGAGCGCGGTTGGCAGAAGCACAACCCAGCTTCAGACCAATATCGATAATTTAGGCTCCTCTCTCCAAACGAACATAGACGGCCTCCTTACTTCCCCTGAAATATCTGGAAATGCCTATTTTAGCGGCAACGTCGGGATTGGGACAAGTACGCCTGCCGGACTGCTTCACTTGCAGGGAAATGGCGGCGCCGCCTTATACAACAACACCCTTTTACAGATGACCGCCGACTCGGGTCAAGCGGGATTTTCCTTTGACGGATACAGAGATTCACCCAATGGTAACTATTTCCTGTCCCGCCAGGCAAGAGGGACATTGTCGGCGCCCACTGTTTCCCTTGAGGGTGACAGGCTGTTTTCCTTTACCACCTCGGGATATAGCGCGGCATTAGGGGGATTCAGAGAAGCAGCAGCTTTTAGGATGTACGTTGATGGAGAAGCGGATACGGCAGGGGATACGACAGATATGCCTGGAAGGATTTCATTTTGGACATCCCCTAACGGTTCAGCAACACTCGCGGAGAGAATGACTATCAAAAATAACGGCAACGTCGGCATCAGTACCACCGCTCCATCGGCAAAACTGGCAATCACCCAATCCGCCAACGACTCAACAGGCGGCTTCTGGATCTCGGCCTCCAACAACACCGACTTCCGATCGGTATTCATGAACACTTCGGGCGTGATGAGCTTCTACGGTGGCGACACCGCGGGGACACTCAACACGGCGACCCTCAATGCCGCAGGCGAATGGGTAGGCGCTTCCGACATCGCCTACAAGGAGAGGATCGAAACTCTTGGTTACGGATTGGACGACCTTCTGCGGCTCACGCCCCGCTCGTACTTCATCAAGGGCGCCGAGGACAAAAGGATCGGCTTCATCGCCCAGGAGCTTGAACTGGTGGTTCCTGAACTGGTTTCGGGGGAGGAGGGCTCCAAAGGTATCTCATACGGAAACCTGACCGCCCTGGTGGTCAAAGCTGTCCAGGAGTTGAACGAAAAGGTGAGCCGGATGGCCGGATGGTTGCGTTTTGATGCCGAAGAAAGGTTGTGTGTGGATGAAGTCTGTATGACGAAAGACCAGTTCAAGCAAATGCTCCTTAGAGCGGGAGGCCAGCCTTCGCCGGAGGCTTCGGCGGCCGCGGTGGGGGCAGTGCAGGTGGTGCCGAACAACGCGCCGGGAGCGCCCGGCAACGGGCAACAGGCTGAAAGCGCCGAACCCACAGCAACCTCTAGGCCTGAAATCGCAGCGGGGACAACAAGCGATCCTGAAGCAGAGGTAGAGGAAACAGCGACAAGCACGCCGGAAACCGCGCCCGATCCATCGGCTCGTTGAGAATAGTGCGTGATCCGTACCAGGGACGCGGACTCACGGAGAAGAGGCTCACCGCCTCCCCATGATGGTATTGACCTTGGTTTGACGTGGGAGCGGCGGCGCACTTGATCTTCTTGACTTACATTTTCGGCTTCATCCTCCTCATCGCCTGGGCCACCGTCTGCGCGATCGCCTGCTTCCGCGCCTTCTCCTCGGCGTCTCCAAGTGCCTTGAACCGGACCTTCACCTTGTAGCCCTTCACCACCTCTTCCTTCGGCTCTGCGCTGGCCTCAAGCTGGGCGATGAAGGAGAACAACTCCTCGGGGGCGAATAACCGCACTCGGGCGGAATCCTGCTCGCCGAGCTGCTCCAGGAAGCTGGCGGCCTTGGAGATCATCCTCTTGTTGGTGGACACCATGACAGCATAGTCGAACCCGGCCGCCAGGCACTTCTGGAGGTTGCCGATTTCATGTTCAAGGCTCGTGGTCATGCCGATCTCGCAGGCGATAGACCGCTCATCGCTTTCCAGGGCCACATCCACGCTCCCTAGGCCGTCAAGGATGGCCTTCTCGATCGTTGCCCGGTAGCCCTTGTCTTCGGCCCATCGTTTGATTAGCTCCTGGAGGTACTTGTGTTGGGGTCCGCCGTGCCCACCGAGTTCTGAGGCTGTCCTCTTCTGAGGTTTCGGTTTTGGAATGGGGGCGGGTTCAGCCAGAGGTTCAAGCGGAACCACAGGAACCACCGGCGCCGCCCTCTCTGCAGGCGGCTTTTGTGGCTGTGGAGGCTCTGGAGAAGCTTTCGGTTCCTTCTTGAGTATCGCTGGCCGCGCCGATAACAACTGGGCCTCGACCGTTTCTCGCGCCGTGGCATAGCGTTCGCGGGACAGCGTTACGATCCTCTCCCGTCTCGTCGCGGCGGTGGCCGAATCGACTGCCGGCAAGGGAGTGGTCTTCAGGTTGAAGTCATAGTCGCCCCGCTCGATGCGGCAGATGGCCTCTCCGATACCAAGGTTCTGGAGGTCCTTGGCATCGAAGAACGAGAAGCCTTCGGCAAGCTTCCGTGCATCGGCGTCACCGAGCCTGAAGCAGATCCTGGTATAGGGGTTCGCGATTACGGCGCTTGCCACGTCGGGATCTTTGGCGGCAAGCTGGCGCAGTTCTTGGTGAGCAAGAACGAGGCCCAGGCGGTACTTGCGCGCTCCCGAGAGAATGGCCGACATGGAAGGAGTCGCAAAGTTGTGGAACTCGTCGATGTAGAGATAGAAGTTGCGCCGACTTGCGGCCTCCATCTGCTGCCGGCTCATGGCCATCTGGTGAATCTTGGAGACCAGGAGAGAACCCAACAGGTACGAGTTCTCCTCGCCGATTGCCCCCTGGGTGAGCTTGGCCAGGACGATCTTGCCTCCGTTCATCATGGCGGCGAGGTCCAGCCGGTTCTCCTTTTGGCAGACCATGTGGCGGATTATCTTCGGCCGGAGGAAGGTGTCCAAGCGGGTAAGGAGAGGGGCCTGGGGACGGCCGGAGAGGAGAGAGAATTCTTTCTGCCAGTAGTAGACGATCTCGGGGTCGTTCAAGGTAGGGAGGAAGGACCGGCGGAAGTCGGCGTCAACCAGGAACCGCCGCAGTTCGGCAAGCGTGCCGCCTTCGCTGCTGTCGAGGAACGCGATTATGGCGTTGGCGAAGACCGAGTTCATCTGGTCTCCCCAGGAGGTCGAGAGCCTGCGAAAGATGGCCACCAGGTCGGAAGAGAGGAGGTTGCGTTCCAGATCGGAATGAGCATGCAGGATGTTGAAACCGACCGGGTATTCTTCGTCGGAAGGATCGAAGAGAAGTACATCGGCATGCCGGGATTCCGGAATGTAGCCGAGAACCTGGTCGATAAGGTCGCCGTGGGGATCGAGAACGGCCAGGCCCTCTCCGTTCTCGATATCCTGGACGATCATGTTAAGAAGCAAGGTGGACTTGCCGGTGCCGGAGGCGCCGATGACGTATGTGTGGCGCACCCGGCTCTCGGGACCGAGGGTCACCTTCGCGCTCTTGCCGGCGTGAATATTTTCCCCCAGCGCAAGTTTGTACCCGAAGGCCAACGTCGGCGCCGCCTTGGTTTTTCGATCTTCCCGCTTGAGCTTGGCCGATCGGACAGAAGCCGAAGGCAGGTGAACCAGAGAGACAAGCTCCTCGCAGTTCAGGAGCATGCCACAGCGCCGGCTTCTGCGCAGAAGAAGGTCCTCGGAGTGCTGCAGGTTGTCATAGCCGGAGTTCTTGAGGGGTAGAAGCTCATTGCCCTGGGGATCGGCAAACTGGCGAAGACCCCTCGATAGCGCCTCCACGATTCGCCAGGCTCGCCTGAGCTTCGGACTCTCTGCGCCCACCCTCACCACGGCGGCAAAGAGAGGCGAGGAGATCTTGGTTCCCGCAAGCGAAACCATAGCCCGGTCGTCAACGAAGAAATGGCCGCCATCTCCGTCCGTAACCGAACGCATGATGCTCTCGGCCCACCGGTTGACCGTCGGAGAGAAGAGAACCTGGAAGACGGCTGTCTCGTCTTTCCCGAGATCGGTCATCGACCCTATGATTCCGGAGAGCGGATCGGGGTCGAAGCGGTCAAAGAAACGCAGAGGCCGCATGAATTCGTTTGACAGGCCGAAGTCAACGACGGCGCCGGACTTGTTCCCGCTTGCACCCCACAGGGATTCGAGGTACCCGGTTCTCTCGGATATGAGGGCGTCCGGAAAGTATGCCTCCATCTGGCCCCGAAGATGGAAGCGATCCGGCTTGCTACAGACCAACAGAACGACCACCGATTCGCCGGTGCCGACAACCTCGAAACTGACCGGTCGGCGGAGCTGCCCGAGGCTCAGAAGAAACTGTTCCGAGGCGTCGGAGGTCACCTTCGTTTCCGGAGGAAGGGTCACCTGGAAAGTTGTAAGGTCGGTCTCATCCTGAAAGACGTAAGGCAACCTCTCCTCTTGTTCGGAAGCCGTTGTCTCCGGGGGAGACTCCGGAGAACGGAAAAGACCGACGAACCTGTCGGAAAGGTTGGAGAGAAAGGTGGGCTTGCGGGCGTCGTCAAGGGGCGGTCCTGCTTCCCGAGGGAGGTAATGGCCGAAGAAAGGATGGAAAGGAGGTTCGAGATCGACCGGCTCCGGCCAGACAGTCCAGCCGCGGCCCCACCTCTCCCAGTCGTAGAACTGGCGGATGAGCCGCTCTTCCAAGGTCTCCGGTAGTACGCTTTCCGACATCGCCTCAGCTACCCGCAGCTTTGGCGAAGTGAAGGGTGGGCTTGCGCTCCAGTTCGGAGAGCGCCCGCACTCCCTTGCCGCTCGTCACCTGGTCCACAGCTTCCATCAGGGCATTGTGGACGGCCTGCTGGAACATGAGCGTGGTATCGATCTTGTAGTACGTCTGTGGGCGGAAGAGGCGTTCATATATGGCGCCCAGGAACGGGATGGCGACAATGGAATCGTCCCAACCTTCGCAGTCCTTCAGTAGCTGGACGAGGCCCCAGAAGAGCAAGGGAAAGAGGATCACAAAGGCCGGGAATGCTCCGAGGTATCCGAAGATCTGGGTGAATAACATGAAGGTGACTAAGGCCGAAAGGGAGAGCAGGAAAACGGCTACGGGCCAGGGAGCCGCCTCCGGCTTGACAAACCATGACGAGACGAAAAAGCCCGTGCCGAAGGGTGCTCCGCACATGTCGTAGACGTGCCTGCCTCGGGAGACCCGCAGATACTCCCGCTTGGCGGAAAAAACCCCGCTTTCGCTCCAGTCAACCCTGGAGATCTCGATATTCGGGATCTCCCGGCGCTGTACGGCTTGTTCAATCACCGAATAGAACTCCAGGGGAGGCATCTGGAAGTTTTCAATAAGCTTGGACCAGTGGGAGAGAACGGTGTCGGAAGGCACTGCCATAGATTTTCTCCTGATGGTCTCGAAATATACCACTACCGGAGGGCGTTATGCATCCAATTCTTCGCTCTTCACGGTATCGGCGCTGAAGGGTTTGGAAACCGCTCCGTCGATCATGAGCTTGAGGTAAATGCTATGGTTCGGCAGGTTCACAAGGTCCTGGGCATCGAAGGTGGGCTGGAACTCCTTTGAGAGAAACGTCGCATCGCTAGGCCCGAGCCTGAAGGCGATGAGGGTACCGACGTTTCCGAGAATGGCATCCGTCACCTCGGATTCAACTTGGGAGAGGTATTGGTTGGCCAGGATCAGGTCCACGTGGTACTTGCGCAGTTCGGAGAGCATGTTAGCCAAGCTCAGGGTGGAGAAGGTCTGGAATTCGTCGAGGTAGAGGTAGAAGTCGGGGCGAGAACCTTCAGGCATGTCAGCCCTGCTCAGGCCGGCAACGCCCAACTGCGAAACAAGCATGGCGCCAAGGAGGGAGGCGGAATCTTCGCCGATCTTTCCCTTGGCCAGGTTGACGAGGAGCACCTTGCCCCTGTCCATGCTCTCCCGGAGATCAATGGTGCCCGAAGGCTCCGAGAGGATTCTGTTCAGGATCGGATCGGCGAGAAAGGCGCCGACCTTGTTCTGAATAGGAGCGATGGCTTGGCTGCGGAAGGCCGGGGAGTACTTGGTGTATTCCTCCATCCAGAACCGCCTGACCTGAGGACTCTCCACCCGAGCCGCCGCCGTTTCTCGGAAGGTTTTCTCGCCCAAGAGCCGCAGAATATCAGCTAGGGTGGCAGATGGCTGATCCAGGAGAGCAAGCAGGGCGTTTCGCAAGATGTGTTCTGTTCTTGGTCCCCAGAAGTCGGTCCAGAGTTTCTTGAACACGTCGAGAAGCCCTGCAGTGGCGAGCGGTCTTCTAGACGGGGGGACGCTCTGTAGGGGGTTGAATCGGAATGGCTGGTCCGGTCGCGGAACGTTGAAGTACAGGAGATCTTTCCCCCGCCACTTAGAGGCGTAACCGACCACTCTTTCAACCAGGTCGCCATGGGGATCGAATAGTGCCAGGCCCTCGCCATTGCGGATATCCTGGCGGACCAGAGTCTCAAGAAGAGTTGACTTGCCGGTGCCCGTCCTTCCCATCATGTACATGTGGAAGCGCCGATCGCTGCGCCGAATACCGAAAAGACGCCGGTCATTCCGGAAGTTGAGCCTTGCAAGGTATGTGATTTCCTCCTCTCTCTTCATTAGCAAATGATGCCGTTAGTCCGAAGGCTGGAGAAGGTGGGGAGTTTAGCTCTTCCTAACAGATTCAGCACTCTTTGAGCCCCGGCGCCAGAGCCTTAGAGTTACACCGGAAATGGAGGTCTACCAATGACTACGTTCGTTGATTTCCGCTCAGTCAGGCAGAGCGTCCCCATCGGGAGAGTGCTGGATCACTATGAGATTCGTTTGCGCCGAGTTGGCGGAGAAATATTACGCGGCTCATGCCCTCTGCCGACGCATACTTCCGAGAAGAGCAAGTACAGCTTCACCGTAAACGTGGTTCTAAATGTCTGGGCCTGTCACTCCGTATCTTGCATGAGCGTCCGGGGAGGAAAGGCAGGAGGAGACGTGCTCGACCTGGTTGCCCTGATGGAGGACTGCTCTGTCCGCGAGGCAGCTTCCAAGCTTCGGGAATGGTTCCCAATCATTCCGGCCCGTATCGGCGCCAACCTTCCTGTTGTACACCCGGATGAGGATACCTGCACCAAGGGCGACAAGGAGCAAGGTACGGATCTCCTCGCTAACAAACCGCTTCCCTCCGTTCTAAGCCCCATCGACCAGACACACCCGTACTTTCGAAAACGAGGCCTTACGCTGGAGACCATAGAAACCTTCGGGGTTGGGTACTTTCAGGGAGCGGGAGTGATGGCCGGCAGAATCGTCATCCCCATCCATAATGAACGAGGAGAGCTGGTCGCCTATGCCGGGCGTTCGATAGATGGAAGAGAGCCGCGGTACCGCCTGCCGGCGGGCTTCCGGAGATCCCTGGAGCTTTTCAACCTGAACCGGGTTACGGCCCAGGAGGTGATCGTCGTGGAGGGATTCTTCGACTGCATGAAGGTATGGCAGTCGCTCAATCCTTTCGTTGTGGCCCTTATGGGCTGTGCCATGTCCCACCGCCAGGAGGAGCTTCTGGTACGGCGCTTCAAGCGGGTCACCCTTCTTCTCGACGGAGACGAGCCCGGCCGGAGAGCCGCCGAGCGGATCGCCTCAAGGCTGGTTCGTCACCTGTTCGTGCGGATCATCGAGCTGCCGTTCGGTAAACAGCCCGATCAGTTTTCCTCGGAAGACCTGCGAGTCCTCCTCTTGTGACGCTATATGCCCCGCAGCACCCTGCGGGGTTTTCCTTGAAACTTCGCTTCCTTCTCTTTCCCATATTAGGATCCGAGGCAACACTGAGATGCACTCGGCTGTCGCCTACCGCTCTCGAACCTTATTGGCGCGTGAGGCTTGTTAGTCTGAAATCAATCGAATAGAAACCCCCACCTGCTCCGCCGCCGAACGCCACAATCCCGCTATTACCTGTAAAACTAGGCGATAAATAACCATCCTGCGCTCGCGATAAATCGAGTGTCACAGGAAGGGTATCGCTTGCCAATAACATGAGTGGGGGCAATGCATCTATTAGGCCAACGAGTATATACACTATTGGTGTTGAACCCGATGGGATTGGTAGTTCCCACGTTGACTGTGTGCCAAAACCCCACACACTAAACGAGTCAATTGGGGTGCCGGAGCCACTGAGGCCATCGTTCGTAATATTAATCTCCAACGGCCGGCCAACCGGGAACGCGCTCGCTACGCGTTTCTGCCCATTCTGCGTCGTTACAACCACAGACACATTTGTCTGTCCCGACGTGTAAGTGTATCGTCCATGAACGGGATCTGCCGACAGTGAATCAACTGCGTTCATTTCATAGCTGAATGTCCCGGCGACAGGAGCGCCCACAGCCACTAAACTTCCCAAGGTGCCATTTGGATCGGTGACTATGGTTACAGTGCCCGTAAAGTTGAACGTAGTCACTCCCGGCAGTGCCGTGATACGATCGTTAACAAAAGTTGATGGCCGCAACCATTCTCCAACAACGGCTGTGTGGATGGGCTGGTATGATGCCCATTCGGTGTCGGTCGGGCCAACCTTAACGAGAGTGCTTTTGATATTGCACTTTTCAAATAGCGCAGAATATCCCGCGTATGACCACCACTTTGTAATAGGATGGCACGTACTGTTCGTGAGAACTGGCCCTTTTCTAATCCCAAAATGAATGTGAGTGAACGGATATCCACCATTTTCATTTTGATCAGACGAAAGATGACCTATGATATCTCCCATATTTACATCGACGTTATTCGATATGAGATTAGCCAGCCGAAGGTGCGCATAGAGAGTAGTCACCGTCGGCCCAACTGGATCTGCCCCAGGAAGTATGTGTTCAATTAGAACTACCCACCCATAGCCGTTGTGGTAGCCGACGTGCTTAACCCTACCGTTCCCGGCTGCGTGTACCGGAAGCTCTGTGTCAGATTTCTTCCCTCCTGCCGGCACGCGCACAACCACGTCCTCTGCCAAATGGAGACCCCAAAAATCTGAATTCCACTGATCAAAAGATTGAGTGGTGACCCACGTAATGTTAAGGGGAAATTGAAAGTGATCGGCCACAGACTGAGCACTTAACGTGATGGATCCCAATCCAGCGAACAAACACCAAAACAGTGTGCAATAATGAGATCGTTTGTGCAAGGCGAAGTCCTTTTAATAAAGCAACAGCATCGATAGTATTGTGTCGAATGTGGCGGAGCTTCCTCTCTCTTCCACTCGAAGAAAGAATCCTTTAGCGGGCAAGACAACCACATCGCCGCCAACGAGGCCGGTGGAAGGCGTAAACCTTAATCCGTGACGACCAGAGACCTGAACCGGGATTATGGTCGGAGAATCACTGTATAGGTAACCACCTCGGAAGTCATGATAGAAGACGCTAGTGGAGAGATTGAGCGGATTAGGATCAAAAAAGATCAGGATATCTCCAGGGTATTCACTGTTTTCACTTGGTGATGAGGTCTGTGGCGTTAAGGCAAGCACACCGTTGTTTTCGCTGATGGAGATCCATCCCGCCGGATAATTTACAGTTACACCAGGCGAAGTGGTTGTAGAGTTCCAGACTGCAAGAACGGCCAGCGGTGATAGGGCTCGTCTCAACACTCCTTTAAACGCCGCTGACGCCTGGAACTTCAGTTCTCCGGCTTTCGCTTCCCTGAGGGTCAACCTGGTCGTGAAGATCTTGTCTCCCGGCTTCTTGTCGCCATTTTTGCCGTTGTCGAGCATGTTGGCCACAATCGTGCTGCTGCCGTTCGCATTGACACGGAGGAGATTCACGCTTGACGGATTGAGAGTCGGATCGGGAATGTACACGGTGAAGAGCACCTGGGTGGAGGTGCCGATGGTGATGATTTGAGGTGTTGCCGTAGGTGCCGGGATGGTCGGAGGTGCTTTAGCTGCAAAGAACGAGGGATCGGAGGTGGTGGCCTGACGGACGAGGGATGAAGTGTTGTCTGCCGCCCGCAGCCACCACACCGTGCCCCCGGCTCCGGCGAGGGCAAGAATGACGGCGAGAGCTATGAATATTTTGCGCATTGAAAAGCTCATGTGTTTCGTTTTTTGTTCGATCTCCGGAGAAGGATTCCCGCAGCTCCGGTTAGGAGCAGGAGACCGGTTGAGGGCTCGGGTATTTCGCCGGCGTTCACGTCATCCATCACAAACGAGCCGCCGTCCGAGAATCCGGTGATCACGACCCTCGAAATTCCCCCGGCGAAGACAACCCTCAGAAGTTCGTTCGGGCTGCTTCCGGGGTCGCCCGTCGATCTGTCGTTCTGGGAGAAGAGAGACGTTGCTAGGTCAACCGAGGAGCCGGTCAAGTCGAAGGCCTCAAGCGACAGGGGCACCAGGTACGTGAAGTACGCGGAGAAGGACGAAACCGGTGTGTCAAAGAGGATACTAATCGGTCCGCCTTCGTCGGAAACCACGTTTTTTCCAGAGTGCGGCGGGAAGTCAAACTCGTTGAGGGAAATGCCGGCCGTGAGGGCGATGGTGTTGGAGAACGTGAGGCCTGGAACTTGCGTCGTAACCAGATCGCCGTCCGAGAGCGATTCGAACGTAATCGGGTTGGCGTGGGCCTGAACCTGTCCAAATATTAACAACAGGAGAAGAGGTGGTAAAGGGGATAACGTTTTCCGGATTGATCTGGCTCGAAGCACGGTGATCGTCGGAGCTTTAGGGGTTAAGGGCATTTTTCTCTAAGGTAATGCTACTCCAAATGACAGGTGAAGACAAGTGTCAGATGGTGTTTTTGTGAGGCGTGTTGTGGCGCCGGTACCGCAAGGTAGGTGTTGGCCGGAGACAGACACTGGGGAGACGGCGACAGGATGGTCCGTCATCGGGTTCTCCAGGTCGAAGTTGACGCTGTGCTGTTCGGTACTGATGGTCCACACGGAATATCTGCGATGATCCGGGTCTCCCGGAAAGGATGTTGAGAACATCCGCGTCTTCCTTGGACTATGAATAAGATCATGAACCGTCTTCTCGTTTGCCGGCAGTCGTCGGGCTTTGCGGCAGTAGTCTTTTGCCTCCCGTTCGCCACCCTTCCGCTCTTTGCCCAACCGGACTGGAATGGAAAAGTGGTGAACGTGGTTGACGGGGACACGTTCGACATCCTGAAGGGCGATTCGGTTGTGCGGGTCCGACTCTATGGGACCGACGCCCCGGAGAGCGGCCAGGCGTTCGGAGCAGAGGCAACGGCGCATGCGAACGATCTTGCCTTCGGCAAGGTAGTCCGGGTGGAGCCGATATCCACGGACTCCTACGGCAGAACGGTTGCTGAAGTGGTACTTCCCGACGAACGGTCTCTGAATCAGGAGCTGATTCGGGCCGGCCTCGCCCGCTGGTACCAGAGATACGCCCCGGACGATCGGAAGCTCCAGGAGCTTGAAGCGGAAGCTCGCCAGGAACGTCGCGGCCTTTGGGCGGATCCGGCTCCGGAGGCGCCGTGGGATTGGCGAAAGAACTTTCACCAGGCTTCGTCCAACCCCAAAACAACACGCCGGACTAAGAACTCGCACCACCGGGGTAGCCGAACCGCAGCCGAACGTAAGCGATCGGAGCGCAGGTCGGAGAGGTGAGAGTTCGCCCGGCCTAGCGTCGGCGGCGGGGAGTGCTGCGGTAATGCGGCCGGACGTACGTGCCGTCCTTGCGGTAGTAGCCATCCACATGGACGGTCTTCGGGCGTCCTGTGGCCGGGCTGATGTCCCCGTAACAGCTCCCGCTTGAAGTACAGCCAGGCGGCGTTGCCGGAGTTTCCGGAATCGGACCTATCTGTGTGCTCGTTGCCGGGGCTGCGGCCGATTCGTGCACAGACGGAGCGTTGGCCGGCAGCGGATCAGGTATTTTGGCGGCAGCCTCAAAATCAGCAAGCGCCTTCTGAAGTTCTCCCGCACCAATATACGCCTCACCCCTACGCCACAAAGCATCCCGATCTGAGGGGTAGCGTTGAAGTTGGTCTGAATGCTGCTCTATCGCCAGTTGGTTAGCTGATCGGTTGGGCGCAGTGGCCGGTCTCGGGACAGCATCATTGTTGCCGAAGACGGTGACAGCAGGAGACGAAGTGGCAGCCGGTTTCTCCGCGAGGACGGCGTTCGCGGCCTCGACCTTGCCTCGCCGTAAATCAGAAGCTTGGTCTTTCTCCAGCGGGCCTGAAGTCGACTCACCGGAGGATTTCTCCAGACGAACGATTCTGGCTTCAAGTTCAAAGACTTTCGCTTGGAGCGATTGGATCACCTCGTCCTTGGCTCGAAGAAGGTCCGCTCCAGAAGCCGCGATGGACGGCGTTAATCGTTTGGGTTGGGGTTGAGGTGGTCTTTCGGTCGAGAACTCGAACAACTTCCAGCCAACCCTGCCATCAGCCCTGATGTGCAACGAAATCCGGCAATCACCGAGTTCATAGCGTAGAACGGAGGCTTGCGACCCTTGCGAGATTGAAGTCGGCTGGCCGAACAACTGGTGCACATCCGCCCAACTTGAGCCGTCCGCAAAGGCGAAGGCCCGGATGCGATCCAGCTTCTTCTGGGCCTCAACGCACTCCGAGCTCTGCCCGGAGATCAGGCTTGCCGATAGACCCAACAAGACGGCGACAGACGCCAAGAAATGGAGCATGCCTTTCCTCCCGTATTGGTGCTTTAGGCTTAGATTCACCCTGGCACTTTCGGCGCCACACTTCTACAAGGAAAGGAGGATCTCCTAAGATATTGAATTCATTAGGTGAAGCCTGATGAAGGCGCGCTACCGACAGCACACGGGCTTATCCTTTCGGATAATTCCTGGCCACCACCGTTATCCTTTTGTCCAACTGAGGAATACGCGCCGAGGACGGCGCTTCAGAGCATTATAAAAGGCGATGGGAGTTCCAATTGGGCAGCTCTCATCGTCCTTACAAAATCGGAGCCGGTGGTTTGGCAGAGCTTTCAACGGTACTCGGACGGATCGTACCGGCGGATCGAAGCGTCGGTAACTACCGACCGTTCTCCTTCAAGGAAGCCTGGATTTGAGCAGGTGGCTTCCGCACGCTCGGATAGTCCTCCGCTGGCACGAGAGCGTATTGAGGTCAAGTGATGCCGCGACCGGCAACAGCAAGCATCACGTTCCCACGTTCCTCTTCCTCCTCGATTCCGCGGTCGAGTGCTCAGATTTTCTGATTTGAAAATCAGTGTTCTCCTCAATACCTGACTCTTGCGCCGAGCCCTAGAGCCGCCAGAATGATATCGCTTCCTGTGCACAAAACGGTGCGGCTGCGAACGGCCGACTTTGCTCTCTAATGTCAATTGCTTGGACCGGGAGTGGATGGGTGGTCGGGCGGTGTGTACCACGGCTTCCAGGAATTTTTCGCTGCATGACGGTTTAGCTTGCAGAACAAACTCCATCCAGTTGTTCTGATTCAGGACACGGAAGAGCCGCGACACTACAAAGTCTTATCGCGCTTCATATCGCGCTTCATAATTCTTGTGCGAAGAGCGGCGAGCCTCCGCGCAATTCGGAGGATGCATTCGGAGGGGATCTGCCGTACAAGTTCGCCGGTTATCCGGTCCACAATCTGGGCCACTACACGGCCTGTTCCTTGATCGACAAGGAGTACTAGCTGGAGGGTTTCGCCAAACGTTCCAGCATCGTTTAAGGCCTGCACAGCCTCAGTCAGTTGAGTCATCTGATCAGGCCAACGGCCGTCCCATATAGGCTGGTATATGCTCTGAACCCTGTCTATACTCATCACAACTACTCCATCCTGCGCAGATCCTGCGCCTCTTAACATTCGTATCGGCAGATCACGCTAACAATCCTACAAATTTTACCGATATGGCCTGTAGCGGTTGAAATGAGCGGTAATATCATTCTCCCTGGATGCTCCGAGGCGAAGCAGGCCTTGGCGGTGCGAAGACCAGCAATTGTTGTTATCATGGTCGTCGAAAGCTTTAGCGCAATCGTTGCTAGATACGGGTCGGACGTCGGAAGGCAAGTACAGGAGGTCTCGTATACGCATTTGGCCCAACGACTACCAAGTACTCACCATCTCTTCCAATGGACGGCTTCGTCTTTCCTGGTGATCTGTCCCATGGATGCTCTTTTCAACATCAGAAGGTCAATCGCCAGAATCGTTGCGGTTCGACTTGGGGTAAGCGTTTCTCTAACATCTCGATCCATCTTCATCCCTATATCCTGGAGGTGGACTGTTGTTTCGACTGAGGATTTCAAGCCAGACGGATCATTAAGCAGTCAGATTGATCTCTTTGCGACACGAGGAGCTGCAGGCGCTTCGTAACGCTTGCGAGTTTCGCCTTCTTGAACGGCCATTCACTTTTTGACGCGCAGCTATGGCCTTTGTCTGGTTAGCAGAAGAAGCAGTAGCCCCAGAGCCGTTATCACTGCGATGAAAGGAACCGCATTCACAACTATCTCTTCCATCGTTGCTTATCGACAGCAGAGGCTGGTTGTTGGGCTAACTTTAATGCGAGTTAAGCCTTAAAGTCTCTATGGAAACTAACCTAATACGCGATACCGGGATCTGATCGTCGAGAAGCACCGCGAGATAAGCACGGGGTATTTCTCCCGGCCGGAAGACAATTTCTGCAAGCAGATCAAGCCATCCTGGGTGAGCTACTGTTCCGGCTCGCCCTGGCTCGTCCCCGAGGGCGTTCTCGGCAAGTCGAGCGGGCATCACCTGCGTCTACGATAGCTTCGCCTGGGAGTTGCAGATAATCTGCGCGCTGGGGTAGAGTGCGGAATTGACCATGGTTGCAGGCTTTTCGGAAATTATCATCGCCGATGAAAAGAACTACATCCGCTTCGAGAAGTTCTGCCTTAACCTGTGTGAGCGGCTGGAGTCCATGCCTTTTGTCCCGACCTCGTTAAGCTGGGACCAAGGAAGGGACGGCGTTTCCGTAGGCCCGGCCCGCGGATCACACGCGGCTGTGGTTTGCGCGACCCTCAACGACGGCCTCGATGCCAAGGTGTTGCTCGATCTGAGCAGGATCAAGGCGACCACCGATCCGGACCGCCTAGTTTACTGCTCATCGCAAGACATCAGCGAGAAGCGCCTAGACCGCATTCGGGCTGACATCAAGGGCACGCTTGGCCGCGCCAGCGTGACCGTTCTGGGCCGCCAGCAACTGGCCAGTCTCGCCGAGAACCATCCCGATATCCTCCAAAAGCACTATGCGGCCGAATTGGCCACCATCCGCGCCAACCTCCTGGCTTTCCAGGAGGGCTGTGAACGCACCGAGACCAAGGGCCTCCGGCTGGCCTTGATTGCATTCGGCTCCGAAGACGCCGTGTCCTTGCGCAAAGCCGTGTCGCGGCGAGCCGTACTGGAAGCTCTCCGTACCGGCGGCGTCTCACTTAACGAGGTCGCCATAGCCGCGCAGCTCTCTTCAGACCTGGGTCTCCCCAGGATTCTCAACCTGCAATACATAGGCTCGGTGTTGGCAGACCTGGGGGAGGCCGGTCTGGCCACTCAGAAGGGCGGCGCCTGGACTATCACTTCGTCCGGCATCCGGGAGGCCGAGTCGATCCCTGCCGAGGCGGCCCAGAGCCTTTTGGCTGGCCGGACGGTCGTTAGAGCCTCGCTCGAAGAATTGACCGGCCGCGCACTAGCTGACGAGCGGTTCGAGATAGTCTGGTCCACCCTCACTGACTTCTTGAGCGAACTCTTCTATTCCAACGGCATCGCCATCATTTCCGCGATCAACAGCCTGGTCGCCGGAGGCGCCGGAGAAGATGGTTCCGACCTGGAGAAACTCATCGAGCAAGGGGCCGCTCGGATCGGGAAGATCTTCGCAATCCCGGAAATGTCCGCGGAGTACGAACAGGCCGTGCGCGACATGTTCACCGAAAGATCAGGGCCGGCCTTCGACTGGCTGAGCCGGGTCTGCGAACGCTTCATCGCGCTGTGCGCTCTCGGGTTGGAGACCACGTCGGCCGCCGAGATTCGCGCCACTTTGCGCCGCTATCAGCTTGTCCTCGATTCCGATATCGTCCTGACCTGCCTATGTGAAGGCGAACCCGACCATCGCGCGATTCGTGAGGTTCTGGGGCGCTTCCGCTCGGCCGGAGGAAGAGTACTCGCCTCCCAGTTCGTGCTGGAGGAAGTCGCCTACCACGCCCACATTAGTGACCGTCACTTCAGCCAGACTAGCTATCTCATGGGGAAGCTGTCGGTACAGGACATCTGTCGCTATACCGATAACGCCTTCGTCCGTGCCTTCCACGTCCTGTCGCGTGAGCCACGGAAATGGCCCGTCTACCGGCAGCAGTTTGCCGGAGCGACCGCCCGGGACTACACCAAGATCTTGCGCATCCTCCAAGACGAGCTGATGGTCCAACTGCTGCCGTCCGCGCATGATCCCGAGCTGGCGAAGACGATATCTAAGTACCTCCAGACGCTGGTGCAGACCCCTGGCGAGATCGAGACTCAGCACTACACTACCGACATTGGTAAGCCCGGCCGCGACGGCCAGATTCTCTCCTCAATCGCCCACGCCCGGACCGCAGCCAAGGGGGCTGCCTCCTCCAGCAGCATCGTTCTGCTCTCCTCCTCCACCCGCCTCCGCCGTGCTGACCGCAAGTTCCGACGCGAGCTCGGCGAACCCGACGCGGTGATTTCGTTGCGAGCATTGTCCTACTTGTTGTCCCTAGTCCCCAACGTGGAGCTTGGCGCAGGCAGCATGCGCCAGGCGCTCTTCAATTTCGGGCAAACTGGTCACCTCACCGATGTCGAACGCTTCGCCTTGCGGATCATCAAGGCGACGGGCGAGTTCGACTTACCCTGGGCCAGGCGCTGTACCCTCGAACACGAGCTCGATAAGGTCATCAGCGCCGAAGCTTACCGCCGGGATGTCAGCGCGCCAACCCTCCGAAAGCAAGTGGCGACAGGCGATCGCGCCGCCGCTGCTGATCAGTTAATAGTGACCGCAGTGCGCAATATGGCTCTCAAAGATAAGACCGCAGCTGAACTCGCCGAAGCCCAACAACAGATCCGCAGGTTGGAGAAACGGTTGGCGCAGATGGAACAGCTCATGCTTGAAGGCATGTCACCCCAAGACGAAAGGTAGCCCTGCCGCCCCCGCCGCACTCACCCACAGTTCCCCTCGGCACCCAGGTTGAGTGTATAGCGCTTCAAGACTACTGGTTCCAACTATTCAAGTGGGGTCTATTTGTTGGAATGTTTTCGAACACGCTTTCCCGATTGCTCTTTCTGCTCTTCATCTCCCTTCAGAACACTCGCAAACTCTTGTAGTTCTTGATATATCTGGTTCAAAGTTTTGAGGTCGAGGGGGACCACATGGGGATTGCCTGTCAGAAAATCGCCAAATGTCCTGAAGAGAAGCCCCAATTCGGCGGTTCGAATATTTCCGGCAATGAATCCAACCGGAAAGATCAAACGTTGGAACCGGGAACGGACGGCGGGCAGTAGCCTCTTCCAGGTATCGAGGAGAGCGTGGAGAGGAGCCGCAACTTCGTGAAGTCGTTCCTTAATCTCGACCGAGTTGAATCGGGTGGGCTTTCCCTGTACCTCAATGGCATGGCGCTTCTCCAAGAGAGCGGTTCGCTGACTCTTGAATTCCTCGTCTGAAATGAGCCGTTGTGCTCGCATCCGTATTAGTTCACGCATCTCATTATTCAGGCCGTCAAGAGAATTCTTCGTCTGTGTTCGCCTAGAACGATAAGCCTGCTCGCGTCCCTCGGCTGATCTCAGTGCGATCTCCCCGAGGTTGGCCAGCAGTTCTGTTTTCGGAGCAATCAGCGGCAGGTATGCCCTAAATTCTTCGTGTACTCCGTCTGCCGGAAGAGCTTTGTCCCGAAGATGGCAGGCTTGGTGATAGCAGTGGTAATAGGGGTAGCGGCGTGACCGGCCGCGGCTGAAGGCTGCGGTCAGGTACCTTCCGCACCCGCTGCATCGCACGAGTCCCTTGAGAGGAAACTCTTCTCGATGCCGATGATGCGGTATGGCCCGGCTCCGTTTGGCCACAAGCTGCTGTACCTGTGCGAATTCTTCGCTGGAGACCATTGGGACGTGCTTCCCCTGGTGTTCTTCTCCGGACCATGGATCGACGAGAATGCCGGCGTAATACGGGTTGCGGAAGAAATTATCGATGGAGGAGTCGGACAGCGGCAGATCGTTCCGCGAGGTGATGCCCCAGCTTTCCATGAGGCGCCGTATTTCAGCCTTGGTGTAGATTCCAGTGGTGAACTGCTGCCATGCTTTCTGAAGGAGTCCAAACAGGGGCTGATCGGGCTCATCTGGCCTGTTTTTCTTCTCCCGACTCCTGGTTGGGCTCTTGTATCCTAGCGGAGGCCTCCAGGGGAAGATTCCCTCCTGGATCTTGCGCCTCATGCCTTGTACGGTCCGAGCGGCACGGATATCGTTGTCGAACTGGGCGAAGCCGGCCAGAATCGTTTCCATGAGCTTCCCCTCGGGGTTGGCGTCGATCGGCTCTGTCACGGACACGATGTCCACCCCATACTTCTGGAGGGTAGCTTTGACGCTGAAATGGTCCGCTACATTCCGGGCGAACCGGTCAACCTTCCAAACCAGGAGCATGTTGACCTTTCCCTTGTTCTCACGACAGAAATCTAGAAGAGATAGAAGCTCAGTGCGGTCGGCAAACTTCGCCGACTCTCCCTGCTCGATGAACGTCTTGAACACCTGAATGTTTCGGGCACGGGCATACTCCTCGCAGGCGAGCTGTTGAGATTCCAGGCTGGTGCCTTCCACTTGCTCTTTTGAGGAAACACGGCAATAGATGACTGCGTTCATGGAGTTGAAAAGACTTAACTACCATCGGGCGACGTTGCGCCGATTGGAAAAATGTTAACTGATGCCACCCTAACTGTCAAAACTGAATATCAGGAAGGTTCCTCTTCTTGTTCTTAGCCAAAAAGAGGTCGAGCAGAATCTCTGCCATTGCATACATCTCCCGTCGTAGTTGTCGGAGTTCGCCGTCTGTGTAGTCATTCGCTAAAGGACCCAGAAAGGTCTTGAACTCTTCGAGTTCCGTTCTTGATGCGAAGTTTGCTTTTCGGCTGCGCTTTCTCTTTCTCATCTGGTCTAGGGTACTAACTGGCAAGTACACGCAGAAGACGGGCAAAGTATCTGAGAGCGGCAAGAGTACCAGCCTGGTTTAACGAGTCACAGCTTGTAGCCTTCGGATATTGTGAGCACAGACACCCCGCCAAAGAGCAATACTACGAAGGAAGACAAGGTTCGGCCAACGGCCTCAGCCGTACTTGAGGACGGCATGTTAGTTGAGATGCTATACCGCTCTGAGAAAAGGCGTACTCTCTTGTGCGTCGGGAAGGTTGGTGATATTCGGGAGGAGAAAAGCCTTAACGTGAACGGCGAAACCCTGGTGCCGTATTCGCCCAAGAACAACCTCCTTGCCCACGAAGTGGTGCTCTTCCCCTCGGAAGGGGTTGATTACGGATCAACAGGAGAGCTGGTGAAGGAGGTCCAGGCCTTCATCCACACGTACGTTGACGTTTCGCCTCTTTTCGAACAGATCGCGAGCTACTACGTCCTCTTCAGTTGGGTCTACGACGCCTTCAACGAACTACCGTACCTGCGGGTCCGGGGCGATACCGGTTCAGGGAAGACAAGGTTTCTTCTCACCGTGGGATCCCTCTGCTACAAGCCCATTTTTGCAAGCGGCGCCTCCACCGTCTCCCCAATCTTCCGGATACTGGACGCTTTCCGTGGCACTCTGATCGTGGACGAGGGCGACTTCCGCTTCTCGGATGAAAAAGCCGACATTGTGAAGATCCTCAACAACGGGAACGCCCGAGGCTTTCCGGTGCTCCGAAGCGAGTCCCAGAACAACAAGGAGTTCTCCCCGAAGGCCTTCACTGTTTTCGGCCCCAAGATCATTGCCACCCGCAACTACTTCCAAGACCGCGCTCTGGAGAGCCGCTGCCTCACTGAAGAAACCGGGGGCGGCAAACTCAGGGATGACATCCCGTTGAACCTTGACGGAGAATGGAAGCTCAAATCCCGAGAACTACGCAACAAGCTCCTCATGTTCCGCTTCAGGAATTTCGGAAAGTGTAAGATTAACCCCGCACTGATCGATCGTTCAATCGAGCCGAGGCTTGCCCAGCTTTTCGGACCGTTGCTCAGCGTTATCGAAAACCCTATAGCGAGGGAAGGACTTCTCAACCTGGCCCGGGAGTACGACCGGGAACTCGTTGTGGAGCGCAGCGCCGATACCGAAGCCCAGATCCTTGAGGTTATTCGTGACCTCCTCTCGAAGTCAGATGGTAGCCAGGTGTCGGTGAAAGAGATAACGGATCTATTCATCGAGCGTCATACCGAAGACTACGACCGGAAGATCACGCCGAAGTGGATCGGCGGCCTCATCCGGCGAAACCTTCAGCTCAAGACACACAAGAGTCATGGAGTATTTGTGCTCTCCCCAAACGGAGCATCGAAACTCGACCGGCTATATGAGAAGTACGGGATCGGAGGTACTGAAATCGCCGACTCTGACAACCCCATCGAAGATATGGCCAGGTAGACCTTGGGGACTTCGGGGACGTTGCCCTGGTGGTGAGGCTCCCGCTGGCGTGATTTAAGCCAGGCCCAGAAACACAGGGAATAGTAGTCGGCTCCACATCCTCGCACCCAGAACGAAGTCCCCAACATCCCCAACGTCCACCCAACACATGCCTCCACAACTTGTTGAACTGTTGTCCACAGTTGCGCTGATTCCTCCAGTATGCTCCAGGTTGATCTTGGTGTTTAATTAAAGGCTATGGCGCCTATTTTGCTCCTTACCATTGTCTCCACGAAGTAGCCGTTACTTGCCGTCAACGGCAAGTTTTCCTGTCTTTAGAGGTGTGCGCCCATCGAATACGATGAACGCACACTTTTTTGTTGGTTAACCACAATAACCATGCTTACACTACTCAACTACCTGCGAATGTATCGCAAACGGAGCGGTCTCACCCAGGATGAGGTCGGATACCTCCTGGGCTGCGCTAACGGGTCTAAAGTGTCGCGTTACGAGCAGCGGAAGAGGACCCCGACCTTGGAGACAGCTCTAGCCTATGAAGCGATCTTCCGGGTTCCGGTGCGGGATCTGTTCGCCGGCGTCTTTGCCGCAATCGAAAGAAAGACGCTCAAGCGGATCGGACGCCTGGGCGGGAAACTGAGCGCGAGAGTCGAAACGCCGATTATAAGGGCAAAGCTGGAGACCTTGGCCACCGCAATACGTGCGAGCCGCCAATCCCAAAAGGAACGATGACGACTTCAACCGGCACCAGGATCCTGAGCATCGATCCAACAAGCCGCGGCTTCGGTTTCGCCATCATCGAAGGTGGCAGCCGCCTCATCGATTGGGGAGTGGTGCACGCAACAACCGACAAGCACCGGAAAAGTCTTGATCGCGTGCTTAAGCTCATCGATCAGTACAGACCGCGTGTCCTTGTGATGGAGGATGTCCGGCGCGGATCGCGCCGAGGGGCGAGAGCAAGGCGACTGCTTTCCTCAATCGAGACGCTGGTGGAGCGAAGAGGGATGAAGGTCAAGCGGGTTACGCAACGGAAGGTCCGGGAGTTCTTCTCGTCTTCCGGCGCAAGAAGCAAACATCGAACCGCTGAGCTGATCGCGAAGCGGTTTCCTGAACTGGCGCCTCGGCTACCACGCCCCCGAAAACCATGGAAAAGCGAAGCCGAGATGATGGCGGTGTTTGATGCGGTGGCGTTTGCGTCCACACTCTTCGACGACCATATTACGCGGCATCTTCGAACATCTGAGAGATGAGCTTGAAAAGAGCAAGGACTGGCGTCATAGTGCGCTCTACCCTTCGACAGCCTGGAGTTGTGTGTATGTAGCGGCAAATATAGTGTCGGCGAGCCATTTCTTGAAAGTCGCGTTGTCCTGGAACTGCTTGAATAGCTCAGTGTGGTCCGACAGCAGTTCCACCAGGACGCGCTGGAGGGCTCTATCGTGTTCGATGCGAGCGTTCTGTTTGTCAGAATTTCGGATCGCATTCTGATAGGCTTTGTCAGCTGAGACCTTGGCCGGAATTTCTTCCGCGATCACCTTCCGAATCTTGTCGGCGTCTTTCCAGTCGATATTCCCAAACTGCTCGTTGAAGGCCTTGACGATATTGCTGAGCCGGTCGAGCTCAGGCTCGGGCGTGAGCCCGCCCCCCGCGGTCGGAACGGGACCGATCTCTGCATCCTGGTCGGCGAGTGCGATGTTGATGGCGGATCGCACCTCTGGCCGGTAGCTTTCCATATCGATGTTCTCAAGAATGCCTTTGGACAGGTCCTCTTCCTTCGGCGCGGGCAGCTTGGGGATGAGAAAGTTCAGGAAGATGGAGAGCTTCTCCCATTCGGCATTCGTGTAAGAGAGGATCGACGAAAGGAAGCCGTAGATGCGGATGAACGCTTTTGCCTTCCCTTTGAAGTCAACCTGCCCATCCTCGTCGAGGGTGTCTATATACACGGCTACGCAGGCGTCCAGGATGGGATCAAGGGTGTCCCGCGCCGCACCGCCGAGGAAGAGTTGAGCGAGCTTGTCAACCTCCGCGGCTTTGTACACCTGGTAGCCGTCGAGTGTCGCCTTCAGATCATGGAGCTTATTCGGATCGGTTTCCTCACTCAAGATGGTCGTACGGTAGTACGGCTCGAACGACGCACGGATGGTGTCAGTGTCGTTTTGAAAATCAAGAACGAATGTATCGTGCTTTTTCGGATGGGCGCGGTTAAGGCGCGAGAGCGTCTGCACCGCCTTGATGCCCGACAAGACCTTGTCCACGTACATGGTATGGAGCAGCGGCTCGTCGTATCCTGTCTGGAACTTCTCGGCGCAAACGAGGAACCGATACGGGTCCTCCTGGAAGCGCTCGGGAATGAGATTGCTCTGAAAACCATTCAACGATGACTCGGTCATCTTCTTGCCGCCAAACTCGTGCTCCCCGGAGAAGGCGACAATCGCCTGATACGGACTTTTCCGTTCTTTCAGGTAGTCGCGGAAGGCGCTGTAATACTGAATCGCACGCTCGATGCTGCCTGTGACAACCATGGCGCGCGCCTGGCCGCCAATTTTCTGAAGGGCGGCGACCTTCTCATGAAAGTGGTCCACCATGATCTCGGCCTTCTTGCAGATCGCGTCCTCATGGGATTCGACGTAGTGACGGAGCTTCCTCTGGGCCTTCTTCACGTCGAACTCGGGATCGTCTTCGATGGTCTTGATGAGCCGGTAGTAGCTGTCTACGGGAGTATAGTTTGCGAGCACATCCAAGATGAATCTTTCCTGAATGGCCTGCTTCATGGTGTAGCTGTGGAACGGTTCATGCTTGACCTTATCCCCCTCCGGGCACGGGTCGCCAAATACCTCCAGTGTCTTGTTCTTCGGCGTTGCGGTGAAGGCGAAATAACTGGCGTTGGGAAGCATCTTGTGTGCTTCCATGATCCGGTTGATCTGGTCTTCGAAGGTCTCCTCTTCCTTTTCGGCGCCTTCCGTGGAGAGAGCCATATTCATTTGGGCCGCCGTGCGACCGCTCTGGCTGGAGTGCGCTTCGTCAATTATGATTGCGAAAGTCCGGCCTCGGTGTTCATCGCCGATGTCCTTGAGAAGGACAGGGAATTTTTGAACAGTCGAAATGACTATCTTCTTGCCGGATGCAAGATACTTCCGCAGGTCGCCGGTGTGTTCGGCGTGGCCCACGGTCGAGGACACCTGGGCGAACTGCTTGATGGTGTCCTTGATCTGCTTGTCGAGCACCCGCCGATCCGTCACGACAATGACGGAGTCGAATACCTGCTTACTGCCCTCTTCGAGCCCGACGAGCTGATGCGCGAGCCAGGCGATGGAGTTGCTCTTGCCGCTGCCGGCTGAATGCTCAATCAGGTAGCGTCTCCCAGCGCCGCGGGTTCTGGCATCGGTGAGGAGCTTGCGGACCACATCGAGCTGGTGATAGCGCGGGAAGATCTGCCGGCGTTTCTTGCGCCCGGTCTTTGGGTCCTTCTCTTCGACCGCCTGGGCATAGTTCTCGATGATGTCAGTGATACCCGTACGCGACAGCACGTTGCGCCAAAGGTAATCGGTCTTCAGGCCGTCAGGATTGGGAGGGTTGCCGGCTCCGTCGTTAAATCCCTTATTGAAGGGAAGGAACCATGAAGCCGGACCTTTCAGTTCGGTGCAGAAGCGTACCTCCTGATCGTCCACCGCAAAGTGGACCATGCAGCGGCCGAACTGGAAGAGAAGCTCGCGGGGATCGCGGTCGCGCTTGTACTGCTGGACCGCGTCTTCGACGGTCTGCTTAGTAAGATTGTTCTTCAGTTCAAACGTGGCGATAGGGAGGCCGTTGATGAAAATACAGAGGTCGAGCGCAAGCTGAGTTTCGTCCTTGCTGTAGCGAAGCTGGCGCGTCACGGAGAAGATGTTTTGTCCGAAGCGTTCGACGGCTTTGGCGTTCTCTGGCGAGGGTGTGCCGTAGAACAGGTCCACACTAGAGGCGCCATGCTTCACGCCGCCGCGGAGAACGTCAATGACTCCGCGCTTAGCGACTTCCCCTTGAAGGCGGGCGAGGAAGGAGGTGCGTTTCGGGCCTTCTTCCGCCATTCCGAGTTGCTCGAACACCTTGGGCTGAGTGGTCTTGAGGAACGCGACGAGCTTCACGAAATCGAGAGCGTGGTCGCGGTCGTACTCCGCTGGATCGCCCGCAGCGTAGCTGGCCCCGCTGACGAGGGATTCAGTGATTATGGTCTCCAGCCCTTTTTCTGAAGTGTCAGTCGTTGGCATAGGTTTCTTCGTTTAGTGCTTCGCCTTGTCCTTCTGCCTCGTCGGTTTCCTCGCCTTCCGCTGTGATAGACTCTTCAATGATTTCTTCGGCCTCGGGTAGTTCCACCCCCCGGACATCCAGCTTTCCGGTTACAACATCTGCGGTCAAACGGGTACGGTATTCGCGCAGGAGCCCAATTTCACGTTCGGTCCGCTCAATGGCAGAAGAGATTCTCTGAAGTTCATGCGCTAGATAACGTTCGATCTGTTTGGCTTCCGGTTTGGGAGGAATTACCAATTTAAAGTCCTTAAGAGAAGAAAGGGGGAGATTATTTGCCAAACCTTCGGCGCCGCTGATCGCCTGCTCAACCTGAGTGCGATAGTATCGGGTATTCATGGCAGCGACCAAGAAATCGGTGAGCGCAGGATCTTTGAACACAAGACGGAACGTCTTGTCGGAGAGTAATAGCTCATAACGGAGTGTCTTCACTTTTGCTACGGAACCAACAAGAGCGGGTGATCCGCATGCACGCGAAACCAATACATCGCCAATATTCACAGTGAGAGAGGAATCGATCTCAAAGCCATCTGGCAGCCGCTTGTGTTCAGTGTCTCGGAACACGCCGTGATTGACGCAACCGGATTTGAGCACTCCCCACGCTCCGTCCTCAGCTAGCAACGCCTCCGCTTGTGGGCTAACGCCCTGATCAATGCGCCTAATAACCATCCGAAGGCGAAAGACTTCCCAGTGTTCAGGGATGTCGTTCATTCCCTGGATGCCAGATGACTTAAAGCGCACTTTGGGGTCCAGTCCACGTGTGACCGCGCGTTGGATTATCGTCTGCTTCTGCTCGTTCAGTAGCGCGATAATCTTCCGCTTGGCCCGAATCGCCCGGTCGATTCGCAAGTTCGACCAGTTTAGAAAGTTGACAATAGCCTTTTGCTCGTCGGGCGGAGGAACCGCCAGGGGAATCGAGCCAAATCGATCTGTGTATAAGCGATTGAAACCTGAACCGATCCCCTTCGATTGCAGAGCGAACTGGTCCACAAGGTCTGGCGCCTTCAGGCGCTCTAATGCAAAGTCAACACGCTGATTGTCCAAGAGATCGAAAACCGCGTAATCCGGGCTCACAAGCCCTTCAATGCATGTCGCTCCAAACATTCCGCTCCATGCTTGCATACGGTTCATGACGATCTGACCAGGACGATAGGTCTTGTAACCAACAAGGGTGGTGGCACTATGTAGTTTGTCTGTTGCGTCGCTGTGCGGGATCAAGCCACGTACTCGTGTGAGCGATAACAACACACCTGAGCCATCGGGCGACCGGCGGTCGTTCTCACGGAGAACATTTTTGATACGACAAACCGTCCAGCGTTCTGGAACTTGACCAAGCCAGGAAACGCTTGATTGTTTGTACTTTGGGTATGGTTTGAGTCCGCCTGTCATTTTGCTGTCACCTTAAATAGCTCGTCCAGCAGGCCGGCGCTCTCAGTTTCGAGCGCTTCCATATCGGCTCGGATCTCTTCGAGTGAGCGCAAAGGGACTGGTTTATAGAAATACCGCGTGAAGGAGATCTCGTATCCGATCTTCGTTGCCGATTCGTCGATCCAGGCGTCCGATACGTACGGAAGCACCTCGCGTTGGAAGAACGCTTCGATACCGCCATCCTCTAGAAGCGGTACCTGCTCGCTGTCCCGCAGTTCGGAGTCGGGCTCGTACTGGACGATCACATCCTTTCCCTGATGCCGGACTGGATAGAGCCCGTGGAGCGGGTCTTCCTTGGCCTTCCCCAGCTTATGGACCTTCTTCACCACCGGGGAGGCCGTTTCGTCGCGCTCAGCCAAAACGGACTGCAGGAGCTTTAGGCGCTTGGCGGTGAGTTTGACGTTGTGTTCGTCGGCGTCCGTCTCGACGGCGGTCAGGAATTCGTTGTAGTCGGTATGCGGCCCTTCGCCCAGCGTCGCGGCAAGGCGTTCGACGAGATTTGCGAGCAGCTCTTCGCCTGCTTCCTTCACTGCCACGCGGAACTTGGCGAGCTTAGAGGAATGAAGATCCACCTTGAGACGCAGAGGTCGCTCAACGGTGATCTTCCAGTACCCGAGGGCCTTATTCGCAAAGATCTTCGATTCAGGACTTTCCTCGAAGTCAAGGAACGTTTTCATGATCCGGGCTATGTCGTCGGTAGAGAGCTCGCAGTTCTTCTTTCCAAGGTTTTTCCGAAGCTGCTTGAACCAAGCGGTAGCGTCAATCAACTGCACCTTGCCTCGACGCTGCTCGGGTTTGCGGTTTGTCAGGATCCAAATGTATGTCGCGATGCCGGTGTTATAGAACATGTTGAGCGGGAGCGCGATGATGGCTTCAAGCCAATCGTTCTCGATGATCCAGCGGCGGATGTTGCTCTCTCCCTGACCGGCGTCGCCGGTGAACAAGGAGGATCCGTTATGCACCTCGGCAATACGGCTGCCGAGCTTGGTCCGGTGCTTCATCTTTGAGAGCTTGTTGACGAGGAACATCAATTGTCCGTCGCTGGAACGGGTGATAAGACTGTATTCGGGATCGCCTGCATGTTCGATGACGTAGCGCGGGTCTCGGATGTCGCCCTTGCCGCCCATCCTTTCCAGATCGGTTTTCCAACTTTTGCCGTATGGAGGGTTGGAAAGCATGAAGTCGAACTCGCGCGTGGGGAAGCCGTCTTGGGAGAGAGTGGAGCCGAAGGCGAAGTTTTCCGCTTCTTCGCCCTGTCCTTTCAATAGGAGGTCCGATTTCGTGATCGCGTAGGTTTCAGAGTTGACTTCCTGTCCAAAGAGATGGATCGATACGTCCTTCCCATGTTCCTGGGCAAGCTCCTTCAGTCGCTCTTCGGCTATCGTCAGCATTCCGCCGGTACCACAAGCGCCATCATAGACGAGGTATGTAGCTGAGTGAATCTGGCTGGCGATCGGCAAGAGGATCAGCTCCGACATGAGACGAACCACGTCGCGCGGCGTGAAGTGCTCGCCGGCTTCTTCGTTGTTCTCTTCATTGAAGCGGCGGATGAGCTCCTCAAAGATCGTGCCCATAGCGTGGTTATCCAGGCCGGGTAGTCGTTCGGTGCCGTCCGGATTGAGCATCGGCATGGGCGCGAGGTTGATGGTCTTGTCAAGAAATTTCTCGATCACATGGCCGAGGATGTCGGCATCCACCAGGGTAGGAATCTGGTTGCGGAACTTGAACTTTTCCAGAATCTCCTGGACGTTTGGGGAGAAGCCGTCGAGGTAGGCTTCAAAGTCCGCCTTTAGCTTCTGAGTCTTGGCGCGCGAGCGCAGGTCACGAAGGGTAAAGGGCGAAGCGTTATAGAATGATTGGCCGGCTGCCTTCCGCAAAGCCGCATCTTGGTTGGCGATCCTGGCCTTGTCCAGGTGCTCCTTCATAGCGAGCACCTTTTGCTTGGTCGGCTCAAGGACCGCGTCAAGACGGCGGATCACCGTCATGGGGAGGATCACGTCCCGATACTTGCCGCGTACGTACACGTCGCGCAGGACATCGTCGGCGATGCCCCAGATAAAGTTCGCTATCCAGTTCAGATTTCCGTTGGCCATGTAGGTTTAGAATGACAGTTTTATCACATTTAGACCATGTTGGAAGCGGGAGAAAAGGATGAAAATTGGAAATACCGAACCCGAAGGCCTAAGTGCCCCAATTCTATATCCTTAGAGGAACCTCTGCAAACACAAAGCCGGCGATTCGTGCTGGCAGAAGGCGACTTCACGGGAGCCCTTTGCGTGAGATCTCCGAATGGCGTATCCTGCCACAATCGCAAACCGTCAACTACACGGCCACGCGGCTAAAATCCTCTCCTCACTGCCGCGATCCTGAACTTAAGGCGAATAGAGAATCTCGAGGATCTGCTCGCCTTGTCGGCGCTCTACCAGAAGGACGTGCCGTGCGAGGTCAGGAACCGAGTGGTCAACGGCAAGTTCCACAACGGCGTCGGACAGACCTCGCTTTCGCCGTCGCTCCTCGAAGGGATACTGCTCGATCGGCTGGAACGTGAACGCCCCGCGCTTCGGGGGATTGTATAGGGTGTTTCCGGAGTTTATGGGTGAAAGCGTTACATGTTCTCTGTGAACAGCGAGCAGGCTGGCGGTATCAATCGTGAGAACGGTGTGTTCGTGATCCCGGTAGAGTTTGGCGCCGAGCAGCCCCTTGACCCGATGCTCGGTTACCCAGAGGAACACGCGCCGATTGAGGAGTTCGTACCATTGCCGCGGAGTCACACCCACGAGGCACTTTTCGAGCGCACCTTCTCGCATCGGAGCTTGGTCGCGGATCACTACGGCGCCGTGCCGTGGATGCTGGATTGGAATGCACATGGGTCGATGGCAGCTCTCGATGCGAAAGCGCTCGTCGCCCTCGACTTCAAAGAGATCGAGGAGCGCCGTCGTGCTCAGCAAGCCCTTTTCTCGCAACGACGGCCACATGCCGGCATTGGCCATGTGGTAGAGGCGCGGATAATTCGAGGTGAGTTGATCCGTCGTCATAATCCTCTACCAGGAGCGGCGGTCGATGATGCTGCGGTAATTGAAACGAGTAGAGATAAGTGATACTGGCGCGCAAGCCACTCGCTCAAGTTCTTCAATAAAACGAATGGTCTCACCAGTAAGTTGCTCAAAGCGGCGGGCCGAGGCATTGCTGCGACTGATATAGTCCACGAACGACAACGCAACGTCGGTAGGACCATTGAGTGATACCGCGCGTCTGAACAGGTCCCACTCAAACTCCCCAACGCGACGAAGCCTGTTCGTCGTTGATGTGTGCTCCGCCTTCATCAGTTCTTGCGCTCCGTATCCCGACCTTGCGGCCACGTCGCGCCACCTCAGCGGCTGCGCCATCGGCCCCGAGCTATACTTCTTCGACGGGCTCTTGACCCGAATCGGTAGGGTTCGGCAAACCATGACGACTCGGCGAACACGGCACGGCGGAATACCAGCCTCGGAAAGGCAACCGGCAACGGCTGTGTCGCGAGATGTGACATGGGGATACTTTCCATGGTGGAGGCTCAAACCGAAACCCTGGGTGCCTTCGAGAAACACGCGCTGACCCTCTCGAAACGCCTTCTCCAGACGGCAACCGGTCTCGTGGACAAACGGGCGGATCTCAGGCACATCCTTGGCAAGGCGAACTGGCGGCGTCGTGGCACCACGCATAATCTTCCGTGCGGTGGCTGCTCCAACCCCTTGACCCGTCGAACCAATGCTGCCCACAAGCGTTGATGCTTCGAACTCTTGATCCTGCTTCTCGATGATCATAGCGTGCGGATCGATCGTCAGCCGATTCGCGCTGACATTGCATTCCGCGATCTCCTTGAGCAGTTGCGGCACATCGAGGACAGCCCCGGGTGCAATCATCAGCTCCGCGTCGCACTTGCGAGTTCCAGACGGCAGTAAGTGATGGACGTAGGGCTTTGGATCCTCAAAGACTTTGTGACCGGCGTTCGGACCGCCAACTCGCATGAGGATGTCGTATTCCGGAGCAAGGTAAGAAGCAATATGACCCTTGCCTTCGCTTCCGTACGCACCACCGACCAGGACATCGACTAATTGCCTGTTTTCCTTGCCGTAGAGACCAAGCCGCGAGGCCGCACGTACCATGACATCAGCTTTGCTACTGCGGTCTGTCTCGATGACCACATCTGCAGATTTCGCAAGGCGGCCGACGTGGCGCTCCGTTCGGTTGACGGATAATTCAGCGTACGAGCCGAATTCTCGAAACTTCGTCTGTCGTTGCTTGTGTTTATATCGCTGAGCAAGCACAGAGAGATCTGCAGACAGATGGACGTGTACGACACGAGAGCCATAGGCGCGTCGAACCGCGTGTACCTGTTTGATGATCCGGACTGAATCAACTACGATGATTGCGTCGGCTGGCAGCGATTCAGCAAACCTGGTCAAGGCGGCGGCTACCCATGCGCCATCGGTCTTGCGGTCGAGCTTTTCGCCGTGGAGTTGTAGTGCGGCTCGCTCAGATGCGAGCACACCTCTGGCGGTGGCCACAATGACGTCACGAGTTCTCAGGACAAGGGCGTCAAAGCGTTCAACTAAGGCATCTGCGAGGGTGCTCTTTCCCGCCGAAACCGGGCCCGACAGGAGAATGATTCGTTTTGCCACTTGCCCTCAGCTTCACGTTATGAGAATTCGAGCATCCTCTGCCGCTGCTTAGGCTTGCTGCCAGGAAGCTCGTAAACGACAACTTTCACGCCTCGGCCGCAGACCTCTTCCCGAATCAATTCGCGAATAATGCTCCACGAGCCGCCTGCTTGACCAGAACCCACCTTCGGCATATGAACGGTCATGTGCCGGTCAGCACCAAGTTGCCCCAATTTTTCAAGACAGGCCTTGAGCGCCATGTACCGGATGCGTGGTTTGGGTGACGGACCATAACCATGCTGGGCAATCATACTCACAACGGTCACGCCAAGTTCGACCGATGCGACGTGAACGTTCCCAAGCTTCAGGTTTGTACGACTCTGTTCGGCCCAGGTCCGAAATGATTTCTGCGCTGCTGGCCATGTTTCTCTGGCGGCCCGCGAAAAGCCGCCGCCCCAAGTAAATGCACTATCGTTTACGATTTGTGCGACAAGTTTGCCGCCGGTACCGTGCGGGCACGTAGCATCTCCTTGAACATGAGTTATTTCGGCTACTTCAACGGGTATCTGCTTCTGCCGCCGAACAATACCCAAAACGCGTGGGTATGTTTGATTGGGGTAAGGCGGTGCACCGACGCACTCGACACGGACGCTACCTAGCCCGTGCCAAATCTCATGAGCCTTTGCCGTAAAGCCAATCGCCGTACAGTCTGCCGCGGCTGTATTCTTGGGTAGCGGCATTCCCACAGTCATGCTAGGGGTCCAAACACGTGAGCCGATTGCGTAGTCGATGAAGTACCCTTCACGATCTGAGCCGGGATCTCGCCTCGACGCGCTGAACACGCAACATTGATCACTGGTGATGCGAACGCCGCGGAGCAAAACGGCTTCCAGCGAAACCTCATGGTTCTTTCGCTCCTCCAAGACGCCATCAATAGTGAGTCGCCCCGCTTCTAGGGACGGAATACTCCCGACTGGCATTAATAGTTCGGCGGCAGCGATGTTGCACAGGGATTCCAATTGCCACTCATCGCCCTTGGTGTCCTGATGGGTGATCCGATTCCGGACACGCTGGCCGCAATCTGGAAAGAGGGTGTGGGCAAGTTCGTGACAGATGGAATACTTCACGCGACTTCTTGGCCGGTTCGGATTGAACTCAATCGCAAATCCTGACCTCGATGGGACTGTACGGGCATCAGGAATATCCTGCCTTGCTGTTATCGTGATCTTCAGTTGGTCAGCAAGCTCAAAAGGATCGTACGGAGGGCCTGACCATCCGTTCTGGATGGCCTCCATCGCCAAGGTACGAGCCTTGTTCGTAATGAGTTGAATAGGATCCGCGTCGCCAGCGAGAGCGAGCACAGATCGATTGGTCCAAACACCCGATGTAATACTCAACGCGACCTCGCCTGCTTAGGATCGGCGAGCGAACCCAATATGGTGATCACATATTCTTCTACCTCAAGTGCGGGTCGACTGTCAAGCGAACCGCGAGGCATTGTCGTATTTCCAGCGCTGCTCCTGGGGGACCGCTTGCCTTGTACAAAGAAGGAATCAGGATGAAAACGGCGTGCACCGAAGATCGTGTTCGGGATCATCCCGGAATACCGCTGGGTTCCCTCCGGAATTCAATCTGGTTCACCAATGAATCCCGCGATCAGCTTTCTCATAAACGGCATGGGGACGCCTGTCGCCGCCTTACCGGCGCCAGAGGGTGTTCTCGCTTATGCCGAGCATCCAAGCGGGGGCTAAGCTAAGGCAGGATGCAGATTCCCGGAGCCGAGTAGCATAAAGCGTGCGCTGATGCGTCAACTTGGCGGGAACGGGATATCACGAGACCAATCCCGCCCGGTGAACGACGAGCGGTCAGTCCTTCCTAAGATTCTCCAGCACAGGGCACACGTAAGTGTGGGCTGCGGAGAAGACGGAGCGCTTGATGCAGCAGCTTCCATGAGCGCTCGGCAGCTTCTCGCCCCAGCTACTGGGCAAGGCCGGGCAGCGGCTTCGCCAGAATGCCGTCTTGTCCGGCGATTAAAGAAGGATGGTCGCCGTTGCTGGCTTCTGCGCTCCCTTCTTCTTCGCCCTCGCCTTGTATTCTTTCTTCGCCAGTTCCACATCGCCCTCGGTCAACCGCTTCAGGAACGCCACCACATCATGCGAATAGCGGACCAGAACTCCCTCCGTCGCCCTCCAACAGAAGGTGGGATTCTCTTTCAGGCCGTGCTTCCACGCGATCGCCTGAAAGGTGCTACTGGTGAACGGCTGTCCACGGAGGCTACCGACTGCCCCGATCACTTCCGTCATGCGCAGCGGATGCGTCACGTTCGGGTCCATCGGTTTGGCGACTACCAAAGGCCTGGCTCCGGCTTGATCCGCTTTTTGCACGCCCATTACGAGGTCTGCGTGCTCGATCTTCTTCGTGGACTCCATCTTCACCTTGAACACCGTCAGCAGCCGACCGGTATCGAGTTTTTGCTTTTCGAGGGCCTGAGTGGAGCGTGCGATCTCGCCGAGGAATTGCTTGACCGCAGTACCTTGCTTCGCGCCGGTCTGCGACCCCGCGATGTACTGAATCGGATCTATCGGCGTGTCGAGGCCCAATGGCAGCAACTGCCACGTGATTTCGTCCGACAGATCAATGTCGAACATTGCCTTCAGCAGATCCTTGAGGTTGATAACGCTAGTCTGCGCGAGTGCGTAGATCACCGACCCGAAGCCCTCGGCATTGTAGAAATGCACAGCATTATCGCGGTACGTGCTGAGCAATTCAAGATTCAGCCGTAAGGCTTGGGTGCCGAACTCGGCGGGCAGGAGGGGCTCCGCTTTCCGGAATGCGTCATCCAGTGAGAAGGTGCGGTACGGCTCATGCCGACGCTTCGGGTAGAAAATCGACTTGCCATTCTTCGAGAGCACCGCTTTGAGAATTAGTTCCCAAGCATTGAGCAGCAGAATGACGAAGCATTCATCGCGGTAGTCGATCCTCGGCTTGTTGTAGATCTCTATCGCGGCCATCAGCGCCGACTTCCCGTTGCCGAGGAGCCTGCGATAGGAACTCCTGTAGTTCATCGGTTCCTCAGATCGTCGCGACCGGCAACGCTAATTTCCTGTTTCGGTGGAGAGTTTGTTGACGGACGCCCCGAACACCGTTCAGCGTATCAAAATATCCACTCGTCGGTAGCGCAGCGTAAAGATCCCCGACGCAAGAAACGCTCCAGCATCCGAGAATCCACGTGCCTGGTTTGCGCCGCCAGTTAGATCTCGAATCACTCCGGTTCGCCAATGAAGACCACGATCAGCTTTCGATAAAGGCCGTGGGGCTTTCGATCACCACGCTCCCAGCATCGTAGGGTGTGTTCGCTGACTCCGAGCTTCCGGGCCAGACCTGCACGAGTTAACCCGCGCCGTCTTCTTGCCGAGATGAGCTCCCGGAACCAAAAGTTGTCTTCTTCAGAGGCACTCGCCGGCACTTCTAACGCGGGTTTTCCATCTGCGATGAACTTGCTAACCAGCTTCCGGTAGAGTCCTGTCGGGCGGTTGATGCCCCGCTCCCAATGTGCAATGGTCGATTCGTCGACACCAAGCCTCGTGGCTAGCTGAACTTGGGACAGCCCGAGTCCTTTCCTCGTCCATCTCAGTCTGCCGGCCAGTTCCTCTGGTTCCGGGACTGGGTTGTAGCCGAGAAACTCGATGATGGGCGGCCAGTATTGGAAGGCCGGGGTGGTTGCGTTGTTTTCCCAGTTCCAGATGCAGGATTCGGTCACGCCCAGGCGTTTGGCGACTTCGCTCTGGAGCAGGTGAAGGTCAAGGCGGCGCTTTCTGATGTGGCCACCTAATGTTTTCAGTGACTTAGGATAGGCTGGTGCGGGAGGTTTTGGAGCCTTGAGGCGTACATGGCAAAAAGGCAACGCAGGAATGTCGCTGCGGCTTCCACGGAGATTCCACGCGCGAGTGTCGCTGCACCGGCGCGCAGATCCAGCAGTACCTCGGGAAGATCAGCGGCCCGCTGCTCGACCGCATCGACCTGCACGTGGAAGTGCCAGCCGTGGCGTACAAGGAATTGCGTGGCCGCGGCGACGGCGTCAACTCGGCCGAGATGCGCCAGCGCGTGGAAACTGCGCGGACCCTTCAACGGCAGCGCGGCTTCTACAACGCGCATATACCGCACCAGGCGCTGCGGAGGTTATGCGCCCTGGACGACGCGGGCGAGCGGACGCTCGAGATGGCGGTCCGGCGGATGGGGCTCTCGGCGCGGGCGCACGATCGCATCCTGAAGGTGGCGCGGACGATCGCCGACCTGGCCGGTTCGGAGACCGTTTCGGCCAAGCATGTGGCGGAGGCGGTGCAGTACCGGGGGCTGGATCGGAGTTATTGGACTTGAACCTGAGAGTCTGAGTCGACGCACCCGACAGGATCTCCGTCATTAGAATGGCCCGAGGCCGACCCTCAGGATGTCGTTGCGGCGATCAGCCGCACCACCGTCTCGTCATCAAGCAGCGACTCACCGCGCCGGTTCGTCGCCGTCAAGCACGTCGGCGAGGCGATCCAGTACCGGTCGCTTGACCGCGGCTACTGGGGATGACGGACAACAAAGGGGCAAGCCCGTGGCCTGCAGCGGCGTGGCGCCCTCGACCTGAGCAGCGCAAGGCGATCTTCGAAATCCAGCCTGTAATGCTAGGGCTAGGAGGCAGCCCTACGGACCGAACCAACACAAAACATTGCTCACTCGGAAACGGCACATCGCTGCGGTCAGGTACTGGTATCAGATCATCAACGGGTGTGAGCAGAGAAACAGCGATGGGGTTCGCCCCGTTTGCTTCTGTCGTCGCGCCGGATCAACCGGTTACCGGAGCGTGCTGGTGACAGGCGTCCAGAGCCGTCTGGCGACGGCTAGTCTAGGAATCCGTCCGAGAAATTGCGCAAGATCGAGGGAACAGATGGAACAGAATCGGTACATAATGTTTTATGCCGAAAGGCTATCGCCCCTACCTGCCCCATCAGGATTTCCTGATGCCGCCGAGCTTGCGCGAATGGCTGCCGGAAGTAAAGAGAACGTAGGAGAGGGTGTCAAACGGTGCAAGCAAAAGGGCAGCGAGCCAACCAATCCATGGGGCCAGAACCCTGCTGCGGTCGCTAGGAACCAAGCGAGCCGCAGAGTAGACGATTATCGTTAGTCCTGAGTACAGCGCCGCATTCAGCAAAGCATCTTCCCCCCGCGTCGTGAGTGCGATTCCCGTTCGCAGAAAGTCGCGCCACTTGCCGGGATGCGCGAAGAAGAATGGCCTTTGCAACGGGACAACCAGTAGAATTGTTGCAGTCATCAGATATGGGACGAGCCCCAGGGACGTTGCGGCATATCTCGAATATTGCGTAAATCGTCCACACAGAAGACCGGCAAAGCCTCCGCACCACAGTAAGATCGGCTCACTTAAATGTTGGATTGACACCGACGCCAGGCCAATCGCCATTGCTAGAAGCCAGAGCGCCGTTCCGAACGGTCGTACTTAAATAACCAAAAGTTGTCGGGCGTGAACGTCTCGATACGGTCAACGCTAAGTACGAGGCGTCCGGGACGTCAAGACGCCGGTTCCGGCGCAGCCCCGGAGCCAGCGGTCTACTGGACCACCCTTTGCCATGGCACGCGACCCATGGACTACCCAGGTATTGTCGTCCCTGAAGCGAAGTTCCGTTGCCGTCGCCGAACCTCGCGCCGTCGATCGACATGTCGCGGATGCCTTCACCTAAGCCCTTGAACCGGTCCTCGAGCTCGAAGCGAAGCAGTCTGAAGGGGCGAAACCGTCCAAGCTGTTCGACGTTTCTGCCCGCTACCCGTCCAACAAAAATCACATCGGCGCCGAGGTACACACATGACGGTTGAGGCGCCCGGCAGTCATTCCCTTGCGTATCGCGGACGCCGAGCGTAAGCGCCAGAAGCAAGGCAAGCACCCGAGCCACGTCAACTTAGACACGCCCCCTGCTCGTCCGTGTTCCATGCCACCGCCGACTTCGCGCCACGCTATTTGACCCACTGTGCGTCTTTTCCCCCAATCGACACGCTTTGCTGTCGCTGTTGAGATCCACCACACATCTCCACAGAACACGCGGCAACGCGGCCCCTGCTCCGGCTCGGGCGGTGCGCGAAAACGCCCGGCGCCTGACGTGCTAACAGGACAAACTGGATAAAAAGACTCTAATTAGTCAAAACTTGACGGATCCATGCAGCTTACCCGTGCCGCCGACTATGGCGTCCGCGTCATGATCCACTTGGCCTCCATCGCCAAAGGGGAACGCGTCAGCCGCGCCGAGCTTGCCCATACCGGCGCCGTTCCGGACAGCTTTCTCGGCAAGATCCTGCAGCAACTGGTCAACGGCGGCCTAATCCACTCGCACCGGGGAAAAAGCGGCGGCTTCGAACTGGCGGTCCCCGCCGAGCGCATTTCCCTGCTCGACGTGATCCGCGCCATCCAGGGCCCCATCTACTTGAACACCTGCCTGATGTCGGGCGACTCGTGCGACCGCCAGGGCTGGTGCGCGGCCCACTCCGTCTGGATCGTCGCGCAAGCCCGTATGATCGAGGTCCTCGAAGCCGCCCGGCTGGACCAACTCGCCCGCGAGTCCGCGCTGCGCCAATCCGGCCTGGTGGAGGTGACATGGGCGAAGAGCTGACGTGGGTGGCGATCCTGGCCAGTCTCGCGATGGGGCTCGCCGGCGCCTGCCTGTTCGTTTTCGCCGTCAAGAAAGACTACTTCCGCGACCTGGAGGATGTGAAATATCAGGTTTTCTGGTCCGACGTCGAAGAACTGGTCGACCGCCCCACGGAGCAACAGACGAATGACAGCGAACCCTCCCGCAACTGACAAAACGTCGCGCCGCAGCGTGCTGAACTGGCTCAGCAGCGTCGCGCTGTTCGGCTCGGCCGTCGTCAGCGTTTTCTCGAACCTTGTGTTCATGAAGCCCAGAGCCACCTACGGCGCGCCGAGCCGCTTCTCGATCGGCCGCCCGGAGGATTTCCCCTCCGGGACGCGCATCTCGCTGGACGCCCGCCGCGTCTGCATCGTGCGCGAAGGCGACCGCTTGGCGGCGATTTCCACCACCTGCACCCATCTCGGCTGCATCGTCGGCGTCGCCGAAACCGGCTTCGCCTGCCCCTGCCACGGCTCGCGCTTCGATCAGGATGGCAATGTCACCGGCGGTCCGGCGCCGAAGCCGCTGCCATGGTATTCCATCAATCTGACGCCCAATGGGGAACTGACCGTCGACACCAGCGTCGAGGTTCAGCAGGGAGCCTATTTCCAGGTATGAAGCCCCCTGCGCAAGAACCCGGCCTGGCGAAGACCGTCGCCGAACTGCCGCGCAACCTCTGGACGTCCATCTTTCGCAATCCTCTTCCGTCCTCGGACCTCGGGCGTTCCGCGACTTCGTTCACCAACTTCTTTCTGCACATTCATCCGGTGAAGGTTCACCAGAACACCCTGCGGCCTCTGTACACCCTGGGGCTCGGGTTGATCTCGCTGTTCCTGTTCCTGATTCTGGCTGTCACCGGCGTGCTGCTGATGTTCTACTATGTGCCGTCCACCGGCCAGGCGTACGACCGGATGCTCGACTTGCGGGGCTCGGTGGCATTCGGCACGTTTCTCCGCAACATGCACCGCTGGGCCGCGCACGGCATGGTTGCGGCCGTCTTCCTGCACATGTGCCGCGTCTTCTTCACCGGCGCTTACAAGAAGCCCCGCGAGTTCAATTGGGTGATCGGCGTCGGCCTTTTCCTGCTGACGATGTTCGCCAGCTTCACCGGCTACCTGCTCCCATGGGACCAGCTCGCGTTCTGGGCCATCACCGTGGGCGCCGCCATCGCCGGCTACGCGCCGGTATTGGGCAAGAGCATGCAATTCATCCTGCTGGGCGACTACACGGTGGGCCAGGAAGCGCTCCTGCGCTTCTACGTCCTGCATGTGGTGGTGCTGCCCGCGCTGATGGTCCTGCTGATCGCCGTCCATTTCTGGCGGATCCGCAAGGACGGCGGCCTCTCGCGTCCCGAGGAGCCGGTGGAAGACAAGCCTCTGTACTCGATGAAGATGGTGGCCGGAACCACCGGCCTGGAACCCGGCGAGAAGACCATCGGCCTGATGGGCTTCGTCCGTGGGCCCTTCACCAAAGTTGGGAACGTGCCGGACCGGTCCGTGTATAGCTGGCCCAACCTCCTCATCGCCGAGTTGTTCGTCTTTGTGCTCACCGTCGCCGGGGTGCTGGTCGTGTCGCTGCTGTTCAACGCGCCCCTCGAAGAACCCGTGAATATCATGCACCCCCCCAACCCGGCCAAGGCGCCGTGGTACTTCCTCGGGCTTCAGGAGATGGTCAGCTACTCCGCGTTCTGGGGCGGCATCGGCATCCCGACAATCGAAGTGCTTATCCTGCTGGCGCTGCCGTACCTGGACCGCCGCCCGATCGGCGTCGGCCAGTGGTTCGCGCGCGAGCGGCTCCTGGCCAACACGCTGTTTCTGCTGTTTGCCGTCGTCAACGTGATCCTGATCGTCATCGGCACCTTCTTCCGCGGGCCGAACTGGACGTTCGTCTCTCCCTGGTGAGGTTGATCCCATGAGACTCGCACTGGCTATTTCCAGCTTCGTCGTCCTGATCGTTCACGGGATCGTCTTCTACAATCAGTTCTTCCACCGGTGGGAGCGGCACCAGACGGCCTACTTCGACCAGGCCCGCGCCCTCTCGAAGAACGAACACGAGCGCGCCGAACTCGACGCCCGCAAGCCGCGGATCGAGCAGATCATCGTCACTCAGTTCGGCGAGTCCCGCGTCGATCGCTGCGTCACCTGTCACATCGCCGCCGACGATCCTCGCTTCCAGGGACACGCCCATCCGCTGCGCACGCACTCCTACTCGACGGCTCTCGGCGACGCCGAACGCAACGGCCGTTGGGAGCGCCGCCACAAGTTCTCCGATTTCGGCTGCACCGTCTGCCACGACGGCCAGGGCAGGGGACTCGACAACTTCTACAGCCACGGCGAGGATCACTATTGGCCCGATCCGCTGCTCGGCTACGTCGCCCAGCACGGCTGGCGCGACGACTTCCGCCCGCAGCTACTGGGAATCGAGTACATGGAGGCCAACTGCGCGCAGTGTCATACCGAGGAGAACTTCGCCGGCGCGCCGCAAGTGGTGCGCGGACGCCGCCTTTACTTCGAGTCCAACTGCTACGGCTGCCACCGCATCGAGGGACTCTCCGACGGCACGCTCGGCCCCGACCTGTCGGACGTCGGCAAGAAGTTCAAGCTCGATTACCTGTGGGAGTCCATCGTTGATCCTCGCGCGAACTCGGCCACTTCGTTCATGCCGAAGTTCAATCTGAACGCGGCGGATGTCAAGGCGCTGGTTATCTTCTTAAAGAGCCGCCGCGGCATCAACTACACGGAGACGTCGCTGGAGCGCTACCGGGCTCGCCTGGGCGCGCCCCGGGAGATCGTCGAGACCTCGGCCGCGCCACCAGTGGCCGCCTCCAACGTTATCGAGCGTGGGCGCCAGCTTGTCCGCGACCGCTATTGCGCGGCCTGCCACAAGCTGGAAAAAGACGGCGTCGTCGCCCCGGATCTCAGTTTCGAAGGTCTCATCCGAGACGAAGACTGGCTGCTGGAACATTTCCTCAACCCGCGTTCGCGCATGCCGGACTCGATCATGCCCGCTTTCCGTTTCCCCCGGCAGGATTTCCAGGCCATGACCGCTTACCTGGCCAGCCTGAAGACGCCGCCCCCGGCCGCCGACAGCGCGGCCGCGTACAACGCGTTCTGCGCCCGCTGTCACGGCGAGCGCGGCAACGGCGAAGGACCGATCGCCCTCTACCTCGATCCGTCGCCCCGCGACCTTACCAAGACAGCCTTCATGAATTCGAAAACGCCCGAACGGCTGTTCGACTCCATCCGCAACGGCGTGCCCGGGACGTCCATGCCCGGCTGGGCCCGGGTGATGGACGACGCGCGGATCACCGAGTTGCGCGACTACGTCCAGGCGACCTTTGTGAAACAACCGCGCCGCGAACTTACGGCGCGCCGGCTTCCCGACGCCAACCCCGTCGCTGCCGGCGCCGAGTCGGCCGCCCGCGGAGAGGCGATCTACCTGCGCCGGTGCGCCGGTTGCCATGGCCGCAAGGCCGACGGCAAGGGACCCAACTCGCTGGACATCCTGCCCCGCCCGCGCAATCTCCGCAACGCGGAGTTTGTCAACAGTCTCTCCGACCGCCGGCTGTTCGACTCCCTCCTGTACGGCGTTCAGGGCACGGCCATGCCGCCCTGGATCGACTATGGACTCTCCACCAACGACGTCGGAGATCTCGTCAACTACATTCGCAGTCTGAACCCGAAACCGGATCGCAACCTGACAGCGAGGAGATAGATGCAAGAGAAACAACTAACCACCGGCGCAGTCTCGCCCTCCGGCGCCGCGGCTGTTTCGCCTTCGGCGCACGCCGACACGACGGCGAAGTGGTTCCTCATCAGCGCCATTGGATACTTCTTTATTGTCGGTATCATCGCCATTACCATCGCCGCGAAATTCGTGTGGCCTGAATTGCTGGGGACGGTGGCGCCCCTTTCCTACGGCCGCCTTCGGCCCCTGCACGTCAACGGCATGCTCTTTGGCTGGCTCCTCGCGGCCGACATGGGTTTGACGTTCTACCTTGTGCCGCGCCTTTGCGGGGTCAGGATCTGGAGCGAAAAGCTCGGCATCGCCACCGCCGCGCTGTGGAACGTCATTATTCTGGGCGCGGTGGTGTCCCTGCTTGCCGGCTGGAATCAGGGCCTCGAATACGCCGAATTGCCCCTGGCTCTCGACATCGCGGTGGTGGCCGCGTGGATTATGTTCGGCTTCAACATCTTCGCCACGATCGGAACCAGGCGCTACGCGCAGATGTACGTCTCGCTGTGGTACATCATGGGCACCATTCTGTGGACGGCGTTCGTGTACCTGACGGGCAATTTCGCCGTGCTCGCGGCCACCGGGGTCAACCAGGCCAATCTTAACTGGATGTACGTCCACAACGCCGTGGGCCTCATTTTCACTCCCGTAGGACTTGCGCTGGCGTACTACTTCATCCCCAAGAGCGGCAACATACCGCTGTTCAGCCACAAGTTGTCGATGATCGGCTTCTGGTCCCTGGCCTTCGTGTACGTGTGGACCGGCGCCCATCACATGCTCCACGGCCCGATTTCGCAGTGGCTGCAGACTATCGCCATCGTGTTCTCCGTGATGCTGCTGATTCCGGTGTGGACGGTGGTTTACAACTTCTTCGCGACGATGAAAGGCCAGTGGCAACAGTTGCGCGAGAACGTTCCGCTGAAGTTCCTGATGTCCGGTGTCGTATTCTACCTGCTCACCTGCTTCCAGGGACCGATGCACAGCCTGCGGTCGGTGAACGCCATCGTCTCGAAAACGGACTGGATTCCCGGACACGCGCACATGGCCGTCCTGGGCGCGTTCAGCTTCTTCGCCGTCGCCGGCTGCTACTACGCCATACCGCGCATGTTTAACCGGACGCTGTACTCCGACGCGCTCGCCAACTGGAGTTACTGGCTGCTGATGATCGGGGGGCTCGGCTTCTTTGTCACGCTCTGGCTCGGCGGCGTCTGGCAGGGCTGGCAGTGGAATAACCCGGCCATACCGTTTATCGATACCGTCGTGGCGCTGAAGCCCGTCTGGCTGGTGCGCTTTGTCTCGGGCATCCTGATGTTCGCCGGCATCGTCGCGTTCCTGTACAACGTTCTGGCCACCGTCACGGGGGCGGCGGGCGTCGAGAAACCGCGAGCCGCGGCCGCATAAACAAGGAGGCGAATCACAATGCTCTCAAAGACCGATGCCAGCGCCGCCGCCTTCGCCGTTGCGGCGGTCGTCTTCTTCCTCATCGGCGGTCTGCTCACCACCGTCGTTCCTCCGCTGGTGGACAAAACCTGGGGGAAGCCGTTTGAAAATTCCGACCCCTCGAAAGGTCCCATCGGCAAGCTCGAGCCCTACACCGACCTCGAACGGAAAGGGCGCGACATTTACGTGCGCGAAGGCTGCTGGTACTGCCACACCCAGCAGACCCGCACCCTGCTGGCCGACACCAAGCGCTCCGGATGGCGCGGCGTCGACGCGCCCATCTCCACGCCCGACGAGTTCGTCTATGATTCGCCCCACATGTTCGGCACCAAGCGGACCGGGCCGGACCTGTCGCGCGTCGGCGGCAAGTACGACGCCCAGTGGCACAAGACGCACTTCCGCAATCCGCGCGACCTCGTGCCCGGCTCGATCATGCCGCCCTTCCCCTGGATCGCGGAGAACCCCGAGGAGTTCGATGCGATGGTCGCTTACCTCCAGAAGCTCGGCCGCGCCAAGGACTGGCGGCCCGATCACGACTACGAACATTAATGAGGCGTCGTTCCGGAGGACGATTATGAACGATTACACGTATCCGAGCATATTTTTTTCCTATTTCCTTTTCTTTCTCTTCCTGGCCGGCGGACTGTTCTTTTTCTTCCGCTCCCTTCGCCACGGCTACTTCGGCCCCGCCGCCGAAGACGTCAAGTACCGCATGCTCGAAGACGACGAGGAGGCGCCCCGTGCCCGATAAGCAAGACTCCGTCGAAGTGAAGGAATACGCCGGCGGCTGGATCTCCGAGCGCAAGAACACCGATGTCCCGGGGTTCCTCAAGCTCTCCTACATTGTCATAGCCGCGGGCTGCATCGCCTATTTTTTTCTCTACATGAACGGCGAGGTGACCCATTCGACTCGCGGCCGCCTCGTTGAACAGCTCAACAGCGCCACGCAAGGCTCCGACGCGTTCATGTATGTCGTGACCGCGATGGCCGTCGTCTTCGCCGTTATCGTTGTCCGGTTCGCTTTCAAGAAACGCCATGAGTAGCCAAGCGGCAGCCCGCCAGGCGCAGGCCCCCGCCCGGCCTGCGCCCATCGGACTGCAGGCGCCCGACGCATCCGAGTACTGGATCCGGATGATCAAATGCCGCAGCGCCTGCCCGGTGGAGACCGACGCCTGCGGCTATGTCACCGCCATCGGCGAGGGCCGCTACGAAGACGCCTTTCGCATCGCTCGGGCCACGAATCCGTTCTCGTCCATCTGCGGGCGCGTTTGCGGCGCTCCTTGCGAAGCCGCCTGCCGCCGCGGCGCGCTCGACTCCCCCGTCGCCATTCGCGCTCTAAAACGCTTCGTCAACGAGATGTACGGCCCCGAAGGCGGCGACTACCGCCTCTATCACGAGGCCTGCAATGAGCGCATGCTGCCTCCCGGCCGCGGCGACTGGGAACGGATCGCCGTCATCGGCGCCGGCGTCTCCGGCCTCACCGTCGCCCACGACCTCGCCCGCGTCGGCTACAAGGTAACCGTCTTCGAGGCGCACGCCGAACCGGGCGGCATGCTCACCGCCGGCGTGCCGATGTTCCGCCTGCCGCGCGAACTCGTCCGGCGCGAGATCGAAGCGATCCTGTCGCTCGGCGTGGATCTCCGCTGCAATATGCGGCTCGGCCGCGATTTCTCCATCGCCGACCTCCGCCGCGAAGGCTATAAGGCGATCTTTCTCGGTATCGGGCTGCCGAAAGGGCGGAAACTGCCCATCCCCGGCGCCAATCACGACCACGTCTACGACGGCATCGAGTTTCTCCGCGCCTTCAACGAAGGCAAGCCCATGCCGCTGGGCCGCCGCGTCATCGTCATCGGCGGCGGCAACGTGGCCTATGACGTCGCCCGCTCCGCGTTGCGCCCGATCGAACCTTTCACCCGAGACGAAGCGCTGCCGGCCATCGAGCGAGGCGAACGCACCGCCCTCGACATCGCCCTCTCCGCACTCCGCATGAGCGGCGACAAAGAAGTCCACATCGTCTGCCTGGAGAAGCGCGACGAGATGCCGGCCGACGAGCGCGAGATTGTGGAAGGTAGCGAAGAGGGCATCCGCCTGCACAACGGGCGCGGCCCGCGCGAGGTGATCGTCCGCAACGGCCGCGTCGCCGGACTCCGCGCCGTCCGCTGCGTCAATGTCTTCGATTCCGGCGGCCGCTTCAATCCCCAGTTCGACGAGTCCGACGTCGAGGACATCGAAGCCGACACCATCCTGTTCGCCATCGGCCAGACCTCCGATCTCTCGTTCCTCGATCCGGCCGACGGCATTGAAACCAACCGCGGCCTGATCAAGGTAAACCCGGAAACCTACCAGACCACCGCCCCCGACGTCTTTGCCTGCGGCGACATCGCGCACGGCCCACGGTTGTTCATCAATGCCATCGCCTCCGCCCAGATCGCCTCCCGCTCGATGCACGACTTCCTGCGCGGCACGCGCACGCATATCGTCGTCAGGAAGCGCTGGACGCCCGCGAAGTATTCGATGGTCGAGGGCTGGGAACGCATGCGCCGCGCCGATCCGCCCCTGGTGGAACCGGAGCGCCGTTCTTCATCTCTGGAACTCACCGAGCTGAACTACCCCGAGGCCGAAGCCCTGCGGCAGGCGTCGCGCTGCCTCCGCTGCAACATCAACACCGTGTTCGACACGGCGAAGTGCATCGCCTGCAACGGCTGCGTGGACGTCTGCCCGGAGAACCTCATCCGCCTGGTCGGCCTTTCTCGTTTCGTCCAGGGCGATCACTGGGAGGAATCCGCCGCGGCCGTTCTCGGCGTCCCCAGCGCGCAATTGCGCGCCATGTCTCCCGAGGAACTCGACGCTCTGGGCGGCGTAATGACCAAAGACGAATCCACCTGCATCCGTTGCTCGATGTGCGCCTCGCGCTGTCCGACGCACGCCATAACCATGCAGTGCTTCAGCTACGAGCGCGAATGCGTCAGCGTGCCCGCGGAGCATCCGAAATTGCTGTACTCGCGATGACGCCGCTCGACCTTACCATTCCCTTCATGCTCGGCCTGGTCGGCAGCCTGCACTGCGTGCAGATGTGCGGTCCCATCGTCCTGTCGTACAGCCTGCTCCTCGGTTCGCAACCCAAAGCCCGCTATGCCCTGGCGCACGCGTCCTACAACGCCGGCCGCATCTTTACGTACGCCCTCCTCGGCGCGGTTGCCGGTTCCGCGGGCGGCGCCGTCGGCTTCCTGGGCCGCATCGCCGGTATGAAGAACGCCGCCGCTGTCGCCGCCGGCTGTCTGCTCATTGTCGCCGGCCTCTGGATTGCCGGTCTCTTTCGCGGTTCGTCCCTGGTCGGGCTGTCCGGCGCGGCGCCAAAGCCGCTCGCCCGCCTGCTTCGATCGCCCTCGCCCGCCGCCAAACTCGGGCTCGGCCTCGCGTTGGGCTTCCTGCCCTGCGGTCTCGTGTACGCCGCGCTGCTGAAGGCCGTGGAAACCGCCCATCCGCTGTGGGGCGCCCTCACGATGCTCGCTTTCGGCGCGGGCACTTCCGGCGCGCTCCTGGCGATGGGGGCTTTCTCGTCCACGGCCGGCAAGTGGCTGGGCCGCTACAGCAATCGACTGGCCGCGGCCGGCGTGATCTTCATGGGAGTATTTCTGTTATGGCGCGGACTGCTGCCGCCGACAGCGCATCACCACTGACGTTTCACCGGCTGCGCAAGCGCATCCACGTCGCGTGCTTCCTGGCGTTCCTCGCCCTGCCGTTCTTCAACGTCGTGCGCTTCGACATTCCCCGCGAGCGCTTCTACTTCTTCGGCTACGAGCTGTGGATCCAGGAGTTCGGCAGCATCTTCTTCGCGTTGATGTTCCTGATGTTCCTCATCGCGGCGGCCTCCATGTTTTACGGCCGCGTCTATTGCAGCTATCTGTGCCCGCAGATGATCTTCAGCGAGGCTTCCATCGCCATCGAGGAACGCCTCCGCAAGATCGTGAATAAGCGCTTCCCGAGTTTCGCGCCGCCGCGGAGAAGACTGCTGGCCCGCGCGCTCTTCTACATGGTCCTCGCCGCCGCCAGCGTCTTCCTGGCCTTCGTGTTCATTGCCTACTTCATCGAGCCGCGGGACCTGTTCGCCCGCCTGCTATCGTTCGACATCGTCACCGCCGGCGGCATCGCGGGAGCGGCCACCACCGTCGTCACCTTCCTCGATTTCGCGCTCGTGCGCCAGCGCTTCTGCACCACCGTGTGCCCTTACGGCTATCTCCAGGGCATGCTCGCCGACAAGAGCACGCTGCTGGTCCAATACCGCGATGGCGCCGGCGCGGGCCGCGCCTGCATCGAGTGCAAGAAATGCGTCCGCGTCTGCCACATGGACATCGACATCCGCGACGGTCCGTTCCAGATCGAATGCGTCCACTGCGGCGAGTGCATCGACGCTTGCGACGAGGTGCTCGCGCGCCTCAACAAGCCCGGCCTCATTCACTACGCCTGGGGCGAGCGCGGCGCCCTGCTCGGCGAAGGCGGAAAGCCGTGGTACTACCGTCTCGGTCTGCGCGACGCCAAGCGCGTCGTCGTCATGTTCGTACTCCTGTTCTACGCCTCCGGCCTGTTCGTCGCCCTCTCGATGCGCCGCGCCGTGCGCGTGGAAATCTCGCCCGACCGCGCCCAGTTGTTCTGGCGGGCCGAAAACGGCGACATCGTCAACCGTTTCCGCGTCAAGTTGGCGAACCGCGGTTCGCGCGACGCCAACGTCGTCCTCTCGCTGGACGGCCTTGACGGCGCCCGGCTCAAGCTCGACCCCAATCCGTTGCCGCTCGACAGAGGTGAATCGCTCACCCGCGAGTTCGAGGTGGCCGTGGCCCCAGGCGGTCTCCCGCCGGGCGTCAATCACTTCCGCTTTGTCGCGCGCTCGCAGCCCGAGAACGCGACCGACCAGTTCAAGATGACCTTCATCATGGAGGGAAGCAAACCGTGAATCCCAAACTCCTTCTGGGGGGCGTCATCGCGCTCTTCGTGGGCTTGCTGATCGCGACCTACCTCGTCGCCCGTTCCGCCAACCCCGTCATGCTCGACGAGAAGGGCCGCGTCGTCGAAGCCGGCCATCGTCGATGAGCGACTGCGCGCTTTGCGGCCTGCCCGTCCGGGTTCCGCCGGAAACCGGTCCGGCCTTTTGCTGCCCGGGCTGCCGCAACGTGTACGCCATCCTGGTGGAAAGCGGCGTCGTCGCCACCGGCGCCAACCTGCGAGAAACCGAACTCTACCGCCGCAGTCTCGAATTGGGCCTGATCGCCAAACCGGCGGACGAGAGGCGTCCGGCGCGCATTCCCGAAGGCGCGCCCCTGAAGGAAGACCTCCTCCAGATTTCCGGGATGTGGTGCGCTTCCTGCGCCTGGCTCATCGAGCACGCCCTGGCGTCGGAGCCCGGCGTCGCCTCCGCCGAGGTTTTCTTCGCGTCCGACCTCGTCCGCGTCCGCTACGCTCCGCAATTCCTGCCCCCGGACCGCATCGTCCGCCGCGTCGAATCCCTCGGCTACCGCGCCGCGCCCTACTCGGCCGAAGCCCGCGGCGCCTCCGCTGAAGCCCGCGACCTGATGCTGCGCCTCGGCGTTGCCGCGTTCCTGTGGCTCAACGTCATGACGCTGAACGTCGCCATCTACGTCGGCTACATCCAGTCGCTGCCCGGCGATTTTCGGCGCATGTTGCCGTTCGTCCTCATGGCCCTGGCGACGCCCGCGATCTTCTACTCGGCCATGCCGGTTCTTCGCCTCGCGTGGCGCGGCCTTCTCAACCGCGCCGTGCGGATGGAGAGCCTGCTGGCCCTCGGCATCCTCGCCGCCTACTTCTACAGCGTCGTCGAAACCTTCCGCGGCGGCGAGCACATCTACTTCGATACCGCCTGCGCCATCCTCACCTTCGTACTGTTCGGCAAGAGCATCGAGCGCGCCGCCAAGGAACGCACCTCGCGCGCGGTCACGTTGCTCTACCGGATGCTGCCCGCCAAGGCCCGCCTCCTGGTGGACGGCCGCGAGCGCTTCGTTTCCATCGACGCTCTCGCCCCCGGCCAGGTGTTCGTCGTGAAAGCCGGCGAGCGCATCCCGGCCGACGGCGTGGTCGTTGAGGGCGAATCCCACGTCGACGAATCCCTGCTCACCGGCGAATCCCATCCTCTAACGCGCCGCCCGGGGAGCCTCGTTGTCGGAGGCAGCCTCTCCACCAGCGGCGTCCTTCACGTCCGCGCCACAGGCGTCGGCGAGGCGAGCACGCTATCGCAGATCGTCCGCACCGTCGAGCGCGCCCTTGCCAACCGCTCCAACATCGAGCGCGCCGTCGACCGCGTCTCGCGCTGGTTCGTCCCCGGCGTCGTCGTCCTCGCGCTGGCGACCTTCATCGGCTGGCAATCCGCCGGCCTCCCCGCCGGTGAAGCGCTGATGCGGGCGATCACCGTCCTCGTCATCGCCTGTCCGTGCGCCCTTGGCATCGCCACCCCGCTCGCCATCACTGCGGCCGTCGGCGCTGCCTCGCGCAACGGCATTCTCGTAGGCGACAGCCGCATCCTCGAAACCATCCCCAAGATCGACGTTGCGGTGCTCGATAAGACCGGCACGGTCACGGAAGGCAATTTCGCGCTGCTCAGCTTCGATCCCGCCGACCTGCCGCTGGTGGCGTCGCTGGAGGCCTCATCCGAGCATCCGCTCGCCCGCGCCGTCGTCAACTCCGCCCGCGAACGCGGCCTTTCGCTGCTGCCCGCCTCCGGCGTCGAGATCCGCAAAGGGGAAGGCATCACCGGCGCGGTCGACGGCCGGAGCGTCTTCATCGGTAACCGCCGTCTCGCCGTGGACCAAAGCGGTGCGCAAGCGTCGTCCGCCTGCGACCAACTCGCCGCCGGCCTGGAAAGCAGCCTCACCGTGGCCTTCTACGGCTGGAACGGCGCGGTGCGCGGCGCGCTTGCCTTCGGCGATCGCATCCGGCCGGAGGCCCCTGAACTCGTGGCGAATCTTAAGCGCCGCGGCATCCGCGTATGGCTGGTGACGGGCGATTCCCCGCGCGCCGGCGCCTGGGCCGCCCAGCGCATCGGCGCCGCCGATTTCCGCGCCGAGGTTTCTCCCGCAGGAAAAGCCGCTTTCGTTGCGGACCTCCGCCGGACCGGCTCGGTGGTCGCCATGATCGGCGACGGCGTCAACGATGCGCCCGCGCTGGCCGAAGCGGACCTGGGCATCGCCATGGGCTCCGGCGCCGACATTGCCATGGAGGCCGCGGCGATGGTGCTGGTGGACGCGCGGCTCGAAAAGATCCCGTTCGCGTTCGACCTCGCGCGCCGGACGCTTGCCATCGTCCGCCAGAACCTTTTCTGGGCCTTCTTCTACAACACCGCCGGCATCGCGCTCGCCGTCAGCGGCGTCCTGCACCCCATCCTCGCCGCCGCCGCCATGGTCGTTTCCAGCCTCACCGTCGTGGGCAACTCGCTCCGCCTCAGCCGCGGCCAATCCCCGGCCGCCGATTCCCACGCCGCTTCGGTCAGTCCCTCGATGCCGCCCCGGATTGCGGACCCGGTGAAACCGCCAGAAGCATCCACCGGCCGGCGGCCTCCCATTGCTTCCGGAATTCCGCCTGTTTCCGCCGGACCGGCCGCTTTCTCGTCGGATCGTGCAGCCACAGGTGAGCGCCCTCGGTCCCGCTCAGCACGGCAAAGTGCAGACCCGGGCCGCGCGTATCCTTTAGCGCGACAATGATCGGCCTGCCTTTCGCCAGGTGCGGCGACAGGTCGCTCCAGTCACCGCGCAGCGTGAACGCGCGGAACCCGAGTTCTTCGAAGTAGCGCTTCATGTCCGCCAGTTGGATGCCATCGCTGGCGGGGTCGATCAACCGCTCGTAGGTCTGCCTCGCCGGAGGCGCGATTACCGCCTGACCGGCGCCGTGGCGAGCCCAGTAATGCGCCACCATCGCGACGCTCGCCGCTCCGCACCCGTTCCTCTCCTGTCGAATGAACGGCACGTCGAGCCGGGTGTCCCCGGCTGAGGCGACGCCGCACGTGACGGCGAGAACGGAGACCCAGGCGCGCGCCCGCGTCATTTGGCGATAAGCACGATGACGGCCGCCGCCAGCGCGATGACGATATACGTCAGGTGTTGGTTGGAAAGGGCGCCGCCTGCCACCTCCGGTCCCGGCTCTTCGGCGCGCACCGCCAGTTCGGCCACCTCCCCCTCCGTCAGCGTCTGGGGCGCGCCGGACGCCGTTGGATTCGGAGCAGGCGCCTCCGCGTCCCGCTTGACGGACGACGTTTCTTCGCTTGTCGTGGACGGTTGCCCGGCGATTTCCGACGCCTTCCCGAGCGGCGCCAGCAGGCATAGGCAAAGCACGGCCGCGAGCGTTGCCGATCGCGGCTGGAACGATGCAATTCTCGGCATGATCCCCTCCGGTTTTCAACTGCGCACCGCTGTCCCGCGGTTTCGCCGCCCGCCCATTAGCCCGCTTGCACGGGAGCGCATGGTTGCGCTGAGCCGGCGCTGCGCACACTTTGATTGTATCCCCGCACAAGTGGCTTTGACGAAACGCTTGTGCGCGCTCGCGGGTAGAATCGAAAAAGGGATGCCGCTCTCTCAGTTCGACCCGGTGGTCGCCGAGTGGTTCCGGGGACGCTTCGGACAGCCCACCGAGCCTCAGGTACGGGGATGGCCGGAAATACGGGCCGGCCGCGACGTGCTCATCTCGGCGCCGACTGGCGCGGGGAAGACGCTTTCCGCCTTTCTCATCTGCCTCGATGACCTGATCCGCGCCGGACGCGCCAAAGCCCTCGAAGACCGCACCGAAGTCGTCTACGTCTCGCCGCTGAAGGCGCTCAGCAACGATATCCGCAAGAACCTCGACGCGCCGCTGGCCGAAATCGCCGCGCTGGCCGAGCAACGGGGCGAGCCCCTCCCGCCCATCCGCGCCTCGGTGCGCACCGGCGACACCACGCAATGGGAACGCCAGCAGATGCTCGACCGTCCACCGCACGTGCTGGTGACGACTCCCGAGTCCCTGTTCATCCTGATGACCGCCGAGAAGAGCCGCCGTATGCTGCGCACGGCGCGCACCGTCATCGTCGATGAAATCCACGCCGTCGCCGACGACAAACGCGGTTCGCACCTGGCGCTGACGCTGGCCCGGCTGGACGCGCTGGTAACGGCGAGCGGGGGGTCGCGGCCGCAGCGGATCGGCCTTTCCGCCACGGTGAAGCCGATCGAGGAAGTGGCGGACTTTCTCGCTGCCGGCGCCCGCATCGTTGACGTCGGATACCGGCGCGCCATGGACCTGGGAATCGAGGTTCCCAAGGATGAGCTTGGCGCGGTGGCTACCAACGAAATGTGGGAGGAGATCTACGACCGCCTCGCTGAACTGATCGCCGCCCACTGGACGACCCTGGTCTTCGTGAATACCCGGAGGCTCTCGGAGCGCGTCGCACACCACCTCGCGGCCCGCCTCGGGGAAAACGCCGTCCTCCCGCACCACGGAAGCCTCTCCCGCCGGCTCCGCCTGGCTGCCGAACAGCGCTTGAAGAGTGGCGAGCTTCGCGCGGTTGTCGCGACGGCTTCGCTCGAGCTGGGCATCGACATCGGAACGGTCGATTTGGCCTGCCAGGTCGGATCGCCCCGGTCCATCGCCGTCGCGCTCCAGCGCATTGGCCGCTCCGGCCACTGGGTCGGCGCGCTGCCGAAAGGCCGCCTGTTCGCCACCACCCGCGACGAACTGCTGGAATGCATCGCGGTGCTCGACGCCATTCGCAACGGCGAACTCGATCGTCTCGAGATCACTCAGGCGCCGCTCGACATTCTGGCCCAGCAGATCGTCGCGGCGGCAGCCAGTGAGGAGTGGGCCGAAGACGATCTCTACGCCCTCGCGCGCGCTACCTATTCCTATCGCGCCCTCAGCCGCAAGGATTTTGACGCCATCGTCGAGATGCTCTCCGAAGGCATATCCACGCGCCGCGGACGCAGCGGCGCTCTGCTGCATCGCGACCAGGTGAACGGCCGCGTCAAGGGCCGCCGCGGCGCGCGCCTCACCGCCATCACCTCCGGCGGCGCCATTCCCGATAACGCCAACTACATTGCTATCGCGGAGCCCGAAGGCGTCGTGGTGGGGACGCTGGACGAAGACTTCGCCGTCGAGAGCATGGCCGGCGACGTCTTTCTCCTTGGCACTACCTCCTGGCGCATTCGCCGCATCGAGTCGGGCTTCGTTCGCGTCGAGGACGCACACGGCGCCGCGCCGTCCATTCCCTTCTGGCGCGGCGAAGCCCCCGGCCGCACTCGCGAACTGTCGGAAGCCGTCTCGCGGGTTCGCGAGCATCCGCCCGACGAATTGCTGGATTTGCTGCCGCGCCTGGCCCGCGAACAGGCCATCGAATACGTCGCCGCCGGCCGGGCCGCGCTTGGCGCGATGCCGTCGTCCACCCTGGTGGTGGCCGAACGCTTCTTCGACGAATCCGGCGGCATGCAACTGGTGATTCACGCCCCGTTCGGCTCTCGCATCAACCGCGCCTGGGGACTGGCGCTGCGCAAGCGCTTTTGCCGCTCGTTCAACCTTGAACTGCAGGCCGCCGCCACCGACAACGGCATTGTCATTTCGCTCACGGATCAGCACGCGTTTCCGCTGGAAGCCGTGTTCGAATTCCTCCACCCGGACACCGTCGAGGACGTGCTGACCCAGGCCCTGCTCGCCTCGCCGATGTTTGGCGCGCGCTGGCGGTGGAACGCGTCGCGCGCGCTTGCCATTCCGCGCTTCCTCGGCGGAAGGAAGATTCCCGCGCCCATTCAGCGCATGCGGTCCGACGATCTGATGGCCGCCGTTTTCCCCGACCAGGCCGCCTGCGGAGAGAATCTCACCGGCGATATCCGCATCCCAGACCATCCCCTGGTGAACGAGACCATCGGCAACTGCCTCTACGAAGCGATGGATCTTCCGGGTCTAAAGCGTGTCCTGGCCGCCATCCGTTCCGGGGAGATAAGGACCGTAGCCGTCGAGACGGCGGAGCCATCGCCGTTTTCCCATGAGACCCTGAACGCCAATCCCTACGCGTTCCTCGACGACGCGCCGCTGGAGGAGCGGCGTACCCGCGCCGTCCAGATGCGGCGGACGCTCGGCGGAGAACTCGTTGGCGAGGCTGGCGCGCTCGATCCGAAAGCCATCGCCGAGGTCGAAGACGAATCGTGGCCACTGGTTCGAGACGCCGACGAACTGCATGACGCTCTGCTGACGCTCGTCGTCGTCCCGCCCGCGCCGGAATGGCAGGAACATTACGACGTTCTTCGAACGGCCGGACGCGCCGGGACCCTCCTGATTGACGGCCGCACGCTTTGGACGCCCGCCGAACGTCTGGAACTGGCGCGGCGTGCCTACCCCGGCGCGGAAGTCGAGTCTGGCCTTTTCGCGCCGCGGACGGCGCGCCCGGCGCCCGACACGCCCGAGGAGTGCGTCGCCGAAATCGTGCGCGGCTGGATGGAGACGACCGGTCCCCAGGCGGCGAGCGCGCTTGCTGGACGCCTCGCTTTGCCTGTGGCGGCCGTCGAGCAGGCGCTGGCGCGCCTCGAAGCGGAAGGCCAGGTTCTGCGCGGACGCTTCCGTTCGCTCGACAAAGGCGCGGAAACCGAATGGTGCAACCGCCGCCTGCTGGCGCGCATTCACCGCCTCACCATCGGCCGCCTCCGCCGCGAGATCGAACCGGTGACCACGGCCGAGTTCGTGCGCTTTCTGGTCCGCTGGCAGCATGCGGCCGCCGGCGCGCAACTGCACGGCGTGGATGGCGCGTTCGAGGTGATCCGCCAGCTTCAAGGGTTCGAGATTCCCGCCGCCCAATGGGAAGCCGAAATCCTGCCGCGCCGCGTTGCGCGGTATAGCGCCGAACTGCTCGACCAACTGAGCCTGTCCGGCGAAGTGATGTGGGGACGTCTTTCCCCGCACCCGGCCTTCGAGCGAGAAGGACCGCGGCGCGTCCGGCCGACCCGCGCGGCCCCCATCACCTTGTTCCTCCGCGAAGACGCCGACTGGCTCATCGGCGAGGCGCCCGGCGTGGAGGCCGTCCTTTCGCACCCCGCGCGCGAGACCCTTGATGCGCTCCGCTCGCGCGGCGCCTCCTTTTTCGCCGACCTGGTTCGCGCCACCCGCAGGTTGCCCAGCGAAGTCGAGGACGCGCTCTGGGAACTGTTGGCCGCCGGACTGGTCACCGCCGACAGCTTCGAAAACCTCCGAGCCCTTACGGATCCAAAGCGCCGCCGCGGAGAAGGGCGGGGAAGAACCGCGCGCCCCCGTCACGCGGCTGGACGATGGGCTCTGCTCCGCCCCTCCCCGGAAGCGTCCGCCGTCGGTCCTGACGCCGGCGAACAGAGCGAGCGTTTCGCCCGCCAACTGCTGCTCCGCTGGGGCGTCGTCTTCCGCGATCTCACCGCGCGCGAGACGCTGGCGCCCGCCTGGCGCGACCTCCTCGTGGCGCTCCGCCGTCTGGAGGCGCGCGGCGAGATTCGTGGCGGACGTTTTGTCGCCGGCTTCCTGGGCGAGCAGTTCGCCCGGCCCGAAGCCGTGGACCTGTTGCGCGCCCTGCGGCGTCAGAACGGCGAACCCGCGCCGCCTGACGTGGCCGCCGCCGATCCCCTCAACCTCACCGGCATTCTCCTGCCGGGCCCGCGCGTCAGCCCTTTGCTTCCCGGCCGAGTCGCCGTGATGTGAGGCCCGCGCGCCAGTCTGTATCCGCGCCTGTCGGCATATAATTGGCTCCACCATGCGCCATCGCCGTCTGCTGCTCGCCGCCGCGCTCGCCTGCGCGCTGTGTTTCGGGCAATCCCCGGGAAATCGCCCCGAGCGCCTCGAATGGTTCCGCGACGCCGGCTTCGGCCTGTTCATCCACTGGAGCCTCGACAGCCAGCTTGGTTCTGTCATCAGCCATTCGCTCGTCGGCGCCGATGCCGATTACGCCCGCCGCTTCTTCGTCGATCTTCCGCGCACCTTCTACCCCCGCAAGTTCGAGCCCCGCGATTGGGCCGTCCTCGCGCGGCTGGCCGGATTCAAGTACGTCGTTTTCACCACGAAGCACCATTCCGGCTTCTGCATGTACGACACCGCGACCACCGACTTCAACATCATGAACACCCCATTCCGCCGGGACATCACGGCGGAGATCGTCAACGCTTTCCGGGAGCAGGGTGTGGCGCCCGGATTCTATTTCTCCCCCGACGATTTTCATTTCCTGCACAAAAACGGCAAGACAATCGCGCGCAATATCGAAGAAATTACCCCGCCCGGCTATCCGGCGCTGCTCGAATACGACAAGCGGCAGCTTCGCGAGTTGCTGACCAATTACGGCCCGATTCACGTAATGTTTCTCGACGGTCCGGCCGAGGGGCTGACCGAGGAATGCTGGAGGCTGCAACCCGACACGGTTGTCACCCGCGGCGCCATTCACACGCCGGAACAGTTCGTCCCTGGCGCCCCGATCGACGAGCCTTGGGAATCCTGCATCACCATGGGCACGCAGTGGCAATACAAGCCGACAAACGACGAGTACAAGTCCGGAACCGAACTCATCCAACTTCTCATCGAAACGCGCGCCAAGGGCGGCAATCTGTTGCTCAATATCGGCCCTAAACCCGACGGCGAACTTCCCATCGAGCAGGAGGAGCGGCTCCGTGAAATCGCGCTGTGGATGTTCGTCAACGGTGAATCCATCTACGGCGTCCGCCCATGGGTGGTCACCAATGAGGACAACCTCTGGTTCACCCGGCGGAAGAACGAGAATACGATCTACGCCTTCGTGACCGGCCCGCGCTGGAAACTGGGCGAATGGCGCGAGTTTCACCTGCGCTCCGTCCGGGCGGCGGCTGACACCACGGTCAGCGTCCTCAGCCAGAACGACCAGGTCCTCGAGTATCAACCGGATGTCGTGCCCAAGACGACGTGGCGCCAGGACGCGCAGGGCCTCCACATCCGCGCCATGCGCGCGCAGCGGCTCTACAACGACCGCCGCTGGCCGAACCCGGTAGTCCTCAAAATTACCAATGCCTCCCCCGGTCTCATCCCCCCGAAAATCTCGATGAAATCCGCGCGCTGGGACGCCGCTTCGGGGACTGCCCTGCTTGAAGGCGAACTGCTCGACCCCGGCAAGGCCGCCTCCGTGGAAGTCGGCTTTCAGTACCGTCCGCAGAAGCGCGCGGTCGATCTCTACGAGGCCGGCGAACCGTGGAAAGAAACCGAATTCGTTTCGCGCTCCGCCGCCGGATCGTACTCCGTCCGCCTCTCGGGACTCGACCTCACCCGCGGCTACGACATCCGCGCCGTGGCGAAACACCCTCTCATCACCATTTACTCGGCGGAAACCGCCCTTGCGCCCCGCCCGTGACTTTACCTACCCCGGTATTCTCACCGCGCTAACCCCTTCACGCTATTTGTGACCTCAGTTACATAGTCTGTCCGCGCTCCGGCATACACTGGCCGCGTGCTGAACCGCTCGAACGATCGCGCGAGCCGGTGGCGCGCGCGGCTGGCAATCCTCGCCGCCGGCTACATCTCGGCCACCGCCCTCACCGGGTTGTCGATCTGGCTGCTGCCGTTCAGCGTCCCGAATCAGATCGCCGTCCTGGTCCACACCGCCGTCGGACTCCTGTTCCTGGTCCCATGCCTCTGGTATGTGGTCCGTCACTTTCTCGACTACTGGGCGAAGCCGCTGAGCCACCTTTCCGTTCTCGGCTACCTCTCGGCCGCGGCGCTGCTGGGCTGCCTGCTCTCGGGCCTCGTACTCACCTGGCAGGCCGTTTTCGGAACCCGCATCGGCTATGGCTGGGACATCGCGCACATCGTCACCACCATCGCCGTGCTCGCCTTCGGCGGCCTTCATATCGCGCTGATCGTCGTGCGGGACCGCCGTTCCACGCCGATGCCTGCCGGCCACTACGGCGTTCGCGTCCTCGGCCTCACCGCCGCGGCGGTACTGTTGATCGGCATCGTGTATGTCGCCCACCGGCCTCCGATGCTCGACGACCGCCTGCCGGACGACTACAGCTACCTCTACGGTCCGGTGCGCCCCTTCGCCCCCAGCCTCGCCCGCACTCCCAATAACGAGGCCCTCGACCCCCGCTGGCTGTCCGGCTCGTCCTCCTGCGGGACGGCCGGCTGCCACGAGCAGATCGTAAAGGAGTGGGAGCCGAGCGCGCACCGCTACGCGGCCATGGACACCGGCTTTCAGAAGATCCAGATGAACATGGCCACGATGAACGGCCCGGAGTCCACCCGCTATTGCGGCGGCTGCCACGACCCCATCTCCCTGTTCTCCGGCGCCAAGAACCTGTTCACCGACACGGAGAAGCTCACCTCCCTTCACGGATACCGCGAAGGCGTCTCCTGCCTCGCCTGTCACGCCGTCCGGCAGGTGGACGTCAAGGGCAACGCGAACTACGTCGTCACGCGTCCGGTCCGCTATATGTTCGAACTCGAATACGACGAGACCCCCAAAGAGTCCTTTCGTTTCCTCCGCGATTTCCTCATCCGCGCCTACCCGAAGCAGCACGTCAAGGACCTGAGCAAGCGTCTCTTCAAAACCCCCGAATACTGCGCCGCCTGTCACAAGCAGTTCATCGACCAGGAGATCAACAACCTCGGCTGGGTCCAGCTCCAGAACCAGTACGACAACTGGCGGCAGAGCCATTGGAACCGCCCCGGCGTCCCCGCACGGACCATCGAGTGCCGCGAGTGCCACATGCCGCTGGTCGATTCCACCGACCCCGCGGCGGGCGACCCGGCCGACTACAACCGCTCCGCCAAGGACCGGAAACATCGCAGCCATCGCTTCCTCGGCGCCAACCAGATGATGCCCGCCCTGCTGAAGCTGCCCGGTTGGGAAGAGCACACACTCCTCACTGAGAAATGGCTTCGCGGCGAACACCCCGTTCCGGAAATCGCGCACAAGTGGCGCTCCGGTCCCGCCGTCACCCTTGCCATCGAGGCGCCGGACAAGATTCCGCCGGGCGGAAAGGTGGACCTGCGCATGGTCGTCAGCTCCAACAAGGTGGGGCATGACTTCCCCACTGGGCCGCTGGACATCATTCAGGCGTGGCTGGAGGTGCTGGTCAGCGACGAACGCGGCGACATCGTCTTCTCCCGCGGAACCCTCGACGACAAGGGCTTCATCGAACCCGGAACCTTCATGTTCAAGGCCGAGCCCGTCGACAGATTTGGTAACTTGATCGACCGGCACAACCTTTGGGAGATGGTGGGCGTGCGCTATCGCCGCTCGCTGTTCCCCGGCTTTGCCGACACCGCCGAGTTGAGTTTCGACGCGCCGCGTAAAGGCGGCTCGGAACTCACCGTCGCCGCCCGCCTCTGCTACCGGAAAATCGACCAGTACCTGATGAACTTCATGTTCGGCGAGCAAAGCGGCTTGACCAGCCCCGTCACCGTAATGGCGCAAACGATGACGAAGGTAGCGGTTGAGCCGTGAGACGCCCAGGCATGCCGGTGGTCCGTTCCGTTCGCAAGCGCCTCATCGTCCGCTACACGCTGATCGCTCTGGCCGGCGTCGGCGCGCTTACCGCGGTGGTGTTTGGAGTGCGGGAAAAGCCGGCGCAATATTCGCCGGGAGAAGTGGTCGAAGGCATCACCAGCGAACTCGACCGCGGCCTCCCGCCCGGCTTCGCTCCGGCGGTGCGATTCGTCGACGTGGCCGCCGAGGCCGGGCTGCGCTTCACGCACTTCCCGGGCGCGCGAACCACCCAGCTTCCCGAAGACATGGGCTCCGGCGCCGCCTGGGGCGACTACAACAACGACGGCTACCCCGACCTGTTCGTGGCCAACATCGCCGGCCCGCTCACCGCCGCGCCCGGCGAATTGACCGAATCCAACCGTCTCTACCGCAACAACGGCGATGGCACGTTCACCGACGTCACGGCCGCGGCCGGCGTCGGCTACCAGGGCATCGGCATGGCCGCCGCCTGGGCCGACTACGACCATGACGGCCATCTGGATCTCGTGGTCACCGCATACCGCCGGCTGCTGCTCTATCGCAACCGGGGCGACGGTACTTTCGAGGAAGTCTCGCACCGCGCCGGTATGGCGGGCTTCGAGCGCTTCTGGGCCGGCGCGTCCTGGGGCGATTACGACCGCGACGGCGACCTCGATCTCTACGTCTGCGCCTACGTCGACTACAGGTTCGATCCTCGCGCGGCCGGCCGGACCAGCCGCCAGTTCGCCTCCGACGTTCCCTACACCCTCAACCCGTCCTCCTATCCGCCGGAGCCGAACGCGCTGTTCCGCAACAACGGCGACGGCTCCTTCACGGAAGTGGCGGAAGCTGCCGGCGTCGCCAACCCCACCGGCCGCAGCCTCAGCGCCGCCTGGTGCGACTTCGACCGCGACGGCTGGCTCGACCTCTACGTCGCGAACGACGTCTCCGACAACGCGCTTTTCCGCAACCTCGGCGGCGGCCGGTTTGAGGATGTTTCGCACCCCACGAACGCGGCGGACTACCGCGGCGCCATGGGGCTGGCGGTCGGCGATTACGACGCCGACGGCGATCCGGACATCTTCGTCACGCACTGGCTGGCCCAGGAGAACGCCCTGTTCTGGAACCAGCTTCACGCCGGCGGCGCCGCCGCGAACGGCCACGCGCAACTGCGCTTCATGGACATTGCCGACATGTTAGGCCTAGGCCAAATCGCCTTGAGCGCCATCGGCTGGGGCACGTCCTTCTTCGACTATGACAATGACGGCCGGCTGGATCTCTTCGTCGTCAACGGCAGCACCATGCAGGATGTGAACGATCCCCGGAAGCTGGTCCCGATGAAGAACTTCCTGATGTGGCAGCGCAACGAGCGCGACGGCTTCTTCGACGTCGCCGCCGCCGCCGGTCCGGCCCTCCTCCAGGCGCACGTGGGGCGCGGCGCCGCCTTCGCCGATTACGACCGCGACGGCGACATCGATATCGTCGTGATCAATTTCGGCGAGCCGCCCATGCTGCTCCGCAACGAGGGAGGCAACAGACGCAATTGGATTCGCGTGCGCGCCCGCGGCGCCCAAAGCAATCGCGACGGCATCGGCGCCGTCGTCGAGGTCACCGCCGTCGGCCGTACGCAGACGCAGTGGATCGGCAGCCAGCCGTCGTATCTTTCCCAGAACCCCTCCGACGCGCACTTCGGATTGGGCGAGGTCTCACGGATCGATCGCATTCGCGTCGTCTTCCCGCTGGGCGCCGTGCGCGAACTCAACGGCATCGCCGTGAACCAGGAAGTAGTGGTCACCGAGTAGATGCGGTACATCGCGGCGGTCCTGGCGTCCATCCTCTGCGGCTGCGGAGGCGCGGAACCGGAGGCCGCCGCCGCTCCCGACGCCGGTCGGGACCGCATCCGCAACTTCTGGACCCTGTACCGCCAGGCAAGCCAACTCCGCCTCGAGGAAAAGCACGCCGAAGCCGCCCGCGCGTACCGCGAAGCGCTCACCCTGAACGCCACCCACGAGGACTCGCTCTACTACCTCGCGGCCAGCCTCGAACGCACAGGCGACTACCGCGAAGCTGTGGCGGCCCTCGAAACGTTGCTCGACGTCAATCCCGCCAGCAGCCGCGCCGCCGCCCAGCTTGGCTATCTCCTGTCCACGCCGGCGCCCGGCGCCGTGATCGACTTCGAGCGCGCCGAACGCCTGTTCGACCGTCTGAAGGAAATCAATAAGGAGCAGGCCGGCCCCTTCCTCCAGTTGGGGCACCTGCGCCTCAATCAGGGTCGACTCGCCGAAGCAGCCGAGGATTTCCGCATCGCCTCCCGCTTCGGCGCCCCGGAAGGCCACTTCTGGCTCGGCTACTCGCTCTACCTTCAGGGCCGCGGCGACGAAGCGGCGGAGCCGTTGCGCAAAGTACTCGCCGCTTGGGAACACGAACGAAAACTGGCTAACGCCGGCGTTCGTTCCGAGGGTGATGTCCGACCCTCCGCCAAACCGGTGACGGCGCTGGAACGGTCCGGCGTTAAAGCCCGCTATCTGCTCGCCTGGATGGACGCCTCGCCCGCCCCGGCGGGGCCGTTCCGAGCGCTGCCCGGAAACGTGCGTCCCAAAGGTCCCGCCGCCGCGGCCGATTTCGACGCCGGCGGCCTGCCCGATCTTCTGGTCGCCGGACCCGGACCGGTGACCCTGTACCACAACCTCGGCGGCGGCCGGTTCGCCGACGTCACCGTCGCGGCCGGGCTGGGCGCGGCCCGCAACATGTCGGACGCCGTATGGGCGGATGTGGACCGCGACAGCCGCCCGGACCTGTACCTGACGGGCGACCGCAACATGCTCTTCCGTAATCTCGGAGGCGGCCGCTTCGCGGACATCACCGAAAGCAGCGGCCTCGCCGGCCAACGCCCCACCTCGCGCGCCCTCTTTGTTCCCGTCCCCGGCCGCGCTCCGGACCTCGTCGAAGTTGGACCCGCGTCGATCCGCCTCTACCGCAACACAGGCGCCCGATGGGTGGATCACACCGCGCGCGCCGGCCTCGATGCCGCCGGCGCCGTCGTCGATATCTCCGTCTGCGACGTCAACGCCGACGGCCACGCCGATCTGTTTGCCTTGCGCTGGCGCAAGCCCGCCAGCCTCTACCTGAACCGCGGCGACGGAACGTACGTGGACGCGTCCTCCGGCGCCGGTCTCGCCGCCATTCACGGCGACTATACCTCCAGCGTCTTTTTCGACTACGACGGCGACCGTCGCCCGGACCTGTTCATCGCGGCGTGGGCCGCCTTCCAGGACGTCGCCTCGCAAGCGAACCACGCCGCCCCGAAACCGCGCCTGTTCCGCAACGCCGGCCACGGTACGTTCAGCGAAGTCACGGCCTCGGGTTTGGACCGCGCTTACGGCTCGATGCAGGCGCTCGCCGCGGACTTCGACGCCGACGGCTGGACCGACGTGCTGCTGATCAATGGAAGCGCCGATGGCGAGCGCCTCGAACGCAGCGTGATCCTACGAAACACCAACGGCGCCGGCTTCGAGGAGTGGGCGCTGTTGCCGCCATTCGCCGGCGCAGCCAACTCGACCAGCGCCGCCTTCGCCGATTTCACAGGCGATGGCCGACCCGACATCTACCTCGCCCCAAACCCCTTGGTCGCACGGCCCGGCCGCCCCGCCGCTTTGTGGCTGATCGCCGATCGCTGAATAAAAGCTGAGAGCTTTAAGACGAGAACTCGCCGCTCCGCGCGATACTCTAAGGAGTAGAACAGTTGCTTCACCAGCCGGCGGGAATGTGCCGGTCGTCGCGATCGGCTATAATCTAGGCAATTTTTCTGCCGGTCGGCAGTAGGGCCCGATGGACCTGGACCAGTTACACACGTTCCTTGAAATCGTGCGGCTGAAGAGTTTCTCCAAAGCGGCGCAGACCTGTTACCGCACGCAGCCGGCGATCAGCGCCCAGGTGCGCCAACTGGAGCAGGAATTGAGCGCCTCCTTGTTCGACCGGCTGGGAACGCGGATCGAACTGACGCCGGCCGGGAAGATCCTTGCCGAGTACGCCGAGCAGATCCTCAGCCTGCGGCGGCAGGCCCAGGAGAACATCCAGGAACTCGAACGCGTTCCTCGCGGTGAATTGGTGATCGCCGCCAACGAGGCCACTTGCATTTACGTGCTGCCCGAGGTCTTTTCGGAATACAAGAAGGAGTTCCCGAACGTCCAACTACAGGTGGACCGCTCCTACAGTTCGCGCGTCGTCCAGGCCGTCATGGAGAATCAGGCCGATTTCGGCATCACGCAATTGCCCGTCCAGGAAAAGAAGCTCGAGATCGTTCGCATCCACACCGACGAAATCAAACTCCTCGCGCCGGGTCGCCACAAATTCGCTCACAAGAAGTTCATATTTGCGAAGGAGTTGGCGGGCGAGCCGTTGCTCATGCCCCGCGCCGGCATAACCCGCCGCCGCCTGGATGCATGGCTGGAACTCGTTGAAGATCGGCTCAACGTCTCCATGGAACTGGATTCCACCGAGATGACCAAGCGCTTCGTCGCCGCCGGGCTGGGGCTGGCATTTCTGGCCGACTCCCATTGCCGCGAGGAGGTCGCCGCGGGTAAACTGACAACTGTATCGCTGGGGCCGGAGCCCATGGTGCGGCAGCTCGGCCTTGTCTACCGTAAGGACAAGCCCCTGTCGAAAGCGGCCCTGGGATTTATTAACGTAACGCACAGACACGCTGAAACCGGCGCAGCCAATGGGAGACCGGCGCACGCTGCCCGCGCCGAGAGGTAGCCGTATGGATCGCGTAACGCAGAAATGTTCGACAATTCTCATCGCCATTGGCGACGAGACCCGAGTGTTCCACTCAGTGGAAGAGATTCCATCGGAACTGCGGGAGAAACTGCTGGAATCCACCCGCGGGATGAACTCCGCCACCATCCTCATCGCCGACCGCGGCGGACGCGAAGAGATTCTCCGTGCCCTGCATTCCCCCCAGCCGGAGTTCAGCCGCCGCTTGGCCGCCTCTCTCGCCGGGCGCCAGGCTGCGATGCGCGGACGATGGCGCCAGGCAGGCGCGACATGGCGCTACCTCGGCGGCGCAGTCGCCGCCGGATGCCTGGGCTATCTGCTCTGGCTGCTGGCTACCCTGGCCCGCTGACCGCCTGGAGTTTTTGCATTTCGCGGGCGTTGCGGGGTCGCCACTCATGGCGACGCCTGGCCGCCGAGAGCTTCTGCCTACCCCGCCAGCTCGATCTCGATTCGCTTCTGCGCGGGGTCCAGAGAAACGATCCGGAAGCTGCGGATCTGCCCCTCGCGCACCCCGGAAGCGTCGGAACCCGAAGGTCCGCCGGCGCCGCGCTTCCACTTGTCGGCGAGCATGGCCGTCAGTTGCGACAGGTCCGCTTTGCCCGATGCGGCCTTCGGTTCGGCGCTCTTGCCTTCCTTCTGCTTCTGGATGCGGCAGGTGGCCACGACGCCTTCGCCAAGCTCCACCCGCGCGTTCGCGCCGCCAACCTCTACCAGGCGGCCGGTCACGACGTCGCCCGGCTTGTGTTCGGCGATGTACGTGTCGGCCGACGTCGGAGCAAGCTGCTTCATGCCCAGACGGATCCGCTTGCGCCCGCGATCGATTTCGAGCACAATGGCGCGGACCTTCTGCCCTTGCGCGAGCGCCTCCCGCGGATGGTTCAACCGCTTGTCGGGAACGATATCGCCGATGTGAATCATGCCCTCCAGGCCTTCCGTCAGCTCGACAAACGCGCCGAATTTCGCGAGGTTGGTCACCGGCCCTTCGACGATCGAGCCCACCGGGAAGCGCTTGTCCACTTCTTCCCACGGGTCCCCGAGCGCCTGTTTCAGCCCCAGCGCGATCCGCCGGTCGGCCGCGTTCACCGACAGCACAACCACGTCGACGACGTCGCCTTCCTTCAGCAGGTCCGACGGCTTTTTCACGCGCTTGGACCACGACATCTCGGACACGTGAATCAGCCCGTCCACGCCGGGCTCGAGTTCGACAAACGCGCCGAAATCGGCCAGGCGCGCGACCTTGCCGCGAACGCGCGCCCCGGTCGGGAACTTCTCCGCCGCCTCGCTCCAGGGGTCGGGAATAAGCTGTTTCCGGCCCAGTGAAATGCGGCGGGTCTCGCGGTCGATCTTGAGGATCTTGACCTCGACGGAGTCGCCTTCCGAGAACATGTCGGACGGCTTGTTGACGCGGGTCCATGCCATGTCGGCGACATGAAGCAGCCCGTCCACGCCGCCAAGATCCACAAACGCGCCGAAATCGGTCAAGCCGCGCACCGTTCCGTTGATGACGTCGCCCTCGTTCAGCGAGGTGAAGAAGCGGTCGCGCGCGGCGGACGCATCTTCCTCCAGCACCACCCGCCGGTCCACGACAACATCTTCCTTCTCCGTGTCCAACTGGATCACTTTGCAGCGGATCTCCTGGCCCACCAGCGCCTCGAGTTCCGCCGCGTCCCTCGCGCCGCTGCGGGAAGCCGGCAGGAAAGCGCGCGCCCCCACGTCCACGCTGAGCCCGCCCTTGATCGCCTCGCGCACGATGCCGCCGATAACGGCGCCTTCCGAGTGCGCTTTTTCGAGCGAACTCCAGTCGGTCGGACGCTTCACGCGGACGATGGACAGCAGGTGGTAGCCGTCCTCGGTCCGGCCCGTGACGCCGACCGTCACCAGGTCGCCCGCCTGAATGGAGCGGCCGCCAAGCTGGTCCGCCGGCAGCATGCCCTCCCGCTTCAGCCCGACATCCACCAGCACGCCGTCCTCGCGCACGTCGATCACTTTGCCCTGCATCAGTTCTCCCGGCTTGGGATCCAGCCGGTGCTGCTGCTCGAATTCCTCGAGCAGCTCGGCAAACGAGGTTTCGCCGGAAGGCGTTTGACTCTCGCCGGACGGGACTTCGCGGTCCTCGGCCAACGGGTCCTCTGGGTTGGGATGACTCATGAATTTCGGAGACCGCTCACCATTTTGGCACAATCAGAACGAAGGGAGAACGGCGTGCGGCGCGGGCTTTGGGAGCGGATCAGCCGGCTGGTGCGGGCGCAGGATTTGGCCTGGCTTGTCCTGTTCGCGGCCCTGGCGGCCGTCAGTCCCACGCTCTCCAAAATTGAAGTCGCGCTGCTGTCCTGCCTGGCGCTCATCCAGGTGCTGGAGCCTCGCGTCGGCTACTTCGAAACCCGTCGCGGACAGGTCGTCTCCATCCTGCTGAAGCTCGGTCTCGCCTACCTGCTGATGGGCTTTTCCTTCGGCGTCCAGAGCAGCTACTACCTGATCCTGATGATGCCGGTGGTGTCGGCCGCGACGACCTTCGGCGCCCTAGGCGCGGCCTTGACGACGCTGGCCGCCTGCGCCTCGTACCTTTCGTTCCTCGCGTTCGTCGATTGGGAGCGCCAGTACGTGGACTACCGCGAACTCGGGCTCCGCGTGCTGTTCCTGGCCATGCTCGGCTTCCTCACCCACATGCTCGGCGAAGCCAACCGGGCCCAGGCCCGCAGGTATCAGACCGTGGCGGAGCAGTTGTCGGAAGCGAATCGCAACCTGCGCCAGGCCGAGGCCGCCGTCCGCCGGTCCGAGCGGCTGGCCGCGCTCGGGCAGCTTACCGCCGGGCTGGCGCACGAACTGCGCAACCCCCTCGGCACCATGAAAGCGTCGGCCGAAGTGCTGCAAATGAAGGTGACCGCGGAAAACGACGTGGCGCGGGAACTGGCCGGGTTCATCGGCGCCGAAGTCGACCGCGTCAACAGCCTCATCACCCGCTTTCTCGACTTCGCCCGCCCGCTGAAACTCGAGCGCCGCGAAACCGAGTTGACCGAGGTGGTGGACCGCGCCGTCGCCCGCCTGGAGAACCACCGGCCGCTCTTCGATGTCGCCGTTTACAAGAACTACTCGCCCGACATCAAGCCTTTTCCCTTAGACGCCGAGCTGATGACCATCGTGATGTACAACCTGCTCGAAAACGCCGCCCAGGCCAGTCCGTCCGGCGGCGCCATCACCGTGAAGACCCGTCCGGTGGAGGGCGGCGTCGAGGTGGCGGTGATCGACCGCGGCGCCGGCATCGCCGAAAAGGACCGCGAAAGCATTTTCAACCCCTTCTTCACCACCAAGCCCACCGGCATCGGGCTGGGACTTGCCATTGTCGCCAAGATCGTCCACGAGCATCGCGGCCGGCTGGCGGTGGAAAGCGAAGCGGGGCAGGGAAGCGTCTTCCGGGTGCTGCTGCCCGCCGGCGGCCGGACGCGAGCCATGCGCGAGGAGCCGCCGTTCGCTCCGCCCGCCGGATAACGCCGCTGTGCCGGCCGCGCCGGTTGGCTATCCTGAGGGTGGGCCGCTTTCGAGGGGAGGGGATACATGAACCGAAGAGAAGCGTTAGGCTCGCTGGCATGGGCGGGCGCCGCCTTCGGCTCGCAGGGCCAGGCGGACGGCATGATCTACCGCCAGTTCGGCAGGACCGGCGAGAAGATTTCGGCCATCGGCCTCGGCGGCTATCACATCGGCATGCCAGAGGACGCGAACGAAGGCATTCGCATCGTCCGGAGCGCGATCGAACGCGGCATGACCTTCATGGACAACTGCTGGGACTACCACGACGGCGAGAGCGAACGGCGCATGGGGACGGCCCTGCGCGACGGCTACCGCGAACGCAGCTTCCTCATGACCAAATTCGACGGCCGGACCCGCGAGTCCACCGCCCGCCAGATCGATGAATCGCTCAAGCGGCTCCAGACCGACCGCGTCGACCTGATGCAGTACCACGAGAACATCCGCATGGAAGACCCGGACCTGTTCTTCGCCCCGGACGGGCCCGCGGAAGCGCTGCTGGCCGCCAGGAAAGCCGGCAAGATCCGCTACATCGGCTTCACCGGGCACAAGGATCCCGTGGTTCACCTGCGCATGCTGGAGGTGGCGGCCGCCAACGGCTTCCACTTCGACGCCTGCCAGATGCCGCTGAACGTGATGGACGCGCACTTCCGCAGCTTCGCCGCCCAGGTCCTTCCCAGGCTTGTGGAGCAGGGCATCGCGGTCCTCGGCATGAAGCCGCTGGCCGACGGCAGTGCCCTCAAGCCGGGCAAGGTGACCGCCATCGAGTGCCTGCACTACGCGCTGAACCTGCCCACTTCGGTGGTCATCACCGGATGCGAAAGCATGGAGCGTCTCGACCAGGCGTTCGAAGCCGCCCGAACATTCCGGCCGATGTCGGGAGCGCAAGTGGCCGCGCTGTTGGCGAAAACGCGCCACGACGCGATGACCGGCAAGTACGAAGCGTTCAAAACCACCGCCCGTTTCGACGGCACGGCCCAGAATCTCCACTGGATGGAGTGACGCTCGTCATGCTTGCCCGGCCTTGGGATCTCGACAGAACATGCATCCGTGTCGGCCGCTCCACAGTTGAGAGCCGCAAGCAATCCCCACACAAGAAACGAACGAGTCATCATTTTATGCCTCAGTTCTAAGAAGCGAGTGACCTCTCAGGTCTGTAGTCTCCGCTCTCGGTTGACGGGTCCTGGGTTGATGAACTGCCGCGAATGAGTCCGCAACGCCGTCGACGTTCCATCGCGTGCATCTGGTCATCCACGCTTATCCTGTAGCCGCTGAACCTGCTTCCAGGTGCGCTCAAGCTCTCGCCACCTTGCAGATCTGCTGTCCTTCCCAGGCAATCTCTTTGTCCGTTGTGAGCTTAGCCACTGCCATGCGCACGTCAGAGTGCTTTAGTTGTCCGCAAAGTGACACAAGCGAGTACAGCCGGATGTTCGGGGATGCGTCAACCAACCCAAAGAGTAACGCCCGCCTGACCTTATCACTCCCCGCGAAGCTGCCCAAGACATCGAACGCCTTGGCTCTGACGTGTTCCGTGTTCCTCGAATCGATTGCGGTATCGATCAACGTCTGCGTGGAACGGCGGTCTCTCAACCGTTGAATAACGTGAAGCGCGGCCAGCCGGTTGTGTTGATGCGGTCCTTCCTTCAGGACTTGGAGCGAACGGAGGGTGATATCTTCGTCTTCCAGCTTCGTTAACGCAATCGCTGCATCCCAGGCTTCTCGCTCGTCATTACTTCCCAACTGCCGAAACATCCGCGGGAGCGTTCTCTTGGGAATGCGAGGACCGATGGCGATACTCGCCATCGTACGGCGTCCAGGCAACTGAGACCAGTCCAACAGAATCTTCAGCGCATCCGTGCTACTTGAAACTTCAAGGCGCTTCGATACTTCGCGCCTGGTTTTTTCATCCACTCTTTTCAGACTTTTTCTGTCCTCAGCTTTTCTAATATTCTGCCTTAGCGCCTGACGTCTCAAACCTGTAGTCTCCGCTCTCGGTGGACCAGCCCTGGGTTGGCACAGTGCCGCGTAGGAGTCGGCACCGCCGCCAGGTTCCCGCCGCGTCGAAGCTGTACCTGAAAGTTGGCGCGTTCGCGCCGTCCTGCCGCGGATACCAGCACTGCGAGAGTCGATCTCATTGATTCGTCACGTTTCTCACCACGCCATCTGCCGGCGAGGTCGTCGGCGTATTCGGCCGCCCACCGCCCCCTCGCCCGAACGGGATTATCCAAAAAGGATAACGCCATTTCGGCGGCCCCGGCGTCCTCGCCCTCGTGGACAGCCCCAAAGCTCCAGTCACACGGCGTCCGCCGTCCCGTCCGCGACGGATTGCCCCAATCTCGCCAGCAGCTTACAACCAGGTCACCTTTGCCGGAAGAGGGGATGCTGGCCGGCCTCGGCGTATAATGAGGCGGCTCGGCGTTTTGCCGCGCCGGATGAGCGCGAGCCCTCGAAGGCGTCGCGCCCGATTGTTCTTTGGACAACCGAATACTTCTGCTTGGGCTTGCCGCCCGCTGGGCGGCTGCCATGGCCTGCTGCTGTACAGCGCCACGGCCTCCCAGCGTTTCGACACTTTTCTACAGATCGCAAAAAGGTGACGCATCCTGTGCCAACGGATGCGTCACCGCGGCCTCTAATCTCTGCATCTCGCTGGAGTCAAAAGGCTTCCACGAGAGCGTACTTCTCGTGAATAATCCCGCGGATGCGTCACCCCCCGCTACACGGTGTCGAATCTGTCGAGTCTGTCGTCCGCGTAGTGAACTACCTGGGTATAGCGGTTCGCGATCGGAGGGCGGCCGCGCGCGACGATGCCATGGCCGATGAACCTTCGTCAGGCCTGTCCGAGCGGCGCCGTCAGGGTCACCGGCAGATCCACCACGAAGGCGCAGCGCCCATTGCGCTCCACTGAGATTTCCCCTCCGTGGGTGAGGACGATTTGGCGGGCGCTGAACAGGTCCCAGTTGGCGGCGCCGATGCGGCCCTCGCGAACTTGAAACGCGGGATCGAAATCCGGCGCGCCATCCGCCCCGGCGCCCTCATGCTCGACGGTGAGCCGAAGGCGGCGCCCATCGATCTTCGCGCCGATCCGGATTGCCCCGGCCGCTCCTGTCGACTGTATCGCCCGGTTTAGCAGCGTCGGCAGCACGCCGCTGAGCGCCTGCGGCGGCGCTTCGAATTTCGGCAGGCTGGCCAGCTCGACTTCGATCCGTACGCTCCGGCTGTCGGCCGGCGCATGCAGTTCGATGACATCGTCGATGAGTTGCCGCAAGTCGATCTCGCGGATCTCCGCGCGATCCAGGTTCGTGAAGCGCTGCATGCGCTGGATCACCTTGTGCAGGCGCGCCGCGGCGTGTTCGGCTACCGTTTGAAGTTGCGCCAGGGTCCGCGCGGCCCCCGCCTGCTGATTCGCCGCCATCGAGGGCAGCCGTTCGGCCAGCCGGACCATCGTGTCCACGGAACTCCGCAACGCGCCGAGGGGCGTGTTCAGCTCGTGACTCAGCGCCGCCGCCAGCCGCAGCGTGGTCGAGGCGCTCTGAGCGTGACAAGAGCGAATCGCCGCCTGCTTCATGCTCTCCGCCGCCTCCAGCGCCTGTTTGTGCGCCAGCCAGGTCGCATGAATGCGCGTATGGTTGACTCCCGATAGCATGACGCACAGCCCCGCGAGAATCCCCAGCGGGAACAGCGTAACATCGAATCCCGGCATCCAGCCCCAGCCGATGGCCAAGCTCATGAGAGCCGCATGGTAGCCCAGCGCCACCAGCCCGAGCCCGGTTACCTGCAACGGCGTCACCGGCAGGACCGCCACCGCCACCAGCAGGACCGTTAACAGGTCGAGCGCCGCGGGATAGCCCGCGGACTCCCGCGCCGCCAGCACGTTCGCCGTGCTCATCACCACCGCGGTCAGCGATCCGACGAGGAAGGCGATGGCGCGCGCATGCTCGGCGAGTGAAGCCTTGCGCGCCGCGGCAAGCGACGCCGCGCCGAGGGCGAGGAAGCTCGCGATGGCCCACGGCTGCGGTCCCGCTTCATGCGGTAAAGGCAGCCCCGTGAGCCACAACAGCACCGATACCGTCGTGAGTCCAATCTCGACCCAGCCGATCACGCGCAGGCCGCGCTGGGAAAGCCGGTCGACTTCCAGCCGGAATTCCGCGTCCGATTCCGCCTTTCGCCGCGTGAAGAGCTCGAGAAACTCCTCCATCCTCGTTCGAATTTTACCAGCGCGCTTGCGGGCGCCGAACGGGAACGCCAGGCACGGAATGCCCCGCCGCGCCGCAGCCACTGACCCTTCAAGGCCGATCGGGTTTCTTCTCGTCTTTCTTGTAGAGGCTGGGGGCCTTTCGCTTTTGCTCGTCCTCTTTTTTCTTCGCCTCGGCGGCCTTTTCCTGGCGCTCCTGCACTGCTTCCGGAGTCATCAGCTCTTCGAGTTGTTTGCGCTCTTGCTTCTCCCGCTCCGCCACGGCCGTGGAGCGATCGCCCAGGTCTTCCAGGTTGATCTCGAGGCTGTCCTCGGTGGTCTCGATGGCCGTGATCAGCGCAAACCGAAAACGCTCAAAGTCGCGCGGAGCGCTTTCCTGCACCTTCTCCAGCCGCGCCAGGAAGTCCTTTTCCGCCTCGGTGACCGCGGCGATGCCCTCCCCGGGCTGCAGGCCCCGCAGCAGCGCATCGTCGGCCACCGTGTCGATCGCCTCGATGATCTTGGTGTAGTCCTCCAGCGCCTCGTGAATCATCGACGACCGGCCCGGCTTCTCCTTCGCCAGCAGGTTCTCGATCAGGTCCACCCGCTGTTTGGCGAACTGCGCGTATAACTGCAATCGAATGTCCGGCTCCTGCGCCAGCCGCACCTGGTCCGCCTCGTCGGTGGTGAGGAAATCCCGGTCCGCTGCTGACAGCACCCCCGCCAGAACCAGCGCCGCTATCGCCCATCGACTCATTTCTTGCCTCCCATGATGGCGTGCAGCAGATCCTGGTGAACCCGATGCACCGTCTTGATCGCCGGATCGAGTCGCTCCCGATCAAGATAACTCATCTCGTCCCGGAACGTTTCCATCCGCCTCACCATCTGCCGGGTCGCGATCTCCGCCCGTTTGTAATGCTTGAAGTTCTTGCGCGGGTTCTTGCCCGTCGCCCGCAGCGAAGTGTAGGAAAGCTCGACCGCCTCCTGGATGTCGGCCAGCGCTGTCTCAAGCCCCTCGCCATCGCCCTTCCGGTACGCATCGCGCGCGGCGTCCCACCGCTCGCCGGCGAAATCCAGAGCTTTCTGCGACCTTCGCTCCAGCTTCGGCTCGGCCTTGATCGCCTCCAGTTGCGCCGCCGCAAACGCCAACGCCGGCGCGAGTATCGCCACGGCAAGTTGAATGGTCATCGCTTGCTCAGCTCTTTCTGGATCACTTTCACTCGCTGCCGGGCCTTGAACTCCTCGTCCGGATGCGCGCCGTTGCTCATGGAGAGGAATCGTTGATAGCTCGCCAGCGCCGGCTGGTACTGTTTTCCCTTATCCAGTATCATCGCCCGGAGGAAATGCGGAGCAGCGGCCGCCGGGTCCAATGCCTCCACCCGGTCGAGCGCCGCCAGCGCCTGCGGAAAACTGTCGGTCAGCACCAGCATCGCCGCCAACTCGCTCCAGGCCTCCTTCGAGTCCGGCTGCGCCTTGGCCGCCGTCAGGAATTCCTGCGCCGCGGGGGCGTATTTCCCCTGATCGCGGAGAACCCTGCCGTACGTCATTCGCAAATCGACGTTGGCCGGCTCATCCTGCGCCGCCAGCGCCAGCAGCGCGGCGGCTTCGTCCAGCCGCTTGTTCCGCAGATATGCGGTGGCCAGAGCGTAGCGGTTGGCGGCGGTCGGCGACTCCCGGACGGCAACCTGAAGCTCTTCGATGGATTCCTCCAGCTTTCCGGATTCCAGCAGCAATTGGCCCACGCGCTCTCGCGCCGCCGCGTTATCCGGAAAGCGCCGGTACAGCGCGATCGCTTCCGGCAACTTCCTGTCCTGCTCGTACAGCGAAGCGAGTTCCAGCAGAACGCCCTCGTATTTCGGGTCGGCTTCGACCACCCGGTTCAAGACCTCAGCGGCCTGGTCGAGCTTTCCCTGTTTCGCCATTGCCCGCCCGAGTCCGGCGAGCGCGGCCGCTTCCTTCGGATTGGCTTCGCTGGCCGCACGGTAGAATCGCTCGGCGCCCGGCGCGTCGCCTTTCTCAAGCAGCGTCTCGGCCAGAAAGTAGTTCGGCCGGAACTCGGCGGGCTTCTGTTCCGCCGCCGACCGCAGCCGCGACTCGGCTTTCTCCAGTTGTTTGTCGTCCAGCAGGAGAATGCCCGCGTTCAGTTCGGCTTCGTAGAGGCCGGGCTTCAGTTCCAGGGTCTTCTCGTAGCCGGCGATCGCCTCTGCCCGCCGGCCCAGCAGCGAATGGGCGAGCGCGAGGTGAAACCGCGCTGCGTAGTCCTGCGGATCGTTCTCCACCGCCTTCTCAAACGCGCGCGCCGCCTCCTCGTACTTCTCGGCTTCCAGCGCCTTCATCCCTTCGGCGTTGAAATCCGCCGCCTGGAGCGACAACAGGAGGCTCGCGACGGCCATCGACCACATGCTTTCAGTCTAATGTGTCCCGCGCGAGCAGCAGCAGCGCCGTTGGTTCCGCCGCGAGCTTCGGCGTCGAACCGCTGTTCGTCTGCCCCGTTGTGCGGGGGCGCCAGCGGACGTACGCTGGTACTGGAGGCTTTATGACGAGCACCCGGGAGCGAATCGACGATTTCCTCCACCAGAAACGGATCGCCATGGTCGGCGTGTCGCGCCACGAGAAGGACTTCAGCCGGTCGCTGTTCCGCGAGTTTGAGAAGCGCGGCTTCGAGATGGTTCCGGTCCACCCCGAAGCCGCCGAGATCGATGGGCGCGCCTGCTATCGCCGCCTTCAGGATATTCAGCCGCCGGTTGACGGGGCCTTGCTCATGACCACGCCCGCGGTCACTGACGCGGTGGTCGAGGATTGCGCGGAGGCCGGCGTTCGCCGCGTCTGGATGTATCGCGCCACCGGCGAGGGCGCCGTTAGCCGCCGCGCCGTCAAGTTCTGCCGGGAAAAGGGCATCGATGTCGTGCCCGGTTACTGTCCGTTCATGTTCTTCGAGAACACGGCCTTTTTCCATCGCGTGCATGGCGTCCTGCTGAAGCTCGCCGGCAAGTACCCGCAGTGATTCTCCCGCCGGCGGGACGCGCGGGCCGGCGGAGCGTCAGGCTTTGAGCTGTTCGATCAGGCGCTCGGAGGTGCGGAGCGAGAAGGCAAGGATGGACAGCGTCGTCGTTTTGTCGCTGCAGTGGGGGAAGACGCTGGCGTCGCAGACGTAAAGGTTCGCCACGTCGTGACACTGGCCGAACCGGTTGGTGACGAAGCGCCCGGCATCGTTGCCCATCCGGCAGGCGCCCGTTTCGTGCAGGCTGAAACCGGGCGGCTCGGGCTTTTCCGCGGCGCCGGAATACTCGCCGCCGGCGGCCCGAATCAGTTCCCGGCAGACCTCCTTGGCGTGCGCCCACATCAGCAGCGTGTTCGAATCCCATTCGAACCGGATGCGAGCCACGGGGATGCCATAGGCGTCCCTCACCTCGGGGTCGATCTCGACGTAGTTAGTGTCGGAGCGCAGGGTCGGCGCCTGGATCGTGAAGTTGACCGGCGCCGGGTAGCGGCGTTTGATCTCGCGTTTGAACGCGGACCCGAAGCCTTCGATCTCGCGGTGATAGCCGGGAAAGCCGCCGCAGCCGCCGCCGGGATAGATCGAGTAGCCGCGGATGAACTTCTCTTCGCGAGGGTTCGCCAGGTTCTGCCAGCGCGGCATCCATGCCACGGTGCTGCCGGAGACGTGGTCGGGAAAGCTCGGCTGCCCGTATAACTGCGGGAGCCAGCCGCGCGCCGCCGATCCGTACATGTGATCGCACAGGTTCCGGCCCAGTTGGCCGCTCGAATTGGCGATGCCGGTGGGCCAGTGCCGCGATTTCGAGTTCAGCATGATCCGCGCCGATTCGACGCAGGAGGCGGCCAGCACAACGGCTTTGGCCAGGACTTCCACCTCCTGCTTCGTATCGCGATCGACGTAGGCGACGCCGCGCGCCTGCCCGGCCTCGTCGACCAGAATGCTCCGGGCGAGCGCGTTCGTCCGCAGCTCGAGATTGCCGCTTTTCTCCGCCGCCGGCAGGAAGAACCAGGGGGTCGAGAAGAACGAACCGGTATCGCAGCCTGTGGTGCAGCCGCCGCAATAATGGCACGCGGGGCGGCCGGCGTGGGGGCGGGTGAGCTGCGCGATCCGGTCGGGAAGGTAGGGGACGCCGAGCTTGCCGGCGCCGGCCTCGAGGATGCGGTCGAGGCAGCGGAAGTTGATCGGCGGAAGATAGACGCCGTCGGGGTTGCTCGGCCGGCCCTGGACGGTGCTGGCCACGCCGATCATCCGCTCGACCCGGTCATAGTAGGGCGCGATCTCGTCGTAGGAGACCGGGAAATCGACGTCGTAGCCGTCGAGGCTGGCGGCGCGGAAGTCGATGTCGCCGAACCGGGCGGAGGAGCGGCCCCAGAAATTGGTCTTGCCGCCGACCGCGAAGCAGCGCGGCCACATCCACTCGGTCCCCGGAGCGGTGGTATAGGCGATCTCGTGTTCCCAGACGCCCTCCACGTACTCGTTGTCCATGTAGCCGTAGGACTGGCGCCGCTTCGCGGGGTCGCCGAAGCCGCGGAACTTCATGTCCCAGGGCATGCGGTGGTTGCGGAAGTCCTTCCGCGGGTCGAGCCGGCGCCCGGCGTTCAGCGCGCAGACGTTCAGTCCGGCGTCGCACAGGGTCTTGATGGCGATGCCGCCCCCGGCGCCGGTGCCGATGACGATGACGTCGTAGGTCTTCATGCGCGCAGCCGCCGGTGCTCCGGGTCGTCCGCGTGCGGGCAGGCCGGCGAATCGGAGTACGTCCGCAGACCCGGAACGTCAAGCTCTTCGAAGCCGATGCGGGTGGTGTAGAACCCCATCACCGTGTAGTCGCGAAGCAGGCGGAAAAACGCCCGGCCGTCTTCCTGGCCCGGCTGACGCCGGCCGGCGTAGGCGAGGGGTTCCAGGATGGCGGTTTGCCGGGATTCGGCCAGTTCGTGGAAGGCGGCGTCGTAGAGGCCCCGGCTGTGCGCGTCCAGCCACGCCAGGCCGAAGCGGAACGGATACTGGAGGCTTGGGTCGGCCGCCACCATGAAGTCGATGAACTCGCTGACGCCGGCCTCCTTCGCGCCGGGTGTTCCGTCCGAGGGGACGATCAGGTCCGTCAGCCGTTCGAGCGTCGCGTATTCGGCCGGGGTGAAGAACCGCGGCTGGTAGCGGGCGGGCCGCGGCTGCTGCGGAGGGGCGAGGGCAAAGGCCCACCGGGAGAAGCCGGGGAACGCGCCGGCCGCCGAGGCGATGGCGAGCATTCGCAACGCGTCACGACGTTCTACGCTTTGGCCGGCCACTCTCGCCCTCCGGGTCTCCTTACACGATAGACGAATCCGGCCCGGCGCCGCAGCCGGTCCGACGAAATGCGTCCGAATTGCGCGCCGCGCCGTGTGTTAGGATAAAATTCTCACCAGAGAAGTCAGGTTTCCCGTGGACAGACTCACCCGCAAGGAGCTAAAGACCGACAAATTTGCGACCGAAGTCAGCCATACCGTCGAGTTCCTGGAGGAACACCGGCGGCAGGCGATGATCATCGGCGCGGTTGTCATTGTCGCGCTGATCGCCTCGGTTGGCTTTTACTATTACTCGAAGGGCCAGCGGGCCAAGCGGCAGGAGGCCTTGCGCCAGGCCACCCGGATCTACCAGTCGCAGGTGGGTCCGGAATCGAACCCGTACATCGTGTTCTTCCCGACGGCGGAAGCCAAGAACGAGGCGATCCGCAAAGCGTTCGGCGATATCGTCGAGAAGTACCCGGGCAGCGACGAGGCGGACATCGCCATGTTCTACCTCGGTGTGCTGGCGAGCGACAACGGCAACTACGACGAAGCCATCAAGCGGTTCCAACACGTAATCAAGGAGGGCGACGACGCCTACGCGTCGCAGGCGGCCCTCTCGCTCGCGTGGGTCTACGCCGGCCAGGGCAACGTCGCCGAGGGCGAGAAACTGCTGCGGGGGCTCATCGAAAAGCCGACGGTGCTGGTGTCGAAAGAGCAGGCGACCATCGCGCTGGCCAGAATGCTCGCGCCCACCCAGCCGGAGGAGGCCCGCAAGCTGCTGGAGCCCCTGCGCGCCGAGCGGTCGGCGGTGAGCCGGGCGGCGATCACCGCGCTTTCAGAAATCTCCAGTCCCAACCCCAGGTAACGGACGGGTCGCGGGACGAGGCATGCTCCGCCGGCTGAGATTTCCGGTCCAGGCCAGCCGCGGGCGGCGGTATCCGGAAGCGTCCCACCCTTACCGGACGGAATTTCAGCGCGATCGCGACCGGCTGGTGCACGCCAGAGCGTTCCGCCGGCTGGAGAACAAGACGCAGGTCTTCACGCCCGGCCTGTCCGATCATTTCCGGAACCGGCTCACGCACACCATCGAGGTGACGCAGATCTCGCGTACGGTGGCCGTGACGCTGGGGCTGGACGAGGACCTGACGGAAGCGCTCGCGCTGGGTCACGACATCGGGCACCCTCCGTTCGCGCATGCCGGGGAGGAGGAACTCGATCGGCAGATGCGGCGGCACGGCGCGATGTTCGAGCACAACCTGCACGCCCTGCGGATCGTCGAATCGTTCGAGCAGCGGTACGCGCGGTTTCCCGGCCTCAACCTCACGTTCGAAGTGCGCGAGGGCATCGTCAAGCACAGCAAAGACCTGCCGGCGGACGAGGACTCCCTGCTGGGCGAATATCTGCCGGGGCTGCGGCCGCCGCTGGAGGCGCAACTGATCGACCTGGCGGACGAAGTCGCTTACAACACCGCGGATCTCGACGACGCGCACTCGGCGGGCATCATCGCCACGGAGGAGATCGCCGCGGCGGTCCCCCGCTTCGCCGAAATCGACGACGCGATCCAGACGCAGTTCCCCGGCGCGGCCGCCCGCGTGAAGTTCTACGAAGCCCTGCGCGTCCTGATCGACTCGCTGGTTTCCGGGCTGATCGAGGGAACCGCCCGCGCGGCGGCGGAAGCCGGGGTCGAGAGCCCGGAGGCGGTCCGCGAATTCCCGGAACGGCTGGCGCGGTTTACGCCGGAGGCGAAGCGGACCAGCATCGAACTGAAGCGTTTTCTGCACGCGGCGGTTTATCATTCGCCGCCGCTGGCGGCCGAGCGGGAGCGGCACGCGGCGATGATCGGCCGGCTGTTCGAGTTCTACATGCGCCATCCCGAGCGCCTGCCCGAATCGTCGTACGAACTCGCGGAAACGCAGCCCGTCCACCAGGTGGTCTGCGATTACATCGCCGGGATGACGGACGGCTACTTCGAGCGCACGTACCTCCAGGCGATCGGCTGAGCTTTACTCGGATTCCGCGTTCGTGATGGAGTTGGTCAGCTCGACCGAGAGCACGCCGTGGACGCGGCGAATCTGGCGGTCGAAATCCGCCGCCAGCCGTTCGATGCGCTCGTCGTCCGGATGCTCGACCTCGATCTTGAAGTACAAGTATGTCCGTGCCATGAAGCTGTAATGATACGATAGAGGGTCGGTTCACCCGGCCCGCCCGAAGAGGAAACAAGCGATCGGAATGGAGAGTTGCGTCATCTGCGAAAAGCGGCGGCCGCGGCGTTATTGTCCCGGCGTCCGAGGCGATATCTGCGCGGTCTGCTGCGGGGAAGAACGGGAAGTGACCGTAAGTTGTCCGCTGGATTGCCCGCACTTGCAGGATGCCCGCAGGCACGAAAAGCAGCCGGAACTCGACCCGGAGAAGATACCCCACCGGGACATTCGGGTGAGCGACGATTTCCTGTCGGCGAACGAGCCGTTGCTGGTGTCCGCGGCCAATGCGCTCGCCGGGGCGGCGCTTGACACGCAGGGGGCGGTGGACACGGACGTGCGCGAAGCGCTCGATTCCATGATCCGCACCCAGCGAACGCTGGAAAGCGGCTTGTACTACGAGAGCCGTCCGAGCAACCTCATCGCCGCCACGGTTGCCGACCGCTTGCGGCAGGCCATCGAGGAATTACGGCGCGGATTGGCCGAGCGCACGGGAAGCCACAGCATCCGCGACAAGGACGTCCTGGGGGTGCTCGTGTTCCTGGCTCGGCTGGAGTTTCAGGCGAACAACGGCCGGACGCGCGGGCGCGCCTTCATCGACCTGCTCCGCCGAAACTTCCTCCCGGAGGAGACGCGCGGCGCCTCCTCGCTGATCGTGCCCGGCGCTTGAGGCGCGCGGCGGCATCTTCGGCTGCGTCCGATCCCGGACCCGCGAACGTCTCCAACCAGTTGACCGCGAAGCGGACAAGCCCGGGCCCATCGAAGAGGAAGCCGGCGGCGGCGCCGACCCGTCCTTGTTGCCCCATGCCGGCGGCCAAGTAATCCGTGGCGATGCGCTCAAAGCAACCCTCGGGCAGCCGGTCGCTGACGGGCGCCGCCGTGTCGAACTCCTCGATGTCGATCCACGCCGGGCCGTTCTCGCGAGGCATCAGGCGGCGATACCTGCGAATGCGCTTGTCCGGGATGTTCGCCTTGTGCTCGGCGTAGTGGAGCAGGGTAATCGTGTCGAGCGGGGCGCCGATCATCAAAACTCGCCCGTTCGCCTCGACGATCTTTTCGAACGGAGAGCCGTCGCCATAGCCGTATTGGAGGGGATGATCCGCCGTAATCCAGGCCGCCAACCGGCCGACGGCGACCACGCCCGCGTCGGGATGGCCGCTCCGAATGGCGGCCGGCCAGGCGCGCAGCGCCTCGTGCAGAACTCCGTGGTCGCGGGCGGCTCGCGCGATGCGCTTGTCGAACACGGGGATCGCGGACGGATCGTCGCTCTCGTCGAAGAACGGCTCGAAATCGACATAGGCCGTCAGCGTCCCCTCGTCGCCGATGGCGTCGAGAATGGCCTGGATGAGGACGTTCACGCCGCCGACTATTCTGCCGGCGGAGCGAACGCCGGCGTGGATCATCAACAGGTCGCCGCGCCGCAGGCCCAGCCGTTCGAGATCGCCGCGAAGCGAGTTCCGGGTCACCGACACACCCCGATCATAGCGGGGCCGGAGGAGCGGCCGGATGGGCCTCGGTATGCGCTGTGGCAAACTGAAAGTAGAGAGGGCCCGTGAAAACCGGTTATGTCGTCTTCGCCCACGGCTCGCGCCTGGAAGAGGCCAACGAGTCCGTTCGCGCGGCGGCCAGCCGGATGGCCCGGGACGGCGGTTACGAACTGGTGGACGTGGCGTTTCTCGATTGCGCGCCGCCCGACCTGTCGACGACGATCGGAAAGCTGGTGGATCGCGGCGCAGGCCGCGTAGTAGTGATCCCGTATTTTCTGACGGCGGGCCGCCACACGTCCCGGGACCTGCCTCGAATCGTCGAGGAGGCTTCCCGCATCCATAAAGTGAGGATCGACGTGACGGAGACGCTGGACGGCCACCCCGCGCTTGGGTCCATCCTCCTCCAGCGCGCCCGGCAAAGCTGAACCCATGTCGCAGTTGGAAGCACAGTTATTGGAGTACCGGGATATCGCCCCGCAGGTGAGGCACTTCGTGTTTGAAGTGCCGCAGGTGGAGCGGCTGGAGTATCAGCCGGGGCAGTTTATCTCCCTCACCGACGAGGTCAGCGGCCGGCCCATTACGCGCGCCTACTCGGTCTGTTCCGCGCCGAACGCCAACCGGTTCGAGCTGTGCCTGAACCTGGTGGACGAAGGGACGTTCACCCCGCACCTGTTCCACCTTCGCCCCGGCGACCTGGTGCCGATGCAGGGGCCGCTGGGCTACTTCACGCTGCGCGAGCCGGTCGGCGATTCGGTGTTCGTCGCCACCGGGACGGGGATTGCGCCGTTCCGGTCGATGTTGCAGTCGCCGCGCCTGTGGGAATCAGGACGGCAGGCGACGCTGGTGTTCGGCGTGCGCTACGAGCACGGGATTCTCTACCACGAAGACTTCAAGAAGATCGAGCAGGCGCATCCCAACTTCCGCTATTGGCCGGTGTTGAGCCGGCCCGGCGAGCACTGGACCGGCCGGACCGGCCACGTGCAGCCCCACGTCCTGGAGGCGGCCGGCGCCCGGCGCGACCTCGACGTCTACATCTGCGGCTTGAAAGCGATGGTGGACGACGTTCGGAAGATGCTGAAAGAAGCCGGCTTCGACCGCAAGCGACTCGTCTACGAGAAATACGACTGACGCCGGCCACTATCGTTTGTGGTGGCGCGCGCGGCCAGAATGCTGGGTATCGCCGCGGCGATCGCGATTGCGTTCGCCGCCGTCGCGTTCTTTATGCTTCAGGCCCTGCCCGGCGCGCGCACGAAGACGGACTACCTGGTTACGGGCACGGCCGGCACGTTCGTCTGCCTCCTGCTTGTTTTCCTGCTGCTCGGCCGTGGACTCTGGAGTTCCAACCTGTTCTACCGGCGCCGAAGGAGATAGCAGCCGGGAAGCCGATAATTGCCGCCGGGCCAGAAGCTTTCCGACGCCGACCTCGACTCATTCCGCCGCTGGATCGTTGCCGGGAGGTATTGGAGGAAACCGGCGGAGGCCGGCGCCGCGGACGAAGACGCGAAGGCTCGCCGGACAACGATGAAGCGACGATCGCCACCGGCTATCTGCGCCGCAGCCTCGACAACAATATCAAGAACGAACGGACGCGGATGGCCGTTGCGGTAGGCCTCGCGCGATAATCTCGACGACGCGATCCACGCGCCGGCCGCGCGAAAAGAGTCCGCTCCGGTGGCCGAAGGCGGAGAGCGACCTCAAATCATCGAACGGCGCGACGAATTTAGAACCCAGACGAACTATTTCGGCTTCACCGGATGTAAATTCGCATCCTTATTACCCGCATTGTTGCCGTTTACCGCGTTTGAAGCTGGCGCGGCGGCGTTCGAGGTCTCCGGCAGCGGAGCGGGAGCGGCGTCGGTTGGGTTCGTTTCGGCAGACCCGGATCGCTATGTCGGTGATTCTCGTAGCCTGTACCTTCGAATGTTCTTGACTCGAATAGTCGAGGATTTCTCGATGTTACTTCTGGTAACTCAAGCCGCACGGAACAGACTCACGATGTTATCGATGGCTCGATCCGCTTCATGACACGCCCGCTCCAACCGGCTGTGACACGCTGGATTACCGCGGCCGAGAAGCGGTCGGCGGCCGCTTGCAGCGCCTCCGGATCCGAGACGGCGACGAAGGCATTGTTGTCCTTGCGAAAGCTTACGCCATCGGCGAGAGCTGACGCTCCACGAAGTTGTGCCCGTTCAGGTAGTAGCTGGCTTCGAAAGGAATGAACGTGCCGATGCGCACCACCGTGGTTCCAACGCCGGGTCACGGATGTAGAAATAGTAGTAACGGTAGCGCGCGATGGCGGTGCAGGATCGGATTGTCCGCCGCGCCATTCTCGTTGCGCCGCACCGGAATCTTGCCAGTCCGGCTGCGGGAAACGTTCGCGGACGAGCCAGCGTTCGAGGCACGCTTGGGTTAGAATGCGATCAATGCGCGCTGGGCTGGGGATGCGGGTTGCGGTTCACGTCTTCTTATTGCTGTTAATCATGCGCTCCGCGAAGCCGGCGTCGGGGGCAAGCGGCGGAGCTGAATTCTTCGAGAAAAACGTACGTCCGCTGCTGGTCCAGAACTGCCTGGCGTGTCACTCCGCGGCGAGCAAGCCCGTGATGGGCGGCTTGCGGCTGGACAGCGCGGAGGGTCTCAACAAAGGAGGCTCGCGAGGTCCGGCGATCATCGGAGGAAAGCCGGAAGAGAGCCTGCTGCTGCGCGCCGTCCGGCACGCGGACGCTCGGCTGCGGATGCCTCCGTCGGGGAAACTGAAGGACGCCGATATCGCGATTCTGGCCGAGTGGGTGCGGATGGGCGCTCCGTGGGGGGCGCCGGAGGCAGGACCGGCGGGAGAGGGGAAGTTCTGGGCCTTCATTCCGCCGGAGAAGCCTCGCGTTCCTCCGGTCAACAACGCGGCCTGGGTGAAGTCGCCGATGGACGCTTTCGTGCTGGCCGCGCTCGAAGCCAAAGGATTGAAGCCCGCCGCGCCGGCGGACAAGCGGACTCTGATCCGGCGCGCGACATTCGATCTCACGGGATTGCCGCCGACGCCGGAGGAGGTTAGCGCCTTCGTCGCCGACGAGTCGCCAGATGCATTTTCGCGAGTTGTCGATCGCCTGCTGGCGTCGCCGCGTTATGGAGAAAGGTGGGCGCGGCACTGGCTGGATGTCGCCCGCTACGCCGATTCCAATGGTCTGGACGAGAATCTCGTCTACAAGAACGCATTCCGCTATCGGGACTACGTGATTCGCGCGTTCAACATGGACAAGCCGTACGACGAGTTCGTTCAAGAACAGATCGCCGGCGACCTGCTGCCTGACGCGGGCGACCTGGCTACGACGATCGAGCGGTGGACGGCCACCGGGTTTCTCTCCCTCGGCGCAAAGATGCTGGCGGAAGACGACCCGGTGAAGATGCAGATGGACATCGTCGACGAGCAACTGGACACGGTGGGCCGAGCCTTCATGGGCTTGACCATCGGATGCGCCCGCTGCCACGACCATAAGTTCGACCCGATATCCCAGGCCGATTACTATGCCATGGCGGGCATCTTCAAGAGCTCGAAGACGATGGAGAACTTCAAGGTGGTGGCCAAGTGGCACGAATACGTGCTGGCCCCCAGGGAAGATCGCGACCGGCTGGCCGCGCATGAAGCGCGCATCGAGGCCAAGCGCGAGGAGATCGGGAACATTGTCCGGGAGCAAAACCGAAAGCTGGTGGCTGAGGCGAGGCGCAAGCCGGGTGCCTATTTGCAGGCCGCAAGCGACGCGTTGGCCTACGAGCGGGTCCACCTGGCGCCGCGGGCGGCCGAACCCGGCGTGATCGTCCGGGACGCGGAGAGCTTCGAGGCAGGCAATGTCAACCGGAAGCTGGAAAAAGGCCAGGCGAATATTCCGGCAGGGGGCGCGGGGCCTTATTTCGCCGAGTACCACGTGAGCGCGCCGGCCAGTGGGGAATACCAGGTTGAGCTGCTGGACGAAGAAAGGGGCGCGGGCACGGCCGATCTCCACATCAACGGCGAACTGGTGAAGAAGGGCGCGGAGGCGGTGGAGAATCGCGCGGCATCGCCGGACGCCGGCGGTTGGAGTGTGGCGGGCGTGTTCCGGCTGGAGGCGGGCCGGAACGCGATCCGGCTGGAACACAAGACGCGGTTTCCTTATTTCGCGCGGCTCGCGGTGGCGAGAAGCCGCACGCCGGAGGGGCAGCGCGCGCCCAAAACTGTCGTGCAGACGGCGCGGCAATACGGGGTGAATCCGGGGTTCCTGGAGCAGTGGGTGGAGTATCTGCGCCGTTCGGAAGGCGCGCCGGCGGCGGCGGTCTACGCGTGGCTGGCGCACGAGAGCGGGGCGGCGCTGGAGCAATGGACTTCGCCGGTCGCGGCGCTGTTTCGCGATTTCCGTCCGGCGAACCGGGAAGAACTGGCGGCGCGGTACCAGGAGCTGTTTGTCGAGGCCCTGGATCAGTGGCAGAAGCTCCATCCGGATTTCGACGTCGATTTCGAAAAGGAAGAGCGATACCGGAAGGACGAGAAAGGCGGAGCGCTGGAGGACGCGGGACTCGATGCGCTGCGCCAGCTTCTCTACGAGAAATTCGGTCCGTTCCGGCCGCCGGCGGATTCGCGGCAGTACTTTCCGCGTGAGGCGCAGGAGCAACTGGCGAGGCTGGAGAGCGAGCAGAAGGCGCTCGAGGCGGCGACGCCGGAGTTTCCGCGGGCGATGGGGGTCACCGAAGGCGAGGTGGCCGACGTCGCGATTCACATTCGTGGCAGCCATTGGACGCTCGGTCCGGTGGCGCCGCGGGGATTCCTCACCGCGATTGCCGGCGACCACCAGCCGCCGCTCAGCTCGCGCGCCAGCGGCAGGCTGGAACTGGCGCAATGGTTGACGCGCGCGGATCATCCGCTCACCAGCCGGGTGATGGCGAACCGGATCTGGCGATGGCATTTCGGGCGCGGCATCGTACCGTCGACAGACAACTTCGGCCGGTTGGGCGAGCCGCCGGTTAACCAAGCGCTGCTGGACTGGCTGGCGAGGCAGTTCGTCGAGGGCGGGTGGTCGATCAAACGGATGCACCGGCTGATCATGCTGTCGAGCGCATACCAGATGAGCAGCGACTGGGACGCGCGGGCGGCGGAGGCGGACCCGGACAACAAGCTGCTATGGCGGGCGAACCGGCGGCGGCTGGAAGGCGAGGCGATCCGGGACGCGGTGATGGCGGCGGCGGGCAACCTCGACCTCAGCGGCGGCGGGTCGATCCTTACGTACAAGGATCGCCAGTACGTCAGCGACACGGCCAAGGGGGGCGATATCGACTACGAGCGGAACATCCGGTCGGTGTACATCCCGGTGATTCGCAGCTCGTTGTACGACGTCTTCCAGGCGTTTGACATGCCCGATCCGGCCGTGTCGAACGGCGATCGCGATTCGACCGTGGTCGCGCCGCAGGCGCTGTTCTCGATGAACGGGCCGACGGTGTTGCGCCACACGCGCGTCATGGCCGAGAGCCTGTTGGCCAGGGAGGACCTGGACGATGCGGGGCGCATCCGGTGGGCATACGAACGGGCGCTGGCGCGGCCCCCGGCGCCGGCGGAAACAGACCGGGCGCTAACGTTCCTGGGGAGCGTCGAGCGGGCGCTGGCGAGCGGCAAGGCCGACGCCGCAGAACGGCGTCTGTCCGCATGGCAGAGCTTCGCGAAGGCCCTGCTCGCCTCCAACGAATTTATCTACGTGAACTGACGATGAACCAGCATTGGAATCCGCATTTTGATCGCTTGCTATCGCGGCGGGAGCTTCTGAAGGCGAGTAGCGCGGGGTTCGGAAGCCTCGCGCTGGCGGGCCTGCTGGGGGAAGCGGCCCGGGCGGGCAGCGTGATCGGGTCCGCGGCCGCCGATCCGCTCGCGCCGAAGCCGCCGCACTTCGAGGCGCGGGCGAAGCGGGTCATCTTTCTGTTCATGCACGGCGGACCGTCGCAGGTGGACACGTTCGACTACAAGCCGCTGCTGAAGCGCGACCACGGCAAGCCGCTTCCGTTCGAGAGACCGAAGGTGGTCTCGAGCGAGACGTTTAACCTGTTGAACTCGCCGTGGGAGTTCAAGCAATACGGCCAGAGCGGGATGTGGGTAAGCGACCTGTTTCCGGAAGTGGGGCGGATGGTGGACGACATCTGCTTCATCAAGTCGATGCGCGGGTCGAACTCGCGGCACGGAGGCGCGCTGCTGGAATTGCACACCGGGAGCGACACGTTTGTCCGGCCGGCCATGGGTTCGTGGATCACCTACGGGCTGGGTTCGGAGAACCAGAACATGCCGGGGTTCATCACCATCTGCCCGACGCAGAGCCACGGGGGCGCGAACAACTACGGCTCGGCGTTCCTGCCCGCGCCTTACGCGGGTACGGCGATCGGAGCGGTGGGCATTCCGTCGCGGGAGGCGAAGATTCCGTTCATCGTCAACGACGAGACGCCGCGGGACGTGCAGCGGATGGAAATCGACTATGTGCAGGAATTGAACCTCGCGCAACTGGAGCGTACCGGCCCGGACCGGGCGCTCGAGGGCCGCATCGAATCCTTCGAACTGGCGTTCCGGATGCAGACGGAAGCGCCGGAATTGCAGGACATCTCGGGTGAATCGCCGGCCACGCGGAAGCTTTACGGGCTGGACGATCCGGTGACCGAGGATTTCGGGCGCCAGTGCCTGATGGCGAGGCGCTTCTCCGAGCGCGGCGTCCGGTTCGTCCAGGTGAGCCACAGCTACAAGTGGGACCAGCATTCGCGTCTGCGCCGCGACCACAGCCAGAATGCGCGCGAAGTGGACAGGCCGATCGCCGGATTGCTCCAGGACCTGAAAGCGCGCGGACTGCTGAAGGACACGCTGGTGCTTTGGGGAGGGGAATTCGGGCGCACGCCGACGGCGCAGGGCTCCGACGGGCGCGATCACAATCCGGAAGCCTTCACGATGTGGCTGGCCGGCGGGGGCGTGAAAGCGGGTCTCGCTTACGGCGAGACGGACGATTACGGCTATTACTCAGTGGTGGACAAAGTCCACTTCCACGACCTGCACGCGACCATTCTGCACCTGCTGGGACTGGACCACACGCGGCTGACGTACCGCTATGCGGGGCGCGACTTCCGGCTGACGGACGTGCACGGGGAGATCGTGCGGGGGATACTGGCGTAGTTCAAGCCGGCTTCGCCGCCTCTTCGCGAGATCCAATCAAGCAGTCGGCCGCCCGTCAATATCGAACTGCAACCAGCGTACTTGGAAGCGAGGCTCCGCCGAAACGACCGCGTTGCGGCAGCGTCATTAAATTGGGGAGACTGAGGCCGCGCAGGGAGGGGAGAATCAATGGAGTTGAACCGCCGGAATTTCCTGCGTACGGCGCCCGCGCTGGCCGGCGGAGCGGTATCCGCCGCATGCGGCAGCAGTACGGCGAACTCTTCGCCTGCCGGATGGGACGAGGTGCGGAGCGAGTTCGGCGTCTCGGACGAAGTGGTGGACTTCACAGCGATGCTCATCGCTTCGCACCCGCGTCCGGTGCGTGAGGCAATCGAACGGCACCGCCGGGCGCTGGATGAGAACCCGGCTGTCTACCTGGAGTCGGAACTGAACCGGCAGGAAGAACGCGTGCTCGAGGCGGCTGCACAGTACCTGGGCGCGCGGGCCGATGACATCGCTTTGACCGATAGCACCACCATGGGGCTTGGCCTTGTCTACCAGGGATTTCACCTGCAGCCGGAGCAGGAGTTCCTGGTCTCCGAACACAACTACTACTCGACTAGGGAGTCGATTCGCCTGGCGGCGGCACGCAGCGGCGCGAGCGTTCGGACATTCTCCCTGTACAGCGATATCGCCAACGTCACAGCCGGCGAACTCGTCGATAACGTCGTTTCGGCTGTCAGGCCGGCAACGCGGGTCATTGCCTTGACTTGGGTACACTCCAGCACCGGCTTGAAACTCCCCGTGGAGCGCATTGCCGAAGCCTTATCGGAGGTCAATCGGCGGCGCGATGAAAGCGATCGGGCCCTGCTTTGCGTCGATGGCGTACACGGTTTCGGGGTAGAGGACGTCGAGACCGCCAATCTCGGCTGCGACTTTTTTGTGGCGGGCTGTCACAAGTGGTTGTTCGGACCGCGAGGGACCGGCATTATCTGGGGCAGCCGGCGCGGCTGGGGGGCGGTGAGCCCAGTCATTCCCACGTTCAGGGACAACGCCGTGCGGCGCGCCTGGATTCGCGGCGAAGATCCGGACGGGGAAACCAACGGCGCTCGGATGTCGCCCGGCGGCTTCAAACCTTACGAACACCAGTGGGCGCTCGCCGAAGCGTTCGAGTTCCACCAGAATATCGGCAAGTCCAGGATCGCGGCGCGAACTCATGAACTCAGCCGGCAAACTAAGGAGGGGCTGGCCGCCATGCCTCACGTGACCTTATACACGCCGATGCCGGATGAGCTGTCCGCCGGGATCGTCTGCTTCGACGTCAACGGCAAGTCCCAGCGGGAAGTGGTCGCCAGCCTGCGGAAAAAGCAGATTATCGCCACCGCGACGCCGTACCAACCTTCTTACGCGAGATTGACCCCGAGCATCCGCAATTCGCCGGAGGAGATCGAAACGGCGCTCCGGGAGATCCGAGCCCTCGGATAATCGGGGTCCAGCACTGCCGCAACATCACGGCGCCGGCGCGCCGAGCGCGGTCTCGCTTCCGCCGGGCGCGCGGTCCGGCTGAGAATTGCGGTCCGGGGCGCCCACTTAGCAGGCAGGACGAGCTTGTCTGGCCGCGGTGGTGCGGAAGGAACGGGCTCGCCGACGCCTGCTACAGGAGTGGAACTATGTCTGAACTACCGGTGAAGCCCGAACGCCCGTGGGCTCTTCGCCTGCTGCCTCCATTTCCCGCGGTAGCCAGCCGCATCCTGGCGCTGGTCAACAACGAAGACATCGCCGCCAAGGAGATCGGCGAGATCATCAAACTCGATCCGACGTTCACGGCGGAGATCCTGCGGGTGGCCAATTCGGCGCTGTTCGGCGTCTCCGGCAAGATCACCACGGTGAATTTCGCGGTGAGCCTGCTGGGGCTGGAGCGGGTGAAAGCGATGGCCACGTTCATCGCGTTGAACAGCATGGTGAAGACTTCCATGCGCATCGCCGCTCTGCGCAGGTTTTGGGTGCACACCGTGGCCACGGCGGTGCTGGCGGAGGAGAGCAGCCGGGCGTCCGGCGCAGGCATCGACAGCGCTTATACCGCGGGTCTGTTGCACAACCTGGGGACAATGGGGCTGATGGCCGCCTATCCGGAAGAATACGCCCGGATGCTCGATGTCTCGAGCGAGAGCGGGTTCGAACTGCTGCGCACGGAGCGCGATCTGTTCGAAATCGATCACTGCGCGGCCGGGGCGTACCTGGCGCAGGAGTGGAACTTCCCGGACGAGATCGCCGCGGCGGCGGCGACGCACCACGACGAGCCGAACGGGGAATGGAACGTGTACAGCATGGTGCAGATATCGTGGCGGCTGGCCGACGCCCTTGGCTATGCGGCCTTTCCCGCGGACCGCGAGTGGAGCTACGACGAGCTGGTGGCCCGGATACCCGGCGCGTCACGATCCTGGATCGGCGCGGGCGTCGAACAAGCCAGGATGGAAGTGGATTCACGAATCGCCGGATTCGGCGGCTGAACCGGCGCCGGTCGTTCTCCAGCCGAACGTGGGAGTTTCTGGCCTAGGCGCCAAGTCCTTGACAATTACGACGGACGTCTACGATAATCGTAATAAGGAGCCCTGAGCGAATCTGACGGAACAAAAGGCCGGGAGCGCCGCTGAGGCGGTGGTACCGTGCCGGTTTCGAACCAGATCTGCAATCGTCGTTCCCGCCCGTTCCGTTTGTTCCTCAAAACTCCGATCGTGGCTTGCTGGAGCGGACTGAGGCTCAGCGGTTGCTCGCGAGTCTTGTCGGCGCAACGCTCCAGGCGGCGTGAGGCTGTAGCAGCAGCGTGTCGCTGGTGGTCTTACCTGCGAAGGAATCGCAAAAGGAGGCTGTCATGTCAAACGATCGATTCGGGAGGCGTTACATGATACTTGGCATTCCAGGAGTTCTTGCAGCACAGCAGCGGGTAGACGATGGGCAGAAGAAGAAAGAGGAAGAAGAGGAAGTGTCACCGGCCGAGGACTTGATGCGCGAGCATGGCGTTCTGAAAAGAGCGCTTCTCGTCTACAGTGAATGCGCCAATAGGCTGGAGAGCGGCAAGGAAGTTCCGCCCACCACGGTGACCGCCACAGCGAACCCGATTCGAAAGTTCATCGAAGAGTACCACGAGAAGCTCGAGGAGGAGTACCTGTTTCCGCGTTTCCGAAAGGCCGGGAAGCTCGTTGATCTCGTCGGGGTGCTGGAGGCGCAACATAAGGCGGGGCGGCGGGTGACCGAACAGATTCTCACAACAGCGAAGGCCAGTGGTTTCCTGCGGGATGAGCCGGCGAAGAAGAAGCTGACGGCACAAATCCGTGCCTTCATCCGGATGTATGAGCCTCACGAAGCCAGGGAAGACACGGTGCTGTTCCCAGCCTTCCGTGAGATCGTGCCGAAGAACGAGTACGATTCGCTCGGTGAGGATTTTGAGAAGCGCGAGCACAGGCTCTTTGGCGAGGAGGGATTTCACAAGATCGTTGAAGAAGTCGCCGGTCTTGAAAAGACGATCGGGATCTACGATCTGGGCCAGTTCACGCCGCGTGGTTGAATAGGAAATGACACTTCTCGCTCGCGTCATCTCCGCCAAGGGCTCGCCGCCGCCAATTCTCATCCGGCTGCTTGTCGGTGCTGTCTTTGTGTCTGAAGGAATCCAGAAGTTCCTCTTTCCGAACGAGTCTCGGGCGGTTCATGAAGATCGGGATACCGACGCCGGAGATAATGGCGCCCTTCGTGGGAGTTGTAGAAATCGTCTCCGGCGCCATGATCCTGGTTGGGTTGCTGACGCGAGTCGCTGCGATGCCACTGATCATCGACATGTGCGTTGCGATCGCTTCCACCAAGGTCCCGATCCTATGGGCAAGGGGTTTTGGGCGATGGCGCACGAAGCTCGGACTGATTATTCGATGTTGCTGGGTTCGATCTTTCTTCTGATTTCTGGCGCAGGGCGGTGGTCAATTGACGCTCGATTGGGAGGTGATCGTCGGCAGTGAAGTTCCTGAGCCCGCGTTTGACGGCGACCACCGCTTTGGGATGTGCGCTCGCGTGCGCTGCTGCGCTCGCTCAGACTGCGACGGTACCCAGCCCATCGGACAACAGCGGCGCGACAAAGGCGGCGGCGCTCGGCAAGCTCTTGTTCTTCGACCCGCGCCTGTCCGGAGACAACAAGATGAGCTGTGCGACTTGCCATGAACCGGAAAAGGCGTTCACCGATGGCCTTAAGACGGCGAAGGGAGCCGCAGGAAAGTCCCTCAAGCGCAACACGCAATCTCTGTTCAACCTGGGTCTGTACAGCGCGTACTTCTGGGACGGGAGAGCCAACACCCTGGAAGAGCAGGCATGGGCGCCAATCCGCGCTGCCGATGAGATGAACCAAGATCCCGACGAACTGGTCCGGGAACTCAGTGCTGTACCCGGCTACGTACAGCAGTTCCAATCGGCTTTCGGCACGGGTGTAACCAAAGAGGGAATTGCCAGCGCGCTCGCCGCCTTCGAGGGGACCCTCATCACACGAAACTCGCCCTTCGATCGGTTTCTGGCGGGCGACAAGTCTGCGCTGTCAGAGGAGGCGCGCGAGGGTTGGCACCTTTTCCAGGATGCGGGCTGCATTCGCTGCCACAGCGGGCCGGCTCTGACTGACAACAAGTTCTACCGTCTCGGCGTGGATTACCGTGACCCCGGACGCGGCGCGATCACGGGAAACAAGCGGGACATGCATGCTTTTCGTACGCCGAGCCTGCGCGACGTCGCTCGCACTGGACCATATATGCATGATGGCTCGTTCGATACTCTCGAACAGGTTGTCCAGTTCTATTTTCGCAGCACACCGTCGGCTTCGGCCGATGGGCTGACCATCGATTTCGAACCGCTCATGGGACGGAGCTTTTCCGAGATCGCGCCGATCGTGATGTTTCTGGATTCGCTTACCGGCGAAGCTCCCGAGATTTCGCCCCCGCGATTGCCGTAGGATTCGAGATTTCAATCAGGCCGGCGCGGAGAAGCGACGAAGTCGGCGACCAGAGGCGCCAGGTCCGCATAAACCTCAACGGCGGTTCCTCTCACATTCAGTGCATCGTGAGCGCCGAATTCTCGTCGTCCTTCAACTGCCGGGGACAGATGTCAACCAAGCTGATCCCTACCTCGACCGGCTGCAACACTCGACTCACTTTCGGCCTGCGTTGCGGGTCATTCTGGCGTTCTGATCGGCGGGATCGCAATCCTCCGTATGCCCACCGATGTGCTGCCGGACGTCAACATCCCGGTCGTGAGCGCCATATGGCAATACCCGGGGACTGGCGCACCGCGAGCTGGAGCGGAGCATCACCACGTCATCCGGGTCGAGGCCGCCGCCAAATGACCGCGATCTCGCAGACCGTCACACGGCAGATGCCGCCGGGCGTTACCCCGCCGATGATCCTACGCTACAAACGCTTCCAGCGTCCCGATTCTCTAGTTGGTGCTCGGCGGCCAGGGGCTTTCCGAGCAGGCGCTTTACGAAGGGGCAATCTCAACGAGTTGTTAGTTAACCTGGAATTAGGCATTCCCGGCGTCTGGGTGAAGCTGGCCGATATCGACGCTGTCAACGACATCGCGCCCGAGGGGACCAACAGCGCCGGCGACGCGACGGCGTTTCACTCCAATGATGGCCGTTTCGCCGGTTTCGCGCTGCCGAGTTCGAGCGGCTTCATATACAAGTGGGAATCGCCGCTATAGCGGTGGCCGATTTCAAGAAACGCGTACCGGAAAACGCTCCCGGGGACTTCTTCGTGGACTCGACCTGCATCGACTGCGACACGTGCCGGCAGCTCGCTCCGGCCGTGTTCGGCGAGGCGGAGGAATACTCGTTTGTCCAATTGCAGCCGCGCTCCGGGGCGGAGGAGCGCGAGGCGCTGCGGGCGCTGCTGGCCTGTCCCACGGGCTCGATCGGGACGCGGGGCTCCGGCCGCGCCGGCGAGGTGAAGTCCGACTTCCCGCTGCGGCTGGAAGAGGATCTCTACTACAACGGGTTTACCTCGCGGGATTCGTTCGGCGGCAGCAGCTACCTGCTGCGGCGCGGAGAGGAGAACTGGCTGATCGATTCGCCTCGCTATCTGCCGTACCTGGTGAAGCGCTTTGAAGAGCTGGGAGGAATCCGGCGCATCTTCCTGACCCACCGGGACGACGTGGCGGATGCGGCGAAATACGCGCGGCATTTTTCGAGCGAACGGATCATTCACCGCCTCGAACGCTTCGCGCAGCCCGATGCCGAGCGGTTCATCGACGGGTTTGAGCCGGTCCCGCTGGCGGATGGATTCCTCGTCATACCCACGCCGGGCCATACGCGGGGGCATTGCGCGCTGCTGGTCGGGGAGCGGTATCTTTTCACCGGCGATCACCTGTGGTGGAGCCGGCGGCTCGGCGGATTGAACGCCTCGCGGAGCGTGTGCTGGCATTCGTGGGCGCAACAGAAGGAGTCGATTCGCCAGCTGCTGGATTACCGCTTTGAGTGGGTGCTGCCGGGACACGGCGAGCGCGTCCGGTTGCCGGCGGCGGAAATGGCGGAAGAGCTGCGGCGGCTCGTCAACCGGCTGGAGTGACTATCATGTAAGCCATGCGCATTCCTCCATTCACGTACGCGCTTGCGATAGCGGCCGCGGCGGCGGCGCAACCGATTTACGTCATGCCGGAAGGCGTGGAGACCCGTTGGGCAAGCCCGGAGAACCCGGCGGGCGATAAGGGCAAGGCGGCCGAAAGCAACGCCGGCCGCAAAGGACGTCCGGCCGTGCCGGTGAAAGCGGGCGAGAGCCTCACGCTGGCCGAAACGCGCGGCGCGGGGACCGTTCGCCGGATCTGGATCACGATCAGCGACCGGAGCCCGGAAATGCTGCGCGGCCTGCGCATCGACATGTACTGGGATGGGGCGGCGAAGGCGGCCGTGAGCGCGCCGCTGGGCGATTTCTTCGGGACCGGACTCGGGCGGATGACGGCCTTTGAATCCGCCGCGTTCGCAAGCCCCGAGGGTCGGAGCTTCGTCGGTTATCTGCCGATGCCGTTCCGCACTGGGATGAAGATCGTGGTGACCAATGAAAGCGGCAAGGACCTTGAGTCGCTGTACTACGACGTCGACTACACCATCGGCGACCGGCACGGGCGCGATGCGCTCTACCTTCACGCCCACTGGCGGCGGGAGACCCCGACCACGCTCCAGCGCGATTACGAGATTCTCCCGAAGTTGTCGGGCAGGGGGCGGTACCTGGGAGCGAACCTCGGCGTGATTGCGAACCGTCAGCTCTATCACACGTCGTGGTGGGGCGAGGGGGAGGTGAAGGTCTACCTGGACGGCGACTCGGAACTGCCGACGCTCAGCGGGACCGGGACGGAGGACTACATCGGCACGGGTTGGGGGCAGGGCCGCTACGCGCACCTGTACCAGGGCTGCCACGTGGCGGACCGCGAGAACATGCGGTACTGCTTTTACCGCTACCATATTCCCGATCCGGTCTATTTCCTTCGGGATGTGCGGGTCACGATTCAGCAGATCGGGTGGCTGGGCGAGGAGAGCATGGGAACCGTTTATAGGGCGGACCAGCCGCCGCTGTTCCGGGCCGGCCCCGGCCTGGTGCGCAAGGAGATGCTCGAAGGCGGACTATTTGAACGCCAGGACGACTGGTCGAGCTGCGCTTACTTCTACCTTGACAAGCCGGAAAACAGCCTTCCGGCGCTGGCCCCCGTGGCGGAGAGAACCAAGGGGCTCGAGACGCGTTAGCGCGCGGATCGTATAGCTCATCACCTTCTCCCGGCGGTCCGCTTCCTACTCCCCCCTTTTCGAGGGGAACCCATCAACCGCCCCCAAGGGCGATTTCCCGAGAGCATTGCGGAGAAAAATGTCCTATAGTAGTAATACGGCGGCGAGCACATGCGGCTTCACCGCCAGTTGGATCGGGCAGGCGGCTGCGACGGCCTCACCGTGATCGCGAGGTGAGGACAAGATGATCGATAGCCGAGTTCTGCTGGCGGCGGGCGCCGCTTCCCTGCTATTACCCTTTGCCGGGCCGTCACCGGCGGAAATTCCCATCAGAGTCCATATCAGCAACCTCGCGGGAGCGCCGCTTCCCATCCTCGAAAAAGCAAGGAAAGAAGCCGCGCGCGTATTTGAGTCGGCGGGCGTGCCGATGGAGTTCTGCGACCGGAGTCCCACCCAGGAGTTCATTTTCGATCCGCACAAAACGCCGACCGACGTCTTTTTGCGCCTTCTGCCGGAGTCCTTAAGCTCGAAATTCTGTAAACGAGGCTCCGTTCTAGGGTTCGCCCAGCCAGTGGGCGAGCGGCAGTTCCGGTACGTGGCCAGCATCTTTTACAGGCGCGTCTGGACCGCTGCGAAAGAGGCCGGTCTCAACCCGGGCGTCATTCTCGGACACGTGATGGCGCATGAACTCGGGCATCTCCTGCTAGGGCCGGATGCGCATTCGAGCAGGGGCATGATGCGATGTCCATGGCACGCGGACGAGTTGACGGCCGCGGTTCAGGGGCGGTTGATCTTCCGTCCGGAGGAAGTCGAGCGGATGCAGGAGCAGGTGGCCGCTCGAGTGGCCGCGGCTCACGGTAGGCGGGCGCCGTTTCCGGCGGCAAACGCCCAGCTTCCCGCCGGAGGGACGTCGCGTTCCCTCTTTCACGGCGCGCGCTAGATATAGCCAAGGATACTTGAAATCTTGAGGACGGGAGCCTTCAGCTTTCAGCGGTCATTCAAACAGCGTT